>NZ_SJPG01000001.1:2652727-3852727 GCF_007859715.1 Rubinisphaera italica
CGTTTCGCGAGGCAATTCCACCCAGCGAAATAAATCCGACCATCGCGGCAACCGTGAGTGTTTGCCCTGTGAGAACCAGAGCCGCGACCGAGCCAATAAAGGCCATCGGCAAAGCAGCCATCACTTGCAGGGAAAGATTAACCGAGCGGAACATGGAGTAAAGAACCAGAAAGACTCCGACTAGTGAAACCGCAAATAGAGCCGCGATAACTCGTGAAGCAGATTGCTGACTTTCAAACTGACCACTGTACTCCACGAAGTATCCCGTCGGCAGAGATTTGATGACCGGCAGAACTCGTTGTTGAATATCCTGCACGACATCGACAACACCTCGTTCGGAGACATTACATTGCAATACAATCCGACGGCGGACATTCTCCCGATTGATTGTATTTGGTCCACCAGATTCATAAATCTTAGCAACTGCCTCCAGAGGCAGTTTTCCGCCATCTTTCATTTCGATTGTTAAACGACGAAGTGAGTGAAGGTCTTCTCGATAGTTTTCGCTAAGACGAATCAGCAAATCGAACGTTCGTTGACCGATTAGAACTTCAGAGACAACCTGGCCGTTCATAGCCGTTTCAATGAACTCGTTGACTTCTACTGGAGTTAATCCGTAAACCAGCAGTTTGTCTCGATCGAGTTCAATGCGGAGTTGCGGGATGATGACCTGCGGTTCGACCAACAAGTCTTTCACTCCCGGGACGGACTCCATCGCCGCCTGCATTTCCTGGGCTTTGCGTCGGAGAACATCGAGATCATCTCCATATATCTTAATGCCGATTTGAGCTTTCACACCGGAAAGCATATGCGAAATTAAGTGGGCAAGTGGTTGCTCAACCGCAGTGACAATTCCGGGAATATCCGCCATCGCTTCGCGAATTTCTTCGAGTTGCTGTTCGCGGGTTCGAGGTGATTCGGGATCGAGTTCAATGATGAACTCGCTCATGTTGACCCCTTCGGCATGTTCATCAAGTTCTGCGCGGCCTGTTCTGCGAATGAAAGAAGTGATGTCTTCCATTTCTTTTAAGCGATCTTCAACGCGAACGCAGATATCGTTGGAGGTTTCCAATGAAGTACCGGGAGGCAGCACGACATTCAACTGCATTGTGCCTTCATTAAATGGAGGCAGAAAATCGCGTTCCAGATTAACAAGAAACAATCCCGCCATCGCCACGAGCAGCAGAGTGACTATCAGGTTCAAACCAGGGAGTCGCAGACTGAAGCGGATGATTTTGTCACCAAACCATTTCAATACTCTCAGGAATATCCCATCTTTTTCCTCAGCCTTCTGTTTCTGACCAGCCAGCAACCAGTAAGAGAGTATCGGGGTGACTGTTAATGAAACGAGAAGAGATGAGAGAATTGATACGATGTAGGCAATTCCCAGCGGTGCGAAAAGTCGTCCTTCCATACCGCTGAGTGCGAAGAGAGGAATGAAAACGAGGATGACAATAATTGTGCCGTAGACAATCGAATTACGGATTTCGATACTTGCCTGGAACACGACAAGTAAGGGGTGCTTGGGGGACTCGCGGCTTCGATTTTCCCGAAGTCGCCGGAAGATATTTTCGACATCAACAATGGCATCGTCGACCAACTCTCCAATCGCCACGGCTAACCCGCCCAGAGTCATCGTATTGATCGACAGACCGAAGATGGAGAACACAATAGCGGTCATCAGAATCGATAAGGGAATCGCGGTCAAAGTGATGAACGTCGTACGAAAGTTCATCAGAAACAAAAACAGAATGATGACAACCAGGATGCCCCCGTCTCGCAAAGCCTCGACGACATTCTCAATCGCGCGATCAATAAACGACTTCTGCATATAAAGTGCTTCAATTCGCAGGTCATCGGGTAGCGATGGGCGTAAATCTTCGATTGCACTCAACACATCTTCAGTCACACGTCGTGTGTCTGCGCCTGGTTGTTTATTGACAGTCAGTACAACAGCTGGGCCACCGGTGTATTCCCCTTCACCTTCACCTTCACGCATAAATGCTGCGCTATCGCCTCGTTTTACCTGAGGGCCTTCAACAACATTAGCGATTTGCGCCAGCGCAATCGGGCGACCTTCCCGCATCGTCACAACGACTTTTTGCAGATCATCAATCGACTGCACGCGGCCGAGTGCCCGGACGAGAAGTTCATTGGGGCCTTGTTCATCGAGGTAACCCCCTGTTGCGTTTTCATTGCTGTTCTGGACGGCCGATTTAACATCGTGCAGGGTAACGCCGTAACGCAGCATGGCATCGGGATCGACCAGGACCTGAAACTGCTTGCGTCCTCCTCCCATCGTGAAAACCTGAGAGACACCGGGGATGGTCAACAGCCGTTGACGAATGACCCAGTCGCCAATGGTCCGCATTTCCATCGGCTCAGTTTCCTCATTGTCACTCCAGACACCGAGCATCATAACCTGGCCCATAATTGAAGAAACCGGTGCCAGTTGGGGTGTAATGCCAGCTGGAAGTCGATCCGTAATAAGCTGCAGCCGCTCGTTGACAATTTGACGGTCGTTATAAATGTCCGTTCCCCAATCGAATTCGACATAAACGACCGAGATTCCAACTCCTGAGGAACTTCGAACAGTTTGGACGCCGTTCGCTCCGTTGACTGCCGTTTCGATGGGAAACGTAATCAGCGCCTCGACCTCTTCGGGAGCAAGTCCCGGGGCTTCTGTCATAATAACGACACGCGGGCGATTCAAATCCGGAAATAAATCGATCGGTGCATGCAACGCCTGCCAGGTGCCATAGCCCGTTAAAAAGATAGCAATGGCAATCACCAGCATGCGTTGCTGCAAGGCGAAGCGGATAATGGAGTTTAACATCAAATGACCTCTAAAAGCTGTGGTTTCAAAGTGGACTCAAGCAGAAGCAGTATCGGGCATCAATGATTATGCCCGGCATGAGGATCAACTCCTCCCCCTGCCTTATTCTTGAGAGCCATTTGCATTTGATGAGCTCCACGCATCGCCACGACATCTCCCGGAAAGATCGATCCATCGTTGGCGATAACCACGGAATACTGGTCGCGATATTTTACGTGCACGGGAATGCGATCGAAGTGATTCCCGTTCTGTTGAAAGAGAAATGATTCTGCTCCCTCACGAGCAATCGCATCGACGGGCAAAACAATCTGATCCGGGAGTTCTTCGGTCGGTACTCTCAGTTGCAGGCGTTGTCCCGGCAAATATTTCCATTCGATATAACGATTGCCATCGGCTCTCTGGTCTTTGGTAATTTCATTAGGCAGGCGGACATAGAATGGTAGAGTTCGTGAATTCATATCGACCTGATTAGCCAGATAAGCGATTTCCAGTCCCTCAACAATTTGAGATTTCGAACCCGGCTGATCAAAAATTGCATCGACTTTCCACGATTGTTCTGAAGCTCGTCGCAACTGATTGATGTCCTGCTCAAAGGACAAACCTTCAATATACAACTCCTCATAATCGACTAGGATGCTCAATGTTTCTCCAGCATTAACCGATTGTCCCTTATGAACATTCAGGTCTTTCAAGATCAATGGAGCGGAATGGATTGTGTTTACGTAGGAGAGCGAAACCGACTGAAAAACACTTTTCGTCAATTTGAATTCATCTTGTGGATGATGATCGTGAGAGGGGGCGAAGATCTGTAATTCACTTAATAATCTTCTATCCTGAGCGATTTGTTCTACCTGCTCATCAGAGAGTCCATGCAGGCGTAAGGCTTCGCGTTGTGCCTGTGCCAGAGCAGATAATTTATCCCTGGCATATTGACGTTCCAGCAAGACTTTCCCGGCGACTGCTCCACTGCTGGTGATTTCGGTGAGTCGTTTGATTTCCCTCTCTTCAACATCTAATTCCCCAAGCGACTTCAGAAAATCGGTTTGAGCCTGAACGAGATCTTCATGAGTCAGACGGATTTGAAACAATAAACTGCCCGGCTCAATTGCTTCTCCCTGCACGGCATGCACATGCGTAACGACCCCCGTCATAGGAGTCGCGACCTGCACTCGCGTACGGCCAGGACGTTCAATGACCAAAGCCGGCACAGTAATGTACTTGCGGAAAGTTTGGAGTTTGACAGGGCGGATCGTTTCAGCGGACAAACCTATATTTCGAATGGCTTGTTCAGAAAGTTCCAGTGAAGACGATTCATCATGCCCGGCATGAGCCGAATGATCGTGACCGGCGTGGTCATCTGCTGCTGTACCATGATCATGTCCCATTTCGGGACTTGACGAACGAAAACCGGCAACCGAATTTTGCACGAAACCCTGCAATGTGGGGAGCCAGATGGAACTCGTCAACCAACCCACTCCAATCAGGAGCATGATTGCCACTGGCCAGATCCAGGTGATGGGAAATCGAGATATGCGCTGTTGCATCGTAATTGATCCAATATGAAGTCCAGACTGAATTCGGGCAATGAAAGCAGACATGGATAATAAATGAGCCGATAACCCTGCTAAGCGTAAATGACGGCGCAAAGTGCCATCGATTCATTCAGGATGTTCAAGGAAACTCGAAAGCAAAGAGTTTTCCGCAGTTATTAAAGCGACCAGACCTGCAAATGAGCGCGCAGTCGCGGTGCATCGGACTGGATCAGGCTGTTATGAGGGGCTATTGCCAGTGAGGGCCAGACGATTACGGCATTAACAGGCTTCAAATTCAAGATCGCTGTTAATGTCAACGCAATCGTAGACACAAGCTCATTCGTTCGGACGACAGAAACATAGGTACATTCATGCTCGTTACAGGGAATTGAATCCTCATGCGAATGAGCAGGAGATTCAGAATTGCTGCCCCGGCTGGCTGCCTCAGTATGACTGCCACATTTTTCGCCTTTATGATGACAATGCTGATGGACTGCATCCCGCTCATTTACAATCTGGGTACTTTTGTGAACGTGATGGCAGGCATGGGCATGGTGCGCACAGCAACCAAGCAATGCGTGTAGCAGCATTGAACAGGTCGTTGATAAAATCAAAAGGTTGCGAAACATGCTTTAAATTTAAGAGAAGTAAATGGTGAAATATTCAGTTCACTCCATTATATAGTTCGCCTGCCTGTATTAGTCCATACCGAAAAAAGAAAATGATTTAGGATTGGTGTGACATTCGTATTAGTGAAACAAGAATTCGTGGAATAAGTGAGTCCAGCATCACTTCCAGTTCGTCATGCTCATCGCATTCATGCTTTGATCTGATAAGCCTTGCTGAAACTGCAGGAAACTGCAGAATACATGCAATAAGTTGCAGATCGCGGTTGTATTAAATTGTTGGAGGGTTGAATATGCAAAAACTTGTCGAAGGAATCCATCATTTTCAAAGAAACTATTTCAGCCAGGAGCAGAAGCTCTTTGAAACACTGGTCGAGGGGCAATATCCTCAGGCATTATTCATTACATGTTCAGATTCGCGGATTGATCCCAGTCGATTGACGCAAACAAAACCTGGGGAGTTGTTTATTCTGAGAACTGCAGGAAATATTGTTCCGCCCTATGGGGCTGTTCATGGTGGTGAAGCGGCCACTATTGAGTATGCTGTCAGTGCACTGGAAGTGAAAGATATTATTGTTTGTGGGCACTCGCATTGTGGTGCGGTTGCGGGATTGCTGAATCCAAAATTGATCGAAAAAATGCCTGCCGTTAAGTCTTATCTGCAACTTGCAGAATCGACGCGACGCATAGTTGAGGAAAACTATGCGTACTTAACAGACCCTCAACAAAGATTGATGCTAACAGTTGAAGAAAATGTGCTGGTTCAACTGGAAAGTTTACGTACGCACCCTTCCGTTGCAGCTGCGATTGGTCGCGGGAAATTGAATCTGCACGCATGGGTCTACGAGTTTGAAACGGGCGAGGTGTTCTCTTTCGATCCCGATAAAGGGCAATATTTGCCGATTCAGCATAGAGCCGATTTCGCAGTAGAAACTGCGCACATGTTACCTCCAATATAACGTTAAGTCCGACCAGGTCATTTTCTTGAGGATGTCCATCAACAACTTGTGGAACAGATATTGCTACGGTGAGTTCCCAGAACCATTTAGGAGTTGATGTCTTATGGTTGAAGCAGTTCTCAATAACCCGCCGTGTTCATTCCCCATTATGCGAAAACCTTCTGTTTCCATGGATGACGAATTCCACATTCTGATTGTCGATGATGAACCCAATATTCGTTCTGGTTTACAGAAAGGTTTGGCCAATGATGCCAACTTCATCGCAACAGCTGGCAATGTCAGTGAAGCACTCGAAAAGTTTGACTCCGGGCACTATCAAATCGTGATTGCTGATGTTCGATTGCCGGGTGATCAAAATGGATTGGACCTGGTTTCCCTTGTACAGGAACGCAATCCAGATTCGACAGTGATCGTCATTACCGCACACGGCACCGTCGAAACCGCTGTCGATGCGATGCGACGTGGGGCTTTCGATTTTATTACCAAGCCCGTCGATTTGAATCTGATTCGACAGCAGGTCAGAAAAGCGAAAACACACCATCGACTTCGCTCAGAAAATAAAGTTCTGAAAGATCGACTGGCCGATGCAGGTGCGGTTTCAGGAATCATCGGCAATTGTGCGGCTATGCAGGATGTGTTTGAGCAAATTCGCCAGGTCGCCAGTACCGATGCAACCGTTTTCATTCAGGGAGAAAGCGGAACTGGTAAAGAATTGATTGCTCGTGCCTTGCATGATTTGAGCAGTCGCAGCAGTGGACCGTTTGTAGCCGTCAACCTGGGAGCACTTCCTGAAACTTTGCTCGAAAGTGAATTGTTCGGGCATGAAAAGGGCTCATTTACAGGCGCCTCCCGTCAGAAACCAGGCTGCTTCGAGCAGTCTCGACGAGGAACATTGTTTCTGGATGAAGTGACTGAAATCCCTGCCAAAAGTCAGGTCGACCTGTTACGTGTTCTAGAGACGAACCGCTACACACGCGTGGGTGGAGAAGAATTGTTGACTTCCGATTCTCGTATCGTTTCAGCAACCAATAAAGATATCGAACAATTGATTGAAGATGGCTCCTTTCGGGACGATTTGTATTATCGATTGAACATCATTCCGATTCGAGTTCCAGCACTACGCGAGCGGCGTGAAGATATTCCGCTACTGGCGGACCATTTTCTTAATCATTTTTGCCAAAGACATAATCGATCAATCAAACAACTGTCCTCGAAAGCGATGCACGTGTTGACCGCCGCCAATTGGCCAGGCAATGTACGGCAACTTCGCAATGTCATGGAACGCCTTGTTGTGACAATCCGCGAAGAGACGATTGAAGATGAGAATCTGCCAGCCGAGTTGAGCCAGACCGATGGAACGACAACTGCCACTGTTCGTACGTTGGCTGAAGTCACCGAATATGCAGAGAAGGATGCCATCCAGGCTGCATTAGCCGCATCTGATTTCCACCGCGAACAAACCGCTAAAGCACTCGGTGTCAGCGTTAGAACTCTGCACTATAAAATGAGCCGTTACGGATTACATTAATAATGTGCGAGACTAATTAATTACATGTATATGCATGGAAAGACTGGGCGGTAGGCTCAATCTGGTTACTCAGGAATGTAATTGAGTGTGTAGTAGGCTTCTTTGTGCAAAAGTGGCAGATGATTTTTTGACCGAACGCCATCCAGATGGAGTTCGTGAACATGGCCACGTTGGAGTTTATCGACTTTGAGAGTGACGCTTTTTCCATCAGCTGAAACCGTCGCAGAAGTGATTTTTGGCTCTGTATGATCCACCTCCGGGCTTCCGTAGGATGCCTGATAGATAAAGGTGTATGTGGTCATGCTGTAAGATTCCAGGTTCCCTGCGGATTCGGGATCGACCGGTTCTGTGAATGTGAGTTTAAATCCATCAGGCAGAGCATGCATCTCATGAACTTCGAAGGGAATTTTTCCAGACCAGTTCAGTCGTTCGATCGCGAACGGCTTTGTGCCGCGGGAGCCCCAGCCGCGATTTGTTCCGCCAACAAACATCGCCCCCTGCTCTGTCATTTCCAGAGGCAAAGTTCCCGAGCCAAATCCTTCTCGGAATGGGAAACATGCTCCCTGAAAATGGCCTTTGACTTTCTCCAGGTAGCAACGCATCACAGTGCTGTTGGTTTGATCGCCGACAAACATCTGTTTTGCAAATGGACCGAATTTTCCATTGGAGGTATCGCAAGTCACACCACTGGCTGATTGGCCCATTTTCTTGTAAGGAAACAAAATGCAGGGAGGCTCATACTCAGGGATTTTGTCCGCCTCAACAACAATTCGACTACCCGATTCCGGCTCCTGCGGCTTCGGTCCAATTGCTCCGTTGGTCATGTCGTACCAGGTGTTCCCGCCGGGATGTCCCATGAATTTGCCGGGGATCAGATTTTTTAACGAACAGGTCCCATTCCAGGGGCCTTGATTATCGGTATAGAACATATTTCCGTCGGCATCAGCTGCGATGCCTCCTGGGGAACGAATTCCACTACAAGTCGGAATCAATTCGCCCTCAGGAGTAATCCGCACGCACCAGCCACGATAGGGAACCTGACTGCTGAAGGATCCCGTCAAACAGAGAACCACCCACAGGTTTCCATCCTTATCAAACTTTGAACCGAATGCATATTCGTGGTAGTCTCCATTGATTTCCCAGCCATCATTCACTGTTTGAAACAAATCACCCCGGCCATCATTGTCGAGGTCTTGAATTCGAGTTAATTCCCCACGCTGTGTGGCGTACAAACTACCATCTTTCTCTGCGAGGCCTAAGACTTCGTGTAATCCGTGAGCAAAGCGTTTGAATTGACTGGCTTTGACCTCGTTTGCAAATGGCTGGTCAATCATCCAGATTTCGCCGCGTCTTGAAGAGACGGCTAACTTACCATTCGGCATCAGCTGAAATGCTCCAGCTTCGAGAACGACACCCTCAGGAACTTCAAAAGTAGTCAGCGGATAATAGTCTTCTTCAGTAGGTAATTTATTTTCATCAGCTATCAAGCTGCTGGAGAGCACAGAAAGAATCAGGAGTGAGAAGATGAATTTGGAAATCATATTTTAACTCATATCAATAGAGAATAACGTACTTATTAACCGGAGTGGAAAACGAAGTTCTCAGCTTTACCAGATAATTTCCTGAATAATTTTCAGTGGACCTGCCTGTTCCGGCAAGGCGTACAACAATTCGGATTGATTGCTGCTGTTTCTGATTGCTGGCTCAACGCCGTCGATAACAATTCGGACTTGGTAACTACTATCATGGCCATACCAGATACGATATGTATTCTCACGGACGAGTTCAATTTTCTGTCCTACCGCCCCTCGGAAATACAAATTCTTCGTAGCGGAACTGGTGTTCGTGGTTATGGTCAATTCCCGAAGGAAATCGGATTCGCGATCGGTATTATCGACGGCTCGTAATGCATCAACAACCTGTATGTTGTCGAATTGGTATAGAAAATGTGGACGTCGATATTCATCCAGTTGATACCCAAGGAACTGATAGCCCCTTTGTTTGGCAGGTTCCTGTGGCCAGGGAGCATCCGATGATGACAGAACAGCCAGTGGGCTTGTTTCTTCGAGTTTAATGATATGATCGCCGAGCGGTCTTTGATTTCCCTGACCACGCCCCCGCCAATGTTTTCCAGCATCGATAAACGCCCCATGCCAGATTAATCTCAATGCCATATGATTTGCATCATAAGCCAGATTTGCCTTTTCTGGATAGCCGACACCAATACCACGAGGACTGACATCTTCCAGAAAATTGCGATAGATAATCGGCTCTTTTTCAGCGACCAATTCAATCGGATCAGGCAACAAACCATACGGGACGGAAGCCTTGCTGCCATCGGCCAGATAGAGCCACATTGCAGAGATCTGCTTGTGAGGGTCGCCTTCGTAGATATTGCGATCTGCGCTGACACCATTCGGAAAGACATTCGGCATGCGGGTGCCGGGACGGTACTTCACAGGATCCTGCAAATATCGATAGAACCAGTCTTCCCGCAGTCGTTTATTCATTGTGAGCAGGTCAATGGCTTGAATCCCTGTTGCTCGGATCGGTCCAAACGTATGACATTTAATGCAGGAGAGCGACTTACCGCCGACCAATTCTCGCCCCGTCGCTTTTGCTCGATGTATGGATTCAGGGATTTCCGGAATTGTTGCCTCAGTTTTCTGATCGACCGAAATCAACGGTTCGGCTAACTTCGCCACTTCGCCACCAAACTTTGGCATCCTCGTTTTCATGTAAGGACGATCTTTCGCTCCATTATTCAAGACATGCTTCAACCAGTTTTCCGTCAATTTATCGGCAACCCCATCAAGTGGTGGAGGAATGCGTCCCTCGTCACCCATTTCCGGGATGGTTGTCAGGAAAAGTGGATTTCGGGATTGCTCCGGTCCACCGACTCCACCACGACTGTGGCAGGCATAACAGTTGAAAGCGACCATCGACTGATGAATCTTCTGCACATTATGAGTCGGCATTGGATCTGGCTTCGTTTTGATGGCAGTTGCAAGAGCCAGTTTTTGAGGATCGCTCAGGTTATAATAAGGCGTTTTCGTAACTGGCGATGCAGCAAGACAACCAGAGTCTGTTTTGACAGAATCCAAAGCTGCCAGCGCTGGAGCCTTGAGTTCGGAATCTATTTTTTTGTTATCGATTTTCATTTCATGACAGCTTGCACATCCGATACTGGCAAACAGTTTGCGACCTTGTTCTACCTGAGTGGAGTCAAACACAAAACGGTCATCCGTATTCGGGTCTGCTTCTACAGGCTGAGATTCCTCAGGTTTATCCGAAAGAAAAATCAGTGGTGAAATATCACGACGAGGCAAGCCTGGCCCTTCGATTTCGAGGCCGAGTGATTCTTCCCCAGCAAATTCGTAATAATCTACGACAATTTTGTGCAGTCCGGCAGATAGTTTGACGGTGTCCGATTTTACGCTATGAGGATGAATGCCATCGACATCGACGATCGTGGCCCCATCAATCATTAACCGACTGCCATCATCAGAGCCGAGATGAAAGCGATAATCTCCATCACGTTCAATTTTAAGAAACCCACTGAATCGCACCGCAAATCGATCATTTTGGCCCGCTACGAATACATCCAGGCTGGAGGTTTTTCCTGATTTGGCTGGATTTTGATTTTCAGGGAACTCAGACAGAGATTGAATTGCAACATGAAAAACGTCGTAGTTCCAGTGAGGATCATCGAGTGACTCATCTCGATTTCTCAGGAGATAATTTGCCAAATCAACAGGTTCATCTTTTTCCAGGTTGAAATTAGGCATCCTCCCTGAAGGGCGAATTGCATGAGGGTTTTTAAGGAAGTCGGCTAATGACGTGAT
Source organism: Rubinisphaera italica (assembly GCF_007859715.1). Classification (NCBI taxonomy): domain Bacteria; kingdom Pseudomonadati; phylum Planctomycetota; class Planctomycetia; order Planctomycetales; family Planctomycetaceae; genus Rubinisphaera; species Rubinisphaera italica. Next base: position 2,664,054 of record NZ_SJPG01000001.1, read on the forward strand.
ACTGTATTTGTCTTCAAGTTGAATCAGTGGAATCGTCGTTCCTGGAGGAGTTACCGCTTCTCCCTCTTGCGGAGCATGGCAGGCGATACAACCGACTTCATGGAAGAGATTACGTCCCCGTTTCATGGCCGCTCGATCAATCGGACTATGCCCGATGGTCCCGGTCGACGCTAGAAAATTTGCAATTGATTCTACTGCTGCTTTTCGATCTTCATTCGAGAGACTGGCAAACAGATTCGGCATTGTTGTGCCTGGTTTCACCGCGTGAGGATCGGAGATGAACTTCAGCAAATAATTGGGATCAATCCGCTTTCCGACATCTGTTAGATGTGGTGCCTGTTTCGTCAATATCTGTTGCTTTCGCTGAGCATCGGCTTGATGGCAGGCTATGCAATTCAGTTCCCCCATCAATAAGTTCCCTCCACCTTCCAAGTCGGCATTGGGGCTGGTATGAAAACGCTCAAAACCTGGAACGATGGGACGTGAAGTCAAGGAGGTAAAATCGCGAGGCTGGACCCAGATATTTCGATAGCGAACTGGATTTCCATGATTCTGCAAATGGAGAGGACCGGGAGAAGAATCTTCTTTGATTTGAGCCCCGGGAGTCGGCTTCGGTAATTCAACATCATTTTGAACGATCACGCCATTCAGACGAACGGTAATGCGGGCGTTCTCAGTTTTCTGACCAGCATCATCGAAGCGAGCCGAGCGGATATCGATATCATAGGTCTGCCAGGACAATGGTGGATAACACATATTGAGGTCGGGATCCTTCGTCGTGTAAATTCCGCCGCATTCATTGTGTTTCCCTTCTAAACCAAAGGAATCGAGCATCTGGCATTCGTACCGTCCCTGGACATAAATGCCACTGTTGGCTCTCCCCTGCCCGCGAGCATTTGGCATAAATGGCAGTCGGAATTCGATGTGAATACTACAGTCTCCAAATGTATCGACACTGGTGAGCCCTTCCATCAGCAGGCCATCGTCGGTGAGTCTGGCTCCCGGTTTCCAATGCTTCTCAACGGATTCCTGAGTACCATCGAACATCACAACAGCAGATGTGGGAGGCTTGGCCCCCATTGTCGGACTTTTCCGATTCACTTTGTCATGATCTTCAACTAAATCGAGTGCGGTGTCGCTGTCGACTTCAATGACGCGTTTGGTTTTCAGATCCCAACCAGCTCCGGGCAATCCTCCGCCAAAAATGACACACTGGAATTCCCCTTGCCCTAATGCAACCAATTGAACCCCCTGGCCTTCTTTTGAGTATTCTCCCTGAATTTCAAAGTCGGGATCCTGAGCGGCTTCTTCAGGCGATGCAAAAACTGACTTGGGGGGATCATCTGCCGAGAAAGCGGACTGGGCATTCCCTAAGAAATAACAAATCACGAAGCAGAACAGGGAGAGGGAGCAGATTTGAACCGTTCGCAACATGGTGAGATCTCTTCGGCAGGGTGTGATAAGTAGAGTTTGATGCAAATGAACCGTATCATTCTCAGTCAAAGCATACAACCGAATGCAGGTTCAATTTGATTTGATTGAACAACTATCGAGCAGGCATGGTTTGTATTATTCGGTGACTATGCCATTATTGCCATTATTCAGTTTTAATAGTCGCCCATTTCTAAATGGTGAAAACTTAATGAGTAAAATGAGAGAGAACAAAATGAAAAGGTGGATTGCGGTATTGCTCGTATTATTCTGCATTGAGACAGCAGGTGATCTTCCTGTTTTTTCTGAGGAGAAAGAGAAGCCGTCAGGATTTAAAGTTGAGAGCGACATTTTGTATCGTGATCAATCGACCGACGCAGAATTGACAGACTATATGAAAGAACGCTGTCGATTGGACGTCGAATATCCATTGGGTAAAAATGGATTTGCTACGATTGTCTGGTTTCATGGTGGAGGCTTGAAAGGGGGAGAACGTTCCTTTCCAGAACGATTGAGAAAACACGGGATGGCAATAGTCGCTGTGAACTACCGACTGTTTCCCAAAGTAAAAAATCCTGCGTATATCGATGACGCAGCTGCCGCTGTGGCCTGGACCTTTCATAACATTGAAAAGTATGGTGGAGATTCCACAAAGATCTTTGTGTCGGGGCATTCAGCCGGCGGTTATTTGACGAGTATGATTGGTCTGGATCAATCTTACTTGAAAAAATACGGTATTGATGCCAATGACATTGCAGCGATTATTCCTTTAAGTGGTCAGACAATTACTCACACGACAATCCGTGAGGAACGCGGTCTGCCTCGAACAAAGCCAATCAGCGATGAGTTCGCTCCATTATTCCACAATCGTAAAGATTGTCCACCACTGATACTGATCACTGGGGATCGTGAATTAGAACTCTGGGGACGGTATGAAGAAAATGCCATGTTAGCTCGGCTGATGAAAGAAGCCGGACATAAACAAACTAAACTTTATGAACTGGATGGTTTTAATCACGGCACTATGGTCAACCCGGGTTGTGATTTGATGCTTGTGGAAATAAAAAAGATTCTCGAACGATAAATCAATAAGTCCGGATTGATGAAATGCAACCACGTATCAGTATGATTACTCTCGGTGTTCGTGATTTGTCACGTTCGATTGAATTTTATGAGACGGGATTGAAATTTCCGCGAATGGAATCCCCTCCCGAAGTCGCTTTTTTCACATTGAACGGAACATGGCTCAGTTTATATGGACGGGACGCGTTGGCTGATGATGCCAACGTTTCTGCTGAGGGAGTGGGGTTTCGCAGCTTTACTCTAGCACATAATGTTGCTTCGGACGAAGAAGTCGATCGTGTCATCGAAGAAGCGATCTCAGCAGGAGGCGTGCTAGTTAAGTCTGGCCAGAAAGTCTTCTGGGGTGGATACTCGGGGTACTTTCAGGATCCCGATGGTTTCCTATGGGAGGTGGCACATAATCCTTTTCTCTGGATTGGGCCTGAGGATGATCGGCAGGGAATTTCAGAAGTTTAAGTCAGCCAGATTCGAAAATCGCTCAAATTACAAAAGGCTGGAGTCCCTCTGAACTAATCAGAGACTCCAGCCTTTTGCATCACTATTCACAGGGGATTAACTTTGAAAACGATGTGAATGAATTCCGGAGTAATTGGATTCCATTTCATCATCTTCCGAAGCCCCCATCAAGCCGGGAGCCGTCGTGTTTGCCAGCTCGAGAAGATCATTTAATCGATCTACCATTTTATCAATAAGCAGGTCCCACTCGTAACGGCTATCGCTGGCGGCATACTCGGCTTTTTGTTTAACCACATCGATTTGCTGTTCCAGCAAATGGATTCGACATGCCAGATTGTCGGTTTTCGTAGTTTTCATTACTCAACCTCATTCGCTTCCTCAACGCTCGTGAAATTGCTGTGATGTTACTAATTTTCTATCAACATCACAGCAATATGCCTTCTACTTCTTGGCGATAATGTAAACCGCATGGATAACACCAGGGAAGTATCCCAGCAGTGTCAGCACAATGTTCAGCCAGAAATGCATCCCCAGCCCAACTTCAAAGAAGACACCCACTGGTGGTAACAGAATAGAAAATAATAACTTAACGAAATCCCCCAGAACGGAATCTGGTTTTGAAGTTGTACTCATCGTTTGCTCCTCACTAAAACTAATTATCCAAGACAGCGTAATGCAGTTTGAACTGCACCTATACGGCTGTTCGACGACCCATAATCAGTGAAATCACAAACAGAACCAGGAAGACGACAAACAGAATTTTTGCGATACCAGCTGCAGTACCTGCAACTCCGCCAAAACCCAAAACAGCCGCAATCAATGCAATTACCAAAAATGTCAATGCCCAGCTTAACATTGCTCTCTCCTTCATCGAATAGTTCATTTTTTAATGATGCCAGAACAACTCTTGCATCTGCAGGAAGAGTTAAGCAGAAGGCATGCCAAACAGTCAAAACTGCATTAAAACGCAATTTATTATGGGATTATTCGAGAAATACGGCACATTCTGGTCGATGAACAACCACAGGAGATCTCTGAGTGATCGTATAGGACCCATCGCTTCCAGTGAATAAAGCCGAATGGAGAGTCAGTCTGAGCGGGTTTTCAGGCGAGAAGAATCAGTAATTGCGTGAGATCTCTTTCGAGACGCATTAAATTTTGATGGACTGAATCTTTCCACGAACATCCTGAAGTTCGTCCTTCAATTTATTCAATTCATTTTCGTAGCGTGTGAGCAGCGAGTCGAGAAGTTGGCTTCCCTGGTCTTTTATTTTTTGCTCAATAACCAGGATCGTTTCACAGGGAGGAAGCGACGTGCCGAAGCTGTAAACGAGCCCCTTAAGTCGATGGGCGTGATGTCCTGCGGTCTCCCAGTTTTCGGCAGCAACTTCAGTCTGGAGTTGCTCGAATAATTGCGGGAAATCATCACAGTACATGGAAATCATTTCACAGAATAAAACCGCGTCGTTTCCCATTCGTTGCAACGCCCCATGAAATTTTTCAGGGATTGCAAATTCATCACGGGGTTTATCGGTCTTCGTCGGGATTCTCGTCGATTTTCGACCAGATCGCCTTGCTAGTTTCTCAATCATATCCAGTAAGGCTTCGGCATCGACTGGCTTAGAAAGATAATCAGAAGCTCCTGCGTCGATGCAACGTTCCCGATCGCCTTTCATCGTGTGTGCAGTCAAAGCAATGATCGGGATGAGTGGCTCGTCAGGATCTTCAATATTTCGAATCGCTTTAGTGGCCTGTAATCCATCCATTGTTGGCATCTGCATGTCCATCAGGATAAGATCGAAATCGTTCTCATAATAGAGGTCGAGTGCTTCTCGTCCGTTATTGGCCAAGATAACATTATGCCCTCGTTTCTTGAGAATCTGTTCTACGACTTTCTGATTGACAGGAGTATCTTCAGCAACCAGGATCGTGAGCGGCTCATATTTTGTCGGACGGATGCGCTTCCCAAAAGTTTTTGGTCGTACTCGGCCACTCAGCAAGCTGACCAAAGTGTCCATCAATGTCGACTGACTGATCGGCTTCTCAATAAAAGCATCGACGGGAGCCGATTCACAGCGGGTCTCAAACATCATTCGATCTGCTGAAGAGAGCATCATTAATGAGGCCTCTGGAAGGATGCCATCTTTTTTCATGTTTTCCAGAAATTCAAATCCATCCATTTGAGGCATTAAGCCGTCGACAAGTAGAACCCGATAAGGTTCTTCAGAGTCCTCACGAAGGGAATCCTTCAGTTTTTGCATCGCTTCTGCTGCCGTCGTTGCCGTTTCGGGGCACATACTCCAGTTTTCGAGTGTTGATTTGAGTGTGCGGAGACTGGTTTCGTTATCATCAACGATGAGTACCCGGGCTCCATGAAAGTCATCAATTGTAATGGAACGTGTGGGCGTAGAGACGGTTTGAACCCCGGACTCCAGAGGGATGATAATATCGAAGCGACTTCCTTCTCCCGGTTCACTGGTGACCTCAATTCTTCCATCCATCCGGGAAATGATCTCCTGACAAATCGCAAGTCCTAATCCCGTACCGACATAGTTGCGAGTTGTTGAGGCATCGACCTGGGTAAACGGCGAGAAAATACGAGTTTGATCCTCCTTAGAGATCCCAATACCCGTATCCAAAACGCTAATATTTATCGAGTTGATTTGATCGTTCTCTGTCTCTTCGTCAGTCAAGGAGACATCGACAAAGACTTCACCCTGTTCGGTAAACTTGATGGCATTAGAGACCACATTGACAATGATTTGTCGGATCCGGTTTTTGTCACCGTTGACATAGCGGGGCACCTGCGGAGAGATATGGGAAATTAGCTCCAGTCCTTTTTGATGTGCACGAAGGGAAAGTGTCTTGAGTGTCTGATCGACCAGGTTCGGCAATCCAAAAGAGTCGACATCCAACTCGAAATGTCCGGTCTCCATACGAGAAAAATCGAGGACATCATTAATCAGAAATGTGAGTGTTTGCGCCGCGTCACGCGCGGTTTGAATGTAGTCTCTCATCACATCGGAAATGTCCTCATCGAGTGCGAGATCTGTCATTCCGATAATGGCATTGAGTGGCGTGCGAAGCTCATGGCTGATATTTGCCAGAAATTCTGTCTTTGTACGATTCGCGGTTTCGGCCAGATTCAAGGCGGTTTGCAATTCATCCTGAAACTGCGCATTTTCACTGCGATCGAGAACAAAAGCAATAAATTTATCTCCCGTGCCAGTCGAGGCGGCTCCGATCAAAACGTTGCGAATTAAACCCGTTTTGGAAATAAGCTGCAATTCAAAAGGAGGGATCCTTCGATGCTTTTTGAGTTCTTCGATCGCATGCAGATCTCGATCACGAAAGTCTTTCGGAGTGAGGGAGATCCAGTTCAACTGGTTATTTTCTAAATCGTCTCGAGAATATTCGAGCAAGTCGAGAAATGCATCGTTCGCCTCGTAAAATTTGCCCTCAAAGCTGCAGAGCATCATGCCGATGACATTGGAATCAATCAAATCGCGATAAGTCGTTTCAAGGGCATTGAGTTCTTCCTGGGTGGTAAGTACCTGTTCGTAGTAATCCCGGGAAAACTTTTCTGCCAAAATCGCCTTGGCCTCATTGGTTACAGCCGTTTTACGGGTTTGCTGCAAAACGCCAATCAGGCTGCAAATGATCCCCCCTTCAAATATAAACACACCAGTTTTGATTAACGGTGTGATGTAATTCGGATCTGTAGCAGCAACAGGTGGTACAAATCGGAAGAAGGAATACAGAGACGTCACCGCCAGAGTCGTCACGCCCGCACGCAATCCGCCGATGCGAGCCGCTACGATAATCGAAGCGGGAAAGAGAAGAAATGGTGTTTCGTCTTGATCGAATGCGAAGCCTAACAATTCTCTGAGCAGAACGGCAATCAGTGCTGAAGCAATCCCTACTGCTATTCCCTTCCAGAATGGATATACAGGTAGCAGTTCAATTGTCTCAAGGCGATCATTCATAAAGAAACCGTGGTTTCGATAACGACCTCGTCAACAAGAAATAGGAGATGTTGAAAACGAGAACAATGTATACGGATGGAATTATATTCTGACTTGGATAATATGCAGGTCCCAGAGCGTGAACGCTAAACGATCAAATTGCTTGATAATCGATCAATTGGAAAGTCAAAATAATGAAAACGAACTTTTTTAAGTTCAAATATATGTTTTTGAACACACGAAATGAAATTGCCTGTCCCTAAAACATCAGTCGCAAATTCTGTACCTGATGATTCGACATCGAATTTGAATTCGGCAGAGTAATATGCATTACTCTTCAGGGCCCGTATTTTCGTCGACATGAACATTTTTACCAAACTTGATACCGAATGCCTGTATGCGGTCGCGGATTTTTCCTCGTGTAATTCCCAGAATTTCTGAGGCACGCGTCTGGTTTCCTTCTGTATGTTGAAGGACCTGTGTAAGGAGCACTTTTTCCATGACTTCCAGTGTTTCTGCATATAAATCGGTACTACATTCATCGAGCCTGTTCTTAATAAACCGCTCGATATTGACATGATCATCTGATTCCTCATTTAATGCATTCGGCGAATTGAGCAGAGCGGGATCATCGACAAGAAGTTCATCTGGAATTGAATCGGGAACAATGACTGTTCCAGTTGTATTCAATAACGATTGTCGGATAACACTCTGCAATTCACGCACATTACCAGGCCAGGTATGCTTGCGATATATTGCAAGTGCATCTGGCGAGATCCCGACAACCTCATGTTTTCCCAATTCGATACGAACTTTGGAAAAGAAGTATTCGATCAACTTGACGAGATCTTCTCCCCGTTCCCGAAGAGGTGGAAGGTTGATCGTAATTCCATTCAGACGATAGTACAAATCACCTCGGTATTCACCATCTTCGACCATCTGTTCGAGGTCGCGATTGGTCGCGGTGACAATGCGAACATTAGTCGTAATGGTTTCGTTGCCCCCGACACGTTCGAAATGCTGCTCCTGCAACAGACGAAGGACTTTACCCTGCACAAGCGGAGTCATGTCTCCAATTTCATCGAGAAATAGTGTGCCTCCATTGCATTGTTCAAATTTGCCGATGCGTCTTTTGTCTGCACCAGTGAATGCACCTTTTTCGTGTCCAAACAATTCACTTTCCAATAACTGGTCTGGGATTGCAGCACAGTTGACCGCCATAAAGGGTTCGTTGGACCGGTTGCTGTACTGGTAAATCGCTCTGGCAACAAGTTCTTTTCCGCTACCGCTTTCGCCACGAATTAATACCGTAACATCCTGAGTGGCAACTCGACCGACCTGCTTAAAGACTTCCATCATTTGCGAACTGCTGCCGACGAATAAATCGCCCTGCATTTCAACGGACTCTAAGGCTTCAACGGCAACCGGCACATTCATCAAACGTTTAGATTTTATGGCAGACTGCACAAGTACGTTGAGTTTGGGGAGGTCGAGGGGCTTTGTCACATAATCAAAGGCTCCAAGTTGCATTGCCTTGATCGCCGTGGCACTGTCGGTGCCAGCTGTTATGAAGATAACTGGTGTTTTTCGTTCAATTTCACGAATTTGCTGAAAAATATCCAAACCAGATACATGGGGCAACATGATGTCCAACAGGACAACATCAGGATTTTTATCCAGTACGAGCGCCAATCCACTTTGACTTTCTTCGGCTTCAATAACTTCACAGTCGAGTTGTTGGAGAGAACGTGTGATCATGTGTCGAATCGCGCGATCATCATCAATCACCAGAACTAAAGGCTTTGCAGTGTTTTGAGTATCCATCGAGTGTTTTCTAATCATTTTCCAGTATTGTAATCAATCCACCTGCCAAAGGTGCAGGCAGGTATTGAGGATGAGTTTATCAATGAATTCTAGCAATCTACCCGAGAATTCTCATCATCAAGTGCATGCTATTAGTTTGAGCCAGTCCACAGCTGCGTTTTTCGGATTGGTTGATGTGCCCAACTTCATTTTCATTGGTCAGCGACAATTTTATAGAATTCTCGAAGTGTTTATTCCATATGTTTTGCGACCGTGAAGAGCCTAAAATGGCCAGTAGATCACTAGCAGAGCAAAAGAAGTCAGCGTGAGCAGAAAGCCAACAAGTACGAACAGGCCATCGCGCGATGTCAAACCTAAAGAGAACAGGACGATCGCACCACTAGGAATAGCGACTGCCCATGGGAGCAATGCCAAAGGGTAGAACAATAATGCCAGTAGAATACAGATTCCTGCAACAATACTGTCAAACGGACGTTGCGTCAGGAATGTCAATCGCTTGTATAAGGCACTATCAACCCACTTGGCCCAGGGACGCATCACGTCCGATGTCTTGTCCATTTTTTCTCGTGAGAACTCAATGTTCTCAATGAATTTAGGCAACCAGGGATGCCGCATTCCGAAAAGTAATTGTGCGGCAAACATAATAATAATAGTGCCGGTGACGATAGACATCCCGGGTATCGCTCCAATCGGAGACAGAGCAATAAATGCAGGCAAGAGAAGAATCGGACCATAACTACGCGAGTCGATCGTATCGAGCAACTCACCTACAGTAATACGATCACCCGAGGTTCCCTCTTCAACGTCATCTAGCAAATCCGTCAGAGTATTGAGACTCGACATGCTGGCCCTTTCAAAAAATGAGATATGAACGCAAAACCAAGCGAATACCATGCCGACTAGCAATATCTCTCTTTTTTATGTGATTTTCTGGTTGCAAATCGACCATGCTGGTACTTTGTAACTCAAAAGTCGTTTCTTGATCAAATTCTATAATTCGTGTGATAAATTTAATAACCCCCTTAAAAACAAGGTTCATACGGGTGTGATACCGTCTGCCGTCAAATTCGATTGGTATGTACTTTGCTGTTTTAAGTATTCAAATTAATTGACTTAACTCAAAAGGGGACAACGATGAAATATTTACTGGTTATGCTGCTGAGTTTATTTACAACTGCGGCATTTGTTGGTTGTGAAAGATCTGTAGAACAGAACGTTGATACCGCAGAAAAAGCAGTGGGAGACGGGATGGACAAAGCTGTTGAAGTGTCTGAGGATGTTGCCGAAGAAACTGGAAAAATGGTTGAAACTGCTGGCGATGAGATCGAAAAAGCAACGGATCAGCTAACTGACGATCCTAAGGATCCAGAAGATACTGCGACTCCTGAGCCAACACCATCCAATTAATCAGATTACGCGATTCTATAACATCAGCGCACAATGAGAGAATCGCTTTATAATAACGATCTTGTGGCCACAACTTTTTTGTGACTGGCCACATTCAGATTTTAAAGGAAAGGGAATGCAAATGACTACGGAAACAAAGTTGAATCTTAATCAGGAAACCATCGAAAAGTTGCAGGATTTGATTCGGATCAATATCGATAGTGCTAAAGGATTTCGAGAAGCAGCTGAACAGCTCGATGAAAATATCCTTGGTGAAAAGCTGATTCAGCTCGCCAATGAGCGTGATCGTCAGGCTCGTGAACTTCAGGAGTATGTCAGTGTAAACAATGAGGATCCAGTTGATGAAGGATCCTATGCGGCTGCGGTCCATCGCAGTTGGGTGAAAGCTCGCTCTTTGTTTACTGGTAACGATACCTATGCCATCATGGCTGAAGCCGAACGTGGTGAAGATCATATCAAGGCTGCCTACGAAGACGCTCTCAAAGAGGAACCCGGCACCGCGATGAACGATATTCTGCTTCGCCAGTACGAAGAAGTGAAATCGATACACGACAATGTCCGAGATATCCGCGATTCCTTGAAAAGTTAATGCCTGGATGTTCGATTACTTCAGTTTGATAAACCGTTTCACAATAAACTGTGGAACGGTTTTTTATTTTCGATTCTTAATAAACACTTCTGGTGTTTATAATGCTTCCATTCAAGCAAACTTAAACCCGTTCCAGTTCCTATTTTTTTGAAGACCAAGATTATTGCTGATAAGGCATTCGAAATGATGAATCTGCTGATAAAACTTGGATTACTTGTGATGACCTGGATACTGGGACTGGTCGCATCCCTGGACACACTACTCCACAATCAGATTGCGCCCACGAGAGAAATTTATCGGCAGGTTTCAGTCCCCTATCGCGAAGTCATTCAGAAATTTGAAACAGAACAGTCCAGTCAAGTGGAGTTTCGACAAGCGGTTAATCTGACTGCGAGAGAACAATTGCTCCTGGAGTTGATCAATCGTGCACGTCACAATCCGACTGCTGAAGCAAAGCGTTATGGCATCGATTTGAATGCAGATTTGGAAGAGAACGCAATTTCTACATCTCCCAAACAACCGATCGCTCCCAATCAGTTGCTGACAAATGCTTCTCGCGCACATTCTGAGGACATGCTGGCGAATGATTATTTTGCTCATGAAAGTCCAGAAGGAACTCATCCCGGGGATCGGGCAACCGCAGCCGGGTATGAATGGAATCATGTGGGAGAGAATATTTCCTGGGGAGGGTCCACTGGGGAAATCAAAGAAGACGAACAAGTCCCGGAACGACACGAGCGTCTCTTTCTAAGTGCCGGGCATCGCAAGAATCTTCTCAAAGACGAATTTCGAGAAGTTGGCATTGGTTTTCTATTTGGTCGATACAAGCACGACGATAAAGTCACTTACAATGCTTCAATGGTGACTGAGCTCTTCGGAGCAAACTTGCGGACGGGGCATTTTATTACTGGAGTCGTTTATTTCGATGCCTCAGATGGTTCTATTGAAGATGACGACTTTTATTCGATTGGTGAAGGTGTCAATGGAGGCGAAGTTGTCGCGGTGAATATCGAAACGGAAGTAGAATTTCCGGGAGAAATTAACGCAGTTGGAGGCTATGGCGTAGAGGTTCCCGAAGGAGCCTACCGGATCACAGTCAACGGAAGTGGACTAGGGTCCGAGACCTATGAATCCGATCAAGTCACTGTGCAATCAGCGAATGTGAAAGTCGACTTCGAAATAACGACAGCCCGATCAATTTCATCCAAATCTGAATGATTGACCATTTCAATAAATATCATATGGAAGATACTACTCTTGAATCAGGAATTCAAAATCACCATAAACTATTGCACCCAATGCCGCTGGTTATTGAGGTCGGCTTGGATGGCTCAGGAATTGTTGACAACTTTTGAGCAGGAGTTGTCCGAGGTCGCTTTGAGACCGGGAACTGGAGGAGTCTTTGAAATCACGATCAATGGCAAGTTGCTCTGGTCTAGAGCAGAACAAGGCGGCTTTCCTGATATTAAAGTCCTCAAACAAATCGTCCGGAATGTCATCGCGCCTGATCGGGATTTAGGTCATTCCGAGAAGAAGCCGGATTGAAGTGTCGACAATTAGCAAAAATCACAGCGACACACTCGCTTGCGCTTCGTGCCTGTTTTCATAATTTTCTTAGCAGCACGACATCATTCCCGGAGACAACAAGTTCGGCCTTCCACGCATTTGCCATCCATTGAAAAGTCTCGATAGCGTAAAAACAGACGTGCGTAGGGTCCTGTTTGTAATGCCAATTGCGAAAGGAGTCCAAATCGCGAACGCGTTTTGTCATGATGCCAAGCCAGCCTTGGGGTTTCAGTAACGACCATAGAAGTTTCAACTCGCGTTGAGGCTGATGAAAATGCTCGACAACTTCACTGGCTGTAATAAAAGCGTATGACTGATTCAGGACTGATTGATCGGGCGAATAAAAGGGATCGTAAATCTCCATGGAATGACCAACTTCCGCAAACATGAGGGAGAGTGTTGGGCCAGGACCGCTGCCGAAATCGAGTCCTCGACTCGACGGACTTAATCGTTCATTTAATGGTGTAAACAAGCGACTCAAAAATTTGCGATACCCAAGGTCTTCGGGATGATTTTCATGCAGATCGTAATGACGTTTTTCCGTTTCCGGTGTAGGCAGGTTCTCCCGGTCAACAAAAACCAGAGAGCAGGTGCGACATCGAAAGTATTCTCTCAATCGATCTTGATGAAAATGCTCTGACAGCGCGTTGCAGAGTGGGCAAGATTGCGTCTTCACTGGGGTGGCTTAATCCTTTTTATGGATATTACAGTGCAGGCATCTTTTCATGCCAACTGCATTCCTGCTCATACATGCGGGCGGCACGCAGTAGGGTTTCTTCACCAAGGACAGGGCCGAGCAATTGAGTGCCGAGAGGCAAACCATCTTCTGTGAAACCACAGGGAATTGACATGGCGGGAATTCCGGCCAGGTTCGCCCCAATTGTGAAGATATCGGCCATATACATCTGCAGAGGATCGTCGACTAGTTCTCCCCGTTTGAAAGCCGGGCCGGGAGTGACTGGTCCAATCAGTAGATCGACTTTCTCGAAGGCTTTGAGATAATCCTGCTGAATCAAACGGCGAACTTTCAAAGCTTTGAGATAGTAGGCATCGTAATAGCCACTGGAAAGTGCATAGCAGCCGAGCATGATGCGACGTTTGACTTCTTCGCCAAAACCTTCGGTTCGCGTCTTTTCATACATCTCCTGTAGACTGCTGTAATCCTGAGCGCGATGTCCGTATTGAACGCCATCGTATCGAGACAGATTACTGGAGGCTTCCGAGGGGGCGATGATGTAATAGGTTGCAACGCAATACTTCGAGTGTGGCAATTCAATCGGCACAATCTCAGCTCCAAGTTTTCGATAAGTGTCGACCGATTTCGTGACCGATTCTTTCACGGAGTCTTCCACACCCTCGCCCAGCCATTCTTCAACAAAGCCGAGTCGAAGATTTTCCAGTGGGCGATCGAGAGTTTCGAGATATTTGGGGACAGGTTCGTTGAGCGAGGTCGAGTCGAGTTCATCGTGCCCGGCGATTGTCTGCAGCACGGCTGCTGCTCCGTAAACATCGCGGGAGAAGGGGCCGATTTGATCGAGTGAACTGGCAAAGGCAACCAGACCGTAGCGGGAGACGCGACCATAAGTCGGCTTCATTCCCACAACTCCGCAAAAGGCAGCTGGTTGACGGATCGAGCCACCGGTATCACTTCCCAATGCGACAGGTGCTAAACCCGCAGCGACAGCAGCAGCTGAACCTCCCGAAGATCCTCCAGGAACATATTCCAGATTCCAGGGATTGTTTGTCTTGCCCAGAGCCGAGTTTTCGGTGGACGATCCCATCGCGAATTCATCGAGATTCGTCTTCCCAAGAATGACCGCACCAGCTTCATTCAACTTCCTGATGACCGTCGCATCGTATGGAGATCGAAAATTCTCCAGCATCCGCGAAGCACAGGTAGTTCCCGAGCCGATGTTGCAGATGTTATCTTTAATGGCAATCGGCATGCCCGACATCGGGGAATCAGTCGCAGATATCTCCCCTGCTCTGTTTTTTACCGCAATGGAATCTGACTGTAAATACGCCCCGACTTTGGGATTGATGGATTCGATACGATTCAGGTAAGCCTCAGTCACTTCCTGGGGGGAAGTGGACTGATTCTTAATATTATTAACGAGAGTGCGCGGATTACTGATCGAAGCGGACACGGGAACGGTTTCTCCCTGGAAATCTATTAATAATTCATTGGATATTCTTGTGAATAGTAGAAGAATAGTCGTTCCCGGGGCGATGTCGAGTCTGTATCGGAAATAGGAATCGTGGATTGCCCCTCAACTACTTGCAAACATCACTTTTCCGGTACATACTGACACTTCAATCGCACTCTTGATGAACCTTACAGAAAGTAACTCCCGTGATTCGAATTTGTCTGACACTCGTTGTGCTGTTTGGTTGTGTATCGTCTGCGCGAGCCGATAAAACAGCCGCTGTCTATGCCACCTTCCTGCCGAATGATGCTAACTCTGTTTCGGTGGTGCATATGGATAGAATTCTGAGTTCACAACTGGCCCACAAAGAGGACTGGACCGACAAACAGAATCAGCTCTTTTCTGAGGGACATATCGGTTTGCCCCCCTGGTTAAAAACATTTGTGCTTGCCTCGCTTGTCCATCCTGCTGTTCCGGAAGAAGTCTGGGCAGCCGCGATCATGGATATTCCCGAGGATATGACGATTCAGCAGGTTGCCAGTAAGACCAATGCCTCGATGATCACACTGGCCGATAAACCGGCCTTTCAGACATCCACAGGAGCTTATGTCGTCGAATTGCCGGATCACAAGCTGGCAGGATATCGCCCCGGTCATCGCCAGGATGCGGCTGCCTGGATTCGTAGTCTGGGGTCGGGCACGAACTCATTGAGTCCCTACTTGATGAAAGCGGCAGCTTCAGAAGAGCATGTGGTGATGAGTATCGAGTTGATCGATATGTTTGATGTCGATTTTCTGAAAACGCATTTGGAACAGGATAAACGTTTCGCTTCTCAACAAGGGTTGATTCCACGACTGCTGCCTCTTTTATCGAGCTTGCAGGGTGTGACACTGAAAATTTCGATCAACGATCAGATCAATAGTGAAGTGACAATCGATTTCGGTGACGAAGTCGGCCCCTCAGCTGCGATTGTCAAAACCTTATTCATTACGGCTTTGGATGATACCGGCGCGAGTATTGAAGAGTTCAGTAAAGCAACCATTACGCCTGCGGGAAATTCTGTCACATTAACCTGTTCACTTTCGGATCAAAGTCTGCAGCGAATACTTTCATTGATTGTTCCTCCACGTGTTCCCGAGCAAAAACTGTTCGCCAGTTCGGAAACTCCAGAACAGACAGCCGAGGAGTCAGCCGCCAAACAAAAAGAAGATGAGCAGAAGGCAACGCAGCGGTATGTGAATGCCGTTTCAGGCATGGTTGAGGATTTACAGCGAGCGAGTGCGAATCTCGATAACTACACCAAAACAATTGCCTGGCACGAAACCTATGCCAAAAAGATCGAACAACTTTCCACGAGAAATGTCCCTAAGGAAGTTGTCGATATGGGACTGGACATAGCAGCCAAATTTCGAACCTTGACACGTTCTTTACGGGGTCAACAGGTTCAGATTGGAGCAGAAAATAAATCGGTTGTCTACGATTACAAAGTCAGTCCCGGCTATATCAATGCGAATATCTGGGGAGGAGCTGGATACAGTGCCCCAACGGTTAACTGGACCAGTAACCTGCAGGAAGTTCGTGAAAAGCAGGCGGCTGCGGTGATCGCTGGTCAATCCAGCCGAGATAAAATCTGGGCGGAAATCGATGACAGTCTCACCAAGATGAAAAAGATTGCAATCCAGTAATCGTTCTGCGAAAACATTTACTGATCGAAATTCATACTCCTTGTCGTTTTCGGCAGGGAGTTTTTTAATTCCGTCATAATGCTTTGACTGAAAACAAGACGAATTATGGATGTTGTTATTCCGTTATGACTGTTTCCCTGGTCTTCGGATGGAGTACAACATGAATCGACAAACCGAATTCATTTAATAATAAAAACCACAGAGGCACAGAGGACACAGAGAGAGTTATTGGTAGGAGAGTTGCAGAATGACTCAAAGATTCGAGATTTGTAACAGCATTGCATGATAAAATTTCTCCGTGTCCTCTGTGCCTCTGTGGTTAAAAAACTTTAAAAACAGTTTGGATAAGAGTTTTTGTTTCTCCTGCTATTCAATGGATCGCGATTAAATTTTTACATAGTAAATATGATAATTATCCGTGAACCATCATATTCTGCTTTGCGTTGATATGATGCTTATCATTCGACATTGTCCTTAGAAACTGACCGCTCATGATTGAACTTGAACATGTCTGGCAACATTACGGAGTCCGTCCGGTCTTAAAGGATGTCTCTGTCACCATCAATCCAGGAGAACTCGTCGCGATTCTTGGCCCGAATGGTATGGGAAAATCGACCTTGATGGGCGTGATCGCCGGGACAATTTCTCCGCTCAAGGGTACTGTCAGGATTGAAGGAAACCGGAGACGAGGCTCGGTGGAAGAGGAACTCGAAATTCGTAGCCGAGTGATCTATGTTCCCGATCATCCCTGGTTGCCGATCAAGCGGACAGGTCGAGAATTTGCTCTGAGCGTGGCGCGCTTATACGACGTCGACGATGAACGGTTGATGATGCATCTCGATAAATTGTTGAAGTTATTTGACCTTGATGAACAGGCGAATTGGACCATCGAGAGTTATTCGAATGGTCAGAAACACAAGATCGCATTGATCGCCGCATTGCTTTCCGATGCACCAATACTCCTTCTGGATGAAGCGTTCTCGGGGGGATTGGATCCTGCAGGAATTCATACGCTCAAGAAGATCCTGCGGCATCGTGTTCAGGTGCAGGGTTCGACGGTGGTTATTACGACGCCGGTTGCAGAACTGGTCGAGGAAGTGGCCGATCGAATTCTAATTCTGCATGGGGGAGAAGTTGTTGCTTACGATTCTCTTGTCGGTTTGCAAAAACTAGCCAATTGTCACGGCAGTCTGAACGACGTGCTGCAGAACTTGACGCATCCGGAATCGCTGTCCCGTTTGGAAGACTATCTGCGAGAGGAACTTAAACCATGATGCGCTGGTGGCGTGTGGTATTACCTTCAACACAGTATGTTGTGCTATTCCTATTGGCCTTACTCTCTTTAGAAGCCTTTGCGATTTATGATCAATTCATGAATAACTGGCGGAATCCGGTTGTCGAAATTCATTATGCACGCGATGTCTTATTAGTCATTTGTGCTTTCGGTTACGGGATCTATCGCGCATCTGCATTCAATCCGTTTTTGCGGAACGAATATCGAGACTGGTTAATGACAACCCCGTGGCGATATGGCAAACCCTTGCCGCTCGGTCCCTTGCGATTGATTCCTCAGGATGTCCTGATCGTCCTCTTTTTGATGTTATTGGGTTTCTATCGTCCTCCAGAACTGCAGTTTATCTTACGCATCCCATTCGCATTCCTGTTTGCATACACACTTAGCTCGATCTTTTCATTTGTGATCGCAAGACACTGGTTTATCATGTATGTCTTGGCATTCGGATTAACCGTGACCCCCCTGCTCTTGTTTCTGCCGTTTGGCTATGCGGAAATGGTGATCATTTTACTGTATGCGGTCGTCTGGTTGGGCTATCGGAAAATACTGATCGATCTTCCAGTTCAGGCGGAGACCTTTACTACCAATTTCAATTACAGCTTTATAATGGATGCGGAAACCGAAGCCCGTTACACCAATAAGCTCGGCACGCCATTCGATCAGCTTCGTCCCGATTTACCTCCCTGGCAATTGCCACGTTGGCATGGCGTGATGTTCAGTCTATTGATTGGCTCTATCTACTACAGTGGACTTTCCGTATTCAGCTTGGCATCTGGTCAGCCCGGAGTTATGGATGATCTTGCCTTTCGTAACTATCCGATGATGTGCATGATGATCTTCGTCGCGTTTGGAATGTATCTAATCGATATGACCAGAAATCATCTACCACCTTTGAGTTTAATGGGACGAGTAAGGTCAGGACGATTGCTCATACCAAGCTACGACCGCGTTTACAGTCCGGCCTTGGGCATACTGACTGTTGTGTCATTGACCTCCGAACAATGGTGGAATCGGGGTCCCAGTTTTGCAGTCACTTCGACTGTCTGCTTGGTGGTCTGTGCTATGTGTCTACTTGTGTTTACCCCAAATCTTGTCGAGTGGCAATTCACCAGTTCCTGCCGCATCGGCATGGGAGCCCTAGGCAGGCAATCTGCTTTCCAAGCCCAGCAACAAAAGAAAAACGATCAGCAATTGGCTTCATCCGGGTAAGCAACTTGAAGTCGATGTGTCTGTGAGTCCATCATTGGTCATTAACAACTAAATCTGACAATTTTATGAGGTGGATTCTGATAAAATCATCAGTGTTGGTTGATGGAATCTCCAATTTTATCTTCGGGATTGGTACAATATACAGACCCCTAAAACCATCCAATATCTGAGGAGATAATTCATGAAAAAAACAGTCAGTGATTCCCGGCGTCAATTTCTGATCAGCTCCACGGCTGCGACTGCGGCAGCTTCCATGACAACGATGGTGCCTGCCAATGCACTTGGGTTGGACGCAAATTCTACACCCGGCGAGATGATCAACCTCGGTGTGATCGGAATTGGCCCTCGCTGCACTTATGATCTGACGGCTATGCTGAAGTTTAAAGATGTCCGTTGTGTGGCGATTGCTGACGTTCAGGAAAGTCGGCGAGACAAAGGTAAAGAACTCGTCGACAGCACCTATGGGAATAGCGACTGCAAGCTTTACCAAGATTTTCGAGAGCTGTTGGATCGCCCAGATATTGATGCCGTTCTTGTCGCTACGGGGGATCGCTGGCATGCGGCTGCTTCGATACTGGCTGCTCAGGCTGGCAAAGATGTTTACAGCGAAAAGCCATGCGGCATTACGATTGCGGATTGTCAAAAACTGGCTGATACGATGCATAATGAAAAGCGTGTCTTCCAGGCAGGAACACAACGTCGCAGTGTGCCAAACTTTCAGCAGGCGGTTGAATTTGCTCATAGCGGAAAGTTGGGAAAAGTGCACACACTGCATGCATCGATCTATCAACCAGTTCTCGATAATACCTGGTTGCCGGCTGAGCCGTTGCCTCCGCAGGATGTGGTCGACTGGAATCTCTGGCTCGGGCCAGCAGCGTGGCGGCCGTACAATCAAAAATATGTTCAAGGTCGCTGGCGTGGACAGTGGGATTTCGATTCGGGTGCCCGCTTGCTCGACTGGGGAGCCCACACCGTCGATTTATGTCAATGGGCCAATCAGGCCGATGGCACGATGCCTGTTGAATATGAACCAACAGAAAAGAATATTATCTGCACTTATGAAAATGGGGTAAAGCTGATCATCGACTTCCTGCCCGATCCGTTCGGGGATCGTTCTCCAGATTACATTACTCGGCTGGGAACCTGCCCGGTGCGCTTTATTGGTGATAAAGGCTGGGTCGAAACTGGCGATGAAGGTGAGATTGTCGCCTCCTCAGAAGAACTCCAAAAGCAGTTGCCCGATTCCAGCAAACGTGTTCGTGGACTTGATGTCGGGGCTCATGCTCGAAACTTCTTCGACTGCATGCGTTCTCGCAAAATGACAGCCGCCAATCAGGATGTGATGCGTCGATCTCACATCGCCTGCCATGCTGCAGCGATTGCCTGGATCCTCAACCGAAAGTTGAAGCTTGATCCCGTCAAAGAAGAATTTGTCAATGACGAGGCAGCGAACCGCTTACGTTCTCGCCCTTCGCGTGAATGGGCTTAATTGGCTCATTGATTTGATTCGAAAAACGCTCATTCGTTTCATGACGAGTGAGCGTTCTTATTCTAATGCCAACGTTATTCGGTTGCAGCTGAATCAGGTTCTGAAGGTGCATTCTCGTTGTTCGATTTTTGGGTCGTAGCATCGAAGATAGTTTGCTTGATCACCTTCCCCTGACGGACAAAGGAAATTCCCTGCTGACTGCTTGTGTCAATCATCACGGTTTCAATGATCGGGGCTGAAACAGGTTCATCTGCGTGCCATTCGACAATGAAGTTGGCTCCGCTTCCCCCGGTCGCATCTTTGCGTTCCACCAGAAATTCTGTCGTGGCTAATGGTCCCAGTTTTTGTGGCCGTTCCAAGTGGGACTTCACCATTTTGCCGGTTGTGTCGTAATACTTAACGGATGTCACAACGATATCATTTTCCAGATCTGTATTTCTAATGCTCAGTGTGTTGGTCAGCAATTGAGGTTTGCCATCCCCATGGTAAACGTGTGAATAAGCGGGGACATATACCGTTTGCCCTTCGATGGGGTAGTAGAGTTCCATGTTGACCAGGCGGGACTCGAGCAATTCTGATGTTGGCATCGGCGGACGATACTGCATCGTATTTTCGAAAGAATCGAGTCGTGTATCGAGATAGATCGCATAGATCATCAGCGGAACGGTCAGAAGTGCTCCGCAGACAAACAGGATCAATTTAAACCGACGCATAAAGGCATCGGCTTCATCTTCAATTGTTTTAGCCATCATTTTTATCCTGTGAAATCGCAGTGCAGCATGCGATTGAATTTCGATAATTCCTCAATTTAAGCACTAGGAATAATCATAACAATTCGCATTCAAGCACACCAGAATACTTATTCACTTGAGCAATTCATCTGAGTTATGCGAACTCGTCATCTTCAATCGGTGTCTTTCAGATTAAGAGTTTTCTGAATTACTAAAGTACAAAATGACCACGTGACTGAAAAATCTCAAAATTTTTTCAGAAAAATAAAAATGTCCATTTTTCTCAATCATTTTCTCTCAGCCTCACGTAAAATTAATAGTGATTCGAAGTTCTGGTTTACCTGAAAGGAACGCTATGAAGATCGATTGCGTAATCGACTGTGACTTACCTGGCTTGGTTCGTGAGTCTGCCGAGCAGCGTGCTCAAACACGTCTGGGACGTTTTGAAGAAGTGATTGAGGATGTTAAAATTGCATTCAAAGATCACAACGGTCCCAAAAAAGGCGTCGATACTGAGTGCATTGTTGAAGTGCATCTGCATGATCATCCTGATGTGATCATTCATGAAACTTCCGATAAAGTTGGCAAGGCTTTGTATCAAGGCTTGATTCGCGCGGCTCGTGCGGTCGCCCGGACAGTCGATGTCAAACAGAATCGAAGAAAGTATCAGGAAGGCCGTCAGGCTAAACTGGAAGTTGCTGAAGTGTAACCGAATTTTCTACTACCGATGTCACTCGAGTTGACTGCATGTCAATAAACTCGTAATCAATCCCAGAACCAGTCATTTTACTTTTTAAGTAGGAGGCTGGATTCTGGGATTTTCTTTTTGCTTTACTCGATCGCTTGATGGACTTATCAGTTCCCGCCTATGCTGTGGTGAGTTGCCATAGAACTGAGTTACTAACCACACCTTCTATCGAGATTTTCATTATGATCAAATTTCTTCCCTGCCTAACACTGCTCATTCATTGGATGATGATCAATTCTTTTTGTGTGAATGCTGAGGAAGTCCAGATTCCTCCAGTTACTCAGCCTGGCCAGAGGGCTTATCTGAGTGGCGAATTGATTTACCCACTGGAAGGTCGACAGACACTACAGTGTCATGCATCGACAATCGCCGAAACTTCAAACGGTTTAGTCGCGGCCTGGTTTGGTGGCGAGCATGAAAAGAACCCTGATGTTGGCATCTGGGTTTCTCGGAACGATGGGCAAGGCTGGTCCACTCCGGTGGAAGTTGTCGATGGTTCTGAAGGAGAGGAGCAGGAATACGCCTGCTGGAATCCTGTATTGTTTCAGCCTGCTGATGGGCCATTGATGTTGTTCTATAAAGTCGGTCTGGATCCTCGCCAATGGTGGGGCATGCTGGTGACGTCCAGCGATGCAGGTCGCACATGGACGAAGCCTCGTCGTTTAGGGACAAATTCGGCTTTGCCGGAGGAGAATCAGAATTTACTGGGGCCGGTTAAGAATAAGCCAATTCTACTTGCTAATGGCGATATTCTATGCCCTTCCAGTACAGAGAACGAAGGTTGGAAGGTGCATTTTGAATTGACGAAGGATCTTGGAAAGACCTGGGAAGTGATTGGTCCTATTCACGATGCGTCAAAATATAATGCCATCCAGCCTAGCATTTTGACATATCCTGAACATCGTATGCAGGTTCTGTGCAGGAGTCAGGAAGGTGTGATTGTTCAGAGTTGGTCAGAAGATAATGGCAAATCCTGGGGGCCAGTAACAGCGACTGAACTGCCGAACCCCAACTCAGGAACCGATGCAGTTACTTTGGCTGATGGGCGTCAATTGTTGGTTTATAATCATACTCAAAAACGTGGCGACTTCCCTGCTGGCCGGACGATGCTCAATGTGGCGATCTCGCAAGATGGAATAACCTGGACGCCTATGATGACATTGGAAAAAGACCGTGGAGAATTTTCTTACCCGGCAATGATTCAAACACGTGATGGACTTGTGCATATCACGTATACGTGGATGCGTCAGACTGTGAAGCATGTCGTGATCGATCCCGCAAAAATTAACCAGCACGACTAAAGCTGACGCATTAAACTCCCTGGCTTTTGATAATTGGCGAGGGACTATCTTTATTGTTTTTAAGCGGGACGAGCTGATTGATTGTCGCTATCGCTTCTGCAAGTGTCATAATTCGTGCGTAACGATCACGTAATGTCGCCAACGAAGCATCCTGCAGTTCTGGAGTGACGGTTGCACAACAGTCATCAACCAGGGTGACAAGATATCCCAGATCGCAGGCATCCCGGACAGTCGTTTCTACACATTCATTCGTATAAACACCAACGATGAACAGCGATTCAATTCCCATATTCTTGAGCACATAGTGCAGGTTCGTTGAGGAAAAAACGCCGCTGGCAGTTTTATTGATCACGATTTCATCACGAAATTCATCCGGGGCAACTGCTTCAATGAAATCGGCATCGCGCGATCCCGGAGGGGCGAGCAGATTCAGTCGTTTATGTCCTTTGCTGCGATCACGTCCATTTCGAGTCAGCGATTGGATGCGTGTGTGAATCACTTCCAGATTATGCGCTCGAAACGACTCCTGGAGTTTGTGCACATTCGGCAGAACCATTGATGAAAGCCGTTCAAAGTAATAAGCGTATTCTTCAGAGGGGATACCAGCCTTTGCTGCATCTCGGAAAACACCATGATCTGGAGCCGCATCGAGATATTGCAAGTCGATGCACAAGAGAGCCGTATGTCTGTTAACGAGAAAATCACTGTGAGCCGGGTTATCGATGAACGATTCGTGATAGACGTCTCTGAGGGGATCGATGTGCTCGGGCAAATGATTGTCGAGAGGATTTCCGTCAGTCATAGTTCTATTTTCAATCCGGCGTAATTGCCGAGGGTTTGAGCACGGCTCTAATTTTGTGCAAGATGCAGTAAAGTTTGCAACATCACATTGGCTCCGGCTTCAATATCAGACCAGGCAGTCCATTCGGCTGGAGAGTGACTTTTTCCATTTTTACTGGGGACGAAAATCATACCGACTGGCACCATTCGCCCCATAATTTGAGCATCGTGAGCGGCTCCACTGGGCATTTGATGGTATTCCAGATTTAACGTCTCTGCTTGTGTCCTTAACTGTTCGACAATATCTTCACTGCAGGCAACCGGTTGCAGATAGCTCTTCTGTTCGAAATCAAATTTCAGATTTCGACGTCTCGCGATCGCGGAGAGAGCTTTTTGAAATGCAGTCGATAAATCATCAAGAAACTCTTCGGAGGTATCTCGCACATCAATCGAAAACTCAACGATTCCCGGCACCGTATTCGCTGCCCCTGGCAAAATTTGGGCTTTGCCGATTGTTGCACGACTGCGTTCGCTACCATTTTCTTCAAGGATTCGTGGTACTTCATGAGCAAAATCGGCAAGTCCCATGAAAGCATCGTTTCGCATGTCCATCGGTGTTGTACCTGCATGATTCGCCTCACCTCTAAGCCAGACGGACCAGGTAAATAGTCCCGTAATCTCATCGACAATGCCAACGGATTTATGCATGCGATCGAGCACGGGGCCCTGTTCAATATGCAATTCGAGATAACTGCGGATCGAATCGGGATCGCGAGCAGCATCAAGAGCTGCCAGAGGATCGTAGCCTTGTCGGCGCATTTCT
Organism: Rubinisphaera italica; assembly: GCF_007859715.1. Lineage (NCBI taxonomy): Bacteria > Pseudomonadati > Planctomycetota > Planctomycetia > Planctomycetales > Planctomycetaceae > Rubinisphaera > Rubinisphaera italica. The sequence continues at coordinate 2,688,582 of NZ_SJPG01000001.1, forward strand.
TCCTGTAACAGAACCCCATCCAGATCGGACATCGTCGCCAGCGAATCAGGGGTGACATACCCACAGACCGATTGGGAGCCGAACATTCCGCCAAAGCGACCTTCTTCATCGCTGAAGGCAATCAGTTCGAGTGTTCGTTCTGTTTCAATACCCGCCTCGACAAGGCGCCGCAAGCACTCCAGCCCAACGACGACTCCCAATGTTCCATCCAGAGCCCCTGCACAAGGAACGGTATCGATATGAGAGCCAACCAGCACACGAGGCTTCTCCGTTTTTCCGGTAAAGATCCCCGAGATATTTGCGGCTCCATCCACATTGGATTTTAAGCCTGCTTGCTCAATACGATCGATCAACCAGCGTTTGCCTCGCATATCGGCATCGGTGAAGGCCATCCGATAAATTCCACGGTCTTCTTCATCCTTTCCGATTTCTGAGAGAGCGAGAATGTCTTCTTTAATCCGTTGAAGATCAATTCGTAAATCGGTTGGAGTCGTCGCTGTCGATTCCGGCATCACTATGTACCTCTATATGAGTAGATTTTACTGTCTCTAATCGACTACTGGCAAAGGCAATCCCTCGACATACTGCCCATGGAGCATGTGCAACTGCAATGTATGATTAAGAACAATATCGTTGCGACGAGCCACTGTACTGTCGGTTTCATTCCATGACTGATCAATAAATTGAATCAAGCGATCATAGTCGAAGAAGCCGACTTCGCGTACGCGTTCTGGTGTCAGCCAGTGGTTGATCATCTCTTGAACGGCATTGCGTTTGACGGGATCGGTATGGGCGGGGGGAGCCATGAAGGCGAATTTTTTTCGTTCATACAATTCTTTCGGCAGCACGTTGACCATGGCTTCACGCAAGACCCATTTTTCAATGCCATCCCGAATTCTTACATCTGGCGGGATCGTTACTGCATATTCAGCGACATGATGATCCAGAAACGCCGGACGCGCTTCCATGCTGTTAGCCATATCCATGCGATCACCGCCCCAAGTCAGAATTTGACCTTCCAGCATCGTTTTACTCCAAGTGTACTGGGAAATATCGAGGCGATGTCGCCCGCGAACTTGAGCAGGATCGATCGCAGCAGCGACTTCTCCGACGGGATCGTATTCTTCAAACAAGTCCTGCATCGTGCTGGAGAGGATCGGCTGGAATCGCTTTAGTGTCAGCATCCAGGGTTGCATCCAGGAGGGAGTGAATCCGCACAAATCCTGCCAGGCAGGATGTTGCAAATCTTCTTCTGCGAGAATCGCTCCGGCGAATATTCCGCCTTCATCGTCACGGCCGAGCCAGTCGCGTTTGAAAAAGGGATAGCCGCCGAATAATTCGTCGGACCCTTCACCGGTAATCACTGCTTTATAATTGCAGGCACGAACCCGACGGCTCATGTGCCATTTCGCAACTGCTAATGTGTTATAAAATGTACGCTCGGCATGCCAGGTTGCTCGTTCAAAGGCGGGGCCGTAGAGTTCTTTTTCCGTCAGTCGGAGTAGTTCCTGCTCGGCTCCGGTACGGTCCGCCATCAGTTTGGCGATATTGGATTCATCATACTCATCGCTGTCGAAAGCAATCGTGAAGGCTTTGACAGGGGATTGTTGCAGAGTGGTTGCGAGTCCGAGAATCGAACAACTGTCGATACCACCGGAGAGATAGCATCCTACGGGAACATCAGCCTCAAGCCGCGTTGCAACAGCATCGATTAAACGATCCTGCACTCCCTGAACATATTCTTCGGGATCGGCGTTTTCCTCGTGAGACTCAGGGAAAACAAAATCCCACCAGCGTTTGGTACGAGCTTCCAGTCGACCATTTTGCAGGTTGACAATCAGCATATGCCCCGGCTTTAAGGCTTCGACACCCTGAAATGAAGTCGAACCGGGAACCATCACCTGCATCATTTGATGCAAAGCCGCTTTCGGACAGAGTTGAGGATCGATATCGGGATGTTTCAGAATCGATTTGACTTCCGAGCCCCAGACAATGCCGTTGTCATTCATCGCATAATATAGCGGCTTGATGCCGAAACGATCGCGAACAAGAATCAGTTGTTTTTTCTTGTTGTCGTACAAAACTACCGCGAATTCTCCTCGAAGATGCTCGACGAAGGACAAGCCATCTCTCAAGTATAAGGGAAGAGCAATCGCACTATCACTTTTTCCACTTGTTGAGAAATTGTTGCACCCAAGTTGAGTCCGAATCCTTTTGTAATTGTATAACTCACCATTGACAGTGAGGGCATAATCGCCATCGGTCGTTTCGATTGGCTGATGCCCGTGATCCAGTCCGATAATCGAGAGTCGTGTATGCCCTAATGCAAGACCTTGATCCACATAAAGTCGACTCCCCCGATCATCCGGACCACGGTGATCGAGAACATCGAGCATGCGATCAAGAGTAAATCGGAGTTCACGTTCATTGGTTCGAGAAGGATTCCAAAATCCGGAGATACCACACATAACTTAACCTGTTTATTTTCTTTAGCTGCAATCAATTCAATATGAAGGCTGGATTTAAGAAACGTTGTCCATCTGTCGCGATTATTTTAAACGCCGCTCAAACGATCCAGACGATTCAAAACGGCAATCAACAACGCCTGTCTGACAAACACAGCCCCGGCTGCCTGCGCGAAGTAAAGGTTGTGACTCGTCTCATCGAAACATTCGGGCAGTTCATCATTTCTGGCCAGCGGATGCATAATGACAGCATCCTTTTTAAGAGGACTTTTTTCCTGCAGCTTGGAACGACCGTCCAAATTGCGGTAACTGTCACCCAGAAACGCAATCGAATTGACGTAGACAATGTCGAGGTCCGGTAATACCGATTGGACATTGTTCGTAATGTCAATTGGAATGGGAGATTCTTCTATCGGTTCGGTCAAGTCGAGTCCGACGGGATCGGCCATTTCAGAGATGAGCGTAATTTTCTTGACGGCTCCTGTGAACATCAGCGAGAGTCTCAGAAAGCTTTTCACGGCTCGCATTGAACCGGGCGTCCCGATGATTCCGAGATGCACTTTACGCTCTTCCGGACAATCATCCTGACACAGTTCCGGCCGCCATTTCAATAACGTATACCAGTCGATCAGGGCTTGTGTCGGATGGTGACCTGACCCATTTCCAGCATTAATGAGTGGACGTTGTAAATTTCGTTGAATCTCTTCCAGGCTATTTGTTTCGGGATGTCGCATAATGACGATATCGCCATAGGTATTGAACATCTCGCCGATATCAGCCAACGATTCGCCCTTGGCAACTCCCGTTACCTGACCATCGGGCACAGAGAGGACTTTACCATCCAGTCGCTGCACCGCGCTTTCAAAGGAAAGCCGGGTGCGAGTGCTGGCTTCAAAAAATGCAGTGATGGCGATTTTGCCGTCGAGTGGTTTATCCATCTCAACATTTCTCGACTCCAGTAAAGCCGCAAGTTGAGCAATCGCGACAATGGTTCGACGATCAAACTGACGCGGGTTCAAAATGGATTGCCCTGCGATTGAGTCGAGTGCTTCTCGATCGATTTTACCATTCGTAAAATCCAGCAACTGCTGCGGACTCAATTTGCAGCCTTTGGAATTGGATGCGAAATTTGTCAGCGCACGCGAAATTTGTTCTTCGGACAACCGTTTCATGGTTCTACCAGATATTATTTTGTTTGGAATCGATTATAAAAAACGTCAACAGTCCTATGACTCCCAGAGTGCACAAGAACAGGCCACCAAAAACGATCAATTGCAAAAACCAGAGTGGAAATAAAATCATCTGGAAGCCTCTGCTAAGATAGGTTTAGGAATGCTTCTGTCCGGCGGTGGTGCGGAGAGTGTTTTGAAATCAAAATCATCGGGAGCAATCTTCATCGCGATTCCGAAAACAATTCCGGAAACTGTCGCTCCAATGAGCGAAGAAACAAACCAGCCAATCGTAAAATAGGCGATTAAACCACACGTTGTCCCCAGAATCATTGCCAGAGATGCGGCGATGGGACTGGCTTTGCGAGAGTACAATCCTCCTACAATCGGCCAGATACAACTCCCTACCATTGGTCCTGCAAAAAACAAAACTGTTGCCAGTGTGCCCACATTCGGTAAGGCAACCCCCCACGCCAGTAGACCCAATCCGACGATACTCATCGCCGCCCAGCGACGTTTGGATGTGTCTGAAATTTCTCCTGGTATGAGGGGTTCAATAATATCGTTGACAAGCAAATCAGCTGTCGCAGCCAGTAAGCTATCGATACTGGACGCTAATGAACAGAAAATGACGATGAATACCAGCAACGCACCCACAGAGCCTAGCAAAGTGGCTGCAACAAGTGGGCCTACGGTATCGGGTTGACTGATTCCAATTCCCAATGCGGGAGCAGCTAACCCTAAAAAGCCTGCCACAATCGGAACCGGAAGCCACAGCAAACCACCTAAGGCATACGCTTTGGGGCCAACGCCTTTTCGCATGGAAAACGCCCTGCTCCACCAGACGTTGCTATGAAAGATTTCACCGAACCCAAACAACATATTATTGAACAGTGACATCAATGCAGCCGGAAAGAAGATCGAGAGCAGCATCGGCCGCTGAACCTCCAGTTTCGTATACACATCGCCAATATCAACCTGCATCAGAACTGCGATGGAAACAACGACAAGACCAATCAGGATAATCAGACTTTGGATAAAGTCGGTTCCAATGACCGCATACATCCCACCGAATAAGGTGTAGAGCACACAAACGGCTAGTACAACGGTCATGCCAATCGGATACGGAATTCCTGAGAGGACATTCAATAATTTGCCGCCTGCCATCGACATGGAAATCAACCAGGTAATTGCATAAAATAGAGAGATCAACAAAAATGGTACGGTTGCAATTTGACCATATCGTTTCCGCACAAACTCGACGGCAGTATATCCCTCGGGCATCAATTGGCGAATTCGACCGCTCATCGGAGCGAATGCAAACAGTCCAAAACTTGCTGTCGAATAGGCAAGCGCTCCCCAAATCCCCAGTTGTAGAGCAAACTGCGGGGCAAGCATGGTTGTGTTGGAAGTGATCCAGGTTGCAACAGCCGTGGCCGTCCCTAATGCCAGTCCGACATTGCGGCCAGCCACTGCGAAACCATCGTAGGATTTCGCACGTTTTCCCCACCAGATTCCCAGTGAGACCCACAGAACACCAAACAGCCCGAGCATCACATACCCAGCCTGCGGACTTAAAATGGTTCCGACAGCCAGGATCATTCCGCTATTTCCTTCTGAACAAAAACTGATTCAGGTTGAGTTTCTCGGGTAGCCATCGCTCCTTGAATAATGACAAAGATGATTGCCAGAAAGACAATCAAACCAACCGAAAACAGACTCAGAGCCTGCCACAATGGCCAGTGATCTACCGTGATTAATGCGGGCTCATTCGATTGAGCGATCAGTTTTCCCTGAGCGTTAAGGGCTTTGACCTGATACGAATACTCGCCGTTAGCTAGCCCCGAAATCATGGCCTGAGGAAAGGCACCGCGAAATACGACAAGGCCATCATTCTCGACAACCTGATACTCTGCTGCCCCTTCGACTGCGTTCCAGCGAAGATCGATATAACCTTCACGAACGTCGGCAAACTTTTTCTGAGCAAATTCGATAGGAGGTGAGACTGCGAGTGCTGCTTCAGGGGTTGATGTTGAGGGGGGCTCTGAGTTTTCAGAGGACGGATTTTGCCCGAATCCAGACGAAGCCTGAAAGATAAACAGCAGGAGTAAAACAGATACAAAAGAGACTGTTCCACAACTGGAATCCGCGTTGCCGGACCGGCAAAATAACACAACAACTCCTGTGCTCTTCCTAATTGCAAACGAGTGGCATGAGCATTTGCCAACGCTGTTATAATTTAGTCAATGCTCCAGAATAGTCGATTTACTCTTTTAAGCAAACCCTATCCTTGATTAAGACCGAGAATTCGCTTGCTTGCCAGACGTCATCTGCCAAAATGCTAGATGTCATGGTGAAGTTATTTATGAAAGAGAAACACAGAGACATGGAATTCAAGCACGAATTTGAAATCTGTATGAGGCTGCTCGCAGCTGTCATTGCAGGTGGAGTGGTTGGTTGGGAACGAGGGACACACGAAAAGTCTGCGGGTCTGCGAACTCACATGCTCGTCGCATTGGGTTCTGCTGCCTTCACTTTAATTTCCATCCATACTCCCCAGACATTTGAAGGATTTGATTGGTTTAAAATCGATCCGACGCGAGTAATTCAGGGGATCATTGGCGGAGTTGGATTTCTGGGAGCCGGTGCCATTTTTCGCAGAAAGTCCTCCGTTCACGGTTTAACAACGGCCTCCGGAATCTGGGTCATCGCTGCGGTCGGTATTGCCTGCGGTTTTGGTTACTATGCCATTGCATTGCCAGTCGTTGTGCTGACGGTCATTGTGAATGGGGTGTTGGTGTTTATTGATCCGAAGAAGAAAGAGGATCAAGATTGATCGTTTTACTGTTCGATCACTTTTGGCTCCTGCCTGCGAAACAAATATGAGAACTCAATCAAAACTCGCTCTACCGGGCTCATCTCGGCTCGGTCTTCGAGAACTTCACGAGCCATTTCCGGATCATCCGTGATGATGTTGTCGACTCCGCGGCCGATCATTGTCGACATGGTGACAGGATCGTTGACCGTCCAGGCATAAACTGCTTTGCCTTTGCGATGAGCGGTATGAATGAAGTCTCGTTTGGCCAGTTTTGTGCTAACGGCTAAAAAATCCACATCGGAGCGTGTCAAGTCTCCAGCTGCAACTGCTGTCAATAATCCGACCGTCCAGTCGGGACGCAGCTTCTGGATTTTTCTGATCCCATTCATTTTCAACGACATGATGACGATGTGATTTTCCATGCCATTGGATTCAACAAGCTCGACAACTTTTTGTTCGAGATTTTGTGTATGTCCATAATATTTGAGTTCAATATTGAGGCGAGCTTTACCTTTGCAGAGTTTCAAAACCTCATCCAGTGTAGGAACGCGTTCGCTGGCATAGTCGGCACTGAAGTAACTGCCAATATCGATGGCCTGTAACTCAGCCGCAGTTCCCTGCCAGATTTTAAGCGGCGAACCAGCCACTTTCATCAAGTCGTTATCGTGGGCGACCAGTACGACCCCATCTTTAGATTCCTGCACATCAATCTCAATCCAGTCGGCACCATCGGCAATCCCCTGACGAATGGCGGCCAGTGTATTCTCGGGAGCCTTGAATGCTCCGCCACGATGAGCAGTGATTTCGACATCGTCTTCTAACCGAACCGTGTGAATCGCAGTAATACCTATTGTCGTTGCAAGCAATGAGGCAATCACGAACGCAGCTGCTAATCGCCTTCGAGTCCAACGAATCTCCCAGGAAAATTGATGGCCTGAATCTTCGGGAAGCGTAAAGGCTTCAGAACGTCCGTAGGAATCGTAGAGGTAGCTTAATAAAACCGCGAAGGAAATATTTGCTAAAAGATTCGTGATGAAATTTACGAGAGTCCAGATTGAGAGAACGAAACCTAAAGTGATCGCTAACCACCAGATAGAATCGACGTATTCTGGGACGATTAATGAACCCAGCGTTACCGTCACCGCTGTGAGAATTGCCGAGATTAGAAAATTGCCAACGGCCCAGAGAACAATCCCTCTGGCGATCTTCCCTTTGTGGCCATGTGTTCTCTGCTGACTGATTCGCAAACAATCTGCAGCAGCCACATGTTCAAATAAGTGCAGTGGAAAAGCAAAACTCCAATTCACCAGACTTCGTAACACAAGCAAAAGCATGATCAACAACACAGGACCAATACTGAAGACTGCGTACCAAAATGGAAGTGGTTTTTTGGTCAGATAGTAATTGATGTCGTGATCGGTCAGGAAATACCAGAACAGAAATCCTCCACTTGCCAGAAACGGAAGTACGATCCCGAGGAGACGAATAAGCATAAGAGCTGTAATCCGGTAGATGCCAGTTGCATGATGCAGGACACTCCTCAAACTTTCCCAAACATTCAATTGAAGACCATGAAATGCACACAGGCAAAGAGTCATCAGGACCGCTTGTTCCAGTGCCAGTGTGCAGACAAAAGCACTTCCGACAATAATAAGGGCCAGCCAGCCGAGCGGGTGTATCAGGAATATCGCAATGTCAGTGTCAGCAAGTACTGTCCTTCCAGACAACTCCACAAAAAAACGAAACATAAGGCTGATTACGGGCGTGAGAACGAGAAACAGAATGAGTTTGAAAGCGATATCGGCCGCAATCAGTTTTCGCCAGGAGAATTTCAGTTGATGCAGTTTTTGAAATTTCATTTGCCATAAGTTCAGCGAGAGTGGCTTGGGGATGGACGCGTGTCTTACAGCGTGGTGACATTTAAGATTAAAATCAATTCACCAGATCGGGAACGTAAATTGCTTCTACAAGATTTATAGAAAATTCCAAAATTACGAATCTCATTTCCGCAACGAAACATTACGGGAGTGGTTAATAGAATAAGGCTGCTGTAATTTGAAAGAATAACCACCTCTGACATATCACTGAGCGATCATAAAATTCAAACATTGGAGAAAGATAATGAAATTGCTGTCCTTACTGACTGCAGGATTCTTGTTAATGAGTTCAGAAATGACATTCGGTCAACCAAAAGGAAACTCTCAACCCGGCAATCCCCCCGACCGTGCACGAATGATGCAGAATCTAAAAGCTCATCCGAACCTGGAATATGTTTCCGGAGGGCATGAACGACATAAACTCGATTTGTTTCTTCCGAAGGAAGAGAGTGAGCCCTTGCCCTTAATCATCTGGATTCATGGTGGTGCCTGGCAGAACGGGAGTAAAGAGGGTTGTCCACCACTTCGAAAAGGATATACCGATCATGGATATGCTGTCGCCAGTATCAATTATCGCTTGTCGGGGCATGCTACCTTCCCAGCACAAATTGAAGATTGTAAAGCAGCAATTCGATGGCTGCGGGGGCACGCTCAAGAATACAATCTCGATCCAGATCGGTTTGGCGTCTGGGGTAGCTCAGCGGGGGGACATTTAGTGGCTCTGGTCGGCACTTCTGGAGGTGTCACTGAGTATGATGTCGGGGACTACATGGAACAGTCGAGCAGCGTTCAAGCCGTTTGTGATTTTTATGGACCGACAGATCTGATCGCCTTTGTGCAAACACCCGGATACACGAATCATTCCAATATTCATTCTCCTGAATCCAAACTGATCGGCGGCCTTGTACTGGAAAATGAAGAGCAGGCAACACGCGCCAATCCCATCGAATATGTCAGCGAAGATGATCCTCCATTTTTAATTGTACATGGCGACAAGGATCCCGTCGTGCCGATTAATCAGAGTGAATTACTTTTCAAGGCGATGAAGTCCCAAAAATTGAGTGTGCATTTTCATACGATTCATGGAGCCGGACATGGTCGCCCGGGATTTGATGCCCCCGAGTTGAACGAAATGGTTCTCAAATTCTTTGATTCTACCCTGAAGGGGAATTCAGGCGAAAAGGAACCGGCTCAAGCGATTACTTCCGAGAGTACAGCCCAGGCGGAATCCAGGCCGGATCCCAATGAACGCTTTCGGCCTTCGTTTGAGAAGATTTTGATTCGAGCAGACAAAGATAACGATGGCAAAATTTCGGCTCAAGAATTTAAAGCATCGCCGGATTTGTTTAAACGTCTGGATCGGAATCAGGATGGATATATCACTCAAGAAGAGCACAATCAATTATTTGGGATTAAGGACTGACGGCTAGCCGTTTCCAGGAATGCTTCTAAAACAGCGTTCTGAGTCAAATTCAAATAAGGCAACTGGTCAACCTCATCCAGTTGCCTTTTTGATTTTAAGCCATGTCTTCGTGCATCATCGTTATCCCAGGACTCAAAATTCGATTTCGAATGCTAATGTTTCGTTGACTTGGTTGGGATGTTGAAAGCTTGTTGGCTTGACACCGCTATCCAAACAATGCGAGCATTCAAAAGTCGCATTCATAAGCATTGATTTGTTGAGCATGAACAAATTCAATTAATTTAATATCCCTGCCTACTTCATACGGAATAATGATGTTGAAAATTAACTTCCTTTTTGCGGTCAATCGTCGGGTCTCGTTATGGACATTGGGATTGTTATGTATTGCCCTGACTAGTCAGGTTCAAGCCGACGGGGGCTATGAGCAACTCCCGGAAATATCTGCTTCGACAACTTTGGAAGAATTGGACAGCGGTGATAAGGCTCCTGTTAAAGAGATTGATTTCGCCGCTGGAATTCAACCCGAGTGGATCTGGGGGCCAAAAGATAAGCAAAACTATTCGCTTGAGTATAGTCTGACATTGAATCAAGATCCCAAGCAGGCTTTAGCCGCTCGCGTGATGGCTTCTTGTGATAATGAAATGGAATTAAAAATCAACGGACAGATGGTATTTTCCAGTACGGAATGGCAATCTCCAGAACGAAAAGATGTCAAAAGCTATCTGAAAAAAGGGGAGAATAAATTACAGGCTCGCGTGAAAAATCATGGGGGAGTCGCAGCCTTCCTGTTCAAACTTGTTCTCATTGATGGTAAAGGAGAAACTCAGGAAGTTGTTTCCAACGATCAATGGAAAGTCCTCTCTTCCGAGGGAACTTCTCTTTCCGACAAGCCAACGATTAAAGGAAAACTTGGAGATGGCCCCTGGGGAAATATCTTCAGTCAGACGATTGACGACTCCTTTGTACCCAGAGATACATTTCTGCTTCAGCCAGGCTATCAGGTGGAGAAGTTATTCACTGTTCCTAAAGAAGAACTCGGCTCCTGGGTTTCAATCGCCTTCGATCCCCAGGGCCGATTGCTCGCCAGTGATCAAGGGGATAAGGGAATTTGTCGTATTACCCCTGCTCCCCTCGGTAGCGATGTGCCAACTCGAGTGGAGCGATTGAACCTTCCAATCAGTTCTGCGCAAGGAATGCTCTGTGCGTTTGATGCACTGTACCTATCAATTAATGGCGGCCCAGGATCGGGCCTGTATCGGGCGAGAGATACAACAGGTGATGATCAGTATGATGAATTAACCAAACTGAAAGATTTCCGTGGAGGTGGCGAACATGGTCCCCATGCACTTCGCCTGAGTCCCGATGGGAAATCGATTTTTGTGATCTGCGGTAATCATACTGATCCCCCTTTCTCTGTCGAACAGATTTCGGAAGAAGAATATTCCAGCCGAGTCCCCATCAACTGGAGTGAAGACTTGTTATTGCCTCGTCAATGGGATGCCAATGGGCATGCCCGCGGCAAACTGGCTCCCGGCGGCTGGATTGCCAAAACCGATCCCGAAGGCAAAACCTGGGAAATCTACAGCAGTGGATATCGCAATCCGTACGATATGGATTTCAATATGGATGGAGAATTGTTTGCCTACGATGCGGATATGGAATGGGATTTAGGTTCGCCCTGGTATCGTCCGACGCGTGTCTCCCATGCGACGAGCGGTAGTGAATTTGGATGGCGTAGCGGAACGGGAAAATGGCCTGCCTATTATCCAGATAGCTTACCTGCACTTGTTAACATCGGTCCGGGTTCTCCCGTAGGTGTTTGTTTTGGCACGGGAACTAATTTCCCAGAACGTGATCAGAATGCATTGTTCATTTGCGACTGGACATTCGGAACAATGTACGCTATTCACATGCAACCACACGGTGCAAGCTACACCGCGACGAAAGAAGAGTTTCTCTCGCGTTCTCCACTCCCGTTGACCGACAATGCAGTCGGTCCGGATGGAGCGATGTATTTCACGGTAGGTGGACGTGGAACACAATCAGAATTGTATCGCGTGCGATACATTGGGAAAGAAAATGAGCATCGCGGAATTGCAAAGGAATCCCAGGCCGATCAGAAATTAAAATCGATTCGCCATCATCTCGAAACATTCCACGCTTCTGAAAGTGAGATGTCGGAGTCCGAGATTATGAATGCTGTTAATTATTTACAACACGAAGATCGTTTCCTCCGCTATGCGGCTCGAATTGCCCTGGAACATCAACCCGTAGAGAAATGGTCTCAAGCAGTACTCGATGGGGACTTAAAATCGACCGGCATCATCAACGGAGTTGTTGGATTGGCTCGTCAGGGGGATGCCAGGATACAAACTCAATTGATCGAAGCTCTCGATTCGCTGTACTTTGGAGAATTGTCGACAACTGATCAACTGGAGTTGTTACGTGCCTGGCAGCTAGTCTTCACCAGGTTAGGACCTCCTTCTGAAGAGTGGGGACAGAAACTGGCCGCTAAATATGATCCTTATTTTCCAGTGAATCGAACTCAGACTTCAAATGATGAGAGTCCCAAAGATCCCTGGGACATTACAGCCGTCGATGCGTTGAACCGTGAATTAGCGACATTGCTGGTCTACTGGAACTCGTCGAATATCGCTGCAAAGATCGTGAAGGAACTTCAGAAAGAGAGTTCGGAATTGAGCGATCAGGATCAATTGAATCAACTGATTGCCCGCAATAAAGGTTACGGTCGAGCGGTCGAAAGCATGCTGGAACGACAACCAGATCTCCAGCAGATTCACTATGCGTTCGTATTACGAAATCTTAAGCAGGGCTGGACGCTAGAGGAACGTAAGAATTATTTCTCCTGGTTCGAAAAAGCATCGAAGTGGAGCGGTGGTAACAGCTTTCAAAAGTTTCTGCAGAATATTGAAACCGAAGCCTTTGAGAATGCGAGTGAAAAAGAACGACTAGCGATCGAAGCCTCCGGTGCCAGAAAACCTTATCAGGTGCCAGAGTTACCCAAACCGGTTGGCCCGGGAAAAGATCGATCAACCAGTGATATCTTGGAATTGGCCGAAACTGGTTTGAAGAGTAAACGTGATTTTGAAAACGGTAAAAAAATGTTCGCTGCGACCCGCTGTATTGTCTGCCATCGATTCGATGGAGATGGTGGTGCGACGGGCCCTGATTTGACTCAACTGGCAGGCCGCTTCAATTTGAAAGATTTAACGGAAGCGATAGTCGAGCCGAGCAAAGTCATTTCCGATCAATACCGTGCGATGCAGGTCGTGACTATTGATGGAAAAGTTTATACGGGACGTGTTCTGAGTGAATCTCAGGATCAGTTCACATTACTATTAGATCCTGAAGATGCGACTAAATTTATCGACATTGCTCGCGATGATGTCGATGCAATGATCGCTGCAAAAACGTCGTTGATGCCGAATGATTTATTGAAATCACTCAATGACGAGGAAGTGCTTGATTTACTGGCCTATCTGCTCTCGCGAGGAAACCCGAACGATCCAATCTTTCGAGGACGGTGATCATTAGGAGTTCAGCATTTCATGGCCTGTGAAAACAGCCGCATGGATGGGAAGTAATCTGCAATAATTTTTAGAACCGCAAGAATCGGTACGGCAAGAAATACGCCGCCGATACCCCACATCCAGCCCCAGATGGCTAAGAACAGGAATACAATCAAGGGGTTCAGGCTCATCGAACGTCCCAGCAGAAATGGAGTGACAAACTGTCCTTCCAGCGAAGTTAATCCAAAATATACTGCCGGAAATACGCAAGCGTAACCGATGCTGAAGGGTTGCAAAATTGCTATGAAAAAGACGATTGCTGTCCCTGTCCAGGCACCCAGAAATGGAATGAAATTAAACAGAGCGGCCATAACTCCAACCAGGAAAGCATTCGGGAGACCGAGCAGATACATTGCCAGGCCAGTAATGATTCCCAATGACACATTGATTACTGTGACAGTAAAAAGATACAGCGACATTCCATGTTGCAGGTCTTCAATTAAATCCTTCGCTTTTGCTTTGGAGGATGTAATTTCGAAGCCAGCGATCAAATTGGAGATCGTTGTATGACCATAGACCAGTAAAAAAAATAAGAGCCCCAATGTGATAACCGTACCTGCCACCAAACCTCCGGAATTGCTGACAATTTCCACGCCAGGAAAAAGTTTTGGTTGTTGGATCGCAACGGGCACAGGTTCATCGGCTTCATCCGGTTTGGCAATTTCCTTAATCTTTGCTGAAGCCTGCTCCATGTCCTCAATTTGTTTTTCAACCCCACTGAGCTTCATTTCAATTTGATTGAGATATTCGGGAGCATTGGCGATCCAATCTTTGATTGGTCCAGTTAAATTCATCATGGCTGCAGCGAATGCCCCAATGATGACAAACAGACAGATCGTAGCTCCCACCACGGGGGGAAGGTGCCATCGATGAAAAATAGTCATAACTGGTCTGAGAACCAGATAGAGTATTAAAGCCAATACCACAGGCATCGCGACAGATTTTGCGAACGTCAAAACACTCAGAACAGAAATTACAGCCAATATCGTTGTTGCAGCCTGAGGTAAGACGACTTTGACTCTGGGTATTTTAACAGACCCTATGTTGTCAGACCGCTGCAGCATTTTTTCATGTTCATTGTGAGGAGGTTCCTGTGCGGCACGCTGTCCCACGGACTGTTGCCAGTTGGTAAACGCATTGCTTCTGGCCATCGTGGGCATATTAGTCACTTTCATTCCACTGAATTTATCAGATTACAAATCTATAAAAATAGCCTGTTCACAAGCTGAGTAATAGATTTCCCATACTTCTAAACAGGCGCGGCTAACTTTGCCAGATTGGCTTACCAGGGCTTCAATTTCCATCCGACGACGAATCCAATACCGAAGCACCACAATGCGGCTGCTTCAGGTTTTTGACGTGCATAATCTTTCACATAAGTGATGAGGTCCTGCCCAGGATGCAGATTTTCCTGCGGGTTTGGAAATGGTGCCCTGCGTGATGGAGAAGCCGTTTTTTGGGATTGATTGGATGCTGGAGTATTCATTCTTGTCTCCTGTATTATTGTTTGAAGTGAGAATTCATTTGTTAAAAACGCGAATAGCGACGCCTGGCTGCTTCTCCGGGTGAAAGTCCAGCTGAATCAGATTCCACAAGTGCAGATTTGACCCAAGCAATATTTTCTTTAAGTTCTTCTTGAGAACGCCGAAGCAAGCCAATTCCTGAAGCAGAGAGTCTGAAACCTGCATAACACAGTGCAGCTGCAATCATTGTGGCAAGGGAGGCGACGCTCATTAAACTTGCCCCCAAACTCCATTCGGCTTGTTGGTGCAAGTAAAAAGCCATACCGCCGAGAAAAACAGGGATCATGCCCAGAAACAGGCACATTCCGACAATCAACAATGCAGCAGGTAATTTTAAAGAATTCGTCGAATCCCTTAAATCAACAGCTAATAACTTTCCCTGGAGCTCAAAGAGTTCAATTACGTTATGCAAAAATGCAGAAACATTTCTTTGAATACGTCTCTCGGGAGCCCCAGTTTTTTGACGGGACTGATTTATCGTCTCTTGATAAGACATCCGAGTGTTACTCCAATCGTTGCTGCAATTCCTAAGGCAATGTATGGATTTGAGGAAACCCATTTGCGTGAAGTCTTCTCAAATGCTTTTAGAGGATCCCAAACTTCTTTGGGATCTAAAGGTCCATTGGAATGGGAACGAATGTTTTTCGCGAAACCTTCAATCCCATTACTTTTTAGATTATGTGCAGAGATCATGAATTCACCTGTTGCGGTTCTTGAGAACGTTGTTGAGATTTAGAATTCTCTTCAAATTGCTTGCCGATATATTGCCCTGCATACCCAACGCCGGCCCGTAAAGTGGTCATAGCTAGAAAGCCTGCTAAAGAAGCAATAGGCCCTGTGCGAGAGTTTGCTTTAGGTTTTGGTTCGACGACGAGCCGTTGCTTTTTGGATAGTTTTTCTAGTTCATCCGCATCAGGACTCATCACCTCTAAACGCTTTGGGACAAGTACATAACCGACTGCGGCTGCGACCCCGAGCATCATCCAAGGGGCTCTCTTCATGTAGTAATGCCAGTCCATTAGCTTTTGAGCATCTTCGACAATCCTGTTGACTTCAGGTTGGAGATGACAGCGTGTCTGCCGCATTTGCTCCCTGATTTGTTCCGCAGTTTCAGGATTACTGTGTTGTACACTCATAAGATGTTTTTTCGCTGATTGACACTGATTCACATTAAAAGAGGTTACCACATCAGTCGATTACCGACTGAATGAACTCGGAACCATACCGTGCAAAGAGTCCATGACGCGTCGGCTGATTTGTTCGCTGGTCGATAGATGTGAAGAAGAATTGCCAATCATCATGCCGATGCAAACTCCCGTTGCAATTCCGACAGCAAAAGTTGCCATTGTGGCTGCAACAGGTTGTTCGGCGATGGCATGCTCCACCTGATGTGTCATCTGAGCACATTCCTGTTGAAGATTTCCACCAGTATCAATGCGATTTGTTGTTTGCTGATTCATAACGATCTCCTTATAAAATAGAGTGACTTGTCTTAGGTAACCCGATCGAAACAATTTCAAAAAAGATTAGCCGCGACGACTGCTCGTCAACCCGATGATCACACCAGCGATCAAGCCAGCTCCAAAGGTGACAGCGATCGATTCCAAGGGGTTTTTGCGAACAACACCCTGGACATTTTCGTAACCATCGTGCACCGCGTGAGAAGCATTCTCGTATTGATTCTTCGCATATTCAGACGCATCGTGAGTGTATTGCTCTGCCTGATTACGGACTTCATTTGCGTAATGTCGAACTTTGTCAGTTGCTGAGTCGGCCTGAGCAGTACCTTCGGCGATAATATCCTCGACGAAGTTTTCAATTTCAGAACGAGTTTTGCCCGTTTTTTCCTGAACAACACCGATCAGTTGTTCCATGTCGCCATAGGCCGCATCAAGGTCGTCGCCTTTAAGATCCGCCCATTTCTCTCTTAAAGAACCTTTAACCTGATTCCAATGGCCTTCTAATTCCTGTCGAGTCATCATCTCTATTTCTCCTGGTTAGTAGTTTGAAGACTTAAGCTGTCTAACTAACTCAGGAGCAAATCAGAGGCCAAACTGTTTTTCTGGTAGAAATAGCACAATTTTGGCAGTTTTTTGGAAAACGACTGGTTGTGAAACGATCATGCTGAATCGTGAGAGTCCAATCAAAATCATATATAGTGGCCAGCTTATACCACTTGTTTTGGAGATGTTTCTGCTGGAGGTTTCCAGTGACCGGCTAAAATTGCTGCAATGGGCTTTGTCGCATCAATTCTTTCCAATACGATTTTAATACCAGCAGTAATCGGTGTCGCCAGAAACATGCCGACAATGCCCCACATCATCCCCCAGAACATCAATGCCAGCAGCACAACGACGGGATGCAAATCGGTTGATTCTCCCATCATTTTCGGCTCAATAATATTCCCACTGGCGAACTGGATTCCGGAGAGCACCAGAATTGCAGTGGCCATCCAGCCAATTCCTGCATCGGGTTGTAGAATAATCAGGGGAATCGGCAGCACTGTCGCAACGAGGGGGCCAATATTGGGAATGTAATTGAGCAGGAACGCGAGTAATCCGAATGTCATTGCCATCGGTAGCCCGAACAAAGCAATCGCCAAACCAAAGATTGCTCCCGTGATGACTGAGATCACCGTTTTCAGGCGAAGATAGTTCCGAATTTGCAGATCGATTTCATGCCATGTTCCCGTCACTCCTAACGGAGCCGTTGCCCCGAGCAAGAGAAAGAAAACATAAATTAACACCACAATACTGGTCATCATCAGATTCAGAAGTGCTCCTGAGAGTTGTGAGATTCCGTGCCTCATCATGGAATCTAAAAACAGTTCTATTCTCTCATTTGTGTCTAATGTCGAAGTTTCGTCGTTAGTGAGATCCCCCTTCTCATTTGTGCCTAATTTCGAAGTTTTGTCCTTAGGGAGATCCTCTTTAATGAAACGCTCGGGAATGTAATCCTGAATGGTGTTCACAATTTCCTGAATTCGCATCCGATAAGCAGGTGCCATTTCACGAAGTTCAATGGTCGAGGTCCATAACGTCCAGCCGAGTATCATCACAATGACTAAACCAGCCAGGAATGTGATTCCCGCAGCGACGAGCCGATCGACACCGAGCCGTCGCTGTAATGTCTCCAGAACAGGAGCAATTCCACTGACGACAAACACTGCAATTACAAAGGGCAACAACACGGGGCGAAGCCAGTAAATGGCGTAGCCAATTGCTGCTGTGGTTAAAATCATCAGACAGATCGTCTGAACTCTCGAACGAGCCTCTTCATTATGCATCCTGATGATCCAGTCTATTATTCAATTCCGGCAATGATCTGATGCCGCATGAGTGCGAAGTCGGCTTCGATTTCAAAAGACTTTATTGAGATGAAGTTTGCGTTCAATGTAAGCTTCACAGATTCGATAGTAAGTGACCATCGAATCGATGTCGATCCATTCGTCAAGTGCATGCAGATTTCCGACGAGCGGGCGAGAGAGGTTGACCGGGATGTCATATTTTCGGAAAAATCGACTATCGCTTCCGCCTGATGCGCGAACCAGCTTCAGGGAATCTGTGAATTCTCTGGTGAGTTCGCAGAACAGCGGATCGGGATCCAGATGAGTCGGCTCGGCAATCATCATCTTTGGTTGAATCTGACACTCTGGTCCAAGAATGCTTGCCAGATCCGACAAGATCGATTGGGACGTATGTGGAGGTGGGAAACGGATATCCAGAACAGCCGAGGCTTGATCGGGGATGCGATTGGTGGTTGTGTTTTCTGTTTCGCAAATCGTAATACTGCACGTTGGGAACCAGTGATTCTTCTGCTCGACGATCGGTTCATCAGGCCAGTATGTCGCAAAATGGGCTTTGAGCTGCATGAGTTTTTGCATCAGCTTTTCTAATGCGTTATCGCCCAGCCAGGGACGAGCTCCGTGTGCTTCCTGTCCATGAAATAAGACACGAGCATGCACGACCCCCTTCTCTTCAACCGTGATATCACTCAATGAACCTCCATCGGGAATGATGACAACTCCACAGCGTAAGCCGATGTCATCGCACAAATACCGGACGCCATCAGTCCCCCCCTGCTCTTCATCGGAAGTCAGAGCCAGTCCAATTGAAATTCCTGGATGTCGAGCGTTCAACGCACAATACAGTTCGACGAGAATTGCGATCTGGCCTTTCATATCTCCTGTTCCAGGGCCATAGATGCAACCTTCTCGAATTACGGAATGATAGCAATTGGGCTGGGGGTGCTCGATGACATCGAGATGTCCACATAACAAGATTGCAGGAGCTTCAATTCCAATGGGACGGACGACCATCGAGCGATGATCGTTGACAATGTAATTGTCGATTTTCACATCTGGGATACAGTCAATATGATTATGCAAAAACTCAAAGCACCGCTCCCGCTCTGAGGGGCGGCTTTCGGTACTCGGTATAATGACCAGGTCACGAGTCAGGGCCGTCAATCGAGATTTCAGGTCATCATCATTCAAACGCATATTCTATCCTGCATGACTGTGCATGCTGTTCAGTTCTTTTGTTGAGAGTATCAATCCCGATCGCTATCCCATTGAACAGGCAAGTCTTTCTCGGCTAGTTCGAGATACTTCTGGCAAGCATCTGGGGTCTCGGCCAGACAAAGGAATTGTCCTTTATGGACTCGGTTGTCAGAGCCGAAATTCAAGTTCAGTGGGATAATGCCAGCTTTTCGATCTGGATAGAAGAGATGCCCCGGCTGATCGAACAAATTGAGAAGTTCCTCAGTTGTAATTGGGATTCTCAATCGTAAATTCCTTAACAACCAGGCTCCATTCGGTAGAAAATGTCGAGCGACCAGCGAAGGATAAGTGGCCCCTGTTACGCGGGCATTGATCTCGCAGACAATCACTTCAAGCTCTTTTCGACCAGCGTATTCAATGGCCAGCCAATCAATACTGGCTGTACCGCGATAACCTGTTTGATGCAACCAGCAACCAACCTGCTCCGCCTGACGCATCGTTTCTTCTCGCAAACCTGGCCAGTCATTCATGTAAGGAGGTGGTGAAATATTACCCTGATGAATACTCTCATTGCTGAGAATCTGTTCGGTCATGTCATAGGCATAAACGGTCGAGTCATTCAGAAATAACTGTGTACTTGGACTTCGTATTTTTACAATCTCTTTGACTCCGGGCTCCAGCCAGCCCTGCACCAGACAAGCCCCTTCAAAGAAGAAATAGGAAGGAATTTCGGGAAGGGTTTCCAGATTGGATAAGTCCTTTAATCGCATCATCCCGATTCCGGATGCTCCAATTTGAGCTCTGACCACTGCAGATCGATAACCACGACGAAATAGTTCCTGAGCACAATTTTGGATATCCAGTGGAGACTCGGCAAGCATCGTTTCAAAAGCAGGCAAACCTGCCTCGATCAAAAACTGATGCAGTTTGAATTTATTATTGCCATCTCGGCTGGCCTCTGTTGATGCAATCGTTTGACATCCTGAATGAAAGGCAATTCCCGTTATGGTCTCATCGGTGACGTAGCCATCAATCCAATTGATATTGTGTTTCTTGATCTGATCGATCCAGGATGCTGGTTTGAGATCCTGAGCGTTTGAAATCTGACGACCAATTTCAACATATTGCTGATGAGGCAATACTTCTAAATGAGGGAGCGAGAGGCCTAGATCGTTTTTCAAGTAATTACAGAGAGAGATGTCGGGGTCCCGTTCCAGGACGAGCAGGTTATGAGAATCGTGAAAGAGCAGATTCATGATGGGAATCAGTCGAGCACTGTAGGAGTCAATCTCGCCGACTTCTATCCGCAACGCTTCGGTTTGTGCTTCGTTGCCGTAAAACAATGCCAACAAATTTGCAAAGAAAGCGACTCTGCGATTCCAGAGCGGAGGTAATTTTCCATAAGTATCAACAAACGGAATTTGATTGACATTCTGATTCACGATGTTTGCTTCTCCGAGCGGGCACAGAGGGAAGTCGAATTTCATATCAGGTTATAAAATCTGCTACGTTATCTTCGACGATTTCCCTGAGGAATCAAGCGTGGAAATTGCCTTACTTTTTTGCTTTGGTCAGCCAGCGATCGAATTGATTGGCAAATGTCTGGCGATCTTTATCACTGAAGTTAGCTGGGCCGCCTGTGATTTCGCCTCCGCCTCGCAAATCATCCATCAGATTTCGCATTGCCAGCCGTTCACCGATATTGGCAGACGTATAAAGTTCGCCGCGGGGATTGAGCGCTTCTGCTCCATTTGCAACGACGTCCGCTGCCAGAGGGATATCAGCAGTGATAACCAGATCACCAGGGGCAACCAGTTCGACAATTCGCTGATCTGCGACATTCAAGCCCGCGGGGACCAGAATGCTGTCGATCCATTCTGAGCGTGGAAAACTCATTTTCTGATTGGCAACGAGTGTGACTTTTGTCTGCGTCCTTTTGGCCGCACGAAACAGTAAGTCTTTAATTTCCCGCGGACAAGCATCCGCATCAATCCAGATCTGCATCAACAATTTCACTTTCAATTGCTGGATTCTGTAGGTGCGTGTTTATTGTGAATCCGATCACTTATTGAGTATCTGCATTTGAACCATTGAGCACGACAGGTTGAATCCAGGCGGACTTCAAGTCTCCCAATTCGGACGGGTTGGAATGTTTTGCATCCGAGGTGACCCGGGCACGGACGTAAATTTCGTCTCCTGCGTATTCGTACTCCGCTGTTGTTCCCTGAACCGTTTTTAAAACTTCGCCGATGTCTTTGCTGTAGCGTCTGGTCAACAAGAGAGGCTGGCCCTCTTTATCCACAACAGGCATGCTGGTTGAATCATACCCGATGCGGGTGCCAATAAACTCAGTCGTATATAATTCTCCATCGACGGCATCGATTTCGATTGTCAGTTTTTGTTGTGTTGATTCGATCTTCTGAATTGCTACTCCATTGGATGAGTAAAACCTGCCTGATTCCAGAGACTCAATCAGAGAAGCAGGTGATAATTGATTGGCCAAAACTACGACCCACCCTCTTCCAGGTTCACTCGCACGACTTGGGATGTTGTGATAGTTGTGACCATCATCGACTGCGATGCCGTACATGACTGGTAAATCAAACTCAGCTAGACGTCTGGTTAGGACGATGTCCCAGATTCTTTCTGTCGATGCGTGCTGGTCATCTCCGCTGTTATGAACGCCGGGATGGCCATTGTAGACTTCAAAGAATTTGTCGCCCACAACGCGCATCAAATCTTCTGCAGTTACAGCATATCCAAAATTGGGATGATTCAAATGAATGAACATCGGCTGCCCGGTTCGTTCCCGTTGAGTCACAACTGCATTCACATTGTTTTGAATTGTTTCTGCGACACTCTCTCCACCACGCGGCCTAACCAGGTCTTTGACATTGCTGACGTTCATGTGAATCGGGAATTTTTCAAATCTATCGCTGATTTCTTCCCCCTGAATGAGCAGATATTTTCCGGGATCGTTGAATCGTTTTGCGATTTCGGTATAGGTCTGCAACCGGACTTGTTTGCTTCCGTCCTGCTCACGGGTCTCTGTTTGTTCTGGAAAATTTTTGATGAGCTTATCAAATGCTTTTTGCCCACCCTTTGTCTTCTCAATATCAACCCACTTCATACTGTTGGCCAGAACGTTGTGATCGGTGAATACGAGAAACTGATATCCATGATCTCGATACCACAAGGCGATATTGTCGAGATAGTCATCACCGTCACTCCAGTGGGAATGCGTGTGCATATTCCCGCGATACCATTGTTGTTCATTTCCTGACTGAAGTTTGAAGGCGTTGGGCGTTTCTGCCAGAACAGAACCTGTGACACATAAAAAGCAGAGAAATGAGCAGATTATCAACTGGAACGGAAATAAAAGAATGTGAACATTTTCGGATGCTGAGAAGTACTTCAAAGGATATCTCCGATATTCCAACAGGATGTCGCGCGAAAATTCGCTGTGTAGGCTTGTTATTGAGTCGCAATATTGTCGATCAGAACAAGCGTAAGTGCCGTCGATCAAATAGATCTGATATTATCCTAAAGCCTGTGGGTGAAATTCGAAAGCAAGAGGGAGTCTGCAATTTGTCAATGTAGTTCTGGGTACGATATTTATCGAGTCAGAGCTATTGTCTCAGAAGGGGTCTTTTGTCAGTTGGAGCAATTATGGAACCGAAAGAATTGTCGGATAAAATCTGACCATTGACGTATTTCAAGATACAGCAGTAATTATGTCCCGGAGGATAAAGTGAGAAAAAAGTGCAGTCTCGTCCGCCTGTCGAATCCTGATTTCCTGTTCCCACACAATACAGAGCAAACACTGTCGGCTTCCTATCTGCCGTGTCTCAGGTTTGGCTAATCAGAGCATTGTAAATTCCTGAATCCACGATAATTCGAATAGATACCGTTTACAGGTTGAACTTAAACCGCGTCTCCTATGAAAACCTGAAAATTATCTAACAGCGGTGGAATTTTCCAAGATGATACAGGAAATCCGGCTTCCAATTGGAACAGGGTTTCGATTGCATTCACATCCCAGTCAGGTACGACATGACAGACTTGACTTACCATAATATTCATTTCACATCGGCGGTTATCAACATGATGCTCAGGAATTATTACTGAGGGAAGCATGTTCATGTGGATATGTTATTTATGAATTTATGGAGAAGAATATGTGAAATCGAATAGCAAATATCTTTCTGTCTGGTAGTATCAAATACTGCACAAATACATGTCTCTTTCTCCTGAGAGAGGGGAGTAAAGTGAATTCCATCTTAAAACCCTGTTGATTTATCACTTTGTGGATTAACCGAAGGTCGCGGGTCATGGCAAAGCTGGAAACGATTGCCGGTCCAAATGCGGGAGACACTTACCCGATTCGAAACACGGGTGTCACAATAGTTGGACGTGATGAAACCTGTGATATTGTGCTGGCCTACCGATCGATCTCGCGGCATCATGCCCAATTCATTTGTGAAGGCGATGACTATTTCCTGGAAGACATGGGCAGTGTGAACGGCACATTCGTCAATGGGGAAAAAGTGACAGATCGCGTTCGTCTGTATGATGGACATCGCATTAACTTTTACGAAATCCCTCTCATTTTCCGTGGTGACAATTATGTCGCCGATAGCAATTCTCACGAAACTGCTGAGATTGAAGAAACATCTTATGAACTCGATGTCATGCAGGACCATTCTCAACCGAGCATGAACTCAATCACTCAGCAGAAGAGACGGCTCAAGTATCTTCTGGCAATCAATTCCAAGCTTGCAGGCTCGCTGGATATTGATGAGATCCTGCCCAAAGTTCTGGACATTCTGTTTGAAATATTTCCACAGTCGATCAACGGTCACATCATGCTGCTCGACGAGGATAAAAAATTAATCCCCCGAGCATTCAAGCAAGGACGGGATGATGACAGCAGTGTTCTGACGATGATTCCCTCAAACAGTAAGTTGGCGCCAGAAGTTATCCGTAATAAGCAGGGAGTTCTTCGCGACTCGGATGAAGTCAGTGAATCGGTACTCGATGAACCTGTCTGTTCCACAATGTGCGTCCCCTTGCTCTCTCCTAATAAAAAACCGTTAGGAGCAATCGAGTTAGAAACAGCCGAGGAAATCAACAGATTTCTCGATGAGGATCTGGAAGTATTGAGCAGTGTTGCCGATATGACGGGCTTGGCGATTGCCTATGCGAAAGCCCACACGGAATCTCTGGCACGTCAAAAACATTTGCAACAGATGGAAATGGCACATGAAGTTCAGATGAAAATGCTGCCACGCAATCGTCCTGATTCGAATGAGTATGATTTTGCTGATTTCTATTGTGCCGCCGAGCAGGTTGGCGGTGATTTCTTTTATTACCGGTGGCTCTCCTCAAAACGACTCGTAATTGCCTTAGGAGACATCTGTGGTAAAGGGATGCCAGCTGCCTTGAAAATGGCACAAATGACTGTTCGACTGCATCACATTATGGAAACCGCAAAAAGTCTAAAGTCCGCCATGCAACGTCTCAATGCGGCTTCTTTTGCAGATATCGAAGAGCTTGAAATATCGATGACCACTTTGGTCGTCTGCGTGTTGAATATTCAAGATCATACATTATCTATTGCCAATGCCGGGCACATTCCGCCTATTTGTGTCATGTCAGAAAACCAAAAATTAGTCCATTTGACACATGCTGGAGATGGCCTGCCGCTTGGTGTGGCAATTGATGCAGACTATCACCCGGCTACCTATAAGATCAATCCAGGAGATGTTGTTCTGCTTTGCACCGACGGGGCAACCGAAGCCATGGATACACACGGGGATTTATACGGTGTTGAAGGTATTTGCCAATCGATTCAAAAGTCCGAGCCATCTGCTCAATCCGTAGTCAACCAAATCGTGAAAGATGTCCGCACCTTCAGCATCGGACAGGCAAGACAGGACGACATGTGCATTCTGGCCTTTGGACGTAAGTGACACTTTCTGAACGATCAATTGCGATAAAAATCAATCCATTGCAATTGCATCGTCTCTGAACTCCCCTTTAGCAATTCTTCTGGCAACAGAATCATGAAGTATCCGTTTTGCAAGGGGACTTGCGTCTTTTTTGCTACGATTTGAACTTCAGCAAAAAGTGGGTTCTCGCTTGTAATTTCTTTTTCCTGCTGATCTCCGTACCTGATTGTGCAGATCACTTGCTCACCAGTGCTCGACACATTCCAGTGAATAACGGTTTTCCCTAGATGAACGCGAAAAGATTCGAGTCCACTTAAGTGCAGTTGGACTTCCATTGATTTTGGCCAATGATCGACCGTTCGCTTAAGCACTGCATGATCGATCCCGGATGGACAGTGTATCTTCAGGATTGTTTTCACTGCAGTTGTTTGAATATGAACTTGAGTTCCTGGTTTGCTTTTTGATTGCAATTGAATGGAGGGACAGGATTTCATTGTCGTGGCATGAGAGACTTCTCCAGAGAAATCCGAAGTGATTAACGTCAGGGCCAGAATTGCAATACCAGTAAAAGTCATTGGCTCATACTCCTGCTGAGTCTTATCGGAAAATTTATTCACTCTTCAACTCCATCGAGCCTCAATCTTACTAAAGATTGAATGTTGTGTGGCTAGCGCAAGTTTTGAAAACATCCATTTGGGTTCCGGCGAACTGATCAAGCCAGCTGGGCTGGGATTATCTCAGCAGTTCTTTCAAATCGCCAGTATCAGAGCCGTCCGTTCACTCAACAAACACTCATGCTTGAATTCTTTGATACGACTGATCAAAACCTTGATGAAAATTTTTAGTCTTTGGATTTTCAACTTCTGTAATCTGGGTGAATGCATTAAAAGAGGAGCATCGAATCGGGCAATATATATGATCGCAGATTACGATAATCCCAGATCGACAGTCCCCATAGAACCCACCGTTCGCACTTCATTCTTGCCAAAGATTAAGATCCAATGTAACAGAGCCCCGATTCCAGCGGAAATGATTGATTTCTCTCTGCTAATATGCATGAGAGTACTTGCTTAAGTCGTCTGTGCTAAGCATTTTGGAACAGAAATGCAATCTCTCGCATCTTTGCACAGATGATTGTCACGGTCCTGCGTTCGCTTGGCAGACCGAACTCAACTATTTTTGGAGTATTGATGTTAGAATATTTTTCGAAGCATAGAGCTTCGGTTAAAAACGATGTCTTAGCCGCGATCACTGTCGCATTAGCCTTGGTACCAGAAGCGGTTGCCTTTGCCTTTGTTGCAGGAGTTCCCCCGACGGTTGGTTTGTATTCTGCCTTCTTCATTGGCTTTGTCAGTGCAATTGTTGGTGGTCGTCCGGGGATGATTTCTGGTGCGACAGGCGCGATGGCAGTTGTCGTCGTTTCGTTGGTGGCGATGCATGGGATTGAATATTTGTTCCCAGCAGTCATTTTGTGCGGCCTGCTGCAAATTACAGTGGGACTATTGAGGATGGGAAAACTGATACGCCTCGTCCCACATTCGGTGATGTTAGGATTTGTGAATGGTCTTGCGATCGTTATTGGGCTGGCTCAATTAGGCAGTTTTAAAATACTTGGTAGTGAAGGCACGATGACTTTTTTACAGGGTGCCCCCCTACTCATCATGCTCGGGCTCGTCGGCCTCACCATGGCGATTATTGTTCTTCTGCCGAGATTCACGAAGGCGATTCCCAGTTCGCTGGCAGCAATCTTGCTGGTCTCATTGATCTCCGTCGGTATCAATCAATACGCCCCTCAAACTCTGGCTCCAACCGGTCAGGCTAATGTTGTCCAAACGGTTGACGATCTCGTCATGAATAACCTGAAGGCGAAAGCCGTCCAGGAAGCAGCCATTGAACAGACTCATACTGAAGGGACGCCACTCGCAGCCGATCATCATGCCACAATCGATACCTCAGTTTTAAGTTCCTCAGAAATCGAGGCAGCTATTGCCACTGTGCAACCGACCAAAGAACCATTACCAATGCTGTTCTTTCTGGATTCTCGTTATGTCATGGCTCCTTTCACCTGGCAAACTCTGGTGATCATCTTTCCATTTTCATTGATCCTTGCTGGTGTCGGACTGATTGAATCGCTGATGACATTAACTTTGATTGATGAAATTACTGAGACACGAGGAAATGGAAATCGGGAATGTATCGGACAGGGCACAGCGAATATCGTCTGTGGTTTGTTTGGTGGAATGGGTGGCTGTGCCATGATTGGGCAGTCGCTGATTAACGTGAATTCGGGTGGACGCGGACGGCTTTCTGGCATCGTGGCAGCTGTTGGCCTTCTGGTGCTGGTCGTGCTATTGAAACCAGTGATTTCAATGGTGCCGATGGCTGCTCTTGTTGGTGTGATGTTTATGGTCGTGATCGGCACCTTTGAATGGAGTACTCTACATACTTGGAATAAAGTTCCTCGCAGCGATGTCCTGGTGATGATTCTTGTCGCTGGATACACCGTATTGTTCCATAATCTGGCGATCGCGGTGCTCTTGGGGATTGTGGTTCAGGCTTTGACTTTTGCCTGGCATCATGCCACTCATATGATGGCCGATATTCATTTTGAAGATGAGAAAAAAATCTATCAGCTTCATGGCCCTCTGTTTTTTGCATCGGTCAGCAGTTTTCGCGACCTGTTCGATCCCGTCAACGATCCCCCTGTCGTCGCAGTCGATTTTTACTTCTCACGGGTCTACGATCAGTCGGCTATGGAGTCGATCACCAAATTAGCAGAACGATATCGGCAAGAAGGTAAGAACTTAAAACTGCAAAATCTTAATGGTGATTGTAAACGCCTCCTTGAACGAGCGGGCGAATTTGCAGAGGTTGATATTTCAGAGAGCCGACATTATCACATCACGAAAATGATTTGAGCTTCTCGAAATCAGAATAAAAACCCCGACGGTTGTATGACAGCCCTCGGGGTTTTTCATTTTCGGGCCTCTAGTCTTACCATCGTAATTAGTCGTCCCTGAATAACCCAGATTTTACGTTTCGATATCTGATTTGTTCATGTGTGTCGTAATGAGCTTGTCAAAAACTGCCTATTGTTGGGGATTTGTCTCGGAAGAATGAGTTGACATAACTGATTTATCAGCTTGTCGATGGCCAGGATGGGTAAAAATTGAGCGCAGGCCAACCCGGCCATGAGCTTGCGCAGGTTGTAGCCAATTGCACTCACCAGAGCATTGATGCGATCTCCTTCGCGACCCTTCAAATAGTTTCGCTCCATCCGGTGATCGCTCTTGAGATGGCCAATTGTTGGCTCAATCGCGCTGCGACGTTTGAGCATTTTCCGATACGCCCGCGTCGCTGTTTTTGGGATCCGTCCAGCTACGTGCACCTTCCCCGATCCCTCATAATCATGGCCACGATAGCCACGATCAACCATGATGTGTGCGGGCTCAACCTCGGTGATCTTCACCACCTGATCAATCGCCTGCTGTAGCGTGTGGCCATCGAAGGGATTCCCATGCAGGGCGAGTACCCCGACGATGAAGCTGTTGGCGTTCGTGGTCGCCAAACTCACTTTGCAGCCGAATTCATACTTCTTATGCGCCTTCCCTTTGGCGATGCACTCGACGTGCGGCTCGTGGACGCTGTAGACTTTCGGACTGTCGGTTCGCTGTTGTTTGAAGATTTGCCAGGCGATTGTCAGCAGTTGTTCAAGGGCTTCCCGGTGCGTCGAATTCGTGATGCTGGTCAACTTCCGCGACATATCTCGCAGAAGGCAGCCGAGGTGCGTACGGAGTTTGCGTTCGCATTTGCGGGCGCGCCGGTAGTGCTTCGCACGGGAGTAACGTCCCTGCATCACCAGTAGAGTTTTGTTGGTGAATTTGTACGATCGCCGCAATACCACTCCCGCATTTTGAGCCAATCGAACCAGCGATCGGGCGGCTTTAAAATACAAACGCGCGTCGGTGGGAAAGGCGATTGCTTTGGGCTGGACGGTCGTGTCGATATTGATTTTTTCGAGCTGGGGTTTGCGAAGTTGTCCTGTGCGACGGGCGACGTGAATCGTTTGCTGCAGAAGAATTTCGAGACGCTCGGCTCCGAGCCGCGAACGCCAGCGGGAGAGCGTGG
The DNA here is from genome assembly GCF_007859715.1 of Rubinisphaera italica. NCBI lineage: Bacteria > Pseudomonadati > Planctomycetota > Planctomycetia > Planctomycetales > Planctomycetaceae > Rubinisphaera > Rubinisphaera italica. The sequence goes on from NZ_SJPG01000001.1 coordinate 2,718,027, forward strand.
TGGGATCGATTGGCGGCTTGTGCTGCATGACAGTGAAGCCGCAGAACCACTGCCAATAAGGGTTCTCAACCCAGCGTTCGATGAGTTGCTCATCACTCTGGTCGAAAGCGGACTTCAGATAAAACAATCCCATCACAACCCGCACATCCGTGGCCGGTCGACCATTGTCGTCACAGAAAACGGGTTCAATTTCCCGACGAATCGCATCCCAGTCGATTAAAGCGGCCAGTTTGACGAGCGGATGCTCCAGATCAATCACTTTTTTAAGCGAAACAGTGAACAAATCCGGTTCAGAACGGGAACTTTTCGGCAACATTTTTGACCAGCTTTTGAGAGGGAACGAAAGAAAGCTGGTCAAAAATACCAAACCGAATTGACTCTGCAACCCTAAAATAAAAGACTTTACAGGGTTATGCAGGGACGACTAATTAACATGGATTCAGGGAGTGGAGTTCGGCCAAGATGCTTCAACATATTAACCAACTGAGAGGTGGTGTATTGAGCGTGCGTGCAAACATGCAGCAGAATATCTCCTCGTTTAGTTCCTGATCGTTTCCCCTTTTGGGAACTTGTGCTGACCTTGTAAACGATTTCATCAAGATTGGCCTGAGTGAGACCGTCGAGATAAGTGATCCAGCGACGATCAACTTCTTTCCACTTCAGGCACAATTCTTCGATCGATCGTATTCTTTCCTCGGTTTCCTGATTGCCTGGCAATAATCCCGGTCGATCACCCGGCATCAGTGGAGTTTCAATCCCTTCCAACGCTTCCAGCCAGACATACTCCGCAGCCAGCATGTGCAACAACGTTTTCCAGACAGAGCCTTGACCAATCTCGAAGGGTTGTTGCAATTGCTCTTTGGTTAATTCTTCAGACGCCAGCAATAATTGCCGATTCACCCACATGCGATGTTCGTGCAGTCGATTAATCAAATCAATAGCCGTCATTTCTCTACTCCCGAGCAATTATCCAGAGTCATCGAATGTTTAGACATTGCATGTCATATTCGGTTCGGGATGATCTGCGTGTGTGAGAAATCGCAATTACTTCCTTCAGTTGAAATAATTAAACTCCAATCGTCATTCGATTATGTTTCGACGGCATACCCGGCTTCTTTCCAACCACGGAAACCTCCATCCATCGAGATGACATTTCGATAGCCCATTTTCTGAAGATTTTCCGCCGCTAATGCAGAGCGGTACCCCCCACCGCAGTAGAGGTAAACTTCAGCCTCTGGATCTGGTACTTTTTCTTCGATGTCTCTTTCAATAATTCCTTTACCAAGATGCTGAGATTGAGGGATATGCCCCTTTTCCCATTCGTGATCTTCACGGACATCGAATAACAGGATCTCCTGCCCCTGCTCCAGTTTTGCATGCACATCTGCCACAGTGCATTCGCGAATCTGCCCGCGAACAGAGTCGCACAATTCTACAAATCGTTCCCCATGCTTCGGTGCCATCGTATCCTCCTATATCAATGAATGATGTGTTCAAATTGTCTACACCATTTTACGAGTGCGAAATCAATCCGTCGACTCATTGATATATGATTTTGAATACTTGGAAGATGAATCTTTATTATTCTCCACCATTGAGAAGCTTTGCAGGTGGGACATTGGCGGCAATACGGGAAAAGGCTTCGAGCATCTGCTCTTCAACTTCCGCAATGGTCGTTCCTCCGGGGACATTAATCCATTCCCCTTTTCCGGCAAATGCCATTGCACGCATCAAATTGCGATCTGCACCAGCACCAACAGAAAGTGTGTGAATGGTATACCCCTTATCGATGGCGAGCTTCGCCTGATAAAATGCATACTGTTTGTGTCGATTCGACGTTGTATAATCCGCGGAGCCATCATCATCGAAGTCCGTCAGCTCATTCCAGTTCCAATCAGAGGGCAGGCTCCATCCCGACGGACTGCGATTGGCATTACCATCTGTCATCACCAGTAATGTCGGACGAGAACCGGGACGCGCCTGAGTATCGAGCAGATTCATCGCTTCTTCAATACCGTAGCCCAAACCTGTATAAACATTGTAATGACCGGCTTGCTTGCGACGTTGAATTTCATCCAGGCTCTCATAGTCATTTGTAATCCATTCTGTCCCGAGATCTCGTAAAACAACACCGTTTTCATTCTTGACCTGATATTCAACACGAGACGTCGAATCGTAAGTGGCGATGCCAGCGTGATCTCCGAAATCGAGATCCTCCAGAAATCCAAGAAACAGACTCATGCCGTTTTTCATGGCATGAAAAGGATAGTGAGGCGTTTTCCACAAATCAGCGGTCTGTGTCGTCCGAGGTTGCTGGCTGAGCAGATAGTCAACAAAGTTCAAGCCACCATATTTTTTTCGATATCCAGCGTCTTTTACTTGAGCACTCGTTCGGACATAGTTGATGTAACTGTCCCAACTCCCAGAGTCATATGGATAAGAGGTGTTGTCCAGACAGAATGCTTCTTTCACATTTTCATTGCTGTCTTCAAAAAATTGATACTCAGCACCACCGCTTCCTGGATTCTCGAAAGATTCTCCGTATCCGGGACCATCACCGCTGAAGTTTCTGCCTGATTTGATCCAGGCATTTACAATCGCTTTCCCTTCATTGGATCCTGTTCCCAGGAACGTTCCCGTATGGCCGGTTAAATTATCAAATTTCTGCTGGACTCCATCAGTGAATTCCAGAACAACATTCGAGAGATCCTTAGTCGATTCCACATAAATCGAATTCTCCATAAATGTCACTTCAATATGAGGGATCCTAGTACCTTGAGCGTCCTGTCCTGCGACCGTAACAGCCGTTGTTCCCGCGCGAATATAAGCCGCATGAATCGATTCGTTGTCGTGACTGCCTGAACCAGCATACGTACGATTCGTCCCCGATTGATTATCAAAAAACTGATAACCTCCATCCTCAAAAATCAAATAGACTTCATGAATTTCCTGATCAGAATCAACATCGATTTCATCGTCGCGAAATTTGACATAGATCTTTGCTTCCCCGGCTTGATCAGGGTCTTCACCTTCAACCGTTAACCATTCCGGAGTGAATTCGAGGCAGCCTATATCCAGCGGTTGTAGGGTATCGTAAATATCTCGTATATTCCCTTCGAGCGCGACTCGACCAAATCGGCTCAGTGAACTGAGTTGACTGTCGTAATTCATACTGCCGGAATAATCGAGTACAGAAACGATGTCGCGAGCTTCGACAAATGCAACTGCCGAGGCCGCGACGGCTGCTTTATCATTTCCGCCAATCGGGGCAAAAAAGAGATCGACCATACCGTCGGGGAGTGTGGTATCGGGATTTGTCCGTCGGGCCGTGACCTGGACGACATTATAAGAGGCGCTCCCACTGTAAGGAGCATCGCCCCATTCGACTTCGAATCGTTGTAAATCGTCATTGAAGACACGCCGACCGAATGCGACATCGACATCAGGATCGACATACACGCCATTGAGAGCTGCTACCTTTTCTGCCATGAGTTTTGCTGAATCGATGGCAATCGAATTGATATCACCTGCCGCTGTTCCTCCACCGACCGTTTCCCCATCTTCTCCAGCCGTTTCGATCACTGCGATAATTTCTTGAGCAGCAGCCAGGGCGGCTGCATCAACTGCTTTCTGCAGATTAATTTTTGTTAGAGACAACACACCAATGTCGACACTTAAGGCGACAAATCCTATGGCTCCAACCAGACATATCGCCGCAAGGACCATAAAGGCCCCGCGTCTCTGGTTGAATTCGTCCACGAGTTTGCGACGACTGTTTTTGATTCTGACTATGGGGTTCATCATGGCCATGGCCTCTAGTGTTTCATTGTTCTCATGAGTGCTCTCCTGGCGAATAATTCCTGAAGCTCGCGGCCCGAGTTTACTTTTTCAAAGACTTCGTTTTGTAAAATGCTCATGTATCAATTCATCAGCGAGATTCGTCCGGCTCGCATTACTATTCGAGCGTTAATATTTCGTCCGTTCATCAACCCATGCGGGAAAGTGCTGACTTGTTCAAATGGAATCGTCGCTTCTAATTTGAAGAGACGTCGCTCATTAGCAGGATTTGCCAGGTCAAATGTTTGGCCGACATCATTTCCATCAGCAGAGGTCAGTGTGATCGTAATGTCATCTCCGGGATAACCTCCAGCTTTCAGAAAATTACGGATATCGCGAATGACTTTCTCGTTTGGAGATTCCCCTTCGGGAACAATTTCCGACCAATCCATACTTGCCAACCGGCCAGCTTCCCTCAGTGCTGCAGAAAGTTGTGTCGTGGCTTCCAGGGCATTCCCCATTTCGACCATTCCGAGAATCAGAAACATGAACACCGGAGCGATAATTGCAAATTCGACGAGCGCTGCTCCTCGGCGATCATTGAGTTCAGGTTGAATTTGAGATTTTGAAATGATGCGATTCATTGTGGCAATATTCTTTGGAAATTGGCTTCAAATGAAAAATACTATTCATGCCTCATTACGGACTGACTGTGTAGTGTGAGATTGTCAGTCCAGAATGGCGGAAACAGGGCGACTTCTTCATAGGGGATAGACAGTCTAATAATATACAGATGACGTGTAGTCGCATTGGCCAGTTCAATGTCCGGCAGGTCTTCAAAGTCGAGGTCATCGGTTGGAGAATCCGAGGAGTCAAACACATCGGCATCTTTGACAATGATTGAAAGCGAACTCGTATCGATGGCCGCAGAGACCACTCGCAAAGCTTCCATTTTGACATCGGTCGTTGTCACGCCATTGGCGACTCCATACCGGGCGGCTTTCTTAGCTGCGCCTCTCAATGTCGTTTGCACCATATAGGCATGACCAAATTCCACCATCGCTGCCAGAAAGATTCCAAAGACCGGAACCACAACCGCAAATTCAACGGTAGCGGCTCCGCGACGTTTTTGATCGCAAGTGTTCTTGACTGCAGTCCGTGATTTTTTGTTGAAGAGTTTCATTTGAGGTTTGATCTACAAAAAGGTTCCGTCCGAATCCTGATTTCAGCAGAATGCAAGTTCGAGAATTTCCAGAATGAAAAATCTGAAGCATCATGAAAACGTACATTGTTTTTTTGAGAAATCACTCAACAAACTGCAACATTTTCAGAGATATTTCCAAATGGTGAAATTTGAAAATCCATGCGCAGTCCTTAGAGAACCTGATGAGATTACAAAGCAACATTAGAGAGTTGTGTTGCATATTTTCATCGCGATTAGGTTGCGAATTCACAACACGTTTTGTTGCTCTCGATTAGCATCGTTATTGCTGAACAATGAAATGAAGCAGAATGATCCAACCGAAATACGTAATGAATGCTGATGCAGAAACAGTGCCACTGAGAGTATAATTGCAGCCTGTGTGCAGGTGGGAAAGTAAAATAATTGGAACAGTAACCAAAGAAAAATATCCTCTGAATGGAAGTGCTTCTTATGGACTGAGCAAATATTCTTTCACGAAAGCGGTCGCACGATCTGTCACTTGAGGGCCGGCACCTGCGACACCATGATTTCCGCCGGGAATAATCAATAGTTCTGATTTCACACCGGCTTCCTGTAATTTTTGATCCATCTTTTTCGCATGTTCGATCGGTACGATGTCATCATGATCGCCGTGGACCTGCATGACTGGGGGATCATCATCTGAAACAAAACTGATTGGAGAAACATCATCTTTGGCATCCTGTTTCATTTCATCAGCGGAAGTTCGGGGCTCATATCCGAGTAGTTGACGATAAGCGGGATGTTTATGTTCTATCTCGCTGAGCAAGGACCAGTCGGTCGGTCCGGCAAAACTGATGGCACAATTGACGCGGGACGATTCCTGTTCGACAGGATCCTCTGATTTCGGTTCCGCTGCATCGTCATGCAAAGCAACCCATAACGTAAGATGCCCGCCGGCAGACCCACCTGTCACTCCAATCCGTTGTGGGTCCAGATTCCATTTTCCCGCATTGTGTCTGATGAACTGAATCGCCCGGACACAATCGTTGACCTGAGCAGGATGTGGATCGACATTAGTAAAGCGATATTCGACGGCAACAACAGAAAACAGACCTTTTTCAAAGCCTTGCCGGAGCCATCCGGGAATTTGATTTTTAGAGCCCCCTCTCCAACCGCCGCCGTGGATGTAAACCATTACCGGTGCAGGCTTCTCTGATTTTGTCTGATAAACATCCAGCACCTGGGACTTATCTTGGTCATCATAAGCGACATTTTTCTGGGCAGGAGCGAATGGCGGTTGAGCCATAATTGACGACGCATGCTCCATACTGGCTGCAACGAGAACAATTCCGATCATCAATCTGCAAAACCGCTTCATCTGCTGATTCCTTTGTCTGTTCAGAGCACACAATTCCTGCCACATGCATTCATGCTAACCAAAACTATAAGATAACAACATATAACGCAAAGTCGATCTTAACAGTCACGTCGATTTTCTCAATTTCGTTTCTTCGCAATCCCCTCTATACTCTTGCAAGACTCGATCACAAATTAATGGATGCATGACTGCACGAAACACAAAAGTTGGTCGAGTTTCAGCAAAGATGCGAAAGGCAACTCATGGCGAATGATTCACCGACTCAAGACGAACAACTTACAGCCGAACATAAGCGCTTACAGGAAAGCCGGGAACGGAAAGTCAACTGGAAACGTTGGGGGCCGTATTTAGCCGAACGACAATGGGGAACGGTCCGCGAAGATTATTCGGCTTATGGGCATGCCTGGTGGCATTTTCCTCACGATCATTCCCGCAATCGAGTTTATCGCTGGGGGGAAGATGGACTGCTCGGATTGACGGACCGGGAATGTCGACTCTGCTTTTCGTTCGCACTTTGGAATGGAAATGATTCCATTTTGAAAGAACGACTCTTCGGATTGACAGGGCCAGAGGGGAATCATGGTGAGGATGTCAAAGAGTATTATTACTACCAGGATTCCACGCCCACACATTCCTACATGAAGGCGATGTATCGCTATCCCCAGGCTGCGTATCCGTATATTGAACTGGTTACGGAAAATCGTAAGCGGTCGTTAGAGGAACGTGAATACGAACTGCTCGACACCGGCATTTTTGACGAGAATCGATTTTTCGATGTCGAAATTGAATACGCCAAGCAAACTGAAGACGACATTCTCATTCGTTTGACGATTACAAATCAAGGGCCGGAAGATCATGATATTTCTGTACTGCCTACGTTCTGGTTTCGCAACACCTGGATTTGGGGTTGTCGTCATGAAGGGTGTTCACTCAAACCCCGCATTCGAGAAATTGATGAGAACACCGTCGAAACAAACCACGAGTCTCTCGAACCATTCCGATGCTCTTTCGGACCCAATCCTCAGGGAAACCCTCGCCCACTCTTGTTTACAGAAAATGAAACCAACAATCCTGCATTATACGGGACTGAGTCTTACACACCTTACATGAAGGACGCTTTTCATCGTTATGTTGTCAATGGTGAAAAGGAAACGGTTAATCCGGCCAAAAAAGGGACAAAAGCGGCAGGATTGTATGAGCTTAACATTAAGTCTGGTGAAAGTGTTCAAATTGAAGTTCGCATGACGGACATTGAATCCGCAAGCCCTGAACCATTCAACCCTGAGTTTGACACAATAATGTCTCAAAGGAAGGCCGAGTCGAATGAGTTTTATCAGACAATCATTCCTCAAGCAGCGTCTCCAGATCAGACAGCCGTCATGCGTCAGGCTTATTCAGGCTTGCTTTGGTCAAAACAGTTTTATCACTACATTGTCGAAGACTGGATCAACGGAGACACTCTAGTCAACTCACCGCCAGAACCGAGAAATGAAGGCCGTAATCACAACTGGAAACACGTCTACGCGCGGGACATTATTTCCATGCCAGATACTTGGGAGTATCCGTGGTTTGCGGCTTGGGATCTGGCGTTTCACATGATTCCGATGGCCAGGCTCGATCCCGATTTTGCCAAGCGTCAATTGATGTTGCTGATGCGGGAATGGTACATGCACCCCAATGGGCAACTGCCAGCATACGAGTATGCATTTTACGACGTCAATCCACCCGTTCATGCCTGGGCCTGTTTACGAGTATTTCAAATGACAGGCTCCAAGGATTTTCGATTTTTGTCGAAAGCCTTTCAACGTCTCTTATTGAATTTCACCTGGTGGGTGAATCAGATCGACAAAAACGGAGACAATGTATTCGCAGGAGGATTCCTCGGGCTTGATAACATTGGAGTATTCGACCGTACCAAAGGGCTGCCCAAAGGCGCCTTTCTGGAACAGGCCGATGGAACTTCCTGGATGGCATTCTATTGCGGCACAATGTTGATGATCGCCCTCGAACTGGCCAGGAACGACGATTCGTATGCTGAAATGGCCTCCAAGTTTCTCGATCACTTTGTCCGAATCACCGATGCAATGAATTCACTCGATGGTTCCGGTTTATGGGACGAAGAGGATCATTTCTATTACGATCACTTGCGTATCGACGGTCAGAATATGCCCCTCAAAGTTCGCTCACTGGTCGGTCTACTCCCGTTGATCGCAGTGGTCATTCTGGATGAAGCACAGATTGACAAACTTCCCAGTTTCCGTCGCAAACTCGACTGGTTTTTGAAGTATCGTCACGATCTGGTGAAGCATATCACGTTTGCAAAAAGCGATGATAACAGCAGCCGAATGTTACTCTCCATTCCTTCGGAAGAACGACTCATACACGTCATTTCAATCCTGCTGGACGAAACTGAGTTTTTATCGGAATACGGCATCCGTTCATTATCCAAGCGTCATAAGGAAGAGCCCTTTGAACTGGAAATTCAGGGAGTTAAACACTGTGTCGCTTACATTCCAGGAGAATCCGATAGCTGGATGTTTGGTGGGAATTCAAACTGGCGAGGGCCAATCTGGTTTCCAATCAATTACATTTTGATCGAGTCTTTAAGACATTATTATCGTTTCTACGACGATGATTTAATGGTTGAATGCCCGACCGGTTCTGGGAAAATGATGAATCTCGATCAGGTTGCCGATGAATTAATGCATCGACTTTCCAAATTATTCCTGATGGATGACAAAGAAAAACATCGCCCAAGTATGATCAGCCATGCCAATGGAATTGATCCTGAATTGTGGCAGCAGAATCTCTTATTCTACGAATATTTCCATGGAGATACAGGGGAAGGATTGGGAGCAAGTCATCAGACGGGGTGGACCTCGCTTATCGCGACCTGTATGGAAATGCTCAATCGGAAATCACCTTCAACCGATTGATTTCCATAAATTGTATATTCTGAATAAATATTCGTTTCAGCGCGAACCAATGTGCACCAGTTAGTCTCTTATCCTCCAGTAATTAAGGAGGAAAGAGAGATGGCAAATAAGAATTTATTCAACACGTTAATCGGGAATTCTGGCCCAAAAGCGAACACTCGCAATGAAGCAGGTGGGTTGGCTTATCAGATGTCACCGAAGCAGTCGCTTGCCCAGTATGCTGCGACGGGTTGTTTCAACGGGACATTCTACTCCAGTGGAGCCGACCAGGTCGATGCCGTGCTCGAACTGTGCGAACAGATCGAACCAGAATTTATCGCTCGAACTGCATTGTACGCCCGCAATGAAGGTCATATGAAGGATATGCCAGCATTGTTATGTGCAGTGTTATCGGTTAAGGCACCGGGGTTGTTGATCAAGATCTTCAATCTGGTCATCGATTCGCCCAGGATGCTGCGTAACTTTGTGCAGATTATGCGTTCGGGAATTGTCGGACGTAAGAGCCTGGGGACGTTACCAAAGCAGTTGATTCGCAACTGGCTGGAAGCTCGAACGGCTGAGCAGTTGTTTGTCGGATCTATAGGAAACGATCCCTCACTCGCCGATGTGATCAAGATGGTTCACCCAAAGCCAGCAACGCCAGAGCGCTCGGCTTTGTATGCCTACTTGATTGGTCGTGAGAGTAATTGGTCAGATCTACCCGAGTTGATTGGGCAGTATGAAAAGTTCAAGCGAAACACAAATCCGGGTAAGGTTGCCGTGCCTGATGTTCCCTTCCAGATGTTGACGGCTTTGCCATTAACGAAGAAGGACTGGGGACAGATCGCCCGGAACGCTTCCTGGCAAATGACTCGTATGAACTTGAATACGTTTTTGCGTCATGGTGTTTTTGAGAGTGCGGAATTGACAGGAATTGTGGCAAATCGATTGCGAAATCCGCGAAAGATTGCTGCCGTTCGCGTGTTTCCGTATCAGTTAATGGCGGCTTACATGAATTCTGCGAGCGAAGTGCCGCAGATCATTCTTAACGCATTGCAGGATGCGATGGAAATCGCCATTAAGAATGTGCCTCGTGTGACTGGAAAAGTGTATGTCTTCCCGGACGTTTCGGGGTCGATGCATTCTCCAGTGACAGGACATCGTGCCGGATCGACTTCCAAGGTTCGTTGCCTGGATGTTGCAGCTCTAGTCGCTGCAGCGATTCTGCGAAAGAACCCGGAAGCCGAAGTGATTCCATTCGAATCGAAGGCGATCACCTGTCTGTTGAATCCACGCGATAGCGTGATGACGAATGCCAGAATTCTGGCTTCATTGCCAGCTGGTGGAACCAACTGCAGTGCTCCTCTGGAGTACTTGAATCGCCAGAAGGCGAAGGGAGATTTGTTGATTTACGTTTCGGATAACGAATCGTGGCTCGACTCGCCTCACTACGGATGGTGCGGAGGCGGAGCAACCGCGACGATGCAGGAATGGGCTACGTTCAAGCGACGAAATCGTCAGGCCAAAATGGTCTGTATCGATATTCAGCCGTATGCACATACGCAGGCGGTCGAACGAGCTGATATTGTTAACGTCGGTGGTTTCAGTGACCAGGTCTTCAAGTTGATTGCTAATGTCTCAAAAGGACAGGCCAGCGAGAATCACTGGGTGAATGAAATCGAACGGATGCGTTTGTAACTAAGGAACCGTAACCCCCGGTGCAAGCCGGGGTGTTACATACTCTGCATAATTTTGCTGAAACATTGAAGCCGGGAGTCGAATGCTTTTGGGACTACATTTGTCCAATGTATCGATGTCTCAAAGACCCCTTGTCGACTTCTTTTCTATGTTTCCAGTGTAGGTCAGGCACTGCCTGACCTACACCATTATGAATATTGAACCCGTCAGGGAATGCCGTTGGGAGTACATGGTCTTAACCGGTTCAACTCCGGTCCGCTTTGCGGAAACTCTCAGCAACACTTGTCCCTGGCTTTTTTTGATGGAGACACCCACCGTCACGAATGCGGATGGAACTACAAGACTTTAGATCTCGAGGTCGTGAGTTCGAATCTCACCGGCTCCCATCATTTTGCATTTGCAGAACAATTTTGATGGAGCCGTAGCTCAGTCTGGTAGAGCGCGTTAACGTTTCGTCAATTCTTGTTGTGGCGGTGGGCTTTTTATTTTAAGAGAAGGCAGTTTATCGACGCCCTTCTCTTTCCACCCACTTGTAAGCTTTTTTTGCATTCAGAGAACAGAATTTCTTTGTCGCTTCCTTCCCCTTCTCGGTGGCATACTCCATCACAATTCTTTGGAGAGTTTCATAATCGGCGGCTCTCTCTGAGACAGGCCAGTTACTCCCGTAGATGACGTGATCATTTCCAAAAGCATTCCAGACGACATCAATATAAGGTCGATAAAATTCCAGCGACTCGGAAGGCTTATTTCCATCCCGAGCCGCTCCTTCGACCAGTGCCGATACTTTGCAATACACATTTGGATGCTTCGCGGCGGATTGAATTCCAGATTGCCAATCTGAAGGGGGAGCCTCTGTAGTGATTTTGACATTCCCAATATGATTCAAGACAATCCGCAGGTTTGGGACTTTTTCAGCCAGATCAGCAATCACCTGTGGTGTTTCCGGGCCACCATTCACATCGAGAGACAAGTCGAGATCAACCAGTAACTGAAAATCTTTCAGAGTCCCCTGCTCCAGCATCGCTTTCACCTGCTGGACAGAAACCCGGATACCACGGAAGAGGGGATTCTTTGCCAGTTCACTTACATGCTGCGCAAATTCAGGAGTCCCCGGATCCAAACGTCCAACAATACCCACGATAAAAGGATCGTCCTTGGCCAGATTGAGCAGCCAGGTGTTATCTTCCAGTCGATTGACCGCTTCAACAATGACGGTGCCCGTGACTGGTTGATATTTCTTCAACTCTCTGAGGTGTTGAGGTAGCACCGTTCGATAAAGCGATGAATTCTCTGGCGGCCAGGGGATTCCTTCAGGTCGGGTTGGATCATAAAAATGCGTGTGGCAATCAATGATGTCGATTCCCGTCTGCTTATCATCTGCTCTCATGAAATCAGCTGAAATGAAAAGCATTCCCGAGAGGATACAGACAAACCAGTATCGGTGAGTTTCTTTCATCTTGTTCGATTTTTCTGAGAGTGAGCGGAAATGAGAGATGGTATACCGCTAGTGTACAGGTCATATTGACTGCAATTTAACCAGCTGTTGTGTGAACTGCAAATCATTAAACCAGAGCAATGTGTTCTGACTTGTGCACATTCGTCTTAGTAACAGGTTAAGCAGGTTACTCATCTTGCTCAAATTCAGATATCGCAGTGTGCAGATCTTTCACTTGTGGAATGAATCGATTGATTCCCTGATTTTGCATGTGAAGCTGAATCCATTCACATGCTCCTGAGATCACGACTCTGCCTTCCAGATCGACAAAAACAAGTCCTATCGCAATCAAATCTTCCAAATCCGTCACTGAGGCTTGCGGAGCATCGGTGAGGTCGAAAATAATTCGATACGGAGGTAATAGGCTTTCGACTGTTCTGAAAAAGTAAGGCAGTATGGGGGCACACTCCTCATCAGTTGCATCTTGAGATGAGATTTTGAACACATGTATCTTCACCAAGCCAGGTGTCATATGTTCAATATAATTACAGACACTCAAGGTTGATTGGTTTGATTTTTTATCAGCATTAAATAAATTGACTCTCATTATCATATCAGTTTGGCCGTACAATAATTGGACTAATGTTTATGAGTTTGCGCTGCCGATAAGTGGTGGATTCAATTTTGAAATGCACGGGTTTTGGGTTCGAACAGTTCGTGTGGTGATTTGAATTGGTACTTTTTGCGAGGCCGGTTGTTCAACTCCATCACAGCCGCTTGAATATCCTCGGCTTTCAGTTTACGGAAATCGCTCCCCTTCAGGAAGTATTGCCGCAGAAGCCCGTTGGTGTTCTCATTCTGGCCGCGTTGCCACGGCTGGCGAGCCGGAGCAAAATAGATCGCACAATGCAGGGCTTGCTCCAACTCTCGATGACCCGAAAACTCACTCCCGTTGTCCGTCGTCAAAGTTCGAATCAATGACGATGGCAACCCCTCAAACGCAAACACCGAAGCCGCGTTCAACGTCGATGCTTTCTTGTCCGGCAGATAGCTCGCCACAAGATAGCCGGTCTTGCGTTCGACATGCGTGACAATGTAGCCGGTCCCCTTTTGACCCTCGATGGTATCCGATTCCCAGTGCCCGATCCGCGAACGATTGCGTGCAGAAACCGGTCGCTGATCCATTGGCTTTTTGGTCGGGTCGCATCGTCTGGAGATCCCTGTGCCGTAGCGTTTGCGGCGTTTCTTTCTCGATTGACGCAGCTGCCTGTAGATGTTGCCGCCCTGCTTTTTGTTTGCTTTGATCCAGGCGTAAATCGTCTCAATGGATATTCGCATTCTGGCCTCCCGAGGATGCAGTCGCAAGAGTTGACCTGCAATCTGTTCCGGCGACCACTTGAGAGACAACTTATCGAGCAGGAATTCTTTGAGCGGAGCGTGGTTGAGTTTCCAGGGGAGTTTGCAGAGTTGTCGACGCCGTCGCGCTTTGCGGTCGGCTTTCCCGGCGAAATACTTCCCGGTCGCATCCGAATTCCGCCGCAGTTCTCGGGAGATCGTGCTGGGGTCTCGGGATAACTCGCGCGCAATTTCTATTCGAGAGTGTCCCAGGGCGTGCATGTGCGCTATGGAATCACGTTCCTCAGCAGTAAGATGCGTGTGTGACATTCGTGATTTCTTCTTAGTAGGATTGATGGTCGTTTGGTCAAAACAAACCATCTCACGAATGTCACTCTTTTTCCATCAACCCGTGCATTTCAAAATTGAATCCACCAGTGCCCATACGAGCACCATCAAGGTATGCATGTGTGTATAGTAACCCTTTAGCTCTCTCTCGATAGCGGACGCATTGACATATAAGATGAATTGAATCTGAAATAAATTCACTTCAGAACATGACGGCTTGAAACTTTCAGTGCCGTTAGATGGGTATCAAGTATATTCTTCAAAGTATTAGGCGAACGAATTCTAATTCTGTGACGTCATAAATCAGAAATTGAATAAATATTGCAAAATCACATGATGATTCGCTGCAGACTTGGAGTTATTTACAGATAGCGCTCAAATTTATTCAGGTGGATCCTTCTTCCATTGAATACTTTCCATTCCCTCCCATCTTGGTCATGTTTCATTTATGTCATTTTCCTCCCGGGATGAAAATTGTACCTGGTCTGAATTGCTGGAATTTGCTCGAGCAGGTAATGATGCTGCATTCATGCAGTTGTGTGAACGATTCCGAGAATATCTGACTACAATTGCTCAATCCGAATTAAGGCAGGAATTGCAGTCCAAAGTGGGGACCTCGGATTTGATCCAGGAATCGATGCTCGAAGCCTGGTCAGAAATGCACTGTTTTCGCGGATCGAGCGAAGGAGAGTTTCGCCTGTGGATTGCTCGCCTTTTTCGCCACAATCTGATTGATCAAGCCAGGAAATATCGCAAAACCCAATCGCGGAATCTCTCGCTGGAAATCAGGATTGACCAGCACCATCACCAAAACATTCTGGAAAGCAATGAACTGAGTGGTAGCAGGATCATGCTTCTTCGGGAGAATGACGAGATGCTGCTACGAGCCGTCAATCAACTTCCTGAAAAACAGAAATCGGTGATTCTGTTGAAACATGAAAATGGATTAAGCTATGAGGAAATTGCGGAGCAGATGAACGTAAAAGCGACTGCGATACGTAAGATCTGGTCGCGAGCCATTCAAACCCTGCGCAGTGAGATTGTAGGAGATTAGTCGGTGTCAGACCAACCTCCCCTTCCCGAAGATCGTGACTCCTCACTCGACTCAGGAAAAATCCCTTCCGTCGAAGAAATTGCCACACGTCTTGACAGGCTGATGGCAAATCCCCATGTCAATAATTCCAAAGACTTCCATCTTACGGACAAAGATTTTCAACAGCGGTATCAGATTCTGAATGAAGTCGGTCGTGGAGCATTTGGGGTTGTCTATCGAGCGCTTGATACTCAGTTAAATCGATATGTGGCTTTGAAAATACCTCGCCCGGAAGTCATTGTCGATCAGGAAAAACTTCGTCGCTTTGAAACTGAAGCGGGCACTGCTGCTAAACTCGATCACCCTTGTATTGTCCCTGTTTACGAAGCAAATTTAAGGGCGTCTCCTCCGTTTATTGCCTCTGCATTTTGCAAGGGGCCCGATTTGGGGCATTGGCTGGAACAGCGCCAGAAACCAGTTGATAGTACTGAAGCGGCCGAGTTTATCTCACAAATCGCAGAAGCAGTGCAGTATATTCATGACCAGGGTGTTCTGCACCGCGATCTGAAACCTGGCAATATTATGCTCGAACCAAAGCAAGAAAACTCTCAAATCGAGTCACTTTCGCAGTGTGTGCCTCGTTTGACTGATTTCGGGTTGAGTAGACTCATTGAACAAAGCTTGCATTTCACGCGATCAAGTCTGATGATCGGCACTCCTCAATACATGGCTCCTGAACTGTTAGCGGTCAAATCCGAACCCTACACCAAGGCCAGTGAAGTCTATTCATTGGGAGTTTTACTCTATGAATTACTCACACTGTGTCCTCCCAGTGAAGGCGGGAATTATCTCGAGGTAATCGATCGAGTGCGTACTCAGGAACCTGTCCGTCCCAGTACCTTCAATAAATCTATCCCATCTGATTTAGAACTCATCTGCCTGAAGAGTCTCTCGCGGCACCCCGAAGATCGCTATGACTCTGCAGTGGAACTTCACCAGGATTTGCAGCGATTTCTTGCAGATAAGCCGATCCACGCCAGAGCAACCTCTCAACTGGTTCATATGAGTCGGTGGAGTCGTAAAGCAGATCGTATTCGGCAGGCTGGCCTGTATGCGTTTTGTTTCCAAGGTTTGATCATTATCTGGCTATATACGCTGCTAATAATGGGCTTGTACCTTGACGAGTTTAATCGTGCAGAAACTCTTAACGCAAATGCAAATGACATAGTCATGGTCACACTCGGCTTTCACGCCCCGTTGACGGTTGGAGGATGGTTAACGATGCAAAAAAAACGCTGGTCTTTCTGGCCAACACTAGCAGGGTCTTATGGTCTTTTGGGGGTGATCATTTATTCCGTCGTATACCCTTCAGTTGCATTTGAATATAACTACAGCAGTTTTTCGGCAAAAATGGGTGTGTTCATGGGACTCATCATGGGCTGTGGCATTCAGTCAATTTTGTACACACTGGCAATCCCTGCCTGGAAAAAGCTTTGCCAGAATGATTAATAGCACATTCGGAAAACGGTTGGACTGACAGGGATTTTCTCCTCCGTTTACAATTGATAGTTACTCTTGTGAATGCGAAAGCCATTTGAAAATGGTCTAAATTTGCCCATCATAACTCCAGTTAACATGTCGACTTGATTGCATCCACCAGTTTTGAAAATACAAACTGCTTATCCAAATCTTGGAGAAGACACAGATATTCCAGTGATTTGCCACCACAGGAAGAGTCGATCCCCATCTCTTTGAAGATCGGAATCGTTTCCGGATGATCGATAATCCAATCTGGAATCGAGGATTCCAGAGAACAATCCGTCATTTCCTACCTCAAAACTATTGTGCCTGACTCTTCGAGACATGCTCTTCAATAAAGCGAACGACACGTTCGGGATCTGGATGCGTGAAGTGATGACCATTCGACTTTTCGGTACCTGCCATCACCGTGATCACATCCAATGGGTAGTTTAACTCTGCAAGTCGACTTCGTAACAGGTATGTATTTTCAATCGGCGGAACAACACGATCATTTTCTGAGACAATATGCAGCAGTGGGATTTTTGCATGAGCGATTAACTCTGCATGGTCGACAGGATTTTGCTTGTGTTCAATCGCCTGTTCTTCAGTAAATCCATAAGCTTGCAGGCACAGTTGCCAGGATTGGGGAGAACCGATTCCTTCTCCCTTGCCAGCTGGCCAACTTTTGAAATCGCAAACAGGTGTATCACAATAGATGCAGGCCACCTTTTCGGGATTTTGGGCTGCCCAATTATAAACAAACAGACCGCCCCTGCTGACACCTTCCAGGCATGCTTTTCTTGCCAAACGACGTTCCGTCGTCAAATATTTATAGAACTCATCTCCAATTTCAATCGCCTTCGGACTTCCAAACATATTCGAGACATCGACATAGGCAACGTGAAACCCTTTGGAGAGCAGGATCACATCCATCTCAGCGTGAAAACCAGGAAATCGTGCCCGCCAGACCCATGGATTCCCCTCTGCCACTTTCTTGGGTGTCACCACATAAGCAGGCCTTGCCGCAATCGTGAAATGATACTGCGCATATCCATTCCATTCAGTCTTTCGTTCGAACCAGTCCGATTCTGTTTGCTGAACCTGAACTGGAGCAGTTTCTTCTGCTGATGCTGAGTATGCGAAATAATCGGTATGAAGTGCGGCTGTGAGAATTAAGAGCGTCAGCACTAACAGGTAGTCTTTTGATTGCATTCTTTTTAAGTCCTAAGATTTCGATGTGAGGTGTTGTTGAATTTATTAATTTCGAGTTTTTTTGCGAAGAACCGATTAAATCATTTTAAGGACATTGAGAAGCAAATAGTGTCGTAGGAAAGGATTTTGACAAACCCTGATATTGACCTACGTTTAAGTAGGTATTGTTACGAATTGTAAACTTGGAATGCGAAAAATGTCCACCATCTCTTTTGCAGGAAAATTTCCCGACTCCTCTCCCCTCCAATCGTATGGCCGTGCTTTTTCTAGTCGTCACCAGATTGACGAGAATTTCTATGTCGAAGTCGTAGATTCGGTATCAGGTTTACTGGGGTATCTTGAAGATTGGCATCAATTGATTTCTTTCTGCTCGATCTCCAATGCCTTTTACGAACCATACTTTTTGCTGACAGCCCTGCAAACCTTACATCACAATCCTAAGCTTCGATTTATTTTTGTTTATAGACAAAACACAAATTTTGATTCAGCACATGAACTTTGTGGATTTTTTCCTCTGGAATCGGCCCAGATCGAAAAGTATCCTCGATCTGGCTGGAAGTTGATCACGAATTCGCTCTCATTTTCCTGTGACCCTCTTATCCGTGCGGGATTTGAAATTGAAGTAATTCTCGCTTTTATCAAGTGGAGCAAAGCGGCTCACTGTTCGATTATTGAACTCCCCTGTGTTTCGGCTGAAGGGGCATTTCAATCCTCATTAGATTTTGTACTCAAAGCATTGAGTATTACACCTTTTATTCTGAAAACCAGTCGACGGTCCTGCTTGAAAAGAGACTCTGCAGATTGGGATGGTCGAAATATACGACGTGATGTGAACCGGAAACGACGACGGTTGGCTGAGCAAGGGCAGCTGGAATTTCGCGTTTTGAAATCCCTACATCAATTGGCAGATTGGCAAAAGGGATTCTTGTCTCTTGAAGAACGTGGCTGGAAAGGGCAGAAAGGGACGGCTCTGAATCAGAATCCTTCTCAGCGGTCATTCTTTATGACCGCCACACGACAGGCATTCGAGCGAAACAAATTTCAAATGCTTGGATTATTCCTGGACGAGAAACCGATCGCTTTCAAGTGCAATTTGATCTCTGGTAAAAATGGTTATGCCTGGAAAATCGCATTTGATGAGGACTATGCTCGATATTCTCCTGGTCTACTTCTTGAATACGATTTCATTGATTTCTTCAAGAACCAGACCGAACTGAATGTGATTGACTCATGTGCAACTCCAGGTCATCCGCTGTTTGCACGTATCTGGCCAGATCAACTTTCGAGACAAACCGTCTTTGTGCCGACAGGCATGCTGTTGAGTAAAATGTACTGTTCGACACGTCCGTTGATGCGTTCGCTCAAGCGGAAATTGCTGGCAAAGCCTTCATAACTACTCTCTGAGCATCTCCTGGAAGAATCGATTATATTAGCGATGAATCACTCAGGCTGGCTTAGCGCCTGGCTGCCCTTCTTCGATGACGAAAGATGCTGGTGTCAAAATTGGGGAGTTGGGACGATCGACAAATGGTGTTGTTCGGAAGTGAGAAGTCCACTCATGTGGAGTCAGTTCACACGAGACATAGCCTCGATTCGAATTGTACCATTTCACAAAATCGTTCTGGGCAGCTGCTCGTTCGTATTCGGGAATTACATTGCCCCCATTGCCTCCTGAGGTCATTGCTGTCCCAACGAATTCGGTTCCCACCAGAGGCGACTTTGGATTATTAAAATCCAGCTGCAGGTCGTTCACCCAGTTGACGTGAATATCTCCTGTCAGCACAACCGGATTTGGAATCTTTCGTTCGTGGAAGAATCGCAGGAGCCGACGCCGACTGATTTCGTAGCCCGGCCACTGATCCATGCTATATCTCCTGTCATCGCCCTCCCCTCGATTCAGGGGAGCCATCATGACCTGTTGTGCCAAAATGTTCCAAGTCGATTGTGACTGAAGCAGGCTCGTCATGAGCCAATATTCCTGATCTTGTCCGAGCATAGTCGCTTTCTGGTCGAAGACCTTACCTTCCATTGGCTTTTGATGATCGCCGTTGGGTTGGTCTGTACGATATTGCCGGGTGTCAAGCACATGGAAGTTAGCCAGTCGTCCATACTGGCAGCCCCGGTAAAGCTTCATATTCGGACCTTGTGGAAACGAACTGCGACGGAGCGGCATGAATTCGTAATAGGTCTGATAAGCATTCATCCGACGAATCAGAAATTCTTCTGGAGAAATACCTTCCTGCTCGGAAACCAGATTCGCATAGTTGTTGTCAAATTCATGATCATCCCAGGTTACCAGCCAGGGGAACAGGCGATGCGTTTCCTGCAATGTTTCATCAAGTCGATACTGGGAATAACGAGTTCGATATTCATCGAGAGTTTCAATTTCTTTGCCAATGTGCTTGCGAGGCTTTTTGTCTTGCCCCCCATATTCGTAAATGTAATCTCCGAGATGGACGACCAGATCCAAATCTTCCTGCTGCATGTGAGGATAGCCATTGAAATAACCGGTCTCATAATGCTGGCAGGAAGTGAATGCAAACCGCATTCGATCTGGCATGACATCCAATGCAGGAGTTGTTTTTGTACGACCAATTGGGCTCGTTTCCTGCCCCGCATGAAAGCGATAAAAATACCAGCGATCTGGCTCTAAACCTTCTACTTCAACATGCACAGAATGCCCCAGTTGAGGCATCGCAATCGCGACTCCGCTGCGAACAACCTTCTCAAATTTCTCATCATGGGCAACTTCCCAATGAGTTTGCACAGGATGATTTGGCATACCACCACCAGCAAGTGGTTCGGGTGATAAGCGAGTCCAGATCACAACGCCATCTGGAGCGGGATCTCCCGAGGCTACTCCGAGCGTAAATGGGTTCGACTTGAATTGAGGATTGGCCTCACTTGCTTCTGCGCGAAGTGCCAGAGTCGGAATGGTTGAAACAGTCGCCAGATATCGCAGAAAATATCTGCGATTAACACCATAGGTTTTGTTCATGGACGATTTATTGAGCGCCATCAATCGGTTCCATTAAGACATGAATTTGAAAAATGCAAGACTGATTTCAACGAGTCGGATTAACTGATCAATTCAGGAATCGGGCTGCCATCTCCGACGATCGGAGTTGGGCGACCATTGAAATCTTTGATGAAGATCTTAGAGGAATCGATACCCAGGTGATGATAAATGGTGGCCAGGAAATCTCCCGGGCCGCAGATTCGTTCAATGGAATCTTCACCGAGTTTATCGGTCGCTCCGATGAATCGACCCGTTTCAATTCCTCCTCCTGCCCAGATGTTGGAGAACGCACGCGGCCAGTGGTCTCGTCCTGGTTGCTTCGTCCCGGCTGGCGCACTGGCATTGCCTTCGCCCGTACTTGGTTGATAACTGATTTTAGGTGTGCGGCCAAATTCACCGGTCACAACGACCAGCACATTCTTGTCGAGCCCTCGTTCGTAAATATCTTCAATCAATGCTGAGACTGCTTGATCATAGGCTTGCGAGCGAAATCGCAAGGCATCGAACACATGATGATTCACGGCATGGTCGTCCCAGTTCTGGACTCGTCCACACAGGGGACCACGTAAGCTTGAGGTTACGATATCAACCCCTGCTTCGGCCAGCCGCCGGGCCATCAACAACTGTTGACCCCATGTATTTCTGCCATAACGATCGCGAGTTTTGTCATCTTCCTGAGTCAGGTCAAATGCTTCTTTGGTTTTAGGATTTGTCAGCAAGGTCATTGCCTGAGATTCAAATTCATCGAGTGCTTCCAATTCGCCCGCTTGATCGAATGCTCGCTCAAGATTGTCGAGATTCTGTCTAAGAGTTGAACGACGATTCAGATGCAGTGCATCATTGGGGTTTGCCAGTCCAATGTTAGGAACGGAAAAGTTTGGTTTGTTGGGATCGCCAGTGACGGTGAACGGAGCATAGGCATCTCCCAGATAAGCTGGCCCGTTATAAGTGGATGGTCCATTGACGCCCACGTAAGCCGGGAGTGGATTTGCACGTTCCCCCTGTTGTGATCGCAGATAATTCGCGATGGTCATCCAATCCGGCAATTTAGGTTTTGGTTTGTCGCGAGAATCGGTATCTCCGGAGAGCATCTGCATGGATCCAGCCGGGTGACCGGGGCCGTTGTGACGCATTGAGCGTAATACGGTGAACTTATCCGCAATTTTAGCCTGCAGTGGCAGCAATTCCGTGAATTGCATACCGGGGACTTTTGTCGGAATGGTGGCAAAAGGGCCACGGTATTCGCCGGGAGCGGAAGGCTTGGGATCGTATGTATCGATATGCGAACAGCCACCTGGCTGCCATACCATAATGACAGAGCGTTTTTCTTGTGGCGCAGAGGCAGGAGACGTTTGAAGGCTCTCTGCTCGAAGTCGATAAACACTCGGCAGACTCAGACTGGCAAAGCCAGCCATTCCCATCCGTAGAAAGCCTCGTCTGGTTTCTGGACCGGGACAGAATTTTACGCTGGAAGCATTGAAGGGATGCGTCATGATTTCCCCGCTGGTTTGACACGAATTCGAATCGGTTTGGAGACGACAATATCAACGATATCTTTGGGCTTGGCACGGACTGTCGCGGCTTTCAGTTTCTTTTCCGCTGCGACAACTTCAGCCTGAGCCGTTTTTAATTTTGCATTTGATTCCTGCACATTCTTTTCGGCAATCGGTTTATCATCACCTGTCACTGTTTTCGCTACTTCTGCCAGTTCGAGAGATTCTTTGGAGAGTTTTTCGACTTCCGCTTTTGCGTCAGCCAGTGCTTTTTCGGCTTCTGCGACGGCTTCCAGGCAATCCTGATATTTGGCAACGGCACTGCCGTAGAACGCAATTGTGTATTCACCTGGCGGCGTTTTCAGCGTTTTCAAATCAAGTACGGCTTCAGAGGTGGCTTTATTTAATGGGGCATCGAAGCTAGGGACTTTTTCAAAACCGGCTCCATATGTTTTCAAGCTGATGATTGCCCCAGAGAAATCGCAGCGATGTGTATGAGCGAGCGGGATTGTCAAGGTTTCGCCTTCCAGCACTTTCCAGACCTTGTCTTCTGCTGCGGCAATAGATACGGGAGCACCTTCGATTTCACAAACGGAAACAGGTACTTGCGTCAACAGACGTGGGCTGGGGATTTCCTGAGCCGCATTGACAACTGGCCATTGCATGGAAGCCATGGAACAGGGGCGGACAACATTTTGATCATTGATCAATGCTTTCCCCAAGACAGATGCCTGAGACAAACCACGAGGAGCCTGGACTTCCGCAGTGACTAAGAGAATCCCGCGAGATTGCCCTGCAGGTATTTTTAGTCCTGTCGCTGAGACACCCGTTGGTAATCCAGTCATTTCGATATCGATTTCTCCATCGAAGCCGTCACGTCTAACAACAACAACCTCAATCGGCATCGTCGTTCCACCACGTAATGCCAGAGGTTTCGACAGGGCATTGCGGTCGCCATTACGGAGATTCATGTGCAAGGCCCAACCAACCAATGCGAAATCAGGATTGGCTTTGCGGATAATCAGTCGATAATCATTTGAAGGATCGTTTCGGGTTCCCCCAAATAAGTCACGTAACTGCAGACGATGAATTCCATCTTCTTTGATTTCGACTTTGCCAAGGACGTCAGTCGAGCCCGCATTGTAGGGAGGGCCGTCATAAGAATATCCGTTACTGGAGACTTTGACAGGACTAGGGATGTCATTCAATTCAGCAATATCAGTCAGCTTTTCCTGCTCCCCTTCTTTTCCTACGTGTTGAACGAGAACAAAGGGATCGGTTTGCCGTCCCATACGTTCCGAAGCGACTTCGACCCACCAGACCTCTCCTTTTTTCGCCTCAAACTCGAATGTGTCGACATCGGCGGCTGGATAAAAGTTGCCGGAGATAAGACATGGCAGAGAGATCTGCTGAGCTTCTATGGACTGATTATTCGGCTCTGTTTCTGCTTCCAGAGTCTCCTCGGTGTATTGCGAAGGAGGCCAAGAGAAAGAATTCACCAACTGGATGGATGGCAAACGTTCGACCTGCTCATCAGGAGAAAGTTCCTGCAATGAAAGGCGATAAAAATACTCGGCGCCTCCATTGTAGGTTAAATCATGAACTTTAATGACATAGGTAGCCGTTTCGGGGGCAGTGAAATCAATCGCTCCTCCTCGCCGTTCAACGAGCAAATCTCCACCATTTTCATCGGCAACAATGAGTACGGGTTTGAGTTTCGAGTCGATTCCCTCGGCTCCGCAATCAACAACAATACGCTGATTCTTCTCTGCGTTGAAGGTGTAATAATCGATCGACTGCTTCGTCATGACCGCATTGCAAAGCGAATTGACCTCAAGCAGCATTGCTGTTTCGAGCGTCGTGTTCGGTTTAGTGCGAACCACTTCAGGGCGTTTACTGACCGTAAACACTCTTGAAGATGAAACTCCCAAACGAGTCATCACATAAGCCTCGTGAATTCCCGTCGGGCAATCGGTTGCGATTGTCACTTCATACTTCAGCGGTATTGGCTGACCATTTGCGTCAACCTGTTTTTTAGAAGTGATTCCCGGGTGAGAGAAAATCAAATCTTCTGCTGCATCCAGATTTTGACCAGTAATGGTCACCTCAATCGTACTACCAGTCTGTCCGCCCATAGGCATGGTGGTTAATAGCCGGGGAGCAGGCAGGCAGACGGATTGGGCATTGACGGATTCGAGACTGGAAAACAGAGTCACCACACAGAGAATGGCAAATGAAGCCCTCTGGATTCGGTTTTGACGCAGTAGATTCGGTTTCATTTTTCATTCTCTCAGACTGAATCGGGTTGTCAGTGATTCGAAGCTCTAGTGATTAAACATGAACTCTTTTGTGTTCATTAAGGCCCAGAGAAGGTCCTGCCAGTTTTGTTTTTCCAAGGTCGCAGGAGCGATTGGTTTTCCTTCTGCATCGAGTGCAGTTGCATTCAAATATTCGAGAGCGGTTTCAATTTCATGCGGCTCTGGCTTGCGTGAATACGCCAGCAGATACATCTCATGGATTTTTGCTTCTGTTGATTCGTCCGACTTTGCAAACTGATCCGCCTGACCGTTACCTGTGGCAAGCTTTGTTTTAATTTCTGAAGAGTTAATCAGATGCAAACTTTGAGCCAGACTCGAGGATTGAACGCGTTCGCATTCACAGACACTCAAACTGCTCGGACGTCCAAAGACCTGGAGAAACTGGGATGAGTTATAACTGTTATCCGGCAGGGCGATGGCACGCGTGCCTTTGGGCAGGTTGGCAAAACGTGTTGTTGCGCCAGTCAGGTCGTCGATGGCATCGAGTAAAACTTCGGCTTGCATACGACGAGGGTAAAACCGGGAGTAGTTTTGACGATCTCCCAGGTTATGCTCATTCGGCATCGCGCTGAGTTGGTAGGCTTTTGAGGATGTGATCGTGCGAACCATTTCTTTGAGGTCATAACCACTGTCGATGAAATGCTTTTCGAGTGCCGCGAGCAATTCTGGATTCGTCGGTGGATTGGTGTCGCGGATATCATCTTCCGGCTCAATCAAACCTCTGCTGAAAAAATGCTTCCAGTATCGGTTCACAAGAGCCTTGGCGAAATATGGGTTCTCTGGAGAACTCATCCAGTCGGCCAGTTTCAGCCGAGGATCGACATCAGGCGGGATTTCTCCCATATCGGCTCCAAGAGCAGCCGGTGTGAGATTTTCTCCAGATTTCACATTCTTAGCCGTCGCGATACCACGCTTGTGAAAAATCAAGTCCTCCCCAGCAGTCGCGGTCGGCTTGCGACCGATCTGGCTGAAGAATGCAGACAGTGAATAATAGTCATCCTGACTCCAACGCTCGAAGGGATGATGATGACACTGCGCACATTGCATTCTGACACCAAGAAATAACTGAGCGACATCTTCGAGTTGTTCCTTGGGATCCTTGACCCGTTTGTACCAGGCGACAGGGGGATTGCTGACGACAGTTCCGGTCGCCGCCAATAGTTCGCGCACAATCTGATCGTACGAGACGTTTGCCAGGAGACTGTCGCGAATCCAGGCATGAAAGGCGAAATTGGCCGTGATGTCGCTGGCGTTATCACGTCTGTTCTTGAGCAGAGGTGTCCATTTGCTGGCGAAGTAATCGGCATATCCAGGACTGCGGAGTAATCGCTGAATCACGATGTCCCGCTTATCAGGATCGGAACTGGCGAGGAATTCTGTCGTCTCCTTTTCGGTTGGAATTCTTCCAGAAATATCCAGAGAGACTCGACGTAAAAAAGTCGCATCATCGCAAATCGGTGAAGGGGGAATGCCGAGTTCCTTCAGATTTTCAAAAACGAAATCATCAACAAAATTGTTCGATTCTGGAACTTCTTCAACAGGAGCGCCAAGTGGAACCGCTGCTGTGTAGACCGAGACCTGCCCCTGATACCTCACCATAACGGCGACTTTGCCAGGAATATCGCTGGCCTTTACAAGGCCTTCTTCATCGACATGAGCCATCGCTTCCGAGTTGACCTCGTACAGTGCAAGGGAAGTGACATCGCGAATACTTCCGTCTGAATATTTAGCGAGAACGTTCAACTGCTGTTGATGATTCATCTCAAGGACCGAACGAGCCGGTTGAACTTCGACCGAAACCAAATCGATGGCATTCTCATTGGAATACCGCATGCCCTGCTCGATCCAATTGTGGAGTAATTCAAAACCGGAGGATTCCGGCGTCAGTCGCATACCACCGCCATGGGGCACAAGAGCAGCGGCTTTTTTGAGTAACAGGCTTTGATCTGGAGACGAAGGGAAGACTCGACGTCCTCGACCATCCATCACGATGGCTTCGTAATCATCCAGAGATTCAAATCCCAACAGTGAGAGTTGGAAACCGTTCTGACCACCGCCAGCTTTTGCATGACAGACACCCGTATTGCAACCCGCTTTTGTCAGAACCGGGATAACATCATTGGTGAAACTAATCGGCTTAGTCCTCTCAGCTGCTGAAACCGAATTGATCAAGAGCAGGCATACGCAAAGCGTTCCTTGCAAAGATAACATCGATAATTTCGCAGGAAGGACTTGTGAGTCACGACTCATGTCGTATCCATTCACAATTTGAGGATATCAAGGCAGTTTGGATGCAGGGGGATCGTGTGGGGTATCACGTGAAATCATTGCGACATAAGCATTAATTCCCATTGATACATATATGATCATCAGCATTAGATAGGCTGTCAACGGTTTATGTCACTTTATGGATATTTAGTGAAGGAATACTTTCGAAGATATTGAGATCAAGAGTTTGTGCATTTCAGGAAAATGTCTGCAAATCTGTATAGGAGAATGTTAAACCATTGCTCGTTAGAGAGTAAAATCAGTGGTCTGTAGGTGAATGAGATGGCGATGTTCAATCTGTTTGCTTGAACGATTGCAGGATTATTTTGAGCGATGTTACAGTTTTCGATATAAAAGAAGGACGGTTCCTTTTTTCTGCTGAGAGCTCTGGCAGCCGTTCTGCTAGTCATGATAATTATTGGTTGGCTTTTTGAATTGATCGAAATAACAATTTTATCTAGACGCTCTCAGTTCATACCCATACGAAAGTCACAAAATTGAAAGCCGGTCGTTACCGTCACTACAAGGGTAAGGATTACATCGTCATCGGACTCGCTCGACACAGTGAAACCGAAGAGGAACTAGTGGTGTATCGAACAGATTATGGGGATCGGAGTTTGTGGGTTCGTCCAAAGTCGATGTTCTTCGAAACGATTGTTCGTGACGGAGAACAGATCCCTCGCTTCAAATTTATTGAAGAGGTCGAAGAAGCCAGATGAGAACTGAGCGAGAAAAAATGCTGGCTAGAGAATTGTACGATGCTCTTGACCCCGAACTGGTGAAGCAGCGAGATCGTGCTCGGGATCTGTGTTTCGAATTGAATTCAACTC
The DNA here is from genome assembly GCF_007859715.1 of Rubinisphaera italica. Taxonomy (NCBI): domain Bacteria; kingdom Pseudomonadati; phylum Planctomycetota; class Planctomycetia; order Planctomycetales; family Planctomycetaceae; genus Rubinisphaera; species Rubinisphaera italica. The sequence continues at coordinate 2,745,772 of NZ_SJPG01000001.1, forward strand.
GACCGCGAGATCAGCAGGTTCGATCACGAATCTTTAAGGAATTATTGGGCAGCGGAGGGGATTCTGTTTGGCTGGAACCTCCGTTTTATTGTGATTACGGATCCAATATATACCTCGGTGAACGAGTCTATTTCAATTTTAATTGTGTGGTTCTGGATGTCTGTGAAGTCAAGATTGGCGACTTCACGTTTTTCGGTCCAGCCGTTCAGATTTATACGGCTACTCATCCATTAAATGCCGAACTCAGGCGAACACAGGAATTCGGAATGCCGGTTACAATCGGTTCGGATGTCTGGGTGGGAGGTTCTGCCGTCATCTGTCCTGGTGTAACAATCGGATCAAAAGCCGTTATCGGGGCGGGGAGTGTTGTGACAAAAGATATCCCAGCGGGAGTCCTTGCAGCCGGGAATCCCTGCCGGGTGATTCGATCTCTTGAAGAGCCGAGCAATGACTGATTCCAACTTAAATAATCTGTTTCAGAATTTACCGGACAAAATTTCTGAAGAACTGATCACAATTCTTGCAGAGAATTCACATGTTCGCATTGAACGGATCGTCTCCACCGGACATGCCAACAAAAAGGGATTTTGGTATGATCAAGAAGAACATGAATGGGTGATCGTACTCAAAGGCGAAGCCGAATTAGTTTTTGAGGCTGGTCAATCGATTGTCATGCAGCCGGGAGATCATCAATTGATTCCTGCTCATCAGAAGCATCGCGTCGAATGGACAACTGACAAAGAACCGACTGTGTGGTTAGCAGTGTATTATCAAGCAAAATGAACAGTCTGAAGCATCAATTTGACGAACAGCGATTTACGAATGGTTATGAACTCGTAAATGGTGTCGCTATGCATCAAGCCAACGGAGAACAGTTTCAGATTCCCCCCGATGTTATTAAACGAAATGTCGCCCCAGGCCAATTTGTTGAATTAAGAATTGATTCCCCCAGGTTCTCAGTTCATGAGGACGATCTTGCTGCCTGTAAATGCCCCTCGTGCAATGGGGAACTCTCCAAACCGATTCTCAAGCACGAGCACCCTGAATCGTTATTAAACCTGCCATCTCCAAAACTTCCGTCCCGTGGTTGGGGAGAAGACTTCTGGGTCCAGATTCAGGACGTCTCTGATAAGCATTTTAGAGGCGTTGTTGATAATCATCTTGCAGAATGCCACCTGCACGGACTGGAATCAGGCCGTTCCATTTACTTTCATGCGGATCACATCCTCGCATTGCATGACATCCACAAGTTGGAAATTGTCGAATCGATGTCAGCAGATGACCTGAAAGAATTTGCACAATATCTGGGGAATATGAAAAAACGAAATGATTAATGAGCCTGGAATTCAGGAGCATTTTTCTGAAAGAATTCCAACCATCCTAGCGTGATCGATGCAGGCAAGTCCTCAGGCTTCTCTCGATACTGCTGCGGAGTAGTTCCCCAATAGAACCCAAGCCAACCGGTCGCATATTCTCGGGAGCGAGTAATGAATTGTTTCAATTCGTCGACATTACATTTGAGTGGAAAGATTTCTTCGATAATGAGAGGCTTGCCTACCTGTTTAAAACCCTTCAATGTTTGAATTGCTTCTTCGAGTTTATTCTGTTCTGGATAAATATGCATGGCGATGAAATCGAGGTCGCCAGCAACTTTCATGGGATCAAAACCTGAATTGAGTCCCGGCCGGTCGAGACTCCAGGGGACCATGCCGACAGTGATCAGGTGACGTTTATCGTGCTTGTGAATCGCAGTGACAAGTGTGTGAATCCAATCTCGGGCAATCTCAGTTCGTTCCCGTCCCCCCTGCTCCAAGGTAATGAACTGCACAAAATGCTTATCCCCGAAAGCAGGACCCAGCCAGTCTGTTCTTTTCCTCGTGCCTCCTGGAACAACAGGTTCGTTCATCAGATCGTAACAAAAAACAGCCGGGCTGTTTGCACACGTCTTGGCAATCGCTTCCCAGAAAACCGCTTGAGCCTGCCAGCGTTCCGATTCACTCAATTCATCATACCAGGCTGGGACATCCTGTTTGTGGTAACAACCCAGTCCGGTCACATCAAGATACAGTCCCGTTCGCTCAGCCAGTTCAAGCAGTTTGACCAGACGATTCAATGACGCTTTCTTCGGCTGGATTGGACTATCCATGAACTTGCCAAATTGTAGATGAATACGAACCACATTGGCCCCTAGTACTTTCATCTCCTGAAACGCCTCTTCAACAGTCTTCCATTCGTCGTCCCAGTAATCTTCGAGCAGTTTTCCATCACCTTCGTGATCGTAGTTGAATCCCCAGGGGACAAACGGTTGGTTCGTTCCCGTTTGTTCAAAACCATTCCCGTCCAGAGAGACTTGTATCCATGACATCTCTTCAGCGGAGCAATAAGAAGCATTAATAATTGCGACTATTGAAAGTATGATTCTCAGCATTTTGTTACCTCATTTATACTGAGAGGCTGAATTCGCAGAAACTATCCCAAAGTAATATTATTCGGAATTTGTTTTTGCTCCCTCTTCAGTCGACTTAATCAACAATTGTGGATCTTCCAGCACGAAATAATGTCCATGGTCGGCAGTCACAATCATCACGGTTTCGTCCCAGCTGCTGTTGGCCTCGACCCAGTCGGTTACCACCTTCACAGCGGCATCTCCACTGAGAACGGCCCCAATCGAATTATCGAGATTGTTGTCATGGTTGGCCCAGTCGACATCTCCCGCTTCGACCATCAACCAGAACGGGGCATCGTTATGCGACAGGACATTTATGGCTTGAGCAGTAAAATCACTGAGTGTCGGATTTTCAAAGAGGTCAGCATCGGTGTAATTTTCGGCTTTCTTGCTTCGGCCAATTGTGGGATTGAAGTCACCATTGGCGGTTTGAAATGGGAGGTGTCCTTTGTCGACGCCAAAAAATCCAAAGAGTCGTTTCTGCTGATCAATCGCATCCTGAGCCGCAACTTCTAACAACGTTTTTCCAGAAACTCCCTCGGACCGTTGCGCGACCAGATATTTTCCACCCATGCGGGAATCGGCTTTTAAAAGATCCTCTGTCGTCAAATACCCATTGCCGGGAACAAAATTCTCACCCTGACCTGCATCTTGATTTCGATCTTCTCCGAAGCCACAGCCAATCAAGACGTCTACACCTGAAAGTGGATTGTTGGGATGACTGATCGAAGTGAGTCCCAGCAAGTCCCGTGTTAAATCCTGATAGTCGTTTCGGGATACATTATGAGCGTAAGCTGCCGCTGGAGTGGCATGACTGATGGGAACAGAAGTGACGACACCAATTTTATAATTCTTCTTTTGGGCCAGATGAGCAATTGTCGTGAACTGATTTCCAAAGGGGCCGATATTGATCGCAGCGTCGTAGGTTTTTTCTCCGGTCGTCATGCTGGTGGCAGAGCTTGCAGAATCAGTATAAGTATGTTCGATGGTTCCTTTGCCAATCAGGTATTCTAATTCTGTTGGAATTGACCAGGGATACGGTCCACCAATGGCAGCAGTGTATCCGCCTAATTTGGGATTGTTCTCCATCGAAACTGTTTGATGATCGACATTGACTTTGCCATTGTCCGAATAGGGGCTCGTCACCATCCAGCCAAATTGTGACGTTCCTTGTGCCTGATAATCCTGAAAATGAAGTCCACTGCCGCGACCGGAATCGTATTTCACCTGTTGATTCTTGTAAGTGCTCGCATTAAATGTAGTCTGCCAGTCCATGCCATCGAATACGACCAGTATGATATGCTTTTTGCCATCTCTTAAAGCTGCCAGTTGTATATCATAGATATTTGTCTGATCGAAATACTCGGCCTCGTTGTTTACCGTTCCTGGGGGAACACGATGGAAGATTTGTCGGACAGATGCTGTATTCCGATAGGGACTGTTTTCATTTTGATAATCCGTCAGATCGATTCCATCTCCTGCTTTGCATGTTCCAAAAGTGTATACGGGAATCAATCGATTCGAGTGAGTTCCCCACTTCATGTAATTGTCCTGTTCCCATCCCCAATGCCCGACCGGAGATTTTCCAGCTTCAACGGCATCGGTTTGAAGTTGAAAGAGATAATCTTCACTGCGAATTGAATGAATTGGGAGTGAGATTGTTAAGGCAATAGTCAGGAAGAAAAGTCTGAACACAAGAATTCTTTCATCTGGTAGGTTTTTCAGGGGTGGGATGTCAAACAATCAGTGGTTGAGGGATTGCTTTTCGAATTGGAATGTTGCAGTCACGGGATAATGGTCGGATAACATTGAGGTTTTGGAGTTCACAAGACATTGAGCTGAAATGCAGGAGTTGATTAAATTCGGAGAGCAAAAAATGTAATCGAGCCTGCGCTCGGGACCCAAGTCTTCACTTCTTCTTAATTCTGTGGGGAAAGTCCCATCAAACTGATTTCGCTGACTCGCGATGACATCCACCAATCCAGCCTGTTCAAGTTTCTCGATGTGCCAGTAATCAATTTTTCCATTTTTGAGATTATTCCCTTGAGTCTGCTTATCGAGTCGCTCGAAGAATGGGATCAAATCCTTTGAGGAATTGTACTCAGTTTGATCGCGGGGTGAAAATGTATTGAAATCACCTGCCAGAATTATTTTCGAATTGGCCGGGAGTGCGTCAATATCTTTGAGCAGTAAATTAATCTCACGCCGGCGTAATTCCCAATTGGAAGGATGCAGATGGATCACATAAACATACAACCCGTGTGTCTGACATCGCAGCAGTCCATGATGGAATCCCTCTTTTGTTATTTGAACATCTTCAATGGGAGCACTCGAAGTGATGCCTGTGGGAAAACCGTCTTCTTTCAATAACTCACTGTAAGGATGCCCCCATGCGATGGCATCTTGCTCCAAATTCGTTTTCCGGTAACCGTTCAACTCCTGCAGAGAGACAATATCAGGTTTTTGCTCGTTCAAATATTTCAGGGCCTTTGCTTTTTGTTCTGGAGCTTTGGAGAAACCATACCAGACATTGAATCTGACGACCCTGACCGACTTTAAAGGTGAGGCAGCCTGCAAAAATGCAGAAGATTCGAACAGGAAAATGATCAGACACAGAATCGTGATTCGCTTCATTTTATATCCATCTGATTCGAGGTGATGTCCCGTTTTATTTAATGCGAAGACACGCGAAACTTTGTGCTAATCAATAGTATCTATGAAATGCGTTAGCAGTTCATGTCAGCTAAACAACTTTCACAGACACCCACCCTAAAGTGCCAATAATGATGCATCTGATGAAGGATTGCTCTGGAGAGATAGGTGGATTCAATTTTGAAATGCACGGGTTGATGGAAAAAGAGTGACATTCGTGTGGTGATTTGAATTGGTACTTTTTGCGAGGCCGGTTGTTCAACTCCATCACAGCCGCTTGAATATCCTCGGCTTTCAGTTTACGGAAATCGCTCCCCTTCAGGAAGTATTGCCGCAGAAGCCCGTTGGTGTTCTCATTCTGGCCGCGTTGCCACGGCTGGCGAGCCGGAGCAAAATAGATCGCACAATGCAGGGCTTGCTCCAACTCTCGATGACCCGAAAACTCACTCCCGTTGTCCGTCGTCAAAGTTCGAATCAATGACGATGGCAACCCCTCAAACGCAAACACCGAAGCCGCGTTCAACGTCGATGCTTTCTTGTCCGGCAGATAGCTCGCCACAAGATAGCCGGTCTTGCGTTCGACATGCGTGACAATGTAGCCGGTCCCCTTTTGACCCTCGATGGTATCCGATTCCCAGTGCCCGATCCGCGAACGATTGCGTGCAGAAACCGGTCGCTGATCCATTGGCTTTTTGGTCGGGTCGCATCGTCTGGAGATCCCTGTGCCGTAGCGTTTGCGGCGTTTCTTTCTCGATTGACGCAGCTGCCTGTAGATGTTGCCGCCCTGCTTTTTGTTTGCTTTGATCCAGGCGTAAATCGTCTCAATGGATATTCGCATTCTGGCCTCCCGAGGATGCAGTCGCAAGAGTTGACCTGCAATCTGTTCCGGCGACCACTTGAGAGACAACTTATCGAGCAGGAATTCTTTGAGCGGAGCGTGGTTGAGTTTCCAGGGGAGTTTGCAGAGTTGTCGACGCCGTCGCGCTTTGCGGTCGGCTTTCCCGGCGAAATACTTCCCGGTCGCATCCGAATTCCGCCGCAGTTCTCGGGAGATCGTGCTGGGGTCTCGGGATAACTCGCGCGCAATTTCTATTCGAGAGTGTCCCAGGGCGTGCATGTGCGCTATGGAATCACGTTCCTCAGCAGTAAGATGCGTGTGTGACATTCGTGATTTCTTCTTAGTAGGATTGATGGTCGTTTGGTCAAAACAAACCATCTCACGAATGTCACTCTTTTTCCATCAACCCGTGCATTTCAAAATTGAATCCACCATATTTAATTACAGTTAAGATAGAGATGAATCCTCTTTAGGAATTCAAACTCAAATACCAACCGATCTCCCCTGCTTTCACCACATTCCCAATAATTCAGGCAGTACTATGAACAATGAACAGGATACGACGCCATCCTGTATGGAAGATCGCCGTAAACAACTTCGACAACTCCAGCACGACATCAAAACCCATCTCGGAATTGTGACGATGGGATTGCATACCCTGGAAAGTGCACGAGATGAACCCGAGACGTTCGCTGAAATCTGCAGAATGATTAAAGAAAGCGGAGCCGAGCCATTAATGGAAATTGTCTCCGAAATCCTGGAAATCGCCTGCTCAGAATAAACCAGTCATTTCATCAGGAGATGGAATTTTCACCCTGATTTTCAGCTTGATGAATTGTTAATGGCCAACCAGGAAATTGATTCGTCTCATTGCCATCGGTTGGATCAATAAGAAATTTGTAAGAATCAATCGTGTAAGTTTTTGCCTGAGTGTCGACCGTAACAATTCCAAAACCGCTTCCCTTCTGATGAGCCTTATCGTATCGATTCTTTTCTGAGGCAACTTCTGGATTACCGACCGAATATACATAGACAAGATTTCCTAGCCCATCTGTAAACTCACCAGTATTTGGTAAATCATGTTTCGGTCGATTCTGATGAGGCATCTCCAACTCATCGGGACGCCACCAGCGAGGATAGCCGACGGCTATCGCAGGAGGACAGAATGACCAGTTGCTGTCTCTTTGTTTTTGGAATCCGTACTGACACATTGTCGTCAAATGTTGATCGCCATTGACATGCAAAGCCTTCGACTTGCGGATAATACCGAGCGCATGCTGCCGAGCTGTTTGTGGCCAGCCTCCGCAATCCAGGTCTGCTTTTAAATATCCATTGTAGTCTCCATGATGGGTCGCAACTCCGGCAAAAACGGTCTGACTCAGCAGGACTTTCATCGAATGTCCCCGCCAGTCTTCCGCCCACTGTTTCAAGAATTCTTCCTGACGTTCACCGAGTAAAACCAGGCCTGGTTTATCCAGTTTCGAGCAATCAAATTCGGGATCTTGCACATGGTCTGCCCGTCCACTACCCGTGTCGACATGCTCTGGCCCGCTTTTCCACTGACGGTCAGCAATGATGGCAAAACTGACATCGCCGTAAACCATGTCGCCGTAATAGACACTCATGTCTTGTTTGATCGTCGACGGATCATAAAAATCTGGATGATGTGATGTGCAGGTCAAATGGACTGCATTGACCATGCGAACCGGTTCACGGTAACCACCTTTGGAAGAGGCTCCCTTGTCGATGCCCTGCATCGGTGCTCCTCCTTCACCCCAGATGTTTCCCTGAAAAACATCGTGGTCGTCAGGAATACATAGGGTTGGACGGTCTCGCATCGCTTCACGGAAGGACCAGCCGAACTGATAGAATTTTCGCAGATAATTCAGGATCGCAGGTTCAGCGGGATCGCGAATGATACCGAAGCCGCCATGATTTTCATAAATCTGATCACCAGAAAAATACAGTAAATCAGGATCGAGCTTCATCAAATTTTCATTGACGGGTTCATAAGGAAATGCGTAATCGTTCTGACAGGTCAACGCTCCCATGCGTAACGGCCTGCCGGTTGGATTAGCCTTAATCGTCCCAGACCATTCTGAAACAGACTCCCCTCCATCCGTGAGTTGTTCTCGATAAACGAGCTTATAGGGCGCTTCTACATTCTCATTCCAATTTGATATCCGAAAAGTTGCCACCCAGGCATCTGTATTCAAAGTTGATTTGACGACTTGCCGCCAAGTTCCGTTTTTCTTCAAATGCAATTCAACTAGTTGATTGTCATCCTTACCAAGTGGACCAGTCAATGCACTCAATTTGAGTACAAAACCTTCGTCACTGCGGGAATCACTCAGTGAATACATGGACCAGAGAATTGGTCCGAATTTGTGATTTTCATTGACAAAAAATGCATCCCCGCCAACCTTCCAGTCGCGAAACGCATATCGACTCCCATCAGATTTGCGATCGGCTGTATTGAAATTATTGGCTAATGCGACATTCCCCAGAATTGCCTGGGGACGGAAGAGATTCTTGAGAGTGCCGAGTGTTTTTCCGCCAGAGTATGCCGTCAACTCAAGTTGATATTGATCTCCAGCGGGCTCTCCCTTCAGTTTCAGAGACACATCCTGAAGATCTGCTTTCCTCGACAAATCACTTCGCTTGCCGCCGAGAACGAGTTGGTTTTCAACAACACCAGCGACAATACCTCCCGGAGCAAAACAGTTACTGCGATATTCATTGATATCACTGCTGACTCCCACGCGAAAAGCCACTCCCCCCTCTTTTTTGCCAGCCTGCACCTGTCGGGTATTCACCGACATTTGAAATGAACCTCCAGGGTTGGTGATCTGATGCGTCAGTAAATGCACACTGCGATTTCCCGATGTCGACTGACATTCGGCTGCACCATCGACAATTCGCCAGTTTTCCATCGGATTGGCCCAAAACTCCTCACCCAACCAGACTCGATCATGAGTTTGTTTCCAATTCCCGACAACCTGTAATTTCTCGGAGCCGTCTTTTTCATCTCCACGAACTTCAAGACTATTTTTTGTACCGATCAAGGCAGAACCCATCGTCAATAATTTCAGGGCGACTCGTCTGGGAATTTCATTAATCATGGTGCATCCGATTTTATTATTGTGAGGAAGAATTATTTTTGATCAGTAGTCTCTGCTGTATTCTTCTGATCGAAACATACATCAGTCAAGTGATCAATCGTTGATGTGTGATTTTATGAAGTGACTGGAGCAACAAAAATTTGAAGAGGACGTTTGTTTAAGGAATCCAAAAAGGAAATAGTGATTGAGCTATTTTATCGTTTCTGTACCACTATTAACAAACTCAAAAACTCTTTGCCTTCTGACTGATGACAAAGAGTTTTTGTGAGGAATTTCCTGTTTTGCCAATAAGAAGCAGACGTTCAAGCAGTCAAAGCGACTTCATTTCGTACTGATTCCTCGTCTGTTTGATCAGGCATACTCGGCAACACTGGGGCATCCAGGTTGGCACCGTTCGGTCGCACCGCTACGGTTCGCATACCGATTTCACTGGAGGCGACGACCAAATGCGGAATTCTTGTGAGCAGTAGCAGGGCCAGGAAACGTCCCAGCCCAGAAAGAGCGAAGAGAATCAAATAGGCATTGAAGCTGGTATTCATCGAATACAACAGCAATCCCCCCACCAGGGCCCCGCAGACCCAGGCTGTTACATTAATCAGATTGTAAACGGTCAGCAATCCAGTGCGTTGCTGTTCTGGAATCGATTCAAACAGGAGCAGGAAAAAGGCAAGTTCATAGGCAGCCCAGACTGCTCCTGAGTAAAGCTGAATGGTCATCAACCAGTAATAATTTTGTGAGAAAGTCCATCCGAGACTGACAGGTGCAATCCCCAGAGCTCCAATCCATAACAGCCGCATTGCTCCAACGCGATGAGCCAGGCGACCCCAGACTGGCAGCGCAAAGATTCGTGCCAGAAAAGCGACCGCGATCAAACTCACAAACTGCAGGTAAGAAAACTTCAGATTGTTCAGCATGAACGGCGTAAAATACGGTCCAGACATCTGCACAGCCGCCTGTGTTGCCACCAAGAACATGAGCAGGCGACCGCCCGGTCCCTCGGTTAAATCCCGGCATGTCTGCGTGATCGGTCGACGGACCATGCCTGCTGGAATCGGGAACGGCTCACGTTGTCGAGCCAGCATATAAGACGATATCAAGCGACAAATACCCGCAACGCTGAACAAAATTGCAAAAGCGGTTAACAACCGATTCTGCTGGGAAGCATACTGCAAAGATAGTCCAGCTGCGATGAATCCAATAAAGACACAAGCTTGAGAAATTCGAGTTCGTGAAGCAAAGTATTTTGAGCGGACTCGCACGGGAACCAGTGTTCCAATCCAAGTATTCCAAGCCGGACCAGTCGCCAGGCTTGTCCCCCAATACAGGGATGCAATCAACACCACTTCAAACGTTCCCAAAGTTCCCCTGCAGGCTGCGAATATCAGAGGAACAAACATTAAAGCCTGCACCAGAGAACAGGCGACAACCCAGTTTTTATGAGAACCGATTTTCCGAATTGCCCACGGGGAGATTAATTGCAGAATTCCACCGAGAAATAAGGGCAGGCTGCCAATCATCCCCGAAACAAGTTCTCCGAGACCAATCGCCAGCACAAAAGCAGGCAGGTAGGTTTCTCCCATCCCAACCATCAAGCCAAAAGCCGCCCCATCGCCAACGCTGTATTTGAGATCCTGACGAATCATCGATTGAGGCTTCCTCTGATCGACTCTCGGCAAAGACGGGTTTTCGAGTTCATTGGTGGGCAAAATTCACAGCATAGTTAAACCGGACAATTGGCCGGACACCATCAAATAAAGAGAGGACCTGCTTCAGGTCGAATAGGGGGAGCTACCTTGAAGTGCGAGTAATATGCGATGCCATCAGTTCCGTAAATATCAAGATGCTGTTTGAATAATCCTGTTGTGTGCGGTTAAGGCGAAAATCGTCTTTGGGTAAGTTTTCAAACGATCTGGTAATCTTTAGAACAATTTCGATTTGGAACCACAGAGATCGTCTGAAAAACTGTGGACAACCAACCATAATGATCCCCTTTTTACTAACGGAACCTGAATTTGGTGGTTTATGACGAAAATGACGCCTGGTAAAACTTGAACTCCAAAAAACTTGGAGTGACGGTGCCGCTCCACCTTAGCGGGAGCTCCTGAAGTTTTAAAATTCAGGGACTTCTCTCCAAGAGCGCCCGCAACACGGATTTGCGTGAGTAATGTAATCGTTTTGGTGTGAATCATGACTCTTGAGAAGCGATGATTTGCTCAGGTTTTCAAATGGATTCTTCAGTCGCATGGGCTTCAAGCGTAAGAAAACACGTTTTTTGCTCCTGCATGAATGCATCAAATAATCTTCCAGTGGGCTTCAGGGTACGAAATCTATCCATAAATATACCTATTGGATTAGCGTCGACTCGGCCAAAAGCCGCCAATACATAAGCTTCACTTATAATTACCAGCAAATCGCATAAATCGCATAACATAAGTTGACCGATTTATGTGTGAGCCCTAAGGTTAGTATAATTACTAATCGTTGAGTTCGAAAAATCACTTTCAGCATTTCATGCTGGCCAATTTTTAACAGGATATTTATCCCTTCACGACTCTTACATTACGAGGAAAGTATGATGAACTTGAGACACCCCGGAACTAGACGTGGGTTTACGCTGATCGAGTTGCTAGTAGTGATCGCGATTATAGCAATCTTGGTTGCTCTTCTTTTACCAGCTGTGCAGCAGGCCCGAGAGGCGGCTCGTCGAAGTTCGTGCAAGAACAATTTGAAGCAGATCGGATTGGCAATGCACAATTATCACGATGTCTACCGCTGTCTGCCTTATCGTTCAGGTGGGACAGACACCTGCGGAAGTATCAGTACATCAATCGGCACTCGCCGCAGCGGGAACTGTAATCGACTGAGTGGATTTTATTCCCTCCTGCCATTCATTGAGCAAAACGCTCTGTTTGATGCCATCAGTGCTGGCGATCCCAGTATTCCCATTTCACCGGGTGGACCGGGAGGCTGGGAAAGTTGGTCGGTCTGGAATAATGCTGTCATCCCGGGATATTTGTGTCCGTCAGATCCTGGCTACAGTGTCAGCGACCCCCGTTCAAACAGTTATGTTTTCTGCGTAGGAGACAACGCGAGCGGCATCAACGGCAGTAATGTGCGAGGGATGTTCGGCAGAAGGTCAAAAGTCAAGTTCCGAGATGTAACCGATGGCCTGAGTAATACGATTGCGATGGGCGAACACGTTCGTGCCAATGCAGGAGTTTCAACCACAGGCAACCGAAATCGAATTCGTCAATCGATTGTCAATGAAGTGACTCCACTGACACCCTCGAATTGCAAAGCGACCGTCGTCAACGGTCAGTTTTCGGCTGGACTTCCTGTGAAAGCCCGACATGGAGGTTCACTGTGGGATGGTCAGGCCGAACGTTGTGCATTCGGCACAATCCTGGCTCCTAATAATCCTTCCTGCTCAAACGGTAATAATCCCAACGCAGACAACGGGACTGCAATATTAACCGCTTCCAGCGAACACAAAGGCGGTGCTCAGTTCTTAATGGGTGATGGCTCCGTCCGTTTTATCAGTGAAAATATCGATGCTGGTAACGCGAATGCCTCGCCTCCCGGAGGGGGATCAAGTGTCCAGACCCCTTATGGAGTCTGGGGATCACTCGGCACCAAACAGGGTGGTGAAGTTGTCGGAGAATTTTAGACCATTTTAAAATGAATTCTGCAGCCGTATGGGAATCAGTGCGCAAATGACACTGTGTTTACTCCTACTGAATGCTGCAATTCGTTTATGAATATGCTCGAAATAAAAAACCACGGAGGAATTCCTCCGTGGTTTTTATTTGCCCCAATGCAATACTCGTCCGGTTCGGACAAGGTTTCTCAAAAATTAGTAGCGGACGATGTAATCGATGGTCAGACGATTGCTGATAACATCGTTTCGACTGCTGATTGGAATTTCATAAGCCAGACCAATTTCCTGATTACAGGTTGGTTTGTACTTGGCACCCCAAGCCATAGTCACGATGTTGTTGCCTGCGACATCTGGAGCCCCAAGGTTGAAGAAATCCAGTCCTTCGACGGAGGGGAGACCAGGAACGCCTCGATTCCCACCCTGGAACCAACTGAACCAGTTCATTTCAGTCAACAGGTAGAATTTCTTGCTGACCATATAATCGAGATGCTGAGACAAATACATCGATTTGCTTTCATCGGCAGCATCGGCTGGGAGGCGAAGACCAGCTGCAGCCAGATAGTGCATGTTGTCGCCGATTCGGGTTCCGCCTGTGGCATACAGATGAAATTCTCCATCGCCATTTCCCTGAGCAGCCGTATGAGACCCAACGGGCATTTCATAAGAAGCACCCACACTGAGTAGTTTGCCGGAGCAGGTATCCCGCAACACTGTATATTTCAGCCCCAAAGCGACATCAGCCCAACCATCATCGATGACGGCATTGGACGACGTCAAATAGCCGTCTTTGGCGGCAACCAGTGAAAGACGATCGGTCAGGGCGGCACGAATTTGAACGGCCATCAAATTGATTTCTCCACCACCCACTCCTTGCGGAACAACATGGTGAATGTATATCGGACGCAATTCGGTCAGTGTTCGAGGATCCTCGAAGAAGACCGGATTCGTCATTGGGCTGATGAAGTCATCAAAGCAATGGTCACTTGACGCAAAAATCCCCAATAACAGGTCATCACCACCGCAGCCGCAGCAGCCATCATCACAACAGGAATCCACACATTCGTCCCAGTAACTGGTGTCATCACAGCAACTGTCTATGCAGCAATCCGAAGTGTTTTGAAAGACATTGTCAAACAGACCTGCCTCGACAGGTGCAACAGACAGGCTCAATAGCCAGCTGCAAAAAATAAAACTGACCCTGCGCATTGATCACACTCCCCAAATCAACAGAATTAACGATGTTCAGTCTAATTGAGGGGAATTCCTGGAGCATATTCAAAAATGAACTGCAGCGTATGGCAGGAACAAACACAGCTTTTTATTGCCGTTTAATGCAGTCATGCGACTGCAGTATCCATTTGAAAATGGTCTAGTCCGGTAACTCCTCAATTACCTGAACTATCGGTGTGCTGAGTTGTTCTGGCATTCCCTGAAATACTCTGCATAAGGAATATGCCGATATTCTATGTTAGACTAAAGCGATTATGACGATTTGTCACAGTTTAGTTTGAATGAGTGTGCCAAATCGCACAGTTAGTGTGCAGAAATGAATCCTTAGCACAGTCATGCACTTAATTTTTTCAGTTCTGATGATGGATTATGATTACCTTTTCCACTGGAATGAACTTGTTGTCCAACATTACAGAATGTCTTACGGCTGTATTTTGAAATTCAATTATCAATAAGAATCAGGAATTATCGCTATGCAACGACGTCAATTTACACTCGGAAGTTTTGGGCTCGCCTGGGGTGTTATTACGAACTGGGGATTGCAGGCTCTGGATGCAAATGTCGATGCTAAAGTTTATCGAGTCGGTGTGATTGGGCATACCGGGCGGGGGAATTTTGGGCATGGATTGGATACGGTCTGGCATGATGTTGATCGAACAGAAATCGTTGCGGTCGCGGATGCCAATGAGGAAGGATTACAGCGGGAGGTGTCCAAACTGAAACTCGATGCCAAAGCAGGCTTTATCGACTACCACGAGATGCTGCAGAAAGTTCGTCCTGAGATTGTGGCGGTCTGTCCGTGTCACCCTGATCAGCATCATGCAATGATCATTGCGGCTATTGAAGGGGGAGCGAAAGGAATTTATGTCGAAAAGCCTTTCGTCCGAACGCTCAAAGAAGTAGACGAAGTACTGGCCGCAGCGAAGAAACACAACGTAAAAATAGCAGTCGCGCATCGGAATCGATATCGCAGTGAATTACAGACGATTGATCGGCTCATTGCAGCTGACGAGATCGGCAAGTTGCTTGAGATTCGAGGACGAGGGAAATGCGATCCCCGTGGCGGCGCAGAAGATTTGTGGGTTCTCGGTTCGCACGTCTTAAATTTGATGACTTATTTTGGAGGTGCTCCGAAATCTTGTTCTGCGGTTATGCAGCAGGATGGTCATCTCGTTACGAAGCAGGATGTGCATGACGGACCAGAAGCAATTGGTCCCATCGCAGGAAACGAACTTCATGTACGATACCTGTTTGATTCAGGAGTCGTTGGATATTTTGAATCGATTGCAAACGGAGGCATTGGCAGCCACGGGTTCGGCCTGCAATTGATTGGATCAAAAGGCATAATTGAACTTCGCTGCGATGAAACCGACTTTGCTCATCTGATTCCTGGCAATCCGTTCGCACCCTCTCAAAATGGGAAACCCTGGTTGAAGATCAGTTCGGCCGGAGCAGATCTCCCGGAGCCGAATCCCAAGCATGTTTCCGGGGTTCAACATCATCAGGTTCCCTGTGAAGACTTGATATCGGCCATCGAGGAAGATCGCGATCCTCTTTGCAGTGCTAAAGAAGCAGCCCAGACTGTCGAAATGATTTCTGCTGTTTTTGAGTCTCACCGTCAGAATGGACGAACCATTTCATTCCCCCTGGAAGTGCGAGTGAACCCATTGACGCTCATGAATTAACTTATCTCTGGAATGCAAGGAGCTTTCAAGCTTCGATTCAAGCATAGAATAATGAGCCAGACTGGGTTGTACAGTTATGCCGGTTTGCGAACCGTACACGACTTTGAACCCGAAGTGTTAATTCAGGGGGGATAGGTTGAGGATGTCGGATGAAACAGTTCTGTCTGATCTAATGATTGTTCCTATGCCGAAACTGATCTGTAGGGAGAGGCACGGATTAGCCTTGGAGTTTCCCTTCAATCGCACGGCTTCTGAATGGAACAGGTACGCGTCTGATGGATCAGACTCTAATAACAGAGAGCAGGAAGACTCAGCGATTCTTTCGTGGAGAATCCGTATTCATAGCAATTACACTGATCCTTACATTTTCTGGCTGCTCGCAACAGTTCTGGCGAAAACAGGCAGACAAGGATACTTACCGAATTCTGGACGAAAAGGAATCCGATCCGCGCTGGGACAATCCGCGAAAGATTCTCACGCCCGATCCCCGGAGTCGCTTTTTCGATCCCTATCCACCCGACCATGAAGCCATGCCACCGGATGATCCGGCTGCGGCTGCCGACATGCAAAGACCTGACGGCATTCCCGGCTACAAAGGCTGGCATAAGTATGGACGTGCTCTTAGCGTCGAAAATCCCATCTGGCTGGCAAATTTCGAATTCACACCGGAAATGGTCGATGAAGCAACGGGCGAATACATCTGCCCCCTGCCCAAAATCGAGAATTTGACAATCCTCGATGCCGTCGAACTGAGTTACCTGAATGGTCGGGAATATCAGTTCCAACTGGAGCAAACTTATCTGGCGGCATTGGCACTCACGCTGGAACGTTTTCGCTTTCAGGTTCGTTATCTTGGAATCGGTGGAGGTGAACCGGGAAGCGGTTTAACTTATGAGAATGTACCGGGTGTGCAGGATTCGCTGCGAAATAATTCCCGATTTGGCGTGAGTCAACTCTTGCCGACAGGCGGTCAATGGGCGATGGAACTGGCCAATAATACCTTATGGATTTTTTCAGGTCCTAATGCCGGTACAAACTCAGCCAGTATCCTTTCGTACCGACTCGTGCAGCCTTTGCTGCTAAACGCCGGACGTAAAATTGCCCTTGAAGGTTTAACGCAAGCCGAACGAGATGTGCTGTACTCCGTACGAGACTTGGCTCGATTTCGGAAATCATTGTTCGTCGATACCGTTGGCGGTGGCTATCTGGGACTGCTCACACAGATGCAAAGTATTCGCAATCAGGAATACAACATCAGCCAGTTGGAACGACAGGTCATCGAACTCCGTGTTAATGCCGGGGCTCCTCCAGGAAACCTTGGAGCTGAACTCGAAACCTTGCCTGTTGAGCTTGTGATTCCTGATTCTCTGGCTGATAAAGTCCGGTTTGACGAAATCCAAAAAGAACTGGTTTGGTCGGGAGCAATGTCGGCTGAACAGGCACAGGAATTAACATCTTTGAGTGACGACGAACTGTTTCTCAAAACTGCACGAGAACTCGTTCAATATCTTCGCAGTGAAGTCACGCCATTTGATGTCATTCAGATTGAATCTCGCCTGGCCAGTTCCCGCATCAACTTGCTGACATCACGTCAGCGATATCAGGAAAGCCTGGATTCCTATAAAATTCAACTCGGCTTGCCACCCGATTTCGAAATGACAATAGACGATTCCGGTCTCGAACAATTCGAATTGATCGCCCCGCTCTTTGAACGACTTCTTGGCGAAATTGAAGCCTCGATCGCTATCATTGGCCTGCTTGATAACCAAGCCCCGGATCTTGAGCAAACGAAGCTGGCACTGACTGAACTCGAGAGACTATATAAGATTCTAATTGAGGAAGGTATTCCTCTGGTGAATATCGATGCCGAGAAAGTTCAGCAGAATAAACCAGAACGACTAGCCAATATCAAAGATGAAGAAACTCGCGACCGTATTCTAAGCACAATGGTTCGCGATGCTGAACAACTCGTGAACCTCAAGGGGGAGATCTCTGCTCTTTCTCGCTCCTTCGATCGAATTCGTAAATATTTGGAACAGGGGGAATCTGATCAGGATTCTCTCGTAAAGGCCATCGAAGAAACTCTGGATTTGCGTGAAGACCTCCTGGTCAAAGCTCAAGGAATGCAGGTGATCCAGGTCGGATTGCGTTCTGAATTGATCGATATCAACCGTTACGAATTCAATCTGAATGATTCCATCGGGCTGGCTCTGGAAAATCGGCTCGATTTGATGAATCAACGTGGTAGTGTGATGGATGCCCGCCGAACGGTTGATGTGATTGCCAATCGACTGAAATCCGCGGTGGATGTTGTTGTTGAAGGGGATATTCGTACAGAGCCTGGCACGAGCAGACCGTTCGACTTTAGTGGACAAAGCAGCAGTCACCGAGTAGGAGTTCAGTTTACTGCCCCATTAGATCAGGTTGCAGAGCGAAACCAATACAGGGCGGCGCAGGTTAATTATCAGAGAGCTCGACGGGATTACATGGAATTCGAGGATAATGTGAAGCTCCAGATCCGGACTTCATGGAGAGATTTGCAGGTTTTAGAGCAAAATTTGGAAACAGCACGTCAATCTTTACGTATCAATGTGTTACAATATGATCAAGCTGTTGAAGAATCGAATGCTCCGGGTGGGAACACGAACTCGGGGGTTCGGGGTCGAAACCTGATTGATGCTCTTAACAATATTCTCGATTCCCAAAACCGTCTTGTCCTAATTTGGGCAAATTACGAGCGATCGCGACTTGCGATTTATCGTGATATGGGAATTATGGAAATAGATGAACAGGGCATGTGGATTGATCCGTTTTACCAACGGCTATACGATTCCCAAGACGCCGGTATCGATTCCGGTATCGGAATCGAACCCAACCAGTTCTGCCCTCCACTGACACCTGCAGGTGAAATTGACCTCACCCTCCTGCCACTGAGTGAGACTAAACTCACAGGACCGAACGATTATGGCAACGACAGCTCCGGAAAAAATGAATCGGGATCCGATGTCGGATTCGAACACGCAGACGTTCCCGGAATACCACCAGCCTCGCAAGAAGAGCGGCCGTTTGTGGCTGATCCTTTGCGGTGGAGTCCTGGTGCTGGTTTCGGGGACGATGTACGCGATGGGGGCGTTTCAGACCTCCGAGGACCCGACTTCTTCCGAGAACTCGGCGGCATCTCCCAATCAGACTCCGGCAGAAAAGTCCCCCTGGTACCAGCCTCTGAACAACATGGTCGGTTCGTGGTTCCCGAGTAGTTCCTCACTTCCTGCAAATGTGATTACGAAACCGGTCTCGCGCGGTAAATTTCGGATAACGATCAACGAACGAGGTTTTCTCGATAGCCAGCGTAACGAAACACTCACGTGCGAGGTTCCCGGATCGACTACCATCATCTCGATTGTCGATGAAGGGGTTTCTGTGAAAGAGGGAGACGTCGTTGTCGAACTGGATTCTTCTTCTCTTCAAGAAAAAGCCCGGCAGCAGGAAATTGATGTCACTCAGGCCGAAGCCAAACTGTCGACTGCTAAAGAGAATCTCGAAATCCAAAAAACACAAAATACTTCGGACATTGCTTTCGTCGAACTCTCTCTCGAATTAGCGGAACTTGATTACAACAAATACATCGAAGGAGAGTTGCCTCAGGAACGCGACAAAATTACAGGACAGATTCGCCTCAAGGAAGAACAACTCGCCCGTAAAAGGGAATCCTACGAGTTCACCAAACGGCTCGCCAAAAAGGGATACCGCAGTCAGTCCGACCTGGAAGCAGAGCGAATCGCAGTTACTCAGGCCGAAATTGAATTACGCGTTGAACAGGAAAATTTTCGCGTTTTGGAAAACTTCACTTCTAAGCGGACAATACGTGAACTTGAAGCCGACGCAACAGAATTCGTGCGTGAACTCGACCGCGTCAAACGTCAGGCCAGTGCCGCACTCTCGAAAGCGGAAGCTGAATATCAATCGGCTCTGCTGACACTTGAAGTTGAAAAAGAAAAATACAACGAATGGCTTCAGCATATTGAGTTTTGCACCCTCAAAGCTCCGCAGGATGGCCAGATCGTTTACGCCAACGCCTCCAGTGGATCCCGTCGTGGTGGTTCCTCCGAACCAGAAATTTACGAAGGGGCAACCGTTCGCGAACGTCAGGCACTGCTGAAAATTCCCGATCTGACAAAAATGAAAATCGATGCCCGAATTCATGAATCGATGATCAGCAAACTCGATTTAGGTCTGCCAGTCATCATTCGAGCCGATGCCCAACCAGGTGAAGTCTTCAATGGCGTTGTTTCACAAATTTCCTCGGTTCCCCTTTCGGGCTCCTTTCCGAATCAAGACATCAAAGAGTATCAAATCGCTGTCAATCTGACAGATCCCCCTGAGCGGGTGAGATTACTTCGTCCAGGAATCTCCGCTGAGTTTGAGGTTGTGGTGGATGATCGTGACAACGTATTACAAATTCCCGTACAAGCTGTTGTTCAGGTTGGTCGCGATTACTATGCCTGGGTGGTGAAAGGGAAATCGGTCGAACGTCGAAAAATCAAAGTGGCCAATTCCAACGATACCGACCTCGAACTCCTCGAAGGCGTGAATCAGGGTGAGAATGTGATCATGTCACCACGGTCTTTGTTTGCAGATGAAATCACGCAACTCGAAGAAGTCCGCATCGCAGAACTGGCCGAAAATGGGGAAGACGATTCCGCAAACGTTCAAACCGAGTCCTCCAAACCGAAAGCAGATCGAAAAGGGGGGGCTGATAAACCTAAGGGCAATCGCCCTGCAGGTGGTCCTGGTGGTGGAGACCCTGCTGCCTTTTTCCAACGGATGGATAAAGATGGCGATGAGGCATTGAGCAAATCGGAATTGCCCGAACCAATGCAGGCCATGTTCGACACCGCCGACTCTGACTCCAATGGCTCACTCAGCCTGGACGAATGGAAAGCTGTGGCCGCTAAGCGAAATCGGTAATTCGAACGTGCCTGAATTTTAAAGGCTCACTTCTGGAATGCCCAGCGATGTCTTCGGGGACCTGAAAATCCATTTCACTTGTCTGACTGCAGATCACCTACGAAACCTGACTTTACCATGGCTTATGCTGCCCGCCTCATCGACTTGACCAAGCACTACCACTTAGGTGATGTCGTCGTGAAAGCCCTGCGGGGCGTCAGTCTGGATATCCCAGAAGGTGACTTCATCGCCATCATGGGATCTTCCGGAAGTGGTAAAAGTACAATGCTGAATCTGATGGGTGCTCTCGACCGTCCCACCTCAGGTTCTTATCTGCTGGCCGGTAAGGATGTCGCCACACTCAACGATGACGAACTCTCTGCCATCCGCAACGAACTGATTGGATTCATCTTCCAGTCCTTCCATTTGATTCCACAATATACGGTTCTGGAAAACATCCTGCTGCCCCTGCAGTACCGGCCCAACGGCGAGGATATCTCGGAAAAAGACGAAGCTCGAGCTGCCTACATCGCCGACCGTGTCGGTCTGGGAGATCGACTCGATCACAAACCGTTTCAGCTCTCCGGAGGACAACAGCAGCGCGTGGCCATCGCCCGTTCGCTGATTAACGATCCTCAAATCATTATGGCTGATGAACCGACCGGAAACCTCGACTCGGCAACCGGTGAGGAAATCATGAAACTTCTTAAAGAGCTCAATGCCGAAGGTCGTACCATTATCATGGTGACCCACGAACCTGAAATTGCCCAGCAAACTAAAACTCAAATCTACATGAAAGACGGCCTCATCGCCGGCCAGGGCGTTTTCCCAGGACACTGAACTGTTTGCAAAGTTCAACAGGACTCACGTTTAATTCCGCGACTCAATCCTGCAATCGAATATCAACACTATTACGATGAGCGGTCAGGCCTTCTTTGTCAGCCAGCAGGCGGACATTATCCGCGTCGTGCTGGAGAGCAGCTTTATCGTAGGAGATGATGGACGAGCGTTTCAGGAAGTCGTTGGCACACAAACCGTTGGCAAAACGAGCGGTTCCGCCAGTCGGAAGAACGTGTGAAGGACCTGCGACATAATCTCCTAAAGCAACTGGCGTATAATGCCCCAGGAAAATTGCTCCGGCGTTCTGCACTTGCTTAAGCATCGCTTCGGGATCAGCTGTCGAAATGTGCAAGTGTTCTGTGGCAAGACGATCGGTGGTTATCGCGGCTTGCTCTGCTGAGTCTGCCAGGATCAACGTACTGTAATCCTCCAGAGATTGCCGAGCTAAATCGCCGCGAGAGAGCAGTCCCAATTGTCGATCCAATTCGGCATGGACGGCTTTGAGCAGCGGTTCGTGCCAGGTGATCAGCACGGCTGAGCCGGGGCTGTGCTCGGCTTGTGAAATCAAATCGCTGGCGACGAAACGAGGATCGGCGGATTCATCGGCTAATACAATCACTTCACTTGGGCCGGCGATGCTGTCGATATCGACCTCTCCAAAGACAAGCCGTTTCGCCAGTGCGACAAACAGATTTCCAGGTCCGACAATTTTATCGACCTGCGGCAAACCTTCGACGCCGTAAGCCATCGCCGCGACCGCTTGTGCCCCCCCTGCCCGATAGACTTCGGTGACTCCCAATTCATGACAGGCAGCGAGCAGATCGGTGTTATAGCTGCCGAAATCTGTAGGAGGAGCGACGACTGCAATTTCCTGTACGCCAGCTGTCTGAGCCGGCACTGCTGTCATTAATAATGTCGAAGGATACGCAGCTGCACCGCCAGGCACACAAATACCAACCCGTTTCATCGGCAAATAGCGTTGCCGCAATTCCACACGGCCCTGACCGAAATCTCGGACTACCTTTACATCTCTGCTCAGAATCGCCGATTGAAATTCGTGGATATTGTCTCGAATCTGTCGAATTGTTTTCAGATATGTCGGGTCTGCTTTTTGATGAGCCTCTTCAAGTTCTGCAGCCGAGACTCGAAAAGATTCCGGTTCAATTTCTTTGCGATCGAGCTTAGCCGTATATTCGAGAACGGTTTTCAATCCGCCAGATTTCACCTCTGCACAAATGCGTTCGACAACCTGTTGAGGAGTCAGCGGTTCTCCGAACAATTCAATCGTTCGTTGTCGTCCGGCTGCAGAAACCACATTTCCCTGCGGGCTCAACTTCTCCCGCAACTCTTCAAAGAGTCGCTCCGCATCGGGATCAGAAAGACGAATCATCGGGATTTTGACAGACTCAGACAAAACAGCACCTCTTAATATGTTCAATTCCGCATTGATTTTATGCAGATGGAAATTCGCTTAACTCTTATTCAATCGGGTTGAATAACGTATCCTATCTCTTGCTGAAATTTCATCAATTCGCAGATCAAAAAAAACTGATTACAATTTTTCAAATATCACCATTACTTATATTGGACCACCAAGGTACGAAGTGACAAAGAGTCCACTCAATTAGGCCACTAACAACGTCCCTTATTTTAATCGTCACTCTGCTTTTCACAAAACTCTTCGTGTCTTGGTGGTAAAAAAGAAATAATATCGTTTTGGAGTCAAATCATGATTGATTTACGCAGCGACACCTTCACAAAACCAACTCTCGCCATGCGACAGGCGATGTTTGATGCGGAAGTTGGCGACGACATGGTGGGTGAGGATCCAACCGTTAATCGGCTCGAAGCATATTGCTGCGAACTGTTTGGGAAGCAAGCTGCCGTGTTTTGCTGTTCGGGAACACAGTCGAATCAAGCCGCTTTGTGGGCGCATTGTCGACCGGGAGATGAAATCCTGATCGAAAGCCATGGGCACCTTGCCAATTACGAAGGCGGAGCCCCGGCTGCTTTAACAGGAGTGAGCGTGCAGTACATACAAGGAGTTGGCGGCATGCTTGATTTGGAACATCTGAAAGGACGTAAACGCCCCCCTGAGCAACACTTTCCGCAATCGAAAGTTTTGTGTCTGGAGAATACGACCAACATCGGTGGCGGAAGAGCCTATCCGCTGGAACAATTACAGCGAGTCACCGAATGGGGCCGATCCAACGATTTGATTTGCCATCTTGATGGTGCTCGAATCTTCAATGCCTGCACAGCTCGGAATTATTCCCCTGCTCAAGTTGCAGAGCTTTTCGATACGGTCAGTATCTGCTTTTCGAAAGGACTCGGCTGTCCGATGGGGTCAATGCTGGTGGGCAATGAAGCCGTCATTCAACGAGCCAGACGAGCCCGGAAATTATTTGGAGGAGCGTTAAGACAATCCGGTATCGTTGCCGCTGCAGCTCTCTATGCGTTGGAAAATCATCAGGATCAACTCGCAGACGATCATCGAAACGCGTATCGATTCGCCGAACAGATCAGCCAGGTTCCAGGACTGACAGTTCCTATGGACGAAGTGGAAACAAACATCGTGTTTATCAAAGTCAGCGAGGAATTAGGTACGGCTGAAGAAATCGCGAATCGTTTTGCTGCCCTGGGCCTGAAAATGTACGACATCGGACCACAAAGAATACGAGCCGTTTTTCATCGAGATATCGATGCCGAAATGACCGAACAAGCCGCTAAGATCGTTCAGCAAGCGATTGCAGCAGCAGTTTAAACATTTGTTGCAGTAAGTCATCCAGACGACAGAGCCTTAACGTGTGTTCTTCTGTCTGTTGTGTGTATTCATCCGGTAAGAGTAAACGATTCACTTCAATACTCTGTTCTGGATTTCGATAACCGATCCCAACATAGACAACTCCATCAAGTTTCTCATCTTTGTCACAGGGACCGAGATTGCCCGTTACGGAAACAGCGATCCCGGCATGTGGGGTTGTCTTGAGAACTCCCTCAACCATCAATCGAGCGACAATTTCACTGACGGGACCGGGTTGAATAAGAATTTCATTCGGAATCCCCAACCAACTAGACTTTGTCTCATTCTGATAAGTGACGGCTGAGCCGCACAAATTATTCGAGATGCCTGGGATTCTCCCCAGTGTCGCTGCGAGTGAACCGCATGTACAACTTTCTGCAAAGACGATGTTCAGTTTCAATCTTTGTAAATCATCTGCAACCTGATGTGCAATTCTATCGATGGGATTCATGGATCGATTACAACCCCTTGCGAAGTTCATAAAGTCGATCCAGAGCCGCTTTCGGAGTCAAACTGTCCAGATCAAGATGTTTAAGTTCTTCGAGAATTGGATGCGGTGGCGGCTCGAAAAGGTTGAGCTGTCGCTGAGTCGCCTTGTCTGTTTGACGGGGAGGAATGGTCGACTTCCCCTGCTCATCCGTTTTTTCTGTTTCGAGGGTATCCAGAATTTGATTCGCCCGGGTAATAACCTGCCCTGGTACTCCTGCCAGCCGAGCCACGTGGATCCCGTAACTTTTATCGGCTGACCCGGGTACGATTTTGTGCAGGAAGATGACATCGCCATCACTTTCGTGCACGGCGACATTCCAGTTACGGATTCCGCTTAACGTCTCAGCAAGATCGGTTAACTCGTGATAATGAGTCGCAAACATCGTCCGGGCTCCGGTGATGTCGTGTAGATACTCGGTAATCGCCCAGGCCAGCGAAAGTCCATCGTAAGTGCTGGTCCCACGACCAATTTCATCGAGAATCACAAGCGAACGATCTGTCGCTGTGTTGAGAATACGAGCGGTCTCAGTCATTTCCACCATGAATGTGCTTTGACCTTTGCTCAGCTCGTCACTGGCTCCAACGCGAGCAAATATTCGATCGACAATCCCGATTCTCGCTTCACTGGCTGGAACGAAAGATCCCGTCTGAGCCATCAATGTAATGAGAGCAGCCTGACGAATATACGTACTCTTACCGGCCATGTTCGGACCAGTAATCACCTGTACGCGACCGTGATCGAGCGAAGGTAGAGTGTCTGCTTCTGTCTGTCCCTCTACCGCAGTGGACTCCACATCATTGCCCAGTAGAACATCATTCGGTACAAACTGACCACTGGGCAGCATCTGATCGAGAACGGGATGCCGACCTTCTCGAATATCGAGAACGGGAGACAGAGTTAATTCCGGGCGGCAGTAACGGTGTTCCATAGCCGTATGAGCAAAACAGGTCAGCACATCCAGCTCGGCCAGAATTATAGCTGTCTGTTGGAGCCTTGTCAGATGTTGCCCGACCATTTGCCGCAATTCATGAAACAATTCCGCTTCAAGTGCGAGCGATTGCTGATCGGCGGTGAGCACTTTCTCTTCATGCTCTTTGAGTTCGGGAGTGATATACCGTTCCTGATTTTTCAGCGTCTGCTTACGATGATAATCGTCAGGAACTTTATTGAGTTGTGCAGCAGTCACTTCGAGATAGTAACCAAAGACTTTATTGAAACCGACTTTCAGGTTCGTGATTCCTGTCCGCTCAATTTCACGAGCCTGATAGGCAGCGATCCATTCTTTTCCTCCGCGAGAAAGTTCGCGCAGTTCATCGAGTCGTTCGTTAAAGCCGGGACGGATCAAATCGCCATCGGTCAGATTGAGAGGTGGTTCATCAACCAGACAGGGCTCGATGGCTGCACGGACATCTTCACATAAATCAATTCGGCTTTCGAGATCCTGCAACCGATTCGATTTTCGAGCCGCCAGCAGAGCTTTTGTCTTCGGCAACATTTTGAGCGTGCGTGCCAGCCAGACGAGATCTCTTGGATTACATCGCCCGGTCGCCACGCGAGCCGCTAAGCGTTGCAAATCGTAAGTTTCGTCCAGTTCCGATCGAATATCCCGATTCAATCCACTGTTTTGTGTCAATTCTTCAACAGCATCGGCGCGAGAGACAATCACTTCGAGATCCGTCAAAGGATTCGCAATCCAGTCTGCCAGAAGCCTCGCTCCCATCGGCGTGACAGTTTGATCGATCACCTGCAGCAACGAACCGTGTCGATGTCCGCCACGCAGCGTCTGGGTTAACTCCAGGCTTCTACGAGTCGCTTCGTCAATATGGACTGTATTTTCAGACCGATAATTCTCCAGCTGCGTCATATGATCGAGCGAAGTCCGCTGCGTTTCCTGCACATATTCGAGCAACACACCCGCTGCGACAACACCGTGAGAAGAATCTTCAACATCGAATCCTTCGAGCGACTGCGTACGAAAATGTTTTTTTAACCGATCCAGACAGGTATCTGCCACATACGACCAGGGCGGACGTTCTGTCAGTACGGTTTCGTTCAATGTTAAAGCGGACTCTGCGAAGACACCATCATCTTCCAGCCCCTGGGGGATCAATAACTCCGCGGGTGATAACCGAGCCAGTTCATCGGCCAGATCGGAAGTTGAGCAGGTCGTCAATTGAAAACGGCCTGTTGAAAGTTCGAGCCAGGCTAAGCCGACGGATTTTTTATGAACTGAAACCGAGACCAGGAAATTACTTGTTCGGGGATCGAGCAGTGAATCTTCGGTTAAGGTGCCCGGAGTCACGACTCTGGTGACTTCACGTTTAACAAGTCCTTTGGCCTGCTTGGGATCTTCAACCTGCTCACAAATCGCAGCCCGGTGACCGGCTCGAATCAGTTTTTGCAGATAATTGTCGAGCGCATGATAAGGAAATCCAGCCATCCCTATCGGATTTGAAGATCCCTTATCCCGGCTTGTAAGCGTCAATCCTAAGACTTTGGCAGCGACTTCAGCATCTTCGTAAAATAGTTCGTAGAAGTCACCCATTCGAAACAAAAGCAGACTATTTGGATGCTGCTTTTTGACTTCAAGATAGCGTTCCATCATCGGCGTCAGTTTGGGAGCTGGCTTTTTCTTTTTCTCATCAGCTTTTTTATTTGTCTCGGATTCACTTTTGGAATCACTGATTTTGGTGCTGGAATCCGCCATTTTGGGATGAAAGTCCATTCTCGATTGTTAATTCGGGTCGCCTAATTTCAACTGCTTAGCATATCAGGTTTGTCCGAAAATTGTCACTCTCTGGCAGCGTCTGACCGAAGTCGCTAAAGTTCAAAACAGGGTAGAATTCTGAATGATCGATTTGCTAGAATTCAACCTCTGCTCACAAAACAAATAGAGTCTGGCAGTTGGATACAATCATTTTAAGAAGCACACCAACTTAAGAATAATTTTCAATTGCCATCGAGACAAAACATTCTCAGTTAGACATATAGATAGAGTTTCACAGGAGCGCACGATGCGAATGACACCGAAACGATCTTTTCAAAAAACTTTCTGTCCTCTCCTCATACTCCTCCTCGGCTATACAGTTCTGGAATCGCAACAAGCCAATCTCCTGAGGGCCGATGAAGAAGTTGTCGAGAACGCGAAAGAAGCTGATGATGCAGCAATTGCAGCCGAACCCACAACCATCAAAGTCGAAACAACCGAGTTTCTACCCACGGTTAGCACAACGGGAATTTTCGTTGGGCTTGATGCGGATCAAATTATTCTGACTCCCAAAGCCTGGACAACTCTTAAGGTTGTCGATGCAGTTGAGCATGGCGAAACCGTGATGGAGGGAGACCCGTTAATCGTCTTGGAAACCGAGGATCTCGATAAAGCCATCGACAAAGCGGAAAAGAAATTGGTCACAACGACTCTATCTTTACGTATGGCAACCGATGAACTTCGATTCCTTAAGGAATCGACAGCAATGGATCTTGAGCAGGCCAATCGCAGTGCAGAAGAAGCCAAAGACAACTTGGACTATTATTTGAATGTGCAGGAACAGGAAGATCTGAAATCGGCTGAATTGAATCTAAAGTTTTCTGAGTATCAACTGGAATATGCTCAGGAGGAACTTAATCAGCTGACACAGATGTATGAAGCCGATGATCTGACTGAGCAGACCGAGGAAATTGTCCTGCTCAGAGCCAAGCGAGATGTTGAAATGGCTAAGCGTTCGGTCGAGCGGGCGAAACTTCGTCATGATCGTTTGATTGAAGCATTAATACCTCGCGAAAAACAGGGAATGATCGACTCTCAAGCCCGAGCCGCTTTAACACAGGCTAAAACAGTTGTCTCTTTACCAATGATGATTCAGAAAAAAGAACTCGACATCGAACAGATGCAACGCGATCTTGCGGAGAGCAAAGAAAAACTGGCCGAAATGAAAGCCGACCGCAAAGGCATGACCATCCTGGCTCCGCGTTCTGGAATCGTTTTTTATGGACAGGAAAAACTTGGAAAATGGTCGGAAATCAGTACTCGGGAAAAGCAATTGATTCCCGGGGGATCGGTTTCTGCCAACAGTGTTCTAATGACCGTTGTCGATCCTGACCTCCTCTCCGTCGTGGCAGATTTGACTGAAGAACAACTGGCAGAAGTGGAATCTGGACAATTGGCGATCGTCAAACCGAAATCTATGCTCAACGGCCAAATGTATGCTCAGGTTGTTGAAGTGGATTCGGTCGCACAAAGTGATGGGAAATACAAAGCCACGTTACGTTTGCGACGAGC
Source organism: Rubinisphaera italica (assembly GCF_007859715.1). Taxonomy (NCBI): domain Bacteria; kingdom Pseudomonadati; phylum Planctomycetota; class Planctomycetia; order Planctomycetales; family Planctomycetaceae; genus Rubinisphaera; species Rubinisphaera italica. The sequence continues at coordinate 2,774,762 of NZ_SJPG01000001.1, forward strand.
CGATGCCGATAATGACGGACTGGTTCCGGGAATGACCTGCGATGCTAAAATCCGCATCAAAAAATCTGCTGAAGCGATCATGATTCCGACATCTGTGATTCATCAGGATGAATTTAGCGAACAGGATGGCCCGTATGTCTGGATTGCTGGTGATGAACCCAGGAAGCAACCCGTTACGCTTGGCTTGGAAAGAGACAAGAAACAGGAAATCCTCGAAGGATTGAAAGTTGGGGATGAAATTCTGAAGAAAGCTCCCACGAAGTAAGTCCAGATCGTTCAAATTAAATGTGAATATATTCGCTCGGACGTTTTCAATTTCATTGAGATTGAAACGTCCGAGCGATTTCAATAATTTCCCTGCAAAAAGTATCGCTCTTATGTCTGAATCAGAAATTTGGGAACTGTGTGGAGAACAAGCGGAAGCGAATCTTAAAATTACTTCTGCAGAAATCGATGGCTCTCCTGAAGGCTGGTTTGTCACAAAAACGACCATGAAAGCTGGGCTCTCAGCGGGTGTCGAAGTGATCGAAGTCAGTAATGGCGCCCAGTCACTTTTCATATTGCCGACACGTGGCATGGGGCTGTGGAAGATTCAAGCGGGAGACTTACGTGTCGGTTGGGATTCCCCGGTCAAACAGCCCGTTCATCCTGCTTTCGTCGACCTGAAGAGTCGCAACAAACTGGGATGGCTGGATGGCTTTAACGAACTGGTGACCCGATGCGGGCTCACTTCCAACGGTCCTCCCGGCATCGACGAAACCGCGGGAGCGATTGAATCGGACATCACTCTCCACGGTCGAATTGCCAATCTCCCGGCGACTTCAGTGACATTTCAATTGATTGAATCCGATGGTAAAACTGAAATTGTCGTTCGAGGGACAGTCTCGGAAGCGACGCTGTTTGGGCAACATCTCGAATTAGTTTCAGAATACCGAACAGCTCTCAATTCTCACGAAGTCACAATGACAGATTCTGTGACCAATCGTTCTGGACGCGGAGCCGAGTTGCAATTGCTGTATCACATTAATATCGGCAGTCCCATTCTTGAAGAGGAGAGTACCTGGCATGCTCCCCTGAAAAGACTCACGCCTCGTGACGCTCGCGCCACCGAAGAGCTCGATACCTATTCCACATATCGCGAACCCACAACTGGTTATGCCGAGGAAGCCTTCTTCTGCAAACCAATTTCCGATAGCGACGGATTCACTCCTGTTCTACTGACCAATGCCAGTCAGACAGAAGCGGTCAGTCTGGATTTTGAGACGGCTGCCCTGCCCTGCCTGACGATCTGGAAAAACACACAATCACTGGCGGATGGTTACTGCACAGGCCTGGAGCCGGGGACAAATTACCCCAACTTCAAAGCCCAGGAACGACGGGAAGGACGCGTCGTCAAAATGGCGGCAGGAGCCAGCTGGCAGGCTTCGATGAAACTTTCCGTGCTGACAGATTCCCAGAATATCTCCAATCAACTTGATCGAATTTTAGAATTGCAATCACAAGCAGAACTGCAAATTGATCGAAATCTGGCCCAAGGAATTTCGGGTGATCAATAATTGTAATTTCGCTGCAGGTCAGGATGTGCCTGACCTGCAGCGAAACATCTATTAAGCAGTGCGCCCCTGCGATTTTCGATAACGCTGAATCAACTGATTCGTCGAACTGTCATGCTTCAGATCTGGTGAGTCACTCGCCTCCAACTCCGGCACGATTTTCTTCGCGAGAACTTTGCCAAGTTCAACTCCCCATTGATCAAACGAATCGATATCGTAAACGACTCCCTGAACAAATACGCTATGTTCATACAGGGCAATTAGACTGCCAAGGATTCTCGGTGTGAGAATTTCTGCATACAGCGTATTTGAAGGGCGATTCCCTGAAAAGACGCGATGCGGGACCAATTCTGAAGAAGTCCCCTCTGCCTCGACTTGTTCTTTTGTCTTTCCAAACGCTAGAGCTTCTGTTTGTGCAAAGACGTTGGCCATCAGTTTGTCATGATGATCGCCGACTGGATTCAGCGAGCGTCCAAATGCGATAAAATCACAGGGGATCAAATGAGTTCCCTGATGAATTAACTGATAGAATGAATGCTGACCGTTCGTGCCCGGTTCGCCCCAGAAGACCGGACTGGTTTCGTAGTCAATTGAATCGCCAGCTAATGTGACCGACTTGCCATTGCTTTCCATTGTCAACTGTTGCAGATAAGCCGGGAATCGCTTCAGATATTGATCGTAAGGCAGCACAGCAACCGTTTGAGCATCGAAGAAATTCGTGTACCAGATATTCAGCATCGCCAGAATGACAGGCAGGTTTTCTTCGAGCGGAGTTTCACGAAAATGAACATCCATCGCGTGAAAACCATCGAGCATCTGACGGAATCGATCCGGTCCAATCGCCAGCATCGTCGAAAGACCGATCGCTGCATCCATTGAATATCGTCCACCCACCCAGTCCCAGAAGCCGAACATGTTTTCGGTATCGATTCCGAATTCCTGCACACGCTCTGCACTGGTTGAAACAGCCACGAAGTGCTTCGCCACCGCCGTTTCTGCTCCCAGTTGATCCACCAGCCATTTGCGGGCGCTCATGGCGTTTGTCATGGTTTCCTGAGTGGTGAATGTTTTTGACGCCACGATGACTAACGTCTCAGCAGGATCCAGATCGATCGTCGCTTCGGCAAAATCGGTTCCATCGACATTGGAAACAAATCGGAATGTGAGATCACGATTGCTGTAATGCTTGAGTGCCTCGTAAGCCATCACGGGACCAAGATCCGAACCGCCGATGCCGATGTTGATCACATTACGAATCGGCTGACCGGTGTAGCCTGTCCATTCTCCGCTAATAACCCTCTCGCAAAACGCGGTCATCTTATCGAGAACTTCATGCACATCAGGAACGACATTCTGGCCTTCGAATTCAATCACCGCATCTTTTGGAGCACGTAAAGCCGTATGCAACACGGCTCGATTCTCAGTGGTGTTGATCTTCTCGCCCGTGAACATTGCTTCGGTCCGCTCTTTGAGTTTGGCGGACTTTGCCAGGTCGAACAAAAGCGGCATCGTTTCTGAATTGATGCGATTTTTTGAATAGTCCAGAAACAAGTCGACCGCTTCAACACTAAATTTGCTGGCTCTGTCAGAATCTTCCGCGAAAGCATCCCGCAACTGCACATTTTTGATTGACTCAAAATGCTGACAAAGGGCTTTCCATTCGGGGCGGGACGTCAGTCCCGATTTTCCGGTTTGAGCAGACATATCAACGACTTTCTAGATTGATCATTTTTTTCAATTCATTACGGTTCAATCGTTAATATATATCAGGCCTCACTGGAATTGCGACTCATTGAGAGGGAATGTTAACGCAAAGATCGCAAAGACCACGCAGGCACTTAAGAAGTGCTTTGCGCCTATCGCGATCTTTGCTTGTCGAAATTCAATTACGGAAGATCAAAGACCATGATTTCAGCGTGATCTTCAGCCTGAATGGTTAATCGATCTTCTTCACTCACGGCCATTCCATCGCTAGTATCGAGCACCGTACCATTCACAGACACTTTTCCGCGAAGCACTTGAATCCAGGCATGACGACCATTATTGAGTTCATGGTCAAGAGAAGTACCGGCATCCAGTTTTGCCAGATAGATACGAGCATCCGTGTGAATGGTCAGTGAACCATCAGCGGCATCAGGAGAGGCAACAAGCCTCAATCGATTTACCATCCGCTCATCATCAAATCGTTTCTGTTCATAGCTGGGAGTTAATCCCTTCTCATCTGGAAAGATCCAGATCTGATACAGATGCACGGGCTCTGTCTGCGAAGGATTGAATTCGCTATGCGTGATCCCCGAACCGGCTGACATCCGTTGAAATTCGCCGGGACGGAGGATTTCTCCATTTCCCATCGAGTCCTTATGTTCGAGTGCTCCTTCAAGAACATAGGTGACGATTTCCATATTCTGATGTGGATGCTCCCCAAATCCTTCACCTGGCAGAACAGTATCTTCATTCATGACCCGCAGTGTCCGGAACCGGACGTGCTGCGTGTCCTGATAGGAAGAGAAAGAAAAGGTGTGGTAAGTATCCAGCCAACCCAAATCGGCATGTCCGCGATCTGCTGCTTTACGAACTTTGAACATGATTGACTCCTCTTTTATAATTTCAGATTAACTCTATTCCTGGACAACTTGATTATTTTGCCAACCATCCGCCATCCACAGGCAATGAAATTCCCGATGTTCCCCCAGTGACAATGGCAACTTTGTTTTCCAGCGACATGATCTGCTTCCTTATTATATTATTTACATGTAAACTATAGATTAAAAAAAAGTCACGCTTCCTCACTGCCGGTCGACTCTCGTGCTTTTTCCAACAGGCGGCTCAATTCCTTCAATTCCTGACGGGTCAAATGACCTACCAGTTCCCGATGCAATTCAATAACAGGTCCCTCCATTCGGTTTAATAATTTCTCGGCTTTTAGAGTGAGTGAAATATAAACGACGCGACGATCCTGTTCGCAGCGATGTCTTTGTACCAGTCCCTGCTTTTCCAGTCGATCAATCAACCCTGTGATTGCCGGAACGACCTGAATAGTACGTGAGGCAATCTCCAGACAGGGCATCGGCTTCCCTTCCCCGCTGAGAATTCTCAGAACATTGTACTGGGAAGCAGTCACTCCATAATCACGAAACAAACGTCCAAATCGATTTTCAAAGTAATCATTCGTGCGTAACAGATTCAGGATCGCCTCCTGTTCTGGAACCTCGAAAGGATTCTTCTTTTTCAGTTCATCTTGTAAGCGTGAAGAGTTCATGAAGCCATCGTTCAGAAAAAGGACAGTGCGATCGTTTTTTAGTTTACACGTAATGTATTTACCAGTCAACGGTTATTTGACGCTTTTTTTTCTGTAATTCAAATGACTTACGTTTATGAAGTATGAAGAAAAACTGATCAATGCCAACTTGTGAGTCACCCCGGCAAAGAGGGCTGACTAAGTTGAAAACAACCGTGGTTTAATTCTCAGCGATAAAAGGCTGAAATCGTTGGCGATCAGTCTCCGGCAGGCGAGTCGGACGACCAGTCTGGAGATCAATGAATATGGCCCGCTGACGACCGAGAGCAGCTAGCGATTGATCGGGACCGTAAAAGCGAAATTCCATCCAGGCGGAGACGTGATTCATTTCCGAGATCCAGACTTCGGCTCGAACGGTATCACCTAGTTTCAATTGTTGCTTGTACTGGATGTTCGTCTCCACCAGCACTGGTCCGTAGCCCTGCTGCATAATCTGCGGCACCGGCATACCAGCTGCTTCGAGCAAAAGGCAACGTCCAATTTCCATCCATTCGATGTAGACGATGTTACTCACATGATTCATAAAGTCGATATGAAATGTGTGTATCGATGGCTCGAATTTGACCTTCTGCATGGGGGCAGTCATTGTGAGGAATTGAAATTTAAGTCAGTTATTATCGAGCGGCTGCGATTTCTGTCAGTTGCACGATTGACTCCTGCATGGCAGACTGATCGACTTCGTGGATTTCAACGGGATCACCAATACTGCGCAGCATTGTCAGAGTCAGGCGACCACCGAGATGCTGACGGAACTCTTCAAGCCCGGCAAATAAAATTTTCGTATCGTGTAACATCGGATGCTGTAAATCGAAACCGAGTTCCAGCAGGCAATTGACAACTCGCTCAGCGTCGGATTGGGGAAAGCCCATTTTGCGAGAAGAGTATAAGGAGTCGATTGCTACGCCAATAGCAACCGCTTCCCCATGTTGAACCTGGAAATTTGTCATCACTTCCAGTTTATGAGCCGACCAATGTCCATAATCAAGAGGACGGGCTTCGAGCATTTCAAAGGGATCGCCACCACGTGTAATATGCTTCAGATGCCACTCTGCGGAGCGTTGAATGATTGGTCCACAAGCAGACCAGTCCCTTTGAGAAATACGCTCGGCTTGTTCGCAGATCGCCTCGAATAATGCAGGGTCTTTTAATAATGCGACTTTAACAGCTTCAGAAAAACCGGCTCGGAACTGGCGATCTGGCAAGGTCGAAAGCAGATCGGCATCGTTAATGACTGCCCAGGGAACAGCGAACGATCCAACCCAGTTCTTCTTTTCAAAGAGATTGATACTGTTTTTTACCCCGACGCCGGAATCAGCTTGACTGAGTGTTGTTGTGGGTAAGCGGATCAGGCGAATTCCGCGATGAGCAATGGCCGCAGCAAAACCGACGGCATCCAGAACCGCTCCCCCGCCAATGACAATCACATAGCTGCGACGATCCAAATTTGCAGCATTCATCACTTTGAGCATCCGCTCAAGAACGTGGACATCGTTCTTCACATCCTCGCCACCGGGAGCAATTTGTATGTTGCTCGCCATCGAAACGCGGTCGGAATTCTTCGAGACAAACGTCCTTAGAATCTGAGAAAGATCAGGACGTGCATTCGCAACGGCTTCGTCAATCCAGAACTGGACCCGAGCCGGGGCATCACCTGATTGTTCCAGCAGATCGAGTAGAACATTGGTTTGCGATTCCAGCACGTTCGTTGTCACTCGGAGTCGATGTACATAGGGAACTGCAAAAGTAACATCAACTCCAGTGGATAATTGGTCAATACCATGATCGCTAGGATCAAAGGCCTGCGATTCTTCAGGGAGGGGTTGTTCACTCATGGGAGGCAATCAATCTGGAGAGTAGCTGTCTTATTTGTATTCACCTGGGCGACAGTTAAATAAATTATAGGCAGGATATCGCATTCAGAAAAGTTGATATATCTACAGGTTAACTTATCCCTGAGCCAATTTCGAATGCAAGCCTCTGAAAATCATCGACAATTTAAGATCTGTGATAAAACATAATTCCATTTGAAATGATTGTACGAGTTGTTCATCTGCGGTTCTATTTCATTCAATTGCATCAGATTTCAAAATAAATTTAAAGAGTAAACAATAATCCTAAGATCCCAGCGAACAACACGTAGTAAACGAAGAGGGATAACGTTTTTCGCAGGATGTCACCTTCTTTGCCGTTCATGCCGACTACTGCACAAGCTGCGACTACGTTATGAACGCAGATGACATTTCCCGCTGCTCCGCCGACTGCCTGTAGCGCGACAACCCAGGTGGGATCGACTCCAATTTGCAGGCCGGCATGGAACTGGAATTGAGAAAACATCATATTGCTGATGGTATTGCTGCCTGCGACAAACGCTCCCAGTCCTCCGATGAGTGGAGAAAATAATGGCCAGGCTGATCCTGAGATTGAAGCGACAGAATCGGCCAGCAGACTTGGCATTGAAGGCAGACCTGCTGCTCCTCCAGATGAGTTGATAAAGATCTGCACCATCGGTACGGTGAATATGAGTGCGGCTGAAGCGGGGATGATCATTTTGAGAGAGCGAGTTGTCGCACGCTGGCAGGCCCCCTTTGACATGCGGTGCAAGACGAATGTCATCAAGCAGACGAGTATAAATATCGAGCCTGGCAAGTAAAGAATCTGCACAGGAGAGACACTGACGGTTGAACCAAACAGATTGGTCAGTGCTTCTCCATTTCCAGGAACTGTGATCGATTTTAACCAGGCTCCAATGCCCAAAGAAGGCAAACGAGTCAGCACGAGAATAAGAGCCGTTAATAAATAAGGAGCCCAGGCTTTCCATAACGACAAGTGAGCAACAGGTTCTTCGACTTTCACATCATACAAGCCGTGCCAGGAATCGGGCCAATCCGACTTTTTGGCAAAATCCCAAGATTCTTCTGGCATCAGAAATTTTGCTCGGGCCGCTGGAATCACAATCGCCATACCAATTAAAGAGCCAAGTAACGTTGGAAACTCTGGGCCCAGGACAAATGCGATCGTCACGTAGGGGATGATCATTGCCAGAGCCGCAAAGATTGCAAACTTCCAGATTTTGAAGCCTTCTGCAAAACTGCGATTGGCTCCGAAGAATCGCGTAATAACAACTACGATAAACAGCGGCACCAGAGTCCCGACAATACCATGCAAAATCGCGACTTTGACACCGATAATCGGCAACAATTCCTGCCAGTTTTCCAGGCCAGATTTTGCTGCAAAGTCAACAACGGAACTACTTCCTTCAAGCCCCTTATTCACACCAATCAAAATCGGCGTGCCGACGGCTCCGAATGAGACCGGTGTCGATTGAATCATCATTCCAGCAATAATGGCTGCCATTGCCGGAAACCCCAGACCGACCAGCAGCGGGACACAAATGACAGCTGGTGTTCCAAAACCAGCCGCCCCTTCCATAAAGGCACCGAAGAGCCAGGCAATAATGATCACCTGGGCACGACGATCATCCGTAATCGAAGTGAATCCATTTCGAATGACCGAGAGGCCTCCCGATTCGCTCAACGTATTCAGGAGATAAATCGCACCGAATACGATATAGAGCAGACTAAAACAAATCACCAATCCATTGATGGAAGCCGCGGCGACTTGGGCAAATTTCAGTTGCCAGTAAAACAGGGCAACTCCGACAGCCGCTACATAAGAAAGCGGCATCACATAAGCCGCAGGCCAACGCAGTCCGACAAGAAAAATGCCTACAATGGCAATCGGAAGTAAGGAGAGTAAAACGGGCAGCAGGTCATGCATAAATGGCTCAATTCGAAGCTTTTGTAGAACAGTTCGCAGGTCAGGCTGTGCTTGACAATTTCGACTACGTACGACTTTTTTGGAGATCAATCTTTAATGAACTGGATATCCAACGTGCGTAAATAGGTCTGCAATCCTGCATCCTGGACTGGAAATACATACGCATCGACATCAGATTCATTATGATGCGAATGCCACCAGCCGGGTGGTGTTACGAAAACGGAATTCGGTTTCCACTCGGCTCGAAACGGATCAATCAGATTTCCAGCTTCATCGATTTCTTTAGCAATCATGGTATAAGTATTGGGATCAGCTGAAACAGCCAGATCAATTGCCACAGAGTTATGACGATGAGGTTTCTGCACCGATTGTTTCGGTAAGACGTTATACAAAGACCACATTGTATGTGTCATGGTCTTTGTTTTCTCACTGGCTGGATTACCGAGAATGATCCCATTGCGATTTCGATTCTCGCGAATGCCTGCCTCACGGATTTTTGAAATCTCGCCGTCCAGATATTCTTTCGAATAATAAGCAGACTCGAAGCGTGGTTTGTTTGGATGCACTCCCAGATAAGACATGAGCGGACCATCATGCACCCAGTACAAAGCGGAATCAACATCGGCGAAGTGCGTCACCCCTTGATGACACGGTAATGTAAACGCATCGCCCTGTTTCCACTCTAAAATGCCCTGCTCTGTTTCGGTCCGTCCCTGCCCCCTCATTACGAAATAAACTTCCGAGGAAGTCTGTTCCGCAATTTGAATATGATCCTCTGCCTGAATTGTCAGATAATTCGCCAGCAGACTCGGCGTGGTCGCGGGGGTTGAAGTCCCTATTAAATCGGACAGATCCAGCTTGATGATTTCCGTGACACCGCTTTCGTGCAAAGCAGCAGGAAATACTCGAATCGGCACATCCTCAATATCTGGACTGGCAGCCGCTCCATATTCCCAACTGAGCGACTGTTTCTGCCACAGCTCATTCAAACTCGCATGACTTGTACTCATTAGATTCTCCGAAAATATTTTGATCAGACCGTAGGTCAGGCTGCGCCTGACGAAATTCAATTCTGTTAAAATCAATACCGGGTGGCGGGGGCGCTCCGCTTTAGCGGAAGCCCCCGGAAGCTCCAAGATTCGGGGGCTTCTCTTCGAGAGCGCCCCCGCCACCCAGGTTTGATGAAGTTCGTTCTAATAATCATATGAGGGTTATTTAGAATTCTTTATCACGGACGAAACTCGTGTTTGAATTTCCTGATAGAGCTCCGCTGGCAATCCCCCTTGACTGGCCGCAGCGACATTCTCTTTGAGATGTTCTGGATTGCAAGTCCCCACAATTGTCGTATCGCAATGAGGATGCGACAATGTATATCGTAAAATCATTTCTGATCGAGTCATCCCCTCTGTCAACAGTTCATCCAGACGTGCATTCGTCCAGACATCATTCAAATTGGGACGCTGAATCTCTGCATCTGGCCCCCCGTGAGCAATTCCTCCCCGAATAATAATTCCCGCACCCGTTTCAGCCGCTTTTGTAATCCAATCATTATGTTCGGGAGCTAGACACGAATACGGAATTTGAAAAGTATCAAATACACCTAACTCGATCATTCCCGGTAAATTTGGCAACGAACTTGAAACTCCCAGAAAGCGAATCAACCCCTGCGAGCGAAAATCTTCCAGCTGTTCGATGAGTCCTTCTTGTTCTAAGGTTTCGGCATCGCCACCGTGAAATTGGAGGAGATCAAGAAATTCCGACTGAGTTCGGAAAAGGGTATCTTCCAGATTCCTTTTGATAACATCCTGCTTCCAGGTATGCCGAATGTTAATTTCTTCTTCACCCTGGGTGTAATTGCAACCACACTTACTGGCGAGAATGAATTCTCCTCGACGCGAAGAAAGATATCGACCGATTCGCTCTTCACTGATCCCATAATCGGGAGCGCTATCGATGAAGTTGATGCCCGCATCGAGTACCGCATTCAGAATTTGCTCAGACTCCTCCTCGGAAGCGACTCGCTTGCCCCACGTTTTCGGACCACGAATTCCCATGCTGCCATAGCCAAGTTGAGTGACTTCCAATCCCGTGCGACCAAGTGTTCTAGTTTTCAACATGACTGAGACTTCTAAACTTTTTGGGTCAGGAATTTTGTATCGAGAGTTGTAGACATCAGCAAAGATTGCCATGATAAACGCAAAAGTAATCTTCGATGCATTCCTCGATCATACGGGATGCTATTTGACTGTAAAGGACGACGAAAGAATTCTCATGATTCAAGCCCTCACCAGACTCACCTCCTGTTTCATAGCAGCCTGCCTGCTCGGTTTCCTAACTCTATCTTTCGAAAATACTCAAGCGGCTGAACCCAAACTCTCTTTGGAAAAAGAAGATCACATTGCCTACATCGGCAATACGCTGGCTGATCGTATGCAGCACCATGCCTGGCTGGAAACTTATCTGCATGCACTTTACCCAGAGTACGATTTGACAGTCAGAAATCTGGCCGTCCCTGGCGATGAACTAAGTGTGCGTCCGCGTGAAGACAATTTCGGCAGTCCTGATGAATGGCTGGCTAAAGTTGAAGCCGATGTGATTTTCAGCTTCTTTGGTTACAACGAAGCAATGGATGGTCCGGATGGACTCAATGAATTCCGTAAGCAACTCGAATCGACTATTGATGGCATGCAGTCGCAAAACTACAACGAGAAAACGGCTCCGACTCTAGTCTTCTTTTCACCCATTGCTCACGAAAATCTCCACAGTGCTGATCTGCCTGATGGGGAAGCCAATAATAAGAATCTCGAACTTTATACGGACGCCATGCGGGATGTCTGTCAGTCCAAGCAGGTTCTGTTTGTCGACCTGTTCCATCCTTCGCAACAGTTGTATGAATCCTCTGAGAAGCCGCTGACAATGAACGGCATCCATCTGCTCAGCGATGGGAATCGTGCCATGGCAGATGTAATACTTAAAGAATTGTTTGGCAAAGACAAAGTCGATATTGATGCCAAAGAACTTGAACGTCTGCGACAAGCAATACTCGTCAAGAACGATTACTGGTTCAATCGCTATCGTGTCGTCGATGGTTATAACGTCTTTGGAGGACGCTCCAAACTTGCCTGGTTTGGTCAGTCCAATGCCGATGTGATGATGCGAGAAATGGAAATCTTCGATGTCATGACGGCCAATCGCGACAAACGCGTTTGGGCGGTCGCTCGCGGCGGAGATTTAGAAGTAAAAGATGACAATCTTCCTCAGGAACTGGACGTCAAAACGAACAAGCCCGGAAATCTTGACGACGGCAGTTATTCCTATCTTGGTGGTGAGGAAGCGATTTCCAAGATGACGATTGCCAAAGGAATGGAAGTCAATCTTTTTGCCTCCGAGGAAATGTTCCCGGAATTGATCAACCCTGTGCAGATGGCAGTCGACACAGACGGAATATTATATGCTTCCGTCTGGCCAAGTTATCCGCACTGGAATCCGACTGAAAAGCGACGAGATCGCATCGTCTGCCTACCCGACGAAAACGCTGATGGAGTCGCCGACGAGTGCATCATCTTTGCCGATGAACTCAACAGTGTGACCGGCTTCGAATTCTGGGGTGGCGGAATGCTGGTAGCGGCTTTGCCAGAACTCTGGTTTCTTAAAGATACCGATGGCGATCACAAAGCCGATGTGAAAATTCGCATGTTACAGGGACTTTCCAGTGCCGATTCGCATCACTCGGCCAATGCAATGGTACTCGGGCCAGACGGCTGGCTGTACTGGTCTCGCGGTGTCTTCAATGTTGCTAATATCGAAACTCCTACCAAAACATTCCGGGCAGGCAGCACGGGAGTCTATCGATTCAATCCCCGCACTTTCGAAATGGAATTTCACTTCCCGATTGGCCCCAATCCTCACGGCGATGTCTTCGATCAATGGGGATATCAGTTCGCCAACGATGGCACAAGTGGAACGGGATCCTACGTCAATATCGGCAAAGGTGTCGGTAATAAACAGTGGTTCAAAAAACGAGTGCGTCCCGTTGCTGCTACGGGCATTCTTTCCAGCAGTCAGTTTCCTGAAGAAAATCAGGGGAATTTCCTGATCTGTAACTGCATCGGATTTCTCGGCGTTCTGCAGCATGAAGTCAAATATGATGGAGCCGACATTTCCTGCGAAGAAATCGAACCAATTCTGTTTTCTGACGATCCCAACTTCCGTCCCACCGATGTCGAAATTGGCAGCGATGGAGCCCTGTATGTTTCGGACTGGAGCAATGCTCTAATTGGTCACATGCAACATAATATGCGGGATCCAAACCGAGATCATGAGCATGGACGAATTTATCGAGTCACAGCTAAAAATCGTCCACTTGTGATGCAACCCAATTTGAAGGGGGCACCGATTGCGGAAGTTTGCAAATCGTTCTTCGCCAAAGAGAATGCAACTCGATATCGCGCCCGTATTGAATTGAGTGGTCGTGAAACAGAAGACGTTGTCAAAGAACTGAGTTCGTTTACTAAGTCACTCGATGTGAATAAGCCTGAGGATGCTCAGGCGATGTTGGAATGCCTGTGGGTCTTGGAAGAACATCGCGTTCCAAATTTGGAATTGATCCAAACACTCTACAAAGCGAAAGAACCCCGAGTTCGTGCGGCTGCGATTCGTACACTCGGGCATTGGGGAACTCAAGTTGAAGGCTGGGAGCCAGTCCTGATGGCTGCTTCTGCCGATGAATCTCCACTTGTTCGAGCCGAAGCAGTGAAGTCTGCGGTCGCATTTTCGGGTGTCACATCGGCTGAAGTCGTCTTCAATGTCGCCACTCAGCCGACTGACGTCGAACTTGATGTGGTCATCAAATATGCATTGAGCCAAATCCCCGTTGATAAACTGTTAAAGGAAGTCATGCGATCAAAAGGTGACTTATCACCACCAGCCCGCCAGTACGCATTAAAGAATTCCTCAGCCGAAGACTTACTGGCTTATGAACAGTCTGCTGAGGTTTATGAGGCCATTCTTTCTCGTGCAAACACTCCAATCAACTCATTGCGAGAGGCTCTGAATGGATTTGCACAATTCGAGAATTCCAATCCAGCCTCGCTGATCATGAAGCTGATGGCTGAACGTGATCAATCCAATCAAATCGCCAGTCTGACAGGCCTCGGAATTTTATTGCAGGAACAACCGGCTGAGTCACTTAAAAAAGTACGAAACCAACTGGAGAAGTTTGCCCTGGAAGGTAATAACGAAGCAACTCGCCGCTCAGCGATTGCCGCATTGATTACCACAGATGGCTCTGGAGAAAACGCATATTTCCTGACGTCAAAAAGTAAAGACCATTTACAGGATTTCCTGGCTGCGGTTCCCTTAATCGAAAACTCAGACCTGCGAAGCAATCTTTATAACAGTATTCGCTCACTGGTTTTTGAACTGCCACCAAATCTTTCTTCGGAAGGTGGACAGGTCGAACAGCGAGTTCCCGGCATTCATGTCGATTTTTATTATCCGAGCCCAACGAATGTTGCCATCGAAACCCTGGCAAAACTCAAACCTGTCGATAGCGGGATCGTTCCTGAAATCGTCATGAATGTGCCACAAAAAACACAGAATGATAAATTCGCTCTTCAGTTCAAAGGCCTGATTGATATCCCCCGTTCGGGAGATTACACATTCTTTATCAAATCGGATGATGGCTCACGCATTTATCTGGATAATAAAATCCTTGTCAATAACGATGGCCTTCACGGTTTTTCCGAAAAGAATGGTAAAGCGAAACTTGCTGCCGGACTGCATCATTTGACGGTCACTTACTTCGACAATGGTGGAGGTGATGGCCTGGAAGTGAACTGGTCTGGCCCTGGCATCAAGAAACAGAAAATCCCTGCTTCTGTGTTATTTGCCAACGGTGGACAATCATTGCAACAACTGGCAGTCGTTTCCCTGGGCTCGATCCCAGGCCACGATGCCGAGAAGTTCAATGATCTCTCTCAGCTACTCAAACGCAATAAATACCAACAGGCTGCCATTCGCGTACTGCGAGCTATTCCCGAAGAGAATTGGCCCAAAGCCGATTCTACCAGTCTGATCGACAACCTGATTGGCTATCTGAGCAATGTGCCCGTTGCCAGCCGAACCAATGCGACATCGACCGATGCCATTTCCATTGTTCGCTCTCTCGCATCTCGCCTGCCACAAAATGAAGCTGATAAAGTTCTCGCACGACTGGACAATCTGGATGTTCGCGTGATTGCCATCGGGACCGTTCCAGCACGAATGATCTACGACAAAGAAATCATTGCGGTTGAGGCTGGAAAGCCTGTCGAGTTTCGCTTTTCCAATTCCGATCATATGCCACACAACTTTGCGATCATCTTACCAGGCTCGCTTGAAGAAGTCGGAACCCTGGCTGAAGAGACCGCAAGAGAGCCGGACGCGAAAGATCGAGAATACATTCCAGTATCTGACAAAATCCTGCTCGGCAGTCGTCTCCTTGAACCGGGTGAAAAACAGGCGTTAACGTTTGAAGTTCCTAAAACTCCTGGCATTTATCCCTATGTTTGTACTTATCCGGGCCATTGGCGAAGAATGTATGGAGCCCTGTATGTCGTAGAAGACCTGAAAGCCTACCAGTCCGATCCGGCTGCGTATCTAGCCAGCCACTCCCTGGAAATTAAGGACGAATTGCTCAAGTTCGCCAACCGCAACACGGAGTGGAAATACGACGATCTGGCCAAGTCTCTACCACAGGTGATGCATGGACGTTCTTTTGATGTGGGAAAAAGTCTGTTCAAAGTCGCGAACTGTGTTGCCTGTCATAAATTGAACAACGAAGGCAAGGAGATTGGACCGGATCTGACTAAGCTTGATCCTAAAAAACAAAACCTGGAATTCCTGCTCCGGTCACTCGTCGAACCTTCCAAAGCGATTGACGAAAAGTATCAATCCAATACCTTCGTACTCGCTTCAGGAAAAGTCGTGACCGGAATGATCGTCAAAGAGACGGATGATGAAATCCAACTTCTGGTCGATCCGATGGCCAAAGCCGATCCTCTTACCATTTCCGTTGATGACATCGATGATCAGGTCAAATCAAAGCTTTCCATCATGCCAGCCGGCTTGCTGAACAAGCTAACCGAAGAAGAGATTCTTGACTTGATCGCATACATTTATGCTCAAGGAGATATGAAGCACAAAATGTATTCCGAGCACATGCATCACCAACCTTAAACTCACATTCTGAAGCGTCAGCGAGGAAAGTGAAATCGAGCTTCAATTCACCACTGCTGGATGAACCCAGCAGTGGTTTTTTATTAGAGCATTTCTAAATGCAGTGTGCCTTCGCATGTACGATTATTTGCCTAAATCGATGCATTTGCTCAGGCAGAACGCGGAAAATTGATTTTGGAAATGCTCTAGACCATTTTCAAATGGTAACTGCAGTCGCATGGACATCAAATGTCCTAAAAACGATGAGTTTGCTCCTGCTGAACGCTGCAGGTGATTTTTGAATATGCCCTAGGATCCTACTTTCGACGCGCCCCCTGTGAGAGATATGCCAGTAAATTCCGGATGTCTTCATCCGACAAATCTTTGAGCACATCTTCGGGCATCAGCGATTTCTCCATCGCCTTGAAGATTTCAAGATCCTCTCGGGCAAGAATGATTTTACGATTATCAGCAGTGCGGATGGTGACCGTTTGAGGATCCTGGGCAGCAACCATGCCCGTGATCACTCGGCCATCCAAAGTCACCGCAATATAGGATTGATAACCCTCCCGAATTTCCAGACTAGGCTCGACCATGGCTGGCAACCAGAATTTTGGATTGCCTCGTTCGTAACCATCAAGTGGCGGACCGATCGTTTCGCCTTGCCCGAAAAGCTTGTGACAGTTCGCGCATTTCTTTTTGAAATGAACTTCTCCTTTGGCTGAGTCTCCTGCGGATTCCGCCAGCATTGAAAGCAGACGATTAATCTCCTCTGCCTTTTCCGCTTTTGAAATTTCGACTGGTTTGCCAAAAGCCTTTTCAACTGCTGAGATAAGTTCGGGATCATCGTAGGACCGAAGTTGCTGAATCACATCAGCTGGAACGTCTTCGGCTTTCATCTGCCAGGAATTGACATAGTCGACCAGTTTCATGGCCCAATCTTTACGGGAAGCCAGTGTTCTGCAGGCAGTTGTTCTCAAATTGTGTTCTGCCGAAATCCGACTCTGAAAGGATCCAATCAAATTGGCGGCGATTCCTGGGTCGTCATAATTGGCCAGGGATTGAATCGCCACCCGTTGAAACGCAGGTTCATTTGTACTGCGTCCAGTCGCCAGCGAGACGAGTGTACTTACAACTTCAGGAGCCTTCACTTCTCCAAACGCGCGAGCCAGTTCCATCCGCAGGCCCAAGTCGCTATTTGTATCTTTCAAAGCCTTAATCGCGGGAGGAACGGCTTCTGGTTTTCCCTGACGTAACGCCAGCACAATGCCATCATTCCCGAGTGAATCCAGATAATCTGCCAGAGCTTTTTCAAGAGATACTGGAAGTGGTGGCACTGTTCGCCCCTGAAATGCTTTATTCAAACCAATCAGTAAAAGCTCACGGGATTTGTCATCCGGTGCAATTTCTACCAGACGGGCGCAGTGCTGCAAATCTTCGGGCGTTCCTGCCGCAGCGTATCTTTGCATAAGCCGTGTTGTAATTGCAGTCTGAGTCAACTCCAGTGACCACACTTCCGGATTGGAAAACGTCTTTTCAATCTCGGCAAAATCTTCCGCATGGGCTTCGACGGCCCACCATAACATTAAAGGCATATGTGGATCCGTTAGATCCTGTTCATGATGTAACAGTTGAGTCACAACTGGAAGGGCAAATTCAGCGTCGATTCGCTTAGCCGTGGAAGCCAGTTGACTGCGGACCTGCACCTGCGGTTCATTAGCTGCTACAACTGCAAGCGCTTCGTAAACCTTTGAATCAATATTTTTGAGTGTGCCATCTCCAATCAGCCTGACAACCCATCTGCGGATATGCTCATCCGGATGCTGCAACCATTTCTGGCAAAGATCGGAGTCCAGCTCACCCATCAGATTCAAAGCCCATAAACTTTCTAGCGATGACTTCTCATTAACTTTTGCAATCAACTGCTCGACTACGGAACTATCCGCACGCCAGCCCAGTTCGAGCATCGCACGACGACGTACCCATTTGTTCGAATGCTCCAATAAAGTGATTAGCTCCTCGGCAGTCTTCTGATGTAAATCTCCGAGTTGATAATTGGGTGATGAATCTGTCGGTCGGACACGATAAATACGACCACTCTCTTTATGCCAATCGTCCACAGGGCTGACATGACTGAGGCGAGTGTCGGACCAGTCAGCAATATAAACACTTCCATCTGGACCGACGCCATTGTAAACCGGTCGAAACCAGCGATCCGAACTTTCGAGCAAATTCGTGTGATCTACCGTGCGGTAAGTTGACCCCTGAGGAATTCTTTCACTGTGCCAGACGATATTATGGAGGGAATTCGGTGCAATAATATCGCCGTTGTAATCCTGGGGAAACAACCCACCTTCATAGATGAGAAAGGCTTGTGCAAAACGCCTGCCATCCCCTTCAAATCCCATGTGAGTAAAATACCCAAACGCATACGGGTTGGTGAGAGGCCCATGTTTACCCCAGTTCTTATCTGCATAACTGCCCTGGGGATAATAATAACCACGTGTATTTCCGCCGTTCGTTCCAGAGAAAACCCGCCCCTTGGAATCAATATCCAGACTGAACGTATTTCCGCCCCCTTCGGCATAAATTTCGAAGACTTTCGTCACAGGATGATATCGCCAGATACACTGCCCCTGGAATTCAACACCCTTGGTCACTTCAGAACTCACAACTCCAGCAGTCGTGCTGCCATTGGCGGCATACAGCCAGCCATCCGGTCCCCATAACAGACTATTGGAAATCGAATGCGTATCCTGAATCCCGAAACCACTCAAGTGGACTTCAGGGTCACCATCGGGAATATCATCCCCATTTGCATCGGGATAAAAGAGCAAATAAGGAGGGTTCAATACCCAGATACCACCATTCCCTACTTGAACCGAAGAAGCGATATTCAAGCCGGTAATGACATCTTTTGAGGTATCGTAAATACCATCGCCATCGGTATCTTCATGAACAGTGACCTTGTCCAGCCCCTTGACTCCTTTTGGTGGAGGCTCTGGAATTTTATCGAACACTGCTCGTAAATACTGGTCAAAGCGTACCACTTTCAAGCCAGCCGGGTATTGATACTGTCGATACTGCAACACCCACATTCGACCGCGAGAGTCCCATGTCAGAAACAAGGGCTGAGAAACCTCAGGCTCATGTGCGATCAAATCAACCGTCATGCCCTCTTTAACATCAAATGATTTGAGGGACTCCAGCGGCGGCGTCGGATCAGAACCATCCGACATCACACCCTTGCCTCCGAAGGACTTGAAGACTTCTTCAACCCGTTTATTGCCCGCAACAGGATTGTCCTGCGCATGATTCTCTGCCAGGAGAACTGTGAGGCAGAGGCAAACGGGAAGAATAAAGGTTAAATTTCGCGCGGAGAGATACGGCATAAGGAAATACTTTGAGGCTAGAATAGGGGGAGTGAACGCTTTCAAATGATGTCGTGAATCAGATGGCCTTTGACATCGGTCAATCGCATATCGCGGCCACCAAATCGGTAGGTTGACTGGGTATGATCGACGCCCAGTAAATGTAGCATAGTGGCATGCAGGTCGTGAACCTCCGTGCGATTTTCAATGGCTTTGTAACCCCATTCATCAGTGGCCCCGTATACAGTACCTGCTTTCACGCCTCCACCTGCCATCCAGATGGTAAAGCCATACTGATTATGATCGCGACCATCATTTCCTTGTGCAAAGGGTGTCCGACCAAATTCTCCCGCCCAGACGACCAGCGTTTCATCGAGTAAACCTCGCTGCCGCAAGTCTTTCAACAGAGCCGCAATCGGCTGATCGACAGCACGGGCATTATCCTCATGTCCCTTTTTCAAATTGGAATGCTGATCCCAGCGATCATGTCTGACATTGGGACAAGTCAGTTCGACAAATCTTACTCCACGTTCAATCAAACGGCGGGCCATCAGGCATTCCGCAGCATAAATTTTCGTTGGTTCATATTCTGCATCCATTCCATACAATGACTGAATGTGTGCAGGCTCTTCGTGCAGGGACATCAAATCTGGAACTGCCATTTGCATCTCATAGGCCATCTCATAATTTTTAATAGCCGATTCCAAACTATCGTGCTGACCAAATTTCTGTGTCGCCATCTGATCGAGTTGACCGATCAAATCGAGCTTCTGCTTTTGAATCTCTGCTGACTTCTCTGTTCGCTGAATGTTGGCGACGGCACTGCCAGAAGGTTTGAAAACAGACCCTTGATAACTGGCTGGCAGGAATCCACTACCAAAACAATCTAACCCACCAGGTGGAATCAATCCTCCATTGATCGCCACAAACCCGGGAATGTTTTGACATTCACTTCCCAATCCATAATTCACCCACGCCCCCATGCTCGGACGCCCCTGCAAACCACTGCCGGTATGCAGGAAATAATTGGCAAAGGTGTGCTCGGGAAACTCAGAAACCATCGAACGAATGACGGCCAGTTCATCGACACAGTTAGCCACTTGGGGGAAAAGTGAACTGACTGGAATTCCTGATTCCCCATGCTGATTGAACTTCCAGGGGCTGGCCAGCACTTTGCCAGTGTTGTTGAATTGAGTTGGTTCGAGAGTGAACAAATCGCCGGGGTTCTGCCCATTGTATTTATCGAGCATCGGCTTGGGATCGAACGTGTCGACTTGCGATGGACCACCATCCATGTAGAGAAAGATCACATTTTTCGCACGAGGTGGAAAGTGTGGACCATGACCGGCTTTGCTGATTTCCTGACTTGCAGTCTTTGTGAATCCATAAGCAGATTCCTGAGCAAGAGCTGCTAATGCGATTGCTCCAAAACCACCCGCGCATCTCGTGAGCATTTCACGACGCGAGAACGGTATCGTTTGAATTCTCTGGCAGGGAAAAGGGAATGAATGATTCATCGGATAAAAATAAATTCCTTCGTATTCACGAGGGCATGCGCGACATCCGCCCACAGTTCCGGATGATCGACAGGGAGATTTCTCTCTGCGGATTGTTGATACAAATACTGAGTCGCGATTTCGAGTTCCTGTATGCTTGGTGAACGAGCAAATGCGGACTCATAAAAGCTGGTGAGACTTTGTTGAATCGATTGTTCATCGTGTGGTGAATAAATTGAACAGACCCGTTCCGCCCAGGATTTCGTTAACTCGACCACGAGCGGATCATTCATAAGAATCAACGCTTGAGCAGGTACGTTTGAAACTGTTCGACTCCCCATCGTGCTGAACGGAACCGGGGTGTCGAAAGCGAGCATAAATGGAGAAATGAAATTTCGCCGAACAGAAATATAAATGGAACGACGATTGTCTCCATCGAGCGGTCCACTTTTTCCCGGTCGTCCTCGCCCGTCCATGAAGGATGTCAGGTGAATCGGGATCGATTGACCATACATCGTTTCATCAAGTCGACCTGAAATTGCTAACAGGGAATCACGAATGACTTCCCCTTCCAGACGTTTCGGGGGTCGGTAATGCCATAAAAGATTTTTTGGGTCTTTCTCCAGTGCTTCAGCCTGTGCAAAACTCGACATCTGATAAGTGCGAGACAAAACAATTTTCCGAATCATCTGCTTGATTGATTGTCCATCATTTCGAAACTGCACAGCCAGGTAATCGAGTAACTCGGGATGCGTCGGACGTTGTCCAAGCACACCGAAATCGTCAGTCGTGGGAACTATTCCCCGTCCAAGCAAATGATGCCAAATTCGATTGACGATCACCCGTGATGTCAGAGGATTCGTAGACGCATTGATCTGCTCAGCAAGTTCGAGTCGTCCACTCCCTTGCTGAGGATGCATTGGCTCATCACCGGAAACTGCTGTCAGAAAACGCCTGGGAATCAGTGGCCCTGGATTAGAGGAACTTCCACGAATCAGCAGTGGTCCATCTTCTCCCGTTCCGTCCATCATTGCCATTGCCAGATGAGATTTCTGCTGCACACTCTCTTTGAGTTCTCGTTTCTCTATTAACCATTTCTGCAAGATTTCTGCAACTTGATCTGAGAGTGCTCCCGGTTCTTCAATTCGTTTGTTCAATACTTCAATACGATTTTGAATCTCAGCAACTTGTAAGACTTCTTCATCATTAATTCGTTTAATGATCGCCGGATCATTTCCCTGCAAAACGCAGATCACTTCGAGTTGAGCATTTTCAGCAGGAGTGAATTCCAGGTGGATTCGATGACCGATGTAACGTTTCAGGTTCATTTGAACCCAGTTTTTCTTGGGTGAAATCGCCTGTATCGTTTCATTATGTAATGGGCCTGCAACCAGTCGATGAGAATCGACACAGGCCACGACATGTCCACTCCCGCTGACTCGCACGGAAACGATTCCATCCTCAACAGAAAATGTGGGAGTGCAGAGAGTACGTCCACTCCGCGGGATTTTCGTGAGACGGTCCCGCATTTGTGTAGGAGATTCACTGACAGATTCAAGCCCATTCCAGAAGGGATCACTGGCAGCCGCATCGTGCAATGCTAATGTTAAACCTGGTTGATCGGAGTTTTCCGTCAATAAATACTCACCGGCTTTTCGGGGGCGAAGACCAAACAGATAGCCATCCTGCAAATAGTCTTCCTTTGCGATTTGACTGTAGTCGACAAGGATAGGATTTCCTGAAGTTAAATCCTTTACAGCAGCCTTCAAAGAGACTTGAACGGTTTTTTCATTTAGTAAAGGATCATCCAGCAATGTCGCGAGTTGTTGCTGGTACTTTGTTTTCAGCTCCTCAAGTTGAAAAGCGACTTCACGATTATGTTCGAGCGACTCAAATCGCACCTGCCGATAACAACTGCTTTGCAGAAAGCCGGTCAACGCATAATAGTCAGCTGTGGAAATGGCATCGAATTTGTGATCGTGACAACGAGCACATGAAACGGTCACTCCCAGAAAAGTTTTTGACATCACATCAATCATATTATCGAATCGATCTGACTCATCTTTACTGATATCGACCGGTGAGTGGACCCACTCTCCAAGAAACCAGAAGCCAGTCCCCAGGATCGATTCATTAAACCCTTCGGTGGGATGCAGACGGGGAGACTCAATCAAATCCCCTGCAATATGTTCTTTTATGAATTGATCGTAAGGAATATCCGCATTCAATGCCCGGATCACATAGTCTCGATATTGATAAGCATTGCGAGCATCTTCATCGAACTCATGCCCACGAGACTCGGCATAGCGAACCAGATCGAGCCAGTGTCGTCCCCAGCGTTCACCAAAGTGAGGCGAGGCTAACAACTCATCGACAAGATGTTCGACAGCTGTCGGACTTTGATCAGTAACAAAATGTTGCACTTGATCTGGTGTTGGAGGCAAGCCAATCAGATCAAAATACAAACGCCGAACGAGTCCATTTCGATCCGCTTCGGCAGCCGGAGATAAGCCAGCTTCTTCGAGCCTGTGCAAAATAAAATTATCCAGTTCATCCTTTGGCCAATTCGAGTCATGGACATGGGGAATCTCAGGTTGTTTGATCGGCTGCCAAACCCAGTGTTCCGCTTTGCGTTTTTGTAATTCGAAAACTTCGCGTCCAGTTTCCTCTTCCGGACTCTCCTCAGTCGGCCAGGGGGCTCCCAGCCTGATCCACTTTTCAAAGATTGCGATCTGCGCCTCTGACAATTTTCCTTTGGGAGGCATCTCGTAGGATTCATACCGAATCGCTTCAATGAATAAACTGCCGTCGACATCATGAGGAATAATTGCGGGGCCTGAATCTCCTCCTTTCAGGAGGGACGAACGTCGATCGACATACAAACCAGCTTTAAGTTTATCTGACTTTGCGCTGTGGCACGAATAGCAATGTTCAGCCAGGAGAGGACGAACCTGCTTCTCAAAAAACTCATAATCCTGAGCTGTATTCGTTTCTTCAGCTGCTTGTGTAAGATTCTTAGCGGAGACCATGACCAGGAAGGTCAGCGTCGAAATAGTGGCAAACTTGAAAAAATGCAATGACACGATCACGTTTTCATTTCTGCTGGAAGGCCATCAGGTGGGATCAACTTCAAGAGTCGCATAGGGACTTAATTATAAGTTAAATGACCACACGCCGTCGAGAATAATCCGTAAGAATGTGGAATCTTTCAAGAAGAGGTATTATTTTCAGTGATTTACTTATAACTTTGTTTTGCTTACATTTTAGACCATTTTCAAATGGTAACTGCAGTCGCATGGACATCAAATGTCCTAAAAACGATGTGTTTGCTCCTGCTGAACGCTGCAGGTGAATTTTGAATATGCTCTAGAGAAAATAAAGCAAGAGCAAGTGGATCCACTCGAGTGGTCTTCATTCGCTCGATTACGCTTTGTGAATGTGAGCGGCAAATATCCAGCAGTTAACTGCTGGCACTACGATATCGTCCAATCGACCACAAGAACACATAACGGGATAGCACAAAAAAGACTGCCGTCATCAGTATTGACCATAGTGCAATCCAGGATGGCTCCAAGGCTTTACTCACCAGGATTTGAGCGGGGACGGTCACAACCAGGAGGATTGGCAGCACAAAGCTAAAGATCACACGAATCGATTCCGCCAATGCGCCTCCTGTATAAATCTGCTGCGGATAGCGTGCGAAGACCGTCACATAAAACCAGAAGTCATACAGTCCCTGATTCCGACCAAACCAAACACTCGTGCTCGCCAGTGTGATCATCAGACAGTAAAAGAAGATCACCCCGACAGCGACCAGCAGCAGATACATCAGCACGTTCACAAAACCGATGGGGCGATCCAGATTCACAAGAGAATAAGTGAGCAATGCTCCTGAAAGCAAAATCTGATTCATCATTGCCAGGTTGATTTTCTCAATCGAAATCAGAAATTGAGTATCGATAGGCTTGAGCAAGACAAAATCGAGATTGCCTGTGCGAATTAATTCACTGAAATTCGCACAGTTCGGCATAAACAGGCTCTCAATGATTG
This sequence comes from Rubinisphaera italica, assembly GCF_007859715.1. NCBI lineage: Bacteria > Pseudomonadati > Planctomycetota > Planctomycetia > Planctomycetales > Planctomycetaceae > Rubinisphaera > Rubinisphaera italica. The sequence goes on from NZ_SJPG01000001.1 coordinate 2,799,504, forward strand.
CATTGATCAGCATTCCCGTCGCCATAAATCCGAAATACTCTGCTCGATTCCAGTCGGCAATCGTGTTCACATTCTGATAGATAATCTCAAACAGAATCAGTTGAGCAGCAAACCAGAAGCCACGGGTAATAATCGTAATCAGAAAATTACTGCGGAATGAAAGTTCCCGGACAATCGAATTTTTCGCACATCGTGTCCAGACACCCAGATAATTAGGCTTGAACACATCCTCGGCTGGACTCACCTCACTCATTTCATTCCTGTTGCGCCAGAGTAGGACAGGCTTCCAGCCTGTCTAGGAATCACATCATCGATTAAATCAGCTTTACCTGCCCTGTCCCGTCTTCAATTTCGCCAAGTCGATAACAAGTCAACTCCTGTTTACTGAGGATCGTCTCGATTTCTTCAGTCCCACTTGCATCACAGACTATGACAAGTCCAATTCCCATGTTGAATACGCGATTCATCTCCGCTTGAGCAATATCACCGAGTTTCTGAATCCAGCTCATCACTGCCGGGATATCCCAGGAATTGTTTTTCAAAATGGCATCAACATGATCGGGCAGTACGCGAGCCAGATTTTCCTGAAGACCGCCGCCGGTAATGTGAGCGATCGAATGGACATGGGGTCGAAGTTCAGGAACAGATAAAACAGACTGCACCAGATTTGCATAAATGGCCGTCGGAGTCAGCAGAGCATCGCCCACTGTAGTACCGAGTTCATCGACATGATCCTCAACATTCAAGCCAGCATGCTCAAAAACAACTTTGCGGACGAGTGAAAAACCATTTGAGTGTAAGCCTGAGGAAGCAATGCCAAAAACGACATCCCCTGGTTTGACCTGCTTGCCAGTCAGAACATCCTCACGTTCAACGACTCCGACACTAAAGCCAGCAAGATCGAAATCCCCTCGGCTATATAAGTCGGGCATGATGGCCGTCTCGCCACCAATGAGTGCCATGCCTCCCTGACGACATCCCTCAGCAATTCCGGTCACCAATGCTTCCGTCAAAGTCGGGTCATCGTGGCTCATTGCAACATAATCGAGAAAAAAGAGTGGCAAAGCTCCCGTGCAGAGGCAATCGTTCACACACATCGCAACCAGATCGATTCCAATCGTATCGAAGCGATTCGTCAGTTGAGCGACTTTAATCTTAGTGCCGACACCATCCGTTCCAGAAACAATGACTGGGTCATTATATTGGCGGCCTTCTGAAAACAAGCGAAACAATCCCGCAAAGCCACCAGGCAAAGGCATGACACCGGGCGTCGTTGTACTCTGGACCAGTTTGCCGACTCGCCGCATCGACTCTTCGTAGACATCCAGGTCTACTCCAGAGGACTTATAATCAATTCCACTCATCGACCTGATCCTGTATTGTTAATTGACCTCTTAAGACAGGCTTCCAGCCTGTTTTAACTTCGCAAGGCTGGTTGTGTCCGTCGAAATTATTGCGAACCGCCCAGCAGATAAAACGCTCGGGGAGCTGGCGAACCAAGAAGTTGTTTCAGCAGAGACATTTCGTTTTCAGCAGAAGCAGAGGCAGACCCGAGTAGAACATCTGTCAACGTCGGAGGATACTCATATTCGATCACCCGCATGGGCCCGGCTTTCAAATCCGTTTCCATCTTCGCAATCGTGTCATCCAGAAAGCTGATCTCATCGACCATCCCATTCGCAATTGCCTGATCAGCCGTGAAGATGCGGCCTGTCGCAATATCTTCAATCTGCTGCCGAGTCATCTCAGGACGACCATTTTCGATCACACCGAGAAACTTCTGATAGGCTTCATCGAGAATCCCATCCCAAACTTCCCGATCCCGTTCGCTGATCGGCTTAAACATGCTCAGAGAATCTTTGAATTCCCCCGTCTTTAATGGCTCGGACTGCACGCCCACTTTGTCGGCCAATTGAGTAATATCGTAGTGAGGAATGATGACACCAATGGAACCCGTCCAGGTTGTCGGCTCGGCAAACAGCTTCCCTTTATCGCCTCCGCCCATCGCGATGTAATAGCCCCCGGAAGCAGCCAGTCTTTGCATCTGCACATAGATTGGTTTGGTTTCCGCAAATTGGCTCAGACGATGATAAATCTGATGACTGTCCGCAACGAGTCCACCGGGGCTGTCGACAACGAGCACCATCCCTTTAATCGAATCGTCTTCAGTCGCTTTTTTGATCTGTTCGAGAATGCGCTCTGTATAAGGAGGCATGATCGTTGTGCCGACACGAATGAGAGCAATCTTTTGCTCGGCATCCTTGCTCCCGGAATGATATCGCTCCAGGGGGCCATCGAACTCATTGAAATAGTCGCCGTAGGATGAGAGCAGCATCAAATTCAAAATGATGGAGAACAACAGGAGTAACCCCAGAAGTTTCGTTCCCCAACGGGATTTCGAAGTCGACTGAGCCTCAATGACCAGTCGCACAACCTGCTCGCCATTGCCTGTCGTGAGGGAGGATGTCGTTTTTTGAGGATCTGGTTTTTCGTCTGCCATCATATTTCCTGTCGGTCTGATACTCTCAACTGATCCCGGAGAGCTTGCACTACTTTATAGGTGTTCCCCTGCCCTGCTGCAATCGAGCGGAATTTTATCCAAGAGGTGTACATCTTCATTAACCTTTGAATAAGGCAAATTAATCCTCAAACAGAAAATTTGGAATTACTTCAGAATTATTATTCAAAACGACGTCCTCTAATTGATGTGGGCTTCGCTATGCATCATGTAAGCAAATTTCACAGGGGACTCAAAAAACTCATTAAGTCAATGAGTCATCCGATAAGAGTAAATTTAAGAAGAAAACAAGGTAGAGATATGTACAAGTACACACTGTGCGCATTGGCGATTTTGGGGGTCTCTCTGGTTGCATCGCAATCAGCACAAGCCAGCAACTGGCAATTCGGTGTCAGTGGTAACAATTACGGATTCACCGTCGGATCCTACAATCGTGGATACAACAATTCACCATCGTTTCACGGTGGTAACTACGGTCACGGATACGGAAATTCTGGGTATGGCAATTCCGGCTATGGACACAGTAACTACGGCTACGGAAACAGCAACCATGGCAACTACGGTTATGGCAACAATTATGGCCGGTCTAACCGCAGCTATTACAGCCAACCCTATTCCGGCAACCATCGCTGTCATTGAAACCTGTGTCGGAATGTCGGTTTGAGTAAGACCTTAAAATGAGAATCTGACTATTTGTCGACAATCAATGCCATCTGATGATAAGCCAATGCAAGCTGGAAATTCCGAGATTGCATTGGTTTTTTTATTGGGAACTCACGAATACGCAATCAAACTGAATTATGATCCGCTGAAGCCAGTCGTTATTAAGCAGCGAGCTTCGAACTGAAGTCCTTTCGCTCACATGCCAGGAGAAATTCTTATTGCCCTTTGATCATTTGGAACAAAGAACAAAAAAACGTAAAGGTTTCGTCTCATGACGAAATTTAAGGCATATAGCAAAGACGACAACTGCACTGGATGGTTCAATCTTGAGGAAATCTGATATTAATTTGGAATTTCCTGTCAAAAGGATGTCCCCTGACCGGCATGAGCCTCGCTACGTATAATAGTAAGTAGGTTTGACGTGTGGCCCCAAACCACTGAGGAAGTGGGATGGACGTCAAATGATAACAATTAACGTGGGAGAAGGGGTTTGCAATGTATAAGTTCACACTGTGCGCGATTGCAGTTTTAGGCTTCAGTTTGGTAAATAGCCAACCAGCACAAGCCAGCAACTGGCAGTTCGGTATTAGTGGCAACAATTACGGTTTCACGGTCGGTTCGTACAATCGTGGATATGGTTGTTCGCCATCTTATCGAGGCGGGAATTATGGTTATGGTTACGGGAACCGCAACTACGGATACGGCAACAGCTACAATTATGGTCGATCCTACAACAGCTATTACCGTCAACCTCACTTGGATTACCATCCCGGTCACTATGATCGCCATGGAAACCATTTCCACTACCATCCCGGACATTACGATTTGCACCGGTAAGCCGGTCGCACATCAGGTTGTAATAACTTGCGATCTAACATGAATACGCCAATGCAAGCGGTTAATTCCGAAATTGCATTGGCGTTTTTCATTGCGTACATACCATGTAACGATCAAGATAGACTGTAATCGAGACCACTGCTTCTGAATGCCGTCCCCAATTCTGAAATTTCTACAGGACAATGCTGCAATGGAAGAGAACGATTCTTCACCCGGTTCCGTCAGTATTATGATCGATGCTCTCCAACAGGGAGAGACGGACGCGCAGGCTGATTTATGGAATCGATACTTCGAAAGGCTCGTCCCCCTCGCCCGGAAACGACTGGGAGCCGCCAATCGACGAGTCGCCGATGAGGAAGATGTCGCTCTGAGTGTCATGAATAATTTCATGAACGGAGCGGCACGCGGTCAATTTCCCGAACTGAACGATCGCGATGGACTGTGGGCACTTTTAATTGTGATGACTCAACGCAAAGTGACCGATCAGGTTCGGCATCAACTCGCCAAAAAACGCGGCGGAAAAGATGTACGTGGGGAATCGATTTTTATAAACCGAGTCGATGCTGGAGCCGCCCCCGGCTGGGATTTATTTCTCGGAGAAGATCCCACACCACAAACCCTGCTCGCACTCGACGAACAACATGCCCAATTGATGGACGAACTCGATGACGATGTGCTGCGAGAAGTCGCCCGATTGAAACTTGAATCGTATTCCACTGAAGAGATTGCCGAAAAGCTTGGCGTGACAACCCGAACCGTCAAACGCAAAGCAGCCTTAATCCGCGAAAAATGGCTCGCCCATGCCGATAAATCGTTCGATCAAAACTCGTAGGTCAGGCAATTTTCGAACAATGAATCAAACCAATACAAGCACGAATCGCAAGCGAGTATGTTGATTTGATGGACACACTCGCTTGCGATTCGTGCTTGTATTTACATCGCAGGCCAGTTACCCGGCGAAAAGACCTGAAAGAATTTCTCGGGGGCGACAATCTGATGTTCGCTCACATATTTTTTCGCGGCTTCGGATCCAATCTGACTGGCCTGAGCATTCCCGAGCCGTGCCAGGCGGTCGTAGCAGATCGCTTCATACATCACCAGTTTTTCCGAACGAAAACCAGCCAGCGATTTGGGCAGGTAGGTCATCGCATCGTTACGGCCAATCGTGACAGACAGACCAGCCATCAATAAATCAGCTTCGGCTGAGCAACAGCGAATCGATTCTTTTCTCAACTTGCTGATGTGCTTCTCGGCATCTGAGATTAATCCTTTTTTCTTCACCTCGGTAAAAGTGGCATCCTGTTGATGCTTGGCAATGGTCGCAATCGCAGCCGAGGCTCGATGCAGACTATACGCATGACGCGACCAGTGGTGCCCTTGAAGTAACGCAGAACGGAACAGCTTTTCAATCTTGACCGTCGTTTCCCAGCACTCTTGATATTCCCCGCGATATCGCAATTCCCATAAGTACCTTAAGTAATAATTGAAATGCAGATTATTGAAATCATTGAAATCGAGAAGCGTGGCCAACTCTTGCGTCCGTGATTGTGTTTGTGACAAATCATCACGAGCCATATCGAGAACGATTTCTGAGACGCCGCGGATCATCAAATCGTGATAGGTCGTATCGCGTTTCGAGCGAGTAGCCGCATCAATGGTAGTCAGTTCGCGAATCCGATTGATGTTGCCGGAAAAGTTTGCGGAGAACAGTGCGAACATTCGGCTCAAATCGGCCTCCCACCACGCTTCTGGACAATGATTCGTAAATCCCTCAGCCGCCTGCGTGCAGCGTTCAATTGCCCGGGAAAAATCGGACGTCAAATAATCGGTCGCTCCTTCACACATCTCGACAAAGGCATCGGTATAGCAGGATGCCAGATAATTTGGAGAGGCTCGCAAGTCTTCCAGTATTCGACGGGCAATTCGGATATCTTTTTGTTGCCCAGTCGCTGCAATCAGGCAGGCTCCATACGCAATTAATAGTGAAGACTCCATCAATTCAGGCGCCAGATTCGTTTCCCGCTCCCCAATATGCTGGAAGTAACAACCGCGAACCGGATCGAGAATACTCAAACTCTGTGCAGCAGCCCAGCAGGTTTTGATGCGTTGTTCTGCGAGCTTTGTGGTACGTCGATTTAATGCCGAGGCCCAGGGGCGGATTGGTTTCGTTCGTAAAATTCGTTCCCAGACAATTCCACGAACGACTTGTGGCATTGAATGGGGATAAGCCAGCTTCACATCTTTAAGCAGACTTTCCAGTAATTGATGAGCCTTACTGAGTCGCCCCACCTGAAAAAGTCGCATCATTGAAAGCCGTCTTAATTCGAATTTGCGATCTTCTTCCACACTCGCAATTGCGGCTAACTCATAATATTGGGCAGCACGTTCTCCCTGTCCATCACTTGCATAGGCTTCGCCAATTAAAGCCTGATAGTGTGATTGCAACTCCTGGTTGGTGCCTTCAGAGAGCTTCAAAATCCTTTCGTACAAATGAGCCGCCTGGTTAAAGGCGAGCTGTTTCAAAGCATCCTCGGCTGCCTTTTCATAATGTCTGATCGCTTCAATGAACATTCCTGCAGATTCGAAATGCTGCCCCAGAGTTTGCGAGTCTGCGCGTCCGATGTTCTCCAGCACGTTGACAAGAACCTGATGAATCTGCTGTCTGCGCTCGGATGAGACATCGGCGGTGACCGATTCCCGAATCCGGTCGTGGAAACATTCGACGAAATCATCCTGAGAAGTCCCGCTGGTACGAATCAGATTTTCATTGCGAAGTTGATCGAGTTCATTGCGAGTGACATTCGCAATTTCGAGAATTTCAAGAATTGTGAGCGGTTGCCCACTGATCGCAATAAATTCCAAAACTCGCCGCAAGTCCTCATTTAATTTATGAACACGTTTGACGATGACTTCATCAAGTGTCGTAAACTGACCACCTAGCGATTCTGTATGCCGGATCAGTTCCCGGATAAAATAGGGACTACCTCCTGCCTCTGCCGCAATTTGAATTGCGGTGGCATCATCCTGCTGACTTCCACTCAACAGACTACGAGCTAACTGCAGAGCATCTTCTTCTGTCAACTCAGACAGTGCGATTTCTGTAATGAGTTCCTTGCTTTGTTCGCTGCGTGTCTCTGGATCCAGCAACTGTTTCAAACAGGAACTCCGTTCACGTTCATCGCTACGATAGGTTGCGATCAGCAGAACGGCAGGAGCATCATCGGCGTAAAACAATTCCTGTAGCAGACGGGCACTATCATGATCTCCCCACTGCAAATCGTCGATTGTCAAAACGACATTCTGTCGATCCGCCATCGCCGACATTAACTCTTTGAGCGATTGGATCGCCCGGCGTCTCGATTCCTGAAAATCTGAAGGGGACCGATAACGTTTGACTTCATCAGCAACAATCTGCACGCGTTGCAATACCGGAAACAATCTGGCTAAATCGCCGATATGCCGAGGCAACAGCAGCGACGCTTCCTCGGCTTTCATTTTATTCAAATGCCGACTGAGCGAATCGATAATCCCATCGAACGCCTTATAAGGGACCGACTCCCGCTCGTAGCAGCGACTGTTCAAAACAATAACGTCGGCATTCGATGCGGAATATTGATGCAGAAATTCATCGACCAGTGAAGTTTTCCCTACCCCGGAAAGACCATGCACAAAAACGAGTCCAGGAATATTATCGTTCAGGCGAATTGCTGTCCGATGCAGGGCATTGATTTCCGCTTCTCGCCCAATCAGAACATGACGGGACTGCTGATTTGTATTCGGTTTGACTGGGGAATCAACAGAAATTGCCAGCCGTTCGCGGATTTCAGGAATGGTAGGCCGATCTTCAGGAATCCGTTCGAGCAGGTCGCAACAAAGCTGATTGAGATTTTCGGGAATTCCTTCAACATATTCTCTTGGTTCAGGGGCACCAAATGTTTGCTTCGCTTGCAGAATTGCCAGAGGCGATCCCTGAAAAGGCCGCATTCCCGTAAGAGTTTCGAACAGCATCACTCCAATCGCATAACAATCGCTGGCTGGGCTGAACTGTTCTCTCGCCTGTTCTGGAGCCATGTAAGAAATTGTACCGGCTACTCCTAACTCAACACTCTGCTGCCATTCTGGAAATTCAGATTGAATGGTCGAAACCAGTCCCAGATCAAGCACAACGACACGGTTCTCAGGAGTGACCATCACATTGCCCGGCTTGAGATCCCGATGCACAAAACCGTTTTCATGCATCGCTTCGAGCCCATCGAGCAACTGACCAAATAACTGTGGAATTCGCTCACTCAACAGGGGTTCAAACGTGTTTGTATTAACTTTTGGGAAAGCCTGATTGAGCGTTACCCCAGTAATCAGCTCCATCGTGAAGAACCAGTAATCTTCGTCTGCAACGAGTTCTTTCAATTTGATCAAATTGGGATGATTCAAACTGGCCAACGTGCGAAACTCACGCTTGAATCGATAGAGCGATCCCCCTTCCGGAAGTGTTAATAATTTGAGGGCACAGTCTTCCTGATAGAATCGATCGTGAACTGCATAAACCTGACCAAATCCCCCCTGCCCTAACTTTTTGAGGATCTGAAATCGTTCTGTCCCTGCAAAATCTTTCGGCTGGTTATCGACGACTTCAGGACTCTGAGTCAAACTGTGCATGCTGTTCGCAACAGCAGTTTCCTGTTCTCGGAAGACATCTTGAACAACTTTCGTAAAGTTCTGAAATCGGATCGCGTATTCAGTTCGTTCAGGAATTTCTCCCTGCCGTTGACGAAGTTCCAGTTCCAGTGCCAGAAGTTCCCACAGTACCTGCGAATGATTTTCAGAGGCCAGATTATCGAGATACTTTTCGATCCGGGGATCACTTCCCGCCTGCCATTGCTCTTCAAACTGATCACAAAGCCTATCAATCACCTGATTGACATCCAGCTTCGTTTCCTGATTGTCAGAAGATTTCGTCATGATGCCGCAAAAATGTCAGGAGAATATTTGAACTGATATCAGAACAGAATGTCCGATTGTAATCCACAATCAAACATGAATTCCACACCATTGGACAACCGACGACCGGTGAGGAAACCTGAGTCGTGGACATTTCACTTCCAACAGGCTAGCTTGAAAGATGGAAGATCACTCAAAATCGTCGCTCGAAGGGTTTCTTTGATGAATAAATTATATCATTCAATGCTTAAAACTTTACTTTTTACTTTTATTCTCTCTGCATTCACAACTGCTCAGGCCGACGATCCTCCTACGATGACACATGGCCCCATGCTCGGTCAGCCGAGTGATCATTCGATGAAAGTCTGGGCAAGAACTTCGCATCCGACTCCCTTCTCCATTCATTATGACTTATCGAAAGAGAATCTGGAACATACTGTTGAATCTCCCAAAACAGAATTTGCTCACGATTTGACAGGCGTCGCTGAGTTGCAGGATCTGGAAGCAGATTCACGCTACTACTATCAGGTCTTCATTGAAGGCTCTCCTCAGGGAAGTATCAATTCTTTTCTGACGCTGCCCTCTGTCGAAGGATCTCGAAATGAGAAATACAATCCGAAGGGTTTGTTCAATTTTCGTTTTGAAGCCGGCTCGTGTGCCAATCAGAATCCCCTGCATGGCATCGGTCACTCCCTGCCACTCTATCAAACGATGTTACGCGAACTTGCAGACGATATTAACTTTGGAATCATGAATGGAGACTGGCTGTACGAGGAACTAAGGGATACACCCGTCGAAACCTGGACAGCGAAGAATCGTTTGACAGAAGAGAAAACTCCTGACATCGTCAGGAATGCACCATCAATTGTCGGAGTATGGGAGAACTACAAACTCTATCAATCACGCGGTGTGCCTCTGGCTCAGTGGCATCGTCAGGTGCCGAGCGTTTTCACATTCGATGATCATGAACTCGTCAACGACATCTGGGGCTGCGGTTCCGCTGGTCGACGACATCGCCGAACGGTGTTTCGCGACATTGGTATTCAAGCCTGGTTCGATTATCTCGGCTGGGCCAATCCGACTGTCTCCGATCAATCGGCTCACTTTGGAAAGGCTCAGTTCATCAAAGGGAGCAAACTGCTCAAAGATTCCAAAGCCGACTTCACTCATCTACCACTCGATCAAATGGCAAACCTGCATGTCCATTGGGGCACGCCGAATGCCGGCGTGAACGACATCATCTATGATGACGACAGCGGCAATCCGAATGCGCGCGTTTACGATATTGTCCGCGTTGTTGACAAGCACACTCTCGAACTCTCTCATGCAGCCGTCGCAGATGGTGAAGCGTCCTATTCCATCGGACGTCGCAGCTATGGCACCTTCCGTGTCTCTAACTGTCAGTTTTTTCTGCTCGATACAAAAACCTATCGTGAAATGCACGATGTGAAACAACCGGACAAACCGGGGCTGACGATGCTCGGCAAAGATCAACGGGAATGGTTACTGAAAGAAATGCGAACGAGTGATGCCGAGTTTTTCTTTGTCGTCTCCAGTGTCCCATTTATGATTCCCCACAGTGGAGCCGGCGGTTTTGAGTTCGATGCTCTCAATAAAGAAGAAGCCTGGGTCGTGTTTCTTGAAGAACGTGAAATGCTGATCGATACCTGGGATGAAATTGGCAAACCGGTCTTTGTGATGACAGGCGATTTACACAACAGCTTCGCGATCCAAGTGACGGACAACGTCTGGGAGTTCTGCTGCGGTCCACACAACTCAGTGAACCACGTGCCTGAACTCGATGAAGCCGACCGACCAATCACCGGACATTTCCAGTCTGGTCCTCGTGCCTGCAACATTCGCTGGTCCAGCTACGTCCTCCCCGACCTGCCTCGCCTTGAGCGACTCTATCCCTACTACTGCGTCGTCCAGGTTAATAACGTCTTTAATATGCCTCAAAAAGTCGGCGGCAAACGACTTGTCGCCTACCCACATCCTCAGGTCATTTTCCAATACTATGAGGGACGGACAGGGAAGTTAGCGTATGCCGAGGCGATTTCCTTGCCAAGGAAGAATGAGGAATAGCAGAAATTTTTGTAGTTCTTTGTTTAGCACAGAAACATTGTATGGATGGCACTTCATAGTGCGAAGTTATGTAAATGGAAGTAACTTTTTGCCGCATTATGATGCGGCAAATAATCCACCTGATTTCGTAATAGCCGTCGACCGGAATATCCGAAGCGTTCTGCGACTAGACCATTTTCAAATGGTTTCAGCCCTGCTGTTTTCCACAACATTCTGGACTACTCTGCGCGAGTACTCGCCACTGAGTCGATAGATCGAGAGGTGTCATATTCACTTCTCAACTTCAATTTGCTTGCGAGTCTATGATTCTCAATTACCTACTATTTGCTAAGCCCGATCAATAACCTGCTCTTTTCACTTCAGGTCTCAAGGCACAGGCTTCTCACAAATCCGGCAACGTTGGGCCCGATTTATTTCCTGGCGGTCCTTCAAGCGGCAACTCTCGCCTCCACTATGGTCTTTTCGATCTGCTCAAACCGCCTTGCTCTCAAGCGATTTGAGCAATCCGCCATCGTATTTTCTTACCTCAATCTGATCGATTGATGTTGTTGCCACTTCATCAGGTGCCTCTCGAATCGGCGGCTGTTGATCTCGCTTCAAATGGGATCTCTTCGTACTGTATCCCAAGCAACTCTTTTATCAATATCAGATCAGTGCTCGTACAACGTACCATTCCTGAAAGATTCTGAGTCATTTCTCTATTATTAGCTGATCAAACAAGCGATTTTCGAGGTCATAAACTTGAAGTTCGAGCATGCCGTGATTGATTCTCACCATTGTGTAGTGGTGGCCATGCCGGACCGTATTCTGGAAGAAAGGACGGATCGGGCCAGGAGTTTCCAGTCCCCCGCCTCCACCTCCGGTAATCATATAGATGGGAGCATCCTTCTCAACCGAATTTCCCTCTTTGATTGGCCAGGTTCGTTCGTAGGAATGGATGTGACCGTTCCAGACGATATCGACATCATACTTCTCGTACAGGCCGACAAGTTGTCGAATCCGCAAATCGCCACGTGTCCCTTTGTTGGTTTTCCAGAGATTGCCGTAATCATTTTCATCAGAGGAATATGGGGGATGGTGATGGCAGACGATTTTCCAGGTGGCTTTGGATTTTGCCAGATTGGCTTCCAGCCAAAGATACTGTTCGGATCCTGGATCGACATTGCGGTTGGAGTCAATCATGAAAAAGTGTGTGTTGCCGAACTCGAAGTCGTAATAGTATTCGGGATCTGGTAGCGAGACATAGTCAAAATAATTTCTAGCGTTTTGTTCGTGGTTCCCCAGGACCGGATAAAATGGAACATACCGGATCAGCTTGTTCATACTGGGAAAAAAATGCTGCGTCCAATGATCATCGCGCGTACCGGTGTCGACCAGATCTCCGGGGTGCAGAAGGAAACTGGGACGTTGCCCCCAGGCGAACTCGGCCAGTTTTCCAGAAACTTTTGGATTTCCCTGAGTGTCACTGATAACCGCAAAGGCAAAAGGAGTGTCCGCTTCTACTGCGGTTTGAAAAGTGGAGATCTCACTGCTCAAAACGTCAGCTTCACCCGGTTTACTGGAATTTGTTCTATAAAAATACTGTGTTTGTGAGTCGAGACCCTCGATCCGTAATTCGTGAATGACTGTCGGTTCTTTGTCACGAATTTTTCGAGGGCATTCATCGGTTTCACCATAATGGACCACTCCGATGGTGGGCTGACTGGTTTTCCACATAACCGTCATTCCCGTTTTGGCCCCGAATTGGAGATAAGGTTCGATGACAAATTCTACAGGTTGATCATTCGGTGCTGGTGGCAGAGAGGCGAGGGTTTCGTAGTGTGAAAACTCATGCTCCACCCAGGCGGCTTTCGCAACCGCCTCATAAATTGCAATCTCTCCGAGTTGCCCAGCATGTGAATTAAACTCGTTGTCATCGCGGTACGCGCCAATCATTAACGGTGAATCCTCGGGATATACGATTTCACCGGATTGGTCGGCGCTGGATGATTCGAGCTTTCCGTTCACGAAAATCTGCATGATGCTTCCGTCATAAACTCCAGTCACATGGTAGATCTTCCCCAATTCATATTTGGTGCGACTGGCCAGGTAGGTCAATCGTTGTGGACCAGTCGAACCCCGCAGAGCAAACGTGAAGTGCTGCTCGTCGTATCCCAGGATCCAACCTGACTCATCATTCCCGTTATCCTTAACCAGTCCCACAATCCCGCCCCAGGGTTGAGACCTGGTTATGCTGATCCATGCTGAGACCGTCAAATCCTGACGGGGCAGAAATGCTTTTGCTGTCTCATAATTTTCAGTCAGTGTGATGCCGGAATCCACCCCGGAAAGAGATAGTCGCGACTCAGCCAGTTCTCCTACGATACGGTACGTTCCGCTGATTGTCCCGTTGGGGCCAAGGATCGCCTTGACTTCTGCCTGGCTCTTGTCGTTTGTTGTAACCGTGCGATCATTGAATCGCCATCTGGCTAGTGGATCAGGACCATCGTGAGCATGAAGATTCAAATGACAAACCAAAAGGTTCAAGATCAGTACGATGATAATATTTCTCATTTGTTTCCTGATGATCAAATAAAGTTGTGTCTCATTTTCAGTGATTGATGACGAATTCCGTAAGAATCCTGCTTACGCTCTGTCTAAAAAGAGTTCTCCGGGATTTCCAGATTTTTAATATCTTCCAATTGCTCGATGACACTTTCACTGACTGCGAGGCTCAGTGTCATCCCGTTACCACCAAAGCCATTGACCAGATAGGTGCGAGGTTTGATTTCCTTAACGCAATACATCGCCTGGGGATGTTTGGCATAGATACCTGCCCAGCGTCGTGCGATTGATGTTTGTGGAATCTGCAGAACTTTATGGATTTCGCGCAAAATCAGCTGATCGATTTCCTCTTTATCAAATGGCTCAATGTCATCTCCATATTCGTGGGAGTCCCCGAGGATCAGTTCACCATTGGGAGTCGAGGAAGCCATCACATGGATTCCATAACGATCAAGTTCGGGCATTGTTGTCGCAACTCGCTGCCGAACCTGAGTTAAGGTTGGGCAAATATCGAATGCTGAATAATGCCTCAATGTTAAACCGCTGGCCATGTGTGGCCCTAATTTCCACTGTTCGGGCTGAGGTACAGTGAGCATCATTTGCAGTTTACAAATTTTGAATTGCTGATCGCGATGTTGTTTTGGAAACAGGTGCTTAAAATAAGCTCCACTGGCGATGACAACACGATCTGCAGACCAGCTTTTCCCTTCGACGCTCTGTATTGAACCGTCGTGAACACGCACAACGGGAGTCTCGAAATGCAGGTCAACATTCGGAAGATCGCTCAGGCAAGATACAATCGAAGTGATTGCTGTTGGAGGATGGACCCGACATTCCGTTCGGCTGTACAAGCCGCCCACAAGTCCATTAGGGTTGGCTGCCGGTAGATGCTGGAGCGTCTCGGCAGGGCTGAGAAGTTTTAAATCCAGATCACGCGAACAGGCTGATCCCGCAAACTCTTTCAGCACCTGCATCTCGTCTTCGTAGTGTGCCAGGAAAACGGATCCACAAGTTTCCACTGGAAAGTCGGCAGCCTTACCCAGCTCCCGCCACAATTGCTGATTTCTGAGGGATAATTCTCTGGCTGAGCCAGCAGGCTGACCGATTGGCCAGATCATTCCGAAGTTCCGAATACTCGCACCTTCTGGGCGAGGATTCGCTTCAAATATTGCTACCGAATAGCCACGTCTGGCCGCTGCCCAGGCATGGCCTAAACCGACAATCCCACTACCGATAATGGCGAGGTCATATTGCATGATTGATTTTACATTTCTAAGAGCGCAGTGATTGTTGCCTAAACTGAGGTGTTGTTTCCAGATTCAAAAGCTGACTTGATTTACTTAAGTTACACTGTCAATGAAATAAAATCCGCTTACGGAATCAAGTGAATTACATTCTGAGGGGAAAGTCGGCAATTGAGAATGACCATTTGCGCAAACTTTGATAACAATATTCTCCGGGAATATAAAACAACCTTCATGAAGTGGAATTACATTTTGTAGACACGATGACCATTTCGCACAGAAATCCAGCTTAAGTTTATTGACTCAAGACCAGACGCCATGACGATGCCATTCCGAAAGAGAATCGCCCTGCTCGTGCTAACTTCTACCGCCAGGATCCGGCATGTTCTGGCAGGGGTTGCCGAACAGGCACTTGAATGTGGAGATTGAAAAATCTGAATTGAGCCGCGAGGCTTCTACGAAAACATGGCTCTGCCCGACGATTGGACGGGTGATGGTGTCATTTGTCGTTTGACCACCGAGCATTAAGTCAAGCGAATTAGGACACGTAAATGCCTGCTTTGAGCTGAGCAGCTGCATAAACGCCGAGTAAATCAAAGGTCATCAGTCCTGCATGAATGATAACAACTCGCTTCTCCCCGCTATTAGACCATTTTCAAATGGTTTCTGCAGTCGCTTGGACACGAAATGTCCTAATAACGCTATAACTGCTCCTGCCGAACGCTGCAGGTAGTTTTTGAATATGCTCCAGAGCATTTCTAAATGCAGTGTGCCTTTGCATGTACGATTACTTGCCTCAATCGCTACATTTGCTCAGGCAGAACGCGGAAAATTGATTTTGGAAATGCTACAGACGTTCCCAGAAACGCAGGAACTGTTGCCCTGCTATTTTTCACAACATACTGGACTTTTCCGCGCAAGTTCTCGTCACTTAGAACTACAGTTGTAGATCATTGATTTGGAGGTTCGTGGCCGCGGTTTCGGTAATGGCAGTGTCTGGCAAGGAATTGATGGTGGTGACGCCAGGCAGACCATTCCAGACTCGGGTATTTGACGGGACTGGTCTTCAGAACGATTTCATCAAGCAGCCGACGAACTTCCGGAAAAGTGATTGGGACCAGGGAGTCTTCACCTTTCTTAAGTCTCCCTTCTGCACACGAGATCGGATAACCGACAATGTCGCGGGAGCCCTTATCGAGAGTGTGATTCCCCTGTGATAGGAAAATCACAATTCCAAGCAGTTATTTCATGGATATCAATAGGAGCAACTCACTTTTGCACACAGGAGCAGTTGTGCAAAAGTGCACTGTTTTTTGAATTCTTGGCTCATTTCAGGCAATACTTGTTCCGCTTATCCTGGGGGAGAAGCTGTTTTCAGCCTGACGGAGTGGTCAAATAGTGTTATTGTATTTGTAGCCTCCATTTGCAGGCGAAACAGATCTCCATAGAAGAAGCAGCAACCTTACATGACTCTGTTCTCTCAGGAGAGCGAAAATTGACGGGGCTGATGGATCTGGTAGAAAAAGTAAGTGACTGGCTGGTTGGCTACTTCGAGGAAGCCGGCTTTGAGTACGAGCGGATCGAAATCGATCAACTTGAAAAAGCGGCTGATGTCTTTTAACAATTTTGTGCAAGCTCACCACGGAATGTCGTACTTGATAATTATATGAATAGGATTCACGATGCAGGATCAATGGGGGCGTAGAGAATTCTTGAGAGCGGGTCTGGGAGGATTTGGAGCCCTCAGCTTGCCCGGGTTGCTGCGACTGCGAGCAGAAGCCGCATCGAAAGCAGATCGCAATCTCCAATCTCAGCAGGGGAGTCCTGAAAAAACGGCGATCATTCTTGTTTGGCTGCGTGGAGGAGCTTCGCATCTGGAGACTTTCGATCCTAAACCAAACGCTCCGAGTGATTATCGAGGGCCATTTTCTCCGATTTCGACGAACGTTCCCGGAATTCAAATTTCCGAATTGCTTCCCAAGCTTTCCACTTGTGCAGATCGATATGCCATCGTTCGATCACTTTCACACACCGGAGGAGGACACCCTGCGGGCTCCCTGCAAATGCTTTCCGGAGACCCGGATGCAACGGATAAACGCTTTCCAAAGTACCCAGACTGGATGTCCATCGCACACGCCGAGCGATTTGAACCGAGTCATTCGATCCCCAACTATATCGCGCTCAATCCGGTAGACCGTTACGACAGCTTCACGATTGCAGGCCCCACTTATCTGGGGAGAAATTATACTCCGTTTCAGGTTGTTGGTGATGCGAGTAAACCCGACTTCAATATCCCGAATGTCGGAAACACGAGCGATGCCCAACGTAAGAGACTTACAGACCGCGTCGGCCTGCGAAAGAATCTTGACCATATTCGCAGAGACATCGATCATCTGGGAATGATGCAGGCGATGGATCATTTTGAATCACAGGCGATGAATCTAATTCTCTCACCCGAAGCCCGGGAGGCATTCGATCTTTCTCAGGAACCTACCGAGGTGCGTGAGCGCTACGGCATGAACCAATGGGGCCAGCAATGCCTCATGGCTCGACGACTGGTCGAAGCCGGCGTCGAAATTATCACCACGGAATTCGACGGACCGCTTTGCGGACGTGTCAGTAACTGGGATGACCACGCAGTGAATCATCATGTGTTCGAAGCCCTCCAATATCGAGCCCAGTTTGTCGATCAGGCGGTCTCTGCCTTAATCGAGGATGTCTACTCACGTGGACTTGATAAACGGGTACTTGTTGTTGTAACGGGAGAATTCGGTCGCACACCAAAAATCAGCC
The DNA here is from genome assembly GCF_007859715.1 of Rubinisphaera italica. Taxonomy (NCBI): domain Bacteria; kingdom Pseudomonadati; phylum Planctomycetota; class Planctomycetia; order Planctomycetales; family Planctomycetaceae; genus Rubinisphaera; species Rubinisphaera italica. The sequence goes on from NZ_SJPG01000001.1 coordinate 2,817,126, forward strand.
ATGTGGCCAGCAGCGGCGGAGGAGTTGCCAGCGGTGCCAAGGGAACGGTTCAGCCGGGACGCGATCACTGGCCAAGAGCCGGTTCTATGCTTTTTGCGGGAGGAGGAATCCAAACCGGACAGGTGATCGGGGCAACCGATGCCCGAGGCGAAGACCCGATCTCAAGGCGTGTCGGTCCCGAAGATTTTCTGGCAACGATCTACAAACATTTGAAAATCGATTACAACACAATCGCCCCGCCCGATTTCTCAGGCCGCCCGACTCCGATCATCCGAGAAGGAAAACCGATTGTGGAACTGGCTCGGCAAAGTTAATCACAATGAAACAACTCCGCGAAATGGCAGAGCAATCTGCTCTCACTCACATTGAAATTCTCACACTCCCCTGCCCCTGATACCCAAGGAGTGAGTTCTTCCAGCCGAGAACACAGTTATGTCCATTACCACTGCTACAATTCAAGATGTACGAAATGCAGAATCCGTCATCCGGAAGCATCTCTCTCCTACGCCTTTGATTCGATCCTATCGACTGGAAAAGGAACTCGGTTTCCCCGAAGATCGCCATGTCTGGATAAAAGATTACGGTTCTTCGCCAACGGGCTCATTCAAAGTGATGGGGGCTTTGAACTGGATGGCTAACAATCTGGAACGAATTTCAGATCAGCCGGTCGCTGCTCATTCCTCGGGGAACTTTGCCTCAGGAATTTCCTACGCAGGTATGCGATATGGCAAGCGAGTGATTATTGTGATGCCTGAAAGTGCACCGCAGGTGAAGTTCGATCTAACACGTTCTTTCGGTGCAGAAATTCGCACTTACGATATTGCGACCGATCATGAAACCGGTATTCGAGATCAACTCACACGCACAATTGCTAAAGAGGAGCACGGCGTTCAGGCATCTCCTTATGACGATAACAACGTTATCGCAGGTAACGGCGTGGGAGGACTGGAAATTGTTGATGAATTAAAACGACAGGGACGAACCGTCTCGCACTTTTTTTGCCCCATCAGTGGTGGCGGCTTGATGGCTGGTCAGTCGTTAGCGATAGCCGATGGTTTCCCGGAAGCAGAAATCATCGGCGTAGAACCAGACACCGCAGACGACTTCGCTCAATCCCTGAAAGCAGGAGAAAGAATCAGCCTGAAACAACCGACCGGAATTTGCGACGGTTTACTTTCCTATGATGTCGGTCACCACAACTGGCCTGTTCTGAAAAAACATGTCAAAACGGCTGTGACCGTTCCCGATCTCCAGACCCGGCAGGCGATGAAATGGGTATATGATCGCCACGGTTTGAAGACCGAACCTTCCGGTGCAATTTCGCTGGCAGCCGTATTAACCGAGAAGGCTAATCTTGACGGAGAAGGCGATATCGTGATTGTGATTAGCGGTCGAAATGTAGACGACGACCAGTTTCAAGAGTGGATCGCTGAGCTTCCTGAATGATCCACCCAACGCTTAAATTCTTTCTTTACCCAGGCAGGATCCACTATTGTGGACCAGGGACGAGTCAGATTCACAACAAGACACCACCCTTGCGATATTACTATCAATATGCAGCAGTGCTGTCTGTGTCAATGTTATGATATTTTCTATTCGAGGTTTAATTAGGCCACGGCTGAATCTTATCTTCCTTAAGGATATTCCGAAGGTCTAACGGCGGATCTTCTCAATCCCGAGTTTCCGCAATTTTGCAATGATTCGCGTGTAGCTGAAGCCGATTGACTTGGTGATTTCGATCACAAGTTCCCGGAACTCACGCGATTTCCGCTGGTCCCCTTGGGATTCTTATCCTTGGGCAGCCCACCCCTTCTCGTCTCGAAGCCATCGAAAGAAAGGTCGTGGCGTGACGGTCTTGATCAACTTTTCGATTGCTCTACCGGTCAATAGCCGAAACGAAGAAAAGTCCCCACTTTGTTTTAGCGGGGACTTTTTCTGTTCGGTCTGAGTTCGTATTAAAGACTGCTATCAATACTCAGTTGGCTCGTTCGCGGCTTCTTCTTCCGTGAGACTAGGCTCATCTGACTCAGTTGCTTCGGCATCCGCCACGTCGCCATCTTGTGGACCACTACATCCGTTTAGCGAGAATCCACCAATGAATAATAATAGTAGCATGAGGAGCGGCTTACCCCATTTGGATATGATCATTTCAAATTATACCTTATCAAAAAATCGATGAGTCCAGAGAGAACAGGATAGGCTTACCACTCGCCCAAAACTTCACCGTCTGCTTTGTCACCTGCATTCCGCCAAGTCTCAAGATTGATGTTCTCGCTCACGAATCTTGTAGAGCCATCTGCGAGACAAACCTGAACACCTCCCTTATGCTGGCTGCGAGCAGCGAAATTGATGTAGTTTGTGTTGCTGCCACAATCCCACTGCTTGCTGTTAGGACCGGTATTCGCTGAGAACCACGATGCATTGGGCATTTCTCCATAGAACCAGGAAAACCCGGTCGCACGTGTTGAAGCTGTCGAAGGAGATCCGGTCGTCGGGCAAAGCTCATGGGGTTGCGTCCCGGTTGGGTTAACCTGTAAGTGCGGGAAGCCAATAACAAATTCGGCCACCATCAGTGTATTCGATGTTCCGTCAGTAATATCTCGCATTCTAACCCCGGAGTTTGTGCCAAACATTCCACTTGGATTCGTGCCACCTTCACGCGAAACGGCACCCACACAGCCCGCATAATTGCCTGAAGCAAAGGATCCATTTGGAGTTGCCCCATTCACCACGCTACCGTCTGGAGCAACCCAGCGCACTTTGCCACGTCCCGGCTCCGAAGGGCAGCGATAAGCTGCAACGATCTGACGACGTGCACCGCCTGGATTAGCACTATGTGGGCCATTGGCACCTGTTTGCCCATTAGTCGCACACCCACGCTCCCAATCAATGCTATCATAAATAGCCGATTGCTCCATTTGCGGTAAGATGCGTGCAAGCCAGGTGATGTTACTGGTCTGCCAAGAGTTAGAGGCACAGCCTGAGGTGCGGACACGTCCCGGAGGAAATCTCCTGTGAGTATCGTGGTAATTGTGCAACGCGAGCCCTAATTGCTTGAGATTGTTTTTACAGGCCGAGCGACGAGCGGCTTCGCGTGCCTGTTGCACAGCAGGGAGTAGCAAAGCCACCAATATTGCGATGATCGCAATGACCACCAGTAGTTCGATGAGTGTGAAACCTCGTGATTTTAATCGGAATAGCAATGGGGATGATTTCATAGCTTTCTTTCAATTTAAAGAGACAGAATTTGCACGAACGTGTATTTAGAATATTAGGTAATTATACCCTATTATCCAAATAAGAATCAAGCCATATTACAATGTTTATGTGTACTCATTGGATTATCGCCCTAATTTAGTCCCGAACTCGAATCCAATGATCTGTGAATCGCAGCGAATCCTGTACTTCGACTTGCGGCATGTGGCAACTCAGGCATTCAGTGGAATCCGTCTTCACTTTAGGGCAAATGGCATGGTTGAATTGAGTTTGGTTATGGCAACCGTGACAGACCTTGGCAAACTCGGCGTCACTGCGATCTTCAAGGCGATGCGGATTGTGACATAATGTGCACTTAATTCCCTTTGATTCTATGAAACATTGACTCATCGACATCCCCACAGGTGCAAAACGAATGAGCAACTTGTTATCGGGAGTGAGATCCTGTACAGGAATTTCATCTGGACTTCGATGACAAACTCCGCAACGGCGATTCATTTCCACGGCATCGAGAATGGAGAGGTCTTCGAGAGAATCCGGAAGTCCCTGAGTCTGCCGTTTCGCATGATCTTTCGCATCATAATGACATCGTACACAACCAACATTGGGAATAATGTGACTTGAAATAAAATGTTTCTCATCGAGTGCGAGCCACGTACTATGACATGCAAAACATTCTTCTGATGTTGTCCCGGAATGGAAAGTTCCGAGCGGGTGTACTCTCTCCCTGTCCCGACCAGTCTGTCCCAAGGTCGGGCCAAGTCCATTTTCAGGATACCAGGAGACTGCGAGTTCCAATAATTGAGGTTTTCCATCGAAATCTTGAGTCAATGAAATCGGCGTCTGGGCGTGACGACCCGATCCAAAAATCCAGTCAACTCGAGTCACCTGGTTTGCCGAATCGCAACGCAGAAAGTATTCCGAGTTAAGTTGCTCGAAACGGTATTCCAATTTTGTGGAGGGATCCTGGAAAGATTTTCCCAGGAACAGGTCCCAATGGGTAAAGTCCGAGGCTGAAGCTAATGTACGAGCGTGCGGTGCTGATTTGAATTCTTTCACAATTTCTGCGTGACATTCCAGACAGGAATGACTTTCGACTTTGAAGCTTTCACTTTCGTAAGCTGCTAAGGGGACATGCTCTTTGCTTTGTTTTGGGTATTGCCAAATTATCGGGAGTACAACAACGATAATGAGTAATAAGAATCGGGAAGCGAATTTGACTGGGGTCATGATTCAGATTCCGCTTCAAATAGAGTGAGCCAATGTTTAGAAAGTCGATCAATTGAGCGATCGTCGGTATCGGTTATGATCGCCGTTTGCCAAAATCGTATTGCCTGAGTCACATTTCCGGCCTCGATCGAGATCATCGCCAGTGCGAAATATTCTTGTGCAGTTGTAGCGGGACGCTGAAGGCACGTCGCTAGCTTCCCAGTCAGGTAGTCTGATTCAAAGTCATCATCAAAAAACATGCCATCACTGCTACTCTTAAAATCAGTGAGAGGTTCGTCCCGGCCGATCCACTGATGAAACAAACTGTTGACTCCAGCTTCACTCCACTCCCGCAATGCAAGTTCTCGATGACACAATCTTACGTCCAACTCAAACTCAGCGGGATCGAAGACATTTCGCAAAGCGAGCAACACTTTCAACGAGGCAACGTGCAAACCGAGGCTATTAAACAACCTCGCTTGCCTGAGTGCAGCGGATTTTGACAATTTATCGGCGTTTGCACGAGAAAAAGCAATGTATGGCTGAGTCGAGGAAAACTGCTGGAAATCAAAACTCCAATCAGTGAAACTGACAATATCCTGGGCCTGAAGACACTGAATCAACTCCGGTTGATGGGCGACATTACTCGCTTTGACATACGGGATGACCGACGAGTCGAGATCTGTCGGTTTCCATTCCGTAAGTTGTAGTGATTCGTGAATGTCCGTTTCCTCAGCGTCAATGAGAAGGATTTCAATTCCACGATCTTCAGCAGTCACCCACCACCCGCCCCAGGTTCCGTCTGGTCTCCGATAGCGGCTCTCTCGATTACGAAGCAAATCACGTCGGAAAAGATCGATATCAGGCAGTCGCCCACAGATTTGGGCTCGAATGGGGATATCCCAACAGCGGCCTGTTCCGGAAGTGTAACAATATAATCCCCCAGCATGCGTACTATCGCACCAGGCGACTTCAGATTCAATCAATTTGGGCAGCCCATCCTGCAAAAGTCGCTGGTCCAGTCGCGGATCTAATCCAATAACACCGAGTGGAGTCTGATTGGCAATATGGAATCCATACAGACATACAAGCGACATAGCGATGACAAGATTACTTGTCTGCGTTGTGTGATCGCGATATGAATCGCAAAGCGTCAAACCAATCCACGCGACAGAGATGCCAATCAGTTCTGGATTCATCAAAGAAACAGAGATTAACAGTAAACAAGCCACATAATCGCGAGTAGAAATGCTCCGCCACAATCCCAGGCAAACTGGAGTTAAGGCAAGTATCAAAAACGTTATCTGAAACAGTATTGAGGGAAACTCACCGATCGGCCATTGAGACAGAAGCATCCTCTCATCGCCTGAGAAGAGCCAGGGACTCACTGAGTGCAAGCTGTCCCAAACTGTTAGAATTCCTCGAGGTGTCAAACTGACTGCCAAAGTCATAAAAAAAATGAATCTCAGTTTTTCTTTCCACGGCTTGTGTGCAAACAATACAAATACGTTTGCAAGTGTGTAAGCAAGGAGAATGTGTGCACCGAAATTCGCCCAGCATAAAAGCAGAACAAACAGACTATTCATACTAACATCAGACTCGGCACTATACTTCGTCAGAAAATTGAACAACACGATCACCAGAACCAATTCAACACTTTGAGGAATCGGCTGCATCCAGGCAAACGTAAACAAACTCAAGAGAATTCCAAAGCCGACAACTACGTCGAGCCGACGACATTGAGTTTGAAAAAAAAATATCGCAAGACATATCAGGAACACGACAGCAGGATAGATACTGACGCCCCAATGCCCTCCCAACTCCCAAATGACGATTGGCACCAGGCCCGCCAGCCAGTCTGCATCATTTGCTGTTTCGTTGACAAGTAATACGCGACTGGGACAAATATTCCCATTGAGCACAACTGCACCACGGGCTGCATGCCACCAGAATTCGGAGGAGTCAATTGGCCTGAGAAATGTGATTGCGAGCAATGCCAGAAAAAAGCAACCAATCAGCTTTTGACGAGTGCAAGAATCCGCTGGCGTCCGATTATCGGATGAAGTTTGGATCCCAAAGTTATTCATACTGGCCTGATGGTAACGAGAGGCATTCTCAATAAGAATTAGAATGAATTGATTGCTGCAAAGTTATGGATTGTTGCATTATCCTGTCCCGAGCTGCACAACAAAAAGTGATTAATGAGCCAGAATGCAAGAGAAGAACATTAACAAACTGGCTGAATTTTTTCCAGATCACTCATCCTGAATTTTGTACTACTGTTAGTCTCGATTTTCTGTAATTCACTGTCTGATTTCCCGGCACGTCGAGAGTTTATCATTTTGATCATGACTCATAACAAAGCATAACTTTCATCGATACCAATGGAGCAGCATCACTCCAAACGTTGTTCCATATCCCTCCACGCCTCAATGGTTGGAGAGCTCCCAGACTGTTCGATTACCAATCATCACATTTTAACAGCCGCATGTTAATCAATATTAATGGACCGGTTAGCAATCATGTTATGCCCCAGTTTACAGTTTACTTACCATTTTTATGTGGCATCAAAGATATCCATGTCTTTTCGGCATGCCGCTTGCTCCGTTTTGAGTTGTATTTCTAAGTTTAGGGTAAACTGATTCTAAATTCTTAATAAGAAGATCAAGCCTAAAATATCAATCAGCCAATAGGAGAGAACAATGCCATCCTCATCGACCAATGCTACATTCAACAATGTACTGCTCACGGGATTAATCCTGGTCACTGGCGGAGCCTGGGCATATGCGATGTTCGGCTCGTCACCGGAATTACCGGTCGATAAAAGCAAAGTAGTCAGCGAAGTCGAAGAAAGCCTGCAGGATCATCTTCCCGCCATCGAAGATGCCTCTAAAGAACTAGTGGCCGAGGTGAGTGAACCGATCGGAAAGGCATTTTATAAGCAATTCCAGCAAGATGACTCCCGGTATCTCAAGACTGTTCGACTTCAGGGAGCCGAGTACGGTCAGAATGTTGAAAAACTATTTATCAAAGCAGCTCAGAATCAATATCGCGATTATTGGCAAGTCCATCGCAAGGTGTTGGCCGAGGAATTTCCCGAGTATGCTGACAAAGAAGCTTTCGACGAACTCATTACCGAGTTTGAACACACGTCTGATAAGTTAATCGAACGCTACTACGCTGAAGAGTTTATTGAAGAAGGTAAAGCAACGGCTGAATACTGGTCACGATTTGAGCCGATCGATGTGCCTGATAATGCTCAAGTCGATCTGAAAGGGCAACTGCTGGATTACGTTGCTGATTGGACAGTACTAGCTTTTACTGATGAATCACAAGAACAATTGGGACTCCAGTAATCACATTGGAAATTATCTATTCTCATTCCCAAGAATCTATTCATCGCCCCTTACATCACAAAAAAGCAGGAGTTAATTCATGGCAGATCAAAACAAACAACACGGGAATCCCAGCGAGAATGGTCAAACCACCATTACCACCGTTCTTCTTTTGCTTTTCATTGCTCAACTTGGAGCGATCTCCTGGTACGTATACAGCACTGTGCAGAAACAACTCAAAGCTGAAAAATTAGTAGCCGAAGCGGAAAAAGTAATTGAGAATAACTATCCTCAGATGCACCGGGAACTGAAAGCATATCTGACTGCAAACGCACCAGAAATCGCCGAAAAAATCAGTCAACAGGCAATTGATAATACTCCCCAAGTCCGACAGTGGCTCGAAGAAATGACTGCACGCCAGATGCGTTATGGTCTTGATGAAGCGACACAAATGAGTGCCGAAAGTTTTCGCAGTTTCGTGCAGGATAATCGCACAGATATCCAAGCCGCGTTCGAAGAAATTGAAGACGTGCCTCAAAATGCAAGGCATCTGGTCTTAAATCTGGAAGAGCAAATGTATAAACAGTTTGGTATTGAAATGCAAAACCAGGCTAAGAAGGCATTGACTATTCATCGTCAACTCAACAGCAAACTCGACAAATTAAGTGATGGAAGTCAACTGGAGCCGAAAGAACTCCTGGAACGCCGCATCTTGAGATTGCTGAAGACATTCCAGGTAAACGAACTTCCTAAATCGTTGGATACGAATGACCTTCCAATGTTATCAAATAAATGAATCGACTGATAATTTTTAATCACAGGAGGAGTCAGTGACACTGCAGATCGGTGCTCAATATTAAATACGATCAGTTCGGGAAAGACTTCGGCAACTTCCTCGGCAATTAGGCCATACGGAATCGGCTTCTGTCCATTCTGAAAAGCTTTTTGTAGCGAAACGTTACCGTGCGTAATTTATGCAGTAACTCATTGGCATTAGACAAATTCAAATCCTGAATGTCTTCCTTGTAACGCAGAGAAGAACTGATCATCGAATTGATTCTCAGTGTGTACGCCCCTACTGCAGTGTTAGAACTTGCTTTCTTAAATTGAAGAGTGTTCATGTCCAGAGAGGTGTTGCCATCTCCCGACTGATTGCTCATAAGCGAATGCAGAAAACGAAAACCCAGACAGAAGCAACAGGATCGCAATTTTTTCAGACGTGGTTGTAATAGCGGGGAATGCAACAGACCAACCAAGAAAGACAATTTATTGCAACAGCTCTCATAAATGTGTGATTTGGATTCATTGATTAGAGTGCACAGAGGACCAAAGAGTAGCATTCGTGAGAAGATATGTTATCACCGAACAGGCATCGGCGGATTCAATTTGTCACAACAATCTACATCCCCCTACCAGACAAGTCCTTATAAATTCGCTGCAAGTCGGACTATGGAACTGCAGGCTTCCAAAAATTTCTTTGGAGATCTAATTTAAATTGCGAAGTGGGATTATGGATGAGCTGCTTGTTGATTGTGGATTTCAATTTTCATTGGAACGCCTGCTCGCAATAGCCCTGTCTCATTATTAAGGATGCCAACAAATCGTACCGATTGGCTCAAGTCATCGATGGTTGAATCGACAAGCAGAATTTGCCCCTGATAGCTTGTGCGTTGGCCAATATTTTCAGCTAGCTTCGGCAGAGAAATACTCCCCGAGATCGGTGTTCCGGGCCGGACCTGCCAGGCTTTGTTGAGTGGAATGTATCCCTCGACGAGCATCTCTTCCATACTGACAATTTCTGCGATCACTTCCCCCGGTTGAACGTACTCGCCGACACGTTTATGGATTTCGACGATTTGTCCGGAAATAGGTGCGATAATACGGTAGGGCTTCAATTCCAGCAGGGCCAACTCCCGGTTTATTTGAGCAATTTGATGATGCTGCTGAGCCTGCTCTACCTGCAAATCGGAGCGTTCGGCTTTCAGGCGAAGCTGCTCGATCTCTGCCTGGGATCGAGCCCCTGGAATCTCTTCGTTAAGTTGAATGGCTCGTTGGTACTCTTTCTGGGAAAGTTCATTGGCTTTCACAGCGTAACGGAATTCGACATTGTTCGTGGCATTCTGCTGAGCGACTTGAAAATTGGCTTGAGCGATTTCTCCATCGAGCTGAATTAATAAGTCATCTTTCTGGACCAGATTTCCGAGTCGAATTTTCAGTTCAACGATACGAGCAGCACGCGTACTGGACACTTCAATATGGTCTCGAATTTTCAGCACACATCGGTCAATGACAATCGGACCTCGAACCTGTGCACTGACCGATCCGGTGAAAACGACGACTGCTAAAATGGCAATAATCAGTCTGGGAATCATGAAACCCCTCCGATTCGGCTTGAACACATGATTCATGCAAAACTCTTTTCCAGCAATGACTTATAGACAGAAATCTTTCAGAGTGAATCTACCTGTACAAGCATTGAAGAGTAAGAATTTTACTGAAAGTTGGTCAAGAGGAACCTGAATTCAGGCTGCTGAACAAATCTTGTGAGATTTCACTGAATCCGATACGATCCGGGAAAGATAAAGCACTTTATTATACAATGTGCCAGCGCATGAACAATTTATACGTCAAAACGCAATGTTTGCTCCGGCAGATCGCGGAACATTAATTTTCCGAATGTTCCAGAGGATACCAAGAAGCAATCCAAGAGGATCAGGGACGATCAATGCCGTCAGGGAGTGCAACATCGGAAACACTTTCCTTTGCTGGTCAGTTTGATCAGCTTTGGAAATGCGTGAATGAAGTTGACAACCAGACAGGACAGATTGATGAGCTCTGCCACAAATGGCTGGAAGCGGTTCATCAAACCATGCAGACCCCGGCCTGTATCTGGCTGGCAGAACATTCAAAGCAGGTGAAGTTATTCTCCGATATTGGCTTTAACTCAACACTTGAACTTGATGCCGCGAAAATATCCAAACTCATTCCAGGCTGGGTTCATCGGTCTTTTTCCGAATCTCAGGTGATCATCCAGAATTGCACAACTCTGGGAATGCCAGCAAGAACTTTTGTGCTGATTCCCCTGGCCAGTTCAACTCGGTCGATCGGAGTGTTGGGAATCCTGCTGGAGTGTACCGGAGACGAGGAGGAGGTCTCCGACTGGGAAAAACCACTGGCTCAACTGACGCTGCTTCTTTCCAACACTCTTCAGAGTATGGAACAACGGCATTACGCCGTTGATTATCGCCAGGTATTTCGGCAATTCTCGCTGTTTACTCAATCAATCCATTGTGAAACGAAATTGAAGCATGGGGCACGCAATCTCGTCGACCAGTGGCAACAATTCACTCAGGTCGATCGTGTCAGCTTGCTCTGCCCAAGATTCAGCCACCCTGAGCCAGTTGCGGTCAGCGGAGTGAATCGGGTGGATTGTCGCAGTCAACAGATGCGACAACTCGCCTTGATCGCTCGTTATTCTCAGCGTTCCGGGCAGGAAGTGATTTATGATCGTGAGAGTCGCGAATATCCTGAGCCGTTAAAAGATCATCTTGTCAAATATATAGAAGAGTCTCGATCGACGTTCCTCAAAATCATTCCGCTCAATGCCCCGAACATACGAGAGACTGGAAGTTCGACCAAGCGACATCCACCGAAGAGCCAACCGATTGGCATACTGGTTCTGGAGCGATTCAAAAATCAGTCTGCTCCCACTCGGTTGACGGAATTTCAGACGGATCTGGTCAGGCAATCGGAACTCGCACTGACGCATCTACAGGACCTGGATGGAATTTTCCTGAGGAGTTTGCGAAGACCACTCGGGCAAGCTTCACAGGCGATGCGATATTCCCGCTTACTTCGATATGGCATTGCTTTATTGCTGTTGGCGATGGCTGCATGGATGCTGACCTGTTTTTCGATGCCGCGAAAAGTCATGATGTCCGGAACGGTTGTGCCGGAGAAAACGGCGCAGGTTTACGCTCCCAGGGCATCAGTGATACGAAAAGTTCATGTCTCCAGTGGCCAACATGTTCAAGTCGGGCAGGTTTTACTCGAGCTGGAAGATACACTGCTCCAGGCTGAAATCAGTCAACTGGAAGATTTGATTGCTCAACAGAAAACAGAAACACAATCCTTCGAGAATGAACTTCTCCAAACGGGAACAGGCAATCGGATTGAAAGAATTCAGCTTCATGCGGAAATCGCCAGGGCCAAATTGCAGTTGGTTGCCTATCAACAGGAATTAGCGGTATTGGAGCACGAACAGAACAGATTAACGGTTATTGCCCCAATTGATGGAGTTGTTGCCGATTTTGAAGTGCAGAGTAAATTGGATCTCAAACCAGTTCAAATTGGAGAAAAACTGCTGGAAATCCTCGATGATCAGGGGACGATGAAAATTGAAGTGCTGATTCCAGAATCTCAATTGGGATACATCTATCTTCAGGACAAGAAGGTCTCTGCTGACCAAACTCTTCCTGCAGAAATCCGTTTTCTGGTGGAACCGGATAAAACTCATGCTGGTAAGTTACTTCGGCCCGAAGTTGCACGGATTGTCTACAAAAACCAAGAGCCTTTTCTGAAATGCACCGTATCACTTGATGATTTGACAGGGCAATCCTATTTGGGAGCGACAGTGAATGCTCAGGTGAAATGCTCACCCGCTCCTCTCGGCAGTATTCTCTTTGGTGATTTTTTTCATGGCCTGAAATCTCAATTCTGGTGGGAAACTTTTTAACACAATTCACGATCAGGCAGATTCATATTGTCGGAAACCTTGATCATCTGTTATAGCTGCGTACAGTATATCGTCTGGATTGAGGCATGAACGATCACGATTTGGTCTGCCTGAACGATGACCTGATCGCTCAATTCGCTGGGACTTCAAGGAAGAAGACTTGGACATTCAAAAATGAGGAAGTCTGAACAAATTCAAGTCCCTCCCAAGTTGATTGGGGTTTCATTACTGGCGATCTGGATTTTGGGGAATGTTGTCTACAATTTTTCTCAAATGGCAGGTCATGTCGGAGAAGATCAACTCTATGCTGACGAGCGCGTACCAGCCGAGAGCTACAAGATTGAAGGCTCCAACGATGTTCCAGCTGCTAAGGTTCATCTGGGTGATTTGAATCAATCCCCCGCAGAAGGAGTCGGTCATCCTTACCCAACTCCGCCCAATATTGCGAATGCGCAGTTGATGCGGCAATCTCGTGAGGAAGCCGAAGCGAAGAGCCACGGCTGTGTTGTCTGTCACAAGAATGCTCACGATCCCCATAAGCAACCCGGAAAGCCACTGGCGATTCAACTTGGGTGCACCGATTGCCATGGTGGCGATCCTTGTGCCACAACTCTTGAACAGGCACACGTTCCTTCCCGTTATCCGACTGTCTGGAATACGTCTGCAAATCCGGTTCGCAGTTATACGCTGTTGAATCACGAATCTCCTGAATTCATTCAATTTGTGAACCCGGGCGATTTACGAATCGCTCACTTGAGCTGCGGGACCGTTGGCTGTCATCCCAACGAAACACTTCAGGTTAAAAAAGGCATGATGACCCATGGCTGCATGCTGTGGGGAGCCGCTCTTTACAATAATGGTTCCGTCCCGAAGAAATGGCCAATGTATGGCGAGAGCTATTCGATGCACGGGGCTCCTCAGCGCCTGCAAACAGTCCCGCCACCCACCGCAGAAGAGACGGCTAAGAAGGGTGTACTCCCCTATCTGGATCCTCTGCCTCGGTTTCAAATTTCGCAGCCAGGGAATATTCTGAGAATCTTTGAACGGGGAGGACGTTTCCGCACAGAGACGGGAATTCCAGAAGTTCTGGAAGAGCCGGGGCGCCCTCGTGAAAGAATCAGCAACCGAGGGCTGGGCACATTAAACAGAACCGATCCTGTGTTCATCGGATTGCAAAAAACTCGCCTGTTGGATCCTACGCTCAATTTCCTGGGGACCAACGATCATCCCGGCGATTATCGATCGAGCGGTTGTACATCCTGTCACATGATATATGCCAACGATCGCTCGCCGATCCATTCGGGGCCTTATGCGAAGTACGGCAATCGAGGTTATGCAGCCGAAGAAGCAGACGATTTGATTGAGTCGGTTGACCCCATGATTCCCAAGTTTCAGTCCGGTCATCCGATCAGTCACAACTTCACACGCGCGATTCCCACGAGCCAGTGCATCGTCTGTCACATTCACCCCGGAACCACTGTGATGAACAGTTATCTGGGATATATGTGGTGGGACATGGAAACCGATGGCGAAAATATGTACCCGCGGGAACAGCACGATCCCACAGCCGAGCAGATCGTTCAGGCGGAAATGGCCGATCCGAACTCCGCCAGTGTGAAAGGCCTTTGGTCTAATCCGGAATTCCTGACGGAATTGACATCGCTGAATAAACATCTGGAAAAAACACAGTTCGCCGACTTCCACGGCCACGGTTGGGTATTTCGAGCTGTCTACAAAAAAGATCGTCAGGGAAATCTGCTCGACAAATTCGGAAATCGACTCGAACATGTCGAAAACGAAAACCTTCAGAAGGCGATGGCCATTCCATTGTATGTGAAGGAACTGGAACGCAAAAAGCCTTCACTCACCCTAGCTGAAGTCGAGGAAGCTGAACAGCAATTGCTGGATCTCCAGAAAGGAGTTCCGGTTCATATGCTGGATGTACATCTGGAAAAGGGGATGCACTGTGTGGATTGTCATTTCGTGCAGGATGTCCATGGCGATACCAAACTGTACGGAGAAGTTCGGGCAGCGATTGAAATTCAATGTATCGATTGTCACGGAACGGTTGACGATAAGGCTTTCAAGTTGATCAATAATCGCTGGCAGATGCGGACTTCTGGCCCGGCTGCTAAAGAAAGACAGGCACCCCAACCAGATGGTCGGGAACTTTCGGCGATGACCACACCATTCGGAAAACAGCGTTTCGAACTTCGAGGCGACAAACTGTATCAGAATTCCATGGTCGAAAAGGGACTCAGTTGGGAAGTGACTCAGGTATCGGACACGATTGATCCCAAGCATCCCAAATACAATGCGAATGCTGCCCTGGCGAAAACGATTCGCTTCGATGAACTGGGGAAATTCGAATGGGGTGACCTGCCGCAGGATCCTCTTAAATTGGCACACTGTAATCAAACGATGAGTTGCAGTTCGTGTCACAGCAGTTGGAACCCGAGTTGCTATGGTTGCCATCTCCCTCAAGAAGCTAATCGCAAAATGCCCGATTTGCATAACGAAGGAGATATCACTAAGAACTACGTGTCGTATGATTTCCAGACGTTACGCGACGATGTCTTTATGCTGGCACACGATGGGAATGTGACCGGGAACCGGATCAACCCTTCCCGGTCCTCCTGTGCGATTCATGTCACTTCGTATAACAACAATCGCGAAGCAATTTATACTCAGCAGCAGACAATTTCCGCAGAAGGTCTCAGCGGGATTTCCTTCAGCACGAATGTTCCTCATACTGTACGCGGTCGTGGAGAAACGAAAATGTGCACCGATTGTCATCTCTCTCAGGCGAATGATAACAATGCGATCATGTCGCAACTGCTCATGCAGGGAACCAACTACCTGAACTTTATTGGGCGTTTCTGCTGGGTTGGTTGTGGAGAACATGGATTTTACGCCGTCCCGGTGACCGAACGAGAAGCCCCGCAGGCTGTGATCGGTAGCCATCTGCATGAACTGGCATTCCGTGAGCATTACGAAGAGCATGAAGAGAACGATCATATTCTCGAACACGCACACGAACATCCGGGACGGGATATCAGTGAGGTCTTCCGCCCGTTCAAACAGCCAACCGTATTGACACTTCAGAAACGTGGCGAATACCTCTATGCTGCTTGCGGAAAAGCCGGCGTCCGTGTGTTTGATATTGCATTTATAGATCATAAAGGATTTTCGGAACGTGTGACGACTGCTCCCGTTTCGCCGATTGGTCAGAAGTTTTTCGTCCGTACCAAATACGCAACGTCCGTGTATGCCCCGGCTACAATTGCTCCCGATCCGACCCGCAAACATTATCCTGAAAACGATGAGCAGGAAGTTCCCGCACATTATGGATATCTGTTTGCGACCGACCTCTACGAGGGGCTCGTTTTCATCGGAGCAGGCACGTTACTCGATGGTGATCCTCTCAACAACTTCCTGGAAAAAGAACTCGCCTTCAACCCGGGTGGAGCACTCGATGGTGCCCAGTCCGTCAAGATTGTGGGGAACTACGCCTATGTCTGTTGCGATAAGGGCCTTGTTGTTGTTGATGTAACCGATCCCAAAAAACCTTGTATTGTGAATGCACTCGGTAAAGAATTTTTGAATCATCCTCATCAGATGGAAGTGGAATTCCGCTACGGTTTTGTCTGTGACGAAGAGGGATTGAAAGTCATTGACATTACCGATCCCTCATGTCCAATCCCAGTGACGGCTCTTGAATTTGAAGACTTACACAATGTGTATGTCGCAAGAAACTATGCCTATCTGGCTGCTGGTAAAGACGGCCTGATTATTGTCGATGTGACGAATCCGGAAAGTCCCAAAGTTGACCAGGTGTTTAATGCGGATGGTGAAATCTGCGATTTGCACGATGTGAAACTGGGGATCACTTACAACAGTGAGTTTGCGTATCTGGCTGATGGCAAAAATGGAATGCATGTGTTGCAACTGACATCTCCGCATGTCGATGGCAATGATGGATTCAGTGTGCGGCCAGAGCCGAAACTGATTGCCACTTATCACCTTCATGAAGGGGAGGCACTTTGCATTGCCGAAGGAATTGACCGGGATCGAGCGGTCGATGAATCGGGGAATCAGATTGCAGTTTTCGGGCGGGTTGGAGCACGACCATTTAATTATCAGCAACAGCGAAAGTTGTATATCAATCCGATTTCTCAAGAGCCATTCCGGGTCGAAACGTTCTCGCCGGATTATCGAATTGAGTTTCCCAATTTACGAGAAGATCTGCTGCGTCAACAAATAGAATCCTATTACGGAACGTCTCGACCACTCAGAGAATAATCTCGTGGACGACAGGCTGAGAGTAAAGTTTCACTACTTGATACTCACCCGTTGTTACTCACGCGCGGCTTTCCAGATCGACCAGGTTGAGCAGTTTTTCGCCTGACATGCGATGAGCCGCATCGTGAGGACAAGCGTAAACGCAGCTCGGTTGCTTACTGGATGTTTCCGTGCATAAGTCACAGATTGTAGCCTGAATTTTAATGACTGCCCTTCCATCGGCATCGGCTTCGATCGGTCCTTTGGATTGCCCTCCCCACCAGGATTTCTTCTCGGGCAGAGGCTGCATATTGATGTTCCCGTAGGGACAATGCTCTTCACACAAACCACAGCCAATACACCACGACTCGATTTTCATGTTGAAATCGGGTCCGCGATGAATCGCATCGACCGGACATCCCAACATACAGTAAGGATCTCGACAGGATCGGCAGGAACTCGTAACGAGATATTTGTCGAATCGAAGCCCCTCGCGGATTAAGCGGGTCGTTCCCAAGTGGGCATCAGAACAAGCCTTAGTACACTCATCACAGCGAGTGCATTTAAGCAGATCGATTACGAGCAGGTTCTGGGCATTGGCCAGTCCCTGATCCAGAAAATTCTTCATTGCCCCAATGTCCGTCGGCTGCATCACTCGAATTTTATCCAGGGTTTCCCGAGTGAGAGTCCTCATCGCCTGGGCGATCATGGGGTATTGAGTATAGATTTCCAGAAAGATCTCTTTAGGAATTCTTAATAACTCAACGTTATCCATCGCGACATAGGAAGCCTGATTCAATCCCCGTCCATATTGATCGACCGTATTCTGCTGGGTGTCGTTCAATGTGTCGTAACAGGAATCGATATCGACCAGCATTTCGAGATCGCCAAAATGATTCCCCGGTCCAAGATAACTTTCGACGTAGGTTTCTCCGCCAGCCGTTTTCTTTTCAATTCTTACGAATCCAATTCGCACCAGATTCAAAAAATTCGATTCGGCTCCTTCGCGGGTAATGATTTGGCCGGGACGGACCTTCGTCAATTCGACCTGATCTTTAAGAAGTCGCTCGATTCGTCGCATTTCCTGACCAGCCTCATCGAGTGATGAGAAGTATTCGATCTTTTTCAGATCGACCCCCATTGCTCGTTCCCGATACAGCTTTTCCAGCAACTCCCGGGAGGATCGGTCCCTCATCAGCATGAGTACGATATTTCGACGAATTTCAATGACCGAACATTCATCGTCCATCGCTTCGACCGTGAAGGCTCTCGGATAATTATTGAGACAACTGGCCTCGCCAAAGATATGATCGGCTTTTGTGACAACACTGACAAACGCATGATCCGGCAATATTTTCAGGCTATCTTTCGGAGGCGAACTGAAAGTCCCTCCATAAGTGAATGTGTTGTAAGTCTTTTGAGAATGACTTTCCGAAGAATCATCTTTCTCCATGTCAAACCGGAAACGTGTCATCAGGCTGAAGACCGAGCCTTCATGTTTTTTTAAGGTTTTCTGACGGGAAAGAGCAGAGATCTGAAAGCGTCCTTTTTCCATCAGGAATGCCGTCTGGCCGATCTCTCCTTCCCGGAAAATAACGTCTCCGCGTCGATACGTTTTCCTAGAAAATGAATGCTTGATAAACGAAAGATATTTTTGAGGAACGGTCTTGAGTAACGGATGAGCCTGAATTTCTTCAATGGTCATCTCACTGGAATTCGATTCCCGATCCATTTGAGGAATGTTCTGCTCATTGATGGTGAGCGCATCCGTCGGGCAGGAAATGGCGCATTCTCCACACTCGACACAGGACGAATCTCCCATCGGCTGATCGAGGTCAAAGCTGATTCGCGTTTGATATCCTGAGCCGGTTCGTCCGATTACATTATTATGTTTGACATCCGTGCAGCCACGAATACATCGATCACACATGATGCAGGCACCATGATCGACCTTGATCATGGAACTGGATGTATCTGTCGTTCTTGTCGCATGAGAACTGGAACGTGGAAAGCGTGGCAAGGAGGGAACATCCACCTGCCTTGCCAGCTTATAGAGTTCCGGCAACTGCTTATCTTCAGTCTGTAGGTGCCGCTGCGGATTAGCCTGATCGCACATCAATAACTCGACCGTCAGTTCTCCGAGCCTGCGAATTTGACTCCGGAACTTTTCATGGGGAGTTCTAGGCGTATGAATATTCAGATAGTCATCCAGTGTACGATGGCAGGAGGGGACAAGCGTCGAACGGGAACTGTAGATCACACTGCCATTTTCATCTCGTCTGGGCTCTCCCGATCGTTCCATCTCCGGCCCCTGCACAGCCACCATACAAACTCGGCACATCGCCACCGATTTGAGGTGTTGTTGATGGCACAGAATCGGGATCGGATTTTCATCGCCTGGCTGAGTACGATAATACTTATCGACAGCATCGTAAATTGTGGAATAACGATAGGTCACGTCCCCAGATTTGTCATAAACGGGGCTTCCATACGCATCAAGTGCCATCACTGTTCGAGGAAATTCAAAGGGATTTCCATCGATGATCAAATTGAGTAGGTCGTCCTGCTTGGCAGCATCGGCAGGCGAGAGAGTGACAATTTGCCCTTCAACGGTATATTCCTGAAGTTCATATTCGCGTCTGGCGAATGATGGACTCTGTTTTTCGGAGAGATCTGCCATGAATAGCCCGCTTCTTTCAATGAAGTACTCTATTGGATCAAAGTACTATGTACTACATGCTCTAACGACTCTTGGCGACTTCCCATGTTTCCGGGAAAAATTCTTTCAACGACAATAGGGGATTGAAAGCCACTTGACCTAATCCGCAGATGGACGATTCCTGCATCAATTCGATTAAATCCTGGAAGTAATCTGGGATCTGTAGTTTCCCCTCATTCAAGGGGCGCGAAGCAATCTGGACGAGTTTCTCTGATCCAAGCCGACAGGGAACACACTTTCCACACGATTCATTGCGGTAAAATTCCGTGCAGGATTTGACCAAACTAACCAGATCGGTCTGCTCTCCTATAAACAGATGAGCGGCTCCCAGGTTGAAACGTCCACGTAACTGAAATCGAAAGAAGTTGTTGTCCAGCGGCAGATTCAGCAGATCGAATTCATTCTCTCCCTCAGGGATGTTTTCTTTGACAAAATTCTCAGGAAGTTGATCGCGTGAAAACTTTCGAGGTAAGAATCCTCCGGAAGGGCCGGAGACTCCGAAGGCCTGCAGTTGCTGTTTGTTACGCATCCCCCCGACAATTTCGAGCAAATCACCCACTGTCGAACCCAATGGAACCTCATAAACGCCGGGCCGATTGATATCTCCACTAAGCGAGACGAATCGCTTCCCTTGGCAATCGTTCACGCCCAGTTTTTGATACCACTCTGGACCGTTATTGAAAATAGCCGGGACCCAGGCAAAGGTTTCCACATTGTTGACGAGTGTCGGAAAATTTCGGTATCCCTGAATTTCCAGATCGGGTGGTCGCTGACGAGGTTGAGCGCGTTTATCTTCCATTGCCTCAATCATTGCAGTCTGTTCGCCGCAAATGTAATTGCCCGGACTGACAAAGACTTCCACTTCACAATTCAATCCGGTTTTGAGAAGATTCCTTCCGCACAAACCCTGAGCCTTTGCATCATCAATGCATTTTTGAAAGGCTTCGATTTGTGATTCATATTCGTGCCTGATGTAAATGTAGGCACGCTCTGCTCCAATGATGAGAGCCGCAGTAATCATACCTTCGAGAACCAGATGGGGAGATCTCAGGAGAAGTTCCCGATCCTTAAACGTTCCCGGCTCACTTTCATCGGCATTGCAAACGACATATCGGACCGCTCGGTTTTCCTGCTCAGCGTATTTCTTAACGGTCCGCCATTTCTTGGCAGTCCTGGCTCCAGGACCTCCCTTACCAACCAGACTGGAATCTTCGAGAGACTTCAAAACCGATTCTCCGAAGGCTATACGATCCGTCGCCTTGAGAAATTGTTTGAGCAACTCGTATTTCGTCTGCTTCTGATAACAGTCGATATCCCAGTCATCTGGAATCTCCTGATCAACTGGTTTCCCATGCGTGGTTCCCGATTTCAGGATTGAGCGAATGGAGGTCACACAATGACTCAAATTGCTGTCTGGTGTAATATGATGATTGAGACTGACTGCGACAGGACCATCGCAATAGCCCATGCAGGATTTTCCGGAAATGGATACCTGCCCCTGCTCAATCTCTTCTGCAAATTCATTCTTGAGGTCTTGAATCAACTCCTGGCTTTTGTGCATATGACAGGTAAAGTCACGGCAGACCTGTACTTCGACCTTTGGTGGGGGAGTGAGCCGAAAACTGTTGTAGAAACTGATCAATTCCTGAAGACGATACAGTGGCGTTGCTGTTCGTTCAGAAATTTCCTGAAGAACTTCTGCAGAAAGAAAGCCTCCGTTTTCTTTTTGTCGTTTGATTAAATTCTGCACAAGACTCATAAATACACTGCCTGTCAGGGCCTGGATCGAATAATAAAATGGGAACAGAAGTAACGATAGAACTTAATTCGAGTTTGTCTCAATTACTGATTGTGTCATTCAATCATCAATCAGACGGTCCCTTAAAATTCAAGAACTCTTCGATGGTTCGGAAATGATTGGAAAATTCAGATTCATATTTTTGATGGAATTGATCGGCCTGATGGAACGAATGGCAGAGGACACACGCATCGCTCGCTCCCATTTTTACATGGTTCCCTGATGCTTTCCGCTGTTCTGGAGAGTTCGAGTGACATTTCACACAGACATCCATCCCCGGAATCATGACTACGTGATTGTCGAATGTCGCAGGTGTGTCGACAAGTTCCGCATAAGTCGCATGGGAATCCTGCAGTTCGACTTCAGAATGACAGCTTTCGCAGGAAACCATCCGATGGGCATGATGATGAAACTTTGCTTTCTTGTACCAGTGTTGCGGAATGTTTGAGGGGCTGATTTCGATCTGTCCATTCCCTGGCATTGAATCGATTTGGCTAAGACTCATCGCCTCCTCGAAAGACAGGACCTGTCTCTTCTGACCATCCTCCAGAGTCGCCGTGTAATAGTGACACTTCGTGCAATTCGCGCCTAATCCTGTCAATTGCTCCATGGCTTTCTGGCTCAAATATCGCAAGGTTTCCAGTGAATCTTCTTTTTCTTCCTGAGACTCAGTTTGCTCAGAGTCTCGATTCGAATTCGGCTGAATGAAATCTGGTAGTGGCTGAGCCTCACTTTTCCCCGGCATCTTGACTGACGAGTGGTCCGTTCGATGAGTCAGTTCTTTTTGTCCGTAGACAGCCAGGCCGGCCAGTCGTTGACGTATTTGAAACTCCAGCTGCTCCAGCGATAACCCATGGGGAATTCTCTCCTCGATCAATTGTTCGCGGTCTTCTTCGTAAAGATCGCGAGCCGCATTGGAGATCTCAAAACTTTGTTCCACGAGCGTGACTGCAGAACGCATCGGATGGCAGGATCCACAATGACGTTCATAGTTGATCGGACGAAAATCCAACCTTTGCGTCGCCCCATCGCCAGCGGAATCCAGACCTGCCCGTTCATGACAATCACTGCATTTCAGCTGTTTACTACCTGAAAGCTGTTTGAGCCGTTCTTCTGGAAGTTCAGGATCTATTTTAGCGAGAATCTCTCCCCCCTTCTCTCCCAGTCCCTGACCATAAGCCAGATGTAACCGATGATTGAATTTGATGTTTCCCGGATCACCGTCTTCGAGTGAAACAAAATGGGGATGAGCCTTCTTCGAGAAATGTTCAATCGACTGCCAGCCATCGGCATGCGGCATTACATTACAGGCAGCATTCTGCTCAACTCCCGCCATTGCTTTCTCAAGGTCCTGATGACAATTCGTGCAGTTTTTATTTCGGACGTCGGTAATGTTATGGTTGCGTCCTCGATGCTCGTGATGACAACTCGCACAACCCTGCTGATCGATGATAGAATGCTGACAGACATGTCCGAGCGATTCCTGATGGCAGGATGTGCAGCGGGCTTCGGTTTTGAATTGGGTCCCCGCAAACGAATTGAAGAAACTGCCTGCATGTTGATCCCGAATGGGATTGAACGGTTCATGACAGACTTCGCACTGATTTTCCCAAGCCGCATGAACCTGACTGATCTCTCCATGATTGGTCGCCCATTTAACGAGAGTTGACCCCTGGAGCCCGTTTGAACGAACTCTACTCCAGTCGACTGAAAGCAGTGTGATGGCTCCCACAAGCAAGACGGAAATCGACAGCAGAAAATGGCGCCATTTTCGAATTGAATCGGACCGACGATAATAATCCGGAGGAATTCGATTGACGCGTGCGCCAGCCGTCTTTCCGGATTTGTCGGTCATGAGATTCTTTTTTAAGGCCATCAAACAGTTGTTTCAGACAAATTTGGTCAATAGATCGCGATCAAGACTCAGTTAATCACAGAATAATAAATTCAGATTCCTTACCAGTAATACAGTCCGAAATAGATGTGCACTCCCAATAATCCAAGCAGTAATACCGTCAATGGGTAATGCACGTATAACCAGAAGTGAAGTAGAAGATGGAGACGGTGTTGATGATGCAGTTCGTTTCGTTCACTGCAAATTTTCTCCAGTTGATCCAGTGTTGCCGTCTGCGTTTCTTCCAACTCCGATCTTACTCTTCGAAATTCTCTTTGCATTCGCACAGGATCCCGCAATGGTGAGAGACCATATTTTTTCAGGCTCAAAAAGTCATCGAGATAGTCTTTGGCGAACTTGACCAGAGGGTGATCTTTCGGAATTGTTTGACGAAAGATCGTAGGAGCAGAAATTGACTTGATATTGCTCGCGCCTGCCCGATTTCGCTTATCGTCCCCTTCAATCAGAAATTGACTTCGCAGTTCTTCATATTCTAACCGTTCCAAATGCAGCAAGTCTCCCTGCATTTTCTCAAATTCAAAATCACGATTCAACTGGCGAATCAGGCCTTCGGCATCGTTACGCAAATGACAGACAACTCTGGGAATTTGTGAATGAATCGTTTCGTGGGGGATCATCCGGTACAACATTGCGGGAACGAACTGCTGCAGAATCAACCCACTGACACCACTGAGAATGACCAGACCAAAGATAACCATGAGTGACGTCGTTAATGGACCACCAAATCTCAAACCACTGTGCATAACAGCGAAGGGAACGCATAATAAACCGAGCCAGATGTGTGCTTTCATCCATGTGGTTGGTTTTCCCAGAATGCGGACGAGCCGTAATTTCTTGCGGAGCCAGAGTAGACTCTCGAAGACAATAATCAGGAACGCTCCAACTCCCAGCAGAAAACAGTAGGGGTCGCTTCCTGTTGGCCAGCTATCAGAACCAGAGACGCGTAACGCGAAAATCACAATACTGATGAGGCCAACCAGCAAGGTCACCAACGCCCACATTCGATGGCCAATCCAATGTGATCGCGTAATGAGCAATTTGACACCTTACTTTTAATGAAACTTAAATACCTGGCAGGAAAATCTCAGTATTAAATTAGTCGTGATCTAAGGCTCGAACCAGAATTGATCCCGGTTTCTTTCCCCAGTCATACTGAGAGTCTACAGGAACAATACCTGAATATTGTCCAATCGGACAGGAAGTGTACAGTGTCCGATGGAGTCGGTCTTCATTTTTCTTCAGAATTTGTGATCTTGAATCTGTGGCAATCCTTTCATCGTGACTCGTAATTGTCTTGAATGACTTGTTGTCGAGATTCCATTTCAAATGGAATGACGGTGTGTCAAATCTCCGATGCTGCGGTGATAAACAACGATCGAAAGATTGTAATTGACCAACGCCAGCAATTCTTCGCGTTGAACGGATAAGAGATTACCACGGGATTCCACCAATTGTTCGATGGTGATTTGCCCTTTGTGATACAGCTTGTTGTAGATATCGAGTTGCTCTTTAAGTAGGTTCGAGCGGGTTAGCTGGGCCTGATAAATTTCGTAACTTTTCCGAACCTGTTCCAGACTCTGGTCGACATCATAGTTGATAATATTCTCGGCTTTTCGAAGTTCTATCATCGCCGATTGGAATTGCAGTTCAGCCCGCTTCAGCAGGGCCTGTTCGCCTCGTTTGCCAAGTTTTCGTTCATAGTTCAGGCCCATCATCCAATTGTGATAATTGCCTGAACTCGCATTCTGAATCGCACCAAAAGCATTTGAATCGAGCCCGGATACTCCAACTCGCCCAACAACATTAATCGATGGTTTTGTCAGGTCTTCAGCCTGCAGTCTCTGAAGTTCAGCGGTCTTGAGTTTTTGACGGGCGATTTTCAGTTCATTTCGATTCTGGAGTGCCTGCTCGCGACTGCTTTCGACATTCAACGCAATGAGATCAGAATTCGGCTCGGCGATCAGTTGACGGGGGATTGAAGTTTGAGACTGGTCGATGCCCATGGTCAGGAAGAGTCTCTGCTCAGCCTCTGATGCTCGTTGCTCAACCTGGGCCAATTCGATTTTCAGTTGTTGAACATAATCAAGGGAGCGGGTCAGGCGAACCATGCTCCCTTCGCCCAGCTTGAGACGAACTTCTTCTTCATGGTGCAAATGTTCGGCATCAGATAATTCCTGTTGGATGAGAGTGAGTTCCTGCTGAAGTTGATAGACCGACCAGTAAGCGGCATGAAGTTCGACAATCAGATCGGTGACCGTTTCCCGAGTCTCATATTTTGAACGCGCCTGATTCAATTTAGCGATCGCAATTGGAGCCTCATTGACATTTTGATTTCGTCCCTGCCAGAGCGGCTGGCTGACGCTCAACGATAAATTTGAAGAGTAAGCCGGGTTCACCAGCAGAAATGAACCAGAAGGATTGTTGTTATTGTAATTGCTCCCGTATGCAAGCCGGGTTTGTGTCCCTGTTTCCCATTTTTTCCCAAAGGCCAGCAGGTCAGGTCCATTCGAATTTCCCAGGTTGGTCGTCGAAATCGTATTTTGTCCCGTTCCTAAAGCATCTATGGCAGAACTAGCCTGCTGATTGACCTGTCTCATATCGAGGTTCGAGGAAAGTGTGGTATCGAACTCAGCCACAGATTCATCGATGAGAGTCTGCTGCATTTCCTGAGAAAGTTGCGCCTGCCTGACCAGTGGATTATTTTCGAGCATCACCTGCAATGCCATAGAGATCGTTAATGCACTTGAAGATGGATGATCCGAATTGGTCGTATAGGCAGCATATTCAATGGCTTCCTCGTCAGTAAGATTCTCCAGAAGTTGCGGTTCGCTTGCGTTGAGCTGAGTAAGATTCGTCTTCTCGTCATTTGCGTGATGATTCTCAGCGGTGGGGACCGTAAGCGGAGTCGCATTTTCAGATATTGCGATGGGGTCAGGTAAAGCAGAGCGAGCAGTTTTCGGAAGTCTTGTGCAGCCGACTCCACTGCAAAGAATCACACAACATGCGTAGCACCAGAAGAACCTGGAAAACTCGAAGCATTTCCAGGCTATGTTCTTAGTGTTGTGAGAGTGAATACAGATCGTCATGGATCAGAAAGGAAACTTGAGGAATTCAGCGGTGCTGGAGAGTGGCAATTCGATTCGACTGACTGCGAATTCTTGAAATCAATAGACGAACGCTCCTTGCACAAAGATGGAAAACAAAGGATCGAGTTGTGGATTATTGACCTGTGCAATCGTGAATGGATCGTATTTGCCATAAAGATCTTTGAGTCCTTCATCCGGAATGAGCGTCGCAATTCCTGCTTCGAAGACAACGTTATCGCTCAATAAAGGTCGGTATTCAAAACCGATGCTCAAGTCGGTGCCAATAGCCGTGGCAATATCATCCTGAAAGGTGTAGGTTTCGAGGACTTCAGTATCGTCGAACATGATGTAGTTCGCATTCGTAATCATTTTCAATTTTGGCGTGATGTCAAAATCCATTCCGATATTGAACAGCAATAATCCAGGATTGACAAAATTGGATTGCCCTTGGAATTTGCTGGTTCGCAAGTCGGGAACAAGACTTTCCCGCTGCACGAGACTGACACCGAAAAGTTGCAGTTGTTGTCGTTGCCAGTAACTGAATTCACCGCCGGCAAAGTTAGGAGCATCCAGAATCGTATCGAAACCAGTTGCGGTGGTATCGTTGGGATTGCTGTCTCCGGAAGCATAAAAGAATGAAGTGCGGAATCGAGCCCAGTCGCGGTCGTAGGAGAGTTCGACTGCTGCCATATAGGCACTGATGTCTTGAGCCTTCCCCCCAATCGGATTCATACTGTCATTCCCGAACACATAATAAAAGGCATTTGAGACATTCAGTTTTTCGATGTGCCCCTGTCCTGAAAAGCCCAGATAATAGGCTTCAACACTATGAGGCTCGAAGACACCGACGGGATCGGGACGGGCCAGAAAGTTGTTGTTATCGAACAGGAAGTCAGGGTGATCGTGGTTGTAATGAAAACTGGCTTGAGCGGTGTATCCCGGGTAAATGAAATCCTGCCGGTAATAATTCATGATCAGCGTATTTTGTTTTCGATCATTGAATGTATTCAACTGGCTGTTGGTATCCTTTTCGACCTGATCGAACAAAATGATGTTGAACTGATCTCGGTTCGCCAGTCGAGTACCAAAAACCCGGGCACCACGGTTAACGTCATCGAAGATAAATCCCTTGAAGTCGCTGACAAATTGCTGTGACCCGACTCGTGCCGAGACGAAATCGTAATGCGGACTCAAATCCGCCATCTTCCATTCAAAGAAATATTCCTGGAGTGCAAAATAATCATCCTGCCTGGTCGTCCCGGCTCGGACATCAGGATTAACAACGGCCAGTTCATTCGTGTCCAGGTAATTGACATTGAACGCGGTGGTCATCTTGAATTGCCAGTCAATCGGTTTGAAGGCCGCATTGCCGTGAAACAATTCAAATGAGAGCAGGAAAAAATTTGAAGAGAAGTACTGATTGGGATCCCCAAAAAACGGATCTGAAAATGGATCGACGGTACTTTCAAAAGGAGAGGTCGCGACAGGTAACTGGCGAAATTCCTGAACCGACTCGAGCTCACCCGTAAAATTCATAAACAGATGCTGACCAAGAATTGGAAAGTCACCTTTGAGATAATTTTGATTGTACGGATCGTACCAGCGACCATGTTCGTAGGGATAGTCGATTCCTGGGGGCTGTTCTTTATCGTATCGATCCCAGTCAGGAAAACCAGAACGCCAGCGATCCTCCACCGGAACAAAGTGACTCGAAGTCTGGGCGTCCTTCGGAAGAATTCCGGAAGGTCCAGTATACCCGAGTGGAGCTTCGTGTGGATAAGTCAGCAGAGAGCCCTTAAAGAGATTTTCTTCTTCCGCTTCCAACTCAATTTGCGGAGGCCCGAATTCTGCGAGAGGACGTCTTAATATCGGGGGATTGAGAGGAGGTGCTGTTTCGAAGTCTGGATCAGTCAGAAACAGTGGAGCAAATTCAGAAAACAACATCTCGGTTTTATCAGCATGTGTCGAGTCCACAAACATTTTTGAGCCAGGCTTCAGCACATCCAGACTCAAATCGTCATCGTACTTGATAGCCGGGGGAATCTCTAACCTTGGTGACGCAGGCGATTTTGCTGGTGTGTCGAAATCCTGAATAGCAATCTTATCCAGTGGCGTGAGCAGAAAACGGTTTTCAGACGGAACCTTCAGAATTGAGCTCGACTGTTCAATAGCATTGCCAGCTGGCTTTCTTTGCTCGAAAGTTAAGGACTTTTGAGAAGGCTGTCCATGAATGTCCTCTGACAGCATGATGACTGATAATGCAATGACAAGTATCGTTATGAGATATCCTGTTAAGGATTCGTCGTTATTCCAGTCAATGATACCGTTGCAATAGTTCATCGCTGCCCTGAACGGTCCATGTGGTAAGACTGGAACTGGTGAATGGGAATAAGTTGTAGATCCGCATTCGATTATTTTCGAAGCGAACTAGAATGGAATTGGTGCAGGAATTTGAAACGAAGGGAATACCGTAAATCTGCAAGTCTTGATTGACTCCAGGTAAAAGCAGATCAAGACAGGAAGAGAAGTGGAGAGGGAGGGGTTTTAATTGATCGAGAACAGCAAAGGAGGTGGGAGCTGTTCATTCCAGATAGTATTCCTGATTCCTTCAGTCTTACAAGAGGAATTAGAACTGAACAAAAATTGGCTGTTCTGAGGCCATTTTTACAATTCCGGGCTCAAGTTTTTCGAAAATAAGTCTGCAGATCGTGCATATTTGGGATTCCATATAATTGTCGCTAAGTGAGTTTGCCGATAATGAGGGTTGTACGGACCATCATCGTCTCCATCCTATCTCAATGATCTCGAATTTTATCACGCCCTCTTATCCCCCTCATTAGCAATTTCCATCAGCTCTTATTCTTACCTTTCACACTATGCCACTCACCGTTATGGAGTGCCGAGTATCTCACCGAAAACTGGTATCGAATTATGTTTGGTCTACGATTCTTCAACAAACTTAAGATGTTCTCAACGACCGTTGAGCATGAGAGAATCTATGATCAGATTCAGGTAGAAATGCTGGAAGAACGACTGGTGTTGAGTTCTCTGGCAGGAGCTGTCGCTAATCAGA
Source organism: Rubinisphaera italica (assembly GCF_007859715.1). NCBI lineage: Bacteria > Pseudomonadati > Planctomycetota > Planctomycetia > Planctomycetales > Planctomycetaceae > Rubinisphaera > Rubinisphaera italica. The sequence goes on from NZ_SJPG01000001.1 coordinate 2,846,493, forward strand.
CAACGGGTTCTGATACAAGCTCGGACAATTCTCATAACGCCAGTTATTCTCACAGCCCAAATGAATTGCCTCCGTTAACGACTCAGAACAGTCAGACAGATCGCAATATTGAACGCCAGCAAATTCAGGAGAGTAACAATTACGCGAATACCCCTGAGTCGGCAAACCAGGCATCACCTCTAACAGGGGCTGATTCATTAAACGAAGGCTCAATCCTGCCAACAGCCTGGGAGACCAATGATTCACCAGATCCAACTGAATCAGCGACATTCAAATCACCACGAATTGAGACTTCCGGGAATTCCCAACCGATACCTCTGACATCAGATTCCGGAATGGAACTGACATTCGAAACAGATCCCAACTTGATTCCGAACTCAGCGGAAGTCGATCTGGATTCCATGACAAGGTCACACAATGCGACTTCACTGCCAGTGATTTCTCAGGAGAACAGCCCTCATGCGGAGTCTGCAGACTGGTTTATTGATCAATATGAAACCGTCACCATTAGATATGATTTTCGTGATGCCGAAGGGTATTCGAATACGATTTCCGCAGAACAGCAGGCTTTAGCGGTCAAAGCGTTACAGGGATGGAGTGATGCCAGTGGCGGGAAAATTGAATTCATTCAGGACACTGAAGCAGATTTAAGTGAGATCGTGAATATCGGTGTTGGAGATCTGGCAGCTTTCGGTCACACCAGCCAGCGTGATGGCACACTCGGGTTGAGTCAGGTTCAAACCTCGGAACAAGATGAGCAGCCCAAAGTCGTCGGCATGATCTGGTTGGATCAGGCCGAGAATTGGGAAAACCATTACAATAATGGCAATGTCAACAACAGCTACGACTTCTTCACTGTGATTGCCCACGAAGCCGGGCATGTCTCGGGACTGGAAGATATTTTCCAAAGTGATCCCGCACAGTTAATGAGTAGAGGCTATGAAACAGAGCATAGTCTCGAATCGATTTCGCAATCTGTCAATAACGCGATATTCATGCCCATGGACTCGCAAAATGGCAATGGAGCTAATGCCTTTGTCCTGCATGCAATGGTCGCTACGCCAGAGCAATTAACTCCTTCAGAAGTCGCCGATTTGTTGAATTATGGCTCTGAAGTGACTGCGAGTAACGATGCGATTATCGCGATTGTGGATCGTAACGGGAATATCCTGGGCGTTCGAGCAGAACAGGATGTGCTGGATACATTTGCAGGTGATCCTCAGGGGTTGGCCTTTGCGATTGATGGAGCGGTTGCCAAAGCTCGCACCGCTGCACTGTTTTCCAATGGTGACCCCAACAATGGCGACGGAGGAACCTTTGCTCCGTTGACCTCCCGGCTGGTGCGATTCATCAGTCAGTCGACAGTGACGGAACGGGAAGTCAATTCCAATCCCAATGATATCGATCCCAATTCCACCGTCCGTGGTCCCGGATTCGTGGCTCCAATTGGACTGGGGGGACATTTCCCGCCGGATATTCCGAACACTCCGCAGGTCGATCTGTTTGCGATCGAACATACCAACCGTGATAGTATCATTCATCCTGGTGACGACGGCATTAAAGGAACGGCTGACGATGTGACATTACGAGGTCGGTTCAATATCGATCCTGCATTCGTCCCTGCTGGCCAGGAATTGGCAGCTCCAGAATCTTATGGATTTGTCTCGGGAATTAATCCAGGCGCTCAGTCTCGTGGGATCGCCACTTTGCCCGGGGGAATTCCTCTGTTTCGTGATACCAATATGGATGGCATTGGCGATACATTAATTGGTGGTGTCGGCGTGTTCTTTCCTGGTCCGGATGGCTATGCCAGTTTCGAGCAGGGATTTGTCCCTGGAGTTAATCAAACGACAGATGCGCGAACGAATGCCCCTAAGGTTCTCGAAGCCGAGTTGATCGCTTTGGCTGTAGCGGGAGGAAGTACCCAGGCTGCCGAATTTGCTCATGAACCGCTGGCAAAAACAGCATTTGCAGGCAATCCTGTCAGCGATATCGACTTGCCGTTTGGACGACTGGATCTGGTCGGTGTTCAACTTTCTGCTTTGGGACCGACGGCAGGCTGTGTCGGAATTCAGGAAACAGTCGAACTGGCCCTGAATACTCCTCCCGGTGTTACCAGCGGAGCCGATCAGATCGTTTCTGACAATGGCGACTTGAATGATAATGGCATATTTGATGCCGGGATTGATATCGAAGACCCGATGAATTTGGGGAATTTCACGGCTGATCCTCAATTGTATCGCAATGGCTTGAATGTCCCGGAAGGATATCTGGTGACTCCCCATGCCTCGGCGACCGATCCCGCTTTGACAGCGGCGGTTGTCCAGCAAATCATCGATGATGCGATTGAAGCAGCCGAAGTGACGCGGGCAGCTGTTCGACTCGAAGCTGCCGACCAATCTCCAGGAGCCAGAACACGAATGGTCTTTGCTGTGACAGATACCAACGGAGAAGTTCTTGCACTGTATCGCATGCAGGACGCAACGACATTTTCTATCGATGTCGCAGTCGCCAAAGCTCGAAATGTCGCCTACTATTCGGATCCCAACGATGTCCTGCCAATCGATAAGGACATACCATTTGATTCAAGTAATACGAGTCCCGAGCCAATTGATCCGGCGACAGCCTTTACGAATCGAACATTCCGATACCTTTCCGAACCTCGCTTTCCGGATGGCGTCGATGGAACTCCGGCTGCTCCCTTCTCCATATTGAACAATCCATCCATTGATCCGACAACCGGCGAAAATATTGGAGCACCAGCGGCAGCTTCCACATTTACCAGCGTGCTCGGTTACGATGCCTTCAATCCTCAAACCAATTTCCACGACCCCGGAGACGCAGGAGTGATGCCGGCCATTGGTGCCAGTCAGAAGTCTAATCAGAATGGAGTCGTTTTCTTTCCGGGGAGCACGCCACTTTATATCAATAACCAGATTGTCGGAGGGTTCGGCGTAAGTGGAGACGGAGTCGACCAGGATGATGTAGTGACTTATCTGGGCGCGACAGAGTTTTTACCAGATGGAGTGAACATTCCTCGGGCTGATCAGGTCTTTGTCGATGGTGTGCGGCTTCCCTATCAAAAATTCCTGCGTAACCCATTCGGTTAGTGCAATTTCAGGGCTTATACCAAATTCCTCGTTCCCAAGGTCCTCCATGGGAACAAGTTGCTAAACCTGCTGGTGATTTGCGTAAGCCAGGTGATATACGAGAGTGACATCGTTGAGAAAAGATCATTAGTCGGGATTCCTGTTCATTGCCGGGGAATGCTGATCCGATGCATTAAACAGATGAGAATTCGCCAGTTTGGGAGAATTCCGGGTTTCTGCATCGTTCTTTTCTGACATTGAAGCTGTAAACATGCGTTCTCAAAAAGGATTACTCCGTTTCGCATGTGTGTGCATTTTGCCTGTATTATTCGGAGCAGAATCAGCAACGGCTAAAGACTGGTGGATGAAATATCCGGCCAAAGATCCCGTTGCGATGCAGGAAGCAGGCAATGCCAATTATGTTCGTGGTCGCGCAACATGTGGTTACGACGACTCTTACGGCTGTTACTATGTCGGCGGAGGGACCGCATCAAAACATGGTCAACCTCGATATGAGCATGAAGGGACGTTTGGTGTCGATTATGTCCCTTGGTATTCCCGAGTCGCTTTAAACTGGTCGCATGGGGTCAAATATCAGGATGGTCGCGGGTTATATGAGCCGGATCATAAGAACCACCCTTTCAAAAATTCGCACATGCGGGGCAAAAATGTGCATTTTGGACAAGGGTATTAAACAGTTAATTTCTGGCTAACAGATCCACCTCCGTCTTCTGTGCATACCTTGGGCTTGTTGATGTAGTCCAGGCCCTGGTTCCATGCCCTGGCAGAGTGCTCTCCAAGCCTGATCGCTGCTGATTTGCAGGCTTTTCGACGCATAAAATGCTATAGCGATGCTTTGCTGAGTCGCACTACAATCCTGTCCACGGGATGCCACACTCTGACGGATCCCCATTCCTTTCAGGTTGAGAAACTCTCAGACATTCGGATTGTTGATGGATCGTGAACATCCTCAGAAATTGCTTCGCCCTCCCTCAAGACAGGGGAAAGCCTTGCGTGTACTTGCCCGCAAGGATCTTCAATTCACCAGTCGATCCGAGGGAGCAATTGTGACCTGGATTGTGAAAGATCCAGTGAGTCGAACGTATTTCCAGCTACGTTCAGAACTCTACTTTTTGCTGCAGCAATTGGATGGGCAAACGCCATTATCGGAACTTGTTCAAAAAATGAACGAGACATTTCTAGAGCGAAACTGGACGACTCACGACGTTCTAGGGCTGATCAAAGATCTAATCGGCAAACAGCTGGCTCGCAGTCTCATTGTCGATCCTGAACTCGTTCTTCTGAAAACAGAAAAAAACGCGACTAAAAAAGGCTGGTTCAATCCTCTCTATTTTCGACTTCCGGGATGGGATCCAACGGCAGTCCTGAATTGGCTAATGCCCTTCTTTGCATGGTTTTACTCACGAGCCGCTGTTCTGTTTTTTTCCTGCTGTACCTTGCTTGCTTTTGGGGCACTTGTCGGGGAATGGGATCGTTTCTGGGCAGAATTTTCATTTACTGCTTTTCATTCCACCGGCAAGGGGATTTATTGCTTCTGGCTCGCGCTGGCGTTGACGAAAGCGATTCACGAATTATCACACGGAATACGATGTCGATTACTGGGTGGCGAAGTCCATGAAATTGGTGTCGCAATGATCGTCTTCAGCCCGTGTCTGTATTGCAATGTCTCCGATGCATGGTGTTTGCAGAGTCGCTGGTCGAGAATTCAAATCTCACTGGCAGGCATTTACGCGGAACTCGTGTTGGGAAGCTTAGCCTTCGGACTCTGGTTACTGACAGGACCTGGGTTTACCCATGACTTTATGGCTCATGTGATCGGAGTAACGCTCTGCAGCACTGTGCTTGTGAACCTGAATCCGTTGCTGAAATTTGATGGCTATTACGTATTTTCCGATCTTCTGGGAGTGACCAATCTCCGGGAAAAATCGAAGAAGTTATTCCACTACCAGTTAGCGGAAATCGTTTCTGGTAAGTCGCTGCGAAGAAGCACACAGTTACCGCAAAAGTATCAGTTCTTGTATCTGCTCTACCACGTTTGTTCGATTGTTTACACAATGCTGATTCTGTTTGTGATTTCAGAGTTTTTGCATCATCTGCTCAAGCCGTATCAACTGGGGTGGATCTCAAGAGTGGTCTTCGTTCAGGGATTGATGACGATGCTGATTCAGGGACTGACGTCGTTTTACAAACTGATTAAAGAACACAAGGATGTTTCCATGCGACCGGTTCGCCTCATTTTGCCACTCCTGTTTGCCGGAGCTTCAGGCTACTTCCTTTTTGCGGTACCGCTCTCCAACCGAACGACCGCTCCTTTGGTCGCCACTCCCAAACTTTCAAGCTATCTGGTTGCAGATGACTCAGGAACATTGTCTGAAGTTGAACATCGAAATGAGCATCATACCGTCGAATCCGGTCAGAAAGTACTGACGCTGCAGGATACTCAACATGAGCGCAAAGCGATTCGCCTGCGCGCAGATCTTGAAAAACAGAAAGTCATCACAGCTCTCAACGAGCATCTCTCCCAGCCACAGTTGGTGGCTCAGTCGCGAGATCTGGAAAATTACCATCTGCGACGTATGAAGCTTTTAGAAGTAGAGGTTGGAAAACTGAACGTACTGGCTCAAAGTTCGGGTATCGTCATCCCTGCTGCTTCCATTCCAATAGCAGAAACACTTGAGGAAAAGATCGAAAATAAAACATGGGATGGAGACATCTACAACACCACCGATTCTCATCCGTATGTCGCTCGTCAAACTCCGCTCCTCAAAATCTACGAGGATTCTGAATTCACAGCCGCAATTCTGGTGACAGAAGAGGAAAAGAAGGCTTTGAAAGTCGGGCAGCAGATTACTCTGCGGTTACAGGGGTTTCCCGATGTTCCTATTTCGGGAACAGTCAGTTATCTCTCGGATCATGTCATCAAGAACAGGGCCGGTGAAGATTGGGAGCTGAGAAATCTGCTGAACTGGGAAACGCAATTCAATGCGGCTTCAGATGCAGAGTCGGCTCGATATGTTGTCCGAGTTTCCTGGAGTCGTCAACAGCTTCCGTTGATTGCTGGAATGCAGGGACAGGCATTGATTGAACATCCTTCAAGCACATTAGCCGAGCGTATCGGGAACTATCTGTGGAAAAACTATCTCCGTCGATCCTGAATCTATTCGAGTGAATCGTATGTTTATTGTCCGGAATATTCTGAATAATTCTCCGCATAGAATTCCACGGCAGTTGACATGGCTTAGAGAATGCAGCGAAATACTGGATTGTGCTAACAATCTGCGTGGTCTTACCGATTCTGAATTGAAATCTGAATCTTTGAAATTGAAACAAATCTTTGCTGAACAGCGAGGCGGCACCCGGGATGTGGTGCAGGCATTTTCCATCATGCGAGATGCTGCCAGACGTGTCCATCAGCAGGAACACTATTTCAATCAACTGCTGGCCGGACGAGCACTTCTGGATGGTTACATCATTGAAATGCAGACGGGTGAGGGCAAAACGCTGACCGCGTTATTACCTGCTTACGTGCATGCACTTTCAGCACGTGGCTGTCATGTGATCACCGCTAATGAATATCTGGCGGTCCGCGACCATCAGTTTTCAAAACCGATTTTTAACCTGCTTGGAATATCTACCGGCGTGATCAGAAATCAGGACAATCGCAACGAACGTCGTGTTGCATATTCCAGAGATGTGACCTACGCCACAGAAAAGGAAATTGGCTTCGATTATTTAAAAGATCGCCTTCTGATCGAATCAGAACCAAACAGAATGTCTGACGACGAAACCCTAATAGAGCCACATGATCGACCTGTGCATCGTACAGAAATGAATGCCGCAATTATCGATGAAGCGGACAGTGTTCTGATTGATCAAGCCCGCATGCCATTGATCATCGCCGAAGCGATTCCGGCAGACGCTGGAGAAGTTGAGAGATATCGCTGGTGCCGGGAAACTCTTCCCAAATTTCGTCCTGAGAAAGATTACCTGTTAGACCCTCAGTTGAGGCGAGTCAAACTGAAACCGGACGGTCGAAGTAAACTTGTTCTGGAGCAGAAATCAGAAGGAATGGGTGGCTATCGCTGGCATGACTTACAGGTGGCAATGGAAAACAGTCTCACGACGTCACATTATTTTCGAAAAGATCGTGACTATCTGATTGTGAATGATCAGATTGAAATTATCGATCAAAATACCGGACGTGTAATCCCTGGACGAAAATGGCAACACGGATTGCAACTGGCCATTGAAATGAAAGAAGAATTCACTCAGATCGAACAAACCTCCACCACGGCTCAAACCACCGTTCAGCTTCTTGCCAGGAAGTATCGGTTCCTGTGCGGGATGACCGGGACTGCGAAATCGATCGCCGGGGAATTGGAACAGTATTACGATCTGGAAACCATTCAAATTGCAACCAGGCTTCCTTCAAAACGAACTGAAGTCAAAACAAAGCTCTTTAAAACCCGAGCCGAAAAATGCAACGAGATCCGAAAAGTCGTTCAGGAGTTAGTCGAGCAAAAACGAGCAATCCTGATTGGTACGCCTACGGTTCAAAGTTCATTAGAATTGGCAGAGGTACTTCAGTCTGCCGGAATTGAATTTGAATTGCTCAATGCCGCCAACCATGCACTGGAAGCAGAAATCATTTCTCAAGCGGGACAACCCGGGCAGGTCACAATTGCCACAAACATGGCTGGTCGAGGAACCGATATCCAGGTCGATCGTGAAGTTTTGAGCCGCGGTGGATTGCATGTAATTCTGAGTGAAATGCATTTTTCAAGTCGCATTGACCGTCAGTTGATTGGGCGAACTGCTCGTCAGGGAGAACCTGGTTCGTATCAGTTTTTGCTCTCGTTTGAAGATGATCTCTTCGAGCAGTTGCCAATTCAATTTCAGAAGAAGGTTCAGAACTATTCTCTATCGCTCAAAGGTACTGAAGTCCCTTCGCGGGCGATCCACTGGTTTCGATCGGCTCAACAAAAACTCGAACGGGAGCATGGACAATCTCGAATGAAGATGTACCAGCATTCGACAATGCTGCAACAGGAATTGGAATCGTTGGGTCTGATTCCAGAATTCCTGACCGACTGAATTTCAAAGCCGGCATTCCCGCTATGGCGATTTCCATCTGAAATACAGAGAATTGCCATGCTTTTAATTGGTATTCCCGAGCAGGCTCATTTATGCTGAGATCAACATTCCGAACGCATGACAATGTGTCATACCGTTTATATTTTCCAGTGCGTCTTCCACACTAATAATTTGGGTTGATGTTCTTATAAAGCACGACAACGGAGTGCGTTACAGTTATTTGATGCCCAAATCTAAGCCCTGAATGGGCACTAGACCAGAATTGTTTAATCCAAATACCATATAAATGAGTGCAATTCGTTACTCTATGTTGGATCCTTTTACCGCGATGGAATCAAGAAACGCCCTGCTTTTTCCGTAAAGACATTGAACTGGTTATGACTATCGTGAATTCTCATTGCCAGATTCCAATGCGATTGCACGAGATTATGTTTTGGGGTTTTCAGACACTGCTGCTCTTTACCGTCTTGGGATGTGGTCCCATCAATTCTTCGGAACCACAACAGATACAGGAGGTTCACTCCTCGGAAGCCTCAATAGAGAAGACTTTCACTTTGAGTGATGAACTTTCACAAATTTCCCGCTACTCGGTTATGAGTTCCTGCTCTTCGACGGGGTGTCATGGTCAGGAATTCCCCGTGAAAACGAATACCGAGGTCAGGAGTTGTGGTCGAAATGAAGCGGTGATCTGGCATGAGGTCGATCCTCACACAGGAGCATTGAGCTGTCTGAATTCTCCTCTTGCAGCTCAAATCATGAGCAAGTTATACGATGAGAATAATCGCCTGGCGATCCGGGAGACCAGCTGTTTAAGTTGCCATGCTCCTCAGCTAATTCCTTCTGGATTTACTGAAAAACAAATTGAACTGGCAGTCATGCCGCAGAATACAGAATGTATGATGTGTCATGGTGTCGAAGGGGAATGGATTCAAGCTCATCCGAACTGGTCAGTCAGCCTTGAAAATAGCGATGAAAAACGGATGCGCGACGCGGGGATGACCCCGTTAAGTCAACCTCATCAAAGAGTTCAGCTATGTGCAAGCTGTCATATCGGATCTGCCGGTGATGCAAACCAGGGAATGGTTTCACGAGAGGTGAATCATGATATGATCGGAGCAGGACATCCTCGTCTCGATTTTGATTTCTCCGCGTTTTCCAATGCCATATTACCACACTGGAATCATGAGCATGAGGAAGATCACGATCATCTGTCCAATTGGATTCTAGGGCAATGGTATGGCATGCAAGCCACTCTCGAATTGTTGGAATACCGGCTCCAGACAGATGCGACTGGAAACTCTCAGCTGGAATTTTCAGAGATGAATTGCTTTGCCTGTCATCGCGATCTGGATAATCGAGTATTGCCGATGAAGGTCAATCAGCATGAAGGTTCCAAGTGGGGAAATCCCTATCAAGAATTCTTCCCGGCAATGCTGGATAGTTTTTTTCACGCTCAGAACGACAACAAGGAATCTTTAGTCGAGATTGTACAACTTAAAAACAATCTGGCATCCATTGACAAAGGGTTTGAAATTCATAATTGGAGCCGTCTCGATCGCGAGAAGGGATCTTGTAAAAACAGTTTGAATGCCATGGAGCTGATTCAACAGAGTGAGATCCTGATCACGCCATTCAATAGTGAGATCGAAATGGCGCAGGTGGAAACATTTCTGGCTGCGGTTCAGAAAACGGTCCGTGAGGATTTAAGACAGAATCATCTGAGCTGGAGAAAAGCGGTTTCTTTGACACTCCTGATCCCGCATTTGCTTGCAGAGGTGGAAATACAAACGGCCCTCAAAGTGGAAATTGAATCCGAACTGGATGAACTCCGTCAAGTTTTGGATTTCGAAACCATTCCGGATTCGTCCGGTGCTGGGCGAAAATATTTGTTCCATAGCCCTGCTGGCTACTTTGCCAATGCAGAAACTGGAATCCTGATCGAATCAATCCTGTCTAAACTGGATTCAATATTTTCGATCAAAGATCCAGATGTGATCCCTGAGCCCATACTTGATACACAAACCCCCTTGAACTGACTTCCCAACACCGAGAGACAAACATGACAAATAAGTCATCTTCACTGTTGAATATTCATTCGCAAAATCGTGGGCAAAATCACTTGCTAATTTCTGGATGCCTGCTCGTGATGTTGATTCTCTTTGGTCATGGCCGCGAAGTTGAGGCACAGGTAGAAAATAATCTTGTTGTGAAACAACTTTGCGAACAGAGAAATCAGGAGGGTGATTTCCTCAATTACAATGGACACGAACTTACACAACTGCAGGCTTGCAAGCGATGTCATGGAGGACCTCTTTCTTCCACGAATTCTATCGAAGAAGATACCTCGACGGCTCAGAATCCGATCATCGGACAAGACCTGATCCGTGCTTCGACGGATGGTTGGTTTCTCGGCAATGAAATGACAACATGGGAAACTTTCGACAAGCACGCGCAAGCCTATGTGGCCCTGGAAAGTGGGTTGGCACAATCGATGGCTACTCTGCTGGGTATTGTCGATGAAAAAGGAAAATCATTAATTCATCACGACTTGCGATGTCTGGCCTGCCATTCCTCCATTCCCGTTGAAAATTATCTCACCGAATTTCCAGACGACTGCAAGGTGACTGGAAAAACTTATGTCACGGTTTGTGCCGGATTGGGAAATTCAGCCGAGAACAACCGCTCCCTTAAACAGGTCTATGGTGTTAGCCTGCTGGCAGGGGTGAGTTGTGAAGGCTGTCATGGTCCGGCAGGCGATAAAAAAGCAGAAGACAATGATGGCATTCGTGGATGGGGAAATTTGCATTGGATGGATGAAAACTGGCGTCATTACGATTCTGCCAAGCGGTATGCATCGGGACAATGGGATGTTCGCAGTTATGTCAACCGTGCCCGGATATGTGCTTCCTGTCATATCGGAAATGTCAGGCAGGGGAAAATTATCACTCACGAAATGTATGCGGCCGGGCATCCCCCGTTGCCGAATCTGGAAGTGGCAACTTACTCCAACCAGGAGCCTTCGCACTGGAATGGATTCTTTGACAAATCTCCAGAACTGAAAACGGAATATGCCAGCAAAGTGCTTCCCGATGTCAATCTGGAGGAAGTCTTTACCAGTACGTCCAGGGTCGCCGAGCAAACAACAATCATGCTGGTCAGCGGTCTGATGAACATGGCTGAGCAATTGCGATTATCAGCTGACTTACTCGATCCTGAAGTTCACAGTCCCTTGCATCAAATTGCGGAACAAGACTCCTCGATTGAATTTCACAGCTGGCCAGAATTTGCCAACTATGCCTGCTTCAATTGTCATCACGATCTTCGAACGGGAACCTGGAGACAATCCCGCAAGTTAATGCTGAAACCTGGCCGACCTAATATTCATGAGTGGCCGCTCGCTTCAGCCAAACTGGCGAGCATGTATTTCAATGATGTTTCTGGTTATGAGGCTCAACTGAAGCCTTTGGTTCAGTCATTGAATGCCGCTCCATTTGGGAATCCCGTTTCCTTGATGGAATCGTCCAGAGGCCTTGCCGATTGGTTGGAAAAGAATGCCTGGGAATTGTCCCACAATCCGGTCTCCGTTGAGAAATTGCCGGAATTGATGACGTCTATCTGTACCTTGGCTGAAGAAGAACGGGATTACGATTCCGTTCGCCAGTTAATCTGGTCTTATGTGGTCGCCTATGACGAATTTATGTTCCTGAATTCAGACATGACGGCTCGAATCATTCACCGCGATGTCAAAGAATCTCCCCTGTTTGCAGGCTGGTATGACAATCAATCGAATGAGATTACGGATTGTCTGCGAAACTTTCAGGAGCATGTCATGTTGGATTTGAATCGTTCTCGCGAGCGGAAAGTGTTGTCCATTCAAGGCATGAATTCGCGAAACGACAGCCCAGTCAATTTCGGCATTTACGAACTTGATCTCTCGGCTGTCTTTCCCATGATCTCTGCTTACGAAGCCAAAGAACTTCAGACGAATTTTCAGAAACTGAAATCGCTGAGTGAAAAATTAGTAGAGGTGCAATAAGTTATGGAACTGCGATCGCGTACATTTTAATTAAGAAATGGACAATCATGACGAACAGGCAGATTGGTTAAGCTAAATAAGATTCATGCAACTTAAGACTTGTGACAGTTACTAAAAACGTATGAATCGAAACCGGTGCAGGTTATCGTATTGGCTGTACTGCGCTTTCCCAAAACTTCGATGATTTAATAGAGATAGGCGCAGATTCTTTCAGAATGAAGTCCAGTCGACTTCCAAGGCTTGAGGTCGGGATGAATAGTTTCCAGTTAATCATCATCGCATTTTTTGCCAGTCTATTATCAGCAGGTCATCCTCTGATCGCAGAGGACTTCTCTGGACCAAGCCTTAATCCTCTGCCTGTTATTAATGCTCAACCAACCCCAGCCAGGCACGATGTTTCTGATAACCTGAGTCAAGGTCCCCTGCTCTATTTGGGGGCGGTCTCCTGCTCTTCCTCAAATTGCCATGGTAGTGTGAAGGCAAATGCTCCACTTTCTTCGCTTTCCTATACCATCTGGAAACGGCAAGATCCCCATGCACAAGCCTACCGCACATTAACGAACGACCGCTCAAAGAAAATCGCCGAACAATTACAACTGGAAGCTCCCGCAGAAAAGTCAGCGATTTGTATCAATTGTCATGCCGCTCCTCAGAATACTTATGAGTTTTCCAATTCAACAACCAACTCTTCGAATCTTGAATTTGTTTCGAACGGAGTCAGTTGTGAAGCCTGTCATGGGCAGGCTGCAAAATGGCTGGAACCACACCGAAGTTATACCTGGAATTCACCACTCTGGAATGAATCTCGTAAGAGCAAGACTGGGTTCAAACAACTCAAATCGACAGTCATCCGCGCAGAAACCTGTGCGAGTTGTCATATCGGAAGTGCTGGACGTGATGTCAATCATGAATTGATCGCTGCCGGGCATCCCAGGCTGTTATTCGAGTACACATCCTATATGGATTTGTATGCTCAACAGGCAGCGCATTGGGATATTGGGAAAGATCATAAACGATCAGATGGAATCAACTCTGCTGAATCAGCTGATCACGCATTGAATTCCTGGGCCATTGGCCAACTGGTCTGTTCCAGTCAAGTTCAGAAGCTTCTGCATCAGCGATCAGAGAACCCCAATGCAGTGTGGCCGGAACTTGCGGAGTATTCGTGTTATTCCTGTCATCACGATTTATCTCGCACTGAGTCACCTGATCCGAACTGGCGACAAAAAGCTTTTGCTCCAATAACAAGACCATTTGTGCGTTCGGAATTCTATTCTCTGTTTAATCGTGCCATATTGGAGTCTGCGGGTCTCAAAGTTGGCCACGATTCCATGAGCAAACTGGAATCGCTGAACATTCAAGTCTGCCAGATGAAACCGCAGCATCGCGATCAGATTAATGAACTTTCTGATTCGGTTTCCAATCAACTCGATCTGCAAATCCAACACTATATTTCGCAGACGAAGGATCTCGATCAGTTGCGTAAAAATATATTGTCCGATCTACTGAATCAGGATCGCGTTGATTCCATCCAAAGCTGGGATGTGGCAACTCAATATTTTCTGGCACTCTCTTCATTGAACACAGATCTGCTTAACTCACAACAGAAAATGCAATCGCTTAGGGCATTGCTGACTATTCGGTCTAATCTGGCATTTCCCTCATTCGAGGTGGATCGGCTTGGCACTCAACAGAAATATCTGATTAACAGCCCGCAATGGAACAGCCCTGTCCCATTATTAAAGATCCAGCATGAGATTGAGTCACTTCAATAAACCATTTCTGGATGGCTTTACACTTTCAATCTCCGTCTGCAAGCAAAGACCTTGCTTTTCAAGTCTCTTCGCTTTTTGCCAACCGAATCGGTTGTTTGGCTGAACTTTACGACTACTATCCTTGCCCAGATCTATCCCCGTGTCCACTGTCTTTTTGCATTTTGACTTCTCGCAAGTCATTCAATTCAATTGGAATTGTTTGGTTCCATGTGGTGAAAAGTTTCTAACCAATTATAATTGTTATATGTTGTTCCAGGCCGCAAAGATTGGATTTTGCATCAGACAGCGTTGATCAGTCGCAAATTTTACAGCTGTGAGATCATGCGACGAACCTTTCCAGAATTGTTTTGCAACTCAAACTGCAGAACTCGCGTATCGAAATGACTATGGATTCTAAAAAATCATCTGCAGATCGACATCCCAAAACCACACATGAGATCTCCGCAATCTTTCTGAAACAATATCCTCTGTGTTTTCAGAAGTTTCTCCGAGATATCGAAAACGAATCTGCAAACGACTTAATCGTCTATCTGGAATACGATCCCGTCGAAGAGGCGGATCGTGATAAAGTTTTTTATCAGTTGATGTCTTATGTTGTGAAGACCTGTTTGGATCAAGGTACACTCAAAGACGAACAGGAATACACGAGTAAGTATCCCAGTTTTCGCGACGTGATTAAAAAATGCTTTAGCTCTCTGCTCAAGATCAGCCAGAAAACGGAAGTGGAAGAGTTCCTGACAAGTGGAGGAATGGGGGATATCTACAAAGGAAGATATTATTTGTATGAAGGTTCGAGGGTCTGGAATCCTTGCATCATCAAGATTGCCCGTCATGAAGATATTAAAAACTATCAACAACAGCAGTTTACAACGTACGGACATTCCATCGATTTTGAACAGGCTCAAAAAGATCTTTCCGATCGTTTTTTTCGAGAGGTGAATATCACCAACAAGATTGGACAGCCATGGGGTGTCCAGGCATACGAAGCGGGTTGGGTTTCGGGGCGTTCTCACAATGGCGTGTTTCTGTGCCTGGAATTCATTGACGGTTTGAATTTCAAGCAATTCCATGAAAAATTACAGCAGCAGTGCGGAGCAAGTTTGAGTGTGGGAGCGATCTGCGAGCTAATTGCCCAAGTCGCTGAGGCAATGCAAAGATTTCATAATTTCATCATCCATCGAGACATCAAACCTCAGAATCTGATGGTGGTTCTGCGGGGTGGAGACGGGCATCGCTTTGCAAGAGTAATTGATTTCGGAATTGCTAAATATGTGGAGAAAGATAACAGTATCTTCCACAACATTAGCGAGTCCTTCAACATAAATGATGTTGAAAATGCAAAACGGGAAAACTGTTTTCGAGGAACTCCAGATTATGCACCACCAGAACAATTTTTTGATTCAACAGGTGTGGATTGCCTGGTCGACCTGTATGCATTGGGCTGCACGATGTTTGAACTACTTGACGTGAGCAATGCCCCACCCCTTTGCTCACAGGGTTATTCATCGGGTGCCAATGCACGAGACCTGAATGCTCTACAAAAGTTGCATGAGCAGGGATTACCGGAAGTTAAATTTCGACACAAAGATAACCCTAAGGTCCGACAAGTCCTCAAAAAAATGACGGCTCCCAATCTGATGCTCCGCTACCAGAATGCTGCAAGGCTGCTGGAGGATTTGGCCCCATTACGAAATCATGAACAGTTGGCACAGGCCGTACAAGCCATTGCTGACAACACGGAATACAAAAATCCTGATGCTAAACGAAGTTGGTCGATCAAGTCTTTGCTAGGGCGATAAGAGCTTAAAGTGAAATTGAGACCACCTTCAAATAGTATCTGTAGTCGCATAAACACCAAATGTCATAAAACGCTGTCTTTGCTCCTGCTGAACGCTGCAGGTAATTTTTGAATATGCTCAAGATTTATCGCGGCGCGGTTGTTCGCGGCACGCCATTGATTAATGGCCCATTAGAGCATTTCTAAATGCAATGTGCCTTTACATGTGCGATTATTTCCCTGAAATGTTGTATTTGCTCAGGCAGAACGCGGAAGACTGATTTTGGAAATGCTCTGGTTGACTCATTCAACATTCCCGAGAACAAACCAGTTCCCGAAATCGATGGCCATACCTGAGTTTTGTGCGAGGAGATGTCGTCATTTGCAGATTCTGTCGAGGATCTGATACTCCGTAAGGGATAGGGCGCAAGGTAATCCGTCAACTGTCGAGAGCTCGTCAAACAATTCCAGAATGTCGAGACAATTAGCACGGAAGTGTACTGGACTGCTAACAACAGTGTTAAAGGTACGGATTACGATATGCTTGTCTCGTTCGTATCCCGAAGCGTAAGCTTAGACTTCGCTTCTGTCGGACGTAATAATGGAATTATTCGGAATCGAGATTGAAGTCAAACTGGTGTGAACTCTTATCGACGGTCACTTTCAATTCCGTATCTTCGTTGTACTTGGAGGGGATGATTTGCTCGCCAACCATTTCGGTTTCTCCAGTGTCTTCACCGCTATCTATCACAGGAACTTCTTCTTCATTGATGATGGAGGAAATGATAACATCATAGACTCCCATATTAGGACCTTTGCCCTCAGAAATTTCGTATTGTCCACCAACTATGATTGCACCTGCAGCTCGATTGCTTGAACTGCGGGGCTGGAACGATATGGTGCCATTTTCAATCGATTCTCCATTCAACGTAATGGTGCCAGAAACTGCTGCCCGACTCGGGCCTTCGTAGTCCGACCCGCCACAACCAAGGAGAGGAAAGGTGACAAGAAACAAACTGATTAGCAGTTGAAATCGATGAAGTCTCATGATTGGTAATACTTTGTTTTGGACAGTTAAAGAAAACGCAGGCGAGAATGGAAAATCACTCTCACCCGCATTGTGATCAACCAGAAAATCACAAGTTAAAACTCTCCAACGACATTTCCATCATTGAGTGTACAGAGTGCTGGCCATGTATGCCTTGTGTCGTAACCTGGATTGGCCTGATTATCATTTGAGCCATCGTCGTCGATGTTTTCACTCACAAATCGAACACTTCCGTCAACCATAGCAACCTGAACGCCACCTCGATGTAAACTGCTCACTGCAGTTTGTGATGCTGTTGCATTTCCGCAGCAACTCCTGTTTCCTGAGTACCATGTATTTGGAGGATATCTGCCATCAAAGCCTACTGCCCACAGAGTTGCACTCCCGTCGGTTCCAAAGGCTAACGCACCCATCCCTCGAAGTTCTCTGCTACGTGTCGCTGCCGTGTCGTCTGATCCCCGCAGATTCATATGTCGTTCACTCAGAAAGAGTACATTCGAAGTCCCATCGGTAACATCCCGCATACGAATTTTCGACTTGTTTCGGCCCATGTCTCTATTGACCACGTAATTGCTTACAGCATAATTTGACAGAAAATTATTAGTACTGCGGCCTTCATTAGGGCTAGTGGGACAGAGATAGGTATCAACTTGTGATTGCAGCGGATTGGTTGCTCCGTTGTAATCTGCCCCTGCTCCTGGCATCCGACAGCCATCAGGTTGAAGCACATCGTAGAGTGCACTTTCTTCAATGAACGGCAGAATAAAAGTTCCCCAGCCCCATGAGTCACGATTACCGTTTCCGCTGCCAGCGGGGCCACCATCAACCCGTGTCATACATCGGTTCCACTCAGAAGGAGGTGAAGCTGTAGTCCCAGTTGTTTGCTGAATATAGCCTGGAGGGAATACACGGTGCGTATCATGATAGTTGTGCATCCCTAACGCGATCTGTTTCAAATTGTTCTTACAACTTGAACGACGAGCCGCTTCACGCGCCTGTTGCACAGCGGGCAGCAATAATGCCACCAGTATGGCGATGATTGCGATAACAACAAGAAGCTCGATTAACGTAAAACCGCATCGTTGCAGTGACTTTGAAAATTTGCGAACTTTCATTGTTACTCCTCAAGAAAATGAATTGGAACAGAAGCTAGATTTTGGATTACCTTCAGAGAATTCGAAGATAGAATTTATTTGATCTTAACAGCACAGCCGTACATGTCAACATAATTGTGTTTATTGTTATAAAATGACCGAGTCTATGTGCGGGAATTGCACTCAGTTTTTGACGTAGCCCGTCAGGTGTCAATAACCATGCGTGAGTAATACTCTACAAATACAGACTCTAAAAATACAGACTCTAATTCATTGTGTGTCCCAAAATAATCTACTTCTCAACCAGTGGCGTACGTTGTTGTCAATAAATGACATCTGAAATTATAAACGGGAGATTCTCGAAAAACGTATTGAATACGCAAGCTGGAACAAACATCAGCTATTGAAAGATGATTGTTCTATCCACCGATATTAGGGGTTGCCAGGGAATTCAGGTGCTCAAGTCGAGCTTGGAACTGTAACCGGGATTGTGACAATCGATGGCAAGCCGTTACCCGATGCCATTGTGGTTTTTTCACCTATTGAAAAATCGGAATCCATCTACTGGTCGCTCGGATGCGAGCGGTAAGTACGTACTGATTTATCTCTATCTGGGAAAAGGGGCTATTGTCGGTAATCACAAAGTCGTTATCACAGCAGGAGATTGAATTGATACTACTGCCTCTGGTGCAGATGACACACTTGCTGTCGATTTTCAACCTTCAGAAGGCTAAAGGTGCAAGTGGATTGAACCAAGATTGGACAATGACAAACAAAATGCAATTCCAGAAAAGTATAATGCTCAGTCTGAATTGTCCGCATCTGTAACTGAGGGCAGTAATACCCACGATTTTTCTCTTGAATCAAAATAATTCGGGGGGCTGCAGGAAGTATGTACGGATAACCGAAGGTGACACGTAGCTGACGATCTTGACACACTTCATTTTTAAAAAGCCAGCTTATACAGAAGGCCAATACACTTAGCTGACAATGCACTGAGTGTCAGCCTCCGGGGTGGCGGGAGCGATCTCGAAGTGAAGCCTTCGAATCGTTGAACTTCCGGAGGCTTCCGCAGAAGCGGAGTGCCACGCCACCCGGTTTGAGTGTTTTCCGGTTTTCATTGGGAGCGCGGTATGGATGCTAAGTTTTATTCGAGATTGTTCAAGAAGGTTCGCGATCACTCTTCTAACCGAGACTTCAACCACGAATAAATACTCACCCCGATTTGCTGGTAACCGATATTGTTGGGATGGACGCCATTGTTCACGGGGTAGCCATTGACAATATCCAGGTTTAATTCGGTGGGGACGAGGAACAGGTTTTCTTTTTCACAGCCTGCGTATTTTTCGATTTGCCTTTGTACTAACCGGTGCTGAATTTTCTTCCAACCCCAACGACTATAGCGATCCTTGTAGTTGGCAAAAAATGCTTTCTGACGAGAATTCCCGGGTGTGGTCAAACAAATTCCCACCTCTGCCTGTGGCACGGCAGCTTGCAGCTCTTTGATGAAGAGATCAGCCTGGGTGAACATGCCATCGATTTTTTCATCTATGGCGTCCTGATTCGCAGAAAAACAATCGTTGATACCCAGCATAATGACGACCGTGTCTGGCGTGTTGCCGTTGAATTCTTCTTTGAAGTAGCGTTTGAAATCGAGGCCCGGCTTGCCGTCCTTGTCTAGATACACGAATGGGCTGCTGCGTTTACTATGGGTACCATCTGGATTTGGCTCGTACTGCGAGACGAACCGTTGCCAAGTCCAGCCACCGTAACCTTCATGAGCGACGCCCGCGGCGGCTGATTTCGGTTTGTGCGTGCCCAGCATTTGCCATTCCGGATTTCCGGGTGTTGAGAGGAGCCGGGCGATTTCGTTGGAGTATGCGGTTGCGTGTGTTAAGCTGTCACCGATAATTAACAACCGAAAGGTGTCGCGATTGGAACCGGAATTAGCCGCTGAAACATGTAGGATTGTTTTCGCTGTTCCCAGGATCGTCCCGTTGGCGTCAGTCACTTTGACCGATAAAGGATGCTGGCCAACATCAGACGGTGTCGGCGTGATGGTCCAGCGAGTCTGCTCGGCAGTACCGATTTCACAACGGACTTCAAACCGATATTTTTCTGGTGTTTCAGTCAGCACAATGTTGTCATAGTAGATATTCATCTCCACGCCGGGCACCGCGTAAAACGTGGGCGGTAACGTCAGCTGTAGAGAACTTGTATTGTCTGCTGCGGCTGCGGGGAACGCTGACAGCATCAAGAGGAGTGTTAAAAGGGTCAGCAATCGGGGGGAGTTCATTTTTTGCACGGAACACTCACTCTGGTATTAGCCGGGATTTCCCATTCGTGTTGAGCCTGAAACCTCTCCAGGCATAGTCCGATTCCTATCCTAACACCGCCCTCCCCCTCCAGTACAACGAATGCGACCTGGTATCCAAATTACGATAGAAAGAAAATCGCAAAGTTGATGAGAATTTCCAGCTTGGTGTTAGAGGCTTAGACGCCAGGAATTTCGCATTTTTAGCGAGGAGGCAATGCTGTATTCGTTTTGGAATGTGTCCTGTTAGTCTCTGCAATGTTCTTGCTCTGTCTAAACTTTCGTGCTTATGATCGCATAACATGGCTTATGGGACTATCTTCATTATTATTTGCCTGGTTTCGAGCGTATCGAGTCTTTGCATATCGACTTCATTGAAGCGTCATCATAAAAGATTCGTTCATGATGACCGACATTGAGCGAGAGTTTCAAGTGTGGTGGATGGCATCTCTGAATAGAAATTTGACCCTATGAAATACCGATTCACAGTAACTAATTTACTTGTCCTGGCGGCCCTCCTGTTTGTCTTGGATTCGTCGAACTTAGCGGCCGACGAGTTGTTTCCCGATGAATTGGTGCATTTCAATCCGTATCAGAAGAATCCAGTTTTTGCGGGAACCGCAGCTGATACATGGGACAATAAAATCCGCGAGCGTGGCTGCATCCTGCGGCATGGTGGAATGTGGCATTTATGGTACACCGGCTATAACGACGAGCGAGCCGATACGAAGATGCTCGGCTATGCAACCTCACCGGATGGCCTGACATGGAAGCGGCATGCAGAAAATCCGATCTTTGACAAAGTGTGGACCGAAGATGTCCAGGTCGTGCATCACGACGACACGTTTTACATGGTTGCTGAAGGCTTAGGCGACATTCCACACATGTTGACTTCTCCAGACGGGATCCACTGGACTGAGCGTGGCAAGCTTGATGTTAGAAATACCGACGGTTCCCCATTGACACCGGGCCCTTATGGCACGCCGACATTGTGGATCGAAGGGGACACTTGGTATCTGTTTTACGAGCGCGGAGACCGCGGCGTCTGGCTGGCAAAATCGACGGATCGTAAAACTTGGAAGAACGTCCAGGATTCCCCTGTCATCGACCGAGGCCCTGACGAGTACGATCGTCATGCTGTCGCTTTGAATCAAGTCATTCGCTACCGTGGTCGTTACTACGGTGTTTATCACGGCAATGGAGATCCGAATTGGAAAGGGCCCTGGACGACCTGTCTTGCCGTGTCGGATGATCTTGTGAACTGGAAAATATACCCCGGCAACCCGATCATCGGAACCAACAACTCAAGCGGTCAAATGGTTCACGATGGCGAGCAGTATCGGCTCTATACTATGCACCCCGACGTTCGAGTCTATCTCCCGCAGGACGCGATTTCAGATGAGTAGTTAGCACGCACGTAACTTCCTCGTTCCCAAGGTCCTCCATCTGAACGCGAGCTCTCGAAGCTCTGCTTCGTTTTCACGGGCTTTCGATCCCACAATCACTTGAAGCAGAGCTTCAACCCCAAACTTGTTCCCAGGGAGGACCTTGGGAACATGTTGAATAACCACTCCTTACACCTTATTCTTTATCCGCTTGGTAGGTCACTTTGTTCACGTCGACTCGGAGTTCTTCGAGTCGTTTGGCAACTTCTTCGGGGATCTCAGCCTGGTAGCGACCGCCAATCTGATCCGCCAGGAAGGCTTCGATTTCAGCATACATGGCCATCCGATTGACCGGTTTGGCAAAGCCGTGTCCTTCGTCGTCTGCCAACAGGTAGCTGACTTCGTGTCCCCGATCCCGCAATGCAATCGCGATCTGATCGGCCTCAGCTTGTTTCACTCTCGGGTCATTGGCTCCTTGCACGATTAACAGAGGTTTCGTAATTTTATCGGCACTGAAGAGTGGACTCGCTTCCCGGATTCGCTTCTTGCCTTCTTCCGTGTTTGGGTCGCCAACCATTCCATGCAGGAAGGCGCGTCCTGCTTCCCAGTAAGGAGGAATCGAATCAAGCAACGTCGAGATATTGCTGGGGCCAACGATATCGACACCACAGGCGTAAAGGTCGGGAGTGAATGCGAGTCCGGCCAGAGTCGCATAGCCTCCATAGCTTCCCCCCATAATCGCGACTCGATCTTTATCGGCAATGCCTTCATCAATCAGGTACTTCACTCCCCAGGTAATGTCATCCTGCATCAACTTGCCCCACTGCAGGTCGCCGGCGTTGAGAAACTTTTTGCCGTATCCACCGCTCGCACGAAAATTGGGCTGTAGAACCGCGTAGCCTCGGTTGGCCAGAAATTGAACCAGAGGGTTGTAGCCCCACGAATCACGAGGCCCCTTGGGGCCGCCATGCACGAGAATCACAACTGGAAGATTCTTCGCTTCCATGCCAACGGGAATAGTCAAGTAACCAGGAATTTCCAGGCCATCGCTGCTCGTGTAGCGAATCGACTTCATCGGAGCCAAATAATCTTCGACTTCTTTAAGTTCTGGCCGGGGCGTGTATTGAAAAATTAGTTCATGCTTTTGAGCATCGAAGTACCAGGCTTCGGCTGCGTACTTGTCGCCGTGTACAGCAATTAAGAACTTGCTGTAGTCTTCGGTCGCGCTTTGAAAGGCGATTTCTCTCCCGGGAAATTTCTCCTGTAAAAACTTGTAGTTTGCTTCCCAGGTTTTGTCCCGCCAGTAGTATCGCGTCTTATCATCGGTGTAGGACGTCGAGATAATCTTGCGTGTGTTATGATCCATTTGCAAACCGCCGAAATCGACTCGTTCCTCTGGATCGCTTTCCAAAAATTCCAACTCTTTGGTCTCTGGGTTCAACTTATACAAAGTCTGAAGATCCAGGTCTCCCTTATTGGTCACCAGATAGATGTTCTCGTTTTTCGCATCCCAACCACTCACTCCAGCATTCTCAGTGACGGAAGTCTCGTAGATGGGAACCAGTTTGTCGTTGTCCTTACGCAGTAATGTCGTATTACCTGCAGGGTCGGTTCGGCTGAGTAAACGAAGATTGTCGTCCCAGTCAAATTCATAGCCGGTAATGCGATCTTCATTCTGATAGACCATTGTCAATTCGCCTGTAGAAATCTTGAGCTTGTAAAGATCGTGCCATGCCTTGTCACGATCATTCAGCCCCACCCAGAGCAAATCGGGATTGTTCTCACTGGCGTGAACGATCCGAGCGGAGACATCCTTGAGCGGCGTCAAATTTCGCGAGTCTGGCGTTTCCTTGCTCTCCGCAGGTTTCGCATTGGGATCGACCGCAAACAGATTGATATTTTCGTCGCCATTCGAATCTTTGACGAACAGAATATACTTACCGTCTTCCGTCCAGGCATATCCACGCAAAGGCCGTTTGCTATCGGTCAGCGGTCGCGCTTGATCAAAAGGCTCCGCAAACTCTTTTACCCACACATTCATGATGCCCTGATACGGTTTCATGAACGAAATGAACTTGCCGTCTGGACTTAGCTTACCGCTGGAAATCTCCGGATTTCCAAAAAAGAGCTCCCGATCCAACAACGGCGAACCGGCTTGGGTTTTGATTTTAGTTCCTTGAGAATAGGCCAGGTTTGAGAACATGCCGATAGCCAATGGGATCGTCATCAGCTTGATGGTAAATGCGTTTATCATCGAAAACCTTATAGGAATGAGAGGAAGTAAGTTAAAAGTGCGGCCCTGGCGGGTCCATCCAACAAAATGTCAAGGCGCCGGTGGCCCCTACAGTTCTCGGGCAATTACAAATCAGAGAGATGTAAAACTCAAGGTTGGTTACTAATAGGCATTTTACGGTGAATCGCTCGTTTTTGTAAACTCTCCCATTGTGATACAAGCGACAGCGTGTGTATTCCGTACTTTGCCTCAAAATTGATTGCCCCTCGCAACTCAATCCGTACCCGGTCAAAAACGACGTCAATTGTTGAAAACAGATGGATGACTCCGCTACGTCCACCTGGCTTTCGTATTACAAAGTGCGGAATGCAACCAAAGCCCCTGAAAACTCGGACGTCTGTTCGTTGCTTTTAAACGAGCTTCCGGTAATCCTAATAACACCAGAAATTGCCATTCCTTTGACGTATTTTTGATTAAGAACAACGCATGGTCAGACAATCAGTCCCATTTTTGATTTGCATCATTTATTTGAATGTTCGGCTGGGAGCAGCTGAACCCGCCCCGCAGGTCTCAGCAACACAACCGGGTGTTCGCCTGACGCTCGTCGCTGAACATCCCGATTTGGCAACACCGACCGGCATCGATGTCGATGACAAAGGTCGGGTATGGGTGGTCGCAACGCACACCCATATGCGGCCAGATGACTATGAGGGACCATCGCATGATGAAATTCTGGTATTTGACACATCGCAAGTTCAAACATCACAACGGCAGGTCTTCTACAACTCAACGACTGCCACAATGGATTTAGAACTTGGAGCCGATGGCTGGGTGTATCTGGCAGAACGTGATCGCATTCTACGAATAAAAGATCTGGATGGAAATGGGACCGCTGACGTCGAAGAAGAGCTTGTTGTGTTGACGACCGAAGCCGACTATCCGCACAACGGGTTGTCGGGGCTGTCCTGGCATCCCGATGGCGATCTTGTGTTTGGACTCGGTGAGAATTTTGCCACACCGTGGACACTCGCTGGCACGGATGGTCCTGCGATTCATGGTGCAGCTCAAGGAGGAATCTTTCGTTGTTCGGCAGATGGAAAAAACCTTCGCTGGATCGCCCAAGGACTATGGAATCCGTTTGGGACTTGCGTGCGTGAGGATGGTGAGATCTTCGCTGCGGACAATGATCCGGGTGAGCGACCACCGTGCCGCTTACTGCATATCATTGAAGGCGGAGAATATGGGTACCGGCGGCAGTATGGCCCCGAATCCCATCACCCTTTCGTTTGCTGGAATGGAGAATTGCCGGGAACCTTGCCCATGGTTCACCCGACAGGCGAGGCTCCTTGTGGTGTCGTCCCACTGGGCCGAGGCTTGCTGGTTCCTTCATGGGGTGATCATCGTATTGATTTTTTACAGCTTCACCCAAAAGGGGCCAGCTTCACAGCTGAACTGACAACGATTGCCAAGGGAGGACGTTACTTTCGCCCAACCTGTATCGCGCAAGATCCCAACGTGGGCGGAAGTAAACGGACTTGGTATCTGGCGGACTGGGTCGATGGGCGATACAACGCTCATGGCTTCGGACGCTTGTGGAAGCTGGAGATCGACTTGAATCAAGCCGACTGGGTCGGTCCGCTCAGTATCGAGCCACCAACGAAGGCAGCACAACGAGCAGCCAATTTGCGCAGCGGCAAGACCTTATTAGCCAGAGAAGAACTGCTTCAGCTTGCAGGCGACAAGGATTCATTTTTGGCACGCTCGGCGCTCGTGGCATTGTCGCGGACTGCCAACCAGTGGGAGATCAAGGATGTTCTTGAATGGTCTGCCGAGGATCGAGTGCAGGCCACGATGGCACTCGAATTTTGCCAGGCAGACTCGAATAAATGGCTACCACTTTTCTTAAAAGACAAGAATCAAGCAGTCCGTTTTCAGGCACTGCGGTGGATTGCCAATTCAGACCTCAAGGCGTTTCTTCCAAATGTCGAAACGCTGTTGAACGGGAGTGAGATCAGCTTCACCTCTTTCGAAGCGGCGATGGCGACATGGAACACACTCCAAGGAAAACCAGAAGCTGGAATACGAGATGTTGATGTGTTGCTGGCACGTGTTCAGGACAAAAGCAAAACACCACGACTGCGTGCATATGCGTTGCGGTTGTTGCCTGCGCAATCATCTGCCGCAGGTGAAGCCGACAGCTTGCCAGCCAAAAAGTTTCCCAATGGCCTCACACTCCAATTACTAAGTGAACTCCACGCCGTGAATCACGAAGAACTTTCGCTGGAAGTGACGCGTGCGGCAGCAGGAAATCCGCAAGTCGCCCAAGAGTTATTATTGGAGATCGCGAACAATCAGGATCATTCCGCCAAATTACGAGCCGAGGCCATCGCAGGGTTAGCGGCCATCGCAGCATCTCATTTGAAAACGTTACTCAAACTGACAAAAGACGAACAACGTGTCGTGCGCGAGGAAGCACTTCGTTCCTTACGATCAATCCCACTTTCAGCAGAACAGAAAGAGGAGTTACTAGAACTGACGAAACGATATCCTGAGTCGTATGACCAGATCGTAGTGGTGTTGGAACCTGAATCCCTGAAATCCGATCGTCCTGCTTTCACCGACACCAAGGCCTGGTTGCAACTTCTTGAACAAGTGCAAAGTCCAGCGGACATTGAAAATGGAAGCCGGGTTTTTCATCATACACAGTTGGGGACTTGCTCCCATTGCCATCGACATAACGGACGAGGGAATACGGTTGGCCCTGATCTGACATTACAGAGCCAGCGTGCCTCTCGCGAAGCTTTGTTGATGTCGATCCTCGAACCGAATCGCGAGATCGCTCCCGAATTCCAACCACGTACTCTCTTGTTGAAGGATGGTCGAATCTTCACGGGGATTCGCCTCCGTTCCTACACCAAGGAACAGATCCGTGATGCACACGGTCAAACTCGGACCTTCGACAAGGGAGATGTTGAATTGATCAGAGATTCAAACGTTTCGTTCATGCCAGCTGGTCTGGTCAATACCTTGACGAATCGCGAGATTCGAGATTTGCTTGAATTTTTATTGAACAACGACGACTCCGATGCTCATTTGAACAAACGGGATGTCAATTCGATTAAGACCTCGAAAAACTATTGAAAACTGGTAAACCGAAGTCTCAGCCAGTTCCATTTTGTTGTCTGAAAATAGCCTGTCTTTCGATTCCGCAGACGAACTTACGGGTGGGTCTTTCCAACACATATTACATTTGCAGTTTAGACCATTTTCTAATGGTAACTGCAGCGCAAGAACACCAAATGTCCCAAAAGCATGTGTATGCTCCTGCTGAACGCTGCAGGTATTTTTTGAACATGCTCTAGAATCACCTCATTTTGGGGACCAACATTTTTTGAACCGAATCCTTGAAAACCCGCCGCGAGTTCTCTCTGTCATCCCGCCGATGACTCAGTTAAATACTCCGTATCCTTCGACTGCATATCTGACCGGGTTTTTGCGGTCCCGGGGAGTCGATGCCGTTCAGGAAGATCTGGCACTGGCATTGGTGTTGAAACTGTTGTCATCGACCGGTTTGCAAAGTGTCTTCGGGCAGATCGAGACCATCTCAAATCCATCTCCTGTCGTCAGCAATTTCTGCGAACAGTATGACAAATATGTTGCTACGATTGATCGTGTCATCGCCTTCCTTCAAGGGGGCGATCCCACACTGGCGCATCGAATTATTAGTCGTATGTTTCTTCCTGAAGGGGCTCGATTTGACACACTCGATGCCTATGAAGACGAGGACGATGGCGGCGATCCTCTCGGATGGGCATTTGGAGCGTTAGGGGTTCAGGATCGGGCCAGGCATTATGCGACTCTTTACCTCAGCGACCTCGCCGACGTCCTGCGTGAAGCCGTTGATCCACGATTCGAATTTGTTCGATATGCAGAATCACTTGCCGCCAGTCAGCCGACTTTCGATCCGCTGGCTGAGGCCTTGATCGCCCCCATGAATCTCGTTGACACGACCCTGCGAGATTTGACTCTGGCTGCCATTTCTCGACATCAACCGAATGTCGTGCTCGTGTCGGTTCCGTTTCCCGGGAACGTGTACGCAGCATTCCGAATTGCTCAGGCCATTAAATCCAAAGACGCCGGTATCATCACGATTTTGGGTGGCGGGTTCGTGAATACCGAATTAAGGGAGATGACTGAACCCCGCGTATTCGACTATTTCGATTACATCACGTTGGATGATGGCGAGCGTCCTCTCGTGGCGTTGCTGGAACATTTTCGTGGCGAGCGACCACGGCATCAATTGGTGCGAACTTTTGTTCGAGAGGAAAACTCGACGACCAGCTATTCTGGTGCAGTTCAATATATCAATCATCAGGAACCTGATGTGCCATTCGCTGAAGTCGGCACTCCGACATGGGACGGTCTACCGATCGATCAGTATTTATCGACACTGGACATGCTCAATCCCATGCACCGATTGTGGTCCGATGGTCGCTGGAATAAGCTGACCGTCGCTCACGGTTGCTATTGGAAGAAGTGCAGTTTTTGCGATGTGACACTGGACT
This sequence comes from Rubinisphaera italica, assembly GCF_007859715.1. NCBI lineage: Bacteria > Pseudomonadati > Planctomycetota > Planctomycetia > Planctomycetales > Planctomycetaceae > Rubinisphaera > Rubinisphaera italica. The sequence goes on from NZ_SJPG01000001.1 coordinate 2,874,924, forward strand.
ACATCGGTCGTTACGACGGAGTTGCAGCGAGCACATTGGTGGATCGAATCGAATCGATCATTCAGGAAACAGGACAGACGGGGTTTCACTTTGTAGATGAAGCTGCACCGCCAAAAGCACTCAAAGCGATGGCGAAAGAACTGCTCCGACGTAATGTGACAGTCTCCTGGTGGGGGAACATTCGCTTCGAAAAATCATTCACCCCAGAACTGTGCGAACTGCTGGCCGACAGTGGCTGCATCGCCATTTCCGGTGGTCTGGAAGTTGCCTCGGACCGACTGTTAAAGCTGATGAAAAAAGGCGTTTCGGTTGATCAGGTTGCACGGGTGACCCGAGCCTTCACGGATGTCGGCATTCTTGTACATGCCTATCTGATGTATGGATTTCCGACACAAACGGTGCAAGACACCGTCGATGCTTTGGAGTATGTCAGGCAGTTGTTTGAGGAAGGCTGCATCCAGTCAGGCTTCTTCCATCGCTTCACCTGCACCGTTCACTCACCCGTGGGGAAAAAACCGGAAGAGTACAGCATTGAACTGGCCCCATTGCCTGCAGTTTCCTTCGCAAAGAATGACATTGATTTTATCGACCCGACTGGCGTCAATCACGATTCCCTCGGCGTGGGACTTAACAAAGCGTTGTACAATTTCATGCACGGAGTCGGTCTGGACGACGATATTCGCAGTTGGTTCGAGGACAGAGTTCCGCGATCAATAGTGAAGCGAGACTTTATTGCTCAAGCTCTCTGTAAAAAATGAACACAATGACTTTGAAAAATCACGGATAAGAGCATGCTGCTTCATGAAGTGACATGCGAAGTCATGACTCCAGCCAAAACGATAGTCATTCAGCTCTCGTCTGCAACATCTTCCTGCGAGAACAGTCTGTTTGCTTCATTCAACAGGAACGTGGTATCCATGAACGGTTCGTAGCCGATGTCCTGCCAACGAACCATGCCGTTGCCATCAATGAGAAACGTCCCGTGGAGCGGCTGATTCTCGAAATCGTCATAGACACGAAACGCCTTGAACACATTGAGTGATTCATCTGAAACGAGCGGAATCGGGAGTTGCTCTTCGTTGTAATTGTCGATCGATTGCTTGAGCTTGGGATGGCTATCAGTGCTGATGGCGATCATCGAAAGTCCTGCGTCTTCGAACTCTTTGACTTTCGGTGCGAAGGCCTGCAATTGTTCGGCACAATGCAGGCAACCAAACCCCAGATAGAAGATCACGATGTGCGGCTGCCCTGAAAACTCGGCAGACGAGCGTGGGTTTCTCTCTGAGTCCGACAGCACCCAACTGGGAGCAGCGGAGGGACGCCAGCGGAATGGTCCGAGAGAGTTGAGATCCGGCCGTTCCCCTACATCGCCTGCAGGTAGCGACTTCACACGCCAATCGCTGTCGTAGCCGAATTCCGTGGCGATTGGTCCCAGACGCGCGAAGACGGGAACATCCAGATCGATCTGGGGTGAGAGTTTTCGAAGTTCTTCGAACGCTGTTCGAGAATCCTTCTTCCTGTTGGATAGCCATAAGGTCTCAACAAGGATGGCCAGCGGATACACTTCGTTTTTGTGGGAACTTATATTTTTACGCATTGCCTTGAGTGCATCTTCCTGATCGCCAGCCAGCCATTGAACTTTCGCCAGATACACAGCATCAACATCATCAGCACCCTTCAGGAGTTCATATCCAGACCGATAGTCGCCGTTGCCGACGGCTTCATGCCCTTTGAGAACTTTGATTGTCGCGTCCAGTTTTTTAATCTTCGCCTTGATTTCGTCTTGAGCTTTGACAGCCAATTTCTCGGCTTTGTCCTGATCCGCTTCTTGAGTCTTTGCCTTATCTTCGTCTGCAGCTTCAGTTTGGACTGTTTGCTTTTCTGCTTCAGTCGTTACTTGAGATACCAGCGCCTGCTTCCGGCGATCTAATTCCGCAATCTGAGCCTGACCATTCTGTATGTCACCAGTCTGAAAGTACGCCAGCCCCAGATACCTTAATCGCTTGATCTGTTCGTCCTCTTTATCGGTCGGCTCAAGGTAGGTAGAGTTTGCCAGAGTAATCATGTCATCCCACAACTCGTAGGTACGCAGGACTTGAAAGAGCCTCTGCCGTCCGAAATTTGTGCTGCCTTTTTTGGCAAGTGTGTTATACCGAGGATGACGAGGTAGCTCGATCATATTCCTGGCCAGATCGATGGCATCGTGAACGCGTCCAATATGAATCAGATTGCGGATGAGCCACTCGTTGTTGTGAGCGAAATTGTGAATCTCATCCGGCATCACTCGATCGCGCATCATGTGAGCATGATCGACTCGCGCCGAAGCTTCCTGTTGCCAGACCGCATCTTCGTATCGATGCAGTTTGGAGTAGATGTGGCCTGGCATGTGCCACATGTGAGCGATGCTGGGCGATGTCTGTCCACACAGTGCCGCTGAACTCAAAGCCCTCTCAGGATGTCGCTTGTCCCACAGGTGAATTCGAAAGTGATGAGCGGAATGCATCGGCTCGACTTCGAAAATTTCCTGTAGCAGAGCCTCTGCTGCCAGATAACTCGTACTCGAAGATTTTGACTCCCACAAATGCAAAGCCAGCAAGGCCTTTGCCTCCAAATCCTCGGGATGCTTCAGTAGAATATCCTCAAGTGCCTTCGTGAAGGCATCGTTTCTTTTTTCTTTCTCTTTGCTGTCCGCTTTGACGTAGGCATCCAACGCGTTGATGTACATAATTTCGCGTTCATTGGCTTTGCCCTTTCGCTTAATCGCCTCTTCCATGAACCCTTTCGCACGCTCGGCGTTTTTTCGATTCGCCATCGCCGCCCCCCAGTACGTCATCGCGCAATCCGGATCGAGTGATGCAGCATGTCGGAAAGATCGTTCCGCTTCGAAATACCAGAACCCGAACAACTGGCCAAGCCCCTGGTCGAAGAAACTTTGAACCACAGGATTTTCTGTGCTAACTGGGAAGCGGACACGACCGGTTCCTCCCATGAGATAGGCCTGCTGACGAGGCCCCTCGTTAAACACGTCGCCATGAAAAGAATGCCCCTCCAAGATCTTGTCGACCTCATCGGATTGTCCCTCCTGAAGTTCCGTCTGGCTTGATTTCGCTGCGGTCGTTTCCTCGCCGGCGAGATTCGAAACGAAAATACCGAAAGCGAGCAAACATACGAGGGATCGGAGAAAGCGTATCGCATTGGACAACATAGGTGGTTCCCATCGGTGAGAATCGGCTCGCACGTACTCCGAAGTGAGGCAACAGGAATTTAGAGACGTGAGCCAATAGGTAGATTTCTCATGCTATCTGAATAAACCCAACCGTTCAACTGCCCGGCTATCCAGCCAGGCGTCTGGGCTAACGCGTTCTCAACAATTCCAACCGGATATTTCCATATCAAACGCTGCGGGATTGGCCTGACGATGCACTTCTTCGATCAGAGAGTTCGACAATCATTGGTGCAATTGAGTCATTACTTTCCGGCAATGCTGACTTTTCTTCGTTAAATAATTACAGTATGGAAACTGAGGGAATTCTTGTCCGCCTGTCTTACATCTCAGGGGATGAATCGTAAATGCGAGATCGAAGCGCTTTGTCCTGCAAATGGTTTTACTGATGTCGCAATCTAAACTCTCATTCTATCCCCGAATTCGCAGGCTATTCCGATGGCGTACGGAATGGATCGTGATTCTTGCCGGATTGATTGTCCGTGTGTGCTATCTGTCCATGCTGACAAGAACTCCGCTTTGGGAATACTATCATGCGGATCATGCATTTTATAAAGTCTGGGGGTTGTCAATTGCACAGGAACAACTTTCACAGGGCCATTTGTTTGAACAGGGACCGCTTTATGCCTACTGGCTGGGGGGCCTGTATTATGCAGTTGGCGATTCTGACGCAATGATTGTAAGCCTACAGATGCTTGCAGGAATTCATTTGGGGTGCGTAATCTTCTGGATCGGACGTCGCCTCTGGAATGAACAAGCCGCAGTTTTAGCGGGTTTACTGGCAGTCACTTACGGCCCGCTTCTTTATTTTGAGGGGCTGGTCATGAAGTCCTGGTTATCTCCCTGGCTCACGGCTTGCGTCTGTCTCCTGATGCTCAAAGTACTGGACGAGACGAATAACAACTCTTCCCGTTATGGGAATTGGGAGCGGGTCTTCTATTGCTCACTGGCAGGAGGATTGACAGGATTGCTCTGCCTGGTGCGAGAAAATCATCTTCTGATGCTGGTTCCTGTTGCACTGACGATCTGGTTGGGAATGAAGCCCCTCTCACGTTTCCAACGAGCAGGGTTAATGAGTATTGCTCTGGTAACCTGTTTGTGCGTTACCTTGCCAGCGACATTGCACAATACGATCGTTGGGAGACAACTGGTGTGGATCACTTCTGGTGGTGGAGAAGTCCTGTTCATGGGCTGGGGGCCGGAAGCAACGGGATACTATCAAAATCCTTCCTTTGTCCGGCCAGATCCATTTCTGGAGCATGAAGATTTTCGGCTCGAAGCTTCGCGAAGATTGGGGAAGCCTGTCAGTTATGCCGAGTCATCTTCCTTTTGGAGCCGTACAGCTATTCAGGATATGGTCACGAACCTTCCGCGGTCCCTGCAGTTATTGATCCGAAAATCGGTCATTCTGCTCAATGATTACGAGATTCCCGATAGCGATTTTTATGCCGTGGCGAAGCAAATCCATCCGCTACTCCAATACTTGCCCACTTGGAGTTGGCTCATAGGGTTGGCGGTCATTGGTCTGTTTCTGGGAATAGGAAACGATCGTCGGTTCCTGATCGTGGCAGGGTTTCTCCTCGTCCATGTGTTGACGATTTTACTCACCTATAACTTCTCTCGCTTTCGGTTGGGAATGACACCATTCCTGTGTCTGTTTGCCGCAATAGCAATTGTCTGGATTCTTCGAGGATCAGAAAAAGGCCCCAGAATTGTAGCCTCTTTTCCCGCACGATTAATGATGCTCGTGGCGGCATTTGTCATCTCGTTGTGGACCTGGATGCCACCTCCCGATTATCAGCAGTTGGAATTTGCAGTCATGGAGGAGAACTTTCTCAAAAGATTACAGGATCGGGAATCTTATTACAGAGAGGCTGGAGAACTGACAGAACAGAGATCATCCCAGAAAATCAATGCAGACTCCGCATATGAGCTGGGCATTGCCTGGATGAATGCACTACAACCATTTCGTGCAGAAAAGTGGTTTCGTCATGGACTGGAACAGAATGCGTCTCACTCTCAGTGCTGGTTCTATCTGGGCGTGTTGCAGGCAAAGCGGGGACAGTTTGGCAAAGCGGTCTCCACTTTTCAGCAGTGTGCAAAAATCGATTCCGCAAATGCTGATGTCTGGGCAAATCTGGGAAGTGCATATTTTCATCAGGCGCTTCAGGGAAATCTCACCTTGCAGCAAAGACAAAATTATTTGCTAAGAGCAAAAGACGCCTATCGTTCCGGGCTGGACGTTGAGGCCAAGAACATCACCTGTCTTCAGGGGATCAGGATGATTCAATGGGCGTTGCAAGAAGACGATTGATACGGTCAGATCAATAAAAAAGAGAACGACTGTTGCCAGTCGATCTCTTTCGAATTCTGATGACAGTTGACATCCACTGAGAGAATGTCAGATCACATCAACGTGTATTTTCTGTCATAAATATTATGACCATTCTCATCCATACGCGGATATGCAGTGGCAAAATGCTTTAAAACTCACCAACAACTAAGCCGTCATTCTTGATTCCCAGTTTTTGATAAGTTCCCAAAGGGGAGGCCTGAGAGTTGATATTTTCGCTCAGGAAGTGAACGGAGCCATCTGCAAATACGAATTGAGCTCCTCCTTGATGAAAACTTCCGAATCCGTCGTTGTCATTACTAGGACCGGTGCCTGCTCCTGTATAAGGACGCGAGAGATTAATCGGGCGAGGTGCGTTGACATCCCTCAAGGCCAGAGGATCAAATTTCATAGTGGGAACTCCGGGCCACAGCGCTCCCTGTGCGAGATTGGAATTGTTGGCGTTGGTCCAGTTGTAATACTGTTTCCAGCTGACTTCTCCCACCATAATTGTACTTGAGGTACCATCAGTAATGTCCCTCATTCTGGTATTAGAATTGACCCAGAACATCCCGGTGGTTTCATCCATTTGCAGGCCGGTGGTTTGACCACCACGATTTGTGTTTCCCCGATTGGCAGCATAGCTGCTCGTCCCGAACCCCCCTTTTCCACGAGAGGGTTTTGTGTCGCTGGGACAGGAGAACGAGTCCAGAGTATTGTTAGTTGCATTCGCATTGCTGGGAGCGTCCAGAATACCCAGGCCACCCGGAGCCCCGCCGCTGGGACAACTGCCGGACATGCGAAAGTCCTGGATGTCATAAATCGCCGCTTCTTCAAGAAACGGAAGCAGATAAAAACCCCATGAGGGATGACGACCTGTATGGCGATGATTGCCTTCATTGACACCAGGGCGACAATCGACCATTACGAGTCCCGGAGGGAAAACTCGGTGGGTGTCATGATAATTGTGCATCGCCAGTCCAATCTGCTTCAGATTGTTTTTGCAACTGGAACGACGTGCCGCTTCCCGTGCCTGCTGCACAGCTGGGAGCAACAAAGCTACCAGTATCGCGATGATTGCAATTACAACCAATAGCTCAATCAGTGTAAATCCTTGATGTGAGTGAATGAACTTTCTCATTTTGCTGAGACTCCCCCCTTAAAGAAAACATAAGATATTCAATATCGGCATGGTTAAATTAATAATTAATGAACTTTTATAATTAAGACAACAGCTGGATGTCAATAAAGAATTAACATATAAGTACCCAAAACGTCATCTACACAGAGGGATATAGCGGTACGACTACTCGCTGAAGTTCAGTCACATCCGAAGTGTGAATATGCAGTCACACAACCTGCTTATTGGAAGACTTTAGCCAACCGCAGGCAGTGGATCTCGGGATAATGTGGCAACTGCGAGTTGGGCGTTCCCTGCCGTTGGTAGCAGTCCTCTCAGTCGATGAGAGCATGTATCGTTATGACACTTCTTCAGGCTCCTCGCTGTATTCGCAAAAATCTGAATCCCGTCTACGGCCCCTAAGAAATGATATCCATATTTTTCTCTTCAGGACGAGCCAGCAGTTTTACCTTTGCGACTTCTCGACTTTGCTCTGCAGAATCGATTGCAATAACAGGCGATAGTTTTCTCCCAGGATCAAACGTTTTTCAGCTTCGGTGATTTCGCAGGCGATTACTTTGCTCAACTCGGTTCCCAGAGAACGAGAGGGTAAATGACTCCCGAAGACGATTCGCTCGGCTCCGAGTTCCCGGACTGCCATTTCGATGAAGCCAGCCGTGGCATCGAAGCCGGAGGTTTCCACGAGAATGTTCGGCTGATCGCGGACAGCCCGAATGCTTTTTTCCCACTCTCCGCCAGCATGAGCGCAAATAAATTTCTGCTGAGGAAAACGAGCCGCGACCTGGGCCAGTTCCGATGGAGTCGATTCCCCCCTGCCCTGTTTTCCACCAGTTTTGAACCAGGTATGTTGCATGACGACGGCGTTTAATTCACCGATGCGTTCCAGCAGAGGCTCGAAATTCGGATGCGTACAGGTAAGCGCCGCTGGTCCGCCGCCGGAGAAGTAGACACCAAGCATTGGTCCCTCGCCGACCCAGCGATTCAACGCATCCATTGAGGCGGGCACATCGTGCGGATTCAATTGAATCATCCCGAACAACATGTCTGGCCAGCGACGGAGCGGTTGAGTGATGACTTCCGGCTGTTTTTTCAGTAATGCTTCCAATTCCTGATCGGTCGTGGTGCCGAGTCCGACATGAGCAAAGTAACAGAGCTTCTCGAATCGTCCCTTGCGGATGGCGGGTAACGCTGTTTTGATATCGGCATACAAACGCTGGGTTCCATCGCGTCCTGGATAACTGTGAGCCGGAGTGAAGTAGGAATCCCAGATGTGATAGGACTCCAAGATCTCAACTGAAGGTAGTCCCAGGCGAGTAGACTCAGTGGTCATGATCGACTCGCTTTCAGCAAAGCGACTGCGTTTGCGGCGTAGATCGCCTGTAGCTCAGCCTTGTCGAACTGTCCCGATTCATGGACCCGAATCAGAGCAGCCTCGGGAATTAGAAATGGAGCATGACTGCCAAACAGAATTCGGTTCAAGGGAAACACCTCCGCCAGTTGGGGGATGCCCGTCGAGCCGTCAACGCGGCTGATATCGAGAAAGAGGTTAGGCAACTTTGATAGTTGAGCAGTGAGCGCTGCGGGGAGTTTTGCATTCAAAAGTTGCACGGGGAGATTGGGAAATTGCCTCAGCAATTCGGGCAACGGGGAGACGTTCACATCTTGAACCTGAAGGGAGCGGTGTTGAGTGCGTCCATCTTCCAGGCTGATGGCGATCTGCACGAATAATCCGTGAGACTCGGCTCGCTGTAGCAACTCGGAGACGAACGAATCGTTTAGGGTGTAATGATGGTAGTTCGGATAGAGGCGAATGCCCGACATGGCTAGTTTTGTTTTGCAGTCTTCAAGATCGCGCTGCCAGCCGGGGAGAGTCGGATTGATCGTGCCGATCGGTATCAACTCCGAAAATTCCGCACACTGTTGGTAAAGCCGTCGATTGACGCTGGAAATATCCCGGTGCAGTAGCCCCTCATAACTTCCAGCCCAGGCTTGTGTGATGTTGTACTGACGAAGTTTTTTAACCAGTCGAACCGTCTCATCCAGCGGCAGACGACGAAACGGCCAACGGAAAAGATGGACATTCGTGTCGATAATATCAAGCGGCTTCTCAGTGGTCGCTGGCGAGTTCCCTTCAGCCAGGCTGACGGAAGTGAGACCAAGCGAGACTGCTCCCGCAAGTTCCAAGGCCTGCCGGCGATTCAGTATCGATTCAAATTTTGATCCGAGTCGAATCATGCCAGAATCCCCTCGATGACCTGAGGAGGTTCGAAACCGGTGAGACGTTCTTTCAAACCGCTGCGTTCGAAGAAAAGGTGCTCGTGATGTAAACCGAGCAAATGCAGGATTGTGGCGTGGAAATCGTGAACACTGACCGGGTTGTCCACCACCGCGTGACCGAAGTCGTCGGTCTGTCCGAACGTTGTACCGCCGCGGACTCCGCCACCTGCCATCCACGAGGAAAAAGCCTGCATGTTGTGATCGCGTCCGGTGTAGATGTTCCCCGATTTTTGCGAAGTTGGTGTCCTTCCGAATTCACCGCCCCAGATCACCAGCGTCGTATCGAGCAGACCTCGCTCTTTGAGATCTTGCAGCAATGCCGCGACCGGTTGGTCGGTCCTTCCACAAACCGCGCGATGATTGTCTTGTAAATCGACATGGCTGTCCCAGGGTTGTTCCTCAAGGAACAGTTGAACGAAGCGAACTCCCCGTTCAACGAGTCGTCGGGCGAGCAGGCAGCGTTTGCCGTACGACTCTGTTTGTTGATTTTCGAGACCGTACCTCTGCTGTGTATGTCGGGATTCTTTCGACAGGTCGAGAGCTTCATGAGCGGTCAACTGCATTCTCGCGGCGAGCTGATACGATTCCATGCGGGCATCCAACTGCGGGTTGTAAGGCCGTTGATTGAGATGAATCGTATCGAGTTGAGAGAGCAGTTGCTGAGTTGTTTCGGTGACTGGGGAAGGCTGTTCATACTGACGCTTCAGATTGAGAATGGGAGCGCCGGTCGGGCGGAACGGGGTTCCCTGATATAAGGGGGGCAAGAATCCGTTTGTCCAATTGCGTGAACCGTTTTTAGGCGGGCCGAGGGGATCATTCAGCACAACATAAGCGGGCAGATTCTGATTCTCGCTGCCGAGGCCATAAACCGACCACGCACCGAGTGTCGGATATCCCATAAACAGGCGCCCGCTATGAATTTTGTAGAGGGCATTATCGTGATTCGGATGATCGGTCCACATGGAGTTGATCAGACAGATGTCGTCCACCAACTTTGAAGTTTCCGGCAAGACGTCGGCCATCCACATGCCGCATTCACCATGTTGCCGGATTCCGTACTGACCGCCCATCATCACGCCAATGTTAGCGGTGCTCTGGTTGCCGAGATCTTCGACATTGCCGGGATAGGGCTTCCCGTCCATCTTGTTTAACACTGGCTTCGGATCGAATAGATCCATCTGGCTCGGCCCGCCATTCATAAACAGTTGGATGACCGAAGTCGCCTTGGCGGGGTGATGGGTCTGCTTCGGTTTGAGGGTGTACCGCCCGTCTTCGGGAGTGCTGGCCATGGCACTGGTGCCGCCGAAGTAATCGTGGCTGAGCAGATAAGTCAACGCAGCTCCCAGTAAACCATCACTAGTACGGGCAAAGAAATCACGGCGAGTGTGGAAGGTGGAGTTCTCAACAGTCATGAAAGAGCTCTAATCGATATAAATGAATGCTGCGGAATTCAGCAGGATGTGAGAGTAACTTTCGAGCGCTGCTTCCGGCCGTTCTGGCCATTGTTCATTTAATGTTTTCAGGGCAACCAGTCCCAACTTTTCTTCCTGGTCGGTCGGTTCACGAGATAGGGCCAATTTATAAATTAAGGCAATTTGCTCATTAGGGACTAAGGTTTCATTCGAGACACGCTTTGCCAGCGATGCCGCCAGTTCACGAACATGGGCGTTGTTCATCAGCATCAGCGATTGGGGTGCAACGGTCGAGACAGTACGCGTGGTGCAGTTCGGCCCCATGATGGGATAATCGAATGTCTCCATCAGCGAAGGAATCTGAGTCCGTCGATACTGCAGGTAAACACTGCGGCGATACTTGCCATTTTCTTCGGGAATGATGCTGACCAACCCGTCCCGATCGACAGAGATTGGATCTGGTGGTCCTCCCGATGTTGTGTCCAGTTTTTCAGAAACCTGAAGCAGTGAATCCCGCAAAGCTTCGGCATTCATCCGACGTAGCGGCATCCGCGAGAGCAGGCGATTCGTAGGATCGGCCTCATACCGTTCTTGTGAAACGAGGCTGCTTTGACGATAGGTTTGCGAATTCATGATGAGCCGATGCAACTCTTTGATGCTCCAGTCGCGGTCGATGAATTCCACCGCCAGCCAGTCGAGCAATTCCGGATGGGAGGGGCGTTCTCCCTGCAGGCCGAAATTTTCCAGTGTATTGACGAGGCCAGTCCCGAAATGATGATACCAGATTCGATTCACCATCACGCGGCCAGTGAGGGGATGTTCGGGACTTGTCAACCAGCGGGCGAAGGCCAGGCGGCGGCCAGTTTGTTTCGTGGTATCATCGAAAGGTGAATCGTATGCAAACGGAGTGCGTCCATCCGTCAAGACTGCAGGAACCCCCGGTCCGACCAGCGGACCTGGTTTGTTGTATTCCCCACGTCTGAGTAAATATGTCGGAGAGGGTTCCCCGCGATCCCATAAGGCTCGAACCGTCAGAGGGGCCGCCAATTTCTCTTTGACGCCAAGGATCTGCAGTTCGAGAGATTCGACATGCTCCCGTGCGGAGATCACTGATTGTGGCTGCAGGTCATAAGGTTTGATCTCGGCGATCAGGAATAGTTCGACCAGTTGTCTCTGTTTCAGAGTGCGATTGTTATCCGCCACTTTCAAGGCGGACAAAGTTGCCTGGCGATCGTCTTCGGATTGTTCGGGATAATATTCCCTCAGCGTGGTGAGAATGACATCCCTTTGAGCAGTTCGAAGTTGCTGTTCCAGCGACCGAACTTCTTTGAGAATTGGCGGGTTAACCTCATTCACTAGTTCGCGTTGTTCGGGCGTGCCCAGATTGACCTTGCGGGTTTTGAAGCTGAGCCAGTCATATTCGTCGAGAGCCCCTTGGAAGACCGCTTTCAGACGATAATAATCCCGTTGAGGAATAGGATCGTACTTGTGAGAATGACAGCGAGCACATTCGACGGTCATGCCCATCAGACCGGAGCCGACAATCGTGATGGCATCGTTGATAACTCCCAATCGTTCCGGCACAAAATTCATCGTCCGAGAACCGGTCTGATCGATTCCCATTCGCAGAAAGCCGGTTGCGACCAGATTGTCGACCATCTCCTGGGTGATCGTCTCGGCATGTTTATAATCGACCAGTTCATCGCCCGCCAGTTGCTCGGTTAGAAATTGATCGTAAGGTTTATCTTCATTGAATGACTCGATGACATAATCACGGTATTTCCAGGCGACTTCGCGCAGCGGGTCGGAACTGACGCCTCCTTCCGAGTCGGCATAGCCCGACAGATCGAGCCAGTATCGGCCCCAGCGCTCGCCGTAATGGGGAGAGGCAAGGAGTTCATCGATCATCTCGGCGTACCAGTTTGGGTTGGTCGTCATTCGCCAGTGTTGCCAATCTTTATACTGAGGTGGCATGCCGATCAAATCCAAATATGCCCGACGAACCAGCGTATCCCGCTCCGCTTCCGGCGAGAAGTTTAAGCCGCGTTCCTGCAACTTCGCCAGAATGAAATCATCGACGGAATTGCCCACAGTCGGTCGTTGCGGTGACTGATAGGCCCAGTGCTTGCGGTCATCTTCGGTGACCAGCGGGTCCGGCTGTTTTGTAGCGATGTCGGGCTCTATCGGATATTCCTGTGCCCCTTCGGCTAGCCAGGTTTTCAATATATCGAGTTCCGATTCCGGCATACGGCGGACGAAGAATTTCAACAGCTTTTCCTGAGGCGGACAGGCTTCCGATTCGATCCGTTGAATCATCAGGCTCGCTTCCGGATCCCCCCGCACAATTACTGGACCATTCTTGCTTCCGGCTTTAAGGCGGTCGATGGATCGCAAATCGAGTTTCGCTTCCTGGAGTTGAGCTCCGTGACAGGCGGTGCAACGGAGCAACAGAATGGGCAGTACATCATGCTGAGTGATGGCTTCCGTCAACTGCACCTGTTCCTTCGCGGGGGCGCCGGCTTTCAACCAGTTTTGGATTTTTGTCAATTCCTCTGCGGTCAACGCTTCTTCGCCTTCAGGGGGCATGCTCTCGGAGTCGAGCATCATCCACAGCATCCCTTCGTCCCAACTTTCAGCCAATGCAGACTCACCCGATTCGCCTCCCTTGTGCAGGCCGGTCATTGAGGAAACATCCAAGTCGCCCTTCCGTACGGTTTCACTATGGCAGTTAGCGCATTTGCGTTCAAAGAGCGGACGGATATCCGTTTCAAACAGCAGAGATGCAGACTGTACTGGGGATTCCTCTGCGGAGAGCGTGTGCAAGCTGCTCATCAGAAACAGGCAACAACAGAACCACGCGGAAAGTATTCGATTAATGATGGGTAGGCTCATGGGGCAATTTCGAAGAGGGTGGGAATAGCGCGCTGAGCAGGCTGCGGTCACTAATCAATTTCTTCTATTCACTTAGACTACATCGAGATGCATTCTGAGACAAGGAGAATTGTCCTTTTGTGTAATGGCAGATGTTGATCCCCTGCCCTTTTCAGATCAAGCAGACTTCCTTTCAAACCACTTGTATTATGCCCAACGTATTTTTCTGTCCTCATTCTGATCGATAGAAAAGGTTGACACTTAAACAGAGTCCATACGAATCGAAGAACTTCCGGGGACTTCCGCTGAGGCATAGCGCGCCACCCCCGACCAACAGTTAATCGAATTTGGAATCGCTCCGAGGTTTTTACGGGCGTTGAGTGTTCATGAAATCACAGGCACATTCGAAGCCCTTCAGATCGTCGAAATCCCATGAACGATGACCAGGACGAACAGATGTCGGCAGCTATGGCAGCAATCCGTCATCTTTCCCACGATGATCAATCGGAGATGCCGTCTAACGATGATTTGTCTATGGCATTTGAACAATTCTCCAAAGCCGCTTTTCGACGAGTGGCCCTCCAGATCGCACACTGTATTCTTTTGACGAAAACAATGAGCTGAAGCAGCCCGAGTTGCTCAGCGAAGCTTTCAAAATCAATGCCCCCCAATATCTTACCAGACGGTACTGGAATTCAACCGTTACTGTACAAAATTGACAGAGAATGAATTCCAGCCATGAACCGGCAAGAGGACATCCAGGTTGGTATAAATTTTGCTGACTTAATATTTTGAAATCTGCTTGAGCTGTTTTTCAATCGAAAGACGCCTATAAACATAACAAAACATTATAAAATATAATAAACAGAAATGAGTGAGATTATGTGTCCGGTCAGGCCATCAGGAGAAATTGATAAGACTGATCTTGAAAATTCGCCTGAAATGGTGAATACAAGTAAAACAGATCAAACACCAGCTGAAAACCCTGAAATCTTGGACTCCCTCCCTCATCGATCTCTCAGACAGGAATTCCCAATTGTTGGCATTGGTGCATCAGCGGGCGGACTGGAAGCTTTGGAATCATTTTTTGACAACATGAGCCTCGATTCCGGCTTAGCATTTGTGGTGGTTCAACATTTATCACCGGATTTTAAAAGTGTGATGGATGAATTGCTGGCTCGTCACACCAAAATCCGTATCCATCGAGTGACCGATGAGATGCAAGTCGAGCCGAACGCCATTTATTTAATACCACCCAAGAAGGAAATGATCATCTCGGATGGAAAGTTGCTGCTCAGTGATAAAGATCCCCAATCCGGACTCACATTACCGATCGACATTTTCTTTCGTTCGCTGGCACAAGATGCCGGGGCTCGGGCGATTGCTGTGATTCTCTCAGGAACAGGCAGCGATGGCTCGCAGGGAATTCAGGATGTTCACGCGAACGGTGGATTTGTAATTGCTCAAGATCTGCAATCTGCAAAATTTGACGGCATGCCCAAGAGTGCCAAGGCAACGGGAGTTGTTGACCTGGTCTTGCCTCCAGAAAGAATGGGAGCGGCTCTCTCTTCATACATTCAACAACCAGGTTCCAGGAATCTGACTGATTTCATGCCTGTCGAACCAGCCATGCTGAAAGGTTTTGATGCGATTTTTCAGTTATTGCGAAAACATTACGATATTGATTTTTCGTATTACAAACAGTCCACCGTTACCCGACGTGTTCAACGTCGCTTGCTCATGCATCAAATTACGGATTTGGATGAATACGTCACCCGTCTTCGAGATGACTCAAGCGAGTTAAATTTGCTCTACAAAGATTTACTGATTGGGGTCACGAAGTTTTTCCGGGATCCAGAAGCCTTTGATCTGATTGACCAGAATATTTTGCCAGAGATTCTGCAGAATCATCGGCAGCATGAAGAACTACGCGTGTGGGTGGCTGGCTGTGCCACGGGCGAAGAGGCTTATTCATTGGCGATTCTCATTCAAGAGCACATGCAAGAAATGGCCAAGCCGCTCAATGTCAAGATATTTGCCACCGATGTTCACCCAACCTCACTCGAAACCGCTAGCGTGGGGATTTACAGCGAGGAAAGTTTATCCGAGGTTTCCTCGGAACGGCTCGAAAAATACTTCAAGCGAGTGAAAACGGGCTTTCAGGTTTCCCAGGATCTGAGACAAATGATTGTGTTCGCACCACACAACATTATCAAAGATGCACCCTTCACGAAAATCGATCTGATTACCTGCCGGAACATGCTGATTTATCTGGAGCAACCCGCTCAGAAAAAAGCGATTTCGTTGTTTCACTTCGCATTAAACACTCGAGGTGTCATGTTTATGGGTCCGAGCGAAAGCCCCGGAGAACTGACCGATGAGTTCGAAGCGATTAATGAACGTTGGAAGATCTATCGTAAACGGCGAGATAAACGTCTGCCGGTCGAAATGCGTTTGCCACTCTCTGCTGGATATGCCAATTCGCGTATCCCTCGTATGGGTTTGAGCCAGCCGCATGCCCCTGCCAATGGAGCCCTCTTAAGAGCTTATGATGAATTACTCAAAGAATATGCCCCGCCGACTTTGCTGATCAACAATTCAAGAGAGCTCGTGCAGTCTTTCAGTGGTGCTGCAAAATACCTCAAGCTGACTGATGGGCGACCT
This sequence comes from Rubinisphaera italica, assembly GCF_007859715.1. NCBI lineage: Bacteria > Pseudomonadati > Planctomycetota > Planctomycetia > Planctomycetales > Planctomycetaceae > Rubinisphaera > Rubinisphaera italica. Next base: position 2,890,844 of record NZ_SJPG01000001.1, read on the forward strand.
TCCACAGATATTTTTGAATTGATGCTGCCTGATCTGAAAATTCCATTAACAACAGCTGTTCATCAAGTGACAAAAAATCAAAAGTCGGTCAATTTTAAAGGTGTTCGAGTCAGACACGATACATCTGAGGAACAGCTGCGATTGACAGTGCGACCACTCCAGATGCGAAATGGAGACGAACAGCAATTCCTCGTCACTCTGGAACCAATGGAAAAGCCGAAAGCATTAGTTAAAGATGACGATAACGAAGTTGCTTTGAATATGGATCTCGACGAGGCCTCTAAAGAACAGATGATGGCGCTGGAATCTGAGTTGCTGTACACGAAAGAAAATCTGCAGTCGACCGTTGAAGAGATGGAGACCAGCAATGAAGAGTTACAGGCCACGAATGAGGAACTTGTTGCCTCCAATGAAGAGTTGCAAAGCACGAACGAAGAACTGCATAGCGTTAATGAAGAGCTTTATACGGTTAATGCTGAGTATCAGAAAAAGATTGCAGAGTTGATGGAGTTGACCGCAGATATGGACAATCTGCTGCACAGCACTGAAGTTGGTGTGATTTTTCTTGATCGTGAGTTATGCATCCGAAAGTTTACTCCAAAAATTGGCGAAACGTTTCACTTGTTACCATTAGATATTGGGCGACGGGTCGACAGTTTCGCTCACAATATCGATCATCCGCATCTCGTCAACGATTTGAAACGGGTGCTCACTGAAGAGTCTCCGCTGGAGATGGAAGTTCACGGTGGAGATTCCCAGACTTTCCTGATGCGAATCTTACCTTATCGTTCCAAAAACAAAGTCGATGGAGTCGTTCTTACCCTCATAGAAATCAGTCGATTGAAGCAGGCTGAGGAAGAATTAAAACTCATGTCCAAAGTCTTTCAAGATGGTGCGGATCCTATCATTCTGGAAGATCTCGATGGCCGAATTATCGATGTGAATGCGGAAGCAGAAAAAGTCTATGGATGGAACCGTAATGAATTATTGGGACAGAGTTTTGAAAAGCTGGTCCCTACGGACGAACAGATTCGTGCGAAGGAATTACGTGAGCGTTGTATCGAAAAATCGGGCTTACGTAGCATTGAAACAATCAAGCAAGATATCAACGGTAATCCATTTCCAGTATTACTTACGCTTTCTTTATTGACGGATCAGAAAGGAAAGCCTGTCGTGATCGCTTCGATTGCCAAGGACATTACCGATCGTAAATTAGCTGAGGACAAAGCCCGCGATGCGGTCAAAAGACGAGATCAGTTTCTGGCAATGCTTTCGCACGAACTCAGAAATCCATTAGGGGCGGCTCTCAATGCCACCTACTTATTGGATGGTGCAGATGAAAAGGCCCTTACTAAACCACTCTTTGAAGCCTGCAAGGTCATTCAACGACAGACACTACAGGTCGCCCGACTTCTGGACGATCTGCTGGATGTCTCACGCGTCACGCAAGGGAAAATCGAGATTAGAAAACAAGTCGTCGACATGACGCTACTCATTGAAGATACGCTCCAGGCCATTCGTCCTCATATCGACGCATTAAATCATCAGTTAACGGTGGATATATCGTCTGAACCAGTGATTGTTGAAGGGGACCCCTCGCGGCTTCTGCAAATCCAGGAAAACTTGTTGGCCAACGCTGCCAAATACACACCCGAAGGAGGCCAGATACGACTTTCCCTCGCAAAAGAAGATGGGGAAGCAATCCTCCGCGTGAGTGACAATGGGAACGGAATTCCGTCCCACATGCTGGAAAAGATTTTTGAATTATTTGTGCAATCAGACGATACTCTGGACCGCTCTCAAGGGGGTATGGGGCTTGGTTTGACACTTGTAAAAGACATTACCGAATTGCATGGAGGACGTGTCAGTGCCTTTAGCAATGGTACCGGAAAGGGAAGTGAGTTTGTTGTGCGACTTCCATTATCTCAAGTCTCACAAATGCCCATGGCATCCCAGCCGAGTCTCAAAGATCCCGAAGCTTCCGATCAAAAGAATATCGTTCTCGTCGAGGACAATGAAGATAACCGCGCAATGCTCAAAACATTGCTCCGACTAAAAGGCCATCTCGTCCTGACGGCTTCGAACGGAAGCCAGGGATTGGATGTCATTTTGCATCAGCACCCGGATGTCGCTATCGTTGATATTGGCTTGCCTGGAATCAGTGGATATGAAGTTGCTAAGAGAGTTCGGGCAGAACTTGGCAATGACGTCTACTTAATTGCCTTAACAGGATACGGATGTACTGAAGACCGCGAGGCTACGAAAGAAGCAGGTTTCAACACGCATTTAGTGAAACCACTGGATCCTGTCGAGTTAGACAGAATTTTAAATTTGATCTCGAAATCCGAATGATCACGACATGAATTCCAATTTTGAACCTTCCAGTGAAAACAGCTATTCCAACCTGCTGATCGGTGTGGGTGCCTCAGCTGGTGGATTAAAAGCGATTGTAGAAATTATCGATCTATTGCCGACTCATTTCCAGGGGGCGTTGATGATCGCCACACATCGTTCCTCAACTGCTCCAAACGTCTTGCCATCATTACTGCAAAACCACACACGACTACGGGTCAGTGATACGATCGATGGCGATAAACTCAGCTGTACTCACATTTATATTGGTCGTCCTGACGAAGTACTGACAGTAGAAGGGGGAGAGGTTCACATTGGCTTAGACCCGGGACATGTTCGAAATCTGCTTCGAATAGATGACCTGTTTACCTCCATTGCCAATACAGCTGGCAAAAATGCAGTGGGGATCATTCTCTCCGGAATGTTATGGGATGGTGTCGATGGATTAAAAGCAATCAAGGAATCTGGCGGAACCTGCATTGTCCAAACACCTGAAGACGCAGCATTCGACAGTATGCCAAAAAATGCATTGAAATCGGTCGAATGTGATTTCGTCGGAACGACAATTGAAATTGCCAGTCGACTGGTAGAATTAGGCGCAGGCAGGAATTGCCACTAATCCTGCAGTCAGGAACAACAGTTCTGTTTCCCTGATGCTCACCCGATTTTTATCCCCTTGAAGAGAGACCCGGCCCGACTGGCTAAATCAGCTCGCAGGAACCATATGGTTGTTTTCATAACTTTCGCAATCCACATAACTTTGAACCGTTATTCGCATGGAGAATTATAACATCGTGGGTGGCCACGAATCGCTCCTGTTCTACCCGAGTGGAGCTTCATCATTCTCTGCCCGAATCACCGACTAGCTTTCTACACAACCCAAACTGTCTGGATCAATACATGTTCTATCGATCGTTGCCGATCTTCTTCCTGCTGCTCGTTTGCCCCGCGATAGTCCATGCGAATCCGCCAAGTATCCCTCCCAGTTCGGCGGGGATGGCCTCTCAGCGACTCGATGCGATTGCCCCCATAGTGAACGCAGCTCTGGCTGATCATAAAATGCCAGGGTGTGTTGTATTGATCGGTCGTCGAGCTGGAATTGTCTATCATCGAGCATTCGGCTACCGCCAACTGCTGCCTGAAAAACAACCCATGTTGCCAGAGACGCTTTTCGATCTCGCCTCACTCACCAAACCCCTCGCCACCGCCACCAGCATCCATCTGCTACAAACAAGAGGACATCTGCAGTTTGACGATCCGGCCAGTCAATATCTACCAGAATTTCAATCTCACGGCAAAGCCAACATTACCATTCGTCAGTTGCTCACGCACACTTCCGGCCTGCTGCCAGACAACAATTTGAAAGACTACCAAGACGGTAAACTCATCGCTTTCCAGCGGATCGATGAACTTGGCTTGAGAGCAAATCCCGATGAAAAATTCATATATTCTGATGTCGGCTTTATTGTGCTTGGTAGAATTGTCGAACAGATCTCGGGAAGTAGCCTGGCTGAATTCACTTCGAAAGAAATCTTTCAACCTTTGCAGATGAATGAAACAGGTTACAATCCGCCTGAGACATTACAGCGAAAAGCCGCCGTCACCCAGCAGCGGGATGGGAAATGGATTCAAGGTCAAGTGCACGATCCGCGAGCCTGGCTCCTGGAGGGTGTCGCGGGACATGCCGGTCTCTTTTCCACTGCAACCGACCTGGCCAAATACGCAACCGCAATCCTGCGCACTTCACAGAAAGAATCGACTGCTCCGTTTCATCAGCCGATGGTCAACATGATGTCGACGCCTCAACAGGTTCCCGGCGGCCATCGAACCCTGGGATGGGATTCTCAATCGGCTTATTCTTCTAACCGTGGCGACTTATTCAGTTCTCAAGCATTCGGGCATGGGGGATTTACAGGAACCTCATTCTGGATCGACCCCGAACTCGATCTGTATGTCATTTTCCTGAGTAATCGAGTCCATCCCGATGGAAAAGGTTCTGTCAATCAACTGGCTGGTCGCATTGGCACAATCGCAGCCGCGGCGATTTATTGCTGTCCAGATCAATAAAATCAATGTCGTTGCATAAAGACGAGTGGCCCAGATTGCTTCGCTATCTGAGTGGACGAAGTCCATAAGAAGCTTTCAGTTTGATGATCTGTTCTGCAAATTACATCTTACGACTGCGCCGCCCTGAAAGAATCTTTAGGGCCATCCGGGTAGTATGAATTCGCAGTTCAATAAACTTAGCATGCGAACGGTGAAGCATCTTGTGCTTTCAGCACACGACCGACAAAGTCGGTCGGACCACTCTGCGATGGTTATTTGGCTTTACGCTCCATCGTGAACGGTGTCACCATTTTTTCTGTCTTGCGCTTTGGTCGTCGCACTGTTCGGTCGTGGTTTGTGCATGATGGGAATCGCAATGACGATTGCACCGACGAGTAAACCGACGACGCCACCGTACGGACCAGCGAAATTATCCAATGTTCCAAACGCACCACCAATGCCGCCGAGGAATAACCCAGCGATTGAATTTAGGAATCGTTTTCCAAGGAAGGCGAATGTCGTTGCGGTCAAGATCAGTGGAATAAGTCGCCAATTTTCCATCGGCATCCCTTTCAGTCTTGCGTGATCCGTCTGCAAGCATAGGTACACCAGCATTGGGACGAGACAAACGGCGATGACAAGTCGAATCACCGCCATCGTGTACGGGTATGATTCGACGGTTCGTTGAGCGGAGGTCGTCATTTGATCAATCGCGATTCTATCTGCCAGATAACGCTTACCATCAGCTGGTTGCGGCGTTTGATGTTCCATTTGATTACGGGCCGACCGCAACTCGGCTGCATGGTTTTGTTAGCCAGCGTTTTCCGTTGCAGTATCTGGCATCTGGGGAATAGTCAGGGGCTTTGCGGGCTCGATTTGTGGCAACAAGCGAGCGCGAATGACGAGAGTACGCTCGTTCTTTTCAACGCCCGACGAAAATGTTAACGGTGAAAACAGCCAGTCAAACTCAGTGTTCAAGTTCCGTGAATTAGGTCCAGAGCCCATACCGTGCGAAGTGCTACCTACGACCAATTTGTTCTTGATGACACACCGGAAGTTGTCGAACGAAAGTCGCGTCTCGGGGCTGTGATGCTGGTCGATCCGAGACATTCTTCGCGTGTGAATCCACTGACGGCAAGAGCGTCCGGATTGAATTGCTCAGATATCGGCTTGAGCTTTCCGTAAAAAGTACGTTTCAATTCGGGCTCGACAATGACCGCGCCGAAACAAACCATTGAGTAGTCGCCGGGAATCGGCCCATCGGATTCGATGTCAACCATGACGTAAGGCAATGAAGTGAGCTCCTATGTGTGTGACTGAGCGTACGAACGACGGCGATAACCGGGCCGCCGTCAAAAAAACTATGACTTCAAATAAACGCGTCAACGACGGCTCCGGTTGACCGCTTGGTAATGTGGGGTCCCGTTCACGAGATGAGTTACCAATACACAGGATCGTTGAATGCATTGACACAAGCGCAAGTCCCTGTCAGTGTTTCAATGGACTTTATACCGAGAGATTGACCAAGCCAGCCTTCTGGTTGTGAAAGCCGGAAGGGAGCTCTAATTGTCGTTGGGGATATTTGCTGAAAACCGACCTTCTGATAAAAGTCTGGGTCTCCATATGTAAGCACGAAATCGACGCCTCGTTCTCTCAGGTCATTCAATCCGTGACCGATCAAAGCCTGCCCAATGCCCTCACGCTGTCGGTCACTACGCACGGCTACGGGAGCAAGGATGAATGCATCGCATTTGTTGTCGAATTCGAGCCGCGTGAAAAAGATTGACGCAACGACGCAATCAGAATCGACGGCAACGTAGTTGAATAAGTCACGATCGTCCGGAGTTTCAAGAAGGTCTGCTGCGAGTTTGCCAATCAACGCCCCCTCGGCTTCGCCTTCGGAGGTGGCAAACACGGACGTAAACAGATGCACGATGGCGTTTGCGTCTTCCGCATTGTGGTGTCTGAGATTCACGCGATTGCCTTCTTGCACATAACGCTTACCATCAGCTGGTTGCGGCGTTTGATGGTCCATTTGATTACGGGCCGACCGCAACTCGGCTGCATGGTTTTGTTAGCCAGCGTTTTCCGTTGCAGTATCTGGCATCTGGGGAATAGTCAGGGGCTTTGCGGACTCGATTTGTGGCAACAAGCGAGCGCGAATGACGAGAGTACGCTCGTTCTTTTCAACGCCCGACGAAAATGTTAACGGTGAAAACAGCCAGTCAAACTCAGTGTTCAAGTTCCGTGAATTTGGTCCAGAGACCATACCGTGCGAAGTGCTACCTACGACCAATTTGTTCATGATGACACACCGGAAGTTGTCGAACGAAAGTCGCGTCTCGGGGCTTTGATGCTGGTCGATCCGAGTCTGAAGTAATCGCACATCATCCCACTGCATTTCGATGATTACGCCGTCGTTATTGCAGACAACATGGCTGGGACCGCCGGTTGATTGAATGGGAAACACATTTGAGGACACGACGAGAAAGTCGCCGTCATTAATGCCGTCACCCTGCCGGTATGGCTGTGAGCGGACTGCGATCTGAACTTCGATTGCGCAGTCAATGGCGGCAGCGCTTTCTGTCCAGACTGCCGTTTCGCTGCCACAACCAGACAGCGAAATCAGAGTGATCACTGCGATTGCCGAAGAAACCATCTTCATCGGGTAGAACCTCTTGGCTGTTGGCTAACTAATTGTTGGACAGAATTGGCTTCTGTCTAATAATGTTTGAAATTCTGTATATCACATCTCATCATTATTCACTTATGGATCGACGCCTGTCAACCAGTAGACTGCTTGTGAGATCCTCTTTAACTGCGAGTCCAATGAGGAAGCCTCTCGCAACCACTTCACCTAAGTTGCTTGATCAGTTCGGTTTAAAACTCAAAGCCAACGATTAGTCTTATCGGAATGAACAGGCTTATGTCCACTGGGAAGAGCATTTTGGATCTATAACGGCCCGAGATTAGAGTTGGGCGGGCCAAGTCCAGGAAAGATTGCCAGTCGCAATTTTACAGTTGGAAGTGGGACGGATACTGTAATGTCCGCTCGAAGTCTTGCGTGAGTAGAGACCTGTTAACAGTCAGCAGTACCGCAAATAAACCGAAGGATTGAGAAATCTAATCTCCCTCAATCGCTCCCCTCACAAAAACGCATAATTGGGAAACTCAGAAAGCATTCTGAAAGTATCCCCAACGCAACAACAAGTCTCACATTTCAGGAACGTTCGAAGGGAGGGAAATCTAGGTGAAGTTGTAGAAGTATTAATTAATCGAAGCGATGCAACATGATCAAATTATTTGGAAATTCCTAAAAACTGTGAAAGGTTGAACGGTTTCACGCCATTTATAAGCAGGACGGGCCATTCGTCTCAATCGCTTCGATGGTAAGGAACAACCTGATGTCAATCATTTCACGCTTACAAAAGCAGCTAATAAATTCAGCAAATGCAGCATATTTCAATTCACACTCAAAACGCATGAGGCGGCGTAAGTGCACGATGGAGGTCGCTGCAGAGTTTCTGGAAGTGCGGCAGTTGTTGTCAGCGACGCTGATTGACGGTCTGAGTGATGAATTTGACGATTCCACCACTCAGGAGAACTGGCAGCGGGTGAACGAAGTCGAGGGTTGGAATGCAGATCAACTCAACGTCTATGACATCGATCAAACGCAGGCAGGCCGGTTGGTGATGCAACCGAATACGGTGGTTTGGTTTGATGATTGGCGGGGGCCAATGGCTTTCAAAGAAGTGACTGGTGATTTCGTGGTAACCAGTCAGATTCATATTACTGACCGTGATGATATCGGCGGCAGCGATGCGGACGATATTCCAGGTGATGGGGCCTTTTCGCTGGGGGGTGTTATGATTCGTACCCCGCGTGATATCACCGATCCTGCAACCGAGTGGGCACCGGGTAGTCGAGCTGATGACGGGACCAACAACGGCGAAAATTATGTGTTTCTTTCCTACGGATATGCTTACAACAACGGTGCCAATCAGTTTGGCATGGAAGTGAAAACAACTCGTAACAGCAGTTCGCAACTGCAAGTCACGCCGTTCGGGCAGACACATAACACGGTCACTATTCAAACCGCCCGTATCGGCAATTCCGTTATTACACTGTATCGTTTTCCTGGTGAAAACTGGCAGGTCCACCAGCGATACAATCGGGATGATATGCCCGAAACATTGCAGGTTGGACTGGTCACTTATTCCGACTGGGAGAAGGCCAACGATTTTGATCCGTTTCTGCATAACAGCAGCGTGCTGACAGCAACAACGATTGCCGACCCGTCTCCATGGCAGGCTTTTAATCCCGATTTGACGGTTGGATTCGAATATGCTCGTTTTGTCCATCCGGATGTCCCTCCGGAATTGCTGGGAATGGATTTGACGAGTCCTGCCGTTACCGATGAGATGCTGTTGTCGTTCCTGGGAAATAATGCCAACATTGGTCCTTCAGGGCTTACCGAACTTCCCGAAGTAAGTGTCTCGTCATTGACAGATTTGATCGTGGAAGGGGATGCCGAGACAGCAGCATTTGTGGTTAGCCGGGCTGGTTACACAACCGATCAGGATTTGTCGGTCAACATCAGCCTGTCAGGTTCGGCCGTCGTCGATCAGGATTATGCCGTCAGTTCCTCAACCGTGGTGGTCATCCCTGCCGGTGCAGAATCGACGACTGTTTACCTCAGCACGATTAATGATGAACTTGATGAACGAGCCGAGTCGATCCAGTTGCAACTGCTCAACGGAAGCGATTATCTGGTTCAGGGAGCAACATCGTCCAGTATCAATTTGCGGGATGATGACACGGTACTTGATATTGGTTTGAATCTGGAGCGTCATGTCGACTGGGGGTCTGCATGGGTATTCAAAGATGCGTTTTTAAGATCTCGTCCGTGGGGAGCGTGGGCTGATAATTTAAATACGGGTGAGAGAAGCTGGCAGTACATTGCCGGTGAAGGTCCTGGGCTTCAGGTTGATGAGCAGGGTTGGATTTCGGAATTGCCCATCTGGATGAACGCAGACGGAGTCGAATTTCAGCAACTGGCACAAACTGTCATCTTTACCGGGGCTGGGGATCAGCCGGCGGGAATCTATCGAGCTGAGTGGGATGGAACCGGCGTGCTGGAAATGCCGTACGTGATTGGATCCGGAGTGACCGATTCCGGCAGAAATTATGCACTGGTTGATATGCCGGCCGCAGTCCATTTTGCAATGACCATTTCCAGTACCAATCCCGACGATCCGATCCGCAACATCAATTTTTGGATGCCCGACTACAACGGCGAAAGTCTGGTAGTTCCGGACTGGCAACCAGGAGCCGCTACTTCACCGTTTCATCCGCTATTCGTCGAGCGTCTGCAGGGTTTCGATACGATCCGCTTTATGGATTGGCAGATGACCAACTACAACGCCGAAGTGGACGAATGGCTGGAACGGAGTCAACTTTCGGATGCCTCTCAGGGTGATGCACCCGGGTCGGCAGGTTATTATGAATGGATTACCAATGGGATTGCGATCGAATACATGATTGAACTGGCCAACGAACTGGAAGCCAATCCCTGGTTCAATATGCCGTATAATGCCAACGATGAATTTGTGACCAATTTTGCCACCTTAGTCCGCGACAATCTCGACCCGGAATTGACAGTCTATGTGGAATGGTCGAATGAATTATGGAACGGATTTTTTCCCGTAAACGATTGGCTGTTTGAGCAAGCTGGTTTGCCAGAAAATGCCGGCCAAAACATCTACCAGTTGGCTGCAGCTGAAATCAGTAACGATTTCAGTATCTGGAGTAATGTTTTTTCAGGCATCGAAGATCGTATTGTGCGTGTGGTGGCAGGTCAGCAGAATAATCCGTTCGTACTCGAACAACTGCTGATGAATATGAATGGTCAGTTTGATGCAGTTTCTTCGACCGCCTATTTTGGCTATCCAGATACGTTCGCGGCGGTGGCTGATGAAACGCTGACATCTGATGAAATCATCGATACGATCTATGACGTCAGTATTCCTTATGTATCCAATCTGCTGCAGCAGCACCGGAATATTGCGGACAACTATTCGGAAATTCTAGGACGTGAAATTCAGTATGTGAGTTACGAAAGTGGATCGCATATTTTCGGTTTCAACTCGCCATTCTGGCAAGGCCCAGCTGAAGCGGCTGCCGTGGAGGCGATGTACAGTCCCCGGATGTACGATGTTTATCAAACGCTACTGAATGTGGTGCGGGATATCGGGCTGGATCTGTATAACGAGTTCACGTTTACCAGCCATTATGGTGCCAGTCCGTACGGCAGTTACGGTTTGCTTTATGCGATGGATCAGCCGCTAGAGACGGCTCATCAGTACAACTCGCTGCAGGACTTTATTGCTGCTCAGGCGGAAGCGCAGACGCCTGTTCCCGTTGTTACAGTGCATGTCGATAATTCCACAGGAAGTGAATCCGGAACGGCTGCAACGGTGTTGTTCAGCCTGTCTGAGGCGCAGAGCGAAGATTTGACCGTCTATTATTCGCTGGCTGGCTCTGCGATGGTCGGTGCAGATTATACCGATCCCGGATATTCGATTGTGATTCTGGCGGGAGAGACTTCCAACACGCTAGTGCTGCAGCCTGTCGATGACGAACTTGCAGAAGGGGACGAAAACGTTCTTGTGGAACTGCTCGCCGATGCTGCCTATTCAGTGGGAGAACTTGCAGCCGCAGAAATCGTGATTACTGATAATGATTTTGAAGTCATCCCGTCTCTGCAGATCAGTCATACGCTGGACGTTTACGAGCATGTTTTGCCGGCCACTCTACCTGATGGAGTCGCATTGTCGTACTCTGCAGAACTGGTCATCACCCCGGAGTACCTGCTCGACCAGCAGTACAACTTTCACAGTACCGGCAATTATCACCAAAATTATCACGGGCAGAACGAACGCTGGATTCAAGGCGACGGATACGACTGGTTTTATCTGCTCAACAACGGCGAACTGTTTCGCTGGCAGGAAAGTTTTGCTAAGAGCGAGTTGATTGCCTCATTAACTGCAGATGTTTATGACGATCCCCAGCGATTGATCGATGTGGAAATTCCAGCGGTCGTTTCGGTGGTGGACAACCAGTTGATCATTACACCGTCAGAGAATTTTCTCGGCAGTTATGAAATCGATGTCACGATTGGCGATGGCAGCCGGGAAGATACGCAGCGGGTGATGGTTTCAGTCATAAATTCTACCCCCATAATCTCCCCCATTGCCAACCAGCAGATGTCTGTTACCGATAACTTGCTGATTGTTCCGCTTGAGTATGGCGACAGCGACAGCGAGCCAGTGCAACTGATCGCACAAATTGTCGGTGCCGAAAGATATGAACTCGATCAGCAGTTCGATTTCTGGAGTGAGGGAAACTATTTCGAGAACCACCAGGGAGGCGGAGAACGCTGGCTTCGGAGTCAAGCCAATCAGTGGTTCTATCTGCTGGAAAATGGGGATCTGCATCAATGGAATGGCAGTCTCGAAACAAGTCCGCTGATTGCAGCCTTGGGGGCCGCGGTTTACGAAGATCCGACGTTGCTGATTGATGTCGAATCAATTCCGGTAACGCTGCAGATGATCGGGAACGAATTGCATATCGACCCCGCTGAAACATTTGCTGGTGAATTCATGATTGAAATTCTGGCGACCGATGGACGAAACACAACCTCAGTCCAGTTTTCGGTATCGGTGATCAATCAACCCCCGATGATGGATTTGATCCCCGATCAGTTGCTGCTCGCCGAACAGACCGAAACGACCCTTCCGATGAACTTCAGTGATGCAGACGGAACCCCGCTGCAAGTGACCGTCGAAGTGCTTGATACCGCTTATCAACTCGATCAACAGTACGGATTCTGGTCGACTGGAGATTACTATCAGAATTATCACGGGATGCAGGAAAAATGGATCCGCGGCCAGAACAATCACTGGTACTACATACTCGAAAATGGAGATCTGTATTACTGGAGCGGAAGTTTCGAATCGAGTGTGCTGATTGAGACGCTTGATACAAGCTATTACGAGAATCCCGATATGCTTATTCAAGTAGAACCGATTCAGGTGACAGCGGAATTCATTGATGGTCAGCTGGTTATCAATCGCAGTTTGCTGCAGACAACCGCGTTCAGTCTGCGAGTCTTGATCTCCGACGGGATCGCAACCACCGAGCAATTAATTACTATTGAAATAGAACAGGCGGAATGATGTTTGAAACAGGCAATCCTGGAAAAGCAACTCGTATTGTAATGGTTCTAAACGCCGCGCTCGCGATACAGTTGTTTCAATGTGTTTCGATTTCCCTTGCTCAATCCACTGCAGTAGAGATTATCGAGGCAGACAGACTGAACCATGCCAGCGACGAATTTAACGATCCCGAAACACTCGCAGACTGGCAACGAATTTTCCAGACGGAACAGACCGAAGCCGATCAACTACAAAGTATTAATGTCGGCAAAACCAAACCGGGTTGGATGACCCTGATTCCGCACACAAGTACCTGGTATCAGGATTATCGGGGCGTGCTCGTCTTCAAAGAGATCACGGGGAACTTCGTTGTGACCACCCGAGCGGAAATTACGAATCGAGACCGTTCCGGCGCACCACGCTCACAATTTTCCCTGGGAGGTTTGATGGTGCGATCACCTCGTCATATCAATTCTCGTACCTGGCGGCCCGGTGGGGAGAACTATCTGTTTCTCTCCCTGGGAACAGCCAATAAGCCAGGAGAATTTGCATTTGAAGTGAAGACGACCCGCAACAGTGATTCTCAACTTAAAATTGAACCACTGTCTACTGGAGTGGCAGAAATTCGTATTGCTCGATTGGGATCACATTTTCTACTGCTGCGTCGTTTGCCGAACAGTCAATGGATGGTTCATCGTCGGTATCATCGTCCGGATATGCCAGAGAGCTTACAGGTCGGGTTCACCGTATACACCGACTACCCGAGCGCATCGAAATTTTCGCCAGCTCAGCAAAACAGCACCGTAATCCGGAGCGGGCGACCGGATTTGATAGCATCATTCGAATATTTTCGAATACGTGAGCCGATTGTTCCTGCCGAGTTCGCAGACCATCTGTTTACAGATGCCCGTTCTATTTCTGATGCAGAGTTGCTCAGTTTTTTGGGAAACGCAATAAAGTAAACGGAAATCGAATGTGTGGTGAGGGTCATATTTCACTCTTGTGCCGAGCCTGACTGCGAGATACGATTTTTAGTGATCGCAAGCGTTTTCAGGCTCTTTTTATTGTTGGCAATGAGTCGATCTTCAACCCCTATCATCACGTGAGTTTAATGGAAACCTCGGTCAGTTTACTCGATGCATTGCGTGTCGGAACAGACCAGCAAGCCTGGTCGAAGATGGTCGAGTTATACGCCCCGTTTATCCGTCAATGGTTGCGTGTCAAAGGCGCGGCAGCGCATGATATTGATGATATTGTTCAGGATGTTTTAAGCGTAGTATTGCGGCGGCTTCCAGAATTTGAAAAACAACCGCATAGCGGCGCGTTTCGGGGTTGGTTGAGGACGATCACGGTCAATACGATTCGCAATCACTGGAGGAAACAAAACAAACATCCCACTGCGACTGGAGGTTCGGATTTTCTATCCATGATCAACGAACTGGAAGATCCGCACAGCCAGATTAGCAAACTCTGGGATCTGGAACATAATACCCATGTCACTCGATATTTGCTCGATAAAGTGGAATCTCAGTTTCAGCCAAAGACATGGCAGGCGTTCCTGCAATTTGCTATCGAAGGCAATCCGGCTACTCAGGTGGCCGATAGGTTGGGGATCAGTGAAAATGCGGTTTTCATTGCCAAATCACGTGTGATGGCCGAACTCCGCAAACAGGGTGCCGGCCTGATTGATTGAATCGGCTTTCAAAAGGTTTAGCTTTGTGGAATTTTTGCAAGCACACCATCCAGATCCCGAGACGCTCGCCGCGTTTCTGAACGGCGAACTGACCGATGTGCAGCAGCAACAGATCGAAAGTCATGTCGAATCTTGTGAATACTGTTGCCAGCAGATGCGTGCAGTCCCCGCAGATCAACTCCTGACACAACTGCGGCATTATCATTCTTCAAAAGCTGGTGAAACTCTCGCCCTCGTTCAGCAGTCCGAGTTAGAAACCGATTCTGGCGAGTTTCATCTGGCATCGGAATATGTAAATCCTGAGGACATCGCAATCCCCTTCCCGCTACAGGAACATCCCCGATATCGCATCATCAAAAAACTGGGGGCAGGCGGGATGGGGGTTGTCTATCTGGCTGAACATCGAATGATGGCCCGGTTGGTTGCCCTGAAGGTGGTTAACGCTCAATTCTTGACTTGCCAGTCGGCACTCGATCGTTTTCATCGAGAAGTGAAAGCCGCTGCACGACTCACGCATCGCAATATCGTGACGGCATTCGATGCCGAGCAAGCCGACGATATCCATTTTCTGGTGATGGAATATGTGGAAGGTAAGACGCTGGCTGAAATTGTCATCCAGCATGGATCGCTCCCCGTGGCTCACGCCTGCCATTACATTCGTCAAGTCGCGATTGGATTACAGCACGCGTTTGCAGTAGGCATGATCCATCGGGACATCAAACCTCAAAACCTGATGCGTACTCCCAAAGGTGTTGTGAAAATCCTCGATTTCGGTCTCGCGCGATTCGCGACCCATCAAAACGACCCGAGTGAATCCTCTCTCACCGGAGACGGCAGCACTGTCGGCACGCCCGATTACATCGCCCCCGAACAGGCCCGAAATTCTCGCGATGCTGACATCCGGTCGGACATCTATGCCCTCGGATGCACCGCTTATTACCTGCTCGCCGGACGTGTTCCATTTCCTGCTGACAGCTCGCTGGAAAAAGTCCTGGGGCATCTGCAGCGAGAACCTCAGTCGCTGACTGAACTTCGTAGCGACCTGCCTGCGGAACTGCCTCTTGTCATTGCCCGAATGATGGCCAAACAACCGGCAGACCGATTCCAAACCCCAATCGAAGTCGCCGACGCACTTAAGCCTTTCCTGACATCTGCCGATGAAAACCTACAGACAAAGACTGTTTCATCTGCGGATACAAAAAACAATCAGGCTTCATTAGCAAATCTATTCTCGTTCATTGAAGCCGATAATGACGCACAACTCGCAGCCACACGACCATTGTTGCAATCTCGGAAACCAAGCCGCCCACGAAGTCGCATTCTATTCATACAAACTGCGACAGCCTTAGTCATTGGGGTCTTGATAATCTTTACTGCGGCGACATGGTGGTGGCCTGCTGCAAACTCATCTGTCTCCGAAACAGAAACGGCGTCTGCTGGCAACATGTCGGTAAATCCCAATGATGGTGCAGCTTCATCATTGAAATCGGACGAGTGGTTCAATCTCATCGAGACTGTTCAGCTTCCTGATAATGTCGTCGCAGGAAACTGGCAGCAGGTGGATGGTGAACTGGAAGTTGCTGCTGGTGATAGCAGTCGATTGGAAATCCCCTACGTAGTACCTGCTGAGTACGATCTGGAAGTGACGTTCACTCGCCACACTGGCATACAATCGGTCGCAGTCGTTTTTGTCGTCGGCAATCATCAGGCAGTGTTTGATATCGATGCCTGGGACCGACATTTGGCTGGCATTCAACTCCGCGACGGTCTAAACCTGACCAGGCAACCTGCCGATCAAGTCGCCCAGAATGTGCAACTGGTCAACGGTCGAAAATATACCGCAGTACTAAAAGTGCGACAGCGTTCAATCGAAGCAATGCTCGATGGTCAACTCATTTCCCGCTATGAAGGAGAGGGATCAAATCTGAGCCTTCCAGAGGAATTCTGGTTATTGCCGCATGCCGACACGCTCGGAGTAGGTGCCTTTCAAAGTGAGACAATATTTCACGCGATCAGGCTCAGGCCGATATTGCCTTAGCGTTTTGAGTTTCGGTTTTATGCGAGAATGTTTTCTGCGATCCTTTGGTTATTCCTTTTGTTTCGCATGTTTCTTGTGAACAATTGCCCACTCACATGCGAACCCAGGGCAATTGGGCTTATCTCGTGAAGAATTATAATGTTCCGAACCTGGCTCCACTTAAACTCTATCGAATCTGAAGATGCGCGTTGCTAAAATACATGCGGACCTGCACAACAGTTTAATGTCTCCTGGTCAGAAACTGTGATATAAAATATTTGTTAAGGGAATAATAAAAAGAGTCCTCCCTGGTCCTTTAATTGAAATAATAAAAAGCGCTGGTCACCTCGAAGCATTCGCTCTACCACTTCGAGCTCGTATTGAAAATATTAAGAATTATGGAACATATTAAAGACGCAGAACTTCGCGACGAGATTAATTACCTCGGGAATATTCTGGGCGACACCATTCGTGATATTGCCGGGGATGAAGCCCTGGCAATTGTTGAGGACCTGCGCCGGATGGCATGGGATCGACGTGTCGGAGTGCAAGATGCCGGGCAAAGAATGTCCGAGCGGATCACGAATCTTAATAACGCACAAATTCAGATTGTGTTACGCGCCTTCAGTCTATTCCTCGACTTGTTGAATCTGGTTGAAGACCGTCGTCGCGTGCGAGTCTTGAGGGATCGGGCGCGACATGCCTATCCCCATCCGCACAGCGAGTCGATTCGCGCTGCAATTGCAGATCTCAAAGAGGCTGGAAAGTCTGCGGGGGAAATACAATCTATCGTTGATCACCTCCATATCGAACTTGTTTTCACAGCACATCCTACCGATGCAAAACGAAAATCCGTCCGGAGTAAACTGACCAGGATCCGCTCGATCATGGGGCAATTGGACAGTGCTTTAACTTCGGAGGAACGCGACGACGCCGAAGTCGCGATTCGAGGTGAGATCGAAATGTTATGGCAAACCGACTTCATTCGTCCTTGGCGTCCAACAGTGATGCAAGAAGTCGGACGCGGTCTATCCTTCAAACCCGTATTGTGGAAAGAAGTTCCAAAGATTTCACGAGAATTGAGTCGCGGCTTAAGGGAAAACTATGGCGAGGAGATTCAATTAACTCGCCCTTGCGTGACCTTCGGTTCATGGATTGGTGGTGACCGGGATGGCCACCCCGGCGTCACCTCTGAGATCACCAGACAAACGCTGACCTGGTTACGGGAAGAAGCGATCGCACTGCAGTTGAAACGCTGCGATGGGTTAATGGGGGCGTTGAGCCTTTCCCTGTCCAACCACTCAACTGTTTCCCCACTCGAATCCTCTGTTGCAGAAAGAGTGCAACGCTTTCCGGATTTGGAATTGAGAACATCCAGAATTCCGCCTGGAGAAGTTTATCGCCGCTGGCTGGCGATCATTCGTTGGAGACTTGAACAGACCAATCAGCCTACCGTTGCTGAAGCAGGTTACCAATCGGCAGACGAGTTCCTCAATGATGTTGAACTGATGACATCTGAGATGAATGGCCACCCCGGAATGAAATTCGCTTTAGAGGACCTGACATCGTGGCAGTCACAGATCAAAACATTCGGTTTGAATTTAGCGAAACTTGATGTTCGACAGAATGCAAAAGTCCACCGCGAAGTCATCAACGAACTGCTGAAAGAGTTGGGACTGTGTGAAGATCCTGAAACTCTGGATGAAACGGCTCGTCTCAATTTACTCGCGGACACTTTGGAAACTCAACTCCTGAAATCTTCCATCACAGTGTCTGACACTGTTCGCGAATGTTTAAATACTTTTCAGGTTTTGCATGAAGCTTCACAACAATTCTCTGAGGCAGCGCTCGGAATGCTTGTCATCAGCATGACTGCCGTCCCCAGCGATGTCCTTTCGGTGTTATGGCTTTGGAAGCAAACCTCCATCGATGCAGACTCTTGTGTTCCACCGATTGTTCCCCTGCTGGAGACAATTGGCGACTTGGAACATGGTCCTGCGATTTTGTCGGGAATGTTGGAAATTCCCGCTTATCGAGAAACCGTGCGGAAGCAGGGAAATCAGCAGGTGATAATGCTCGGCTATTCTGACAGCACAAAAGATGGAGGCTATCTGACCGCCTGCTGGTCGTTGTTCCAGGCACAACGCAATCTGGTTGAAGTGGCTTCGAAATTCGGTGTCGAACTGACGTTTTTCCACGGCCGGGGTGGATCGCTTGGACGCGGTGGGGGGCCTGCCGCTCGCAGTATTCTGTCACTGCCTCGGGGGACTTTTCATGGCTCATTGAGACTGACCGAACAAGGCGAAGTTCTGGCAGATCGTTACGATGATCCAGCCATCGCAAGGCGACATTTGGAGCAAGTGGTCTGGTCTTCGTTGCTGGCAGCCAGCGAGCCGGCCTCGCATGATGCCAACGACTGGCATGAGTTGATGGACCAGATTTCGCAAACATCATTCTCATTTTATCGCGAACTCCTGGAACAACAGGATTTCGTGGAGTTCTTCCGCCTGGCAACCCCTGTATCAGAAATCGAACAATTGCCGATTGGATCGCGTCCCTCACGTCGCATACCGGGCGGTGGACTGAGCGATCTGCGAGCAATTCCCTGGGTTTTCTCATGGACGCAAACGCGGTGCTTACTGCCTGCCTGGTATGGAATGGGGGCTGCACTGCAACCATTATTGGACGAAGAATCAACCCGATCCAAACTGATCGCGATGTTCCGTGATTGGCCGTTCTTTCGAGCACTCGTCGAGAACGCGGAACTGGCCCTTGCGAAGTCCGATATGTCTATCGCCGCTCGTTATGCTGATCTTGCAACCGGCAAACCTTCGCTCGAACAAATTGCAACCATGATCGACAAAGAATTTGCAATGTCGAAACAGGCCGTACTTCAACTGACTGGGAATAACGGACTTCTCGATGGTACCCCCTGGTTAAAAGAATCGATCCGCGTCCGCAATCGCTTTATCGATCCCTTAAATCTAATTCAAATCGAACTGCTCCGTCGCGGACGTCGATCAAATTTGTCGGAGGAAGAGTCAGAAGAACTTCGCCACCTGACACGACTCTCGATAAACGGTGTCGTGGCTGGAATGCGAACCAGCGGATGAGCAAATCCAACATCTACTAAACCTAAATGAGGATTCGAACGTTTCTGGCTCAAGTGTTGCAAACGGTGCACTGCCATTCGACGAACCGGTTGCCGGAGGACCGTAGTAACATTCTCACACATGGTCGCAGAACGAAAGTGAGTCAACCGATTGAGAAATTATTTTCGGCCATCGGGTTATTACCATGCCCGAGAAGTTCTCTGCTAATACAGACTCCAATTCCAACAGCGCATAAGCACAATCCTTGCACTTCCTGTTCAAACAAAATAATCGTCCTACTCTAGGTAATGATGGCTTTCCAATTTCACAATAACCCATAACACTGAAACATCGCCAAAGAGTTTTTTTCAATTCCAGGGACTGTTACGATTGAGAACACAAATGATGTCCGATTCCATTCCCCACTGCCATGAAGTTTAATTATGACGATTCGTCGATTCACGTTCTCTCTTGTCTGGCTATTTGTATTGGCAGGCTCAATTCAGGCTCAGCAACCGGGTGAGAGTGTTCAAGCTCAAACATTCGGCCCCTATCTGTATGAGGTGAAGCCGGATGCGGAAGCGTTTCAATCGTTCAATCCGAAGAAGGCTCCGCCGATTGGCGATCTGCTGTTTCGTGTAGGAGATCGACTGGCCATCTGTGGGGATTCGATTACCGAACAGAAGATGTACTCCCGGCTAATTGAAACGTATCTGACGGTTTGCGTTCCTCAACTGAACGTCACGGTCAGACAGTATGGCTGGAGTGGTGAAAAAACGGATGGATTTCTGCGACGGATGGCTAAAGACTGTCTCACCTTCCAGCCGACGATTGCCACCCTCGCTTATGGGATGAACGATTCGCGTTATCGTCCGTTTGATGTGACGAACGGTCAATGGTACAGCGATCATTACAGTGCGATCGTACGTAACTTCAAGCAGAACGATGTGCGCGTGGTTGTCGGCTCGCCGGGATGTGCGGGAAAAATTGCCAGTTGGGTCAAAAGTCGCTCAGGCACACTGGAACAACACAACTTGAATTTATGTGCGCTGCGGGATATTGCCATCGACGTTGCTGAAAGGGAAAACGTTCGCTTCGCTGATATTTTCTGGCCGATGTATCAGGCTCAGGTCTTTGCACCCGGTCAGCATGAGACGACTGATGAAAAGCCGTATCTAGTCGCAGGTCAGGATGGCATTCATCCCGGATGGGCCGGGCAGGTTATTATGGCTTGGGCATTTTTGCGATCGTTGGGACTAGATGGAGAGATTGGAACAATCACGATTGATCCTGAACTCAGCAAAGCGTTTGCCTCAACGGGTCATAATGTCGACGCCTTCGACGCTGGAAAATTAACAGTAACAAGTTCACGCTATCCCTTGTGTGCCCGTGGAGATCTGAATGATCATAATTCGATCCGATCAGGCATGACACTGGTTCCGTTTTCTGAAGAGCTGAATCGTTTTCTATTAATAGTCAAAGTCCCTGATAGCACGAGGTGGCAGATCACTTGGGGGACTCAATCAAAGGTTTACACGGCAAAAGATTTGCAGAAGGGAATCAATCTGGCCTGGGAGTTTCCCGAAAATCCATTCTGCGAGGCTTTTGATCGAGTGGATCGAGCCGTGGCGGAAAAGCAGGCTTTTGAGACGGTGCAAGTCAAGAAGATTTTTCATGGTTCTGAAGGAAAAACTGATTTCGACGCTGCCGTCAAACGAACCGAAGCCATCCGTCAGCCACTGGCCGATGCGATTACTAAAGCGATGAAACCAGTCACGCATACAATAGAGATTCGCGAAGTCATTAATGACCAATAATCTCAAGCTGTCTTTCTATTCCTGATCTAGGATTCGCTCAATTTTACTGCCCTGATTTCCACCAGCCATCACTTGTTGCTGATTAGGTCCTTCGACGAGAATCCTGGTGTTGTCACCAATCATGAGATTGTCTTTGATGACAATATTGAGTGTCTCTGGTCGTGAATCGACGCGAATTGCTGCGATTTGATGCTGATCCGTTTCAATGATGTTGTCAGCAATTAAATAGTGTGCCGTGGGAGTGTTGAGTTTATCTCCCTTGGCTTCGTTGATCGTGATATTGGCATTCCACAGCATGTGACGTTCATCGCCATTGAATTTCCGGCCATTGAGCGAGAAAACATTTCCTGTCACTACGCAGCGAAGCGAATCAGGAATCCACAGCCCTTCCCGGCCACTTCCCTCAATCGTGTTTCCAGTCAACGTACAAAATTGACTCCCCCGTTCAATGGTAACGCCGCGGGATCCATTATCTTGAATGATGTTATTTGTGGCTAACACATGCTGGCAGGTCTCCAGAAAGTAACCTCCCATTTGAGCCCGGTAAATACGGTTGTCTGAGATCTGGCCGTGATTACAAAAGTAGAAATGGGTTCCATCGGATCGAGAATCTTCAAAGCGACAACCGCGGACAACAAAATTCTGGACATGATAAAATGCGATCAGTCCCTGATCTTCACGACTCGAACCCGCTTCAGGACCACGCTTGACCGGAGGAGGTGCCTGATAGTCTCCATAATAATTAGAGCAGTTATCGATGATCGTATCGATTACCCAGATATCCGATGCAGGATGTTCGGCATCCTTGGCAAACAATCCAATTCCATTACTGGAAAGATCACGCATCTCCATTTCACGGATCCGGATATTTTTGCATTGTCCTGAAAGATGAATTCCTCGGATATTCACTCCCTCAGGCCATGACTCATTTTGCCCAACAATTGTCCCACCCTGAATTTTCAAATCGTTGATGTCTGTACCATGAAAGAGTTGACCATCCTCAGTACAGTCTTTGCTGAATACAAAACGGGTCCCGTCCATCTGTAGAGTCAGATTGGAAGAGAGGCGTAACCCATGAGGATCGTCAATCCGAAAAGTGATAGCCGGAAAGAAGACCACTCCACCAGTGGTTGAGCATGAGTTGAGCGCCTGTTGAAGTTCGGACTGATAACAGACGGATCCATCACTCACATAGCCCTCGGGCAGGAAATTCGAAGCATCCACAGGAACATAGGTATGAGTGATATTTTCTGTTTGTCCATAAAGTATTGACAATGGAAAGTAGCAGACAATTAATGTTATCACAAAAAAACGAGCGTCGTTTAATGTTGGCATTGATACTCCAATGAGGAAATTCTTAGTGGCAAACATCAGATCATTGAATGATAACAGGGGAGTATACTGGTAGAAATCCAACAAGAGACCGACCTTTTCGGACACAGGTTCATGAGTTGAAATCTATCGCCGACGCCGTTGAGTTCGCTGCAGATCTTCAACAAGCCTACTCATTAAGTGAATGATTCCAATTAAAGCTTCGGGGTGTGTGCCACTGGCTTCGCCAGTGCAAATCGAGAGTGGTGGATTCAATTTTGAAATGCACGGGTTGATGGAAAAAGAGTGACATTCGTGAGATGGTTTGTTTTGACCAAACGACCATCAATCCTACTAAGAAGAAATCACGAATGTCACACACGCATCTTACTGCTGAGGAACGTGATTCCATAGCGCACATGCACGCCCTGGGACACTCTCGAATAGAAATTGCGCGCGAGTTATCCCGAGACCCCAGCACGATCTCCCGAGAACTGCGGCGGAATTCGGATGCGACCGGGAAGTATTTCGCCGGGAAAGCCGACCGCAAAGCGCGACGGCGTCGACAACTCTGCAAACTCCCCTGGAAACTCAACCACGCTCCGCTCAAAGAATTCCTGCTCGATAAGTTGTCTCTCAAGTGGTCGCCGGAACAGATTGCAGGTCAACTCTTGCGACTGCATCCTCGGGAGGCCAGAATGCGAATATCCATTGAGACGATTTACGCCTGGATCAAAGCAAACAAAAAGCAGGGCGGCAACATCTACAGGCAGCTGCGTCAATCGAGAAAGAAACGCCGCAAACGCTACGGCACAGGGATCTCCAGACGATGCGACCCGACCAAAAAGCCAATGGATCAGCGACCGGTTTCTGCACGCAATCGTTCGCGGATCGGGCACTGGGAATCGGATACCATCGAGGGTCAAAAGGGGACCGGCTACATTGTCACGCATGTCGAACGCAAGACCGGCTATCTTGTGGCGAGCTATCTGCCGGACAAGAAAGCATCGACGTTGAACGCGGCTTCGGTGTTTGCGTTTGAGGGGTTGCCATCGTCATTGATTCGAACTTTGACGACGGACAACGGGAGTGAGTTTTCGGGTCATCGAGAGTTGGAGCAAGCCCTGCATTGTGCGATCTATTTTGCTCCGGCTCGCCAGCCGTGGCAACGCGGCCAGAATGAGAACACCAACGGGCTTCTGCGGCAATACTTCCTGAAGGGGAGCGATTTCCGTAAACTGAAAGCCGAGGATATTCAAGCGGCTGTGATGGAGTTGAACAACCGGCCTCGCAAAAAGTACCAATTCAAATCACCACACGAACTGTTCGAACCCAAAACCCGTGCATTTCAAAATTGAATCCACCAGTAACAATGAAGTTTCGATAGACTGGCAAAACCAGTGCTACCCTATTTTCTAAAATTGGAACGATCCACTACTCATCAAGTGATGATTCAATTGATTCCTAAGTCGCTCCGACAGTTGCTGCCTCCAGTCTACAACACACTAATTTCCACGATGTGACCGGATCAGTTCCCTGCTCCACATGTGGCATATTCATGATTGCTTTTTGAATCTTTGGAGCCATGTTCAATATCTTCATGATCTGTAAGTCTTATTGATTCTGTACGAGTTGATTAGGTTGCGACCACTGAATGCGAGCCAGATGAACTGTTCCAACTGCTTTGCGTCGCGGCATCCAGGAGCCAACTGTGACCCATGATTCGTGCGGGCTGGCGTTAGTGACGTGAAAGTTGCCCATCAGAGGAACTTCATCAGGTCGTTTCACTCCATCGCCAATCAATGGATGCACAACCTGTTCCGTTTCACGTATGAGAACCATGCGCTGGGGATCGACTCGTGCCATCAACAATGGAGCACGCCAGCGTATGACATTTCGATTCACTTCCATTTTGCGAGTGTAGACCAGGAACAACCCCTCGGAGTGAGTCAGCCAGTGTTGTTGAGTTGTCGACATACTGAGAGGTTCACCGTTGTCCCACATCCATGCCTTTTTGGGCATCCAGTTCAGGCCATCCTCGCTGGTACTGACATACCCCCGATCGTCTTCCGCACGAATCGTTATGTAGAATTGCTTTTGAAACTGTGTCACTGAGGGTTCGAGCAAACCGCGACCATGATTAAGTTCGAGTGGCGGGCCGACATCAAGAATCTGCAATCGTTCTCCATCGTACTCACAGCGCACACCTGCAACGGATCTATTCTTTGACTCGGCTCCAAAAGTGAAGGCCAGCAGAATATCACCATTAGGCAATACGATACGCTGTCCACAATTATTGGTGTAAATAAAGCTGCCACGTGGATCATCCCATTCAAGTTTACGGGCTTCCGACCAGTTTCCACTGGCATCACGGATACTATAAATTGGATACCGGGAGAGCTGGTCCTGTTTTGAAAATTTTTCGCCCCGGTAAAAAACAACATGCCCCAAAGCAAGCACGGATTTTGTTTGGGGATGATACTCTGGAACAACATCACATACGCCCTGACGCAAGCCTTTGTATTCAGGCACGGGACGCTGCCCCAAACGAGAAACCAATTTGGGTTCCGTCCAGGTCTGACCAAGATTATCGGAGGAAGTCCAATGGACCGGACCGAAATAATCAGATCCCGTGATACTCTGCATGGTCATTAATGCCATTGGAGCAGCACTATCCTGTGGAACCATGCAGGCTCGTGGATGAAACCATGTGGTACTCTTGCCGTCGGAGTTATCCCAAAGTGTACTTTGTTGAATGGATTTAATTAATCGGGATGTCTTGTCTGTGGACTCAGCCCACAATGGGGATGTAATCGCCAATCCTCCAGCAGCAAGAAAATGACGACGATTGAGTGTTTGCTCCAATTGCATTAAACCCTCCGAAATTGGGATACCAAATATTTATTAATCTGACGATGAGCGGATCACTAATATTGCCCAGTTTGCTGCAGCTATTCAAGAAGCACACTGAAAATGCGAGTGATTCAAATTGTATCCAAATGCATTTTCTGTATACCCCAATACTTCACGCCTACAATCTCCATTTCGTAACCGGAGCCCCCCTGCTCTACTCGGGGTAAAAAAATCGCCTCTTGAATGTCTGGTGCCAAATGCAATAGGTTCATGATCTGTGATATTCGTGCCCGACTTATATGGCGCTAATCACGAGTTCGACATAGTCGTTGATGTGTCCATCTCGGATCAGCTGCTCATAACGAATAAGATCACGCAATTGGAATCCAATCCCCAACACGAATGCCGCGGTGCCAGTCAATCATTTTGTTTGACTTTACCAACTAACGCGGATTGTTCATGCTTTAAGTCAAACAGATTCGATTTCTACTCCCCGGACTGCTTGTCATAATAACTCCTGGACCGTGATGGAGCCTCTATTCGACGAAACGAGATGAGGTCACACGACTCCCAGTTTTCTGTACTGAACTTACGAGTCAATGACTTCCCGCTCGCTTTTTAACAAGAAAATACACCAGCCATGCAAACTTCACCTTCATCTCTTATCACTGACCAGCATCGCGAACTATACCAGCGTGAAGGTTACTTCATTCTGGAAAATGTGATTTCGGACGAGCATCTGCAGATACTGCGGGACTCGTGTGATCAGCTGATTGACCTGATGCATCAGGAGATGGATCGACAGGGGACCGATCACATTCATATCAGTCATCGCGGCAAGCGATACCACATTGCCAAACAATACGACAAGACACCTCGGCTGTCTGAGTACGTTTTTAGCCCGCTGATGGCCGATGTTTGCCGAGCGACGATTGGTGAAACCGCGTACCTTTTTTATGACCAGTATGTTGCAAAGTGTGCCGAACAGGGGATCAGCTTTTCATGGCACCAGGATGGCGGCTACCTCGGATTTCCACACACGCCCTATGTTACGGTCTGGGCAGCGGTCGACGACATGACGCTGGAGAATGGCACGGCATACGTCATGCCATATTCGACCATCGGTATCCGGTCTCTCGTCGAACATATTCGTGACCCGGAAACGGGTGACAAGGTTGGATACTTCGGGAAAGAACCCGGCATTCCTGCCATTGTGCCCGCCGGCAGCCTGGTCGTGTTCAGCTCACTCACTTTCCACCGCAGTGGAGCGAATACCACCGACCGGATGCGTCGCGCTTATGTGACACAGTATTCACCGGAACCGATTTACAAACCAGGAACTCAGGAGCTGATGCACCTGGGTGTTCCGTTCCTTCAACAGTGATTATGACGATGCGAATCAGCAAGTCGTTTAACCCCGCAGACTTCAACCATAGCAATGAACGATCCATTGAGCTCAGTACAGCGCTGGGTGAGTTGGTCGACGAATTGTAAAAGCTTGCCTGGCTGTCGAGATCTGACGAGACTGTCAGTTTGTCGTGTATGTTGATCGATACCGAGAAGGATATCGTGGTCCTCCTTTGAGAAAGAGTGAGTATGTTTCTCCAGCAATGGGAAAATTATAATGCACATTCCAAGTAACTCTTTCATCGATATCCAAGGACTACCATTACCAGATACGCAGCCACGAGCCGTCGAAATGATTACCTGAAAGTATCGCACTACATGACCGTGCGCAATTTTGGACACTCTTGAAATGAGAGATTCGCACGATATCCTGCATCAATTACTTTTATGATCTGTGATTTTCTGGGTGGCACGTCCCAGAAAGAAGTGATGGACCTGGGTCATGCGGACGACCACGCCTATGATCCAATCATTTCAACTTCAATCTTATTCCAACCGTACAATAATTGCACACAGTCATTTAGCGGCTGGATAAACTAAGAATGGATAAGCATTCAAAAATCAGTGATCTACTCTGGGTTGCCAATAGTCCATCCTTAATTCGAAATTCAGTGGATGATTCCCTGTCACTTCAAAAAATCTCGAATACAGATATCGATAATCTTGATCATTTTTTGAATCAAAGATTTACCCATAGAGTGGGTGGGTATTTTGAAAATCTGGTTCAATACTGGCAGGTCAATCTAAACGAATGCGAACTCCTGGCCCATCGGTGGAAAATTCTCCAGGAGTCCAGGACTCTTGGAGAGCTTGATTTTATCTTTCGAAAACCTGATCGTCTGACAGCGCACTGGGAAGTTGCTGTCAAATTCTATCTGTATATGCCACACATGAATGTGAATGGCAGCAATTGGATTGGCCCAGATTCACGAGATACTTTCGAAAAGAAAATCAACAGGATTTATCAACATCAACTTGAGATGAGTCGCTACTGGCCGGATCCGATCGATCAGCGAATTCCTTTTGTCAAAGGACGAATCTATTACCACCCTTTGGAAAAAAGGCCTTCAGTCCTCCCGCAAGAGATGAATCCACATCATTTGAAAGGACTTTGGCTTTACCACCATCAAGTTGAATGGCTGGAAAATAAAATGTGGAGATTTCAACTCTTGGAAAAACCATACTGGCTCTCCAATATTGAATACTGCAAAAGAACAGCCATACCCGATCTTTTGGATTTCTCAGAAATCCACAAGAAGTTTAAAAACCATTTCTGGGAATCCGATCGTCCATTGCACCTTACATTGTTAAAGGAATCGGAATCAGGTTGGCATGAAGTTGACAAGCTTTTTATTGTCCCAAATCACTGGCCTACCATGATGCAATCGTGAAGTTGGGTTCGGAGCAATCAATGTTCGCTTGTTTTCTCCTAGTGTTCGGCCATCACACTAGAAGTTAAACTTGTCCTGGAGGGTTTTAGACCCTTCGTCTGGAAAATAAATGCAAGCGACCAAGAAAGTTCGCTTTCTACAGTGAATAGCAGTAAAACCAGGGAGTCGATTCATGTTTAATATTATCAACCATTCGTTAGCTCGCCAGTATTTATTCCACAGTGTGGGAAGCATACTGCTGTTTTTCTCAGTCCTGCTTTCGGATATTTCGTTGCAGGAAAGCTGGGGTTGGGGGCGGGGTCATAAGCTGATACGGACATGGGCTGTGTCGAGATTGCCTACTTGGCAAAAAGAATTGCTACGTCCAGAAGATTGGCAACACCTGCAGTCCGATTATACCTCACTGCAGGATGCTCACGCTGGTGGGAAATCGCCTCACTTAGACAAATACTGCTTACCACCGGCTCGATTGAGCCTGCATGATGTTGGGAGTATTGAAGCGAGTCTGCCAGATATTCAGTGGTACATTCAACAAACGCTCGACCATCTCGCCCGGAACGAACCCGATGAAGCGATGAAATTCCTGGGTGTATTGTGTCACTGGAATGAGGATCCCGGTTGCCCTTGTGCTCATAGCAGTCCAGTTGACGAGGCGACTTTGCGCCGTTTATTGCCTCCGAGTGCTGATTTGGCCAACAAAAACTACCTGTTCGGCTATGGCGGGATCGCAGATATTGGTAACTACATTATCCCCGATGAACAATATCGTCCTCAGTTGCTTGGGACCACAATACCCGAAACTGCGGCCCGTATTTATCAGCATCAACGATTGCTGCGGGCGCATGCGGCGGCCTTAATTATTCCGCTCGTACAAGCGGAGGTTGCAGGAAACGCCGATCAGGCAGATCTACAACGACAAATCGCAGCCCTTTATAACGCAAAGCATGTAGCCGACATTTTATACACTTTGCTTTGTTTGCACGTAAATCGTTTTGCCACCGACGAAGCAGAAGCGTTGAGCACGCAACCCCTCACCGCTTGGGAACCGGATACAAAAATGCAGATGATTTCTCATCCGTATTATGTGACTCCCTTTTTGGTCAATCAGGCTTTGGATGCTCGCCGCAATTTGCATCCCCTCGCCTTCGCCGGTGAACCGGAATCCGAATCGGTCATCACGTACGGTTTCGGGATGGGGACTCCATACACACTAAATTATAAAATTGGCCCTGGAATCGTGTTTGATCGCTTCACTTGCCGTGTCGGTTTACACCCGACCGCTGGCGAAGCTGGGAAAGTCGCTTTTGCGATCATCGTAAACGGAGTCGAAACAGCGAGAACGAAATTCATGATGCCTACCGATAAACCTGAAGTGATAGAAGTTTCCCTGCCCCAAAACGACATTGTCACTGTCGGATTGCAAACAATTCCTCATGCTGCATCAAATCCGCTACATAATCTCGCAGTTTGGGGCGATCCCAATTTGATTCGTTCCGAACACGTTCCCTTTCGCCTGGACCATCCTTCAAAGCCGTAGTGTATTCCAATTCCGATCATGAACGAACGACCGCCTTCTCGAATCGGTGGCAGGTAGTCACGTTCCATATGCGATCGCTTCGTGTTGTATTAATGCGTGAACTCGTTTTCAGATTATCAAGATGCTTCTTCCAGAACTCAATGAACTGATTGAGGCATTCCAGCTTGATCGTCTCAATAACCCCTCGCAGTGGCCTTTCATATTCGACAAAGCTTTCGGTAACGAATTCGTTTTCATGTTGGCGGCTTCCACGGTTTAGCGAAACTTTATTGTGTATTTCGTGTCTCGATCGTGGGACCTCTATCGCGATCACTGGTTTCCTCAGAAAACTTCTTCGGTTGCCGGAACACCCACGCCGAATTCAGTCGGAGTGTCGATTCGGTCACAATCGCTTCGCGTGCTTGAAGATTCAAAGCACCATCACATGAAGATCCCGGACACCTCGAGCTGACATCAATTTGACCGAAAAGAAGTCTCTGGCTAACAGTGGGTGTATCCGAATCCTATAGTTTTAGCGGTTTCGAACACGAGTTCTTAGAGCTAACATTGCTTTCGGTTGTCATTTCTCGGTTCTGTATCGATGAGTAGGATCCAATCCGGGTCGAGGCAAATCCGATCATGACTAAGTTGAGAGTTTAAAAAAGAAATGGTCTTGCAAAACGGACGATCGCAAACTTCGCTGCCGTGCCCCACTAATTTCGAACCGTCGGGTCCACGTAAAGTTGTTGGAGAACCTCAAAACGGTTCCAACATTTTCTGGCATTGCCGTGATCGTGCCGGCTTTGAGATCTTTCGTTTTACCGAGTTCATCGGTGAAGAATGTGATAGAAAAGGCACCATCTTTCACTTCGTACTCAGCACTCTTCCAACTATGGGGTCTATTTTCATTCTCCAGAACATAGAGAATCTGATCGCCGATTGCTGTGCTTCTGATGATGCCGCCATCCCAGTTGTCATTCCAGGCACCAGCATGATTCACTGGGGTAGAAAACAGTAGCTGCACGGGTTTTTCGCTGAGTTCTGGGCCGCGATCGTTTGCTGTTCGGGGACAGGGCCAGTGACTTTATTTGGTCGCCTACTTGTATTAGAGGAATCTTTGTTTTGGCGTAACACATAGTTGTTTAGTCTGAAAGTTCACGGAACCTGCGACTTGATTTTAAAAGAAATAAGAATTTGGTGGATTCAATTTTGAAATGCGTGTCGTATCTTTCTTGAGAATATTTGGAAAAATAAAATTTCCGGCGTAGGTCTTCCCTGTGCATTTCGTAATAGCTTATGACTCCCCTTGGCTCTACAACCATAAATTTCCAGAATGAGAGAATTTTCCATGAATCGCGTCTTAATTAGCAGTGTCTGTTTTGTTGTTGCCTGTTTGATCAATTTGACACCCATGTTTGCCAACGAACCGCCAGAACCTGCTCCGATTGTGGTGACAATCGAACTCGAACCTCTTTGGATTTATGATATTGAAGTCAGCAGTACTGAAACCAAGCCTTCTATTGTTCTTTCCTCGCCAATTCTGGCTGATGGTTCGATTAAGGGTCATTTTGGAGTCCCCTATGAAGCGGGGCTACTCAACGAGGGAATCACAAAAATGGGTTCCAAAATAAGATTCATGCCAGAAACTGGCGAAGGGGGCACTTGGACCTTAAAGATCACCCCGGATGACAAAAAAACGGCGATCACTCGATATAAACTGACTGTCGACGCTCAAGTGACTCGATAATTTTTCATGTCGCTTTTCAGGTGTTTATAGAAATGATTTAATGAGGGGGCTGTCTTTGTCGTACTTTTCAGAAGTCTACGATAACGTAGCCTCATCATTTTGATAACAAAAGTGAACTTTTCTGTATTCACAAATCAATCAATTCCGGGAGATAACATTATGCGATTCACTTCCTCAGGCCTCTTCGTACCGTTAGTAATGCTGAGTACGGCCTTGCTGACCGTGGTTGAAACCAGGCCTGTGCTGGCTCAAGGAGGCGAGCTCAAAGTGACCAGCATTGAAAAGCAGGTTCTCGATCTGGTCAATCAGGAGCGTGAGAAAGAAAATGTCCGCCTCGGAAAGGGCCCCAATGACCCGTCTCGTCTGAAGCCTTATCTCCCGAATGCGAAACTCTTCACGATTGCTCGCAATCACGCGGAAAATATGGCCCAGCAAAACAAAGTCGACCATGTATTGGACGGCAAGAATCCTATCAACCGGGCTAAAGCCGTCGGATATCCGAATTTCGTCGGTGAGTGCGTTGCAGGTGGCCAAGTCGATCCCGCCGCAGCGGTGCTATCCTGGATGAATTCTCCGCCGCACCGTAGCGGTCTTCTATCAGCCAAAGACAAGGAAGCTGGAATCGGAAATGCTCAAAGTGCTGACACGACAAATGTCTGGTGCTTTGTTTTCGGCAATAGTCCTGAGAGTAACAATCCGCCTCGGCTGGTTGTGGAAGCAACACAACCTTCTACACCTTCCGGGGCAATCAATGTCGAGTATGTCAATGACACTGGAAGTCGGCTAAACGTTTTTACGTACAATTCAAAAGGCACGGTAGTGAAAAGTATCACGAGTATCAAGCAGGGCAAATCCAGGAAATTTGAATACGCCATTGGTGATCGCTCGACCGTGTATATCAATCTGGATCAGGTGGTGAGTGATAAGAGAATCACCCAGGCGGACGCAGGCAAAACTTATCGATTCGATAAAACTTCAGGCAGCAGCAAGCCCAACCCGACTCCACCTGATACGAATCTGGTCATTTCGGTGGAGGAAAAACAGATGCTTGATGCCCTCAACCAACTCCGTGCCTTGTTCAACATTCCAGCCTTGAAAGCAAATTCCAAGCTGTTTGACGCGTCCCGAGCCCATGCGTCGCATATGGCACGGGTAGAGCGAATGTCCCATGAACTTGATGGTAAAACCCCCAACGATCGAGTCAAGGCTCTCGACTACCCCGCAACTGTAGAGGAAGTGTATTTTGGCGGTGGGCCGGGCATAGACATCGTCATTGAAACCTGGAAAGCTAAACCTGCTTTAATGACTAAAATCCTCAATCAGAAATTCACAGAAATTGGTATCGGGCACGCGACCAATCCTGACGCAAGTGTCTGGAATATCAATCTGGGGGCAAGTCCCGAAGCAAATAACCCGCCTACGGTAATAGTTAAATAGCATTGCCTGGACACTTCCCAAAGAACGGGGACGTGGGATAATGAGTGCCTTAATTGCTGGGCGATAATCAACTTGGGAATTGGCATTCAATATCACAAAGAGTGTGCCACATTTTATGATACCGAGTTACCAATCTGATCGTTTATGATTCAATTGATTCGTGCTCATGCTTGAGTAAAAATGACGAGTAAAGTGATTTTGAATTTAGCACAGCTGGATTTCCACTTTCACAAGTCTTTATCGATCGCGTTCCTAGAACCTATCAAATGATTTACTAAAAAAGTAAATTGGACGAAATTCAGGATATCGTCTATCTGCTCTCGACCGTTGCTATTATGGAGATTTTTGATGAGAATGAAAATTCTCCACGTAGATCTCCCCAACGAATGTCGTAAAGCAAATGACGGTATCAAATTCTGTAACCAGTATAACATTGTTATCTCAGCTTCGTCTCTCCAAAAGAGATGAAGCCGGGTGGACGATGTTTGTGGAGCGATATGGTCCGAAGGTTTACGGCTGGTGCTTAAATCGAAGGCTCCAGGAAGCTGATGCAGAAGAAGTGACTCAGAATGTCCTGGTCAAAATGGCTGAGAAACTTCACAGCTTCGAATATGACCCGGCGCAAAGTTTTCGTGGTTGGTTGAGGGTCATTACCGAAAACGCAGTCAAAGATTATTGCAAAGGACTAAAAAACGAGAAACGTGGTGAAGGAGGTTCGGAAATTCTGTTAAGACTTGCTCAGGTAGAAGCGACGGAAGATTTGAGCCAGCGGTTGAACGAGACCTTCGATCTGGAACTGGCTGAAGAAGCGATGTCACGCGTCCAGACCCGAGTATCTACGGATCGGTGGATGGCCTGGCATTTGACGGCACGCGAAGGGCTTTCCGGAGCTGTTGTTGCTACTGAACTGAACATGAAAGTTGTCAGTGTCTACACGGCTCGTAATCAGATACAGAAGCAGATTCGAGAAGAAATTGAAAAGTTAGAAAAATCATTGCCGAGGGAGGACTGAACCAACATGTCTTCTCAACACAATCGTAATCCACGGAAACGGCATATGAATTCCTCTCGGAGGATACCGATGACTTCGAGCCGTGAACTTTGGAATAAAAAGTGACAATGCTATGGTTGTCTGCCCTCCCATTGAGATACTTGATCAACTTCTTGCGGGAAACTTGCCTGACAACGACTCTCAAAAGTTGGCCAGTCACATTGAGGAATGTAATCATTGCCAAGCCGTATTAGACAATCAAACGGCTATGCAATGTGTCATTCCCGGAATCAACGTTGATGTGAATCAAACGGCTCAGGCAGATGATGGTTGGACAGCTGATCGAATCAAGCGGTTTGCCAGTAAATTGCTCGATGCACAATCAACTTCTATTAACAATGATCACCATTCGACGAATCCATATTCGATAGAAGAATTTGCGTTACCGGAAATTCCCGGCTACGACGTACAGAAGGTGATCGGTCAGGGCGGAATGGGGATTGTACTCAAGGCCCGCCACCTGAGGATGCAGCGAGATGTTGCCATCAAAATACTTCCAGCCACAGCATTGGAAGATGAAACAGCGGTCAATCGTTTCTCCCTGGAAGCTCAGGCAATCGCCGCACTATCGCACCCTAACATTGTGACTGCATTTGATGCAGGAGTGCAGGATGACCTCCATTATCTGGTAATGGAATACATCGACGGATGGGATCTAGCCGAAGTCGCCAATCTGTATGATAACCTCAATGTGGCGGATGCAGTTGAATGTATCATTCAAGCTGCACGCGGTTTGCATCACGCTCACCTTTGCAATATGACTCACCGCGATATTAAACCATCAAATCTGATTCTGGATCGATTCGGGAATATCAAAGTTCTCGATCTCGGATTGGCTCGATTCACACAAATTCTTCTTAACGACTTTACAACACTCGCAACTGGGCAATTAACCCATGCGGGACAATTCATGGGGTCTGTTGACTATATGGCTCCTGAACAGGTCATGGATGCTCGTTTAGCAGATAATCGATCAGACATTTATAGCCTCGGCTGTACCCTTTACCGAATCTTGACGCGGGAAAGCCTGTTCGCGGGTGATACGTTAATGAAACGGATTATGGCTCACCGCGAGCAGGATATCCCATCACTTAAATTGAAACGGTCTGATATTCCATTATCTTTAGAGAATGTCTTTCGAAAGATGGTGGCCAAAACGCCAGAAGAAAGACAGCAATCGATGACCGAAGTCATCGATGAGTTACAGCAGGCTATGGCAAACGAACAATCAATTGGCCAACCAAACCTGCTGGCGGTTGTGGAGAGACTGAATCACCTGCACAAAGTCAATGAGGAAAATGCCCATGACATTTCCCTACAAGCGACCGTCATTCCGTCTTCGACATCACAAGATCTCTCAGTACTACTATCGCCAGCGTTTGAACCGCAGCCGGTGAGTTTAGTCGCTGAGTTGAAAACAAAAGACTCAGGATTTCCAGGCTATGCTCGTCAATTATTGGCGGCTATGGGACTCTTTAGTGTTGTCCTGATTTGTGCAGCTGTTGTCTACCTAAAGCTGGGAAAACATGAGGTTCAGATTACACTGGATGACCCCGAAATTTCATTGAGTATTGATGGAGAAACAGTCGTTATCGATGAAGGAAATTCGCCCATACGACTCACTGCAGGGCCCCATGCAATAAAAGTCGAACACGATGGTCTATCGACAGAAACAGACGAATTTCTTGTAAAACGCAATGGTCGCAATGTGATTCATGTCACCATTGTCGATGAAACACTACGGATCATTAAGAACGATATACCGCTCATCAAACCAGCTATTGCTCAGAACAATACTAAGCCTCAATCACTAACTGGGCAACAACAGAAATTTCTGGAGAATCTTAGACTGCTCCCAACGGATCTTCAACGTCAGGAAGTCGTCGCCAAGCTAAAACAGATCAATGGGATTACGGAACCAATCTACGATGACCCCAAAGGGCTCAGACTTCCAGAATTCGAACTGGAGAATGGAGATCCCGTCTTCGTCAAAATCGCTGACTGGCGAATGTCTCTCCTGTGGCCCCTACAGGCCTTTCCTTCACTGAGATCACTTGATCTGAGCGAGGCTGCCGTTTCAAATTTGACTCCTCTGACACACTTGCCAAATCTCACAGAACTTAAAATCGAACTTGCAGTATATAATCCGGATACAGATGACATATTGCGGTCAATACAAGGGTTGAAGAGGATTAACGATCAAACTGCTGAGAAGTATTTCGAAAATCGCGAGAAAGCCCGGCGAGAAATCGATGTAATGTCAGCCAGGGTGAATCAATTCAGCCCGGAAGTTGTTGCTGGCTGGTTAGAGTCCCAGTTGAAAAAGCTCAACCCTGAGTTTACCGGTCACGTCATGCTCGGTAACCCTCACAATAGAGAAAACCACATCGGCTATTGGCAGGAAGGTGATCTCCAGTGCCTGGATTTCTATTGGATCAGTAATATTACAGATATCTCGCCAGTGCGGGCACTTCCATGCGATTCATTCACCCTCGGCAGCAAGACAGGAGGAGATCAATTGACAACCCATCGCTATGACCTGTCTCCTTTGAAAGGTTTGCCACTGGAAACATTATCTTTTGTCGGGCGAGTTCGGGATCTTCAAGCATTACGTGGAATGCCACTTAAGAATTTATCAATTTATGGACCAGTAACAGATCTGACTCCGTTGAATGGGATGCCGCTCGAATCGATCAGTTTTGATTTTCATGATATTCCACTCACAGATCTCTCACCGCTCCGCAATGCCCCACTTCGTAAAGTGGACTTTCATCGAACTCTAATTTCAGATCTGAGCTTATTAGCAGATAAGGACTTAACCTATCTATCAATCTATGGCACTCCCATCACAGACATTTCTTTACTTAAAGGAATGCTGGACTTCCCCAAGAATAGTGGGCGCGGGGTAATGGTTAAGTCACTTGTACAAACTGCGCAGGGCTCAGATAGCCCAGTGCAGAATGTTTCCGTACTCGATTATAAAACACTTCGATGTATTCAAACAGGCTCGATCGAGCCTCTGAACGCTTCTTGTATCGCTCATGATGAACGAGCTCTTTCTTCAACGTCGCAAAAAATGACTCCATGGGAGCGTTGTCCCAACAGTTCCCTTTCCGGCTCATCGAACAGGTGATTCCCATCGAGGTCAACACCTGTTGATAATCCTCGCTAGCGTACTGACTCCCGCGGTCTGAGTGAAGCGTTAATTCTTTGAGGTCTGCATTCGACACGGCCTCCTGATCCACTGCCATCCTCAAGGCATTGACCACCAGGTCTGAGGTCATGCGTTCGGCCATCGACCAGCCTACAACTTTGCGCGTATACATATCCAGCACTGCTGCCAGGTACAACCAGCCCTCCTCAGTCCAGATGCAGGTGATGTCACTCAGCCAAACTTCATTGCTTTTTGTCACGGCATCAAACTGACGATCCAGATGGTTCTCAGCCACGGGCCGGGAATGATTCGAGTCCGTGGTGTTTTTGAACTTCTTCCTGGTTTTTGCCTGAATTCCAGCCTGATTCATCAATTTGGCCACCGTATTCTCTGAGACCTCATAGCCGCGTTCCAGCAATTCTCTATGCATCCGAGGAGAGCCATACACTTCTCGTGTCTCCTGATGAATCTCCTTCATGGCCTGTGTCAACTCCTGTTGATTCTCCTGGCGTATACTCATCGGACGATTCTTCCAGGTGTAATATCCACTCCGGGAAACCTCGAAGATTTCACACATCCGAGCTACTTCAAAGTCTTCTTCATGGTCATCAATAAAGGTAAATCTCACTGATTTTCCTTCGCGAAAAAGGCTGCTGCTTTTTTTAAAATCTCTCGATCCATTCTCAGCTTACGATTCTCCTCGCGCAGCTGTCGCAACTCTTCACGTTCGGATTCAAACAACTTCTCGTTGGACTTCGATTCTTTGCCGCTCATGAACTTCTCTTTCCAGTTGCGTAAAACACTGACATGAATATCCAGGCGTCGAGCCGCCTCGGCCAGCGGATAATGCTGCTCGGTCACCAGTCCCACGGCATCCCGCTTAAACTCTTCAGAATAACGCCGCCGCGTCCGTTTTCCAGCCTGTGATGATCCCGACATAGTCGACTCCTCTCGGAGAGCTTACACTCTCTTTTGGGCGCCCACTATTCTTGGGGAAGTCCATGCCACTGAAACATTTAGTTATCTCTGGCTGGAGATATCCTCGTAATGTCGCTGATATTTCCGTTCTGGCCGGAATGCCCCTGACGCATTTGGGGGTACACGTACGACCTTATTTTGAACCAGAATTGCAACTGCTTAAGAGTCTGCCTTTGGAAAGACATCCAATTGATTTCAATATCTCTATTGATCAGTTCTGGCAAGAGTTTAACGACGAACGTCGGGCGGAAGCGGCTTTCATTGCATCGCTCGAAAAGTTGCCCGTCAACGAACGAGCCAGTGCCGTCGAAGAAAAACTCGGCAAACCAGCAGGGTATAATTACGTCGTTAACAAAGGAGCCGTCACTGAAGTTTCTTATGATCCCTATTACAACGAAAGTCTGTCTCTGTGGCCTCTACGTGCATTCCTCAATCTTAAAAAGCTGACGCTATCCAACTCAGAGAGGTTCAATCGAATCGATCTCTCCCCATTGATTGACTTACCAATTGAAGAACTCCACTGCGGTGGATCGGTTGAATATAATGTTCCAGTCATTCGAAAAATGAGTACGCTGAAATCGATTAATGGTCAGCCGATTTCATCTCCACAGAATTTCGACTTCCATAAAGCCGCTGCAGAGTGAATGGACGGATTGCCGATCAAGGATTTGATGCCATGGAACACTCTCTCCAGAGGTCAAGTGGCCTGCTGTTTGTCGCAACTGGTGGATTCAGTTAGCTACAGAAATGTTGAGTGCCTCGGCGAGTGGTTTGCCGTCTGCGTATGGGTAATCGAGTTCAAGTAATTTGGCCACTGTTGGGGCGATCACAGTGTTTTTGATAGTCGGCAGTTTCAATCCCGACTTGATTCCCGCACCTGAGAGGATGCACATCGCTTTCATACTGGGGAGTTTCGCGAGAAAACCGTGTGAACCAATTGACGTTCCAGCCTCTTTGTTGGAAACAACAAAAGTCTCTCCGGTCACCGATCCCGAAACAGCAAAACCTTCTTTCGCAACCAGGATCGCATCGGGAGACTGGTTGTACGCACGAGGGTGTGGGAGGCTGACTTCTTCATAACGGTCTGGCAATAAAACATCAGCAACTCCCTCTTGCCCAATGAACATCTTTTTGAAATCAGCGGCAAGCTGTGGTGCATTCAAAGGATGGGTGCAGTATACAAGACCAATGCCTCCTTCGGGGACGACATGGACTTGAGCTTGAGTCAGTTTCCCTCTTTCTACAGTTAAAAGATTCGCTTGCCGAAGTAAGACATTCGGTTGAATTGCCTGTGGTGTCGACGTAAAACCATGATCGGCAACCACAATCAAAGTTGTTTGTTCACGAATGCCGGCATCATCAATCGCTGAGATGATGCGAGACAGGCACATGTCCGCATAGGCGTTGGCGGTGTAGCCTGCTTGTGTGCGAGCTCCGAGGCTGTGGTGCGTCGCATCGTTATTCAAGAGATGCACGAGCATTAAATTCGGTTTACGTTCTCGGATTAAATGACAAGCGGCTTCAGTCCAAACATAGTCCAAACCGACGATGCTGGCTTTTCTAAAGGAAGCGTGGGTCTCATCACTAAGCAGACCCAGATCGATCAGTTCTGTTCGTAAGCGAGGCGTAGTGTAATCCAATGCGTTCGGAACATCGGGAAATTGATCATCAAATGACTTCGAGCCACGGGTGCAGGGCCAATTGACTTCGGCAGTGGTCAAGCCTGCAGCGTGTGCCACATCGACAATCGTGGGAACTCTGACGAGATCTGATTGGTCACGATGAGAGTCGATTGTTACGGGGATGCCAATTCCTGCCCGAACAAGAACACCATTGGCGAGGACTCCATGCCGGCCGGGGGACATCCCTGTCACAAGTGTCGTGTGATTAGGCCAGGTGACCGAAGGATCGGAAACGGTCATTCCGCCTTCGATGAGACATCCTTCACTCGCCAATTTACGGATTGTAGGCAATGGAACTTTGGGATCGTCGACCAGATAGGCTGCGAACCCATCGATACTGACAACAACCACATGCCGTTGTTTTTCAGCTGACTGAACCAGGGTTAAATTGTTCAAACAGATTGAAAGAACAAACACGACATAGCAAGCACGACGATACGCCTTCTTCATCCTGAATCTCCACAGTCTACCGGATTCGTCTTCATCTAAGTCACAAATCATTAAGTTGATAACGAAAGTGAATCGATCGACGAGTGTTTAATCAACCCGTCAGTTTACAGGACCGTTGTAACTATACAAGCCCTTCAAAAAATGAGGTTCAGATGTCGCATACCGCTCGTTCGCGTGAATCTGCCAGAGGATTCGAGCCCACTAAAACTTGTTCTCGGCCATAATATACTCCACATATTTGGCTAACTCCCGATCCGTCGCAGAAGCGATCAATGCGAGCAGTGGGTGGAAAGTCTTGGCCATTTCGGTATTGTCCTTAACTCGTATTTTGCACTGTAGAACACATTCGCTGGACAGCGCCTTGGGGGCGAGAATTTACGCAGATTAGGACTGAATCTGAAATGATCCAGCGAGTCGTTCATGAGGGATTATCGCCATCCTCATATAATAATGTCGTGTGTCGAAATAATCGGTACATTCAGTTTATTCGAAGTGAGGTCTCAAAATTCGCAAACATTAATCAGTACGAATTCTCAGATATGACATAGGCTTGAATTGGAACGCCTTTAGCACAGACATCAAGAGTTCAATCGATCTCATGATTCCGGACCAATTCTTAGA
This sequence comes from Rubinisphaera italica, assembly GCF_007859715.1. Taxonomy (NCBI): domain Bacteria; kingdom Pseudomonadati; phylum Planctomycetota; class Planctomycetia; order Planctomycetales; family Planctomycetaceae; genus Rubinisphaera; species Rubinisphaera italica. The sequence goes on from NZ_SJPG01000001.1 coordinate 2,931,675, forward strand.
TCTTAGAATTATAGTAGACTTCCCATGGATCAACTGATTAAAGATTCCCTTGAGTTTCTAAAAGCGGGAGCTGAACAGACTCAAACGTTAACTCTGATGGAACTGGTCTTTGCGCTGTCGTCCTCTTTGGCGTGCAGTCTGATTATTGGTTGGGTTTATCGATTTACGCACAAAGGTATTGGCTACTCGCAGTCCTATGTGCAGTCACTTGTGTTGACCTCACTGGTGACAACATTAATCATGATTGTGATTGGTTCCAACATCGCTAGAGCGTTCTCGCTGGTGGGGGCGTTGTCAATCATCCGATTCCGTAATGCGATTAAAGAAACCCGAGATGTTGGCTTCATCTTCTTTGCAATGGGCATTGCAATGGCTAACGGGACAAGATTTCATAGTGTCGCACTGGTCGCAACTGGATTTATTTCTGTTGCAATGTTGCTGCTTCACTTCATGAATTATGGGGCGAATCAGCAGAATCGGGAACGGTTGCTGCGTGTTCAGCTTCCTCCCGGACTCGATCCTCACACGGCTCTGGAAGCTGTTATGCAAAAGCTGTTTGAAGCTTACAGCATTGTGCTTGTGGAAAGTGTTCGTCAGGGGATGTTCACCGAAGTACTCTATTCCGTACGCCCGTCTCCCGATCTCTCACCCGTCCAGGTCATTGACGAAATCTCGAAAGTGAACGCGAATCTAAAAGTCAGTTACAACTTTGCGATGCATAGCGAAGACATTTAAACCATTCCGAAATGGTTTTTGCAGTCGCATGGGCTTAAATAAGAGTAAACCACTCTGTTTGCTCTTCACATACGCTGCAGTTATTTATCCGGAAGGCTCATCGATAATAAGATGAGTCAATTTCGAAATCCTGAATCTTTTCAGTTTTGACAAGCAGCAGAGCACACGTCCATGAATATCCGCATCGTAAATTCTCAAATCTGGTTGACGGATCGGAATCTGCGCACTCGGATCATTCCCAGAAAGGTTTTCATCTTTGTGGCGGTTTTCCTGCTCGTTATGGCTGCGACTTTTGTTATCGCATTGAATCGCAGCACAAACTTCAAGTGGATGTTACATCATCATCCTGAAGAAGGAGTTCGTCTGTATGCGGACACTGCAATCTCATCTGCCAGCAATCTTCTTTATGGAGAGTTCCCTGCAACTGGCAGCCCGCTGGCGACTCTTGAGCTTTTTGTGCCGCGAAATACGCTCTCGGAGATGCATCGAGCCAATGTGACTGGTGACCCCAAACTGGGGCATGATCCTGGCGGGGACAGTCCTTATTTTTCTGCCTATTATCGCGATGAAAGCCAGAGGCTTCAGAAATCAAAAATCTCCTATCGTGGAGCAATGCACTATCATCACTGGCCGGAAAAACCTTCGTTACGAGTTAAAATTAAGAAGGATGATATCGCGTTGGGGCAACGTTATGTTGAATTGACACGCCCCAAAGATGCCTTAGGAATTCGCCACCAGATCCCGGAATACCTGGCTCGTGAATTGCAACTCGTTTCGACGCTGAACGAGCCTGTCCGCCTGTTTGTGAATCGAAAATATTACGGAGTCTACTTGCGTTCCTATCGTCCGGGGGAATCGCTGGCGTTGGCTGAAGGACGGATGCCGGGCACCTTTTTCAAAGGAGATGCCATCCTGGAAAAAGATCACCTCGATTTATGGGCATCGCCTTCCAGTTGGGATATTTACGGCGAAGAGTTGCCACTGAATCAGTCCCAGTTCGAAAAGTTTCTTCTGACGCTCCGGGAAACTCCCAGTATATCAACGGCACTTCATCTACAGAGTTTGCTCAATACAGAACGCTATGCGAAATACTCCGCAGCGATGATTCTCTCTGGTTGTGTGCATACCGATCATAAACACAATCAGATGTTCTATATCTGCAGTAACCAGGGATTACTCGAACCAGTCCCGTGGGACCCCACCTGTTATGAGATTGTTGGACGCGAATTCACACCAGTCGATGTTGTAAATCACCCAGTACTCGAACACTTAACTTCTAATCCACTTTGGGTGCATCGCAGAAATCAGATTCTGTGGGAACTGATCCATCAGGCAGGCTCAACAGAGGAAATGCAGGAGTATGTCCAAAATAAATACGACTTAATGGAAAGAGATCTGGAGGCGGACTTTCATCTGAGTAAGAAAACAATTGGAACGGATCGTTTTCCCGTAGCCATTAGAAAAATGGCCAGTGAATTAGAGATCATTCAAAATTGGGCCAAGGCAAAACCAGCATTTATCGGAGATTATCTGAATGATTGCCAGTTCTCTGTAGAGCCCGCAAATGCGGATCACTCCGAGACCCTGGTTCATGTTTTTGGCTCTGTTGCAATCAAAGTTCTCAACGATCAGGGAAGGCCTTGTCGTGTTAAGGACTGGGAAGAAGGGGTGACAGACCTGCTTTATCCTGGCCTGTCTCAAGAACTCAGTGAGTTTGAGTTTCAGCCAGAGCATTTCTCCAAAACGCTGCCTTACCTTAAGTCCACACCTTTGACCTACCGGATTGATGCTCCCCTTCAGAATCTACACTTTTACAATTCGATCACAGGAGAGCAGATTGAGCCGAAAGCGAACAGACCCCATGTAAGTCAGGCTTGTCGTACACTGCCTCCGTCTGGGTTGCGTACCGAAACACAGGGAATTATCGAACTGGGACCGGGAGAAATTACCCTTGAACAAACGTTGATGATCGAAACCGGTCAGCAGTTAGTGATCCATCCGGGCACCACACTGCTAATGGGACCTGGAGTGAGTTTATTTTCAAAAGGACTCGTATTAGCCGAGGGGACTGCCTTGGAGCCAATTCGTATTCGTGCCGCTACTTCAGAACTCTGGGGCTGTGTCGGAATCAGCGGGCAAAAGACTCGAAACACAACCTTGAAACATCTCTTCGTCGATGGTGGGTCAACTGCCGAATGCAAGGGGATCCTGTTTAAAGGGATGTTTAATGTCTACGACTGTCCTCATGTCGTCATTCAGAATTGCTGGTTTGGGGAGAATTTTATTGGTGATGACTGTGTGAATCTGGCAGAGTCGTTTATCCAAGTCGATGATTGCATATTCGAGAATGCACTTTCGGATGGTCTTGATCTTGATATGTGCAGTGGACGGGTCAGCAACTGCCAGTGGATCAATTCAGGGAACGATGGGTTGGACATGATGGGGTGTGAACTCTCTGTCGACCACTGTCGCTTATCCGGATGCGGGGATAAGGGAATCAGCGTGGGTGAAGGAACGAAAGTTGTCGTACGTGATTGCGAAATTGAACGATGCGTACGCGGCGTGGAATCGAAAGACAATTCTCAGGCATTATTCAAGTCGACTACGTTCGCAGGCAATCAGACGGCCTACCATTCCTACCGAAAGAAATGGCTCTACCCTCGGGGTGGTCAGGGCCTTCTATGGGATTGTCAGATTCGAGATTCTGTTTACAAGAACCTGGATGTCGAAAAGCAGTGCCGGTTGTATCTGCTTGGAACAAATGCTGCAGATTCACAGTCTACTGAAGAACGAATTCATGTGGTGGAAAGTCTGCCTGAAGAGTGGGTGGAGTTGATGAAGAAAGTGGAACAGAAATGATCAGTCGTTACGAAATCAAATTCCGTGTCACCCACGAGCAGCGAGAACGATTTTTAGCAGCAGCCAAGCCGGGGCTCATTGAAGACCCGCATGGAAAAAATGCCTGCTATCGCGTCAGCAGTGTCTATTACGACTCCCCCAAATTCGATTTGTACTGGGAAAAAATTGATGGCATTGCATTACGTCGAAAATTGCGTCTGCGATTCTATGATGAGTTAAAGTCACCCGACCAGTTGCAGGATCAAGTCTTCTTTCTGGAAATCAAGCATCGGATCAAAGATTCGGTCTGCAAGGAACGAGTTCGCTTAACTCCTGAAGGAGGATTGGCGATTCTTCAAAACAGTGACGAATTAGCGAATTTGCGGGAGTATGTTCTGGAAGAAGATCTGAAATTTCATTCAACGGTCTCCCTAATGGAGTGGATGCAGGCTTCCTTAAAATGCAAAGCCGCCAATACGATTTCCTATCTTCGGGAAGCCTGGATGGGAAAAGTGGACGATCGCGTTCGCATTACTTTCGATCATGCGGCCTGCACATATTCCCCCGATTCCTATTCGAAAGTCGGACACGAACCCGGCTTTGCATTGATTCCCGAAGAGGAGTCAATCATGGAAATCAAGTTCAATCAATCGATACCACGCTGGTTAAGAGACATCGTCGCCGAACAGGGTCTGACCCCCCGACGCTATTCCAAATACGCCAGCGGAATTGATCGGCTTTGGAAACCACTAGAGAGTTTGCAGACATCTGTGTAAGCCACTGAGATGGATAACCCTATATTGAAACAGGTGAAATCATTTGAAAATGATCTCACCTGTTTGAGTTTGAAGTCTGCCTACCAATTTGAGAACTTCTTTTTCAACCTGCGGCAAGGAGCACTCAGAACCGCTTTGATTTCCTGCAGAAACGGTCGCAGGTCATCCCGAGAGTAATAGTCGAGATGATCCTGTAACGTGAGCAGGCGGAGAGCATGAGAGAATAGTTCAAATCTGGAAACAGAATTCATTTTCCAGCCGTTTGTGCCATAGGGATCGGAATGCTTGCCGATGCCCTGACGCCACATCCAGCGGAGATCCTGTCTGAGATTTCGACAGCGAACGCCATGCTGATAACACTCAGGAACATCTGGAGTTTCGCCAACTAGCAGCTGCCAATAGTAATAAGGGAAATCAAGCCCTGCATTAATTGCTAACGGCAGAGAGCCCCAGAATCGGCCATTGATTTCCAGTAAGACCCACTTGCCGTTCTCTGGATTGACACGAAATTCACACATGCCGACACCGGTATAGTTTAATTCCTTCAGAATTTTCTTAGTCGCACTCAGCAACTCCTGATTCAGTGGGATTGATTCCCGGTAGGTGCTGCCATGCCCGGATGTTTCGTGCAAACGACGATGTTGCATCGCCACCATCAGATTTCCTGAAGATGCCAGAAAAACAATACCCTGAGCTTCTCCTTCGAAGTATTCCTGCAGTTGAAGAGGTCCAGCTAGTTTCTCAGGCCAGTTCTTCTGGCAGGATTTCAAGTCTGGATAAAGTGTGGCAAATTGCTTACTGCTATTACCGTCGCTGGAGCAAAGAGGCTTTAATGCGACTTGACCTGAAAATTGATTTGCGAGTAAATCCAATTCCTGCGGGTTATTGACAATCTCCTGAGCAGGGATCGCGATGCTCAATGCTCGGGCTAATTCAGCAGTGAGGTTTTTGTTAAAAACAGTCTCGCACGCTGCAGAATCGGACATGCCGAGATGGATATGAAGCGGAATTTTCGATCGGGATTGATGGAGAAAAATGCAAGCCGCATCTGAAGTGGGCAGGATTGTCTCGATTGAATTCTGTTCGACGCACGCGAGCAATCTTGCCAAAGTTTCGGCAGGATGCTGAGCATCAAGGACATCCGTATGACAAATGGAAATGAATCGAGAACACTTCAGCAGAGGATTATTGTCGAACCAGTTCAGTTGTACCTTTAAACCTTGCCGCCCCAATGAACGAGCGACTGGGAGTACGGTTCGAGCATCATTTCCTAGAATGAGGATTTGTCCTGACCGCTTTGCGATAGATGAGCCCGGATTGTTAGTCGACCGACTCAGATTTGCTGAGGGGCCAATATCCTCAGTCAATTTCGGAATTAGAGCGGTCATGACCAGACTTTCACAGATTCATCAATCAGAACTTACTAAGTTAATTGTAGTTCTTGATTTACGGCAAGGAACTTTTGAGCTGAGACTAGGTTCCGAGTCTGCTATTTTAAAAGCAATGCACGATAATTCCGATTCGACCCTCAACACTGTCATTAACAGAGTAATCCTCAATATCAGTTACCGAAAACTCTTCCTACGGTGTTATCGATCAGGCGATCAAACAGCCTGCGGCTATACCAGGAGGCATCGGGATTGAGGTAAATGATGTCACCCGGTTGAACAAAGACCGTTTCCTGCGGATTGTAGCGAGCTTTAATCAGGTTCACTTTGATTAAGAGTGGCATTCCATCAGGCTGAGTCCGGTGAACAGTTACCGTGACAGGCGAGTTGATGGGATCGATATAACCAGCCATGGCGACAGCTGTCACAACATCGACTTCACGATCTCTCGGCAACAGCAGGCCATTCCCAATTTCGCGATCGCGGTCATTGACGGTAAACCGCAGCCGGTTTGATTCACTGAGTGGCCCAACCACGTAGAAAACCTGATCCGTCTTTTTCGGGACGACTACGACATCTCCCGGATTCAGAATAATATCTTGAGGTGAAACGGGAGTGGCACAACCTTTCAACGGAATACGAACAATCGTATTCGCTGGTGGATTCGCCATCATGATGCCCTCAGTTGGAATGAATGGAGCAGACATCGGTGACCATTGCTCGGGTGACTGACCACGAATCACTGGCTCTTGTGTTGACGACTGTAGCCCCGTTCCGGAACGATAAGTCCCCGTCGGATTCAATCTTTGTGGAGACACTGCAGACGGACGACGGTAACTGCCGTTTGGCGGATTGATATTCAGCAACTGATTGGATGGATTAGAGCGTAGTGTATTTTCTGTGTTTGGCTGCTGATAACTGGATTGCTGTATCGGAGCAGAACTCGCTGACGACATCTTCTGGAATTGATGCTGCGGAACTGTCATCTGCGGAGCCGGCATTGGATGGGACTGATACTGAGGTGGTTGCTGAGGATTCATAGTTTCAGGCGATCCCAGCCATTGATGTTCATATTGACGATGGATCTCGATCACTTCGCCTGCATCTTCAGAGAGTCCCCCTGCTGCCGCCAGGGCATGCGCGATATCGTTCTCGTAGCGAGGAAGTTCATAGACACCCGGTCGTTCGACTGCACCCAGCACAACAACATTGATCACTCCTTTTTTGACAAGGCTGATCGACGCTCCTGGTTTTTGCAGATATCCCTGCCCTAGTGCGTGATTAATTCTCTGCTGAGCCTGAATGAGCGAAAGGCCACCAATCATGACCGGGCCAACGTGAGGCAATAGAACTTCACCAGTTTCCAGTAATTGAACCTGGAAGGGACGCGCCTCGCCTTGATGGATCAGGTCGGGAATCGTGATCTCAATGATGTCTCCATTACCAAGCAAATAAACTTGTGGCGGAGCAGCAGAGAGAGAAGAAAAGTTGAGTGGCTCACCTGCCGTTCGAATGGGCATTCGATATTCATCAGAAAGTGTAGCCGCTGGAATGCCGGGCGATCTTAAAGGAGCATAACAACCCGTTATCAAAAGCACTGTCAACATGACCAGCGATATTGTTGTTCGATTGATGCATATCACAGCATCAGATTTTACAACATTGTTCATCGACCAGCCCATAACGTTTGGATTGAAACAATTACAAAGCCAAGCAGACACAATACGATTTTCACGTTTGTCTGGTTCTTGGCGGGGCAATCTTCAAGAGTACGGCATGAAATCAACTTGATCTGTGAATCAGTCAATTGCGATCGGTTCACAATTCGCTTGAGAAATTCCAGCAAACAAATTCCATACCATCAGATTAGCGCTCTCCCAAAGCACGTCCCTGTATGAAGATCGGCTGAAACAGGCTCGGATAATCACTAAAACTGGAATAATCGTTACAATCGAACCATCGAAATTCATACCCAATCAGCTCGAATGTACAGAGTCGTTTGAGGCTGAGCGAATTCTGAGCGAAACATTCTACGATACGACTTTTACAACAATTGCATCCGCAGTAGCCCCAACGTGGTTCGCTGACCAACATTGATACGGTTGAGTCGCAAGTAATTCATGACTGGCAAGGAGTTAACGCCACGTCGTGTCGTAAAGGCGAGTTCATAACCACAGTTGATCAGAACCTGTTCTGTCTCCGCAGTCACACCCCCTGCTGGATAGGCGAGCACTTTGGGAACATCGTATTGTAGATACGATTTCAAATCCTGCCACGAGCCGGTGACCTCAGCAGCGACCTCTTCGGCTCCCATCTGATTAAGCATCGGGTGGGACTGAGTATGAGGTGCCAAAGTTACCCCGGCTTTGTGAAGTTCGAGAAGTTTACTCCAGCTCAACACATTATTGTGATCCGGGTCAGGAATATGACAAGCTGAGACTATCGATTCCATCGCCTGCTGAAACTCTGCATGCGATAAGGTTTTCAAGTGCTCTTTCAGGTAACGGAATACGCTCGTCCTTTGATTGAACGCTCCGAGCACATGCTGATCAGCTTCCAGAGAAATGACCGTTCCTTCGGGGGCTCTGTAAATGGCCCGGTAAAGTCGATCCCACCAGAAATGAATGTTGGAATTGTCTGGATAAGAGGTCGGGACAAAAACCGTTGCAGGCAACTTTCTTTTCTGCAATTCTGGCCAGGCGAATTCTGCAAAATCCAGCGTTGCATCATCGAATGTCAGCAAGACCGCTCGTTCGGGTAGTTTGACTTTTCCATGTATCGACTCGATCGCCTGATCCATCGAAACCACATTCTTTTGATTGGCAAGATAATCGAGTTGTTCACAAAAACGATCTGGCGTTGTACTGATCAAGCCAGGATAGTAATCGGAACTGGAGGAAGGATTTCCAATTCGATGAAAGGCCAACACTCGTAAGGAGGTTGATCGAAAATTCAGTTTTTCGAGCTGGCTGAGTACATGTCCACATAACTTTGTTTGTGAAGCGATCCCAGCAATACGTTTAAGCGTCATGTTCTTCCGCCTCACCTGGCATCATCAATAAATTTAAGCTGGACTTGATCTCGTTTAGCAGTTTTGTTCAACGAGCGTTCCCTCATCGACAGGTCGGGAATTGTCGGTCGCAGTTTCCATATTGTACTTCTCATTCACAGACTGCTTACGTCCCTTGACCCCAAAGCTGGAAACACGGTTCAGCACACCATTGAGAGTGAGTTCGTCGACCCCGAACGCATACTCTTGCGCAGTCAGTTCAATCCCCAGTTTCGACTTCGAGGCTGCTTTGAGTCGGTCAGAGAGTTGCCCGGCTTCAGAACGATTCGTCTCGGGAAGGAGCAGCAGGAACTTATTATCCATACGGACGATTAAATCGTGCGACTTCGTTTCCATGCTCAGAAACTGGCTCAGACACGAAGTGACATATTCCTCTTCGATATTCTGAATTAACTGACGCAGCATCTTTTCCAAAGGCTGTTGCGAAGGCGAGGCAGCTGAAAGGGCCAGAAAAGTGAGGGGACGCTCATGTCTTCGTGCCCGGCGAATTTCTTCAAGCAACTTCGGCTCTGCTTCTTTGATCCCTGGAACCGAATTAGAACTGTAGGTCATCAGAAGTTGATCCGTGGAAAGTGCGAATTCATCAATTCCCTGTCCAATTTGACGACACAGAAACATTGTGAGCACGACTGCTGCGACTTCCGCCAATGTCAGGTATAAGGATTCCAGTTGTATCTCGTATCCGAGAATACTTTTCACAATGACCAACGCCAGAATAAAACTTGCACTGACGAGTCCGAACGCCGAGTTTCTGGCAAACTTCGAAATTAACATGCATACTCCGCTCAGAGTTGCCAACCCATAGACGAACGAAGCAATATTGATGGTAGGAAAGAGTCGTTCGATATTGAACAGGATAAACAGCCAGCAAATTGTGCTGATAATCCAGAAGCGATGTGCCTGCATTCGATTCACCTGAAAATATCAAGACCGGTCAATGTGACCTTAGTATGCACCTTTTGACCGAAAGACGGCTGCAACGGTGCGAAAAATCAGTTGGAGATCAAAGTATAGGTTACGTTTTCTGATGTACTCGATATCGAGTCTGAGGCGATCATCAAAATCGACATCACTTCTCCCACTCACCTGCCAGAGTCCGGTTATGCCCGGCTTCACTTCCAGTCGTTCAGTATGCCAGAGCGTGTACGTCGTGGCAGCAAATGAAGTTGGCCGCGGCCCGACCAGGCTCATGTCTCCGCAGAGAACATTGAAGATCTGAGGCAGCTCATCCAGGCTCGTTTTTCGCAGAAATCTACCCACACGTAGAACTCTGGGATCGTTGCTCATTTTGAAATCGGGCCAGGTCAATTCGTTCAGGTGCATCAAAGACTTTTTCATCTCCTCAGCATTCTTCGACATGGTTCTCAGTTTGAACATCTTGAATCGGCGACCGAATTGGCCAGTCCGCTGTTGAAAAAAGAAAATCTGCCCTGGGTCTTCAATAAATATGGCCAGCCCAGAAATCATAATGACGGGCAGAACAAATGGGAGCAGTAAAAGACAGATTGTGACATCAAAGATCCGTTTCGTAATTTCGTAAACAGGATTCCTCAAAGCCTTTCTCGACGATTTCAGAGACTGCATATTTTTGGTTACGCGAGGGTAATCGACTGGTTTCATAGTGACTGACATCAGTTGACGACCTTTGGAGAGATGACAGAGGAACTCATCATCCTCAGTAGATTTTGTGACATACACTTTTTGTGAATCCGTACGAAAGAAACGTGCGATACTGCGATTCAAAGAGCAAACACTTTTAAGTGCAAACGATATGCCGTTAGTGAAGTTGGGAACAGAAGGCCATTCCTTCAGAACAACCGTTACTTTCTGAACAGACATGTTGTTTTCATTCGACTTGATTGAATCCCAGACGACACAGAACCGCACAATCGAACCTTACGGCAAATCCCTTATAATCTGCAGGCTAGATCATGGCTGACAAATTGTCATCAAATTCATCATTGAGTGAATTTCTCGACTGGAAACTGTTCCGCAAATATTGGTATCTGGTAGGCCTGTCAACATTGTTTGCAGTCAGCCTGGCCGTTGCATATCTGGCTGTGACAAAGCCGATTTATGAAGCTCAGGTGAGAATTGTCGTTCAGAATTTAGGATTGGGTTTGGAAAGCACCAATCTCGCCAAAACTTATGACAAAGAATTTCTGGCCACTCAATCCGAAGTGATTCGTAGTCCTGCAACATTGACACGCTCTCTCGAAGAACTGCCTGAACTTACAGATCCGGCCAAGCCGAAGACTCAAAGCGAACAAGTCGGCTCGATTGCAGAGGCCCTTCGAGTCAATCCGCTCGCCAAAACCGACATCATCAAATTGACCTATCAGCACTCCGACCCTCAACAGGCCACTGCGCGGCTCGAATCGATTATTAAGTGTTATCAAAATCATTTGCGTGAACTGGAAAAATCGTCGGCGTCTCGTTCGGTCGTCTTGCTGGAGCAACGCAAAGCCGAACTCGAACAGGACATCGCACAACTCCAGCAAGATTTGAAGTTGATCAGTACAAACACCAGTTCCGAGAGTCCAGAAGTGGATACTCAATCCAATTCCATGATGGAAGTTTTAACTCGACGGTTAATCGAAATCCAATCGGAAATTGCTTCCCTCACCGTGCAATTGGATCTATTGCAGGAATCCCGTAATTCCGGCAGATCACAGGTTCATTCGACGAATTCCATCGTTCTCAAAGAAGTCGAACGAAATCTCAATGCAGGTCGAACCGACCTCGCAGAAGCATCTCAAATTTATGGGCCCTCGCATCCTCAACGTTTATCGATTGAAGAACGCGTACGCATGCTGGAGTCTGCTCATACGAACGAATCGGCTGTTCTGCAAGTTGAATTACAGGCTTCACTGAAGCAATTCCAGAAAGAAGAAGAAGCCCTGCGAGAACTGATCCGTGCGGAAAATCAACGTTTAAAAACTGCTCACAATATTCAGGGAGACGAAGTGCAGATTCAGGCGAAACTTGCTCAGGTAAGTGAACTGCATGCCTCCATTGCTGAAACGCTGCAGTCGATGAAGCTGGCCAATCAATCGTTGGCTAATGGGGACGGATCGATCGTCGTCAGCTTGCTGGATGAATTTGTCGTTCCTCAGGAATCAATCTGGCCGAAGCCTGTCCCTGTACTTGTTATCAGTATTGTGATGGGAATCATGGCGGGAGTTGCGTGTTTACTTTGTCTGGCGGCTTACTCTCAAAATTCTCCCAAGACATCCATTGACAATCGAGCTCAAGCGGATGATTCCGTTCAGGCGGATCTTCTAGGGCAGATCCATGCTTTGCGTCGCGAAATTCAGGATATGAAGAATCCTGCAGAGCAGTCGACTCGCCAGAAAACGTATGCCGGAGAGGAACAGGGATGAATAATCCTCAGATATCGTCCGACGATTCCTCAACTTGCAATACGGACTCTTCGTCTCGTAAACAAATTCGCGGTTCAACGGTTCTGCTGGCTGGACGGGGCTGCTCGTTGCTGCTCAATCTGTTGACGCAGGTTGTCATTATTCGCGCGCTCTCAAAAACATCTTATGGTGAATTGGCATACGTCATTTCAATCGTCGAGCTGCTATCGATCGCAGCTGTACTCTGTATGGATAAAACGTTTTCGCGATACGGAGCCATCTATCACGAGCAAAACGATCAAGGTCGATTTGCAGGATCTTTAATTCTGGCGATCTGTGCACCGATTTCACTGGGCATTGTCCTCATTGCTCTTGTATGGATACTTGCTCTTTTCTTCCCAGGCTCCATCCCGCTGGATGCAACAACCTGGCCATTAATGTTACTTGTGGTATTTCTAACTCCTGGCAACGGTATTGCCAGTGTTTCACTTTCATTGCTGACAATTCTTAAAGGTGCCCGGGCAGTTTTCTTCAGAAAGCATTTCGTGGGGCCGCTGCTGAAATTAATTCTGGTGGGTGCCGTTTGCCTCTGGCAAGCTGGCCCTATTGAAATTGCATGGGCGATGGTCATCTCTGGTGGAGTCATTTTACTGATCGATTTGTGGTTGGTTGGGAAAATGGTAGCCGAGGAAGGTTTGTTATCAAATCGCGTCAAACGCGAACTGAAATTCCCGGTTCGGGAGCTCATTCGTTATGGCTTTCCAACTTTGATTTCCGATGTCGCATTTCAAATGCGGGGTGTCATTCTTGTTGTCCTGCTGGGATGGCTGGCCACGGCCGATTCAGCGGCTTCGTATCGGGCATCGCTCTCGCTGGTTCGTGTCAACGAACTGGTGATCCTGAACTTCATGGTAATGTTTGTGCCTCTGGCCTCCCGACTGTTTTCAGCCGGTGAAACAAAGAAGCTGCTGGAAATGCACCGCAGTACCAGCTTATGGATTATGACGTTGAGCTTTCCTGTTTTTGCGGCAAGTGTGGCACTCTCCCGACCTGGAATTCAGTTGCTGTACGGAGATGCGTATCTCGATGTTACTCTCCTCATCGTGATTCTTTCCGCTGCCTACTTTGTTCAAGCATCATATGGATTTAATGGCCTGTTGCTCAGAGTCCTCGGGCACATGAACGCCATTCTCATAATCGAATTGACGACAGCTGCAGTCACTTTGATCCTGGCCTGCTTTATGATTTCACATTGGGGAGCAGTCGGCGCAGCTGGTGCAGCTGCGGTTGGAGTCTGTTTTCAATGCTCGTTGAAAGCGTTGGCGGTCAGGCGTCATGTTCACGAGATGAATGGGTTTGGTTCATTCGTACCCAAGTTCATCACGACCTGTATCGCATTGTGTGTTTTATGTCTGTCTTACCTGTTTAATCTGGGTTGGGTGACAGGAACGATGGTCGTACTGCTCAGCTCCTGGATCGTCCTCTGTGTCAATCGTAAGCATCTCCAGTTCGATCGTAACTTCCCGGAATTGAAGAAAGTCAGGATTTTGAATCGCTTATTAGGAATCGATGCAGAAAAGAAACCCGAGCCTCATCAAAGTTCGTACCGACTTGCTTATATGATGTCTCGCTTTCCAAAGTTAACGGAAACATTCGTGCTCCGCGAAATGATTGAAATGGAGAAGCTGGGAATTGATGTTTCGGTTTATCCGCTCCAACGCGAAAAAACAAAATTTGTACATCCGGAAGCGAAAAAATATGTCGATCGAGCCATCTTCACTCCCTGGTTGAGCATTTCGATTTTATTCAGCTGCCTCAAAGCATTCTGCACAAAGCCATTCCTATTATTCAGCACGTTTTTTGCCCTGATCAAAGAAAACAGGAAGAGTAGAAGATTTCTGATGGGAGCGATTCTGTTCTTTCCGAAATCGATCTACCTGGCACAACGCATGGAACGCGAGAAGATCGATCATCTGCACGCCCACTTTGCATCTCATCCTGCGATGGTCGCCTGGGTTATTCATCGACTGAGCGGAATCCCATTCAGTTTCACCGCTCATGGTTCAGATCTCCATCGGGATCAAAGCATGCTTCAGAAAAAAGTCGAAGCCGCTGCGGCAACGATTACGATTTCCGATTACAATAGAAAACTGATTATCAATCATTGCGGCGAGCAATTTGCCGAACGAATCCATGTGATTCACTGCGGAATAGATCCTGATATTTTTACACCTCAATTGGAACCGACAGATTACGAGCAGGGCCTTGGCCCCTTTCAAATGATCTGTATCGGAACGCTGCATGAGGTGAAAGGTCAATTCCAACTGATCGAAGCCTGTAAGCGTCTGCATGACGATGCCTTCGAATTCACCTGCCATTTAATAGGAGATGGGCCGGATCGAAAATCACTTGAAGAATTTGTGAGGCAGTTGGGTTTGCAAAATCGTGTTGTTTTCCATGGACGAAAGACGTCTCATGAAATTCAACAGCTGCTAAAACAGATCGATGTGATCATTGCTCCGAGTGTTCCCACTGCAGATGGACGCCGTGAAGGAATTCCTGTCGTGTTAATGGAAGGGATGGCCTCTCATATTCCTGCCATCGCCAGTGATCTTTCAGGAATACCAGAACTGGTTAAGCACAATCAAACCGGTCTACTGGTTCCACCTCACGATACAACAGGACTCGCCGAAGCCATCCTGACACTGGCTTCCGATCATACCCTTCGTAATCGCTTGACAGCGCAGGGGTATCAATTTGTTCGTGAAGAATTTGATGTCGCCATCAACTCCGGGAAACTTCTGCATGTCATTCTTCCAGACCATAAATTGGCAAATGAGTTCATCGAACAATCGACCGAAGAAGACACACATCAACCCTCTCGATATCAATCTCAGGAGATGCCTGTATGACACCTCTGGAAATGACCTTTCTCGTCTGCTTATTCGTAATTGGTTATGCCTACCTGGGATTTCCTCTACTGACATTCCTACGAAGTCTCGTCGTACGGAAAACATTTCAATGCGAAGAGATCACCCCTGCGGTGAGCCTGATTATCTGCTGTTATAATGAAGAGGCAGGTATTGAAGAGAAGATGAAGAACGTTCTTGAGTTGGATTATCCAGCCGAGAAACTTCAGGTGCTGGTGGCCTCGGATGGTTCGACTGACCGAACGAATGAAATTGTCGCGGGTTATCAGAATAATCAAATCAAACTGCTGAAACTTCCACGGGCAGGTAAGGCACGCTCTTTGAATGCAGCCGTGCACCAGGCCAACGGAGACATTCTAGTCTTTTCCGATGCAAACAGCATGTACGCTGCTGACTCCATTCGAGAGTTGGTCAAGCCTTTTGCAGATTTGTCGATTGGTGGCGTCGCAGGCAATCAGGTTTATAGTAAGAATTATGACGACGGAGCCGCGGCTTCCGGCGAACAAAGTTACTGGAACTTCGATCGTTGGATGAAAATCTGGCAATCTCGTTCCGGGCATGTGATTTCAGCAACAGGTGCCATCTATGCGATTCGACGGTTCCTGTTTCAACCGGTTCCCGAAGGCGTGACAGATGATTTTGTTACTTCTACTCGCGTCATTGCTCAGGGATATCGCCTGATTTTCAACCCTCAAGCCATCTGCAGAGAGCCCGCAGCTGGGGCGGTCAAAGCGGAATTGGGGCGCAAAACCAGAGTTACAACTCGCGGATTGCGAGCAGTCTGGTGCATGAGAACGTTACTAAATCCCTTCAAGTATGGATTTTATTCATTCCAACTGTTCTCGCACAAATTACTACGCAGGCTGGTTGTACTTCCAATCCTGGCGCTCGGCATAATCACTCCACTTCTGTGGAATCAGGGGTGGATATATCAAGCGGCGACGATATTGGAAATTTTATTTATTGGTCTGGCTGTAGCCGGTTGTGTCGCTTCGATGACCAGGAGAAAGCCTCCTAGGTTGATGTCGCTTCCATTCTATTTCTGCATGATCAATGTCGCCGTATTAATGGCAATCATGAATTTATTACGCGGCCATCAGGTCACTCTCTGGAACCCGCATCGTGGCGGATTGACAACTCCCACGAGTTAATTTTCAGGCCACATTGAGATTTCACTTTTCGCTCTATTTAGAATTTCCAATGAGTACATTCCAACAGACAACACCATTCGACACGAAAACCGGCTTCATCGTCGGCTTAGTCGCAATTGTCTCCATCGGAATGGGTGGGTTGCTCTTAATCTCCCCGAAATTGGCGGCTGGATTATTTATTGCGGTCATTGCTGCCGCTTTGATCTGGCGGTCCGTGAACGTCGCAACCTATCTAGTCTTTTTTTGTGTATATTCCAACCTCGCAGCAGTCGCAGTGAGATTCCATGGTGTTCCAGCAATAGCTGCCCATGCTGTTGTGGGGTTACTGATTATTCCCCTGTTGTATTTTATCGTACTGCGTCGTCAGCCGATTATTCTCGGACGCTCGTTTATATGGATCGCCCTCCTCACGCTCTCTCAGTTTCTGGGGGCATTATTTGCTAAGCAGCCTCAATTGGCGTGGGTTGAATTCAATTCCTTTCTACTGGAAGGCCTGCTGCTCTATCTTCTCGTCGTCAATGTCATTCGAGATAAATCAACGTTAAGAAATGTTACATGGTCGTTACTGGTTGCGGGATTAATCTCGGGGGGGATTCCACTGTTCCAGCAGTTGAGTGGGACGTTTGAAAACAATTACGGTGGACTGGCTCAAACCGGTGATGAACCTGGCTTCACCACAGACGATGATGAAGTCGAACAAATGAGACTTTCCGGTCCCATTGGCGAAAAAAACCGTTACGCGCAGATTATGCTCATGCTGGTTCCACTCGCGTTATTCCGTATCCGTGACGAACGAGGTCTTTTACGATTGCTAGCCACGATAGCCCTCCTTTGTGCAGTCTCTGGCGTCTTTCTGGCATTTTCAAGAAGCACAATTTTGTGTGCAGGGTTTATTATTGTTCTGGCAGCCATCTTAAGGCACGTCAATCGATTCAAAGTTGCAGTGGTTGGTGCCCTTCTCTTTGCGGGTTTAATGGCGACCCCCCAGTATCGCACACGTCTTTCGAGTCTGTTGGATCTGAAATCTTTATTGATGTCAGGAAAACATTCCGAAGCGGATGGCGCTCTCAAGGGACGAGCCACGGAAATGGGAGCAGCTTTACTTGTGTTTCGGGATCATCCTCTGATTGGAGTTGGACCTGGTCAGTTCAAATACTATTCGCGGGAATATGGAGAACGAATCGGCATCCGTGCGCTTGATCCAGAACGACAGGCCCATTGTTTACCATTGGATGTTGCTGCCGAGAATGGTCTACTCGGGTTGACAGGACTGCTGGGGCTTTTCGTAACACTTGGAGTCGGGTTGTATCGTCAAACAGAAGAAGACGTTGGCGAACTCTCTGGTCTGAAAATGGCAGTATTCTACATGTTGCTGGTTTATGGCATTACTGGATTGTTTCTGCACTTTGCCTACATTCGTTACTTCTGGTTGATGGTCGGAATAGCCGAAGCGAGTCTGAGAATTAAATCGCTCAATCCCTCGATGATAAAAATGCCCATTTCCGATTCGCCTAAGTTTGAGCATGAGGGTATTTGATGGAAGTTCAACTAAAACATCCCGACAATTTATCAGAGCAGGAACTCTCCCTGTGGCGATCACTCACGCATCAACCACAATTCTCTTCACCATTCTTACACCCTGCTTACACTCAGTCCATTGCGAAATTTCGACGCCAGATCGAGGTGGCAGTCTTTACAGAAGATAGCCAGCCTACTGGATATTTGCCCTTTGAAAGACATGACGGAAAAGTTGGAAGACCCCTGGGCATCAAACTCGCAGATTTTCAGGGTTGTATTTCACAAGAACCGATTCAATTCGATCAACCGGGATTGCTCAAGCGATTGAATCTCTCACAGATTCATTTTGATCATCTTGTCCATGCAGAAATTCCAACAGAATCCATTCTCAGTCAAAGCGATTCCCCCTACATGGATCTGAGTCACGGTTATCAGGAATATCTGACCGCACGACGTGAATCGGGGAATCGATCCTTGTCCCAGGTCCTTCGTAAAGAACGCAAAATGGAACGTGAAGTTGGGCCGATCACGTTTCAATGGCAGGACATGGACGAACATGCGATGCATTCACTATTCGAATGGAAGTCGGCCCAACGGCAAGCCACAAACACAGCAGATATTCTGGAATTTGAGTGGGTGAAGAACTTTCTGAAACATCTCCATCAAACTGAACAATCAGGAATGAATGGGGCACTCTCGACACTGCGAATCCATGATCGTGTTGTGGCGGTTCATTTCGGGATGTTCACGAATAATTGCCTGCATTATTGGTTCCCTACATACGATTACGAATTTCACAAATACTCACCCGGCTTGATTCTCCTGCTCCGAATGGCAGAGCAATGTGCCGAGTTGGGGATTTCGCGACTCGATCTGGGCAAAGGAAACGATTCCTATAAAGACAGTCTCGCGAGTGGTGCGGTTTCAGTAGCAGAGGCGTGTTATGACCGCAGTTCAACCAGAAGGTTTATCCGTCGTTCTTTACTTCACGCAAAACAGTGGGTGAAACAATCACGTTTCAAATCGACTTTGCAGAAACCGAAAAAACTGATACGCCAGTGGCAAAATAAATCCACAATGGGGGCCTCATGATTACTTATTTCAATTATCCAATTCAAGAATTCCCCCATGGCTACTGGGAACGCTGGAGCGATATTCTGGATGAACATCCTGAATTAAACACACCTTTCCTGCGTCCAGAATTCACTCAACTCGTTGCATTGGCACGCGATGATGTCGAGATCGCAGTCATTGATGAGGATGGAATCCCCGTTGGATTCTTTCCGTATCAGCGGCACAACCACGTTGCAAATTCACCAGTTGGACGACTCTCTGAATCTCACGGAGCCATCATCGATCCCCAAATCGAGTGGAATCCCATTGAGATGTTTAAAGCCTGCGGGATTCAATCCTGGCATTTCGATCATCTTCCTGTAAGCCAGACTACCTTTTCCCGCTATCAATGGGGAACGAAGTTAAGTCCCTATGTCAACCTCTCCCAGGGTTACGAACAGTATCGCATTGAACAGCGAGCCAAGGGATCTTTCCTGTCCCAGTCAGAAAGAAAACTTCGCAAGCTGGAACGCGAGCAGGGTGAACTTCGATTTGAGTGGCACAGTACAGATCCCCATGTGCTGCAAAAACTGATCGAATGGAAATGGGCTCAGCACCGTCGAACAAACGTGCTCGAGATCTTTCAGCACCAGTGGGTTCAGGATTTATTGAGAACATTTGCTGAATCTCACTTTGAGAAGTTTTCTGCTCCTCTTAGTGCCATGTATGCAGGCGATCAGCTTGTTGCGGTTCATCTTGGATTGATGTCTCCGACAAACTTGCATCTCTGGTTTCCTGCATACGATATGGAATTCCAGAAATACTCTCCCGGTATCTCTCACATGCTCAAACTGTTCGAGGCTGGTTGCGAGAGAGGAATCACGCGAGTCGATTTTGGCCCAGGTTCCGAGAGATACAAGCAGGATCTCAAATCAAACGATGCAACCATTGCAGAAGGGATGGTGAATCGGAACGGACTAGTATCCAGGTCACGTGGATTATGGTATCAAACGAAAAAATCCCTACGAAATTCACAATACAGTACCGTTCTGGAAAAGCCACTGGATATGACAAAGCAATTCCGACAATGGCTGGCGTTTCGATAAATGGCAGCCTTGTTGTTTGTCACAACGGTCTGATATTTTCTGCCTGAGTTCCCAGTGATCAGAGAGTTTAACAATTGGAACTTGGCTGATCACTCAATCGTCTGCAGTGTTCAGGAAATCGGTCTCGAATTTCAGTACGTACTAACCCATTTTTTAAGACCGTGCGTCTCTGAAAGTCTCTGCCGGTCCAGCGAGATTATTTTCGAAAAGTAGATGGTTAAGTTGATGTTGACTGCACTATCGATTGATCATCAACATTCTAAATGTCTGATTAGAAAAGGTCGTTGCGGAGTGAGTAAAATGTCGTTGGTATTGCTAATCAGTCGTTGAAATATGATATTGAAATCAAATAGGCCCGGAATCATCACCCCGTTTACGGGGCAGGCCAAAGCCACCACTTATAGCAGTGGTCGATTACTATGTACTCAACAAATTTAAGTGAAATAATTCATAATGAGTTCCGATGTCACACCTGCAACTCAATCGGCTGACTTCAAAACCGTTTTGACTCCTCTGGATCCGCATAATGAAGCCACTCGCATAGAATCGAACTCAACTGCCAAACATTTAACACGTCAGCATGAACGAGATTTAGCTTTTGCTTTGTCGGCTATTGAGACTGGGCATCTCACTCAAAAGCAAATCGCCGGATTAGTAAAAGACTGGACGATTCATGGTGATTTGTCACTTTCTGAACATCTCACCGCTAAAGCAGCACTCACTCCTGAAGAGTGCCTGGCACTGGAAGAGTTGGCCGAACAGAAACTTCAACGCAGCCAATCGCGTGCAAGGAGCGACCAAAACTCTTCTTCTCTTTCGCCGAAAGAATTGTTGATCAAGCATCTTGATCAAAATGGAAAGATTGCGGAGTGTCTTGGATTGAGCTTCAGTGCGGTTGACGATCTCGATTCGCCAACGAGAGTAACCAACTCCGAATTTCGACTATTGAAAAAGTTGGGCCAGGGAGGTCTTGGGATTGTCTGGCTTGCTCGCGACGAAAATCTGAAGCGTCTTGTGGCGATCAAGGAAATCCTGCGTAGCAGTCATGAGAACTCCCCAGAGGTTCGAAGATTTCGTCGGGAGGCAGAAATCACAGGACGACTCGAACATCCCAGCATCGTTCCCATTCATCAATTCGGTACCGATCAGCAAAGCGAACAACCATTTTATGTAATGCGTTACATTGGTAAGCGAACTCTTGAAAATGCGATCGATGAATTTCACGAAAGACGACTTGCCGGACAGAAAGATCACCTGCAACTGCACTACCTGCTGACATCGTTTGTTTCAATCTGTCAGGCCATCGCGTATGCACATTCAAAAAATGTGATCCATCGTGATCTGAAGCCGGAAAACGTCGTACTCGACAGCTACGGACAGGTCATCGTACTCGATTGGGGACTGGCAAAACTTACTGGAGAACTCGACCTTATCGAGAGTTGTGAAAACTTTCTAAATTCAGGATATAACTTAAGTGAGCAGACGCAGGACGGACAGATTCTCGGTACGCCAATGTACATGTCCCCGGAACAGGCGACAGGTCGATTGGACGACATTAACGAGACGACGGATGTGTACGGTCTGGGCGCAATATTATTCTCCATTTTGACCGGTTTTGCCCCGCACGATCGAATTCAGGGAAACGTCAGTTCGAGAAGTACGATGTCTGAACTGCTGCGTTCAATCGTAAGTCAGGAACCACCTGCTGCGAGCAGTCTCAATCCGGATACACCACCGGAACTCGAAGCGATTTGTTCCAAAGCTCTCTCTGTTAAATCCTATAATAGATATCAGTCCGCTGCTGAGCTGGCTGAGGAAATTCAACGTTGGATGGCGGGGGAGCCGGTGAGTGCGTATATCGAACCCTGGAAAACTCGTACCGCCCGTTGGATCGGCAATCATCGCCTGCTTTCACAAATCTGCGCAGCCTTGCTGACGATCCTTGTAGTGAGTGGTGTCACCTTTGGGATCGCGACACGAAACACAATGGAAGTCGAGCGTCATGCTCGATTCGAAGCTTTAAAGTCACAGTCACATCAATTGGTGTCGAAAGTTGAATCTCGAAGTGAAGAGTTGGTCAAGAATGTCAGATTCATGTCGACCCTACCTCCGATTGAAGGTATTATTCAGGCACGTTCAGAAGACAAACCGGAAGAGGCAGAATCAGAGGAAATCTGGGTCAAACGACTGCAGAGTATTTATATGGGTTTATTAGAAGCCAACCCACAATACCTCTCTGTTTCTTTTTGGGTCATCGATCCGGAAAATAGCGAGCAGAGCACAATACCGCTTGTCCGAGTAGAACGTAGACGGGCTCTCGGAAGTCGGGTACACATTGTTCCAACTGCAAGATTGCAACCCGTCACAGAGACGCCTGTTCTCAGAACGATTCGGAGCATGCAACCTGAAGACGTTTATCAGGAAGAAATCACCCAACAGGAAATCAATGGGGTCCCGTCCACCTCTAGCAGCGTGATCATTAGTGGAACTCCAGTTTATGATCAAAAAACGGGAACTCTCTTTGGGATCGTTACTATTGAAATCGACCTTGAAACAGGACTACGCGCTTTACTGGAAGGATTCGTTCAGCAGGGGCAGCATGCATATGTGATCAACAGTAGCCAACGCATCTTATTGTACCTTGATCCGCAAGGACAATTTCAGGTGGCAACCCGAGGAATGAGTAGTGAAGTCCTGCCTGCGGATATTCAGAAATACCTGCAGAATGACAATGCCCCTGACATGTTTACCGATGGGAACCTTGTTGTGGCTCAGAAAATTCGATTAAACGATACTCCCAATAGCAAATGGCTCTGTTTTCTTCTCATCTCAGAATGAGAATCACTAATAATAGGTATAAACTCATGCCATAAAACTTAAAGTCTGGGAGAAAGTGTTTCACTGAGTTGTTTGAGGTTCGTACGAAATGAGCAGGCAGATTCAGACTAACTTACGAGGCTCATCCGGTACAATGAATGTGAACTGTGATCCAGAATACGATAGAAAGTAAATAGCATAGTTGATGAGAAATACCAGATCACGGGAGAAGGCTTAGGCTCCGATTCTTTCCCTTATTTGAAGCTGGGGTAGAGGCTTGAGGTGAATTCAGTTTTGAATCGCCTTCGGTGATTTGATAGATAAGATTGATTTGCAGATCATTTAATTTTTCTGAAACTCCACTCGGCCAGAGAATTTCTGCTTCGAGGATTTGCTCTGATGTCCCCAGTCCAAAAGTCACCGGCAATTCAACCTGAGAGAGATAACTTCTTGTTGGCATTACGCGCCGTACTTGAGTCTCCATTTCCGTCTTAATTTTCACGACGGCTCCAATTGCATTTCGGTTGGAATCGGTTCCAGTCAGTTCGAATCGAATCCAGTTGTTAGCCAATTCCTGATTATTGCGTAGCAAGCGGGGAGAATTCCCGGTTGTCGTGACTAAAATATCGAGATCACCATCGAGATCGATATCCGCATAACTTGCTCCTCGCCCAACCAATCTTTTCGAAAATTCTTTCCCCGTCTTCTCTGATCTTAAAGGCACAAATTCAGAAATCGCATCAGGTCCACAGTTCCAGAACAACTGTGGAGGCTGTTCATAAAACTGACTCGATTGAACTTTATTGATGTCCTCTTCAAGATGACCATTCGCGGTCATCAAATCGAGCCTTCCATCGAGATCGGCGTCGAAAAAGAAGATACCAAAGGTCAGCTCCAGTCGAGTCATAGGCCCCAGTCCATTAGAAATCGCCTCATCATTAAATTGCAAACTCTTTTCTGGAGAAACATACAGAGCCGTCATTTCATTGGCAAAATTTCCGATCGCGATTCCGATCTCCTCATTATTCCGAAATCGACTACTATCGATGCCCATCGCTCCCCTGGCATTCCCATTGGAATCGTAAGCGACACCAGAGACGATGGAAATCTCAGAAAATGTTCCATCCTGTTGATTGTGAAATAAGAAATTCTGCACGGTATCGTTAGAAACAAAAATGTCCAGAAAGCCATCGCCATCGAAATCATCAAATGTCACACCCAGGGACTTCCCAAGCGGTTTCCCTGTCGTGGAATTCGTAATCTGAATTCCTGCTTCCCGACTGACATCCCGAAATTGCCCCTTGCCTTCATTGTGATATAGAACGGAAAAAGAACCCGGAAAATACTGAGGACGTCCATAAGCCCGCTCATTACCAATCAGTTGAAAATTCTGATTCGCATCGGACTCACGTGACCATTGCAAATAATTACAGACGAATAAATCGAGTCGTCCATCATGATCGTAATCAAACCAGCCTGCCGATGTGCTCCAGTCTTCATCCCCACCATTGACTCCACTGAATTCGGTAACATCTTCAAATGCAGCTCCGGTGTTTCTCAGCAATTTATTGGAGCCAACCGCTGTGATGTAAACATCGGTATTGCCATCGTTGTCATAATCACCACAGGCAACACCCATTCCATAAAGTTCCAGATTGATATTCCACTCCTCGGCTGCTTCCGTGAAACGGCCAGTCCCATCATTCAGGTATAACTCTGTTCGAGCTGGCATTTCCTCCGGGGAATTCTTCCATGCTTTGGAATTGATGAGGAGAATATCCTGGTCGCCATCGTTGTCGCAATCAAAAAATGCGCAACCTCCTCCCATTGTTTCAGGAAGGAGTTTCTCTCCGTTTGCTCCGTTTTCATGTCGAAAATGAATTCCGGCTTCTTCTGTAATATCCTGAAACGGTATCTTCGGAATTTCCGATTCCTGGCGATCTCGCAATTCCGGCATCTCAATGATTGAAGTTCGAGTAACTTCCTCTGGAATCTCCGGCCAGACAAAATAAGCAACGATCCCGGCGATCACCATCAAGACGAACATGGAAACGACAGAATAGGTAAAGGCCTGACCGATGATAGCATCATCGGCTTCATCAACTTCAGTGTCAGGAACTATTTCGTTTGGATTTGTCATTTTAGAACAGGAATTTCTATCAACACTAAACCGAATTATTCACAATCAACCAGAAGTCATTCAAGCTTGTACTCTTTTCAATGCTTGATTTCACCAATGAATTACTCGCATTGTATTGATACTAATATTGACAATTAAATATTTAATTTCAGAACAGTGAACACGTCAGTCAGTCTTCGGAGATTCAGTATAGGATTTTGTTTCCTCACGTTGCAGATCGTAAATCACAACAGGTTCCGAGGCATGATTTGCGGCCGGATATTTTGCACGGGCTGCTGCAATCGCACGGTCTTTAGCATTATCGTCCGGTTTATACTTCGTATGTAAGATCATATGTTCTTCTGAACGTTTAATATCTCCAAGTTGTGCATACACCAGTTGCAAACCGTAGTGAGAGGTCACGTTTTCCGGATCGAGCAATAATGCTTTTTGGAATTCATCTCGGCTCTTCCTGAGATACTCTTCGCGAATAGATCGACGCTCCTCACCGCGGTTTCGCTTTGCCATGTCAAAATACGTTTGTGCCAGTTCATTGATCACCGTGTAGTCCTGACTGAAATCAAAGCCACGTTCAATCATTTCTGGCGTTCTATCGTAGAGTGCACTTTCCAGATTTGTTATAGCTTCCTCCAAATAACCTTGCTGGCGGTTTACGATTCCGCTCATCCAGGCCAATGTCCAGTTGGGAGCTTTCGGATTGGCAGCTGTTGACGCTCTAGCCACAGCTGCGACGGCTTCATCGAGTCGCCCCTCATTAAAATAGACACGTGCCAGGTTAAGCGGGCCATCGTAACGTCCGCTGGCTTCCACATTCTCAAAGGCTTGAGCCGCCTGCCGTAATTCTACCTTGCCTTTGAGTAACATCCCAATTCCGTAATCATTCCAACGTTGCCAGGTGGGAATGGAAGATTCCTGTTCAGGTATCGGACTCTCCAGACCTGCAACAGGGATTACGATTCGATCTTCGGCCAAAGTAATGATCGGTAGCGGATTCAAATACTCCTCGCCGGGCTCTTTGCCTCGCAGCGGTGCATCTTCCGGTTTCAGGCTCTTGGAAATAATGTCCATATAAGTTGAATCGAATTTGCGATAATGCAATCTGGCGATGACTTCGATCGGTTGTTCGACATCTTCGGGAACATCAATGCGATAATGAACAGACTGAGCCGTCCCGGGACCAATTTGATGACTGTAAAGTGGCGTGAAAATATCCTGAGCATTTCGCCGATCAATTCGGTTACCTTCCCGATCGAGCATAAATGTATTCACAAAATGTGACCACGGATCGACACGACGTTTTTCATCCAACCCACCACTGTGACCGATAATTCGATCGCCACTTTTCACAACGATTTCGATCCAGATTTCATTGGAGTCCGTCGTGCCCTGGGTGAAATGGTGTCCCAATTCCCGTAGCGTTCGAATAACCATTTCGATCAGATAACTGTTTCCCGGCTCAAGTTCAGGAACAGTAGGACGCAGTGGTGCAATCAAATTGGCATCGACTGAAGTTCCTTCACGAATGCCAAACAGATCCAGACGAATGACATCCTTTTTCATAAACTCTTGATGAGCACGAATGATTTCCGGATTATCCTTAAGCCAAGCGAGGCCAGTATTTGCTCCCACAAACAGATGATCATGAATTTTCAACAGATTGCTCTCATCAAAGAGAGCCGCTCCAAAATCATTTGAAGCTTTCAATGGCATGTGGCAACGATTGCAATTCTGATCCGCAATCGGAGGATAATAAAAGCTGCGGATATTGTGCCCGGAAATACCACTTTGAAAGAATGAGTCGTAATGATTCTGTCCCCGCAAAAATTCTTTATATTTGGTCAGTTCAATAGGCAGGCTGACTTTATGACAGGTTGAACAGAATTCCGTCGATTGGTGCAGTGGCTTGAGGAACGTTTTCTTATGAAACTCAGGCTTGGCTTTGACGAGTTGCTTATTGACCCACTGTAATAGTTCGTTCTCACTGAATGCGAACGGATAATGAACGGGTTCATCAATCACAAAATCAGCATTACCGCGAACACTGGGGATCTCTGTAATCGCATGGCAGGTGGTACAAGTGATTCCTGCCTGCGAAGTCGCATGATTCACATCATCAAATTGGGGATCGTCAAATGCGCCACTGAAAAATGGGACAGGATCGTGACATCCTGCGCACCAGCGAGAAGCCTGTACTGATTGATCCCGTTCAAAAGCGACTCGGCGGGTTTCTCGGATACTGACCAGATAAGCAGGATTATTAAATGAACTGAAATGATGAGCGCTCTTTTCCCAGCCTTTGTGGGCATCGGCATGGCATTCTTTGCAGTATTCATCATTCATCAATGTCTTGGCAGGAATGAAATTCCCGGAAGATGTTCGAGCTAACGAGGGTTCGAAATACTGAGTCCCACTTTCCGGTCTGGCAACCTGCCAGGTACGCGGGTCCTGAAAATGCAGGGCGATCATCCCGGCAATCAGCGCCAGTGTTGCGATACCGAAGCGCGCCCCAGAATTCCAGCGAAATTTCGGACCAACCAGTCGGTGCATCCAGTACAGCCACAATATCATCAGTGGAGTCCCAACGTGAAGCCAATAGATCGCTAAGCGAGACAGCGGATGCTTCAACTCAAAGACGCCTGAGACACGGACAAGTAGCAGACCACTCACGAATAGTAAAAGCACGATACCAGTTAATGCATATCCGACACGAACGGCTCGTCGGTTTTTGCGATTCCTGGTATTGCTCCAGTGATAACCAACAAACAAACCGACTGGAACCAGCAGAATGAGCCCAAGCAGAATATGGCAAAGAAACATTACCTGATAAAAGTAGTTCTGAAGGATTTCATTTTGAAACCATTCCAGAAATGTCACACCCGCCAGATAAATCGAATTTGCGACAATCAGAACACATAGGGCCAGGACAAAATGGTAAAGCTTCCGCAATGGTTTACCAATTGCAGGACGATTCCTGGGATTAGTAGTATTCTGATCAGGCATAAGAGTAATGAATCGAGTGGAAAATGAAATATTGCAAGCAGATGCATGGATAATCACTTATATCAAATGCAAACAGTTGGAAACAAGCCTCGGTTCCCTCCGGCACAATGAATACGATATGTGGTCCATAATTCAATAGAAAGAAAATAGAGTAAATTACATCCGAGGCAATTTGCGACATACCGTGGTCTACCAAACATCAGTCAGGTCGGAGCCCCTCTGGTCGGCACTCGCAGCTCCAACAGTCACACAAGCTATGTTAACTCCCCTTCAAACGTTATGCTGAATACATCAGCGAATGCTTATACTGATGACCACAGAACTCAATAAATGGAGCGGACATGGAAAAGAATAGAATTTCACACTCTCGGCGTCAGTTTCTGGGAACAGTTACCGCAGGCAGTGCGGCGGTACTTGCTCCGATGATTGTTCCCTCTTCTGCACTTGGGCGAGACGGGGCTGTTGCTCCCAGCGAACGGATTGTCGTAGGAGGCATCGGTATTGGACGCCGGGGTGGATACGATCTTGGCTGCTTTCTTCAACAGAAAGATGTGCAGTTTGTAGCCGTGGCTGATATCAAAGCACAACGCCAGGGTGAAGTGAAGAAGATAGTTGACACCCATCATGGTAACGAAAACTGCAAAACGTATCGGGACTTTCGCGACGTCCTCGACCGGGATGATATCGATGCCGTGCTGATCGCAACCGGACCGAACTGGCACGCCACGGCAGCGATGACAGCAGCCAAAGCTGGCAAGGACATGTACTGCGAAAAGCCAGTCACGAAGAACATCATTCAAAGTCTGATTCTGGCAGACACAATGCGCAGAACCGGACGAGTCTTTCAGGCAGGAACGCAGCGACGCAATCTGCCTCACTTTTCGTTTGCCTGCGAGTTGGCTCGCACCGGAAAGCTTGGCAAGCTCCAGAAAGTTTACGCGCATCCGGCCGGGATGCAGGCAATGATGAGTGGCTGGCTCGTTCCTGAAGAAGTTCCTGACCAGGATGTGGTCGACTGGGATATGTATCTTGGGCCAGCGGCCTGGCGTCCTTATAACAAGAAGTTGCTGGATGGGTTCAACTTTGAAAAAGGAGGTGGATTCGTCGGAGCCTTCAATGGTGGCGGCGTGTTGGAATGGGGATCACACTGCGTCGATCTGTGTCAATGGGCCGTCGACGATAGTTTGCCACCGGTGGAATACAATGCTCCCAAAAATGGCGAGCTGATGGCTCGTTACGAAAATGGTACGCAATTGATTTTTCGGGAGAAAGGCTGGATTCCGTTGGGATCCTGTCCGGTTCGATTTGAAGGCGAAACCGGCTGGGTGGAAGCGGGCGATAGTGGCAAATTGGTTTTGAGTTCGCCAGAACTACTCGCAGGCAGATCCGTAGAAGAGATCGGTGGCTACCCGGCGACGTTCCACGTGCGCGACTTCCTGGACTGTGTGAAAACTCGCAGCCAACCGAAAGGGAATGCTCAGGCGGCGTGCAACGCTCATATCGCCTGCCATGCGGCAAACATCGCCTTGTTATTGAATCGTCAGGTGAAGTTCGATAACGCAACCAATACTTTTATCGACGACGTCGAAGCGAATCGATTGAGATCCGAAGCACTTCGAGAACCGTGGAGGCTGTAACCCTGTAGCTCTTTTTCTGACAGCTGACCAGTTAACGATTCTCTCATTCCAGGACCATCATCATGCTGAATTCTCTCCAGCGCAATGTCATTTGTTTCACTGCCCTGTTCGTAGCACTATGTGCGAATTCGTTATGGGCATTTCAAACGCCAGGTTCATCGTCTGGACAGGAACAACAGCTGCTGGCTGTGCTTCAATCCGATGCACCAGCTGCGGAAAAGGCTCTCGTGTGCAAGAGCCTGGCGATCTATGGATCTGACGCGGCTGTTCCCGAACTGGCCAAACTCCTTCCAAACCCTCAGCTTTCCTCGTGGGCGAGAATTGCCCTGGAAGCTATCCCCGGCGAAGCCTCAAACGAAGCTCTCAGGAACGCAGCTGATTCATTGAAAGGTCGACTGCTCGTTGGTGTCATCAACTCAATTAGTTTCCGGCAAGACGAGAAAGCCGTTGAGTTACTGATCGCGAAACTCAACGACTCCGACAACGAAGTCGCAGCTGCTGCCGCAGTTGCACTTGGACATATCGGCAATACAGACGCAACCCAGGCACTTCGAGAGGCCTTAGCCTCGGCACCCGTAGAACAGCGATCGGCGATTGCTGAAGGCTGTGTGTTGAGTGCAGAGCGATTACATAACGAGGGCAATTCTGTAGAGGCCATGGAAATCTATGATGAAGTCCGTCATGCAGATGTCCCCCTGCAACGCATCATTGAAGCGACTCGCGGAGCGATCCTGACCCGGAAACAGGAAGGCATCCCATTGTTAATCGAAACCTTCCGTTCGCAGGACAAGAAGATGTTTCAACTGGCATTGGGAACCGCTCGTGAGTTTCCAGGTGGCGAAGTCGATCAGGCCTTAGCTGAAGAATTGTCGAAAACTTCTCCTGAACGGGCTGCGTTACTGATTCAAGCCATGGCAGACCGCCCCGAAACTGTTTCTTTGCCTGTCGTTCTGGACGCTGCGAAACAAGGGGACAAACAGGTTCGCCTGTCTGCTCTTCATGCCCTGCAAAGAGTTGGAGATGATACCTGTCTTTCAGCATTACTGGCCATTGCAACCGATTCCGATGAGGAACTTGCCGCAGCTGCGCAAGCCACTCTCGCTGCTTTGCCGGGACAAAATGTCAACCAGAGAATTGCTGAGCAATTGCCGCAAGCCACAGGCGAACAGTATCTGATTTTACTTCAGTTGATCGGCCAACGACGTATCGACAGCAATGTCGAAGATGTCGAACAGGCCCTGAACAATCCCAACGCGAATGTTCGCAGCGCTGCATTCATTGCTTTAGGTGAAATCGTTTCCCTGAAAAAACTCTCTGTACTTTTGTCACAAGTTGTTCAACCTGGCCACGCAGAAGATTTGCCAGTCGCGAAACTGGCATTGAAAACCGCCAGTGTTCGCATGCCCGATCGTGAAGCCTGTGCTGCAGAATTAGCAGCAGCTATGAAAGATGCACCTGTCTCTGCCCAAACGACCTTGCTGGAAATTCTAACTGATGTCGGTGGCAGCAATGCACTCCAAACGCTTGCCTCGGCTGCCAAAAGTGATGAGCCGGAACTTCAGGATACTGCGAGCCGTTTACTCGGCACATGGAACTCAGTCGCAGCGGCTCCTGTGTTGTTGGATCTGGCAAAGACAGCGCCGGCGGAAAAGTACCGAGTTCGAGCACTGCGCGGCTACCTTGGACTGGCCCGGAAATTTTCCATGCCCGATGATCAGCGAACCGAAATGTGCCAAAATGCGTTCACTGCAACGAATCGTATTTCTGAACACCGCTTGGCACTCGATGTCCTTCAATTACACCCCAGTCCATCCGGATTGAAACAGGCAATTGATGCAATGGATATGCCCAATCTGAAAACCGACGCCACCGCCACAGCGATGGTGATCGCCCAAAAGCTTGGCAAGAAGGGAATCAAAGTCAACCAACTCATGTCCAGCGCCGGGTTCGAGAAGGTGAAGCTGGAAATTGTGAAAGCAGAGTATGGTGCGGGATCTCAACAAAAAGATGTCACCGACATCCTGAGAAAACAGGCAAGCGACTCACTCCTGATCCGACTTGCGGCTTCTGGTTACAATGCCAGCTTCGGCGGCGACCCCGCTCCCGGTGTCGTCAAACAACTGAAAATCCAATACCGCATCAACGACAAAGCCAGCGAAGCCACCTTCGCAGAAAATGCCTTGATTCTTCTTCCGCTTCCTAAGTAAATCCGCATCGACCTCAGTCAACTCAGGTAGAACAGATCCCTTTACGAGAGGCACTATGCGAATATTTTTCATAACGATGCTCGCTATTTCTTGCGGCGATGGCGTTCAGGCTGCCGAGCCGAACCGTCAGGGGATTGACTTTTTTGAGGCAAAATTCGCCCGATGCTGGTCACCCATTGTTACGAGTGTCATTCTGCGGAAGCCGTTGCGAAAAACAAGCTGAAAGGAGGATTGCTGCTCGGCTCACGCGGGGCGAGTCAACAGGAAGGAGAAAGCGGACAAGCCATCGTTCCCGGTAAGCCGGATGAAAGCCTGCTGATCAGTGCACTTCAACATGTTGACTTTCAGATGCCCCCCAAGGGGAAGCTGCCTTCTCAGGCCCTTCCGCTTTCTGTCGCCTATAGCCCACAAGATAGAACTCGGAGCTCTTCGATGCCTTGAATTCCGTAGGAAACGCATTGCCAGAGAGGTCGTAGCAGACTCGCATCGCGTTTTCACCCTTAATTTCATAAATCGCAAGGATGATTTTCCCCTTGTTGGGGCCGGACACACTCTTGATGGCCATACGCATCGGCGTGACGGTTTCGTCGAGAATAAACATGCCCTTGTCTGGCTGTTCCTCGCCAGTGATGGTCACCTCATATTTATCACCTGCAATTTTGAGTGTAATGGCATCAACTGAGGGCTTCGGCAATAGGACTCCCTGAAGCATCGCTGCTTTAGGTTTCCAGATTCTGTCAAACTGAAAGTCCACCACCTTAGGCGTACTTGCAGCGTCTGAGGGGCCTTTTGTATTCGCATCCTCAGCATGACAGTCACACACCGAAAGGCATAGGATCAGAATGTTCAGTATAAGCTTCATGGTATCACCTGTGACGTGGAGTTCAGCATTTCTTCGTTGGCTAACGGGGAGCGTAACCGGGCGGATGCCCAAAAACTCTGATTTCAAAATCCGTGTGATCGGCGTTTCCTGTTCACCGCTTTGTTCTGCCTATTCGGCATCGCTGTGTGACGTGACACCCTCCTGAGGTGGCGGCGCAATGATGACTGCCACATACGGGAGCCCCTCTTCGATCTTAAACCGCTTTCCTTCTTGACCAGCACGCAACCGCATGGGGCCAACTGCCCGACTACCTGGTTCATCCAACAGCGTAATGTTCGCCCCGCTACCGCCTGGCGTCCAGCCTGCAACGCGAACCAACAGGCGACCGTTCTTCCGTTCAGGAATGTCTCCGCCGACAGGGCAATAGGAGTGCTTCCCGTCAAGACTGCCACCCCATACGCGATTGTCTATGGCATCGTCCGCAAGCAGCCCATCACAAACAGGCACCCAGTCTGTGACAGCAAAATACTCGGTTTCGCCCAGCTCTTTGAGCTGCTCTGCAACCCAAGCCTCAACGACAGGGCCGTCCTGCTTAGGAGTGTGTGAGGTGACGGGCACGATGACTTTAACGAACACCTGGTTGAACTGGAGACGCATGATCGACTCCGGCGTAGGCTCCTGAGCGGGTAACTCGGCAGCAATGATTGCTACCATGTTGACGATCAGTAGACAAACGAAACTAGGGCATCTCATTCTGAACCTCACCACGTGGTAATAATGGCATAACGTCCAGCGTAACCGGACGGCGACGTTACTCGTTTGTTTCAGTTTCCTCTGGATTCGTCGCTCCGGTTCACACAATTGTTAGCTCGCTATTGTAAGATTTCGCAGTGTTAGGCTATTGACTGTGAAGGGTTTTGATGGGATCAAAGTGCGTGGTTCAGCTCGTTTGCGTTGAATCGCTGGACCGGCCATACCTTGCCATTCGAGTCAATAATCGCGAGTGAGGAGCAACCGAGGGCCAATAAATCAGACAGTTTAAGGTTTACAACCTGTGACTCTTGGGGATTAAGGACAATTTTAGAAAAGCTTGTGAGGGCCTGTTTTTCTGTCGGGATACCATTTTGATCGTCCTCGGCGAGACGCGGCTTGGGGAAGTGTCTCTGATTGTTGCCGTCACGCCCCTCCACGGCAACGAGCTTGAGTTTTTCCTGACCTTGATTTTGCATTTTGAGTGTGAGTTCGTCCCCGTTCCTTTCGGCGACTACGACCAATGGTCCACGGCCGGATGACCAACCAATCTTGGTGAAGAACCAATCGGTTAGCGAGTCAAACGCGCTGTCAATGAAAAATAAGAGTGCCACGAGGATGGCACAGCCCAGACCGATTACGACATAGATAATAACCTGGAAGTCCATAGTGGTCCAATTGAAGGGGATGTTGCCAAATAACGCTTGAGGTAACCCGGCGGCGGCCAAGTGACTTTGATTTCAAAACCCGCGTCATCCGCCGCTCGGGTTGACCGATTTGTTATTTTGCTTTTCAGAACCCGCGTGGATGGCTTGAAAGCCAGTCGGCAAAACGAGCTTTGAGTTGATCGCGACTTTGTCTGTTTGGAAGTATGAAATCTGCGCCACCATTATACGGATGACAGATCCAATTTGCAGTAGGGCAGACGATCATTGTATCGACGATCTTCCAGTCGGCCACCAATCTGAGTATTGGATCGAAGATCCCGGGTTTCCATTTCCATTCGCTTATGAACAGATAGCGATAGTAGTTTTCGCTATCAGCAGGATCAGCCTTGAAAGTCCAATCGCACCGCGCGGAAGGATCAAGTGCAACTAGCGGCGAATCTGCTCGAGTCGGGGTTGTGGTTTCTCCAAATTCCGTGGAGGCCAGCAGTAGCGGCACGTCCTGTGTTGCGAGCTGATCAAGTACGGCGTTGTGTCGATGCAGAATGATCTGGTATTCGGTTTCGTTTTCCGCGTACCGCTTGGACTCCGGCAACGAATGGAAACGTACCCATCGTTCCGGATATGCGTCACGAAGCAGGTAAGGTATCGCGGCGCACGTCGGAAACTCGGACCGCCAGAACGCCTCGAACTTCAAGTGTCAGCTGCCTTTGCAAAATAACTAATTGATAGACAGATTTAACTTCTGTCTATCAATTTTGATCTTCTGGATATCACTTCTCATCATTATTCATCGATGGATCGATGACTGTCAACCAGCGGAAGTATATTGAGATTCTCATTGACTGCGATTCCAATGAGAAAGCCACTTTCAACCACTTCACCCAGATTGCATGATCAGTTATGCTAATAGCTCAGAGCCAACCATTACACTTATCGGACTGTACAGGCTAAGTCTACTGGATGGAGCGTTTTCCAGGTTATCATCGAGACTGTCATCATCGAGCCTGGCGGCATCTCCGTGGTAGGAGAAAGGCAGAAGTCGAGCAATATCTGACCTAGCTGGCGGTGGAGAGAGATGTCGCTCCTTCAACATGAAATCGGGCTTACTCCGCTCTTCACTTCTAATAGCCCATTGAGTAAAAAGCGGTCCGATTTCAAGCACTTATGAGCCAGTTCCAAGCAGAAGATGCAGACAATACGACAGCCGAAACGAAGGCAGACGATGAGTCCACGAGCTAGTTGATCGATACCGAGAAAGAGCATTGCGGGTCCTCCTGTGAAAAGAGGAAGTGAGGCCTTCTCCATACGGAGAACCACCTCGCTGTTTGGGAACTGCACTTACATCGATATCAAAGAATTGCCTGTAATCGTAAATTGTTCGCGATGCTGAATTATTTTTTAGTCGTCAATTCAAAGTCATAAACCTGGGAGTCGTCGAATTCGACCGTGGCTTCGTGCGGCGTAGTCATTGGACTCACCAAAGCTGCAGGAACAGTTTCTTCGGCACCTACGTTCATTGGACCTTCCGTAGCCGTCCGCGAGTTCCAGAATGTACCATCCTGCAGCATAAATCTGCTGAACGTCACTTTGTAAACACCCGGTAACACGCCGGGGTAATCAGACATCTCTACTCCGGCACCTCCTGGAGGCGAATAAAGAGTATAAACTCCGTTCTCATCGGTGCGTCCCATTGCAATCCGAGTAATTTTGGTCGAGCCCTCCGTCGGGGTGAACGTTACATCGACTCCTGCTGCCGGACTGCCATCAACCGTGACTGTTCCCTGGAGTTTTGTCAATTCGGACAAATAGTCCGGTTTTGAACTGGTGCCGCCACAACCAAGCTGGCATATAACAAACAAACTGGCCAGGATTCGCGTCTGAAATTGCATACTTATCATCAGGCATTCTCGGATTCAGATTTTCTTGATGTCAATAAAAAAGCCGACGACTCATTCACGCGAAGCGTCGGCGGCTTGAAACCTCTTCTTTCCAGCGTAAACCGCTGGAGAGGAATAGCGACTATATTTCGCCCAGGACCTGACCGTCAGCCATACGACACAAGTTGCTAATCGTTACCGAACTTGCGTTTTCGCTGATGAATCGGACAGAACCATCAGCCATCAGAATCTGCATGCCGCCAACATGGTAGCTGCCTCCGTACCCCCAGCTGCCCAGCTTGGGAGAACGATCGATTCCAGCGTAGGTGTGATTGTTGATTCCAAACGTGGGGTCAATTCCCGGTTGTAACCACCCACGGTAGCCGTATGGATTCGCGGAACCATTATGAATTTCAAACTTCTGCTCGCCCATCGCGAATGTGTTGCTGGTTCCATCGGTAATATCCCGCATCCGCGCTTTGCTGTTGTCGCCGAAGATACGGCGGACCGATCCTGTATCGGTTGACCAGTTATTACAGTCTGAATGCCTGTAATTAGCGTACACGATAAAGTCGTAGCTCGTTTTACGTCCACCGATGCCAGGCGCTGCACGATATGCTGCGGTGGTGGCTGTCAAATCATTGCCACTCGGCTGTGACGGACAGGTGAAGACATCGATTACCGTTTGATGCCGGGAGGCATTTCCGGATGCTAAGGGGTCACCCATAACAGTTGCCGTAGACCCACCCCCGATACATGTCTGCTGGGTTCCATAAACACCTCCTGCATTGTCCGACATCGCAACGTTGAAATCGTATGCGTCATAAAGATTGGCTTGTTCCAGAAACGGCAACAGCATCAACAGACCGTTTGTGTTCATAACCTGACAATTGGCTTTGCCCGTGCCCGTATAGACAGTCGAGCAAACTCCCTTGTTGTACACAGAGGCTGGAAACACCCCATGGGTATCGTGATAATTATGCAAAGCGAGACCGAGTTGCTTGAAGTTGTTTTTACAGCTGGTTCTCCGAGCCGCTTCTCGGGCCTGTTGCACTGCAGGAAGCAGGAGTGCAACCAGTATGGCAATGATCGCGATCACGACCAAAAGCTCGATGAGTGTAAATCCCTTTTTGTTCTTCATTGGAATCCCCTATATTTAAAACAGATAAAATTTGCCATAGTGACGATATCTCGTTACATCATTCATTCTCAGCAAAACTTGAGCCACAATCGTTTTTAATTCAATATTCCCGGAAATCGCAGTCCGCAAATGGACAAATTGATTTCATGTGCTCGAAGCGTGAATCTTTTTCCAACACCGATGCACACATAAAAGGCAACGCTACAGGCCATGCCATCGCATTCATTCATAACGACGGAGTTCATTCCGCCAAACGGCTTGATCAATTCCGCGACGAAATCAGCCCGTCGTTAAAACCGCAGACTTCAACCACAGCTTTGAACGATTCGTTGAGCTCAGCACAGCGTTGCGTGAGTTGGTCAAAGAATTGCAAAACTTTGACTTAACGCGTGGATACAAAAAGAGGGGTCAGTTGTCGTGTATGTGATCGATACCGAGAAAGAGTGAGTGTGATTCCCCAGCAATCGGGGAATCGCAATTCCCATTCATTGACAACACATTCATCGAGACCAAAGGACTCGGTCAGAAAATAGAGGAATGTTGCGACAAGCTGTGGAGCGGCTTCCCTGGCCCTTTGCCAGTGGCAGAGGGCTGTTATCACAGTCCCCCCCTTTTAACTAAACGCTTATCGGGTCGTTGCTACTTCACTTTCTCAAGTTTTGGAGCCTTCCAAGTGCCATCGAGTGCGACTTCTTTTGGCCAATAGAGGCGCATATACGTCGCAAATGGTCCCTTGGGGGCAGGTAGCCAGTTCGCTTCCAACTCTTTGCCCGGAGATTCGTTCTGGATGTAAATCGTCAGTCCGCCGTCGGCGTCTTTCTTCAACTCCGGTAGCATTGGCGACTTGATGAGGTAGCGGTTGATGGGATTGGCCACCAGCAGGCTTTGAGGAAGCTCGTACATCGTCAGCGACCAGAATGCATTGACCGTAGGATATTCCCCTGGCGCAAAGTGTAGTGTGTAATTGTCGCTGCCGGTGAGTGGCTGGCCTTCACTGTCCACGCGATAGATCGGATACATTGCCTCCGCCTGGGCATTGCCGTAGATGCCGATTGTGCCGAGCCAGCGGTATAAGTAATTGTCACTCAAGGTTTCGCGGGAGCCGAAGATATCTCCAGAGGTGAGTTTTCCTTCATTTAGCTCTTTGACGCCACCGGCAAAGGCCTCCCAGGCGTCGGCACGGCCCTGCTCAATAGCTGTCCTCATTTCGGGCGAGAGTTTGGCGGGGTCGAAGGTCTTGCCACCCTCGATACCAATCGTGGCAAAGCTTTCCCGAAGTGCCTTCTCATTCGGCAACGTCAGGCAGTAACCCAGCACGAAATTCATGATGTTGAAGAAATCCAGCGACGTCTTCTCATCTTCTTTGGTCAGCGGCTTGATGAAGTCCACGACTGGCGCGGCCTGTGGTGGCGTGGTTCCCAGGAACGTAGACAAAGGCTGCATGTTGTATTGGGCCTGGATCTTCTAAACATTGTCGATATCGGCCGGATTGAACAACTGTGTGCGGAACGCGACCATGCCGAAGTGCGTATCGAACGTGTATACCTTCTTGATGCCTTCAGGTGTTTCGCCTTTCCAGTCCGGCCCGACCAGCAAGAAATTGCCGGCTTCATTGCCAGTTGTTCTCGATCTGGCGTAGCCAGCAATGTACGTGTAAGCATCCCACCTCTGAATGCTGGAATAGCGTTCCTTCTCGATCGCCGACACAGCAATCACGATTGGCTCGGTACGCAAATCCAGCCCGCCATAGAATACGGTGTATCCGAATTCGGTGTCTGTATCGCGGTATCGGCAGGCGTGTAGACTCGGCCAACACTCTTAATGTGATTCCAAGTTGCCTTGAAACCAGGATCGTTCTCGTCCACGTAATAGGCACACTGAATGCGGTAGTTATCTACCAGTGGGTAACCATAAGTGTAGGCTTCTTTGCCGATGGCGCGGGCCTCAGCTGGTGTCACGGCCTCCGCCTGTGCCAATACAGGCATGGTGTTCACTGCAGTGATCGCTATAATTGTTATGATAGTTCTTGGATTCACTTGAGTTTTCCTTTAGGTTGTGGATGATCTAGCGGTTGTGGTTAAGTCGAAATTTTAAATATTCAATCAGTTCGAATTCGCCTGGCTTCCAGGTCTTGTCGAACCAGCTCTTCTCGGGGCCATACAGACGCAGCAGCACACTCCAGCCTTTGCCGGGAACGGTCTCTGAATCCAATTATTTTCATGCCCCTTGGGGGCCGTTGGGCCGAACCAGACATCCACCGAACCGTCGGCATTGATGTCGATTTCTTTGTTTTTACTGCCTATGCTTGGGAACTGCTGGTCGGACTGCAGTTCCGAGCAGGTCTGGTTGTCATACACAACGAAGGACCAGAAGTCCTTGGCCGGGATGTTCGGTGACAACTGAATCTTATAGGTATTGGCACCGTCTAGCGGACTGCCCTTGGAGTCGGTAGTCGCCATTACGTATTGCGAGCCGACGCCCACCATATTGAATGCCATCGCCGGGGTGACGCCGGTGAGTTGTATTGATACAGGACACGTGCTGCCAGGTGGCGTACGCCCGGTTGCGAGAGGAAATGATAGCCGCCACCGACAAAAGGGAAGAACCATGTGCTGCCCGGATTGTGGTATGCCTACTTAATCCGAGGCTTAAATCGATGGTACGTGCTGTGGCATTGTCCACGGCTACGGCTTCGGTGAGCGACTTCTTGAGTTTTTCGACTGGATTAAAGGTTTTACCTTTCTCGATGACGATCGCCGCGAGCATGCCGAGGATTTCCGGGCTATAGGCCTCGTTCGGCTCCGCCTGGACGATCTCGTTGATGTCCTCGAAAAAGCTGAAGTCGTTGCCGCCGATGGTATTGCAAGCCTTGTGCAATCTTAGCGATAGTTGTTCAGTCATGTCGACCAGATGGCCTTTTAATCCTTTTTATAAATTTGATTCTTCTACTCAAAAACGAGCCGTCGATGAATCCAACTTGACGATGCTCAAGCACGATCGAACATGAAGCAACTGAAACGAGGTATGGGAAATCCTCCCCGAATGTATGGTCCAAATCGTGACCGAGAATAATGGAAAGCAGCAATTCTGCGATCTGAACTTTGCCCGGGTTTGGCTGGAACGCCACACTGTTGTCTATTACTCTGTAATAAAGAAGTGTGATTTTCATAATCTGTGAACCAGTTCATCCTCCAAAAAATAATTAATGCCCGCAATTTACTGAAGACTCGAACTGTCTTATGCCTTTGATTGATTTGAACAATGTCACGAAGACCTATGATCTGGGGGAGATCAAGGTCGAGGCTCTCAAAAATGCGACGTTTTCCATCGAACGGGGTGAGTATGTGGCGTTGATTGGTCCATCCGGTTCGGGGAAGTCGACGCTGATGAACACCTTGGGTTGCCTGGATCGTCCGACTGCCGGAAGCTATCTGCTTGATGGCGAAGAGGTTGTCACGATGACGAAAAATCAGCGGGCTTCGTTGCGGAATCGACAACTCGGTTTTGTTTTTCAGAATTTCAACTTGCTGGCTCGCACATCGGCTCTCGAAAATGTCGAACTTCCACTGCTTTACACGAAGGGAATCAGTGCGCGAGAACGATATCAGCGTGCGGTCGATTCCCTGAAAAGCGTGGGGTTGGGAGATCGATTCGATCACCACCCCAGCCAATTATCCGGAGGTCAACAGCAACGAGTCGCAATTGCCCGGGCTCTCGTGAATCGTCCGTCCATCCTGATGGGGGATGAGCCGACCGGAAATCTCGATTCCAAAACCAGCAGGGATGTCATTCGACTGTTTCGAGAGCTGAATCAATCCCGACAACTGACTGTCATCATCGTGACTCATGACCAGAATGTCGCGAAAAATGCTGATCGAATTATTGCTATGCACGACGGTGAAATTATCGCCGACACCTGCAACTTCGAAGAGGCGATGGAATCGTTACAGGCCTCAGAATCGTTACTGTCGGAATAAAAATGATATTCAAACGGTGACGACGTTGGGGATATGTGCAAAGATCTGCCGATATTTTGAGGTATGTCAATCCGTAGAATCGACAGAATGGGACTGCTTGTATTGATTGCAATAATCGGAATGACCGGTTGCAGTCGATTCAGAAAAGCACGTGCCGTTGTGATTCCCGAACAACGGACAATTGAATATCGAAACCCGGAATCACTGCC
Source organism: Rubinisphaera italica (assembly GCF_007859715.1). Classification (NCBI taxonomy): domain Bacteria; kingdom Pseudomonadati; phylum Planctomycetota; class Planctomycetia; order Planctomycetales; family Planctomycetaceae; genus Rubinisphaera; species Rubinisphaera italica. The sequence goes on from NZ_SJPG01000001.1 coordinate 2,972,848, forward strand.
CATTACCCCGCTGCCTTCGTATGCCAAGCCTCGAACTGTCTCTAATCCCTTAAATGGATTGGCTCCGCTGCAGTTATCCTTAGACGAAGCAATACGCATTGCCCTGAAAAACTCGGAAGTTGTACGCGTCCTGGGAGGTTTCACGGCTTCTTCATCGGGACGAACGATTTACGATCCGGGTATTGTCAATACAACCATCGATCAGGCACGCGGTCGATTTGATCCGAATCTTTCGATCAACAACACGTTCAACCAGAACGAAACCGCTCAATCGATCTTCACTCCCGGACCACCCGGAGCGGCTATTATTGAAAGTCAGACGGACGGTTACACTCTCGACAGCAGTTTGACAGATTTGAATGCGGTGGGGGGCACATCTTCAGTGCGTGTCGGGGTGACTTATTCCGATACCGAACCAATTGGTCCACCGCTCAATCCTCAGGCGAATCATTTTGCGGAACTCAGCTATGTCCAGCCCTTGCTTCAAGGCGGAGGAGCCAAGGCGAATCTCGCACCGATTCTGATTGCCAATATCGATACGGAACGTTCTTTCTTTCAGTATAAGTCGAGCGTGCAGCAACTGGTTCGCGGAGTGATTGAAGGGTACTGGTCTCTCGTGTTTGCCCGCACCGATCGCTGGGCCAGGCAGCAACAGGTGGAGCAGGCCGAGTTTGCCTATGAACGTGAACTCAGCAGAAAGGCCCGCGGCCTGGGCGATCTGGGCGATGTCGCACAAACCCGGGTTGCTCTCACCAATTTTCGGGCCACTCTGGTCGCAGCCAAGTCGAATGTGCTGCAGCGTGAGTCTGCTCTGTTGAACATTATGGGTTTGTCTCCGACTGAAGTCGGTGAAGTGATTCCACTCACGCCTCCCCATAAACAACGCCTCGAATTCAATTGGGACGAACTAATTGCACTGGCGGAACGGTATCGACCTGATCTGATCGAATTAAAATTGATCATCGAAGCTGACCAGCAGCGAATTCTTCTTGCCCAGAATAATGCCCAGCCTCGTCTGGATGCCGTCGCACTGTACCGTTGGGATGGACTGGAAGGTCGTGCCCCCTCCGGAGCCGGGGTGGGCAGCAATGGCGTGACAGACTGGACGTTAGGTGTGAATTTCTCAGTCCCTCTGGGACTTCGTCAGGCCCGCGCGAATGTCCGACAACAGGAACTGATTGTGCAAAGAGACTTTGCCAATCTGGATCAGGGCGTCCACAATGCTCTCCATCTGGTGGCTTTGAGTGTACGAACGCAGGATCAGCTCTACGAACAATACGAGGCACAACTCGATGCCCGCGATGCTGCTCAGGATAATTTACGGGTTCAGAAAGCGGAGTTTGCTAACGGGAGAACCATCTTCCTGAATGTTCTCCAGGCAATCGTCGACTGGGGAAATACCGTCAGTGCCGAGGCTCAGTCACTCACTCAATACAATACAGAGTTAGCGAACCTGGAAGTGCAGACAGGTACCATTCTCGAAGTTCATGGCGTACGATTCATGGAAGAACGGCAGAAATTTGCCGGGCCCTGCTCGTTGTGTGATGAGAAGGTTTTCTATCCTTCTGCAATCACTCCGACGGAAAACAATCCCCATTATGAAGTGGGTAACGAACCGGCTGAAGAAGCGTTTGATCTGGACGATCCTCTCGACAAAAACAAGTCTCCAAAAAGAAAACCATTCGATTTGCCCGAGCCAATTCTGCCGATGCCGTTTCTTGAGGATGAGGTAGGGATGGAAAGAACGCAGCCGCTGTTCCCAGATCAATCGCCTCCTGTCTTTCCGTTACCGGAAGAGACAACACTGCCTGAAGAAACAACACGTTCATTATTCGTACCGCAGGGCATCGATCGGATCGAGTTGACTAGCCCGCCGGGCGGGATAAAAACCGAAGAAGATCCCCACCGCGGCAGCAAATAATATTGCAGTCACTGCTGCCGGTAGCGAGACCACAATCGGCCATTCCACGCTCGGCGAGAAGGAATTGATCAGCATCGTGATCCCTGTCGAACCGGCTATCCCGAGCAGAAAGCCAATCACTCCTCCAAGACTGGAAAGCAGGACCGACTCGACCAGGAATTGCATCAGAATATCTCTGCCGGTTGCGCCGACAGCCATTCGGATTCCAATTTCCCGGGTCCGTTCGGTCACCGAAACCAGCATGATATTCATGATACCAACGCCACCGACCAGCAGCGAAATCCCGGCAATGGCAGCGAGCATGGCGGTGATGGTTCCGGTCACCACGCCGAAGATGTTCGCAATTTCGGTCGTATTCTGAACCTGAAAATCGTTCGCCTGACCGGGAGCGATCCGATGCCGGTTCGCCAGCAGGTTTTTGATTTCATTCTCGGCAGCCGACATCAAATCGACAGATCGTGCAGAGACCATCACTGCATTTACTTCATTGAAACTGGAGCCGTACAAACGTTTGCGAACAGTCGTGTAGGGCATGAGGAGGACATTGTCCTGATCGTCGCCAACAATGTTGGCCCCCTTCTCGGCCAGCACGCCAATCACACGAAAAGGGATATTACGAATCCGAATCGTCTCACCGATGGGGTTCATCGTCTGAAACAATTTGACGGCAACGGTTTGTCCAATCACACAGACTTTACTCGCGGCATTCACATCCTGTTCGGCAAAGAATCCTCCCAGTCGCAAGTCCCAGTTTCTCACCAGTAGATAATCCGGCCCGACGCCAAACATCTCTTTCGGACTCCAGTTCACGTTCCCGTAAATCACCTGACCACCGGCTCCCACTAGTGAGGAAGACGCCAGGACGGAAGGACATTCGTCAGAAATCGCAATCGCATCTTCTGCAGTCAACGAGGGTAGACTTCCCTGCCGTACGCCACCCCGCTTGCCAGTCCCCGGCAAAACGACAATCACATTTGTGCCCAGAGCCTGAAACTGACTTTGAATCAACTGACCTGCACTTTCACCCACCGAGACCATCGTCGTGACGGCTGCAATGCCAATGACGACGCCCAGAACTGTCAGCGCAGCTCGCATCTTGTTTTTCATCAAGGCTCGTATGGCAATTCGCAGCGTGATCATATTTGCCGTTCAATTGAATCTAAAAATATTGGAATCACTTCGATTTCACACCGATGACCAGTTCCTGGTCGGCTTTCAAATCTCCCGAGACCATTTCCGTGAATTTATAATCACTGATCCCCATCACCACTTCAATTGCCCGTAACAAATCTCCTTCTCTCACCCAGACGTGCCTTTTCTGACTTTCCAGATGAGCCTCGGCAATGAGATCGGCGGGTTTTGCTTTTGTGACGGATTCTCCTGCCTCAAAAGCGGTGTCGGTCCCGTCGAGAATTTTGTGATCTTCCGGCCGGACATGTTCCCGTTTCGGATAGTACCTCAAAGCGGCATTGGGGATTTTAGTGACATCGAATTTTTCCTGAATCTTAAAGGAAATTTCTGCGGTCATGCCTGGCAGGAGTTTGAGATCCTCATTGGAAGCAGTGACAACCACGGGATAAGTGACAACATTCTGAGTGATTGCAGAACTCAAGCGAATCTGTGAGATCGTTCCCGAAAACAGTTCTCCCGGATAGGCATCAACTGTGAATTTCACCGTTTGACCCGCTTCCTGAGCCTGACGAATCAGACCGATGTCGGCTTCATCGACCGAAGCAAACACGTGCATTTCTTTCCGCATATCGGGTGCAATGATAAACAGTTCGGGCGTTTGAAATTGAGCAGCAAGTGTTTGTCCGGGATCGATTTTCCGGTCAATCACGACTCCATCGACTGGAGAACGAATTTTCGTATACTCCAGATTTGCCAGCGAGTTCTTCAAATTCGCCTCGGCCTGATCGATATTCGCCTTGGCGACAATCAACTCGGCATCGAGCGCCATTCGAGAAAATTTATACTGATCCAGTTCCGTTTGTGAAATGAAATCTTCATTGTCCTGACTCAACCCCATCGCCCGCCGCTCGTCGTTGACTGCATTTTGCAGTCTCGCAAGAATGCGTGTGACTTCAGCTTTTCGAGTGGCCAGAATGGCTTGATCCCTCGCGACACTCGCTTCGTAAATTCGCGGATCAATTTCTGCCAGCAACTGATCCTTCTCGACCTCATCGTTAAAGTCGACATGCAAATGCGTGATGGGACCGGAAACAAACGAGCCAACATGCACGGACAGAACCGGCTCGATATTGCCCGTCGCATTGACAATACTCGAAATTGTTCCCAACTCCGTTTTCTCAGTACGAAATTCAGGCTGATTTCGTTTTTTGTAATACTCCATCGCAGGCTTGTAGGCAAAATACCCGGCGCCCCCGATGACAAGGGCAATCAAAAACAACTTGAAAATTAACTTCATGAACTCTATGACCGAGCGTGATAATTGAACCGTTGGCAAACGTTTGATACAGCAATCTAGTAGACTAAAGGCTAGCACGCCCCTGAGCAAAGCGAAGGGCATGGTCGTTTGCAATCTCCACGCCCAGCAACGCTTACACAAAGAGAAAACTTGAGTGTCAAATAATTACGCACACTGATTCAGAGATTCCCGATGCCGTTTATATTCCTCCCGAAACTAAGGTTCGATAAAGCTCATGTAGCCGATCATCATTTCATTCCAGCTTTGATCGCCCCAGCGGACTGTGACGGTAGGATCTGGATTGACCAGATTGTTCTTCGAGTTGTCGTAGGCAGCCGTGCAGAGAATTCGCGTTCCTTTCGGAAGCAGTTTTGGTTTTGCGAGGTTGTAATTCAGCTGCCAGTTGAAGTCGTAGCGAGGAACATCAAGCAGGATTTCCTGAGATCCATTGGGATAGAATGCTTCAAATCGGAAGGCTTTTCCGCGCAGGTGCATGTGAGGAGTTAACTGCAGTAGAAGTTGATCGCGAGGTGATTGATATTCGGCAGTGACGGTATGATGATCTGCCCCCGGAGGGATTTCAAATTTCGTATTGATAGCAATTCCGCCGCCGAGGATTTTCTTGACGTCCTGTTTCTTCATGAAATTCAGACCGATGTAACTGCAGTCCAACTGTTCGCGACCATTGGGCGTGTAGTGCATTTCAAAGAGGAGTTTGCTGCCTGCCAGAATAGGAATTGCCACCCCCTCATCCAGGATTTGAGGCAGAGAACCAGGAACATACCCAACGAGCATGTATCGTCCCTGTGCGTTCTTCTCATCGCTTCCCGGCGGTAAAACATACACGGCAATGTGATGGACAACCGGGATATTATCGGGACGAGCTTCGGTCGCACAGACAAACTTGTCTTCGGTCCAACCCGGGTCGACTGTGAAGTACTGATAATCAACAACTCCCTGAGCTGGAACAGTGAACTCCGCATCGCCCATGGCAATCACCTGATCCGGTTCTGGAATTCTCCAGCCTTTTACGAACTCCGGTGGCTCTGGCAATTCAGCAGGGTCACCTTCGGGCATACCATTTTGAACCCAGATTTCGAGCAGTGATTTTTCCTGATCACTCAGCCGGCAGTCGTTTGCAAATTTGCCATGTTCAGGATTGGCAAACCAGGGTGGCATACGATTCTCGGCGATAACTTCAAGAATCGTTTCTTCCCAACCCAGAATGTCTTCGTAGCTGGTCAAGACAAAGGGAGCGACTTCACCGGCTCGATGGCATTCCACACAGTGTTGATTAAAAATCATGGCAATCTGATTGCAGTAAGTCACATCTCCCTGAGGTTCAACGCGACTGATTCGTCCAATGAGACAGCCAATCGCTTTAGTTTTCGGAACAGTAACATCCTCCCCCTTAAGAACTTCTTCAATGGCGATGGCAAGGTCTCGTCGCTGTTCAGATTCGCGCGAAAGCCCGACCAGATACTGATCGTCAATCCGTCCGCGATAACGAATCTCGCGATTCTGATCGAGCAAAAAGACTTCAGGAGTTCTCTCGGCTTCAAACTGATCTGCAACTCGATTTCCCGTATCTTTGAGAATGGGAATCGTCAAATGATGCCTGGCAACGAATGCGGTAATTTCCGTCAGACTGTCCTGAACATTGGAATCGATACCGATAACGGTCACACCATGATCCCGAAATTCGGTTTGCAGCTCCTCAAGTCTCTGCCCATACAAACGAGCTAATGGACATTCCGTTCCCAGAAACGCCACCACAACCAGATGATCTGCAGGAACTTCACGCAGTGACCAGTTGACACCACGATGTGTCGGTAAAGAAAAGTCCTGTATAGAATCAGCCTGCACATCGGAGCCATGCAAAATTGCTGTGATGGTTAGAAGAGTAAGAATATGGAAAAAATTTCGACATAAGCGAACATTCATACTTCAAGCCTGTGAAAACAATCTGTGATAATGGGGCTAATCAATGCTGCTTACCCGACGTAACCGAATTTGGCTGCAAAATTATTGCCAATTCACAATATCAGTATGATTTGGAAATAATTGGTCCATTGGAACTTGAACAAATCGAGAAAGGAAACGACAAGCAAATATTGATATTAAGAAATTCCCGTACGCCTGACAAATTCACCGATGGCTACCCGAAGCTTATCGTCTGTCGGATCAACCAGCGCTGGCATTTGGGCATGGAACAGTCGATCAGCCCATCTAGCCACTTAATATGGTTGATTCTTGCATTTCTAAATGTATTGTGTCTTATCTTGTTTATTAATCCTCATTGTGAATTGGCACTTTAAATTACTCCTTATGCACATTCGCAACTTTGCCATTATTGTCGTCGTTTTCGCGATATTCGTGTTAACGCTCCTGATTATCAACTGGTTAGGCCCTTTGGATACTCTACGGATTAATTCCTCCCAGCTTCCCGAGTTGCTGAAGCTGAGGCAGAGATCGATTGCTTATCTGGAAAACCAACTGCCCGAAGACGCGATTCCGCTGCTGGATGAAATCGCATCACGATTTCCAGCAGAGGAAGCATTTGCCCAGCATAATCGAGCAGTGGGGCTGACTCTCCAACTTGAATTAGAAAACGCTGAAGCAAATCCGAGCAAATTCGCTGCTCAAATTTCAGCGACTGAACGGCAAATTGAGTCAGTAATCTCTACTGATCCTGAAAATGCGATACCGTATTTGCTTCTCAGCCGAGTTTATAAGATTAAAGGCAATGTTCCAGAGCAGATCGCAGCTGCAATCAATGCGACGAAACGCAGCAAGAATAATCCGTCCGTTTGGTTTGAACTGTTTCGAGCACGTTCAGAATCTAATACACAGTCGGATGAACTGGTAAAAAGCCTGGAAGCCCTCGAACAAGTCATCGCATTCGCTCCCGACAATGTATGGGCATTACTACAAGTGCTTAATTATCAAAGTCAGCTTCACCATCGTGAAATTATCGTCAGTCTTTCTCGTATTGAAGATATGATTGCACCATTTGCCAATGGTATTGAACAACGCACGCGGTTAAATCCATTGAAACTGATTCCTGATATTCTGGCAGCAGTCACTTCCGAGAATTGGGACGTTGTGATCCGACAATGCCGATTGTTAGGAAATATCCTCCGCCCTGAAGAGATTGCTCAAAGTGATCGGATGATTTTAATGCCGAATACGCTTGAATTTATTCGCACTCGCTATTCCGAGACCACGGAAGCAATGATTTTGTCTCAACCTTTAAACATTCCAAAGGCAATCGATGTTCGTTTTTCTACAGAGCAGATCGAATTGCCGAAGAATTTGGGCGAGCTCAAAAGAGTGGAAATCGCAGATATGGATCTGAATGGAAGTTACGAGATTGTCATGCTTACTGATAATCAGCTGACGGTCATGGAACCAGAAATTGGCGGAAAGATAGGGAACGTGATTGCCAGTACAAAAATCGATGCTGGATATTCAAATTTCATACTTGCTGATCTTGATCAAGATTCTGACCCAAACAGGTCTTCGAATATCGAGGGGGCCCCCTGCGCACTTGCTGACCTCGATCTCATCTGCTTTGGTTCAGCCGGGATTGCAATTTATGAGAATCTCATGGGAAATCCTTCGGTAGATTCTGTTGATCATTCGATGTTTCGAAAAATCGATTCCGATTCCTTGATTAATCTATCGAATGTCTCTGCAGTCACGGCAGCTGATTTTGATCTCGACGGCGATCTCGACTTAATCATCATCGATTCTGAAGGATCCGTTTCATTATGGGCCAATTATCGAGCGTTCCAATTCTCCGACGTTACGGCTCGCTCGGCATTGCCTCCCGATGAGTTTTTTTGTGTCGAGGCAATCGCCATCGACCTGGACAGAGATGTTGATCTCGACATCGTGCTCAGAGGCCGAAAAACGATCGGCTATTTGGAAAATCTGCGCCATGGATCGCTACGCTGGAAAGAAATCGACTCCAGTGGTGAGGGCAAGAGTATTACAGATCTCAAAATTGTTGATTTTGATGCCAACGCTTCCTGGGATTTGCTGTTCTGCCGGGACGAGGAAATTTCCTATCTCCCAAGTAAGATTTCCAGTCCTGGCTCAATTCGATGGTCTGAGACCATAATCAATATCGGACTATCTGGTGAAGAGATGTATTTATTGGATTACGACAATGACGGATTTCAGGACATTGCCTTAAAAGAGAATCACTCTGAAAAGATTGAGGTACTTCGACGCAAAGGCGAACTGCAATTTGAACAAACCAAACCGTCACTGGAGTGGACTTCTAACAACCTTGGTCCGGAAACCAGGTCCACAGTAGCCGTTGAAGATCTGGATGGTGATGGTGATTTGGATGGTTTAATCTGGAACCAAACTGGAATTTGGTGGCAGAGAAATGAGGGAGGGAATCAAAATCCTTTTCTAAAAATTGCTCTTCACGGACAGCAGGTTAAGGGCGAACAAACTTCAGCGAGTGGTCGTGTTAACCATTATGGTTGGGGAAGTTTAATGGAATTAAAGGCTGGCGATAATTACCAGCCTCGCGTTGTGGATAGCCAAGTGCTCCACTTCGGTTTGGGGGCGACTAAACAGGCTGATGTTGTACGCGTCGTCTGGCCGAACGGAATTCCACAGAATGTCATCGAACCGAAGAACAATCTCTTTATCTGTGAAGAGCAACGACTGAAGGGATCTTGTCCCTATCTCTATGCCTGGAACGGCAACCGTTTTGAATTCGTTACTGATTTGCTTTGGGCAGCCCCGATTGGACTGCAATTCGCCGAAGGTGTCATTGCTCCAACACGACCCTGGGAATATCTGCTCATTGAATCTGATCAACTCAAACCGCGTGCTGACAAATATGAACTTCGGTTGACCGAAGAATTATGGGAAGCTGCTTATTTTGATCAAGTGCGTTTGTTAGCGGTAGATCATCCGGCGAATCTCGATATTTATTCAAACGAAAAAGTCGCATCTTCGACCACTCCGGAATTCAAAATCCACGTTGTCGAGAATCCCAGAGTTCCTGAGTCCATTATTGACGATCAAGGAAACGATTTGCTGCCGCTGTTGAAACTGCGTGACGACAGGTATGCGAAGCCCTTTTCCCAGAAACATTTCCAGGGCGTGACGGAACCCTGGTTTATGGAAATTGACCTGGGCGAACTATCGAATACGAAAACGATTAAACTCTTTCTGCATGGCTGGGTCTTCCCGTCCGATACCTCCTTAAACGTTGCACTGAGTCAAAGTCAAGATATGCCTGCACCACGCCCTCCGTATTTGCAGGTTCCCAACGCGTCTGGAGCATGGGAAACGATCGATCCCAGTTGTGGATTTCCTGGAGGCAAGTCTAAAACAATTGTCATTGACCTTACGGATCGATTTCTCACCGATGATTATCGAGTCCGCATTGTGTCCAGCATGGAAATCTATTGGGACCAGTTATTCTATTCGACGGACGACAATCCACCAGGGATGACTCCTCAAGTCCTCGAAATGGAAGCAAGTCATCTCCACCATCGAGGGGTCTCTCAGGTGAAGCCTCATCCGGGATTGGGTCCCGAATCGTACGACTACAATTTAGTAAATACCATGCCAACATGGCCTCCCGTTCATGGTTTTTTCACGTCGTACGGAGATGTTGACCATTTGCTCAGAGCAGAGGACGATCAGCTGGTTGTCATGCAACCGGGAGATGAAATCGTAATGCGTTTTCAAGTCCCAACAAACGAAGTTCCTCCCGGATGGACGCGCGACTTCATTCTGCACAACGTCGGCTATGACAAGGATTTTGACTTAAATACCGTTTATGGTCAGTCGAGCGAACCGTTTCCAACGCGAACAACCGCCCAGTACCCAGCCATGCGGGCAAGCGACACTCCTCCAGCCCCTGCCGGAATGTCACCGCAGTCCAGAGAACAGAGACATCGCTTATTCTGGACCGCTATTCGCGATCTTGCAAATTAATTGAAAACGGGAATACAATTCTCAAATCCGAGAACTCTTAATTTTGATACTTAAAAAAATTTAGCCGCCTGAATTTAATCGAGAATACAGAGAGGATCTCTTCTCAATCTATTTACGTTTTTGATTATTGAACCGCCAAGCGAAAAGCAAAACAAGAAATCAATAGAAATGAAAATTGATTTGATTTGAGCTGATCAGGTTGTTTTTACCACGAAGGCACGAAGATAAAAAATTTTAGAAATCATGAAAATCAATCACTTAAAGTGCTAATGTATTTGAGGCCATGTTGTTACAGAGCCCTTAATGCCTTTGTGATTCCAATCACATTTATTAAAATCTCGACTTGTTCCACTTGGCGTCTTGGCCGTTCATTTTCATCTGAGAAAAATTGATCTGATGCAGAATGTTAATAAAAACGACAGATTTCTTTTCGACTTTGGACAATCAGAATTTAGGACTACCACACAAGAGTTCCCGGCCCAGCTGGCTTGATCAGCTCGCCGGAATCCAGATGGTTGTTTTCTAATTTTGCGCAAGCCACAAAACTTTGAATCGTCAGTAGCACAGAGGTCTGCAAATTTCAAAGCCTGGGCAATGATCGCTACACTGGAAAAATGCATCAAAACGAATTGGCTAATTTTTGCATTTCTCCCGACTGGGATAGTCGGAAGATCGCCTTGAGTTCAGCATCAATTATCAATATGTCGTTTCCAGACACCGCCAGCGAAACGGGCTTCTTCAATGGAGCTCCAGAAAACAATTCACGAGGCGTCTGCGGATTCTGCAATTTCAGATCGAGTTCCCAAATCTTTGCAGCATAAGTGTCGAGAACAAAATATTTCTTTAACTTCTTAACGATCTGAATTGGAAATTCAAATTCGACTCCACAGTCAATTTCTTTCAGTTCTCCTGAGAATTTGAGACTTCGAATTGGTTTTCCTCGAGAAGTCAGGCAGATTAAATTCTCCTCCAGACCTTCGGCTAATCCGCGAATCCCATCAACTTTCGCGATGCGTTGAGGTGGATTTCCGTCTTTAAACACACGCCAGATCGTTTGGCTCTCTGCATCAACTGCGAATAAGTCTTCGCCTGCAGCGATGATATCGAGTGGGATACCGATGGATCCATCCGTGAGTGGTTTTAGCTGCCATTGCTCATCACAACGATAGATTTCTCGCGTAGCCGAATCGCCAACAAATACGGTTCCATGCTGATCAACAGTCACGCATCGGATCGCGTTGAGCGGCGTTCCATACGTTTTTTCTCCACGCAATACAACTTGAATCGAATCATTTTGGACATGCCAAAGCCCTGGCAGTTTTAAATCAGCTACAAATAATTGTCCTTCGGAACCAACGGCAATGTCAATTGGATAAACAAACTTGTCGGCAGCGATAGCAGAATTGACAACCAGAGCAGTTGTACAAATCGCTACTATAATCGTGGTCGTAATTCCGCCCCACCCTTCAAGTCGATAAGCGTTATTTGACATAGAAACTTGTTTCATAGAGACACATCCACCGCTCGTCAGAAGAAGTGAGGTGGATTCTTTTTGAGATGCATAGATTTTTGGCATATATCACTTGTGTAATAAATTGTGTATGTACTTCATCCGCAGTTAATGGTTGAGATAGCTCACGGCTTGACTGATTGAACTTACTGAAGCCTCTCCCATTTGGGAAGTATTTCTTAAAAAAAGCCATCTCTGTTTTACAAGGGTTTGTCAGTGCTGTTTACTCTATCTGCAGTCGCAGTTTTCATCGATTGTAGTGATTGTGCGTTATCGATAATGACAATGATTTGCTAAAATTCAACATCGACTTGCATTGTCTTTTTTCTTGATCTCTGCCCAATTCCTTAGTCAGACATTATGCCTTTAGCCAACACTACCGTCTGTGTTCTCACTCCCACTGGTCGGGGAGCGGTGGCGACGATTCGTGTCTGTGGCCAGCTGAAAGCACTCAGGCAAAAAGCAGAGGAGGCGGAAGTTCCATTTTTTATCGCAAGGAATGGAACACCTGCAGAAAAACAAACACTCCATCGGATCGTGTTTGGAAGCTGGGGCGATGAGGATCTGGTGATTTGCCGCACGGCAGAAGAGTGTCTGGAAATTCACTCTCATGGAGGGAAATTGGCTGTCGCTCGAATTTTGGAGAGTCTGGTCGAAGCAGGAGCTAAGCGTATCTGCTGGGAGTCTGCATTCAATCTGCACTCTGAAACATGGCTTGCAGATTATCATGTCGCTCTCTCTCGTTGTACGACGGAAAGAACGGCTGAGTTTCTGCTTCAGCAAATGCATCAAGGAGGCTCTTTCTGGGATCGACTGCAGCAGGGGGCGGCTTCCATAAATGAAATTTCCAGTGCTCGGAAATGGACTTTGTTTGGACAGCATCTCGTGACCCCCTGGGAAGTTGTGATCGGTGGGCCTGCAAATGTCGGGAAATCGTCATTAATTAATCGCATGCTTGGTTATGAGCGGGCAATTGTTTTCGACCAGCCGGGGACGACGCGCGATGTCGTCAGTGCAGACACGGCAATTGATGGCTGGCCCGTTCGCTTTTCGGATACCGCAGGACAACGACAAACCAGAGACGCATTAGAAACTCAGGGGATCACTTATGCGATAGCCAAACTTCAACAGGCAGATTTGCAAATTCTCGTTTTTGACCAGAGCCAAGAAACGGATGAGTTCACTCTTTCTCTAAGCGCAGAATTCCCAGAGGCGATTCTGATCTTTCATAAGTCCGATTTACCGATGAATTCCTCGTGGGAACAAATCGAATTTCCTATATCCCCCCTTCCCGTTTCCAGTAAAACCGGTGAAGGAATTGAAGCAGTCATCTCTAAAATATCGGACAGACTAGTCCCGGCGCTGCCTCCCGAAGGTGCGGTCTATCCAGTTTCCAAGAGCCAGCGTAAATTGCTGGAAAAGCAAATCTGAAATGACTTTCGCTTAAGAACCGATTACTGAGAATGTTTAAAATATTATGGTGAACTTTCCGACGATGTACCGAGTGAAACGTCAGTTCGATGGACCGGTTGTTGATGATCTTCAAACGGAAGTGAAGACATCCATTAACGCTTTGCTGGCTAATCACAAATTTGTTCCAGGTGCGAAAATTGGAATTGCGGTTGGTAGTCGTGGGATTGCGTCGCTGGCAACAAGCATCAAAGCGATTGTGCTGGAAGTCAGGAATTCTGGTTTCAAGCCTTTTCTGATCCCAGCCATGGGAAGCCATGGCGGAGCGACTCCAGCAGGTCAAAGGCAGATTTTGCAGAATCTGGGAATCAATTTCTCGGAACTCAATATGGAATGCCTGGCTGAAATGTCAACAAGTGTGATCGGCACAACCTCTGATGATGTGCCGGTGCATTTTGCACAAACAGCTATGGGGATGGATGGTCTGCTGATTTGTAATCGCATCAAACCGCATACTCGTTTTACAGGCAACGTCCAATCCGGATTACTGAAAATGATGACGGTCGGACTCGGCAAAGAAAATGGAGCGGCCACTTATCATCGAGCGGAACGGGAACTGGAGTTCGACAATCTGATTCGTGAGGCTGCTGGAATCATTATCGAAAAAACTCCAATCATTGGCGGTATCGCACTCATTGAAAATCAATCGAAACAGATTGCAGAATTAATTTCCGTTCCTGCACATGAAATGATCGATCGTGAACCAGCCTTGCTCAAACGAGCTTCGGAACTTGTTCCTCGTCTTCCACTGCAAAAAATCGATTTACTGATTGTCGATGAAATCGGAAAAGAAGTCAGCGGGACAGGTATGGACACAAATGTTGTCGGCAGAAAATTCAACGATCATGTTTCTCATCCTCAAGACTGGTGCCAAACTTCTCTCATTTATATTCGCGGGCTCACCTGTGCGACCGCGGGAAATGCAACGGGAATCGGTATGGCGGAATTCACGAATCCAGAAGCAGTCGCTCAAGTGGACTGGGTGAAGACACGTATCAATTCCATCACAGCCGGCCATCCCACTGCTGCCATGTGTCCGGTTATTCTCGATGATGACAAAGCGGTCATCGAAGCGGCTATGCAAATTGCGGGAGAGAATCTGCAAATTTTGCATATCCGCAACACCGCTCAATTGAACGAAGTATATGTCAGCCAGAGTGGACTGGAGGAACTCCAACAGCTCGAACCGAGTTGCATTAGCTCAAGTTGCGATAACTATTGCGGCGAATATTTGCATGGATTTTGATTTCTGAAAATCGTGTCAAGCATAAAATCTGCAATTTTTTGCAGCAAATAATTTCTGGAATAATATCTTAGCGATTTCATTAATTATCGTTTACACTTGACTAGTTCAGCAGAAATCCAATTCTGGAATCCAAAAAGACTCGCTAAGAAATCGTGTCCTATCTTCGACGGTTTCTTCGGTCGAATTCCTGGCTGAAATTGCGGGAAGCACGCATGTGTCGTGACCTGTTGAACATGTTCACCTCAACGGCATCTCGTCAAATTACAGGAGAAACGATTATGAGTTCTTACAGAAATCTGACCGCTCGCGACATTATGGTTCGCAAAGTGATAACTCTGCGACCTCAGATGGAAGTGATGGATGCGATTCGGGTGATGATGAAACATAAGATCGCCGGAGCTCCGGTCGTCAACGATCATGGACGATATTTGGGAGTCTTCTCCGAGAAAAGCTCACTGAGTGTTTTACTGGGCATGGAATACGATAGTGATCCGACAACCGAAATTCGCTCGTATGTCGACACCACTGCTCGATTCGTTCACGAAGATACAGATATGTTGAGTATTGTCGATATTTTCCTGAATGAACCCTACCGACGTCTCCCTGTATTAAGAGATCAGGACGAGTTGGTAGGACTTGTGTGCCGCAGGGATGTGTTGCGTGCATTTAACGATGGCATGCGAAAACGACAGAAGGCAACTGGCGATTCCGGTATTCTGTATTTCAGCAGTGTGACACTGCGCGAAGATTCCACAATTATCTCCTGAGTGAAGTGAGTCCATGACTTTGATTGACAAGCCAGCAGGGTGCCCAACCGGGTGCCCTGTTTTCGTTGATGTCAAAGAAAGTTGCTCAAGATTGTGATTGCTGAATGACTCAATTATCATGATGGAATTCACGTCCCGATTTCACTGTTCTGTGGTTGCTCATGAATTCTCGCCGCAGTGTTGCCCTGTTGATTGAATCGTCAAATGCGTATGCGCGAGGCTTGCTGGCTGGTGTGGTGACATATGTCCGACAGCATGCGAACTGGTCGATTTTTCTGCCGGAGCAGGAACGGGGAGCCACTCCGCCTAAATGGCTTTCGAGTTGGAATGGAGATGGCTTGCTGGTTCGGATTGAAACGGATGAAATCGCACGCGTTGTTCGAAAATCCAAATTGCCTTTAGTCGACTTGAGTGCCGCCCGCTATTTGAGTGACGTCCCCTGGGTCGAAACCGATGATTCAGCAATTGCAATACTGGCCGCAGAACATTTGATGGAGCGGGGATTTCAGCATCTGGCTTATTGCGGCGACCCTGGATTCCAATGGTCCATATTGCGACATCAGGAATTTGAAAAGCAGATTCTGCAGCCTGGTCGCAGTTTCCATCTGCATGAATCGATTCCCCGTTACGACGAAAAGTATTCCTGGAAACGCGAAAAACGCAGGCTTGCCAATTGGATTGAAAAACTGCCGAAGCCGGTGGCGATCTTTGCCTGTTACGATATCAAAGCTCAGCAACTTCTCGATGTCTGTCGCGAACTCGGCATCTCCGTTCCCGAACAGGTTGCCGTTCTGGGAGTCGATAACGATGAGCTGCTGTGCGAATTGTGCAGTCCCCCCCTTTCGAGTGTGATCCCGAATGCTCATCAAGCTGGCTTTCAGGCAGCGGCAATGCTGGATCGAATGATGAATGGGGAAGAAGTTTCCACCGAAGCGATATTCATCGAGCCACTAGGTATTCAGACACGGCAATCAACAGACTTACTGGCAATTGATGACGCTGATATCGCGAAAGCTTTTCGTTACATTCGCGAACATGCCACCGCAAACATCCGTGTGAGTGATCTACTTCGGCACATCCCACTCTCTCGCCGAATGCTGGAACATCGCTTTTTAAAATATCTGGGACGGACACCCCATCAGGAAATTCAACGTCAGCGGATTCTGAAAGTCAAAGATTTTTTGTGCAGTACGAATCTCACGTTGGCAGAAATTGCCCGCAACACAGGCTTTGAACATGCCGAATATCTTTCGGTTGTCTTCAAACGTGAAACCGGTCAGACACCTCGGGAATACCGGAATCAAACCGGGACGAATCATATTTGGAGTTAATTTGTGCATAACGATGAGTGGCTGTGGTCTAACGAAGTAAACCCCCGAGAATAGTGACTATCTGGGAGCTGCGCTACGCTTCGACACCAGCTACGCAGACTTTAAAAATGAAGTCAGTTTCACAGTTTTTACAAGTACGTTATTGTTAGGAAACTAATCTGCCTAAATGACTCCCGAGAAGTAACAACTGTATGAATTCCTGGTCCAGTTTGACTCACTTAGAAGCTGATCGCTTTGCGGTCATCAAGCGGCCGGTCATCATTCTGGCGCTGCTGACGTTGTTGATCGTTGGTGGCACACTTGGGTTTCGCATTGTGAATGAAACCAGCTGGCTGGAATCGTTGTATCTGGCGGTGATTACGTTAACAACTCTTGGATGTCGTGATCCCGCAACTTCAAATGCAACGATGGCCTTTGTTGTCATCTATCTTGGCTTTGGACTGGGGCTGTTCAGTTACAGTCTGTTTTCTCTCGGCCAAAGCCTGCTCGATCCCCAATTTCGTCAATTCTGGAAACAACGACGCATGATCAACAAAATCGACTCTCTGAAAGATCATCACATTGTCTGCGGCTTCGGACGAATGGGCCGGACAATCTGCGAGTATCTGGATCGACGAAATCGTCCATTTGTTGTCATTGACCTCGATGGCGATGTCCTGGAAGCTCACTGCACCGCTCACAACTGGCTCTACATTGTAGGAGATGCAACGGACGATGTGCATTTGCAGAACGCGGGGATCAGCCGGGCATCGTCTCTGGCTTCGGTCCTGCCTTCCGATTCTGATAACACGTATGTCGTTCTCTCCGCCCGTATGCTGAACAACGGTTTGCAGATCGTTGCTCGGGCCAGCGATGAGAAAGCGATTCAGAAAATCGAACGAGCCGGGGCGACCCGCGTTATCAGCCCCTTCAGCAGCGGGGGCATGAAAATGGCTCGCTTCATGATTAATCCCTCCGTCGAAAGCTTCGTCGAAGTTGCCGACAAACACGACTCCGATCTCGAACTGGTCGATATACAAATCAAGGAAACGAGTTCTCTCGTCGGCAAAAAGCTCTCTGAAACAAAACTGGCCGAGCAAGGCGTGATGATCCTCGCCATCCGCCGCGCCAACGGCGAACAACTTCTACCCCCACCCGGAGCTTCAATCCTGCACGCGGGGGATAACCTGTTTGCCTTTGGGCATGCGAATAAGGTGGCGATGGTGATTAGTAATTGTGAGGAGTGAGCTCATTGAGTCGTAAACTGTATATTCTCACTTCGTGTTAATATTCGTGATTTTCAGGTAGGCAATCTCCAAAAATTCCGTTACTTGTGATGAGAGAGTAGAAAAACGCAGGCTTTTTCGGAGGAAGTTCATGAAAGATTGCATTCGCGGATTATGGACGTTGCTGATTGTAGTTCTGCTAATTCCCGCATTTGGAATGGCGGATGAGGAGAAACCTGAGCAAAAGAAAACGTTTGAAGGGACCTGGAATAATCGCAAGTACAATTCTTCCGGCCCTCTCCGATGCGAAGCCCGGCCGGGAGAGGACGGGAAGGTGAAAGCGACTTTCTCGGGGACATTCATGGGCGATCCATTCTCATATGATGTCGAATTCAGTGCAAAACCGGGCAACGGACAGACGGATCTCATCGGCAAAGCGACCGTCAGCGGTCATATCTATGACTGGACCGGTTCCCTGAAAGGCACACGGCTGTACGGCAAATATCTCGGAACGAATGGCTACAACGGAGAATTCGTTCTAAATGAAGCCCGGAGTAACTGATAGCAATCGTGTTCTTTACAGGATAAGGCCAATCCCGTTTAAAGAGTTTTCAGATATTCAAGCAAAGCTTTTTTATCGGCTGATGAAAGCGTGTTTGGATAATCGTGTCCCGAATTGCTTTTGCCAGGTTTGGAAGTGTCAAAATATCTTCTCCTCTCAGCAGGAGCAGTGACTTCGACCGGGGTTCGATCATAAGCTGAAAACGTAACTCCAACGGCCTCGGTGTCATACTTCTGAGACTCTTTCTTCCAGACTTCAGGACGTTTTTCCAGCGAAAGCACTCCTTCGAGAGTCGGTACACTTCCGTTGTGGAAATAAGGGGCAGAAGCCCATATTCCATCAAGAGGTGGTGCAACATAGCCTTCAGGATTCTCGATGATTTTACGAGCACCGTAATGAGACAGCCAGCTTTTTCCATAGTTGGCTCGATGCTCTCTGCTTAACGCTTGTAGCCGAACAGGATCGGTCCCGATCACTTCGATGGGAATCGTTCGCTGGGGATAAGTCGGAGAATCTCCGTAAGTCCCATGGCACTCGACACAATTCTTGTGAAAGACCAACTCCCCTGCTCTGGCTAAATCTGCATTAATTTCGAAGGGATATTTGGGAGCCTCGATCGATTCCAGATAAGCGTAGATATCTTTGAAGTCACTTTCCCATTCATCAAGTTGCGCGCGATCGTTTTCGCGAATGAGAACGAAGGGAATCAATGCCCGATAGTCTTTTTCAACAAAGCCATCGATATACAGGTATTTCCTTTTCTTGAAATGCCACCAGGGGGGAGGCTCCATATCATGGTGAATCATTCTGGGCGGTGAGCGAAAGGAAAGAATATTCATATCGTGATCGCGATAAGATTCGAGAGCCACACCAAACATGACGGCGTTTGTTGTTCCGTTTGTGCCTCCCATTGGGAAGAAAATGGAGCTCAAATCGCGTGAAGAAAGAGGTTTTCCGATGCGAAGTTTCGTTGTGCGAACATCGTCTGTTAGCGTTTGCAGTGCGTAATTGGAATTCGGCAAACCGGGGATCACCCATCCTGCGACTTCTCCGCCATGGCAGGAAAAGCAGTTCATGAAATACTGACCATTATTGTTGACCACATATTGCAACGGTTTTTCCGAACGCTCACTGGGACGATTGGTTAAACCATAGTAGGAGAATATTTCTTCTCGTCGCAAATCTAATGGAAGCATTTCCAACCGGTTTCGTTCTGCCTCAGGCCAGCTTTGCCAGAGATTTTCGAAGGTATCGTTGTCGAAATCGGGAATCAGATAAGGTTTGTTGAGAATAAACCAGTAGCCGCGCTCTGCCGGGGAAAAATGTGCAGGTGGTTCCTGTGCATCAATTCGTGAGGTCAGGCAGGAAAGCAAAATTAGAGTAGCCAGACTCCATTGCATGTCAAAAAATCTCCTGAAAGAATGATCCAGGATATTATAGACATCATAGTCTTGGTAGACAGTGCATTCAGACCCCAATGAAGTCGTATTAGCGTAACTTATGGAGCCCGTTTTTTTAATTTTCGCTGCAAAGTCCGTCGTGGAATACCCAACTGTCGGGCGGCTTCGGAAATATTTTCTCCACAGTCTGCCAGAACTCGCTGAATGTGCTCCCATTCCGTTTCGGCAAGAGTTTGCGGTTTGTATTGAATTTCCACGGACCGATTTCCACGATCTGGTAGTGTTGTGAAGGCTGAGAGGATTTTATCGGTATCGGCCGGTTTCGTGACATAATTCCAAGCCCCGGCCCGCATTGCCTCGACGGCTGTCGTGATGCTGCCATAACCAGTGAGCATCACACATCTGGTATTTGGGGAGATTTGTGTAATAGTTTCCAGTAATTCTAAGCCAGAACGTCCCGTCATATTCAAATCGACCAAAGCGTATTGCGGCTTTTCGTGATGGATGAACTGGACAGCTTCGTCATAGTCAGCCGCCACGACGGCTCGAAAACCGCGCGACTGAATCGCCCGGGCGAGTCGAGAGCGGAGCATTTCGTCATCATCGACAATTAAGAAAAGTTCTCTCAGGCCGTCTTGTATCATCATTACCTCCACCAAAGAGAAAACTGCTCTGTCCTCTGCAATCATTCGCAGAATAAAAAATTGCGTATCATGCTGACCCAACCCAAGTTTAGGCTATTTACAGGATTGATGATAAGGAAATCATCTTATTTTCTCGCATTGATTCTTAAACAATCGTATTCCGCATCGACACATTTCCAATACAGCCTTAACGCATTATTGTCACAGATTGACAATTTTCTGCTCTGGTTCTACTCATGTTTCAATAATAATAGTGTCTGACTTAGTTATTATCTCATCAGCGGCACATTCTCTGATATTTCTGAATTGATTGAGACACTGATTCGGGTCGAATCGACAGATTCCGAGACAGAATGGGTTCTGTTCGGTAAGTCATTTCCAGAATGATTGATACGATTTTCCAGATTTGAAAAAGGTAATCTTGAAGAACGGTCGTTTTTACCCACTACTGCCGATATGATGAGAAGACCGTGAATAATCGATTTGAAACTGTGAACGATTTCAAAAACAGTTCGAGCCTATTGGCATGATGTTCAAAAGTTGCCGATGTATTTAAAATTAGATCACCTCTCAGGTATAAATGGCCTGCGCCGGTACTCCTGACAGATTGTGATGATTAGATAAATTGTAGTTTGGTTGCCTTGATCGGCAATAAATAAACTCGGAGGAGTTTCCGTTGAGTACTGTTCCTCAAAACGTCAACCTGGAGAACCAGCCGTCTGACTCTCAAGAGGCGACGACTGAGAATGCCAATGGACGTCCCCGTAAACGTAAGCGACGTAGTACCAGCCATTTAAAGATGGTGCCTGAGACACTTAGTTTACGTGAAGAGATTAAATCGGCTGCAGAAATTCATGTCAAAAACATTTCCAAAAATCGTCCTTACAGCAAGGACGAATTGGAAAAACTGACACGTGATTTTCTGACTCATCACGACTGGCCAGAAAAGTATCTCGGTTTTGCCATGGTTTTACTTGGCAACTTCTTCTGGAAACAGCAGTTGATGGCGATCCCGTTCGAACGCCGACTGCTACTCCTGCCGCATTGTCTGAAGCATGCTGAAGGATGCCCGGCTGATTACGATGAATTTGGCCTCGATTGCGAAACCTGCGGAGCCTGCTCCATTGCCGACTACAAAGTCAAAGCCGAGCAGCTTGGATACAAAGTGCTTGTCGCCGAAGGCTCGCCGATCGTTCTCAAGATTATCGTTGACGGATATGTTGATGGCATTCTGGGTGTTGCCTGTCTGAATGTCCTCGAAAAAGCCATCGATAAAATCCTGCTGGCTGGTGTCCCTTCTTATGCAGTCCCTTTGCATTCTGGGGATTGTAAGAACACTTCGCTGGATGAAGCCTGGGTTTGGGATGTCCTCGACAAATACGAACCTCTCCCAGAAGAAAAGACTGCTAGCTACGTGCCGTTAATGCGCGAAGCCAGGCAGCTGTTTGATGCCCCTCAATTTGACGAATTGGTTCCACTCTCGCGTGGGAAAGAATCCCAGTCTGAGCAGAGTTTTCTAGCCAAAACGGAACTGGTCTCTCGAGACTGGCTGGCGACCGGCGGTAAACGGTTTCGGCCATTCATCACCCTGGCGGCCTGGGATGCACGAAAAGGTGGCGACTTGACGATGGCTGACGCCGGTTCATCTCAACCTCTTGAAGTGCCGGTTTCTGTTAAGAAAGCTGCCATTGCGATTGAAGCCTTTCACAAGGCCTCATTAGTTCACGATGATATTCAGGATGATGACCAGTATCGATATGGTGAAGAGACCTTACATTTGCAGCACGGAATTGGCCAGGCGATCAACTTTGGCGATTACTTAATTGGCGAAGGTTACCGCTTGCTGGCTCAATGTCAGGTAAAGGATGACCCCACTGCGGTTGGGGATATCGTGCAGAAAATGTCTCTGGCCCACATTAAGCTTTGTGAAGGACAGGGAGCCGAGATGAGTTGGACTGCTGCACCTTCACTGGAGCTTTCTCCGTTGGATGCCATGCAGATTTACGCACTCAAAACGTCTCCAGCCTTCGAGGCTGCTCTGTATTCCGGGTTGCGTCTGGCTGGGCCAATGGAAGATTATGAATCGATGGTGGCTACGTTTTGTCGCCACGTCGGAGTAGGCTTCCAAATTCTCAACGATCTTAAAGACTGGCGTGGCGATGTTCGCAACAAGGTGATTGTCGGACAGGATGCGATGGCTTTAAGGCCGACATTGCTCCTGGCATTAGCTATTAAAGTTGCCAATGCAGAACAAAGACAAATTCTGCAGTCGGTTCTGGACGAAGAAGATAATCCGTTGAATCGACTCGAAAAATTGAAGCGGATCTTTGAACAGACGGATGTCTTCTCCAAAGCCGAAGCCCTGGTCGATAAGTCGCGCGAACGAGCTGAAGCGATCGCTGATGAAGTCGAACCGGAATCCTTGAGACGATTCCTTTACTTCCTGGTCGATACCGTAATGGCTCCTGAAGAAGAAATAACGCCTCTGCAAGTGCAGCAAAACGGTCTTGTCGATCTCTCGATTTCTGCCAGTTCCTGATTGCGAATACGTCCTGGCTTCTGAAACATAGAAGGTAACGTTTAACCTGTGGAATGGTATGCGACGCTCGCAGTAGGATTTTTCCTGATTGGATTTGGTGTCTGGTTTGTCCAGAGGCATTTCATCGCAATCAACAAATTCCAACTCGATTCTGAGCTGACGGAAAAGCAAAAGTCATTCCTCGTCTCGCAGCAGAAACGGCGACTGTTTACATCTTGTCTGGTCATTGTGACCGGGATACTGATTCCCGCTTCTTACTACGCAATTGAACCTCTCAAGAATGCGTTTCTGGCGTCCCTGTTGTTGCTGACTTTGCTGATTTTGATTGTCGTCATTTGCATATTTGCAATCAGTGATATGCTCTCTAATCGCTACTTCCGACAGGATATTGACCTGAAACGTGCAG
Source organism: Rubinisphaera italica (assembly GCF_007859715.1). Lineage (NCBI taxonomy): Bacteria > Pseudomonadati > Planctomycetota > Planctomycetia > Planctomycetales > Planctomycetaceae > Rubinisphaera > Rubinisphaera italica. The sequence continues at coordinate 2,996,250 of NZ_SJPG01000001.1, forward strand.
AGACGGAATTGAAGCGACGCGTGCTGGAATCGGAGTTGGAGAAACATCAGCAACTCAAAGCCGATATGCTAAAAAATGAAATCCGCAGAAACGGACATTCATAAGGAATGAGAGGCCATTGTGGATTGTGTTTCCGAAGAGACTGACTTTGAGTCTTTAGCAGACGTTATGATTTGGTCATTCCGCATCTTGTTACATTCGACTTTCAGGAACGAAATCGGTGCTTTCCCCGCTGTCTGAGCAACAGGCAGGACGACAGGATAATCATTTCCGTTATAGAGAAAGCTCAACAGTGAATTTCGGCGAATTCCATACTCATAGATCAGCAGCGAGAGAGACAATGAGGCAACACTCATAATGACAAATTTCGCAAAAATCGAAATCGAGATGGGGATCAACACGATTGCAAACACGACGATAAAAAGATGATGGAAGAGAAAAATCGTATAAGACGCATCTGAAAAGTAGCGAAAATATCTCGAAGGAGCGTTGGTTAACAACCGGAACGAACAAAAGCACAGGTGACACATCCACCAGCATGTCAAACCACTGCGAAATACTCTGACGCACATATTGGCAATGTGGCTCGAACTCTCTGGAATCAGCATCATCACGACCAGCAATAAACCGACCCCTGCACTGGCCAGTTGGAGTCGTCCGAACGATTCCAACGCCGACTCCGAGCGATGCAACCACATTCCAAAGCCAAAGAATGGAAGATAAAACATCAACACAGGAATATCGACCATTCCTAATGCCTGAGGGTTTCGTAAAGTATCCGGCAGTTTACCGTTCAGAGCGACGACAAATACATAACTCAAAGCTCCGAACATGAGAATCTTGGTGATTTGTTTCGTGCTCCAGAATTTATGGGAAAACAGATAGGGAATTTTATCCATGACAATCGTGATTGAAGTTGCGATGAGGCACATCTGAAACAGGATATTGAGAAACCAGAGATGTTCCATCCACTGCCCACTGGCATACCACGACAGGTCTGTCGCAAAATTGGGATGTTCCGAGAGTGCCGAATATTGATAATGGGCTTGAATCTCCAGTTGAATGACATTGAGCGTAAGTGCGGTCGTGATGAAGGGAATGATTAATCGTCGACTACGATGCATCAGAAAATTATGCATACTTTTACGGGACAATGTCATCTGCGCAAAAAACAGCCGTAATAAAGAAAACCGGCATGCGAAAGAGATGAATGCATTTCGAGAGCACATCGAATACCCAGTGGGTCGTCGGAGCATGAACTTCCCAGGTATTATTCACGCAAAATACATTGGCACTATGCAGCACGATTCCGAGTGCCATCATTACACCACGCATCGCATCGATATAATGAATTCTGGACATTCGGTGAACTTGCCTTGGGCGGGATCATTATTGCGACAACAAACATTAAACATGCGACCACACAGCTGAGTGATGATGCTTGAAGTATGTGGAAGAAAACGTTTGTGTGCTTTACTCAGAGCGGGGAATTCATCAGTGAGGATGATGACAAGACTAAAGCAAAAATAGGTTTAGGGGTAAGCCAGAGCGAAAATCTGGATTCATCGATCAAGAGAATGTTTCGGTTCGAATATTCCGATTATTCTATAAAATCTTCAACCCGGCCAACGCTGCAATAGCCAGCAAAGCCCCGCAAATCCAGAAGCGAGTGACCACTTTCACTTCACTTTGTCCGTTCAGAACAAAGTGATTGTGCAATGGGCTGCAACGAAGTGGTCGCCAGCCCCAGGTGCGATAGATTGAAATCTGAATAATAACGGAGAGAACTTCAATCACAAAAATCCCACCGACCAGCAAAAAAAGAAATTCCTGTCGGGCAATTACAGCGGACAGTCCCAGCATGGCTCCAGTTGGCAGAGAGCCTGTATCACCCATGAAGACTTCCGCCGGATGGCAGTTGTACCATAAGAAGCCGAGCATGGCTCCGACCATCGCTCCAACAACGACTGAGACTTCCCCTGCCTGCGGAATATAGGGAATGACAAAATACTGTGCGAATGTTTTGTGACCAGCCAAATAACAAAACGCAATCATTGCTCCGCCAGCAAAAATCGTACAACCTCCCGCCAGCCCATCCAGTCCATCAGTTAAATTGACTCCATTCGATGTGCTGACCAGAACCAGACCGGTCCAGACGATGAATCCGTATCCCATTGGAATGGCAAACTGTCCAACGGGTGAAACGAGTTCCGTTCCCAGTGGGATTTGAAATTGATGTTGATACAAAGAAGCTCCTGCCATCATCGACAGGATCCACTGCAACAGAAATTTTGTCCGAGCGGAAAGACCATGCGTGCTCGTACTGAGTTTTGTCCAGTCGTCGCACGCCCCCAGCATCGCAAAACTGATAATCACGAATATGCTCAACTGCACATAATGATTTTCAAGGTTTCCCCAGATCATTACGGAAAAGAGTGTCGCCATGACCAGGAATAATCCCCCCATCGTCGGGGTATTATTCTTTCCCTCATGCAGGCGATCGAGTTCGGTAGAGGCACTTGAGACTCGTTCCCGAAAACGGGTTTTCAACCAGCGAATCGCCATCGGTCCCAGGCAAACGGCCAGCAGAAAGGAAGTTAAACTGGCCAGGGCGATTCGAAAAGTTATATAGACACGTGAAGAACCGGTCGTATGACTTTCCACTTGCTGAAAAAAAGGCAAGACGTGAATTAACAACCAGTAAACCATGACTTCATCCCTGAATGCAATGACTGCAAAGCTCTCCTGGCTTGCACCCCCTCCAGCCGGTAAGGATAGCCGAAAGCCGGAAATCCAGCCAAGACCGACTTGTTCATTTAACCGACTTCAGTTCGTCCATCAGCCTTTGATAAGACGTTTCATAGTCAACAATTGGCTTGAAATCGAAATCCTGACGAGCTTTATTGATCGAGTAAGTGTGGGACTGGCTTAATTGCAGAGCGACGAATCGTGTCATCGGTGGTTCGGATTTTCTTCCCAACATGGTATAAACCGACTCCAGCACTCCCCCGATTCGATAGGCTGCTTGAGCCGAGATTTTTTTGTGAACTGGTGACTTGCAGACGTTGACTAGGAGCTCGTTAATCCAGGACCAGAGATTGACAGGTTTGGGATCGTTAATGAAATAGGCCTGTCCTGCGACGGTGGAATCGAGAGATAATTTCTCTGCGGCCTGCCAATGGGCTGCAGCCGCATTTTCTACGTAGGTCATCGAGATCTCGTTCGAGCCATCACCGACAATGCGTAAACGACCGGAGTCTGCTCGTTGAAGCAAACGTGGTATCAGATGTTGGTCACGAGGCCCCCAAACCAGATGAGGCCGCAACGCACAGGTGGCAACTCCGTGATCGCCGTTTGCCTCGAGGATCTCACGCTCGGCGATCGCTTTTGTATGAGGATAATGACACAGATAGTTCGTTGGATATGGCAGCGATTCGTTGGCCTCAAGGTGGGCCTGTCCATCGAAAATAACACTCGGAGAACTCGTATAGATCAGTTTTTTTACACCCTGATTTTGACAGGCATGCAAAACATTTCTGCTGCCTTCGGTATTGATCGAATAATACTTCTCCCAACTACCCCACACTCCCGGTATGGCTGCAACATGGTAGACGGTAGAAATATTCTGGCAGGCCTGTTCGACAATTTTTGATTCGCGAATATCACCACGAATGATCTCAACACCAAGTTTTTGCAATTCGGGATATTCCCCGCGGCAAAGTACGCGAACAGGTTCTCCCCGTTCACGCAGTTTTTCCACGAGATACTGCCCGAGGAACCCACCGCCCCCGGTGACTAAATTTGACATTACGAATTTTCTATACCGAACGATTTTTTCTCGGAAGGATCAGTTTTTAGCAGCCCAGATCGCTAAATCTTCTCGATGGATTTTCACATTGTGTCTGCGATCAACCGGTAGTTTACGATGAAATCGGAAGTCGAAAATCGAATCAGTCAACTCCTGCTGACTTGCGATTACTTTCAGTTCATCGAGAAAGGTATTCCTGGCATTCTGCGATTTGGGGTAACAGTTGGCTTCCGGTTCAACAATTAACACGGGTTGTTGCTTACCCGCCTCACCGACCCCCACCAATGCGGACCGATAGACGCGCGGATGCTGATTAAAAATCGGTTCACAACAAACCGGATACATCAAGCCCTGAGCGGTCCTCACAATGTGAGCTTTCCGTCCGCAAAACCAGAGTCGATTTTCGTCATCAAAATAGCCCATGTCTCCCATCCGGTGCCAGAATTGATTTCCATCCGGAATTTTTGCGAGTGCAGTGGCATCTGGTCGATTGAAGTATTCGCGAGTTGCACTGGGACTACGAACGATGATTTCGCCAATCTTGTTTTTTGGACAGATCTCAGCTTTTTCAAAACTCGATATCGCCCCGCTGACTTCATGAATCACACGAACATCCACTTGGGAAAATGGCTTACCAACACAAGTCCCCTGCCCGATGGCGGTTTTTGCAGCAGTTTCGTTGAGCACTTCGCTGGCGGAAATGGAACAGACGGGTAACGCTTCGGTTGCTCCATAAGGCGTAAACATTTCCGCCTCAATTTCGCTGCAACACTGCTTCATCTTTTCGAGGACAGGAACCGGAACGGGAGCCCCAGCAGAAAGGATCCGTCTCAAACTCGGAAGCTTGATCGATTTTTCGACACAATATCTCCCAACGCGATTCCAGAGAGCGGGCGAACCAAAGGCCTGAGTGATTCCCTGATTTTCGATGGCCTCGATGATCCGCAGAGGATTTACATCGGCTGGTTTTGTCGGATCCATATCGGGAATGACGGTCGTTACTCCCATTGCCAGATTGAATAGGGCAAACAGTGGAAAACCTGGCAGATCAATTTCACCGGGCTGGATTTGATACTGTTGCTGGAGCAGGTCAACCTGAGCATTGAACATGCCATGTTCGTAAACGACCCCTTTCGGAGGCCCGGTGCTGCCACTCGTAAAAATGATAGCCGCTCGATCTGTGGAGAGCGTTTCCACAGGTTGGAAGCGATTGTGTCCCAGTTCCAGCAATTTTCGATACGGTAGTCCGCCATAGCTGAAAGAACGTCCGACCGAAATATTGATATTGGCTTTCCGATAACGTTTGCCCCGTGCCTGCCGAATTGCCTGGACAATCGGTATGGCAACAAAACCATCCGGTTCAATTTCATCGAGGCAATCGAAGATTCTTTTCCGCCCCATCCCGGGATCAATCAGAACAACGGTTGCGCCCGTTTTGAAAATTGCAAAAGTTAATGCAATGAACTCAATACTCGGTTTCACCATCAAGACGAGTTTGTGTTTGGGAGTCGTGCCAAGTTTCTGCAGCCCCGCTGCCAGATCGTCCGTTTCCTGATTCAATTGTGTGAAAGTGCTGTGCGTGTAAGCGACACGCCCATTTCGATCACGTCCTTCTGGATAGACGACACATCTCTGATGAGGCCAGCGGCTGGCAGATGCTCGCAAACGATCTGCGATATTTAATTTCACGGGGTCGGTCATGGAGAATAAATAGAACTGGCAGTATTAGAAAAGCGTTAATATTCAACGATACATGTCAAGAATAATACAAGCACGACGCGCAAGCGAGTGAGTGAGTCTCTTGTTGGAGTGTGCGACTCACTCACTCGCTTGCGCGTCGTGCCTGGATGGGATGTGCTTTGCAATCGCAAATTTCATGAAGCAATCAATACTTCACCACGTTTATCCATCGTCATATCACCCAAATAGCGAGTGAAATGAGAAGTGGTCGGATCGATACTGGTGGGCAACATTTTGTTCAAGTTCAAATATTTCAGTAGCAGACGAAAGACGGCCGGTTCATATTGAACAGCTTCTTCAAGGTGCGACATTGCGCTGAGGTTGGCAGGATTCAAAATGAGAATAGTTCCTCGAACCATGTTGAGACCAACGGTATCTGGTATAGGACCACAACAGACAATTGTACCCGCTAACATTTCATAACCGAGGCGAGAACCGGAACTCTCGCCAATAATAATCGTCCCCCGTCGCATCCGATGTCCGCAAAATTGACCGACGGAACCCTGCACGAACACTTCCCCACCGGTCATGCCTTTCATGGAACCCGGACAAAAGCTGCCCAGATGATCTCCGGCGTTTGCTTGAATAATCAATCGGCCTCCGCTCATGCCTCGTGCAGTGCAGTCTCCCGTATTGCCTTCGACGACGAGCGTTCCACCGGTCATCTGTTCCCCGAGGCAATCTCCTGTATTTCCGAGAACATGAAATTTTCCCTCATTCCAGTTTCGACCGATGCCGTGGACTTTTGAAAAGTCCCCTTCAAACAGAACTTCTGCCTCGATGGTGGGATGCGTGTTCTCGTGCAGATCGAATAATTCCTGAAAAGTTCGTTCTGATCGACCATTGCGAATTTTGATCTTCAGAATTTGATCAATTTCTGCATTGATCAGCAATTCACTCAGTTGACTCGGTAATTCAACGAATGATTCCAAATTCTTTTTGGGGGTGATTGTAATCATTGTCAGTGAGGAGTATGTAAAAAAATGTTTACAGATTTAAGCGACCATGTTTCGGAAATGCCTCATCTCGATCGAAATGTTGCCGGAATCCAACTTCAAGTATTCGTCCAGAAATCCTACAAGGTGTTGAGATAACTTACCACAAGTCCTGCTTAGGTAAAGCATTACGGCTAGTCACAATAGAAATGGGATAATCTGCTGCATTTTGATGCTTTGCGGCGTGAAACCTGCGTTTGATTCTGACAAGATCAAATCAAAGTTCCTACCGCACGAGTTCAGATTTTTACTTTTCTTCAAGGGAGCGTCTTTCGCCCTCAATTGGAATCGGTAGAATTCAGAATGAGTGTGACCAGTGAAAAGAAGAGGTTCTCATGTTTCAAGTCTTCGAAATCAATTCACTCAAAGAGCTCGAAACGTATCGATTGAGTTGGCAGGAGTTATGGGGACGAGGTCGGCAGCGGCGTTTTCAAATGACCTATGAGTGGCTGGAAGCCTACTGGCAGTCGGCACCTGCTGATCGAGAACTTAAAGTTCTGATTGCCGCTCTGGGAGGAAAAGTGATTGGAATTCTTCCCCTGGTTATTAAAACCGTGGAAACCCGATTAGGAGCGGTTCGTGTGCTGACCTATCCTCTGGATGGTGGCGGAAACTGGTACGGTCCCATCGGCCCCAATTCTGCAGCAACACTGGCAGCCGGCTTGCGATATCTGTCATCGAACCGCAATGGATGGGATTTGCTGGATTTGACTTATACGGATCGAGATCGCATTGACCTGGGGCGTTCTTGTACCGCATTGAGAAATATCGGCTGGAAGCCTGTCGAGAGAATCTGGAAACTCATCCCAGCGGTCGCGTTTTCAGGAAGCTGGCAGGAATTCATGGGAAGAAAACGCAAGGACGTACGGAATGAAATCGAACAGGCCGAAGCCGCTTGCCGAAGTCGTGGAACGGTCTCATTCAAGCAGTATCGTTCAGTGAATGCCACTGCTTATTGTGGAGATTCTCTTGAAGAATTGCTGGGGCAACTGGAAGTGTTGTGTGTGGACGGAGCCGAGTTGAAGACCTTGCGTCGACAGTGCCTCTCAGCGGATCATCAGCAGATGCTGGAATTGGACATGATGTTTATCAATGGGAAGCCCGTCGCAGCTGCGATCAGTTACGGGAATGAATCCGGCTTAGAAGTGGCGCATGTTCTGCATAATGAGGAGCCAGGCGTCGAAACGTTCCAGCTTTTTTCAGGGCTAATAGGGCATGTCCTGGAGTCTGCTTGCCATTCGAAAACTAAAGAAGTAGAAATTTCTCCGACGCAAAGTGAATTAGTAACAGCGGCACGTTTATGGTCGAATCGGGAATTGAGAAGTTATCGCTATTCAAGTTGTCCGCTTACGCATGTGAAAGGTTCGTTGTTATTGAATTACCACGCTTTTCGCAGTCCAAAACTGGTCTATCAAAAACCAATTGTTCAGACGACGAATCGATCTTTCAAGAATAGTTCAAGCCAACGCTCTCCCGTGGCCCAACGCTCACCTGTGACCATTGAAAAGCAATCGTCAGTGCCTCAATTGCGAATTGCCAGAGAATTCATGGATTGACATTAAATACGTATTCCATCTTGAATCCTGAAAAATAATTGATTTCACCTGACGTCCGGCATCAGGATTGCTATGCTTCGATTTGAAGAGTGGGCACTCGGAGGTTGCCCACCAGGGGAATTGTGCCCGATCAGGAAAAATCAGGTTAGGAGTATTCAAGTATGATCAAATCAATCGTCGCGACCACAACAGCATTTTGTGTCTGTGCAGCTGTGTTTTTCAGCCTTTCCAGCGTTTCTCAAGCAGCCGACCCTCAGGCTCCTGAACAGTTTTATGTGAAGTTTGAGACCTCAGCAGGTGAAGTCTTAATCGAGTGCAATCGGTCCTGGGCACCCATCGGAGTTGATCATTTTTACAAAGCGGTCAAGGGTGGTTATTACAATGACGCTCGATTTTTCCGTGTGGTTCCCGATTTCATGGTCCAGTTTGGAATTAGTGGCGATCCCAATGTCACAAAAAAATGGGATGCTGATGTGCTGAAAGACGACCCCGTGACTCAAAAGAACGTTCGTGGAACTTTGACGTATGCGACCGCTGGTCCAAATACCCGCACGACTCAGTTGTTTATCAATTACGGAGACAACACGTTCCTGGACGGTCAGGGATTTGCTCCGATTGGAAAAGTTGTTTCCGGTATGGAGAACGTGGACAATATCAATTCTGAGTATGGTGAAAGTCCAAAACAACCTTACATCGAGCAATTGGGCAATCGTTACCTGAACGAATACTTCCCGAAACTCGATTACATCAAGAATGCCACAATTGTCGAAAAATAAAGATCGATAATTGCTCAACAGCTTTCGGGATAACGACTTCGGTATTCCAATGAGTCAAATCGAGAATGAAAACGGGAAATTCCTCTTGCGGAGATTAGAAAATTCTGAGATTTTGCGATCTTAGAGGAGCCTGATAGCCGATCAAACTATCAGATCAAACTTTGGAATTTCCCGTACTTCTCATTATAGATTCCGTCGGAGGTGCCAACCCTACCGCGAGGGTCCGAATCACTCAAAGGTGAGTGCTTGCACTACCTGATTCGCATCCGTTTCGCAACGACTCCACCGTCGCAACCCGGAGATTACGGATTTTCGCCTCGTCAACACTTCGGTGTTCGAGGCTTTTTTTATGCGCAGAGCTAAGTGGCCAAAAACTTCCACGTTGACGCACCCTAAGTACCGCGCATAAACTTATATAAGTGAGTAATGGTCTTTAACTTATAATCAATGTCTGTGAGATATGAATTTTTTGAACTACGGATGGACACGGATTAACACGGATATTTAAGAGAGATCATCTGCTGCAATTCAAATAATTGACCGGAATAAACACGCATTCATGCTTGCCCTGCTTCGCGATGCAAGCATGGCACCAATCATTAAAGTTGCAAATATTTGATTAGTGATCTCAGTGGTGATCCGTGTCCATCCGTAGGTCAAAAAATAATCGACTCAATATCATAAAGTGGTATCAGGTAATTAATGCTGTCGCGTGAGATGCATCATGATCGGTTCTGGACGTCGCCGGTGGCGTTTGTGGGATCGCTGTGCGTGCATGCATTGCTGGCTTTATTGATTGTGAGCAATCTAAACAGCTGCGGTCAGACGGGAGATTTTGGAACGACCGAAGTCTATCGTGAGGTTGGGATTACTTATGATTCTCCAGCCGAGGAAACTTCAGAAGAGAGCACTGAAGTCACTGAACAAAAACCTGAGAAAACAGAATTGCCGGTGTTGCCTCAAAGCTTGTCAGATGTCCCTCAAGCGGAAATGACACCTCTGCCTGAAATCCCGGCGAATGCGTTAATTGGACCAGGACCAGCGGAATCATTGCTGCCGTCATCGAGTGAGATGGCAGCAATTTCGCAGCAACTTCCACCGCCAACAGATACCAAGTCAGGCATTCCGAGTACGACGAAATTCTTCGATATCGCAACTCGCGGCCGTGTACTCATTTACGTGATTGATTGTTCAGGAAGCATGAATCGGAATAATTCATTCCGCCATGCCAAAGCCGAACTGTCAGCCAGTCTTGAGCGACTGGATGGTTCGCACAAGTTTCACATTATTTTTTATAACGATCATGTCTTTGAATTCCTTGACAGGAATGGAAAGCCAGACGTTCAATGGGCGACTGCCGGAAATCTGGCTCGGGGACGCAGTTTCATTTCTGAAATGGATAACAGCGAAGGAACGGCTCACCTGCCTGCCCTGATCAAAGCACTTTCCTATTCGCCGGAGGTCATCTTTTTCCTGACCGATGCAGCCGAGCCTGCCATGACGGCGAAACAACTCGATGAAGTTCGGCGAGTCAACAAGGGCCAGGCCGCGATTCATTGCATTGAATTTGGAATTCAACCAACAGATTTGAAACTGCCCAACTTTTTACAGAAACTCTCCAGCGAGAATGGCGGAACTTATCGTTATCGAGATACGAACGAGTTTCGATGATCGCCAGTGGCGATTTTTATACATCGCAGAAAGATAGAAGTGAATGCGATTGCTGATCGGTGTGATACTGCTGGTGATTATGGATCAGGCTTCCAAAGTGTGGGCCAGATACGCATTGCTCGATAGCCCACCGCGGTTCTACCTGGTGGATACGATTCGATTGGTTTATGCTGAAAATACAGGAGCATTCCTGAGCATAGGAGCCGAGGCCCCTATTGCTTTGCGATTTGCCATGATGGTTGGTCTCAATACAATTCTGCTTGTCGGGATCTGTATTTATCTTTACCGGGCCCGATCAATTTCTACGTGGGAACAAGCTTCATTTGCACTTGTCCTGGCCGGTGGTCTGGGGAATTTACTGGATCGAGTGTTTCGCCAGGGAGTCGTCATTGATTTCCTGAATATAGGGATCGGCTCCATGCGAACAGGGATTTTCAATCTGGCCGATGTGATGATTACTCTAGGAATATTGATGTTGGGATGGGCGTGGTGCCGAGTTGAATCTGAGGAAAAATTAGATTCAACTCATGTTGATAAAAACGAAAAGTCCGCGACATCGAAATTAATTCCAGGGCTCATAATCGCGATGACAATCCCGTTGACAGCCAGTCAATGCTGTGCGATAGAAACGGTCGTCTATAAAACCCGTCGCACAAATGGACAGGTTGTATTGAATGGGCAGATCATTGAATACAATCACAAAGAGCTTGTTTTTCGGGTGCAATTCCCAGATACCGTCAAGACGTTATCCGCTAATGACATTGTCGCCTATGCTCCAGAACGGAATCAGGCTCACCAGGAAGCGATTCGATCACTGAATGAACTGCGATATGCCGAGGCATTCAGCCAATTTGAATCCGCTCAATCTCAGGAAAAACGTGCCTGGCTCCAGCGGGAAATTCTAGCTGGTCAAATCGAGGTGCTGATCAATCAGCAGAACTGGCTTCGGGCGACTCAGAAGTATCTGACTTTGCTCAATAGCGATCCTTTATCTCGGCATCAGGAGTTGATTCCTCTGCACTGGAATGATGAGGAGTTGACAAGTGAGGAAAAGGTCTGGGCGGTCAGCGTTTTGCAGTCTGACAAATCGATCGAACGCCTCATTGGTGCCAGTTGGCTGGTCGATAGTCCCGAATATGGAGCCAGAGCAGAGTCTGTCCTGCGTGAAATGATGACAAATCCCGTTCCACTGATTCGGTATCTCACCAAAACACAATTGTGGCGTCGAGAATTGATCACCGATGATATCACCGATGGCGACCTGGAACGCTGGGAACGCCAATTGCTGGATTTGAAGGAGGAATATCGATGTGGTCCGATGTTTGTGTTGGGAATGGGTTACGAGCGAATTGTGCAGAAAGAGCTTGCAGCCGCTCACTATCTCTGGTTAACAATGATGGATGTCACAAATGTCCCTCTGGCTCGTCTGGCCACACTAAGAGCAGCCGATTTGCTGGAAGAAGTCGGGCAAATATCGCAGGCCGTTCAGTTGCGGGCTGAAACAGAGGCACGCTTCACCCGACAAGACAAATAATCTGATCTGGATGTCATTCCCCGATCTCGTATAGACTCTTACGACCTACAGCAAGATGCTGTGTTTCTATAGTACTTTCCGGCAAATGGATGTGCCATGACGACGACTCTTCGCCATCACCTGATCCTGTTATTGACTTGCGGCTGCGTCTTCTTCCTGAATCTGGGAGCGGCTCGCCTGTTCGATGAAGATGAACCCAAAAATGCCGAATGCGGCCGGGAAATGTACGAACGGTCGGACTGGGTGGTGCCCACGTTCAATTATGAGCTGCGTACCGATAAGCCCATTATGCTGTACTGGCTGATGCTTTCCTCGTTCAATCTACTTGGAGTCAGCGAGTTATCCGCACGACTTCCATCGGCCATCATGGCGACGATTACTGTGTTGACGGTCTATCAAATTGGCTGGCGATTCTTTGGTCAGGCGGTTGCATTCTGGTCGAGTATCATCCTGTCCTCAACGATGATGTATGTCGTGAGCGGGCGTATCTCCACACCCGATGCCACGTTGATTGCATTCATTACGCTTTCCATCTTTGCTTATATTCGTTTGCAACCGGTCGGAGAAAAAGGCTGGTCTCATCCTGAGAATGCAGCTTGGCCAAAAGGCTATCTGCCAGCGAACTTTTCAGGTTATGTATTGTTGTATGCGTTGATGGGATTAGCTGTTCTGACCAAAGGGCCAGTCGGCTTTCTGCTCCCCTGCTCTGTGATTGGGTTATTTTTGATGTGCCGTGGCCCGGCTCCTCACACTCCACAGGATTTATCCTGGAATAGGCCGCTCCAGTCTGCGAATGAACTCGTGAACTATCTTGCGGCCTTCATCGCTCCTTCCCGATTCTTTCCAGCATTGTGGGCAATGCGTCCCTTCACCATTTTACTGGTCGTCGGTCTGGTCGCCTTGCCGTGGTACGTTACCGTCGGTTGGATGACCAATGGAGCCTGGCTCGAAGGTTTTTTAGGTGGTCACAATATCGGACGATTTTCATCTGCGATGGAAGGTCACAGTGGCCCAATCTTCTATTATGTGATCGCTATTCTGATGGGTTTTTTCCCGTGGTCGGTCTTTTTACCAGTTACGCTCTACCTGGCTGCTTCACAGAGGCATCGATTTGAAAAGGACAATCAGGGACTTTTATTTCTGCTCTGCTGGGCTGGAGTGTATGTCGGCTTCTTCTCGATTGCTCAAACGAAACTCCCGAATTATGTCCTCCCCTGCTATCCCCCACTCGCTTTGATGATGGGCTGGACGCTCGTCCGCTGGCAGGAAGGTCGTCTCACCTTGCCGAACTGGTCCTTTACCTGGGGGGCTCGGTCGTTAATCGTCAGCGGCGTGGCATTAATCGTTGCTTTTCCGATCGTTTCTCAATTGTTATTGCCGGGTTACTGGGCCGTTGGTTTGGTCGGTTGCCTGCCGATTGCAGCCGGTTGCTGGATGCTGACACAAAATCAGCTGATGAATCGCAAGCAGATTCTGAAAGGAATCGGAGTTTGTTCGATTGCCTTTGTCTCGGCTGTCTTTGCAGGCGTCACCCCATGGATCAGCCAGGCTCAGGAAAGCAGTCAACTTGGGTTGAGTGCGAGCCGATTGAGTGAATCTTCAGTTCCGTTTGCGACTTATCAATATTTCGCACCGAATCTCCCATTTTATGCCGAAAGGCCGGTCCTGAGACATCATTCCAGTGAAGAAGTCGCTCAGTTCTGGAAAGAGCATCCTGAAGGCGTTCTCTGTGTGCGGGATCAGGAATTGAGTCAGCTGGATGATGTGATGCCTAAAGATGTTGTGGTCGTGGAAAAAATCGATCGGTTTTTGCGTCCCCATCAGATCCTGCTACTCAAACGCCAGACCGCTCTTCCTCGAACAGCTGCTCAACCCACTTCTGAAACTTTGATCCGATAAAATATGCCTTTCAGTTCGCATATCTAACTGAAATCGCATTTCCTTAATTGGATTTTAGCCCGCCGCTTGTGGTTCCCGGTGAGCCGAGTATTATGACCGCTTGTTGTGCATGAAATTGCATAGATATCACAGTGGTCAATCATTAGCAGAAAGTTGTCGTGATGATTCATCACGAGCATTCGGGGCCTCGCCCCATGCCATTTCAGGCTCCTCAGGGCGATCTTGCAGTCCTGGCAGGATCGGCGAATCAGGAATTGTCCAAGGCGATCGCCCGTTCACTCGGATTGCGATTGACGCCCGCAGAAACACATACGTTCAGTGATGGCAATGTGTTTGTGCGAGTGCTTGAAAACGTCCGCGGTCGGGATTGCTTCATCATTCAGGGTGTGCATCATCCTGTTAATGATAATTTCATGGAGTTGCTGTTCTGGATCGACGCTCTCAAGCGTGCCAGTGCACAAAGTGTGACGGCTGTCATCCCCTACTTCAGCTATGCGAAGGGGGATAAAAAGGACGAGCCTCGTGTTTCCATCCGCGCTCGTGTTTGTGCTGATGCCATCGAGGAAGCTGGTGCAGATCGATGCTTGATGATGGATCTGCACAGTCCGCAGATTCAAGGCTTCTTTCAGATTCCGGTCGATCATCTGTATGGACGTTATGTGTTGGCTGAACACATCAGTTCCATGGGGATTGATAACCTTGTGATCTGCAGTCCGGATGTTGGCTTCGCCAAAGGAGCCTCAGCTTTTGCCAAATTACTGGGCGTCCCCGTAGTCATCGGAAATAAAGAGCGGACTGATCATACAGAGCAGGCAGAAGTTCTTGAAATTATCGGAGATGTGAAAGGTAAGAATGTTGTCATTGTAGATGACTTCACGATTTCCGGTGGAACTCTAATTTCGATGGCGGAGTTGCTGAAAGCTCGAGGAGCCAATGATATTTATGCAGCTGTTTCACACGCGGCTCTCACCGAAAGTGCAGGCCCGAAAATTACAGCCAGTCCAATTACCAAGCTTTTCACAACCGATACGATTGAGCCGTTACCTAAAAAGTCGTGCGAGAAACTTCAAATTGTGAGTGTCGCCGAAGTCTTCGCAGCTGCAATTCGTTCGGTGCACGATCGAACCAGTGTGAGTATGCTGTTCCCAGAGAATCCTAAGCAGAAGTAATCCCACCGATACTCAACGACTTGCATTCAATTCAGGACAGACTGCCATTTCTTCAGGTGGCCCCGACACTCTGATAAGATAGAATTCATGCGATGAAAGTAATCGCATTAGAAAAAATTTTTCGGGAGCAGGGTCTGGGATGCACATTGCGTTTGTGACAGCGGGGGGAGCGGGAATGTTTTGCGGATCCTGCATGCAGGATAACGCAATTGCTCGTGCGCTGATGCAACTCGATTGTGAAGTCTCGCTGATTCCGACTTATACCCCCATCCGCGTCGATCAGGAAAATATGTCGCATACGCCTGTCTATCTGGGGGGGATCAATTTATATCTCGATAACAGTATCGGTTTCTGGAAGCATTTGCCGCGACCTCTTGTCTCGTGGCTCGATCATCCTCGCGTCATCAAATGGGCCACTTCGTTTGGAATTAAAAACGACGGAGCTGATTTGGGCCCGATGACCATTTCCATGCTCAATGGAGATACTGGTCCGATGCAGCGGGAGTATCAGGTTTTTGTGGATCATCTTATAGATGACCTTAAGCCGGATGTGATCCTGTTTACAAATGCTTTATTGAGTGGTGTGATGCCATTGCTGACTAAGCGATATTCCAAACCAATTTTCTGTCTGCTGCAGGGGGATGATCTGTTTCTGAATCAATTGCCTGATCAGTACCGGCAAACCGCCATCGATTCAATTCGCAGAAACAGTGAACAATTTGCAGGTTTTATCACGCATACTCGTGTGTATGCCGATTTGATGTCTGAATTTCTGGGAATCGATCGAGGGCGTTTTCTGCAAATCCCTCTCTCTGTTGATGTCGATGCTCATGAAGTGCAGGATCTTGCCACTTCCGCCAACACGCTTCCACGAATCGGTTACTTTGCCAGAATTGCTCCCGAAAAAGGATTGCTCGAACTCGTTCAGGCAACTCACCATTTGCATGAAGATGGCATCGATTTTGAATTGCATGTCGGCGGCTATCTCGGTCCACAACATCGCTCGTACTTCAAAAGGATTCAGTCAGAAGCAAAATTTCTGGGAGATCGATTTCAATATATCGGAAGTCCTGCTCAGCATTCTGAGAAGATGGATTTCCTGAGACAGCTCCATCTGTTGAGTGTCCCTGCGAATTACGAGGAGCCAAAGGGACTATATTTGCTGGAAGCGATGGCGGCTGGGATTCCTGTCGTCCAGCCACGACGGGGAAGTTTCCCGGAATTGATTGAATCGACTGGCGGAGGATTGATGTATGAGCCCTGCAACTCCCGTGACCATGCGAACTCTCTACGACAGTTGCTTGAAAATCCAGAACTGCATTTGCACCATCGTAATTCTGGATTGGAAGGTGTGAATGCCCGCCACACATCAAAAGAGGCGGCTAAAGCAATGTTGAAGATTTGTCGAGATGCTGCCGAAAAAGTATGAGCCAACCGTTTTCCTAATTGCATCGCCTTGCTTGGTTTAACTGGCTTTAATCACTGGAAAACTTGATCAACAAACGGGGTGGCGGGGGCGCTCCGCTTCAGCGGAAGCCCCCGTGAAAGCTACGATTCGGGGGCTTCTCTTTGAGATCGCCCCCGCCACCCCTCTCAAAGGTTTGAACGAATCCGAGCTATCACTGGCTCGGCTCGACAGATTTCAATAACTATTTCTCAAGCACATGAATCCGCACAGGTTGAGTCGCCTGGCCTCCAGCTGCAGTCGTTCTTAGATGGAATAGCCGCGACTGCGGTTTCGCAGCTGGATCGCAGGTGATAAAGAATTCGCGTTCGGTGTTTTCATCGGTAATCAGTAACCCGTTCAAGCCGATGTTATCAACGTAAACTCCGTAAGGTAAATTCCGGCCGGAATCTTCATTGCCGAAGGAAATCGGTCCTTTGTGTCCGTTGCGATTGGCGATGACTTTGAGTTGGATGGTTTCTCCCGGAGAAACTTCGAATTCCAGGGTTTCATCATCCGGTTTAGATATGGGTTGCGGGCTGCGTGGTGAAGGAACAATCTCCAAAGTTAGTTTGGGTGCACCTCCATTTTTCCACTCTTTGAAGCCGTTGACTTCGTGAGTGCGAACTTCTCCAAGGATGTCCGCTTCAGCTGTAATCTTGACGGCTGCCGCCCAATCAGGATCAATTTCCGTATTCTCGGCAACTGAGATCACTCCCAACGCTTCAATCTGTCCTTCTTCAACAATCAATGGTGTCGTGACTGCGATTCCCTCTGGCAGATTTTCAAACTTGAAGGTCACAGGCCCCATGTAATTGTCTTTGCGATTCACCCGCACCTGAAATTCCTGTCTGCTGCCGGGATGAAGAGTTAATGTATCGGACTGCAGACGCGGTTGAAAATCTGGCTGTCGCGGGCGGATCTCCAGTTGATATTTGAAATCTGGCCCTTCGTAGTTGCGGACATCTGAGATTTTCACCAGATAATCGCCCTCAGCAGGAGCAGTGAAGAATAAGCGGGAATCGCTGCCGAGGTCCCGCTGACTTGAATCATCATTCTCATAATAAACGGGGAAGACAGGCAATCCATTGGGAATGACTTTTTCATCAGGAGCGATTGGTTCGACGATATAGCAGGGTTCATTTAAGGCGTGAGAAAGCGGGGTTGTATCGAAGTAACCCCAGCGATTGCCGCCTCCAGGATACATATTAAATCCAGAATCCGCCCCACGTGGATAATGATACAGTTTTGCAACTTCTCCATTGGAATAGAGATACTCGTTGAGCTTCATTTCCGTCCAGTTGAAGATACGGAAATCGTTGAACTGATCGGAATTTTTGCCTCGGAAAGTAAAGTAAGATTCCCTCACTGCCTGAAGGTTCACATGTAGCAGTTTATCACCTTTTGCATCCAGAACTTCAACAAAGGAGTCGAGCGGTGATTTTGAGCGAGCCGTGTTCGTTTCGATCACCCAGTCTTCGCCTGCCTGACAATGAATTCGGTAGAGATCAAAATCCGTCTGCAATTCATTGCGACCTGAGATCGTGCCACTGATGCTGGCTGGAATCTGCACAGAAATGGCTTGATCGGGTGTCTGGTTCGGTTCGGTTTCCGTCAGCTTGGTCTGTTCCTTAGTTTCAGGAATGATGGGGTCAGCCGCGTGATCGATCTGATTGCCCGGCAGAGAAGTCAATTCGATTTCTGGAATTCGATAAGTCATGATTGTGCCATCGAGCCTGCCGGTAAAGAACGATTTCTGATCCGCTGAGAGGCATGCCGTTGCTCCGGTTTCTCGACTGTCTTTTTCCCAGACATAAATTTCCTGGAAGGAATTTGCGTCCCAAAGTTTGATGACTCCATCTTCCGAGAACGTCAACAGATGCTGACCATCAGCCGTCCACAATAAATTGGAGACGGTTGCTTCATGGGCAAAACGGGCAAACAGTTGAGGATTGATTTTCGGTTGATTGTGGGAAACCGTTTTCCAGATCCTTAATTTCTTATCGGCTCCGACAGCCGCCATGCGATCTCCAGTTGGAGAAAACTGACAGGCGTAAACTTCCTTGAGCGGTTGCCCAAGCGTATCGAGCCGCATTCCGTCGGCTACGCGCCAGACTTTGCAGGTATCATCTGCACTGCCGGAGATCAGCAGCTGACCATCCGGGTTGAACGCGACATCATACACGGAACCATTATGGCCTGAGAGGACATGAAGCTGCTTTCCGGTTGCGGTCTCCCACAGGATGATTGACTTGTCGTAACTACTGGTTGCAAGAGTTGATCCATCGGGAGAAAGCTGAGCATCGAAAACCGTGTCGTAATGTCCTTCATACAAATGCAGTTGATTTCCTGAACCTGTTTCATAGATCGCAACCCACCCTCCCCGGCCAGTCACTCCCGAAGCGACAACCAGCTGAGTTCCATCCTGTGAGAACGATAGAGAATTAATTTTGCCGGGGACCTCTTTCAGCGTGAGACGAGGTGATTCCAGTGAAATTTGTCTCTTGGTCTCAGAAACTGTTGCAGGGGCCGGCAGGATCAGCACTTCGCCGAACCGACCAACAGCTAACTCTCCAGCGGGAGATGTTGCCAGAGCCGTGATGGGCTGCATGTTCTGATAAGCGGGGATCTCCGGAACATTCAGCATCAAACGATCGGGTTGTTTGCCTTCTGGTCCTGCTGCTCCCGATTCAATCCAACTCCTCAACACTGCAATTTCTTCAGCAGTCGGCTGTGGTTCATCTTCTGGAGGCATGGAAGGTTCGGCTCGCTTTTCGATGAGTCGAATCAGCAGACTGTTTTCGGAATCACCAGCTAACAGCACAGGTTTCTCTTTCAAACCTGCATGTAGAGACTGATAAGTTTCCGTGGAAAAGTCGGCTTCCCGATCCGCTTCGCTGTGACAGCCTGAGCAGTATTTGTTGAGCAGTGGCTGGACATCGCGCAGATAGTCGGGGTGAGTTTCGTCGGCTGCCTGAAGAAGTTGTCCCGACGTGAAAATTAACAGCAATGTGTTGAATACCAAGTAGTGTGCGAAATATTTTGATGTCATGATTGATCACTTTGACAGTATTTAATCTGTAGGTCAGGCTGTGCCTGACGAATTGTGCGTTCTACCTCTGATCTCGTCAGGCACAGCCTGACCTACGAATCAATGATTAAACAAGAACTCGCGGGTACTCAGGATGGCCCAGAAAATATCTTCAACAACATCGCGTTCTTCCGGAGAGCCAGCCCCAGGCAGCATCGATGTGATTTCATCTCGCTCGTGAGTCGTAGTGTATCGTCCCAGACTGCTCAGATAGAGTTCGTCCACCAGAGTAGAGTCCGACATTCCGAGTGAGCGGAGTCGCAGCATTTCGGCGACACGTCCCTTATCGTCTTTGAGTTTCTTATTGATCGTCTCTCCGTTGGAAAGATGCAGCACCTGAACCGTGCTTGGTTCCGCAGAGCGTTCGCATTCACAGACGATATTTCGAGGATTACGACCAAATGTCGACAGGAAATAGTTTTCGACGGCCGAATCAAACAGTTCGACCGCACGTGTTCCTTCGGGATAGAAATCCGTCTTCTGCCGATCTGCTCCTGGAAAGCCAATGAAGTCGAATTTTGTCGGAACTCCAGTGACCTGCACGATGGCATCATGCAGGACTTCGGCCATCATTCGACGGGGATAATATCGTGAATAAAAACGCTGCTCATCCCGATTTCCGGGGAGAGGTTCACTGGATCTCTGATAGGCATTGGACTGCAGGATCAGTCGCATGAGTGATTTCAAATCGAACTTTTGTTCGACAAGATAATCCGCAGCGGCTTGCAACAATTCGTCATTGGAAGCGGGGTTGGTGGCACGCATGTCATCGACCATTTCCACAAGGCCAACACCGAAGTATCGAGCCCAGATGCGATTGGTGATCGAGCGGGCAAAATAGGGATTCTCTGGAGCAGTCAACCACTCGGCCAGTTCAATGCGGCGGTCGGACGGATCATCCATTTCCAGAGAAACGGCATCGAGCGGCGTCGGCGGTTGAGGCTTGCCTGTTCTTGGTTGAACGAGATCTCCGAATTCGGTGACATAGAGGGTGCGGATGCCATCGCCATTGCGACTCTCGCCTCCCCAACCTTTGGCCTTCACGCGGGCGAACAGGTTGGCCATGCCGTAGTATTGGTCGTTGGTCCATTTTTCGAGAGGGTGATTATGGCACTTGGCACAGCCGATCGATAATCCGAGAAAAGCCTGCGAAACATTTTCGGTCATATCCTCAGGCGATTGATGCAGGGCATAGAAATTCGTCGCCCCATTTTCGACACTGCTGCCGGTCGCAGTGACGACTTCCTGCACGACCTCATTCCAGGGCGTGTTCTTTTCGACATGCGAATGCAGCCATTCGTAATAAGTCTTCACCGCTTGCGGCCTGAGTAACGTGCCGTTGATCATCATCACGTCCGACCATTGATAGGCCCAGAAATCGACGAAGTCTTCGGAGTTGAGCAGCGTTTCGATCAGTTGATCGCGTTTCTCAGGAGCATTATTAGTTAGAAACTTTTGCGTTTCCTGAACGGTCGGAAGTCGACCAATAGTATCGACATAAGCACGGCGAACAAAGGTTTGATCAGTACACCCTGCAGAGGCTGGGAGGTTGAGTCGCACCAGTTGTTTGTCGATCAATTCATCCAGAACATTCTTCGGCTTCCGCTGATCGACTTGATCCTGATCGGCCAGTGGATCGGAAACTTCCGGAAAGGGAACGGTAATGCGGGCAATCGCAACAAGACTCGAATACCAGGCAACAATCGCACCTTCACCCGGGCCGTTAATGGTGACATTTCCATGCTCGTCGACCG
This sequence comes from Rubinisphaera italica, assembly GCF_007859715.1. Lineage (NCBI taxonomy): Bacteria > Pseudomonadati > Planctomycetota > Planctomycetia > Planctomycetales > Planctomycetaceae > Rubinisphaera > Rubinisphaera italica. The sequence continues at coordinate 3,017,687 of NZ_SJPG01000001.1, forward strand.
AGCAGACAGCTTCATTCGTCGAAGACCAGATCACACGGGACGTTACATCACGTTGTTCTCCATTTGAAAAAGTAGCCTGGACAACAAGTTTTTGATGCTCTTCCACCTGATGCAGCGAACGTCCCGGCAACACAGTGAGTGCTTGCACTTCAAGATCTTCAGGCGTCGGTCCGGGAGCTCCTGAGGATATCCAGTGAGCGATAATCTGATATTCTTCCGAGTCGGTTTCAAATCGAATGCCTCCTTTGTGGGGCATTCCGCCAGAAGGTTTGGCAAGTATCAGACTGCGACCGGGATCGGCAAATTCGACTCGTCTTCCCTGATCCTGTTTCACGATGTTGAAGAAATCTGTTGGCGGGTCATACGCTCGTAAAGACAGACGAAAGCCCCCCTTCCCGGCGAGGGCTCCATGACAGGCACCGGAATTACACCCGGCTTTGGAAAGCACAGGCAAAATATCGTGCCGGAATGAGGGAGAATTTTTCTGCTCTACATTTTGAACAGTGACCGTAGCCTCACTCGTTTCGTTTTGATAAATAGCACTGATTGTCACTTTGCCATTGGCGATAGGTGTGATAATGCCCTCGGCTGATACTTGTGCGATCGATTCATCAGATGATTTCCACTCGATGCCTTTAATGACTTGAGAGCCGACTTCCTGACCTTCTGATTTCTGTAACAGCAACTGTTGAGTGGCTGTCGGATTACTGATGACGACTTCGGCGGGGAGAATTACCGATTGCGCATAAATAGAGGATTGATTCGTGAATAACGAACCAATGAGGATCAAAATAATGGGAACACAGCTTTTCATGGTATTAACCAGTTTAAGTGGAACACAAAAAAATAATTGATCATTATCAATTGACCTGGGGTGGCGCTCCGCGTTAGCGGAAGCCCCCGAAAGTTCACCGATTCGGGGGCTTCTCTTCGAGAGCGCCCCGCCACCCGTCGATTAGTATTAGTGTTGGGTTTCACTTCGCGAACCAAACCTACACGGACGACCTGTGGAAAGACATCAAAATAATTCGTGAATTGGATGATGGCCGAAGTCGACGAGAGGGAATGGGCGGTTTCCTGGGCCCGGCAATGTCGTTTCGGGGTCCAGCCCCAGACTCTTGAAAATTGTGGCGACGATATCGGCTGGTTCAACGGGACGATCTGCAGGAACTCCACCGATTGGATCGCTCGCACCGACAACCTGTCCCCCCTTCACTCCTCCACCGGCAAAATAAACGGTGAAGCATTGAGGCCAGTGGTCGCGACCTCCAGCCGGGTTGACGCGCGGTGTGCGGCCAAACTCAGACAGATTGCAGACCATCGTATCTCCCAGTAAGCCTCGCTCTTCCAGATCTTCGAGCAAAGCTGCGTAAGCCTGATCGTACATCGGACAGATTTTCGTCCGCATGCCTTCGATGGACGTGAACGGTTTGGAACCGTGGATGTCCCAGGTCACTTCATTGAACACAGTCAAGAATGTGTTGATGGTTACAAATCGAACGCCGGCTTCGACCAGTCGTCGAGCGAGTAGGCAGCATTGACCGAATCGATTCATCCCATATTTTTCTCGAACGCTGGCTGGCTCTTTTGAGAGATCAAAAGCATCGCGAGCCTGCGGACTGGTCATCAGGCGAAATGCGGATTCAAAATTGTCATTCAGTAAAGCCGCGTTTTCTGTGGCTTCGAAGACGTTTGCCGTTTCGTCAACAAGCTCACGGAGTTTCTGGCGGCGATTTAATCGGACCGTGCCGATTTCTTTGGGCGGTAGTAAATCGGGAACCTGAAAATTCTTTTCGGCCGGATTTGCATTCAAGGCAAAAGGATCGTAAGCCTTGCCCAGAAATCCGCCGGCTTGACCATTCGGTAAATTGCCCCCACCCCGACCCATTAATTCGGGAAGCACGACAAAGGGGGGCAAATCTGTTCGACGACCTTTCAGATAATTCACGACCGCACCGGCATGGGGAGTATTGACCCCGCCAGAAAACTGACGGCCGGTCTGCACAATTTGCCAGCCGGAATCGTGAACGGCGGCTCCGCCGTGGTGAGCAGAGCGTACCAGCGAGAATTTGTCGGCGACTTGAGCGTGACGCGGCAACAATTCGGAAATTTGAATTTCCGGTGAGCTGGTCGAAATCGGCTTGAAGGGGCCGCGAATTTCTGAGGGAGCATCGGGCTTCATGTCCCACAAATCGATATGACTGGGAGCACCGAGATTGAAAATCATGATGCAGGAGCGATTATCCTTTTTCTCACCCGGCTTCATCGCCGCCTCGGCTGCCATCACATCGGCCAGCGTCAGCCCCATCGCTCCCAAGGTGCCGACTTGCAGGAAGTCGCGACGGGTGGTGCCGTTGCAATTGTGGGAAACACCTTTCCCTTCAAAATTCAGCATCGAATGTCCTCTGTGTTCTGTTAAAGCTGGGGAAACTCAGGGGTGTGCAGGTAGGGATGATTGTTTGCTACTGTTTATTGTTACCGATCAGGCATCGACACTTCAACACATATCAATGTGGCCAGCTATATTTTGACTCAATATTTCAAGATGCAGATCATTGAAGAAAATACACAAATTACTCTTAAATAAGTGAAATATTGACCTCAGAACAGGAAATCATCTATTGCTCCACACGTGATCACTGAATTTATGCTCGACACGTCAATTTTGAATCAAAACGAGGGCGCCAAATTATGCGAAATGGACTTCGCATCTTCACGTTGGGAATTGTCTGCACAGTTTCTTTCATCTACGGTTGCAGTCTGGGTGGGAATCCGAGATCGGCAAGTGATCGGATTGCCAAAAACAATCAGGCCAGAGAAGCTGAAGCCTGGCCAGGGGAACCTTGCGGAGAGCCTTGCAGCCCGGATCCCGAAAAAGCATGGGATGTTGTCCGCGTTTATTATGGGACCGATCGAAAGCCGACAGGCGATCCGAAACCAAACGACTTTTATGGGGCAGAACCTTCTGTACTTCAGTATGGTATTTGCGAAGTCAGTATTCCCGGCTCACACGATTATGGCGAAATCGAACGGCCCTCGATCTGGAAGTTGGAGTTCAATGAAAACCCTGATCGTCATGTGATGCTGCAAAGTGTCGAAGCGGTCCAGGAAGAGCAATTCCTCAAAGATTTGCAGGATGAGGTCAAGTATTCTGAGAGTGACGAAGCGTTTGTCTTTGTGCATGGCTACAACGTCAGTTTCGCTCACGCGGCTCGTCGGACGGCTCAGATGGCTCACGATTTGAAATTTCAGGGGCCACCAATCATGTTCAGCTGGCCTTCTCAGGGAAAACTGCCCGGCTATGTAGCCGATATGACCTCCGCAGATTTTGCGAAAGAACACGTTCTTGAATTTGTCGAAAAGATTGCTCGTGATTCCGGTGCTAAAAAAGTCCATTTGATTGCTCACAGTATGGGGAATCGAATTGTGACCGATGTTCTTAAGAATCTTTCCGAACAGTCGTTGTATCGTGATGTTCCAAAATTTAATCAGGTGATTCTGGCAGCTCCCGATATCGATGCCCGGACCTTCAAATACGAAATCGCTCCAAAAATTACGCAGGCCGAGCGTGTGACGATTTACGCTTCTTCGAACGACAAAGCTCTGAAAGCATCGCAGTTGGTGCATCAGGGACGGCGACTTGGACAGGGTGGAGTTGAGTTGACCGTCTTCCCGGAACAAAAATTCATCGACATGATCGATGCATCTCAGGTCGATTTCGGACTCTTCGAACTGGGCCACGCCAGTTACGCCGATGGACTACTGGTCGATGTTAAGCGAACACTGTCGGGTGCACCTGTGGTTTCCAGAGGTCTGACCGCTCACGAATCCCACTATGCGTGGCTGGTTCCCGGACCAATACAACCGGTGGAAGAACAACCATCAGGAATCCAGACGGCTTCTCTGGAGACGCTTTCTCCAGAAGTCGCCGTACAGGAAGTGCCTCAGGAAACTGCAACCAACAGTCGTTGGACATGGTGGAAAATCTTCTGGCCGTTTTAAATCAACTTCCTGATAGACCCATTCAATTCGAAAGAACGCTGGCATAATGCATCAGCAATGAACTATACATGGTTCAGCTGATTCCAGTATTTTCGAGTATCGAATTGGATAGACCATGTCGAAATTTTCATTGCATCTTATTCTGATGATCTCCCTGTTCTTTTCTGTGAAGTCTTCTCTTGCACAGGAAAATGACTTGATTCACACTCGGGCCATTCCAATTGAAGACCGCGTGATGCTCGACTTGCCCAAAATTGGGACACAGTCTGAAAAAATCGATTTCCGTAAGCTTCCGAAAATTCCATTTGAACATGCTGTGATCAGCGATGTGCGTGACCAGGGCGGACATTGGGTTCATCAGCATGCCTATGTCTGCGACTTTGCAAATCAGTATTGGGCCATGTGGAGTGATGGACCAGGCCTACCTCGTTCTGGCGTGGCTCCAGAAAAGCATCGAAATATTGTGCCCGGGCATGACCGCCCGGGAACGAGAGTTTCCTACGCGACCAGCTCAGATGGTTTAAATTGGAGTGAGCCCAAAGATTTGAGCGGTCCGCCCCGACGAGAGGGATTCGGTTGGATTGCCCGTGGATTCTGGATTCGTGATGGCCAACTCCTTGCACTGGCAAGTCACTTTAATGCTCCTGGATATCCGGGACCTGGTTTGAGCCTGGAAGCCTTTCGTTGGGACGAAATGAAGAACTCATGGGAGAGCCACGGCACGGTCAATGATGACACTCTGAATAATTTTCCACCAAAGAAACTCCCTGATGGTCAGTGGCTGATGACAAGACGCGATCATCGCCAGCAAGTCAGCGTTATTATCGGTGGTGTTAATTCGTTCGACGATTGGCACAACCGACCGCTGGCGAAATATGGAAAAGTACAGAAGCCAGAAGAGCCTTATTGGTACACTTTGCCGGATGGGAAAACGCTGGTCGGTTTAATTCGCGACAATGGTGGCTCAAAACGCTTACTACGTTGCTTCTCGACCGATCAGGGAAAAACCTGGAGTGAAATTCAAACAACGAATTTTCCAGATGCGACTAGCAAATTTTTTGTGCTTCGGACATCCCGTGACTTTTACGTACTGGTATCCAATTCAAATCCTAAAAGACGGGATCCTCTCACCATTGCAATCAGTCGAGACGGACTGATCTTCACATCTCTGCTCTATCTGATTGGTGAGCGCCACATCGATTATCCGCACATCATCGAAAAAGATAACCACATTCTGATTGCATTCTCGGGAGCAAAACAGACTATGGAAGTCGCGAAAGTGAAACTCGACGACCTGGAAGATGCATTAGACGCTGAGTGACTTTTTCCATTTTGATCAGGTTCAATCAGCATGGCATTTCAATAGCTTGCGATGTCATCCATAAATTGCCACACTCGGACAAATAATGATTTTTAATACAACTTCTGCCAACGGATGCATCGATGCCGGTATTATCTGCGAATGAACTTTTGGAAATGGGAACAAAGATCTTAACTGCTGCGGGAGCAACTCCTGAAGAAGCAAGTGTTGTGGCTGCGGAACTTTCCGGGGCGAATCTGGTCGGGCACGACAGCCACGGTGTGATGAGATTGATGCAATATGTGAGTTTCATTCGAGATGGTCACATCAAACCGGGAGTCAGCCCGGAAGTGATTCGGGAAGGAGCGGCTTTTCTGGTTGTCGATGCCCATTTCGGGTTCGGTCAGGTCGCTTCCACTTTTGCATTCGATCAGCTGGCTACAAAAGCCCGCGATTGCGGAACAGCCGATGCTTTCATTCGCAATTGTAATCACGTCGGCCGACTCGGCTCTTATACGGAAATGGCAGCCGAGAAAGGCTTTGCCGCTTTGATGTCCGTAAATGCTCCCGGCCCAGGCCAAGTAGCGCCATTCGGAGCGATGGAGCGTCGCATGGGAACGAATCCGATTTCGATGGCGGCTCCCGGAAACGAGGCTCCCATCGTGCTCGACATGACGACCAGTGCAACAGCCGAAGGGAAATTGCGAGTTGCTCATCAATCGGGTCTGCAGGTCCCGGAAGGCTGGATGATTGACGGAGCCGGCAACCCGAGTACAACTCCCGGCGACTTTTATGCAGAACCTAACGGCTGCATTTTACCATTGGGCGGCCCGTTGGCTCATAAAGGTTTTGGCCTTTCCGTGATGGTCGATGTTTTTTGCGGAATCCTCTCTGGCAGCGGAGTCGGTCGAAACGACTTGCCTCGCGGAGCCAACGGAGTCTGGATGCAGCTGATCGACATCGAGCAAATAGTCGGGCGAGAAGAATACGATGGCTGGATGAAGTCCTACGAAGAGCACATCAAATCAGCGAAAAAATGCCCGGGCGTGGAAAAAATCATGTTTCCAGGCGAAATGGAACGACAAACCTATACCAAGCGAATTCAGGATGGCGTTTCCATTCCAGATGAAACCTGGCGTCAGATCAGTGAATTGGCAGGGACTTTGAATGTTTCAGTCTGATTCAACTCCTTCAGACATTTGATATATACAGTCATTGATCTGACAGGAAATTCGCTTTTCTGAAACTCCCGGTTGACGCTGGCTTGTCAGATGTTCTATCTTCCGGCACGGGTGGACAGCATGCGTCCGCTCTTTTTACGCAAACTGTTTCCTCTTTCCCACGTAGAACCAATTAAACTATGAGCGATCTAATTCCTGTGCATGGTGGTCTATCTGAACCTGTCTGCCGCACTGTTCCGGCAGCAGATGTCGAGACCTTCAAAAGCGAAGCGGCTTCTTTGACAAAAGTGCCGATGACTGCTGCTGACCTCTCCAGTGTCTACCGTATTGCAGACGGAACACTTTCTCCGCTCGAAGGTCCGATGGACAGTGCGACCTACAATCTTGTACTCGATGAGTCGGTCATCGAAAACGATGGCAAAAAATATGCCTGGACCATTCCGATTTCTTTCCCGGTCACTTCCGAACTGGCTGGCAAACTGTCTAGCGGTCAAAAAGTTGCTTTGACCTGCCCGGAAGGTAATGTCGTCGGCACGCTGGATATCAGTGATGTCTTCGAATGGGACAAACCTCGTTATCTGAAATCTGTTTACGGCACCGAACGAACCGATCATCCGGGAGCCGACATGGTTCTTGTGAACGATGCCGACAAAACACACCTGCTCGGCGGAACCCTGATGGCATTGCCACAGCCAAAGAATCCTTCATTCGGTCAGTATGTTCTCAGCCCACGTGAAACTCGCAAACTGGTTGCTGATAAAGGCTGGGATGCCGTTGTCGCTTTCCAGACACGTAATCCTCTGCACCGTGCACACGAATATGCTCTCGTGTACGCACTCGAAACCCTGATCCGCGATGGCAAAAACGCAGGTGCGATTCTGAATCCTCTGGTTGGTGAAACCAAAGGGGATGACGTCAGTGCAGAAATCCGCATGGAAACCTACGAGAAGTTGATTTCCGATCGTGCAATGGGTGATGGCGACAGCGATCCCGAACTGTGGGGACCTCGCAATGAAGCTGTGCCGGATCGCGTTGTCCTGCTCGGTCTCGACCTCAAAATGTTCTACGGCGGACCAAAAGAAGCGGTCATGCACGCGATTTATCGCCAGAACTACGGCTACACCAACATCGTGATTGGCCGTAAACATGCCGACGCTCCCTTCAAAGATGGATCCGCCATCTGGGGTGATTTCGATGCTCAGGAAATCTTCAATAACCTGAACGGAGAACTGCAGATCAAGCCGATCAACGTCGGCTTTGCAGCGTATTATGAATCAATGGGCCGCGTCGATTTGATGGAAAATCATAAAGACGAAAAGCCTGTGTTCATCTCTGGTAAAGACGTCCGTGCGACACTTCAAAAGGGTGAATTGGTCGATTCACGAATTATGCGAGAAAGCACTTCGCAGATTCTGGCAGCGGCTATGAAACAATAATCATCTTCGGATGAGATGCAAATAATAAAAAGCCGATCGAATTTTCGATCGGCTTTTTTAATGATTCAATCAACCATGAATACAAGCACGAAGCGCAAGCGAGTCTGTTGATCCAGAGAGAACACACTCGCTTGCGCTTCGTGCTTGTAAAAAAATTCGCCTTCAACCTTCTCAAGTCGCATCATCCGCTAACCCATACTCTTCAATTTTCTTATGCAACGTGTTGCGATTGATCCCGAGTCGGGTGGCGGTTTTGGTCTGAACGCCGTGGCAGACTTTTAGGGTCTGGCTAATCAGTTGCTTTTCGACCATGGAAACAATCTGCTGGTAGAGGTCGGTCTCGTCACCGGATTGTTCGGCCATGCCGAAATTAATTAACTCTTCGCAGATCGTTTCGACATTGCGAGACTTACTGATCCCCAGGCGAATTGGCGAAAGTCCTCGAACATGGGGCGGCAGTAAATCGACGGAAAAGTCTGGGCCATCGGCCATAACGACCGCTCGTTCAACATAGTTTTCCAGTTCACGAACATTACCAGGCCAGGTGTAGGTCGTCATTACTTCCAGAGCATCTTTGGTCAACTTCAGTGGTGCACAGTCATTTTCGGCTGCATATTTATCGATAAAATATTCAATGAGTTCGGGAAGATCTTCCGTGCGATCCCGTAATGGTGGCAAAAAGATCGGCAGCACATTCAGTCGATAATACAAATCCTCTCGAAATCGTTCTTCTTCGACTTCTTCCAGTAATTCGCGGTTGGTCGCAGCGACAATTCGGGTATCGACCGTGATGGTCTTTGTATCTCCGACGCGTTCAAACTCATGTTCCTGGAGCACGCGCAGCAACTTCACCTGCAGTGGGAATCCCATGGAGTTGATTTCATCGAGAAACAATGTTCCGCCGTGAGCCGCTTCGAATCGTCCGGTTCGGTTCTCAAAAGCACTCGTAAATGCGCCCTTCACATGGCCAAACAGTTCGCTTTCGAGCAGACTTTCACTCAGGGCTCCACAGTTAACCCGAATATAGGGTCCCGAACGACGAGGGCTCAGTTCATGAATCGCCCGGGCAATCAACTCTTTACCGGTTCCAGTCTCTCCCAACAGCAAAACTGTCGCCGAGGATCGCGCGACCCGTTCGGTCGTGCGATACACTTCCTGCATGGCAGGGCAATTCCCTATGATTCCTGCCAGAGCACTGGGGCGATCAGAAGCGATGTTCATTTCTCTATTTCAACTCAAATGGTGTATTTCAAAGTTCGTGATTTGCCTGTCGGATTTCTCCAATGGACAATCGCGCGGTGCACTGTGATATAATATCGCACTTGATTGCAATTATTATAGGCTTCTAGGCAAATTTTGATGACCTTTTTACGAAATCATACGTACACATATCGGAATAATTGTTTATCCCCAAATAAATAAGTGCCTAACCAGAATGCACGTCGCCTGCTTATTAAGCATTCCATGTATATTTAATGAGCATTTTTGAATAGTGGTGCATATTCTCAAGCCGATCTTAGACTGATAAGACAAACTGGATCTTGCTCACGGGATTGCGATTCCTGATTGGATCGGTATAACGAAATGCCAAATAACCCGTAATTGGGTATTTCTCTGTATTGAAATGCTTTTGAGACCGTTGAGATTCCTATGAAAGTTCTTGTGATTGGCCAGGGTGGACGTGAGCACGCATTGGTGTGGAAGTTGTCGCAATCCCCTCAGGTCACAAAAATTTATTGTGCTCCAGGTAATGCGGGGACTTCGCAGCATGCCGAGAATGTGGATATCTCCGATGCGGACATCGATCAACTCCTGGCTTTTGCCAAGCGGGAAAAAATTGACCTGACAGTGCCCGGACCGGAAGTCCCGCTGGTTCTAGGCGTCGTCGATCAATTTCGCAAAGCAGGCCTGACGATCTTCGGCCCGACAAAAGCAGCAGCCGAGCTGGAAGGCAGCAAGACTTTCGCTAAGCAAATCATGCGTGGGGCAAAAGTTCCAACTGCGGATTACATCACGTTTGATAATCTGAATCGAGCAGTGAATTATATTCACGAACGCTGTGGCGGGGGACGATTTGCCTCCAACGAACGTCCTATGAATGTGACTAATGAAGAGGGAGAACTCTTTCAGCGAACGAACCCTCTTTGGGAACAGCCAATTGTCGTGAAAGCCGATGGGTTGGCAGCCGGTAAAGGTGTGCGAGTTTGTCATGACGCTGACGAAGCCCTCGAATTTGTAAGGGATTGCCTGGCGGGAAACCGTTTCGGAGAAGCAGGCAGCCGAGTGATTATTGAAGAATGCCTGATGGGTGAAGAAGCGAGTATTCTGGCGATTGTTGATGGCAAAACAATTGTCACGCTCGATGCCAGCCAGGATCACAAAGCCGCTTACGATGATGATCAGGGACCCAATACCGGCGGCATGGGGGCTTACTGCCCAACGCCCGTAATTGATGCGGCTATGATGGATCAGATCACACAGACGATCCTCATTCCACTGGTTCACGAGATGAAGCGAAAAGGCTGTCCGTTTGGTGGTGTGCTTTACGCCGGCATCATGATGACGCGGCAAGGCCCCAAAGTTCTGGAGTTCAATGTGCGATTTGGAGATCCAGAAACGCAGCCGGTATTAATGCGGTTGAAATCCGATCTGTTCGAAATGCTGTATGCAGCAGCGCAGGGGAAATTGCGGGACGTGCCGGAACCGGAGTGGGATCCGCGACCAGCCGTCTGTGTAGTCATGGCTTCCAAAGGGTATCCTGGAGACTATGAAAAAGGGTTTGCAATTCGTGGTCTCGATCCTAAATCTGACTCGGAAACCTCGCGAGTTTTTCATGCGGGCACGAGCATAAAAGACGGCAAGATCGTCAACTCAGGCGGCCGCGTTCTCGGCGTGACGGCTCTGGGAGATAATCTCGACCAGGCGAAACTGAATGCCTACGAACGTGTTAAGGGGATCCGCTGGGAAGGTGCCTGGTGCCGTAAGGATATCTCTGATAAAGCCCGGCCAAAAACTGAGGCAAATGTTGAGGAGACAAAAGTTGAGACCGATGAGGTCTAACTTGTAACCCATCAGCTGATTCATCAAAATGGAACCGCAGATGGACGCGGATGAACACAGATTTTTTATCCGCGTTTATCTGCGTCCATCTGCGGTTCAATTCTTAGAGAAACTGACATCGCTACTCGTCAGGCACAGCCTGACCTACGGCTTTTTGAAATGGTGGGACGATTTTGAGTCGGATGTTTGCCAGTTTGATTCTCATCATTGCAGGGATGACGCTTTGCAGTGTCCCCTGCTCTGCTCATCCGATTTCTGTTTCTGATGCGTTTGTCGAAATCGAACCGGACCGGCTTGTGACCCGTATCGAAGTGTACGTTGAAGATCTCTATCTGTTCCACAATCTGCCGCTTGATGCTGACAATAAACTTTCCGTTGAGGAGATCAAACGGGGGACAGAATTGCATCGCAGTTTTCTGGAGAAGAATTTTTTCATTCTCGATCAGGATGGCACTCCGTTAATGCCAAAATTTCTTTCCGTTGATGATCAGGATCTTCCCGGCGTTGCGATTCCGTTTGGGCAGTTGATGTTCTTTAAGCTGAATTATCATTTTGAGTATCCGATCTCGGAACCGCCTCAGTTTTTGACGTTCCTGCATAAGTTCGTGAATGAGAAATCCGCCTTTCCTGCGGAAGTGCAGGTCAAAGTAAAACCTCCTTACGGCAGTCGTCTGCAAAGCCTGCTGTTGCCCAATCAGCCTTGGACGACGGAGATTCCGACGAAGGAATCAGCAACAAAAGAAGCGGAACTCTCTCCTCAAGAACAGATGGAACAGGATCGTCAGAATTCTCTGGGGATGCGATCTTATGGAGAAACTTACGCGTTTCTGTATGTGGAGCCGAATGAAATTCGCCTGGAAACTTTGGTTCCGCTGGCGACGCTCTCAGGCTCCCTCGATATTGCCTCTGACCCAACCGGCAAACTCGATCTGAAACAGCAGGAAGAATTGAAACCGAAAATCGAAGAGTTGTTCCGCAAGTCGATTCAGCTGAAAACCGATGGCGAGCCCACTCCGGTGGAATTCGATCGCATTGAATTTTTCGGAGTCGCCATTCGCGATTTTTCCAAGAACCGCCCGCCCCAAGTCGTCAGTATGGCGAATGCTCGGGTGGGTGTGATTCTTTCGATCTCAAGAACACCGTCAGATAATAATGTGGAACTGAAATGGGAGCTTTTCAATGAGTTTCTGTATCAGGTCAGTTTGATTCTCGTGCAGGGAGAAAGCACCGAGCAGAAAACTTTGCGGCAGGTGGATGATCAGAATGTTTTGACGTATTCACTAGTTCAAAATAATGAAGACCGTCAACTACCCGCTTCGGTTTTAATTGGCCCGGAATTGCAGATGCAGTTGGATCAGCTCCATGAAATGCAGTCAAGAATCCCCCTCCTGAAGCGGACATTCATCGGGCTGGTTGCCTGTTTGATTCTAACCGTAACAGTCTCAATGTTATTATCGAGGGATAATCGAATAAAATCCTACTTCCTGAGTGTAGTTATTTTATTAAGTGCTCTGTTAATTGCACCTACTATTACTACCAGCTGGACTATCCAACAATCAATGATCGTTGAATTTGAGTCCAGGGTGAATGCCGAGGAAATTACCGAACAACTCTTAACCCAGGTTTATCAGGCCGTGAATGAACGGGACGAAACTGCGACTTTCGAAGCGTTGGAAAATGTTGTTTCCGGTCCTCTGCTGCGGGAGATGTATCTGGAGATTCGGCAATCGCTGACGATGGAAACACAGAACGGAGCGGTTGGGCAGGCGGGTGCAGTTGAAGTTGAAACCTGCGAATTACTCTCCAACAATTTCGACAATTCAGCAGGTCCTGAATTTCGTTATCTGTGCCGTTGGAATGTGCCGGGGCGCGTGGAACACTGGGGGCATATTCACGAACGGACGAACAGCTATCTGGCGGAAATGCAGATCTCTGCTGATCCGGATGATCAAGGACAATATCTCTGGAAAATTACAGAGCTTGAGTTACAAAATGTAGATCAAAAACCAATTTCAACGTCGGTTCGTAAATTTTAATCGCTTGCCTACATCCTGATTATTCCCCCAAAATTCCCAGAAATTTGGCTGGAATGGGTAATTTACCCTATAAGGTTTGACGAGATTTAGTAAAATAAAGATGCGCTGATATCATTATGTCAATCAATGACTGATTGCATAGGGGCCATCAAGCCAACGTTTCCCGCACAATATGCACGCCAACTTTCCTTCCTCATGGCTTCCGCAAAACTATTGATTTTCAAGTGATTTCAGTTTCCACAACTGTAATTTGCATCAATTTTGCCGCGACTCAAGCGAAATTGTTGCTCCAGAGCCATGGACTGCCTCTATAATTGAACATGCAAGTATTTCAGTTTCGCTGCCCGAATTGTAAAAAGTCATTGCGAATCCGCATGGATCGTGCCGGTCAGACTGCGCAGTGTCCGAATTCAGACTGCGGCGCCAAATTGAAACTGCCAACTCTGGAACAGATTGAAGCCAAGCTCAAAATGAAGGCTCTTAACAAAGAGTCATCTTCACAACCTCCGGTGAAACCATCGAAGCAGACGCCTGTCGCAAAAAAACAATATACAAAGCCTGTTCGAACCAAAAGGCCTGCACCTGAGTTTGCACCGTTACCAAAAACGAGACGGGAACTTCGCTCCGGCAAGCAATCTGCAACCAAAACCAAAGGTCAAAAAAAATCTGCCAGAAGACTCTGGCCGATTGCGGTCGGTATTGCCGGAGTTGTCGTGCTGGCGTTTGCCGTCAGTAGTTTTCTGCCTTCCGGGTCAACTGGAGATGTTTCTCCTGGTTCTACTCGCATTTTTGCCGAACAGCAAAATGAGTTTTCGACTAAAGTCATCCCGTTTCTGGAAAAATATTGTATCGACTGCCACAGTTCAGATTTTTCTGAGGGGGGTGTCAAATTCGATCAACTAGATCCCGATACCAATCTGCTGGAGAACCATGAATTCTGGCATCATGCCTATCTGCAGATTTCACTGGGAGCAATGCCACCCTCCGATGCCGAGGCTCCTCCTCAAGCTGAGCGGGAAGCTGTCGCAAAATGGCTGGATGGTGCAGTCAATCACTTCGATTGTCAGGGGATCAGTAATCCCGGGCATGTGACCGTGCATCGATTGAATCGTTCGGAGTACGACAACACAATCCGCGATTTACTGGGCGTCAATCTTGAACTCTCGAAAAACTTTCCAACTGACGATGTCGGCTACGGATTCGATAACATCGGCGATGTGTTAACGATCTCTCCGATTCTGATGGAGCGATATCTTTCAGCTGCAGAAACGGCGACCTCAGCTGCGATTGCGTTGCCGGAATCTTTCATTGTCGATCGCAAGTGGACTGGAAACGATTTTGTGATCAGTGGTTCTGGCTCAGCCAATTCCAACGAAGTCGGCTTCCCTTCGCGAGGCTCGGCCAAGGCTCGCTTCAAGGCCACTGCCGCAGGAAAATACGAATTCAGTGTGGTTGTCGCTGCGACTCAGGCGGGCGATGAACTCGCCAAATGTAAGATCTCACTTGACAATTCTAAAATTGAATCCCACGAAATCCCTGAACATCGAAAATACAAAACGATTGCCTGGTCGCAGGATGTGAAAAAAGGGGATCACGAACTGGATGTCGCGTTTGAAAACGATTTCTACGATCCAGATGCGGAAGACCCGAAGCGTCGCGATCGAAATATGTATTTGAAATACGTTGAAATCATTGGCCCGGAAAAAGTGCCTGACTCGGCTTATCCTGCTTCACATCGCATGATTGTGACCGCCACGCCTTCCGACAAACTGGCCCCTGAGCAAGCGGCATTGCAGGTTATGAAAAAGTTCACTGACCGAGCATTCCGTCGGCCCGTCACCGATCAGGAATTGACTCGTTATTTGAAAATCTTTGAGCTGGCTCAGTCTCGTAATGAAACGTACGAACGATCGTTGCAGATTGCGATTCAAGCCGTGCTGGTTTCGCCCGAGTTTCTGTTCCGTATTGAAAACAAACCAGATAGCAAGAATGCTGTGGCTGTTGAGAATTTCGCGCTCGCCTCACGAATCTCTTATTTCCTGTGGAGCAGCATGCCGGATGAAGAATTGTTTGAGCTGGCAAAGTCTGGAAAATTGAATCAGGATGAGGTTCTGACCAAACAAGTTAAACGAATGCTGCTCGATCCAAAGGCCAAGGCTCTCACCGAGAATTTCGTGGGTCAATGGCTGGGACTGCGACAATTGAACGAGCTCTCTCCCGACCCGGATATGTTTCCAGAGTTCAACAAAGAACTCGTTCGAGATATGCAGCAGGAAACCGAACTTCTTTTTGCTAACATCCTCGAACGGGATTTAAGCCTTACAGAACTTCTAACCGCAGATTACACATTCGTTAACGAAAAACTGGCAAAGTTATACGGAATTGATTCGGTCAAAGGATCCAAATTTCAGCAGGTCAGCCTAAAAGAAAAACCACGACGAGGATTGATTTCCCATGCTGGTATTTTGACACTGACATCTTTTCCAAACCGAACCTCTCCTGTAAAACGTGGGGAATGGGTACTGGAAAATATCCTGGCTCAAGATCCTCCCCCTGCTCCCCCCTCAGTTCCATCGTTGGAAGAGACTCAGGCCTCGAATCCAAATCTTTCTTTCCGCGAGCAGTTAGTTCTTCACCAGAAGGACCCAATTTGCAGTTCGTGCCACAAATTGATGGATGGGATCGGTTTTGGTCTGCAGAATTACGATGCGATTGGACGATGGCGTGAGGAAGAGGGAGGGCATCCGATTGACTCTCGCGGCGACCTGCCTGATGGGAAATCGTTTAATGGTCCACTGGAATTGATAAAAATTTTGGGACAACGCCCTGATGAGTTTACCCGTTGTCTTTCAGAAAAAATGTTGACCTATGCCCTGGGGCGTGGTCTACAATGGTATGACCGTTGCACAATTGACGACATTATTATGGCAACCCGGAACGATGAATACCGCATCTCCCGTTTGATTGTGGAAATCGTAAAGAGTCCCGCCTTCCGCAAGCAGCAGGTAAGCCACTAATGTCATTTAGTATCAATGTCTAACAATACTCAAATTGCTTGCGAAAGATTTTAGAACACGGGTGGCGGGGGCGCTCTCGAAGAGAAGCCCCCGACTTATAGAAATTCCGGGGGCTTCTCTTCGAGAGCGCCCCCGCCGCCCAAGGTTATTTGAGTCAGTAAAACAGATAAATTAAACTCGGCTTCTCTACAGAATTGGAAATACAATGAGTTCAACAACACGACGAAATGTGACCAATTTTCAACTTGATCGCCGCAATTTCATGCGTGGTGCTGGTGTCGTCATGGGATTGCCATGGCTTGAAGCGATGATGTCATCAACATCGTTTGCTGCGGCACCAACTGCTGCCGTGCCGACCCGTATGGCGTTTGTGTTTTTTGCCAACGGTGCCATCATGAAAGACTGGACCGTTAAGGGGGAAGGCAAAGATTTCGAACTCTCCAAAACGTTAAGCTCACTCGCCCCAGTGAAAGATGACTGTCTTTTTCTGTCCGGTTTAACTCACGATAAAGCCCGCGCCAATGGCGATGGTGGTGGCGATCATGCCCGAAACTCCGCTTCCTTCCTGACGGCTTCTCAACCTCGCAAAACGGGGGGAGCAGATATTCAGGTTGGTATTTCCGTCGATCAGGTTGCAGCTCAGAAAATTGGAACACAAACTCACCTGCCTTCTCTGGAAATTGGCATCGAAGGGGGACGTCAAGCAGGGGTTTGCGATTCGGGATACAGCTGTGCTTATCAATCGAATATCGCCTGGAGATCTCCCAATCAGCCCGTAGCTAAAGAAATCAATCCCAAGCTGGCTTTCGAGCGACTGTTCGGGATGTCGTTGACAGATGTCAAGAAAAGTCAGGATCGTGATTTTTATCGGACCAGTATTCTCGATGCGGTTTCAGAAGATGCCAGTAAACTCTCCGGTCGTTTAGGAAAAACGGATCGGCAGAAACTGGATGAGTACTTCACCAGTGTGCGAGAAATTGAACAGCGAATTGGACGAGCCGCTCCTCAGAAGCGACAATTGCCGCCTGAGTTTGAAATTCCTCAAGGTGTTCCAGCCGATGTGGATGCTCATATTCCTTTGATGTACGACATCCTGACACTCGCTTTCCAGACAGATTCAACCCGCGTCGCGACATTCATGCTGGCTAATGGGGGCTCGAATCGTACGTACTCTCATTTGAATGTGAAGGGAGCGCATCACCAGTTGTCTCACCATCGCGACGAAGCCGATAAAGTTGCTGACTTGCAGAAGATCGATCAATATCTGGCCAAAGAATTCGCTCGATTTGTTCAGAAACTCAAAACGATTCCCGAAGGTGAAGGCACACTGCTCGATCACAGCATGATCCTCTACGGCAGTGGAATCAGCGATGCCAATCGTCATCGTCATGAAGACTTGCCAATTGTGATCGCAGGTAAAGCCTCTGGAAAATTGCAAACCGGACGGCATCTGGTTTATGAAAAAGAAACCCCGATGGCGAATCTGTACTTGTCGATGCTCGATCGAATGGGGACTCCCATCGATGCCTTCGGTGACAGCACGGGACGACTGACGAATTTGTAAACCTAATATGCGGGAAAACTGGGGCTCCGCTTCTCTGCGACCCCAGTCACCACCCTGCTTTCATTTTTCTCTATGCTGATCGTCTCATCTCAAAGAGTTTCGTATGGGACGTTTATTATTGCTGGCCTGGAAACATGCTCGTTTTCGCTGGGTACGGACTTGCCTGTTGATCTCAGGTTTGAGTCTGGCGATTTCGATACCGCTGGCCACTTCGCTAATGACTGGCTCGATTGAATCGAGTTTGCTGAGTCGGGCTGAGCAGGTGCCCTTTGTGGTCGGGCCTCCCGGCAGTGCCGATGAACTGGTTGTGAATACGTTGTATTTCAGGCCGCGCGAGAATGGCCTGCTCGATTATGATGTCCTGGAGAAGGTCGAACAGGATCATCTCGTCTCTGCCATTCCGATTCATTTAAGGCACACTTCTCATCATTTTCCAATCGTAGGAACTTCACGCGATTATTTTCTAAAGCACAACCATGCGGTTCAGGGGAAGCTCTTTGAGCGAATTGGCGATTGTGTGCTCGGTGCTGAAGTAGCTCGCCAACTCGGTTTATCAATCGGTGATTCACTATTGAGCGATAGTGATTCCTACCTGAATCCGACGGGAGCCCTACCGCTACGGATGCGGATTGTTGGAATCCTGAAAGCTTCTCACAGTCCCGATGACCGGGCTGTGTTTGTCGATTTGAAAACGGGTTGGTTGCTCGATGGAATTGGTCATGGTCATGCGGCTGCTCTGCATTCCTCTGAAAATGAGGAGACTCAAATCAGTGCTGCTCATGGTGATCTGACTGCAGGCGGCGTCAGTTATCTGGAAGTGACAGATGAGAACTATCAGAGCTTTCATTTTCACGGAAATCAGGATGAATTCCCAATCACTTCCCTGCTTGTCTATCCAGAAAGTGAACGAAGTGGAATTATCTGGGAAGGTCGGCTCGCGGAAGACCAGTCGTTATTGACGGTCCGTCCAGTCGATGTCATTCGGGATTTGCTGGGAGTGCTCGTCAATATTCAGCAACTCGTCAATACAATCGCGTTGATACTGGGAATCATTGTTTCCGTGCTGTTTGCGGTCATCGTGGCTTTCTCACTCCAGTTACGCCAGGCAGAAATGCAAACTCTCGATGCATTGGGAGCCAGTCGATTCCTGCGTGTGCAGTTAATCTGTTACGATTTGTTCCTCATTGTATTGCTCACATTACCGATCTCGGCGTTTCTATCTTATGGCATGATTGCAATTTTTCGACCTTGGATTGAGCAGATTCTGCTATGATAGCAAATCCTGCATTCTTACTTTTGCGATGATTTTGACAATGTTATTTAACGGTGAATTTAAAAATGGAGCTGAGAGAATTTGCTGAGACGGTTTTACTGCAGCCCGATCTCGACCTGAAAATATCGGTCGGTGATGGTGATTGGACGGATGAAAGCCCAGGAGTAGCTCTTCGCGTTCCAGAACCAATGCGAAGTGCTTCTCTGCAGTTCGCTCTTCCTCGCGCTGCACCGGCGATGCCCAAGTTTGGGGGATTACACGAACCGGAACGACGGGCGATTGCTCATCACATCATGGCTAATCATGAATTGCAGGCATTGGAAGCGATGGCCTGGACGTTACTCGCTTTTCCTGATGCCCCTCAGGAATTTCGCATTGGTATGGCAGACATAATGAGGGATGAACAGCGGCACACTCGGATGCATGCCGAACGGGCTGCGAAGCTGGGAGTTGAGTTTGGATCGCTACCGGTCAATTGCTACATCTGGAAGAAGGTGCAGGAGTTTCAATCGGTTCTTGATTATGTCGCCGGGTTACCTCTTGTTTTTGAAGGAGCCAATCTGGATCACACTTTAGAATTTGCTCAGGCATTTTCCGATGTCGGAGACGAACGCAGTGCGGCATTGATGCGAGTGATTCATCGTGATGAAATTGAGCATGTTCGATTTGGGTGGGCATGGATGAATCGTCTGGCCGAAGAGAATGAACAGATTTGGGATGTCTGGATGAAACATTTGCACTGGCCGCTCAGACCACTCAAAGCCAAGGGGGAACAGTTCCAGCGGGAGGCGAGACTTGCAGCAGGGATGAGTGAAGAGTTTGTGGATCAGCTGGAAAATTTCAGGAGTGAGGATGAGTGATAACTAGGATACGTTTTGAAACCACGGATGGACACGGATGATCACGGATTTTCAGAGTTCGTATATTATTGTATGGACGTCGTCCCCTCGCTGACGCTTCGAGTTAAGAAACAGAAATAAAAAAACGGCGTGCTTGTTGGCACGCCGTTTTTGAATTGATGGTTATCCGCAACTACTATTTTTCGTACAGACATTCCAGAGCGATGTTAGCAGCATCGCGAACTTCCGGAGCGGCATGAGCCGAGATGAACTGCAGTTCTGCCACAACGATGTCAGGAGTTTCTCCCAAGCCACCGAGTGAAAGAGCCGAGGCACATCGCACCTGATCATCGATATCCCGCAAGCCACATCGCAAGGCTTCGATGGCATATGGTTTAAGTTTTCCAGTGACTGATCCCAAAGTATGGGCAGTCAACCAGCGAACCTGAACATCTTTGTTTCGCATCATCGCTGTGAGACGAAACATCGCATCGACATGCTCAGGATTATGCTTGAGCAGTGCTTCAGAGATATAGAGACTGGAAAGCCCATCGGCACTCACAAGAGCCGTTTCGAGGATTGGAACAATCGTCTCAGATTGTCTCGACATATCTCCCAGATACATCGCTGATAACTGAACCGCTTTCTGATCATCGCAAGTGACGACTTCTCCCAGAGTTTTCGTCACTTCATCGATGGACTGATTCCAATGATACAAAGTGCAGGCGGCATGAGCCCGGACATTCGGATCGGAATCATTCATCATCTCGGCAATGACATCGGATAACAGGACGGAATCCCCCCCCCGTTCGTAAGCCCGACGCAACCCTTGAATTCGCAGGTTGGTCTCATCGCTGGTCAGCAATTCTGCGATTTGCTTAATTTCTGCAGAACTGGAGGCCGTTTCCGGTTTACGTTTGACTGCTGAAAGTGCTCCGGCATTTCTCCAACTGGTATCCCCGAGTGCTTCATCAAGCAGGTGCAGAATGTCGTTGGATATTGCAGGAGTTGTCGCAACCGCAGTTTTCTTCTCTGGTTTAGTAGATTCTGCTTTTGCAACTTCAACTTCAACTTCGATTGCTTCAGAGTCAACGGAGTCATCAATGACGAGCTTGGCTGTGGACTCACTCACCTCTGCAGTATCCTCGACAGCGAACGCTTCTTCTGGAGTCGTCTCATCTTTGGATTCGGCGACATCACTTGTCACTGGCTCATTGGTCCAGGCAAATTCTTCATTTGATTTTTCTGCAGCTTTTGCCACTGCAGCAGCCACTTCGGTATTGGCCCATTCAGGCATTGAACCAGCATCAGCCAGAATTTCTTCAGAGACCTTGGTCGATTCGCTAACTTTTTCAGAAACTTTTTCTGCAAGTTCCTGCTTCTTGACCGACGCGTCTGCATATGAGGCCAGATCGAACGCCACATCGATTTCGGAACTGTCCTCAACTTCTGCCTGTTCAATTTTCGCTGAATTTTCCAGCATTTCTGCAATAAATTCTTCACTTTCGGCTACAGGAGCAGATTCGGGCTTAGATTCGATTAGCTCTGCAATTTGCTTTGACAAGGCATCTGCATCGGAGACAGACTCTCCGAGTTGACCATCAGCCGCTGTTGGAATATCCAACTCAGCTGTTTGTTTGGCTGCAGAAGTGGCTTCGTCGAGAAGATTCTGCTCTCGAGATTTCTCTTCTAATTTCGCCTTTTTACTGTCTGTGCGTTTGACCCAATTTACAAAGCGGGTGAAACGCCCTGGCTTTTCGGCTTCGGCTTCGGTTGCAGTTTCCTTCTCAGGCTCAGGTTCTGGTGCTGTCGTGACCAGGGGCTCTTCAATCGTACGACTGAGAGTGGCTTCACGAACAACGATTTCTTCCTCGTTCGTGACAACGCTTTCCAAGCCTTCCGAGAGTTTCGTTTCTTCAGCCGATTCGGTGAGATTCTCAGCTGGCACAACAGGCTTCTGGCCCAGAATGCTTTCTTTAAATGATGGTCCCATTTGACAGCCCGTCAGGGATGCTGTCATTAAGCCACATGTCAGATAGGTTCGAATCTTCGACATCGTATGAATCCTTCCGTGATGTCTCGCAAAGGTCGAGCCGAGTCTTACTTCCGTGTTTTTGACTCCGACTCATAATGAAAGCTTACGAATTGCATTTCGAACTCTTCGAAATCAGCCCGACCCGTAAGCATCATCATTCTTATCGAACCAGAATGGCCCCGACTTTTAGCATTTCGGGGAGAACCGAACATCTCAGCCTATTCCTCCCTGTTTAACATTCAGGGAACTGCACTCAAATTTCTGTGAAATTTGACAGACTTGGGCGGTTGCAAGAAAAGCGAATTTCATTGCTTCACCAATATAAAGGGGGTTCTGCAGTCAGATGGGCATCAAACTTCAGCAAGAAGCTGGATTTGTCCTTGCCGCACATTGCAGAAAATGACATCGACGATATGACTACCAGAGATTGACCGAATTGCTAATCGAAAGCCGTCCCCTCGCTGACGCTTCGGGTTAAGATACGTAAGCGATGGCGAACTCTAGTAATCGCTATTTTGTATCTGGAGTTTCGCTAAACTCTAGAAATAAGCGATAATTCTCTATGGAGTGCGCTTTCGCCTGTAGAGAATGTATCCCACAATCATTGCCGCCAGAACAATTGCGACACCTGCCCCAAGAATGAGAAATGGCAGCATTGTCGATTCTGACTTTCCCTGTAACGCCTCTGGCATTTTTATTCGGGGTTGCTCTTCCGATTCTTCAGTCGCCACACCTGAATTTGCTTTTGTGGTCTCGTTTTTGGTAACCATGTTTTCAGATGAAGAACCAGAATTTAATTTCAACTTTGCAATTTGATCCCGTTGCGATTCGGTCAGCATAATGGAGAGATCTTCTTTCCATGCGGAAAGAATTTGCGTTGTTCGTTCGAGCAGTTGATCTGAAGAGCCACTCGACTGGAAATATTTCTGGATCACTTCTTCGCGCTGATCAATCAACAGGTTTCGCGTCTGCTTTAATTGATGAGCCTGTTCGGGAGTGACAGCCAAAACATTTTGACCTTGAGGCGTGAAAATTAACTGATATCCAAATCCTGAGAAAAGAGCCATTAGTTGAGCTTTTGGAGAGCGAGTGGTCCGAATGGGGGATATCGCCAGTAAATAGTCCTGATTCAAACTTTCAACGGCACGTAAATAATCACTGAGTTTTCCAGCAGGCGTAGCAAGTTTTAAATCGTCGATGCGTTTTAATGCCAGTCGTTTCTGGATCGCTTCCTGAACGTAGTACGAATTCACTTGGCGGAAGAATGCCAAGTCGACTTTTTCAATTCCAAATATTTGCGAGAGCAAAGAAGTGTCGGTCAGGCACAGTGGATACTCATTCGGGAGCAAGAGGGAATCGAGCAATGCAGGACGTTGGAATGTTATCGATGTCGAAAACTGCTCCGTAGTATTCGACATCGACGTTGGAGTGATATCTACGCGCGATTCTGCCAGCGCGGGCATTGCTGACACGAATTGTTTGGGAGTGAAAATCGTATCTCCTTTTGAGAACAAAATCGTACCACCAATCGGTAGCCAGTTTGGAGAGCCATCTTCCAGATTCTCTTCTGATCGTTCGACAATTTTATCACCTTCTCGAAATGCACCGACAACCAGTGTTTTTTGCTGACCGACATCGCCAAGAATCGAGATTGGAATCGAAGTCACTTCACCCTCTGCGGCTTGAAGAATGACCTGAGGATCGAATCGATTTAATGCCAGTGCAAATTCTTCGGGAACAATCGCCATGGGAGAAATGGGGAGAAATGCCAGTTCTCCATCTACAAGGAGTTCATCACGATTGTCGATGGCGATAACGGCAATGGCCAGATGATCGAGTAGAGAACGAAATTGAGCCGCATCTTTTCCAGGAGGTAATAACTCAACCACAGTGCCAGCGATACGCCCTTTACCTAGCAGAACGGGAACTTGCTGCCCTGGGGAAATGGTGGTGCTGTCGACTGGAACACGCAATTGCATGTAAGAGGTTTGGATGATCCGCAAAGCAGGTTGCCCTGCCTTGACGAGTTCTTTTTCAAGAATATGGATGCGGTCAGCAATGCCGGTAAAAGGACTTGTGATTGCCAGATTTCGAAACCGTTCGGCAATTTCTCTCAATTCTGATTCCGCTGCCAGACTCAACTGTGTGACTGAGGCGATTTTTTCCGCATCAGCTCCCTGCTCTGCTGCGGTAAACTGAGAACGAATGTTGTTGTAATTCGTTAACGCACGACGAAGTTCGGTATCAAGGCGATCGACCTGGAGTCGCAGTAACATCTCGCCTGATTGAACTTTATCTCCCAGACGAACAGACATATCCGCGACTCTTCCGCTGCCTGTGGTGCGAATCGTTTCAATAATGGCAGGCCGCAACTGAAACAGCGGAGCTTCAATCGATGTATCAACTCGTGGAAGCTTTTCGTCTGCCGAAAGTGTTAAGTGGCAGGAAACAATAACCAGTAGAATGCACAGGAGTGATTTCATGAGAACACAACAGAATGATTGAGACTTGGTTTCAGATTTAGGATCAAAAACATCCTTCTCTTTAACTTTATAAAATACTGGAAGAACATCATCGATCAAAACCGATATTACGCATCATTATTAAGATCAGGTGAAATTCTGAGCCGCCGCGAGCTTTCCCTTCTCACCAGAATAGTCGAAAGCTCTTAATTCCAGTTGAGTTGGCTTCTTGTTTTCCAGTAACTGGCAGCATCCTCATGTAATGAACGGAATGCGATTTCGAAATCCTCGTCGATTATCACTTTTGACGCAGCAAGATTCGATAATAAGTGCTCTGAAGTTGCGGCTCCACTCAGGACGACATCAACCCAGGGTTGCTGAATCACATACGCCATGCATAAGGCATCGATCGTTGTTTCCAGCCGTTGAGCGTGAGACTGTAGTAAATTGAGTTGGGCAGCAAATTCGGGAGATCGATTCCTCTCTGTCAAACGTCCGTTTGCTAGAGATTCTTTGATAATAATTCCCATTCCCTGTCGATAGGCCTCCTCTAATGCGGGGCCAGCAGAGCGTTCGAGTAAATTCCAGGTCGCCTGCACCGTATCGAATAACAGTCGCTTGCCATTTCGTATGGTCAGGGCTTGCTCAATCACTTTGGATTGCTCTGGCCCGCTCACACTCAAACCAATAGCAAATCCAAATTCTTTGAGTTCTTTCAACCGATTGAGCACAGCGTCATTGCGTAGCACTCCACTTTCGAGCGTCGCGGAATGGATTTGATACAGATTCAGGTGACTGGATAATAACGCTTGCGATTCTCCCCACTGCTGATTCAATCGTTCCAGTGAATGCTGTTTTTGTTCGTGGACCTCTGCATCGATTTTCCAGTCAGCAGTGTATTCGTAACCCCATTTTGAGCCGACGGTCATCTCCTGCTGATCGGGGTGAGCAGCGATCCAGTGACTCAAAAACTGCTCGGCTTTTCCGTAGGATCGAGCGGCATCAAAATAACGTACTCCCGCTTCATAGGCAGTTTGCAGAACTTCTGCAGCACGGTGTTGCATGAGCGTGGAATCGTATTCCTCATCGAGATCATCAGCATGTCCCAGATTGATATATCCTGGACGTCCCAATGCGGCCAACCCCAAACCGACCGGAGAAACTTTCAAACCACTTTGACCTAACTCTCGCAGTTCCATTTGATAACATCTTTTCAGCAGAGATCGCAGGTTGGGTTAAGCAGAATGCATAATCCAAAGTCTCGAAGTGATAAATCGATATGCTTACTGTAAACATTTGCTGGGTTACGCTTCGCAAACCCAACCTACTGATAAAACATTCGAGACCTCTGTGTATCAAGTCGCAGAATAGCCACCATCCAGAGCTTTCTGTTCGATTGCATTGATCAAATCGACACGTTTTTGATGACGTGGTTGAGGGGTATATTGGGCATGCAGGAATGCTTTGACCACCTCAAATGCGAGAGCAGGACCGATAACGCGAGCCCCCAGGCAGAGCACGTTCATGTCGTCATGCTCCACACCCTGATGAGCGGAATAGGTATCGTGACATAAGCTTGCGCGGATGCCGGGAATCTTGTTGGCCGCAACACTCACACCGACTCCACTGCCACAAACCAGGATGCCTCGTTCTGCTTTTCCAGTGAGAATCAGTTCTGAAACTTTTTCCGCAAAGACCGGGAAATCGGCAGGAGCTTCATCGTGAGTTCCACAATCGACGAATTGGACGGAAAGCTTGGAGAGATACTCTGCCAGTTCCGACTTCATCAGAAAACCGGCATGATCTCCACCGATCGCAAGACTCTGGCACGCTAACGCATCCATGGAATGAATAACTTTCGTCGAAATGATCACATCTGTGATCGATCAAATAAAATAGAAGTTGAGCGGAAACAAATTTGAAAGCATGACCAGCAGTGTACCGGCTTGGAATTCCGAATCCAAGTTGGATGAATGAGCAACGATGTAATGAGGGACAAACCCACAAAAAAAGCCTCCCGGAAAAGCCGGAAGGCTGAGTGACTATCAATTTCACTTATATTTACACATTAGTTCCCAAAGGAAATTCCAAAACGGATTCCATTGGAGCTCCACAAATCAGTCGAGGCTGTTCTGTTTCCGTAAGAGTGATTGTTGGATCGAAAACTGTTCTGCTGATCATTTCTTGGAGTCCACTGTTGATTTCCTCGCGGCTGATTCCCCCACTGTGGATTGTTTCCGCGATGGTCGTCGTCATGGTGGTTCTCAAAAACTGGTCCTGAAGGGCCTCGTTGATTGTATTGATTCTGATTGGGAAATACCGGGTTGCGATTGAAATCATCATAATGATTACGCCCGCAGTGGTTTCCTCTGCCAGTCTGCAAAGTCGCCACGATACGTTCGACGCGTCGTCGTCCACATTGCTGGACATGGAAAGTTGGAACACCACGACCAGCAGCCAGTGCTGATTCCCAGTCATGCAGGCAGCCGATTCGGTAGCCTTCGACACGCAGAATAATATCACCTTCACTCAATCCGATGCGGCAGGCTTCAGACCCTGGAATGACGCTACGAATTAACATTCCGTCCCTAGTAATCTGGCCTGTGAATCCAAGGATGGCATTACAGTCAACCAAGCCAGTTTCCTGTCGAATTGGTGAAAACTGTGGTTGTACAAACGGTGGCTGTTGTGGCTGGAATGAACGAGGATTGTAGTCATATTTCATTCGTGACTGACGGCTGTAATCCTGAGCATTCACACTGCTTGCCACAGATACGATGATGGTTACTAAAGCGACTGTATTGAAAAGTGATGTTCTCATTGTATGAACTCCTGAAATTTTATTGACTCGAATGTTGCTCGTCTCATTCCATAAAGCGAAAACCAGCAATTTCGAGGGACATGGAATTCATAAATATTTGATTGTTTTCTGATTTCGATTCATTCAGCCTGAGTGACACCTGATTTTTCAATCCGTCTGAATGGATTTCATCGCAGAGAGCCAACTGCAAAATTCAAAGTAAATGCAATGTTTCCTATATGTTGAATTCCGTAAATCTGAAAAGGTGTCAGTCATATCCCTGCACAAAAATCTAATCTGATAAATTTCGCATGAGTTCTCGACTTTCAATATTGCGGTTTCGTTCACTAACTGTATAGTCGTGTTGACTAATTTTAAGTTCAATTTTTGCAAGTAATTGCGGGACCAGGCAATGAAAATTGAGACGATTATAATTCTGATATTGTTTTTGGGCATTCTGTCGGGCTGTGACAAAATAGGCTCGCAAGAAGCTCCCCCCACGGTGGAAAATACTGTTTCACCCCCAGCCTATAATCCGTATATCGACCCTCAAACTGGCCTGCCAATCCAAGCGCCCAAACCGCCAGCAAAAGACTATGAACTCACTGTCACTACGGATATTTACGGCACAACTATTCGCGTCAAAGACGCGGTCAAAGAAGAAGTGATTGACTCCAAAGAGTTGACCAGGGGCGACCTGGAAGCAAAATTCACGATTCCGACGAATACCGATTATATTGTCGAAGTCGAAGGTTATGGTAACTTGCAACAGATTGATTCCCAAAAAATGGAAGACGATCAGACTGTCGAACTCAAACTCGACTTACTCTTCGGCTCTGATTTTCGGGAACTGTTGAAATCGGCCACGTGCCTCGTGCAAATGCCAGATGGAGGATTTGGTTCAGGCTTTTTGTATGGAGATCGCCAAACCATCGTTACAGCTGCTCATTGTGTTGCGGCTAAAAATGTAGGCGATCTTACCTACACGTTTTTTCCTGACGAAGATCGGGAAGTGACTTTCAAAGATGCGCGACTGATGTTCTACGATCAAAAGCAGGATGTCGCAGTTCTAAGACTTCCCGAACCTGTCCCGGCTGATCATTACTGGTTGTGGTCGGCGGGTACCGCGACCAATGGTGCCGATGTGATGGTCATGGGAAATCCCGGTCGCAATGGGGAATACGATCCGATGTATGCTCGCACCTGCAAAGTCGCCGATGTTCGGCCGGATGAATTTCGTCTCGACGTCGAAATTTATCCCGGATACAGCGGTGGTCCGGTGGTCCTCGAAGGGACCAGTGAGGTGATTGGGATTGTCAGTTACAAAATTATCCGATCGACCGACTATCAGCAGCTAGGTTATTCCTTTGCCCGTTCCGGCGATATTGCCGCAGACGCCTACGAGCAATGGAACAGCTTGGCGACCTCAGATCTGCAGGAACGTAGCATCGAACGTGTTGAAGAACGCTACTCCCGAGAATTTGGACGCCACCTCGCCAACAGCACAGCCGCAGCTTATTACGGAGATTCAGCAGTTTACACCCTCATTTGCATGTCGTTGACGAATGATTACCGAATGTACATGATCAAAAAAATTGCCAGTCTGCCCCCCTTAACGCTGTCTCAACGTAACCTTGTGATGAGAAATGCTCACAAGGAATACATCAAAGATGTCGCTCCCGAAATTGCAGAAAAGGTGCGTGAACGCGTTTCTCCCAAACTCAGAGGTACCAATGTCGATAAAGATCACGAACTTGTCATGGCTGATGAATCCGTGAATGAAGTTGTGAAGAAATCACTGGTGAAAGCGCGAGAAGGCTATCTCGAATTGAAGGAAGCGGCTGAGACCATCGTGAAGCAGGATGGTGGCAAAGATCGAAGTGCCGACGAATTTGAAAAATACGTCGTGGACCTTTGGAGTGACGTCCGCTTTCATAGCGAAGAAGTCCTCGATTCGACCGCGAGTCGATAGAGACTTACTCGCTCCCAATTCCTCAATGATAAACGAGACAAGCACGAAGCGCAGCGAGTCTGTTTGGTACACGTTACTCTGACACACTCCTTGAGTTTCGTTCTCGAAGAGGCGATCTTTATATCCTGAGATATGGCCAATCTGGCAGCTACGCTACGCCCCTAATCCCTGTTTTTTGCAGTGTCGTTGTCGTTTTTTCGGGAGCAGATTTCTCTCCATCCGGAGCTCCGCGGATGATCATCAGTGATGATGTGACTGCGAGCATGCTGAGAATCAGATAGCGAAAGAGTCGAGGATTGATTTTTTCGCCGACCCGGACACCGATTTGTCCACCGAGAAATCCAAACGGGATCACAAAAGCAGATAAAAACAAGATTTCGCGACCAACCAGATCAGTCGCCATCAAACCAAATAACTTGATGGTGGTAACAACGAGCAGAAATGTCGTCAAAAAGGCTTTCGTCTTTCTGGGGGACCACGGCTGACGAGCAGCATAAATTGCGATAGGTGGTCCACCAATCGTGACGGCTCCTGCCAGAAATCCGCTGGCTGCTCCTGCAAGAATTGTCCACAGGTTCGATGTCGTTGTTTCTGTCGAAACGGTTGCCTTTCTCACGAGTCCATCAATTGCCATCGCCAGAATGATGAGCCCTGTAAAGCGAACGAGCAAATCATCGTCTACATAGACCAGAACTGCGATCCCCAGAGGCAATGCAAGCAATGCGGATGTCACTGCCAGCAGGATTGATTCTCGAACCATCTCTTTGCGATAAGCCCAGGCTGCCAAGGCAATCGGGGCAAATGCAGAATAGGAAACAATGAGATTGGCTGGCTTGACTCCCAGAAAAAAGGGCAACAACGCCATCGCCACAAGTGCATATCCAAACCCGATTGCACTTTGAACGACTCCAGAGAATAAAATAATAACGGCTATCGCCGTCATTTCTAAAACGCTCAATTCCATTAGAACTTAACTTCTGTGTGGGATTTGGAAAGAATTCTCGATTCCGGAAAGAATCCTTTGCCGGATCGGGAACACTTATCTTGTCGTGTGGGGTGTGGACAACTAAAATAACTGGGTGGCGGGATCTGCAGTGGGGAAACCAGTTCCCAACCCATCAAGACATTTCAATATACTGGGTCAGGAGGATTATAACGATTTTAATTTCCTTGACCCTCTTTTTAGTCCAACCATTTGGCTCACGGTGTTCAGTCGCGTACTATTGTAGAGTCACGAGTACCTGATTAAAGTGAATTCAATATAACGGAATACCCACAGGCAACCCAAATCCAAAAATTAAGTTGCTGAATTCGGGTTTGCGAGAAAGAATCATTTCTCAGACACACCCACTTAAGGAGTAAAGTTTTTATGTATGAACGTTTCACTGACCGAGCAAGAAAAGTGATGCAGCTGGCCAACCAGGAGGCCCAGCGTTTCAATCACGAATACATCGGCACC
The DNA here is from genome assembly GCF_007859715.1 of Rubinisphaera italica. Taxonomy (NCBI): domain Bacteria; kingdom Pseudomonadati; phylum Planctomycetota; class Planctomycetia; order Planctomycetales; family Planctomycetaceae; genus Rubinisphaera; species Rubinisphaera italica. The sequence goes on from NZ_SJPG01000001.1 coordinate 3,048,123, forward strand.
GAGCATATTTTGCTGGGACTGGTTAAAGAAGGTTCCGGAGTTGCCGCAAACGTTCTGAAAAACCTCGAAGTCGACCTGCGAAAAATTCGCCTGGAAGTCGAAAAGATCGTTCAGACTGGGCCCGACATGGTCACGATGGGCAAGTTACCGCAAACTCCGCGTGCGAAAAAGGTCATCGAATATGCGATGGAAGAAGCGCGGAACCTGAATCATAACTATGTTGGCACAGAGCACTTGCTGCTCGGATTACTACGCGAGCAAGAAGGCGTTGCCGCTCAGGTTTTAATGAACCTGGGTATGAAACTCGAAGATGTCCGGGAAGAAGTCCTCAACCTGCTTGGCCACGGACTTGAAGGAGCAGAGTCTGGCGAACGAGCCGGAGCCGCCGGCAGTGGCGCCAAAGCCGCCAAGAGCAGCAAAACCCCTGCCTTGGACAGCTTCGGTCGCGATTTGACTGAGCTGGCCCGTCAGAACAAACTCGATCCTGTTATCGGTCGCGAATCTGAAATCGAACGCGTCATTCAGATTCTCTGCCGACGCCAGAAAAACAATCCTGTTCTTCTGGGAGAAGCCGGTGTCGGAAAAACCGCCATCGTCGAAGGTTTCGCCCAGATGTGTGTTGAAGGAAGTGTCCCTGAGATTCTGGCCGAAAAACGAATCGTCGTACTCGATCTGGCGATGATGGTTGCCGGTACGAAATATCGCGGTCAATTCGAAGAACGTATCAAAGCCGTGATGAATGAAGTTCGTCGTGCGAAAAATACGATTCTGTTCATCGACGAATTACACACCCTGGTTGGAGCCGGTGGAGCAGAAGGCGCGATTGATGCGTCCAATGTTCTCAAACCTGCATTGAGCCGTGGCGAGTTGCAGTGCATCGGTGCGACGACGCTTGATGAATATCGCAAATACATTGAAAAAGATTCTGCACTGGAACGTCGCTTCCAGAGTGTGATGGTCGATCCACCGAGCCAGGAACAAACCGTGCAAATTCTGTACGGCTTGCGGGACCGTTACGAAACTCATCACAAAGTGCAGATTACCGACGATGCAATTCAAAAGGCAGTCGAGCTTTCATCACGCTACATCACTGGTCGCTGTCTTCCTGATAAAGCGATTGATGTCATCGATGAAGCTGGTGCTTACGTTCGTCTGAAGACAATGGTTCGTCCGCCCGATTTGAAAGAAATCGAAGAAGAGATTGAGCGACTCAATCAACAGAAAGAAGATGCGGTTGCCAATCAGGACTTCGAAAAGGCTGCCAGCTTGAGAGATCAGGCTGATAAAGTCAAAAAGAAGAAAGAGAACATCACTCAGGAATGGAAAGAAAAGTCCAAAGAACAGGGTGGGCTGGTTGATGCGGAAATCGCTGCGACAGTCGTTGCAAAAATGACGGGCGTTCCGCTGACGCGACTTTCCAGTGAAGATGCCGTTCGTCTGCTCCAGATGGAAGAAGATTTGCATCGTCGCGTAATCAGTCAGGATGAGGCGATCAAGCAGGTTTCCAAAGCGGTCCGTCGTTCTCGCAGCGGATTGAAAGATCCGAAACGACCAACTGGCGTATTCCTGTTTGCTGGTCCAACCGGTGTCGGTAAAACATTGCTCGCCAAAACACTGGCCGAGTTTATGTTTGGGGATCAGGATGCATTGATTCAAATCGACATGAGTGAATATCAAGAGAAGCACAACATCAGTCGTCTGATCGGTGCCCCTCCCGGCTACGTCGGCTACGAAGAAGGTGGTCAGTTGACCGAGCAGATTCGCCGTCGTCCTTATGCTGTTGTGTTACTCGATGAAATCGAAAAAGCTCATCCCGACGTTTACAACATGTTGCTGCAGATCATGGAAGAAGGCCATTTGACCGACAGTTTCGGTCGTAAGGTCGATTTCAAAAATGTGATCCTCATCATGACCACAAACGCCGGTGCTCAGGTCATTTCCAATGCAACACCGTTCGGCTTCTTCAACAATAAGGATGAAGAAACGTCTTATGATACGATGAAGAAAGAAGTTCAGCAGGTTCTGCAGAAAGTCTTCAAACCGGAATTCCTCGGACGTCTTGATGAAGTGGTCATCTTCCGTAAGTTGACCAAAGAGAATCTGCGTCTGATTGTCGATATCGAACTCAAGAAAGTCCGCGAACGTCTCAAAGAACGAGGCTTGACTCTCGAACTTTCCGACGAAGCTCGCGACTTCCTCATCGAAAAAGGCCGCGAAGGCGACAATCTCGAATACGGTGCTCGACCATTACGACGTTCTGTCGAAATGTATGTTGAGGATCCGCTGGCTGAAGAGTTGTTACGGAATGCCTTTGAAGGTAAAAACCGGGTTAAGGTCGCCATTAAGGAAGTTGGCGAAACCAAGCAACTCGACTTCGAATCTTACATGCAGGAAGAAGCCGATACCGAAGAACTGGCAGCTGTCGGTTCTTCGGGAGACGATTCCGCAGATAAGACTGATTCGTAAACGACGGTTTCAATTAAGATGTATCCAAACGCCCGATGACTTCAAGTTGTCGGGCGTTTTTTCTCGTCGATGAGAAACTCCGTTGTTGGAATTCGGTCGACACTGTATCGGGCCAAGATATAAACCCCGACAACACTGACCCAGTAATAACTGCGTAAGAAACCGTCAACGGCACAAACCCAGAGAGTTTTCCAGAGATTCTGAAACCCTCCAGCTCCCTCGGAGAACGTGGCGTGATCGCGATTGGTGACGTCAGCCAAACTCTCTCCTGAAATTTGAGAGACGAGCCGATCGAGCCAACTCCATGTGATCATGGAGAGTTCTCCGATGACCGTCTGAATCAGAATTCCAAATATCATACAGATGGTAAAAAAGAAGAAAATGGAAATCAGCCGAGAGCGAATGTAATCGAAACTTCTGCTCCAGGCATCAAACCCATCACCATCTTCGATCATTAAAGAAGCGATAATTAAGGGCCAGCCGAGCATCACTCCAAGCGTGAAGACAATCATCATGAAAAACAAAAGCATAGCCGGACCATATAAAATTCCGCCGATCCATGGCCCAATCGAAATAATGTTTTCCGTGGCTACACAGCAATAGCCGAGTCCTCCCAGGAAGAAGATCAGCAGGCTTGGGAAAAGAAAACTGAGCCCAACGGAGGGAAACTTTTTAAAGCTCAGGAGCACCGAATTTTCAAGACAGGTACTCTCACCCGTGGTGAACAATGCCCCAGCCATCCGGCAGATGATGAGTCCTGAAATCATATGCACAAGTAGAGTCAGCGTTAAATTCCAGAAGTAAGCCGAATAAGAAAAACCGGCAAGAATCTGTAACCAGAAGAAAAAAGTCACATTGGGTGAGACGGCTTCAAAAAAGACCTGATCCCATTGGTGATAGAGTTCACGAAATGAGGGAAGATGTTCCCCTCCAGTGATATGCAACGTGAAGACATCAATGGTGATCAGTAAATAACTGGCAACAAATCCGACCAGCAGAATTGGAACCCGCGCTGCAATTCCCGGTACCCGCATCAGGTGCAACCAGGGAAACATTCTTCTCCAGCCTAAAAAACCGGGTTCTTGAAACTGCTGAGGTGCATCCATCATGACAGGCCTGAGATAATTCTAAGAATAAGAGTTGAGCAACGCACTATATTTTGGCAGTATTCTGACTGAAGCAAGCCGACCGTACAGGTTGTTTCTGTACATGTGACAGGACCTGAATAATTGATGCTCTTGAGTTTGCTAATGTAGCGTTTTTTGTAATGCGAGTTAAGAGGACCACAATAAAGTTCGATTCATCGAATCGCGGGATGGTGAAATCCGCCGGAAAGTTATTTCAGATGATCAAAATTGTTCAGATTAAATCATTTGATGTTCCTGATGGGTCTGACATTTTCCATTTGAAAAATCTCGCTGTGTTGGAATGCTACTGAGGATCATTTAAGATAATCGTCTGAGAACTACCACATCGCTCGACAACTTAAAACATTTGCACTGCCCGCAATCAATAAGGGAACTGAGAACATGGACCTGACGGATACAATTCAAGGCTCGTTACTGGAGAACTTTTTTCCTGCTGGCTGGGATTTGAGCGCAATCGATGCTTGCGTCCACAGTGACCCGGCGACTCTTGATAATCGTGAAGAGTGGTGGCATGACGAATTTTTCGCTTTGCCCTGCAAGTCACTGGGAGATTTTGAAACTTTCATGGGACACGAAATCGCCATGACAATCAAGCAGGCGAAAGATGAAGGACGAGATATTGCTTTCATTTTGCCAGTTGGTCCCATGGGAATGTATCGCTGGGCAGTTTACTTTCTCCAGGAATGGAATGTCGATTGTCAGCACGTACACGGATTCAACATGGATGAGTGGAGTGATGCCAACGGAGACACTCTTCCGTCAAGTAATCCAGGTGCTTTTCAATATGCCATGGAAAAGGCCTTTTACGGACCGCTCGGAAAATTAACCGTTCCGGAATCTCAACGAAACTTTGCCACCAAAGATGTTCTCCCAACTTATGAAGATCGGATTGGAGAATTGCGTTCCAAAGGTGCAGATCTCGTGGTTGTTTATGGCATTGGACGCGTTTGTCACATTGCCTTCTGGGAACCCCAGTTTGCCGGCGAGTACGAAACAGAAGCCGAATGGCTGGCGCAATCGCATCGCATCGCCGCGAAGTTGCACCCTTTGACAATCGAACAGAATGCGATCACAAGTTTCAAAAGTCGAACGACACTGGTTCCTGCACGAGCCAATACAATCGGTCCTGCATTGTTCGCTAAAGCCGATAAAGGCATTGGCGGGGCAGACGGTGTATTCAATCGTGGCATGCAATGGCAGGGCTTGAGTATGTGGATGACATTGCACCACCAGCCGTCCACATGGATTCCTTCAACGTACATGCCGAAACAAAAAGGACGATTGTTCTACCTGGAAGAATTGGCAGGCCCATTAGTTGCTGATTGCAACTAAGTATGACTAGAACATATTCAAAAATTACCTGCAGCGTTCAGCAGGAGCAAACACAGCTTTTTTAGGACATTTTATGTCCATGCGACTGCAGATACCATTTGAAAATGGGCTAGCGGGGTCTGCAGGACAGGCCCCGTTTATTTTACTTTTTTGAAAATGAAGTACTCGGGAGATTGGTTTTGGCTAAGTGTGACCAGGGGTATCTCTGTGAGATTTGTGGTGAGCCTGTAAAGAATATCGTCGAAAGTTCACTTTATCTGCGATACGTTCTGGGTGAAGTGCAGCTGCATGAACTGTTTGGCAAGCCGGAGCGCCACCTCAAGTGCGATCACGATCTCGCTCAGTTTATTCGTCACGAGAAGTTTGAGCATAACCCCGAACTGGTCGCTGCAAGCGGAACCGCGACTCTTCCGAATGATAAATGCGAACGTGTAACACAAGGCTGGGTCAGACTGCGTGAAGTGGTCCACATGGGAATTCCGATTACGGAATATCCACTGGAGTAGAGTGCTGAATATTCAGGCGGCTCTCTTTAAGGGCAGCACAAATTCGGAAGTTTGCTCACGATTTTGCAACTCTTGTACGATTCTCCCCATTTGCATGGCGTGCGATCCTTTGACAAGCACTGCTGAACTCGATGTTGCCCACAGGTTGAGGATCGGTAAAAGATCCTTCATGGATTCGAAACTCGCAATCCGGCTTCCCGACATGCCCCCCTGGTAAGCACCCCGCGCGAAATCGCGGGCTTGAGGGCCGTAGGTGATTAAGAAATCAATTCGTGACCGAGCGACCAATTTGCCGAGTTGACGATGGTGTGCCTCAGACGATTCTGCCAATCCAAGCATGTCTCCCAAAACCGCAACACGTTGAGAAACATTCGGAACCTCAGTCAATGAGCATAGCCCGGCACGAACGGAAAGCGGACTGGCATTGTAGGTGTCATCAAGAATGAGGCCCCACTTTGTCTGAATGTGATGGCACCGCCCCGGTATCGATTCAAATCGATTCAATCCTTCCAGAATTTCTGTCGGTGTAATATCCAACTCGTATGCCAGCCCTATGCAAATTAGAGCAGAATTGAGCCAGTGTCGACCCGATGCGGGAAACTCATACGGATAATTATCGACTTGAAATCTTAGAATGCCCTGCTCGTATGTAATATCACTTGCAGCGATATCACAGCTTTCCGTAACGCCAACTGTCAGAACTTTTGCTTGAATTTCACTCCTTATTTCAGGGAGTTGATACAAATGCCATGGCAGAAAGACATGTCCTTGTCTGGAGATACTCTTGAGCAGTGCTCCTTTTTCCTGGACAACCTGATCCAACGTACCCAGCCCATCCAGATGAGCAGGTCCGATTTCGGTGAGAATTCCAATTTCAGGTTCAGCAATCTTGGCCAGGCAATCGATTTCTCCAGATGCAGAAGAGCCCATTTCGATTAATGCGAATTCATGCTCTGGGGTCATCTGCAGTAGACTCAGAGGCACACCGATTCCATTGTTGTAATTCTGAGGGCTCTCGCAACCGGTGTATTTTCCGCTAAGCATTTGATAGAGCATGTGCCGTGTGGTCGTTTTGCCGACAGAACCGGTAATTCCAATGACCAGAGCCTCGCAATTACTCCGGTGCCAGTTTGCAATGATCTGCAATGCCCGTTTGGTATCCTCAACGAGGATGCCTGGGAACTTGTATTCCCCGGTTTGCCGTTCGACAATTGCTGCCAACGCCCCCTTCCGTTTAGCCTCTGCAATATAATCATGGCCATCAAAATGCTGGCCTTGAATCGCAACAAAGAGATCTCCACGAGTAATCGTTCGCGAATCGATACTGATTCCATTGACAACTTTACGCAGATCCAATGAATGTGGATCTGTGTTGAATAGTTGGCCATTCAGAAGCTGCGCCAATTGTTGGAGCGCGATGGGAGTCATCAGCGACTGATATTTCTGTTAATTATGCAGACTTGAGAAGAATTGGTGAGGAGATTGCAGAGAGATCGTTGAGTACCTGTTTGGCTTCGCGAGCATCATCGAAGGGGATCGATTGATCACCGATCAGCTGGCTGGTTTCATGGCCCCGACCAAGAATCAGAACACAATCGCCGGGTTCGGCTTGTTCAATCGCCCAGCGAATCGCAGTACGACGATCTGGCTCGACGCGATCAGCACAACATCCTGCGGGAAAACCGGAAATGAGATCATCTAGAATTTGTTGAGTCGATTCCTGACGGGAATTGTCGGCTGTCAGAATTATGCGATCGGCCCCAAGAGCCGCTTGAGTCATCAGGCTTCGCTTGCTGCGATCCCGGTTCCCCCCTGCCCCGAACAGACAGATCAGTTTCCCATCGATGAGATGTTTCATCGTGGAAATCACATTTTCGATGGCATCGGGGGTGTGTGCGTAGTCGACAAAACAATGGATGGGATGATCGGAGCAGACTTGCTGCAGTCGTCCTGGAGGCAGAGCCGCATTCTCAATACCGTTGATGATTTGCTCGTCACTGCATCCATGATAACTGGCCGTAACCGCTGCCAGAGCCGCATTCATTACGTTGTATTTTCCCGGTCGAGCAATAGAAATGTTGACAACATGACTTGGCAGATTGATTCTAAATTGGCTGCTGGATTGATCCATCGATTCGATTTGAATCCAGTGGTCGGACTGATCATCAAAGCCAACGGTAATCGGTTTCTGAACACAACGATTTCGCTCCAACGCACGGCGGATATTCAGATCATCCCCATTGATGATGAGTTGCCCTTCATGATGGGTGTAGTCTGCAATCAAAGCTTTAGTTGAGCTATAGTTCTCAAAATCGGGATGATAGTCGAGATGATCTTGAGTGATGTTGGTAATAATGGATGTATCCAGAGTGATTCCCGCGATCCGTTTCTGATCCAAAGCATGGCTCGAAACTTCCATCACCGCATGCGAAGCTCCAGCGACAGCCATACGTTGTAACCATTCCGCCAGCACTTTGGCATCGGGGGTCGTCATAGACGAAGTGACTGGTCTGTTTCGGGAGTCGTCGTACTGTATTGTTCCCAATAATCCTGCTGGTTTTTGAGAGGCGTTCAAAATCGATCGCAGCAGCCAGGTGATGGTCGTTTTTCCGTTCGTGCCAGTGACGCCAATTGTTTTAAGTGCTTCCGAAGGTCTGCCACGCAGGTACTGACAAAGCCAGGCGTAACTGCGACGCACATCGCTGACGACGCACTGCGAGGCGTTCAAATCAGGGCATGGAGTATCTGTCAATATCCCGCTGGCCCCGCGTAAGACCGCTTCTGTCCCATACTTATTTCCATGACAGTTTGTTCCAGGGACTGCAACGAACAAATCGCCATGCTGGCAGTCATCGGAATGCGGGGTGAGATCCCGAAAATAGATGTCGCCACAACCAACAAAACTGGCTGAGGGAAGGAGCTGCCGAATGCTGTGCAGCGTCACTGGGCGCGAATAGGAAACCGTGTTCATCTTGAAACGTCATCCCTGACCGAATTCCCGATTTCGAGAATTCTACTCTTGTACATATTCGTTATGTCCACCCAATACTGAGGGTTGAAGAGAAAATCATGTTCAACTTCAAAATCAGAGATCGAGCGACCGTGTTCCAGTCAGCATCATTGCCGACTTCCTGCGTAGCCCACTGATTTTCCAGTTTCTGGCAGATTCGTCAAGATCAGTCCGGATTTGTATTAATCGCCAAGACGCCAGGAGAAAAAAGAAAGAAATACCAAACTTGGGTGGCACGCCCCTGAGCATCGAGATGATCGCGGTGGTTGGGCTCGATGTCCACGCCCATCACTTCATTCTGGGGCGTGCCGCACACCACTATACATTCATAAAATCGTCTATCGTGATAAATTGTAACGGAATTCTTCTGGCTTCCTGGCGGTTCAATCACTCAGAAATTTACGAACTTCTTCAACGAATCGTTCAGCTTGTTCGTAAGGGAGCATGTGACCAGTCTTTTCAAAGATTTCCAGCGTAGCATTTGGAAGGGCATCGACCAGAAACTTTCCAGTTGCGACGGGCAATAGTTGATCGTCGTTTCCCCAGAGGATTCGCACTGGGCACGGAATGCGGAAGAGGTGATCGGGCAGGCGGGGATTATGCAGATAAGGATTCCAGCCGACACGGGCAGTGGCTTCGCGGGCCTTGAGCCACATTAATATGCGATTATCTTCGAAGGAAAGGGGCATCGCTTCTTCGATGACAGGCGAGTTGGGATCATAGAATAAAAGTGATTTCAGTTTTTCGATATCATCGCTGAACAGTTCCCCCATCGGAGCCTCGGGAATGCGGATTCCAGCTGTATTTACCAGCAGCATTTTGGAGATTCGCTCCGGTCGTAATATGGCAAGTTCCATTCCGGTCCAGCCACCTAACGAGAAGCCAACAATCGGCACCGTTTCCAGCCCTAATACATCGAGCAGATCGACATAATGCCAGGCGTAGTCGGTGATGGAATGGATATTTTCGAGCCCTCGGGAATCTCCAAAACCGGGGTGTGCGGGGAGATAAACGGTGAAGTACTGAGCCAGCATTTCATGAAATCGGGTCCACTCCACTTCTCCGCCTGCACTATGCAAATAGAGCAACACCGGGCCTGCTCCCCCAATGGTGATTTGCGTTCGTTTTCCACGAACATCAATAAATTTTGATTCTGTAACTGAATTCATAGTTCTCTCGTGAAGTATCAAAATTAAACTCGTCGGTCTGGCTGTTAATTCACGGCTAAAGCATTTGAAATTTCTTCGTCCGTAGCGGGCTCGCCGAGTTCTTTTCGAAGGTAGGGCAAAACCTGCTCAGCAAACAAAGTCATATTCTTTTTGGTCAGGTCAGCCGGCAAGGTTCCGATTTGGAAGAGTCCCAGGACATTGCCGACTCCGAAATCCTGCACATAATCCTTCATCTTTTCACGAACGGTTTCCGGGCTGCCGACCATCGCATACCCCCCTTCTTCGATTTCCTCTCGCGTGATTATATTCCCCAGGAATTGCTTCAATGCTATACCGATGCGGGCGATTGATTTAGGTGAGGAATAACCGGGTGGAAAAACCATGAGTCCTTTCAGTAATTTCCTGATAAAATAGAAGAGATGTTTTTCGTATTCCGCCCAGGCCTGCTCATCGGTTTCGGCGACGTAAATTGGCACGAGCCAGCCAGTTTGTTCTTCATGTGCTGTATAGCCATTTTTTTTACAGGCTTTACGGAACATGTCCAAATTCTTCTTTAGAAACGACTTATGAAAGTAGGGACTGCCCAGATAACTGTAACGACGCTTGGCCGCCAGTTCGGTCGTTTCCTTGCTGTCTTCACCGGAAATCCAGATCGGTGGATGCGGTTTCTGATAAGGCGTTGGCCAGGGATTCACGTGCCTGAGTTTCCAGTGCTCTCCATAATGCTCGAAGGGGCCCGCCTCGGTCCACGCACGGACAGTCAGATCGAGAGCTTCCTGAAATTTATTGCGAGCGTAGGTCGGATTCATGCTGAACGAGTCATACTCCGGCCCTCCACCCAGATGCATCCCAGCAATCAGTCGACCACCGGAAATGACGTCAATCATCGCGAATTCTTCGGCTACGCGAGTTGGGGGATCGTAAAATGGCAAGGCGTTGCCAATGATGGCGATTTTGACTCGCTTTGTCTGGCGAGCGAGGATCGAACCCATTAAATTAGGGCTTGGCAGATGCCCATAAACACTCTGATGGTACTCGTTGATACAGACACCATCGAAACCGATTTCTTCCGCATAAATCAGCTCGTCCAGAAAACGGTTGTAAAGTTCATGGCCGTAAACCGGGTCGTACAAGGAATTTGGGACTGTCGTCCAGGCAGTATCGTATTTCTCCTCGAAATCATCGGGAAGCTTATTGTACGGCATGAGGTGAAAAGTGAAGAATCTCATCGTTTAAACCTGGATGTGATGTGAAATTTATTAATGAAGGCTTTGGCACGATTTCATTTATAATTATGCAATTGGCAGCAAAAGCAATGTGAGAGTACACAAACCTTTTTATTGTCACGGAAATTGATTTTCCTGAACTGCATAGATCGAAAATTTGATACAAACACGTATAGTAAAAGGGACTTCCTGATATGGCCGGACAGGATTACAGCCGCTACCAGCAGAAGGTGATTAAGCGATATTATGATAATCGTGATCAGATTGACCAGCAGAAACTGAGCGAACTGGTGACGAGTCTCTATTTGGCGACCCCCAAACAGGCTGTCAAAAGATGGGAGACCGCTGAAAAAATTCTTGAGCGAATCGACATTCCTCAGTCTCGATTGGATCACATCCTGAAAAAGAAGGATCCCGCGATTCTGGCCGCTGTTGTCGATGAACTCAACAAAGGGATCATCAAAATGAAGAAGACCGAGAAGTGAAAATCGTTCGGGAACTAATAATTGACTGATAGGACAGGCTTGAAGACTGTCCCTGAAGACTGACATCACGTCAAAATCAACTTACCTTTATTGTAGGATTATCCATTATGATACGTTGTCTGCTCATCGCGTTTCTGAGTTGTGTTCTGTTGCCTTCCGCCAGTCCAGTGGAAGCGGCCAAACAATACGTCGTTTACAATGGCACGAACGGCCCCGGGTTCGGTCGACATATCGTGATGATCGCCGGCGATGAAGAATATCGTTCTGAAGAAGCCTTACCGATGCTCGGTCAGATTCTCGCGAAAAATTATGGCTTCAAATGCACGGTTCTGTTTCCGGTCAATCCTGAAGATGGCACTATCGATCCAACGAATCAAACGAATATCCCGGGGATGGAGCAGGTGGCAACAGCTGATCTGGTCGTACTGTTTCTTCGTTTCCGCGAATTGCCCGATCAGGACATGAAGTATCTCGATGATTACTTACGTTCCGGCAAACCAATCATCGGATTACGAACATCGACTCACGGATTCAACTATTCGCGTAATCCCAACAGCCCTTACGCAAAATATGGCTTTAACCACTCCGGCTCTGAATGGAAGCAAGGATTCGGCAAAGAGGTCTTTGGTGAAACCTGGTACACGCATCATGGCAAACACAAAAGTGAAAGTACGCGTGGAGTTCTTGAGAAAGACAAGCTGAACCACACGATCTTGAATGGTGTCGAAGATTTGTGGGGTCCAACCGATGTTTACGGAATTCGCAAACTCCCCGAAGAAGCCGATGTGCTTGTATGGGGAGAAGTGCTATCAGGGATGAAACCAGATGATCCAGCTGTCGAAGGTGACAAAAACGACCCGATGATGCCGATTGCCTGGACGCGGGATTATGAACACTCAAACGGAAAAAAGTCGCGAGTATTCTGCACGACTTTCTGTTCGTCAATCGATTTGCTGAATGAAGATTTACGACGAATGATCGTCAATGCCTGTTTCTGGTGTCTCAAGATGGAAGACAAAACACCCGAGAAAGCGAATGTAGAGATTGTCGGGGAATACGATCCCTCGTTTTATGGATTCGGTGCGTTCAAGAAAGGCATGAAACCTGAGGATTATGCGTGGTAGCAATCTGATTTACTAAGTTTTTTCATGAGAAGGTGAAATATGTCAATCGATGTTGAAGAACTGAAATCGTTATCTTCTGTAGAAAAGATTGAACTGATTGGAATTCTCTGGGATGACCTTGATCCGCAAAGTATTCCGATTTCGGAATCGACAATAAACGAAGCCACTCGACGGTATGAAGAATTATCAGAGAGTGGTAGATCTGTTGAAGAATCGACAATGTGGGACAGACTCGATAAAAAGTTACAGAAGGATATTTGAAATTTTAGGATCAAGTTCTGTTGTCATGAAATGAAATTGCATTCATGGAATATTCCCGAGTATTTCATCGCGAGTTTGAACGTGATATTTCATCAACAATGGAATGGTATGAATCTCACCAATATGGAATAAGCGCAAAGTTTATTGCGAATGTGAGAGCAGCAGTTCAATTAATTTGCCAGGATCCGACTCGCTACACTGTAACAAGGCAAGAGCTTCGATATTTATCAGTAAAAAATTTTCCTTACATTGTTATCTACAGAGTTTATGATTCAACGATTTACTTTCTGGGAGTTTTTCATACGTCGCGTGATCTTGATCGAATCATTAAGGATTCGAAACGATCTTAGGAATTATCACGTACCATTTCTGGTCCGGTTCGAACTGAAAACTAAACGAGCAACTCAATGGGTTCTTCCACTTACGATTTTGATGTCATTGTTGTCGGAGCCGGGCATGCCGGGACGGAGGCGGCGCTGGCTGCTGCACGTCTGGGGGCGAAAACGGCTCTGCTGACGATGAATGCCGATACTGTCGGGCAGATGAGTTGCAACCCAGCTATTGGTGGAGTTGCCAAGGGACAGATTGTTCGTGAAATCGATGCCCTGGGCGGTGAGATGGGACGCGTGATTGACGAAACGGCGATTCAGTTTCGCATGCTCAATCGATCTAAAGGTCCGGCTATGCACTCCCCGCGTGCTCAGGCAGATAAAAAGGCCTATCAGTTTTCGATGAAGTGGCGGGTGGAATCGCAGGAGAATCTAACGCTCTGTCAGGAAATGGTCGAAGATATTCTCGTCGAAGATGGCCGCGTGACAGGAATTCGCGTACGGGGTGATGCCATTTATCGTTGTGCCGCCCTCATCCTTACCACAGGCACATTTCTCCAGGCGATTATGCACACTGGCGAAGCAAAGACGCAGGGTGGACGTGCCGGAGAAGGAACGACGGGAACCGTTTCCGATGCCCTGAATCGTCTGGGCTTTGAATTGGCACGCTTCAAAACGGGAACGCCTGCCCGGCTGAATGGACGCACGATCGATTTCAATCAACTCCAGCGACAACCGGGCGATGCCGATCCGCAGCCATTTTCTTTTATGACGGATCGTATCGAGCAGGAGCAGATGGAGTGCTTCCTGACTGATACCAATCAACACGTTCACGATTTGATTCGCGCCAATCTACATCGGGCTCCCATGTATTCCGGTCAGATCAATTCGACTGGACCACGTTACTGCCCTTCAATTGAAGATAAGGTTGTCCGATTCAGCGATAAAGCATCGCATCAGATTTTTCTGGAGCCGGAAGGACGACGGACGCATGAGATCTACTGCAATGGAATCTCTACCTCCCTGCCCCGCGATGTGCAGGATGAGATGATTCATTCCATTGCCGGCCTGGAAAAAGCCGAAATCATGCGATACGGCTATGCTGTGGAATACGATTTCGCACCGCCAACACAGTTGAGTCCAACTCTGCAAACCAAGAAAGTTGCCGGTCTGTACTTTGCAGGTCAAATCAATGGCACAACGGGTTACGAAGAGGCAGCCGGTCAGGGTTTGATCGCCGGGATCAATGCAGCTTTGAAAGTCGCCAATCGACCGGAATTTATTTTGGATCGCAATCAGGGTTATCTCGGCGTGCTGATTGATGATCTTGTCACCAAGGGCGTTGATGAACCATATCGCATGTTTACTTCGCGTGCGGAATATCGTTTGATTCTGCGTCAGGACAATGCCGATCGTCGGTTAACACCGCTGGCGATTCAGTTGGGAATTGCCTCTGCAGAACGGATCCAGCGGTTTGAAGAGAGTATCGCTCAGATCGAACGGGGGCAGGGTTATATCAAAAAGACTCGCTACCACGGTCAAACTCTGGAAGACTGGCTGCGACGTCCTGATTACGACTGGGCCAAACTTTGCGAAATGGTTCCTGATCTTGCCACGCTGGGCTTATCGGTACGAGTCATCGAGCAGATTGAAATCGATGCCATGTACTCCGGCTATCTGAAGAAGCAGGAAAAAGAAATTGCACGTTACTCGAAAATTCATGCCGTCAAAATCCCGAGTACCTTCGACTATCATGCCCTGCCCCAGTTAAGAAATGAAGCCAAGGACAAACTGAGCCGCATTCGCCCGGTTACAGTTGGACAAGCAGAACGAGTGAGCGGCATCACTCCGGCTGATTTAACAGTCCTGCTGATGTACTTGGATAAAGCGGGTAAACCAAGTCCTGAAAGTGCGACGTGATCCATGAGTTCCTCGGAATTAACTGGTGATTTTTAAGACCTTTCACCTTTCCGAAGGATTAGTGAGGAATCACGATTTATTGTACATCTGTGGAAATCGTATCAAACCACGACAATTTATTAGTTTACTGCAGCGGTTTAATGGAATCGGAAATAAAAAAGGAGGATCGATTCAATCGACCCTCCCATAGTGGATTTCACCTAGATTGCAGTAATCCTAATTAGAATTCGCCAACAACCAGTCCGTCATCCTTCACGCCAAGTCGCTGGAAGGTTCCCATCGGCGTTGTCCCGGCAGCGTTGCGAGAGTCCACATTCTCACTGATAAATCGGACAGATCCATCAGCAAGAACGAACTGAGCACCTCCCTTGTGAAAGCTGCCAAAGCCATCATTGGTGTTGCCGGGATCTGGTCGGCTTTGATTGATGCCGAAAATTTCATTTGTTGTGCGACTGACCATATCATCGTACTTGTGCTGTCCAAACGCTCCCCATAATCCCCCTCTGGTAATTCCTGAGCCAGTATTAAAAGCGTAATACTGATTCCAACTAACTTCCCCAAGCATAATGGTGTTCGATGTCCCATCGACAACATCTCTCATTAGTACCTTTGAATTCGTATAGAACATTCCATTCAATTTGCTGTACGTCGTAGACTGCCCGCCATTTGCATCATTTCCACGACAGGCAACATAGCTCGACGTGCCACAATTATTCACTCCACGTGATGGTTTCGTATCGCTTGGACAGGAGAATGAATCAAGAGTTTCATTCAGAAAATTGGTGTTCGATGGAGCATCCAAGACACCAATATTTGAAGGTTGCCCACTACCGGGACAAGGTCCATTCATTACAAAATCCTGAGCATCATAAATGGCCCCCTCTTCCAACATTGGCAAAATATGAATTCCCCATCCCGCATTATACTGGACAAATCGGTGGTCCCCATCGGAAAGCCCTGGACAATCGGGGATAACCCAACCTGGAGGAAACACGCGGTGTGTATCGTGGTAGTTATGTAATGCCAGACCAAGTTGTTTCAAATTGTTTTTACAACTCGAACGACGAGCAGCCTCGCGGGCCTGCTGAACCGCTGGAAGCAACAAAGCAACCAGAATCGCAATGATTGCAATGACAACCAAGAGTTCGATGAGTGTAAAACCATCTTTCTGTCGATTTAGACGCCTCAAGATACTTAACATGAACTTTTTCTCCTTAGATTAAAGATAATCGATGAAATTCGCGGTCGGAATGATGCGAATAAATATATGTTCCTGATTTTCGGTATATTAGATGGTTTTATCGACTAAACTGCAAGTTTGAATATATTGATGCTCAAATGTTAATAACAAAACGCAATGAAAATAAACATTTATTCACACTTCTGGTGTTCGTATCTCATTTTGAGTATTCTCCCGATTGAATTCTTATTGCATCCCTCATGCCTGCAGCCATACTGAAAATTGTTTAGCGTTTCGACATTCCACGGATTAGAAATTGAGAAATGGAAGAAGAAAAGCAACACACAAAACTGGGGCAACTGGCATCGACTGCCATTTGCGGAAATGACATTACCTCATCCTGTTTGTATGTTTCTGCGTTGGCAATTGGTTATGCGGGGCGCTGGGCACCTGTTTGTTTGCTGATGGTGGCGGGTACGCTGTATCTGTTTCGATCGATTTATGCAGAAGTTGTCGGGGCGCTTCCTCTCAATGGAGGAGCCTATAACGCCCTGCTGAATACGACGAGTAAATTTCGAGCCTCGGTAGCCGCCTGCCTCACAATTCTTTCCTACATGGCGACTGCGGTGATCTCTTCGAATGAAGCTATGCATTATCTGCATGAGCTCTGGCACGGTTTGCCTGTCATCCCAGCAACCATCGGGTTATTGGCATTTTTTATGGTGCTGTCCATTATTGGAATTACGGAATCTGCCGTCGTCGCGATTGGAATATTTCTTTTTCATCTTTCCTCAATGCTGCTGCTGATGATTCTATCCGCTATTACCGTCTTCAATTCGGGAACAGAAATCCTGTGGGCGAATCTCGGAGAGCCAGCTCCGGGGGGCATCTGGATGGCGTTATTCTTCGGCTTTGCCGCTTCGATGCTGGGAATTTCTGGTTTTGAGTCTTCTGCGAATTTCGTCGAAGAACAAGCTGAGGGCGTCTTCCCAAAAACCCTGCGGAACATGTGGCTGGCGATTACATTTCTCAATCCGGTAATGGCAATTCTAGCTCTTGCTTTGGTAACAACTCCAGAAATTCGCGATACTTATCAGAATGCGTTGCTTTCGCACATGGGAGTGATCGCCGGAGGAAACTGGTTGTCGTGGTTGATCAGTGTCGATGCGGTTCTAGTACTCAGTGGGGCAACATTGACCAGCTATGTCGGCGTGACGGGACTCATCAAACGTATGACACTCGATCGCTGCCTGCCGCGGTTTCTCCTGAAAGAAAATCGACGAGGAACTCCGCATCGAATTATCATCATGTTCTTCCTGCTTTCGGTTTCAGTGCTGATGATTACTCGTGGCGACCTCAAATCGATTGCTGCTGTTTATACCCTCTCATTTTTATCGGTAATGGGATTATTTGCAGTTGGGAATTTACTGCTGAAAATCAAGCGAGCCAGGATACCCCGTCCTTCGAAAGCATCCTATTTAACGGTATCGGTGGCTTTGCTGGCGGTCGGGATTGCCATCTATGGAAATGCGAGACTCAATCACCAGTACCTGCTGGTTTTTTTTGAGTATCTTGTGCCAACCATTTTGATTGTGACCGTCATGTTGACACGCACTCAGATCCTTGAACTGATCGTATTTTTTGTTGACGAAATTCGTCGTAAAATTCGACGAGAACGAAAAGATGCTTTCAAGCAGGATGATCGCATCTCTGCTGCCTGGTGGACGCGGC
Organism: Rubinisphaera italica; assembly: GCF_007859715.1. Taxonomy (NCBI): domain Bacteria; kingdom Pseudomonadati; phylum Planctomycetota; class Planctomycetia; order Planctomycetales; family Planctomycetaceae; genus Rubinisphaera; species Rubinisphaera italica. The sequence continues at coordinate 3,066,010 of NZ_SJPG01000001.1, forward strand.
TGGGCAGGCAAGTCAATCACCTCGATACGAATCTTCATAACTGGCTCTCAAAAATTCGCAATCAGCAGATAGTGTTCTTCACTCGTGGGGATAACCTGCCAAACTTAAATCTGGTCATGCTGTACATTCGAGATAACGAACACACAAATCATGTCAAAATCGTATCGGTCATCCACAAGGAATCCGAACTCCCACCCAAGTTTAAAGCTCATCTGCAGTTCCTGGATGAAACCTATCCTGAGATCGATATTGAATTTGTCGAAATTCAAGGAGAATTTTCACCAGAGCTGATTCAATCTCTTTCTGAAGAGTGGAAGATTCCAGCCAATCTGATGTTTATTGGTGCTCCCTCTGGAAAGCTCAAGTACCACTTGGCGGATCTTGGCGGAGTCCGCTTGATTATCTGACGGGACATCGTACATCATTATCGGTCAGAGTATTCAACAGCTTTTGGTCGCAACAAAGATTGTTTCTATTCCAGCTAACATCCGACGTTCACAAATTTTACTATTATAAAATATCTTATATCTTAATTTTCCGTATAATAGATCACAAACAGATCCAGACGCCACCAAACATCATGTTAAACTTGATGCGACTCTTTTCATCCTGAATACGGAGGGGAGAATGAGTCATCTGCTGTGCTTAACGCTTTAGAACTCAGCTATAAAAAATAATCAACACGAATGACGGAAAATTCAAAATGACATCTCTAATAAAACGGCTTTTCTTCTTTCAAATACTGGTATTGATCGCAGTAACATCTGTTCAATCTGATGAACCTGCCAAAGAACAAGCCGATGACCGCTACGAATGGAAAGCCGAACATGATCCCAATGGTATTGGGAAATTCTATATGGGGCGTGAAATCGCACATGTAATGGGGCATCCTGCGGCGATGTGGCTGGAACGACCGGAGCGGGAAGCCGAAGAGAATCTCTCTCGGCTCATTGAATTGCTCAAGCTCAAGCCTGGCCAGATTGTTGCAGATATTGGAGCTGGCAGCGGCGTACTCACTTTGAAAATGGCTCCGCTGGTCGCACCTGAAGGTAAAATCATTGCGGTCGATATCCAACGGGAAATGCTCGTCCGCCTCAAAAATCGAATGCATCAAACGAAAATCGAAAATGTCGATTTACACCTGGGAGCTCCCAAAAGTCCAGAACTCAAAGCCGAATCGGTCGATCTGATTCTGATGGTCGATGTCTATCACGAATTTGAATTCCCCTACGATATGGTCCAGAACATGGCCGCAGCTCTCAAGCCGGGCGGACGAATTGCATTGGTCGAATATCGTCTGGAAGATCCTGAAGTCCCAATCAAACTCGTCCACAAGATGTCAGAAGCTCAGTCCATCAAAGAAATGACGTTGCCCGAGTGGAATCTGACTCACACCGAAACAATCGACGAACTCCCTCGGCAACATCTGATGATTTTCACCAAGAACACTCCTAAAGATGAATAACGAACAGCAGAAAAAAAATCGCTTTGTGATGGATCTTGCGGGATCATTTTTCGCTGTCACAATCTGTATCTTTGCAGCCTTCTATCTCATTTGGACAATCAGTCAAGGAGGAACAAGTACTGATCGTGGAGGGTTGGCGGTTGGAGAAGTCGCTCCGGAAATCTCAGCAGCCGGCTGGGTGAATGGTGAACCGCCCACTGATCTCACTAGTAAAGTCATCGTGGTTGATGCTTGGGCCACTTGGTGTCATCCTTGCCGTCTAGCGGCACCTGAACTGGTTGAGATTTATCAGAAGTTCGCGGATCGAGATGATGTCGTCTTCATTGGATTGACCAGTGACGAGATTTCAGTCATGCCAGCCATTGAAAAATTTCTGGAAGAGCCAGGCATCACCTGGCCGAATGGGTACGGGGCTTCTTCCTGCTTGGAGAAATTTGAAGCAGAATACATCCCCTCAGCCTGGGTCATCTCAAAATCTGGAAAAATTGCCTGGAATTATGACTCCTCAGGAGATCTGGAATCTGCTATCCGTAAAGAACTTTAAAGAGACAAGCTTTTAATGAAAACCCGTTCACTCGAACTCATTTCACAAATAAAGTTCGATTAGGTGAGTTATCACCTTGCATATCCAACGGCTCTCAAATTCATTTGATCAACTCACCAAATTCAACCCAACCGTTTGATTTCCAATGATTCCTATCCTTAAAATTTTGATGAAAACATCGCAAATTATACCCGATTAATCAGTCATCATTCACCTACGTTGGTAGCAAATCTTACAAAAAAAAATTGCCTCTTCACAAAAAAAGAATTTTTTAAATCGATAAACGCAACACCTTACCCGGCCTAATGTTATCTTCTCAAAATCAGTAATTATTTTCCTGACATTCATACTTGATTTCAATTTCCAATCCCATTAGTATTCGCGAACCAAATGGAAGTGAACGTGTCTCCAAAAGACATAACATGACCAAACACAATCCCCTGTAGCTCAGCTGGTAGAGCAAGCGGCTGTTAACCGCTGGGTCGTAGGTTCGAGTCCTACCGGGGGAGCTCTCCGGACGGTTGTGCGAACATTTCCGTTCCGGGTTAACACTTTCGGGATCGTTACCAGAATTGGTGACGATCCCGTTTTGTGTTTGGGGTGGGGGATCGTCGTCTTCGGGAAGGTCTGAATCCCAGTCAAAACCCCTATCTGGACGGACTTCCGGGAAAAGTTTCAGCACATAAGTGCCGGTTTTTCCATCTTCGGAATGTTGCAACTCCAAAACTTCGATGTAGTGATGAAGGATTTCTGTTTGTTCTTCTGGAGTTGCGGCGTCGAGAATGGTTCCCACATCCTGCCAAGACTCGATGAACGTCTTTGCATCCTGACTGATCCGCTTGGCGGGCTGTTGATTCTTTTCGATCTGGACCAGCTGCTTTTCGATCCTGCTGTCTTCGCCCTCAAGCTGTCTCAGTTCGCTTTCCACGCTCTTCAGACCAGCGGCTCCAAGACTCTTGAGCACTTCAAGCAAGCGAGTGATGTCGGCTCTGGTCTTCTGTTGTTGGCGGCGTAGCACGTCTTCTTGTTGTTTCAGCTTGTCAGATTCGGTAGCCAGACACTCGATTGCTCGATCGACAATCTTTTCTCTCGTTTCGATGACCTGCCCAATCTCACGTACGCGGGCAATGACTGCTTCTTCAAGTGCTTCAGCCGGTATTCGTGGCGAGTTACAGGAATATTTGCCAGCTTCGTGGCTTTGGCGAGTGCAGCAATAATAGTGGTACGCTCGATGCTTGTTGTGGGCAGAGTGACCGACAAGGTGTGCACCACAAGGACAACGAAGTAGACCGGACAAGAGATACTGGCGGGTGTTCTCCTGCTTTTTGCGGTTTGTGCGTCGTTTCGTGGTCTCGCCAAGTACCAGTTGAACTCGCTCGAACTGTTCGGTCGCGATGATAGGGGAGTGGCAATCATCGACTTTGATGTCTTGCCACGAAACGCGACCGGTGTACACAGCGTTTCGCAGAATGCGTATGACCTGCTGTTTCGAAAAGAGATTCCCACCGCACACTTTCCCGTTGCGGGTTTCGTAGGTCGGAAAGCGGATTCCCGAATCGCTGAGCTTCCGTGTGACTGCACCGGCAGAACCCAATTCCTCGAAACTGCCGAAGATTGAACGGACGATGGCCGCTCCAGGTTCGTCGATGATGAGTTTGCCATCGTCGCTGCGATAGCCAAGAACATGACCGCCGTTCCATAAACCACGTTCGGCACGGTCTCGCATGATCGAAACCGTACGTTCAGCGGTCATCTTTCGTTCGAGTTGAGCGAAGACCATGATGAGTTGAATCATGGCTTCGCCAGTTGGCATCGACGTGTCGAACTTCTCTCGAAGCGAAATGACATCAACATCGTGATCAGCGAACATTTCCCAGAGATCGACGAAGTCCTTGAGGCTTCGCGTGATCCGGTCAAGTTTGAAACAAATCACAACGTCGACGTTTCCGGCGATAATATCCCGCTTGAGTCGTTTCAGCTGAGGACGGTTCTGATCTTTCGCGGACTTACCGGCGTCAACATAAAACTCGACAGCATCGACATCCCAGCCTTCACGACGGATGCGGAAGTCGACTTCCTGTTGAATTTCGTTCTGCTGAGCGACAAGGCTATCGCCCTCCGTGGCCTGACGCTGGGAGGAAACGCGGACGTACCCGGCGATCCTGCGTGTTGCCGGAGCCTTTTTTCGATTCTTTGATCTCGACATGGTTTATTCCTCGATTTGGTCGCTAGTTTCTTTCGATGCGACATCTTCGTTCAATTGGATTGTAGCAACATTCCGTTCTTCATCGGACTGACCTTCAGCGAGGCGAGCCAGAACAGAAGCGATCACGGCCTGGCGTTGCGTTGATCGCGTACTCGGTTCGACGTTTGCCAAAGGATGTTGTTCGTTAGAAGGAATGTCGGCTCGGAACTGAAGAATGACGGGCTTTCTCTTACGCCTCTTGGAAATTGCTGGTTTATTCATGAGATGGATATCCGCTATGTATGTATGAAAAATGCCGCCGAACGACCTCTGGCGAGGCAGCTCGACGGCATTCGTGATCATTGGATGACGGGAGTGGCTGAGGACAGCTGGGCTGACGCCCGTGAAATGAGGACGCGACCACGGGCAGCAGCACGCCTGACGCACGGCGTGCGAAGTCCGTAAGGACATCGCAGTACGTGCTGTTCAACGTGCAGAAACCAACCGCAGCGGTCGCGTCCATTTGTTTGCTCCTCAAAGGGAAATAAGCGGGTCGTACGACGCGCCGGTTAGCTGTTGGCCTTGTCGTCTGCTTTGCTTTCGTGCTGTTTCATGCGGACTTTGTAGGCCGTCTGAAGGCACTTCCAGCAGAGCGGACTCTCTTTGAGGAAGCCGTCGGAAAATGTGGTTGAAACGCAATCACGGGTGCGTTCGCACCACGTGCAATCAACCTGTTCGTGAAACGTGGACAATGTGACGTGCATGCTGACTCTCCTTGTGTAGTCAAGAAACGGATAACGCGCAGCGGGATTGCCACGCGGGGAAACACAGGGGGTGAAATGCCGAGAGCGGCTCAGCATTTCAGGAGAGTCGGCCTGTGAGACCGTTATTCAGCCGATGAAGACAATGAGTTCGTCAAACGACGACGCTATCGAATTCGCCCAGCTTCCTTCCGCACGGGAAGGGAATCGAGAGACGTCAGGGCGTCTCTCGAATATCCTTTTACGCATCGCACGGGGCGAGCGTCTCAACTCTTGTCCTTCGTTTTCGTCTCAGAGCTAGCATCGGACTGAGACTGTTCCATCATGTACTGCCACGCCTGCCGACTGAGAAACTCAGCCATTGGCCAGTCATCAGGAGCAAGGAAATAAGTGCTCTGCGTCTTCTCTTCATCATCTTTGTAGAGACGACGAATCGTCGTTTTGAAATTGCTGATCGTGTGATCTTCAATTTCATTCTTGTAACGGAACACGCTGACCACGATTCCTCGGCGACTGAAAACCTTTTCAGGCTTGGTAGTAGATCTTTTGCTTTCCATAGCAGTGAAGGGGTAACAAACAAAAAAAGCCCACACCGAAACGACCGAAATACAACCCTGATGCACAACAGTCGCTCAGGTGGTGTGGCTGCATTCAACGAATGAAATGGACGGTTGACGACCAAATGACGAGCACAAAAAGCAATGCACTCTTGGGAGTCGAGACGACTCTGGTCAACCAGTGAAGAAGCGGGGCTCGTTCGAAAACGGCTCAGGCAAATCCGCCTAGTTGCTGATGAAAATCACGCGATAAACGCCGTTCATCAGATGTGGATATTACAACAGAATCTGTGACAATTTTCAACGGTTCATTCATGAAAATGTCGCAGTAGTTTCGTGATGAAAACTACTGCGACGGTGGTTCAACAACACAATTGTCGATCAGCTTTACAGCCGAACGATCGCGGCGTTACGAATGGCTTTCCGCTTCAATCGATTCAACGTGCTGCATGGCAAGTTGCAACGCGCGCAGTGCGTTGGGCAAGTCAGCCAGTCCGAAGCTGGAAGACGATTTCCAGTTGTCGCCATCACGATACCGGCGTTGCAGATTTACGTTGCGAATCTGCCGCGTTCCACCATCTCTGTCGACTTCGTTGATAAAGACTGATGCTGAAACCAGTCCGATACGAAATGTCTTCTCGGGGGTCTTGTTCGCCATGTTCTTTCCCTTTCAGTGAGTGACCACGATTCGTTCTCCTGTGGCGAGTGCCAAAGGAGTGGCCGCCAGAAAACGCCGCAGCGAGTTTGCAACACAGTTGAGTCGCGATCACCGGAAATGCGTTTCTGTCGGCGGCAAGTGAGAGAAGCTCAGCAACTCTCGGAGTCATGGCGTCCCAAACAGGGCGCGTTATCTGCCGGTGAAAAGGAAGGCTGAAAACACAGGCTCCAGTTCGCCCAGCACAATCTCGGTACGACACGCCAGAAGGAAGTCCAGCGTGGCCGAGTTGTTTTAAGAGTTGAGAGCGGGGTAACCCGCTCTCAAATGCGTCAGTTCACAAAACGTGAACCGAGTACCGACCAGTGAAAATGCTGGGTCAGTCCCTTCATCAGCCGAAGCCAATCAAGTAACAGACGACACTAGCAAGTCCGCCTAGTCTCCAAACAATGCTTGACGAATCAAACACCGAATGGCATTCTCTTTGTGTTCATTCCCGATCGAGATCACACAAGTAAGTTTGCGATTCCGATCACAAAGAAGCCACTGATCAGAGCGGCTTCCAATCCAAGTCCCGGTATCAGCCGGGGCTTGTTTCGTTGAGCAGGCTGTGACGCCCATTCAATCTTGCGGAACAACTTTCTCCACTTCTTCTCCTGCTTCCGCGTTTGCCGTTGTCGCTGGCCAAAATCGATGACCTCTGTGACGAGTTCAGTCTCGCGCTGTTCAAGACTGCGTCTCTCGTCGGCCAAGTCGATTTGCCGGGCCAGCAACTCCATGCTGATGACAACTGGCTTGCGCCAAAAGTGCCATCGGCTTGGCGAATTGATGACGACGGGCATCGCCATCTTCGACGCGACATTGCGTTGTCGGATCGATGGGGGAACGTGATGTTCCATACGAAAATTGGGAAAGAACTAAAAGCCGCCGTGAGGCGACACGTCCAAGTGATCGACACTTTTCCGATACCACAATTAGAACAACTTTTGACGAAAAGTCCATATTGGAAATGCCGTCCCAAGGCCCGTTGCAACGAAGTTTTTGGAGGGGGCAGCTTACCGGAGTGACCAACGGAACGACGGCTCGAACCGGAGGGCTGAATGCCCAACGAGTTCGATGGGTGCAGGGGCGCAGCAGCCAAGCGAAGCGCGGCATAGCGTAGCCCTTGCCCCAGCCGCTTGGCGCGGCCCTTGGTATGGACTGTGAGGACTACTTCCCGAAGGGGCGAAGAATGTGGTTCCGACTTTGTGAGAAAGGCTCGAAGCATCACGAGGTTCCGGCCCACCACAAGGCCGAGCAGTTCATGGACGATTACGTCGCGGCGGCAGAATTTACAGGGCAGACAGGTGCTCCCCTCTTCCGTTCGCTTGATCGCCATCGAAATTTAACCGAACGCCGTTTACATCGAACAGAAGCGTTGCTCATGATTAAACGGCGGGCACGCAGAGCGGGACTCCCCTATTCCCTCTGCAACCATTCGTTCCGAGCAACGGGCATCACTGCATTTCTCTCGAATGGCGGAACGCTTGAAAATGCCCAGCGAATCGCAGCACACGAGTCGCCAAGGACAACTAGCCTCTACGACAGAACGTCAGATGAAGTGTCGCTTGACGAAATCGAACGGATCGTCATTTGACTCATCCTACTGTTTTTCTCGGATGGATCGGGCTACCCGAAAGCCTCGATCGAGATCGAATGTGTGGGGCCGGTCTTTGCCACGGTTGGCACAAGTCCCGTTGATGGCCCGAAATCGTGTGTCCCAACTGCTACCCCGGAACCCACGTAACTGGCCTTCGTCGGGGCCATTCGGATCAAAGGTCGGTGACACCGGATAGTAGCTTTTGTCGTACCAATCAAAGACCCATTCCCAGACATTGCCGTGCATGTCGTACAGACCGAACGCATTGGGAAGCTTCGTTTCCACCGGCTGCGGACTGGTCAAGCTCTGAGATGCCAGCCAACCGAAATCCTGAAGCGATTGTTCGTCCTCGCCCGAATACCACGTCGCCTGTGTGCCCGCTCGGCACGCATATTCCCATTCGGCTTCCGTCGGCAGCCGATACCCGCTTCCACCAAGGATCGAGACCGTCGCGCCGGTTACACGCATTTCTTTGTGTTCGGCGTCAGTCATCGCGTAGTAAGGTGAAAGCCCTTCACGACGGCTCAGGGCGTTGCAGAAGGCAACCGCGTCATACCAAGTCAAGGATTCTACCGGGCGGTTTCGCGAGTCGCCGCTCCTGAAGCGACTTGGATTCTGTCCCATGACCGCTTCATACTGCGATTGCGTTACTTCTGACACCGCAAGCAAAAAGGGGCGCGTTAGTATGACGGGATGCTCGGGTTCGTCGGACTGGAAACCAAGTGCACCACGCGCTGTTCCCATGCGGAACTCACCCGGCGGAATCACCACCATGCTCATCTTCAGTCCGTTCGTTGCCTGCTTGGGAATGCCAAGAAAAGATGTCCATGCGTCCCGCGCGGTGCGTACTTGTTGCTCGGTGAACGGAGACTGCAAGCGTCTTGGTCGTTCTATTTGACCAGCGGCGGTTGCGGTTTCTTCGATTCCGTTCTTGTTTTCCGTCGGTGGAGTTTCGGATCGGAAGAACACTGCCCATCCTGCGCCAGCGATCACAATGGCTGCTAACACAAACAGTACCGGTAGCAATCGCCGAGAGGCGCGTACGGTTGTTGACTTTTTTTGCCAGCCTTGCAGCGCCTCGGCAAGCTCGCTAACTGACGCAAATCGATCTTTCGGGGCCTTCTCAAGGCACTTCAGACAAATGGAACTCAACTCTGGCGGAATGGCGTTGTTCAACTCAGTGAGCGGGATCGCATGCCGTTCCTGTACTTCACAGAGAACGCTTGAGACCGTTGTTCCCTGAACGACTCGCTGGCCAGTGAGTAACTCATAAAGGATTGCCCCCACGGAGTAGAGATCACTGGCTGGCCCGATCGGATGGCCGTCGCCTTCTGCCTGTTCCGGTGAAATGTAAGCGGGCGTTCCGGCAATGTAATGACTCGAATGCTTTGCTGATGCGAGGTCAAGATCACGGACCATGCCGAAGTCGGTCAGACGGACGTTAAAATCGCCATCAACAAGAATATTGGCCGGTTTCACGTCACGATGGAGAACGCGGGCGTCATGCGCGCACGTGAGGGCGGCACATAACTGGATCGTCAGATTGACTGCCTGTTCGATTGAAAGCTGTTTGGAATTAAAAAGCTGGGTCAGTGAATCACCTTCGACGTACTCCATTACGATGTATGGCGTTTCCGATACCGTGCCTGAATCATGAACGATGACGATATTGGGATGCCGCAGCTTGCCGACGACTTGAGCTTCCTTGCGAAATCGACGCAATGCATCCTCATCAGCCCACTTCTCATCCTGTAACACTTTGATGGCAACAAGCCGGTCGGGACCAAGCTGGTGGGCCTTGTAGACGATGCCATTAGCGCCACGACCAATCTCTTCGAGTATCTCGTAGCCCGGAATCTCGGGTCTCAGGCATAGGCCCGACGCCATCGAAAACAACTTTCGAATCTGCTCGCTTAGATTCGGAAACCGGTGCAGATACTCCGGTAAGGTCGGAGGTGTCGCCGAATCCTCCCGGAGGCATATCTCGTGAAATATCAAATCCACAATGTGTCGTTCAGAATCCGCTGCGAATTGCGGGAAGGCAGCGAGATACTCTTCGACGCGACCGGGTTCGCTTGGTCTGGCCAGCAAGTCAGAACTGCAAATTGCCAGCAGTTCGTCCACCGTCCAGTCATCGGGGGTGATTGTATCGCCAACGTCGAAGGACTCCCCTCGCTGTCGTCGTGAAACGAGTTCAGCGATGACAGCTTCGAGAGGCGACGAATCTGGCGAGTCATTCTTCATCGAGGTCCAACTCTTCCGTGACTCGTTCCATTGCCCGGCTGAGTTGTTTACGCAAGGCGCTAGCACTTACCGGGTATTGCTTGCTTAACTCAACGTAGGTCATGCCTTTCGAGTGAATCGCATCAAAGATCGCCTGCTCGGAGGCGGTCATCTTCGAGCGGATGAACTGGACGAACTCGTAGCTTTCAATCTTCGGCTGTGGATTATCGGAGTCACCGTGCAGCAATGCGGCTGCTTCACTCGCTTCTTTCTCGGCCATGAATCGCTGGATAGCACGCTTGATTCGGCGCTCAACAATTGTCCGAACCGTTCCGCGAAACGCACCGAACTCAGGAAAGGACCATTTCTCCCAGTTGCTGATTAACCGGCGAACGACCGAATTGCAGACATCCATGGTCTCTTCGATCTTGCGGTGCAGTGGCGTCCGCCGAACCCTGATCGCGATCAGCAATTCTGTTTCATAAGCGTCGAAGAACGCATCCTGTGCCGATGAGTCGCCTCGTTGCGCGTCTTGAAGCAGCACAAACAGCTTGTCGTCGGTGAGCTTTCGTTCGTTCTCGTTCGCTACATTCATGGATACCACGTCCCCGATAGTCGATAGGGAAAAGCCTTTTCCGAAAAAGTTGAAAAATCGTGTCCCGCAGCTACTACTTCCCGGTTTGTACCCAAGTAGTCACCGAGTCAGTCGGAGGGCTGCGCAGTTTTGGTTCATGTTAACCAAATCTTCCGCCCCGTTCACTGTTATGAGCGTGAAAGACGAAACGACACATCGGATTCGATCCAATGACAACACAACTTGATCAACGCGTTCCCCTGCCAAGTCTCTGCCGTCGGCGTGTCTGGCTGATTTTGAAGCCGACTCTATTACTCGTGGCACTCGCCGCAGCAGTCGGAATCGTCAAGTGGGGCAAGGCGCCGCGCTGGGTCAGCGAGACGGGCATGGAGAGAACCACTTCCATTCGGGCCACAAACGATGCTTCCACGATTCAAACTGAACACAAGAAGGGAGTCACCAAAACACCGGGCATATCAGTTAGAACGGAACACCTCTCAGTTGAAGATAGGGTTACCGGATATTTGAGCGAAGTGCACCCAATGTTCTACAGGTTTGAGCAGGAGCAAACCGCGTTTGCAATCGCCCAGTTAGGCGAAGAAGCCATTCCGTTGCTTGCTACGGTCATCGAACATGACTTACTCAATGGCAAGAAGCTCGAAGACTTACAGAGACACGTCGCATTTAGTGCGTTGGGAGAAATTGGCCCGGCGTCAGTCCCATCACTAAAAGCACTTCAAGAAGTCGATTCGGAGAGTCACTACTATTATGTTGCAGCCAATACGGCGATAGGACGAATGGAAGGCGATTTGTCGTTTCTTGCCGGTGAGTATGATGTTGACTGGGAGAACATGTCGAGTTCAGTCGCCCAGTCTCAAGACTTCTGGATGCTGCCGCGAATCGCTCCGACAGAGGAGTTGCTCCAGAAGTACATCGCGTTGCTGGGGCACGCCGACGCAACTGTTCGCCGCTATACACTAATCGCTCTGCCGCCATTTCGTGAAAAGCTTTTACCACACGCCGCCGTACTCAGCCGATTTCTAAACGACACCACGATTTGCGCCGAAGCCGTGATAGCATTGTGGGCAACCGGTGATGCTCCAACACGCACCGTGCTGAAGGATAAGATCACGTCTTGGTCCGCTGCCCCAGACTTTCAAACAAAATTCTTGACTGTGGTCTCCAGTCCATTCTGCCCCGGCCTCGACCAGGAACTCGCTGCTCGAATTAGAGTCGTATTTGACGAATCTAAGAATGATCGAATCAGAATCGCTGCCGCAAGGATACTGATTGACGCTGATCCTTCATGGAACCCGTCTCAAGCAGAGTTATTGCGACTAATGGAACGTGTCAGTCACCATGACCGAGAAGGATTGTTTTACATTCTGGGCAAGCAAGAACTGACAATTCGCAAATTCCTGAATGAGCAGCGAAACCCATCACAAGCAGTGATCGAAAGAGCAAGAAAATTACTTGCAGATGCTGAGTCAACCGACAGCACGTTCCGGGACGCTGCGGTGAGAACCATCGGAGCCGTAGATTCCTACACGCACCCACTCTATGTAGTGCTGCTATCAGAATCTCGAAATTCACGTGTCTACGGTGACTGGGCACTTGGTCGGTATGCCACAGGAAAATGGTTGCCGACGTGGCTACGATTGCGAGCCTACAAGTCTCTAGTCAATCAATCTCCCAAGACATTTTACAACGAAGGGTACTATTCCGACAGCCATCTCAGTGACTTGAAAACCATGAGGCCGACTGTCCTTCAAGATTGTCCTGAATTGCTCGGCGAGTATGAAGTGCTTGTTCGTTTCGTCGAAAGCCAGAAGGCAGAACGACGATGAACCAAACATCATACATCACATCTCCGTCAATTCGTTTTTACTTGCGCAGTCAGAAGAATTGTGGCATAGTCCTTCACGATATGAAGGAGATTCCTTCCAGCGACGGCAGCTATCCAGAACAACCAAAGCGTCCGATTCTCGGAGCTGACTCGTCGGATTTGCTTCAGAACATTCCGAACTGGTTTCGTGATCTGATCGCAAAGTCGTTGGGAGAGGATCGACTGCATGAAGCGGAAGCCAGACATTTGCAGCAGCTTTCGCAATCGATCGGGCTTCCGTATGCGGTGTTCGCCAAAGAACTCGCGGACGCGGCCTCTTCAGTTACTCTTAACCCCAATCAAACGCTACGAGATTCGTTCGCCTTTGACTGTGCCCTGCTGGCCAATGTCTGTCAAAGCGGTGCCTCGATTGCTTGGCTGACGCGTGCCTACTTGCGTGGCTTCTACGTTCCGTCACGCGAGCAAACAAACGAATTCTTACGGAAACTGGGAGACACGAACGGCAATCAGGACAATTCCGTGCGGAAAAACGCTGAGGCAGTCGCAGTGTTCATTGATGGCATCCTGCCACGTCCTGCTCAAGTTGATGAAGAGACGAAAAATCGCCTCTGGAACGAGTTTGACGACTTTCTGAGCAGACCAATACGCAACGAGATTATTGCGATCGGACCACAAGAACAAAAAATGGGAGGAGAGCAGTGATCGATACAGCCACGTTTATCGGAGCCCTGTTGGGCGGTGTTGTCGGCTGGCAAGTCGGCTGCTTTCTATTTCACTGGTTCGTCAAGAATCAGGCGAGGAGGGAGGGGCAAGAGACGTGGCCCGTTATGGGAGCTGCAATCGGTCTCATCGCCGGTGCGGTTCTCTTACCATTGGACTGGAAACTCTACATTGTCGCTGGCGGAGTTCTACTGCTGGCTGTGGTACGGCCACTGACTAACCTTCTCAATCAGCGGCGACAGGTTCGAGTTCAATCAAACTCAGCACGAGAGAACCAAGTCTCACAACGTAGCAATCTGGAATCACAGATTCGCGACGTTGACGCTGAAGTTGAACATCATCTTGCGGCTGGCCTTCCTGAGACCGGTCCCGTAGTCACTCGTTCCAAGGAAAAACTGAACCTGCTGCAAAAAGACCTGCAATCCGTCCTCGCCCAATCAGGCGATCTACACGATCCACAACCGATACATCAATCAACAATGACTTCGGTGAACCGCTCTGTTCCGGCAGCCAATCGGGCTTTATGGGCAAGATATCCTTACCGAATTCCCGTGATTGGATTGCTTTACTCACGACTGGAACTCTGCTGGCTTACATGGCGTATCGCTCGAAACCAACGAGCAATGCGTTTCACGCGAGTAGCCAACTATTTGAATCGTGCGATCGAGATTCAACCGCGAAGTCGTCTTTTCCTGCTGGATCGAGGTTCTGCTTTGATCACAGGCAATCGATTCTCTGAGGCCATTACCGACTACACGCGCGTCATTGGGTTTGCTCCACAGGATACACATGCTTATCAAGGGCGTAGTGAGGCGTATCGGCTCGACGGGCAACTTGATAAAGCGGTCGTCGATGCGACGAAAGCGATTGAGATCGCTCCGCAAAGTGCCCTTGCCTTTTGTCGTCGGGCATGGGCACACATGCACCTCGAAAAACCAGACGAGGCACGGGTCGACTTTGACACGGCCATCAAACTCGATCGATTCTGCTTGCCTGCTTTTCAGGGAAGAGCAACGTTGCTTGAGTCACTCGAAGAATACGACAACGCGATTGCCGACATCTATCACGGCATCTGGCTTGATCCGCAAGACGCCAAGCTGCTTGTTTGGCGCAGTCGACTCCACCTCAAGAACAATCAGATCGATGAGGCGATTGACGATGCGAAGCTGGCTATCGAAATCGATCCCAATTGCAAGTCCGGCCACAACCTCTTGGCTCAACTCTACGAGAAGGTCGAACGGTTCGATGTGGCCATTCCTGTTGTTACACAACTCGTACGCCTTTCTGATGACGATGCCGAACGTCGAAAACATTTGCTGCAACGCGCACGGCTCTATGAGTCCCTTAGCCAAGATGAGCATGCTCTCTCCGATTGTCAGGATGCTATGAAACTGGCCACTGAGGACGAGTCTAAAGAAATCGAGAAAACGATTGTCAATCGCATCCAGTCGCGAATTCCCGACGTGCAGTTCGTCGAAGGAAAAGACGACGCTTCAACCAATTACAAGGGAGAAGCGACATGAACAACAGCGAGCCAAATTACAACATCGCAACGAACAATGATCTGGTAGATTACCAACTCGGCCAGCGAATCGACGGTGAGGATGCACCGTTCGTGTTGAACCGCGATTTGATGGCACAGCACATGCTCCTACTCGGCGGCACCGGCTGTGGAAAGAGCAAGTTTCTCGAATTGCTTTGCAGAGAGATGATCGACGACTATGCCGGTTTCTGCTTGATCGATCCGCATGGTGATTTGGCTGAAGATGTCGTGGCCCACGCGGGCAAGCTGGCACTCGACCGGAATCACCCCTTTTCACCGGAGTGGATTCATTACATCCAGCCCAGTTTTGCGAATGTCTTCGGGTTTGATCCGTTCCGATATGAAGAAGCGGATGACATTACTGAAGAACAGCGAGAGATTGCGTACCGTGCCTGGCTTGAAGCGACCGTTGATCGCGTAGCCGAGGTACTGCTGAGAAAACAAGGAGAATCGTCGTTCGAAGGAATGCCGCGACTAGAACGTTTCCTCAAGGATGTGCTGCTTGCCGTCGGCACCGCCGTTGATGACGAAGGTTCCCACTTGCCACTCGGAAATGCGCTGACGCTATTAGATTTCGGTCACAAACGGCAAGCGGATGTTTATCGACTAGTTGCACCGCATCTTCCACGACATGTTACAGCGGACTTTGAGCGTTTGGCTGCGCTCAGCCCGAATCGACAAGCTGAAATGACCGACTCGACCATCAATCGATTGCGGTCATTTCTTTCACCGATCGTCACGGCGGTTTTTCAAGATCACTTGCACACAATTGATTTCAGCCAAATCATTCGCAATCAGGAAACCGTGATCGTCAATCTCTGTGAGACAAACTACTTCTCTTCCGATCAAGCGAAGGCAATTGGTGGTCTCATCATTCACGAGATTCTGGCCAAGACACGTGCCGTGCGAAAACGATCGCAACGCGTCCCCTATTCTCTCATCATCGACGAAGCCAGTGAGTTTATTGGACGGGACGTTCAGCGCGCATTGACCGGGCATCGAAAATTCAAACTGTCCGTTTGTCTCTCCGCACAACAGCTATCGAGCTTCAAGACGGAAACGCTGGACCTGATCCCGGATATTCTCAACTGCTGTAAAGCCAAAATCTGCTTCCAGCAAGAGAACCCCGACGATTTGGAGTATCTCGCCAAAGTCTTCGGCTACAGCAATCTGGACTTCACGGAACACTATCAGAAAGTCTACGCACCTGACGGTTTTGATTGGGTGATCGTCGAATCGGAAAACTTCAGTCAGAGCAAGCAGTCAAGCGAAACACACGGTTCGAGCTTCGCTAATGCGGAGGCGTCTACCGAGTCATCTTCGATGACGGAACAACGTTCCGATTCAATTTCAGAAAACAAAGGCACGACGATCAATCGTGGTGTCGCTGTCTCTCACACTCGCGGAACATCGAAGTCGACGGGAACTGGCTCCTCGGTCAGCGCAACCGTGGGTGATTCGTCCGCACAATCGGAAACCATTGGAGAAAGTGAAAGCGAGAGCCTCTCAACCGGCAATTCACACACCGTGACTATTGGCCACAGCGACAGCCAAAATCGGAGTCGGTCAACTCAAGAGTCGATTTCTAACTCTCAACAAGTCTCACAATCTCGAACGAAGGGGTTCTCTGACAACCACTCAGCCGGACGGACGGGGACGAATTCGGAAGGGTACAGTTACGTTTCACCGCTGGGACCGGTGATGTCCATTCAGTCAACGATCAGCAATAACGAAGCGATGGGACAAACAGAGACGAATTCGAGGGGAAGCAGTATTTCTGATGGGGAGACATCGGCCAAAGGAAGTTCACGGACGACCGGCAGTAGCGAATCGACAGGCGAATCTTCCGTTCAAAGTGAATCGAAAGCGTTTGGACGCAGTAGAACAAAGTCTCATTCTCGCTCTTTGTCGAGAAGCCGTGGTCAGACGACTGGAACCAATCGCAGTCAATTGTCGGGTCAGTCAACATCATTATCTGACTCAGAATCTGATCAGACGGGGCATACGAAAAGTTCCGGTGAATCAACCTCACAAACACATGGTAAGACAACAAGCTTTGCTCGCTCACGAACAACGGGGATGGCAAGGCAATGGTCGAAGACGCGCACCGAATCACTGGCACATCAAATAGGTGAATCATACTCGTCAGGCATCTCTCTTTCCCCGCACCCCCTTCCCAAGTACCGCGTCGAACTTCAGAAGACGCCCAATTTAGCACGCTCGATCAACGATCAGTTTGCATTGTTCGCTCATCTTCTGGCAATCGCCAATGTCGGACAGGCCATGGTGCGGTTACCCAACGGACGTAGTGAGATCATTCAAGTCAATCACGTCATGGCACCAGCGGAGAACTTGCTTGAGCAGGAAGAGATAACAGAATGGATGATTGCAAAGATCATCGCGACCCATGCTTACAACCTCGCTCCGTCTCTGGATGAAGGAAGTGATTCCGATTCGTTACTGAGATTCATCGAGCAATCACAGACTCCACAGGAGCAAACGGATCAAGACACCGGTTTCAGTACGATGTAATGACAACAGACACCGAAATGATAACTGCACGCGATATATCCGTGCTTGAATGCTTGGCGAGCTACTTCTTGATGAATCGTCGCCAGATTCAGGCGCTCTGTTACCCCAAAGATCACGACGGTCGCATTACGCGCCGCCGCCTGTCAGCGATGTGCCGCGACAAGTACGTCAAGAAATTGACAATGCAAGTCGTCAATCCCCGTGACGGCTCGCTTGCTCCGGTTTACCAATTGGCAAGTCGCGGCCGAACTTTTGTTGCGGAACATTTGAAAGAACTGCGTGTGATGCTGAAACCGTTGGAAGTGCCGCAGCCGCAACACTTGTTTCACTATTTGTCCGTCACTGATACTCACATTCTGTTGGATCAAGCGATTCAAGTATGCGACGACGTGCGACTTGATGGCTGGTTCAACGAAGACGAAATCGTCAATTACGATGAGCCTGACCGATCGAAGCAATTTAAGTTGGAAACGTTGGTCGCCGAGTCGCCAAGAAGAACGCTCTGCCGACCGGACGCTGCGTTTCAATTGGAGTATCAACAGCATCGAGGTGTGTTTTATTTGGAACAGGATCGCGACAGTTACTGGCACGGCCAAGTCGCCAAACGAAAAACTCCAGGCTACGTGAAACTCGCAGAAGTGAATGGTCATCGCAAGCATTTTCCGGAGACGACCATTGATCGCTTTACTGTGTTGTGCGTGACACCATCGAACAAACGACGGGATGCACTGCGTGAAGCGTTTCGCGGAATGGAAGGAAAAGAACGCTGGCGATTTGCGAACTACGCTGACTTTGTAGATGAACCAGCCAGCTTTCTTCGCGGACCAGTTTGGTATCCGTGTGACGAAGGTGCGGAGCCCGTATCTCTGTTGAAATAGGAATGAAATGAGGTCTCTGATTGCAAACATGGATAGCATGTCCGGGGTCGTATATCCGGACAGTGTCCGGCGGGTGTCCACCCCCGGACACTCTGTCGATTGTGTGTTTTCTTTGTATGTTGTTTCCCCCTCCCAGCTTACGGGTGCAAGGGGCTTGCCGTGCAACCCCTTGCCCCACCCGCATTCCGGCCTTCACTGCTCGCATTCGCTCGCAGAGGCCAGACGCTCCGGCCTGACGGCCTTCGCTAATGCGAGCGAAGGAAAACACCATCAAACCGATCAACGCTCGGTCACGTAGCCCGCTGATTCTGTCAGTTGGAATGGAATCCAACAGCAGCGCCGCCTCATCGGGAAGCAGAACAGGCGTCTTTCCCATTCTGATGACGTGCTTCGGCCCTTTGACTGCGGCGGCTGGATTCATCGCAACGATGTGGCCTGTCACCAACCAATCAAACAGCATTCGTATTGCAGCCAAGTGCAGCTTCACGGTTGGAGCCGACGCCTCGGTACAAAGCTCCTCAATGTAGCACGCCACAAGAATCGGCTCGATCGCTGATAACGCAATCTCGCGGTGTTCGCACCATTCAAAGAACCGCCAAACGGCACGAGCATACGCTTCGCGTGTGTTGCGATTACGAATGGTTGCCGTAAAGAATTCGACAAACCGCCTCGCGGCATTGTCTCCAGCCTGAATCACCACAAAAGGAATAGACCGATTTGACAACAACAGTTGACGATCGGTGCCGATGATGGCGGGATTGTTGTCTGGCACGCGTGGACTTGGTTGACGACTATAACCATATCATAAAGGACATTATGATATACATTGACGTCGTTCCGAAACGGTTTGTCGTGGAAGTGCGAAAACACGGCGACACAATCAGGACTCGAAACAACTTCGCGGCTGAAGATCAATTCCGATCAATTGTACTTGGCGACAACTCCAGAGAGTGGAAAGTGAATCCACTTTGATTGAACAGTCTCCCCGGCTGATGTCAGCAATTCGCTGTAAGCAGTTAGCTGCCCTGCAAACTGTCCGGCCTTTGCTTCGCAGTGTTCACGGCGTATGGGAGCACTCTTGTGGTCGATGACGACGACTTCTCCAGTCGGGAGTTGAAGCACGAGGTCAATAGCACCGCTCCAGTCACCACCAGCGGCTCGACTTCCGCTGGCTGTCATTTCGACGTGCCATAGGGCGTTTGGATATTGAGCGTCTACCCACTGGCGGAATCGTTCCCCTGACGAAACAAGAACGGATGGTGAAAGAACGCCGGTCACTGAAAAGGCCGCAAGGCAACGCTCTGCCACTCGTTCTTTGGCGGCATCGTCCAACGACCGAATCGACGGAAGTGCGGCGAGATAGCTGTGTACGGCATCTCCAATGGCTGCGTACTGACTCTCATCGGCTCCTGATGGAAAGTGCGATGAACCAGCGAGTTCCTCGGTCTGAAATGTGGCGGTCTCTGATTCGGTAGATGCTTGACTGGGAGAATGGAAACGTGGCGACAAATCTGACGGTTGAAGATCCCCTATCAGTGAGAGCCATCGCTCTTGTTGTAATGCCGGAATTCGGCAATCGTCAATCATGTCGGCATTCAAACGGCGCAGTACAAGCGTGGTGTCGATTCCATCCAGTCCATGCTCCCCTTCTTCAAGGTTGCTATCGAGCAGGGAATTGACTTCCGGAAGTCGATCAAGCCACGCTGACTTTCCCGCACGATGTGCAAATACAAGTTTGTGCTTGGCCCGCGTGCAACCAACATAAAGAAGTCGCAGGTTCTCATCCGTTTCCCGTACGGTGCGTTCTTGTCCTTCACGAGAAACGAGAGCGTCATCTTCAAGACCGCTTCCCTTGCGTAATCCGCCAAACGGACCATCCGTCTTCCCAAATGGCCATGTCCATGATCGCAAGATACGTCCATCCAATGGTCCAGCGTCGCTCTGTCCGCCACCCGTTACGACGGGCGACCACATATCGGCTGAGCGATCGGAATTCAATCCGCTGAGGACAACGACCGGCCATTCAAGCCCTTTGGCCGAATGGTACGTCATCAAGGTCACGGCATCGTGACCTTGGGGCGGGTATCGGATATCGAGTTCTTCGCTGGCGAGTTGCTCAAGGTGAAGAATCAACCCGCTCAACGTTGCCGCATGCCTTGATGCGCACGGCTTCAAACGGATCGTCCGCGCCCGTCTCGTCCATAATGGCGACAACGTGTTCGTGAAGTTCCGATCTTCGGTGCCTCGGCGGCATCGTGCTACCTTTTGGTTGTGCGTTTTAGTGTCCGGTACAGGTCATCCCAGTCATCCATCGTTTTCGGCTGTCCACCTCGGAATCGCATCGTGGCCAGATCGCCGATCTCGTCCTTTCTGAGTGGCCGACCAGCCTTCTTCATCCAGTCGCAGAATTCCTTCAGTGACTTGCTCACCTCGACTTTCTGATCGTTGACCTGCACGGACGGCAGATTGAGAAGGTCGGCCAGCGTGGTTCGCAACGGATTCACCAGTTTCATCAGCGTATCCGCCGACGGTTTCTTCACTCCTTCATCATCGTGTTCCAATTCCCAGAGATACGTTTTTGAAAGCCCCGACTCGTCGGAAAGCTGCTCCAACGTCAGACCAGCTTCTTTTCGAGCCTGCTGAAGTCGCTCAGCAAGTGACATGACAGACTCCTCGTCGTGGTAATCGCCTTGGTTTTCGGGTTTCGCCATCACCTCAGTCTACCAATCCCGATTCGTCTTGACAAGATTCCCGTTCGCTAGGGTTGAACTTCCTTGCCTAGTCGTTATATTCGTTACAACGAACTACTCGGTCGTCATCGGCGAATCTTGTGATTGCCGGTCCCTGACGACCAACCAGCACGGTGAAAGAGGAAAGAACGATGGCAAAAAAGGATTATCACGTCGTGCCACAAGGCGAGGGCTGGGCTGTCAAACGCGAAGGAGCCGATCGGGCTTCGTCACTACACGAAACGCAACGCGATGCGATTCAGGACGGCAAGCGTCTGGCCCAGACCAAGAAAACTGAACTCGTCATCCACCGCCCCAACGGCCAGATTCGCGACTCCGACAGCTATGGAAACGATCCTGTTCCTCCGAAAGATACAAAACACTGATGGTCCCGTTCTGGTGGAGCATCGTTGTTGGCAGCGGTCTCATTGCTTGCCCAGTGGGATGGACTTTCCTTGACACAGAACAGCCCGGAGAAGACGCAGTCGTTTTGCCAACAGCCTCACTCCGCTATTATGAAGACCTAACAGGAGAACAACATGACCGGTACGACATCAACCAGTGGCTCGAACGTGCTCTCAACCATCGTAGGTTGGTGTGAGGAACTGCCGGGCTGGCAGCGAGACGCATTGCGAAGGATCGTCGAATGTGGGGAAATCACGGCGACGGATGTAGACGAATTGACTGCTCTTTGTCGAAGCGCCAACGATTTGGAAGAAGGAGACGTTCCAACATTACAACCACTCACGACAGAACACGTTCCCGCTGGTGCCGCAATCGGGGAAAAGCTGGCGTTATGCTCGGTTGCCGACGCTGAAAATGTCAACGCGATTGGCGAGAAGCAGGAATTGAGTTTTGCGCCTACAGGGCTGACTGTGGTCTTCGGATACAACGGCTCAGGTAAGAGCGGATACGGACGCATCCTGCGTCGAGCCTGTCGCGCCCGGAGTAAAGGCAAGTCGATTCTTCCCAACGTAATGTCAACCAACTCGGGCACACCGGCCAGTGCGGTAATTACATACGCCCTTGAAGATGTCGAGCAGCCGCCGGAGCAATGGGTTGACGGCCAGCATTCAATTGAGTGTCTCGGCTCCGTCAGTTTTTTCGATTCCGAATGTGCTGCCGTACACGTTCGAGAACGAAACGACATCGCGTTCACACCGTTCGGACTTGACGTACTGCCAAAGCTGGGTGCTGCCTGCAAAGAGGTTCAGAAGCGACTTGATGCTGAGAAAAAGAAACTCGATGCGATTCAGCCAAAGTTCCTGAAATCTACGTTTGCGACCGGGCAAACTACGGTTGGTAAACTGCTCAGTTCGCTGCGACATGACTCTGACATTGATGCACTCGAATCGACAGTATCATTGAACGACGAGGAAATGCAGCGCCTGAAGGATATTCCAAGTCACCTTGCGAACGATCCAAAAAAGAACGCATTGGAACTTCGGTCACGGGCACGTCGAATCTCGACTCTCCGCGAGAAGCTAAACGTGGCGATCGCACTATCGAAACCGCAAGCGATTCAAAACTTAAAGGGATTGGTCAGTGACGCCGAACAAAAGTCCAAAGCTGCCGAAGCCGCCGCCAGAGTGAGTTTTGGAAGTGATCCACTACCTGAAATCGGCGAGCCGGTTTGGCGAGAACTTTGGGAAGCAGCCCGTCGCTATTCCGCGATCGCCTATGTCGATCGCGACTTTCCGGACGTCGATGAAGACGATTCTGTTTGTTTATTGTGCCAACAGACACTGGGCGACGATGCAAAAGACCGCTTGCGTCGGTTTGAAGATTTCGTATCTGACGACACGGCAAAAAGAGCAGCAAATGCGAAAAAGGTCTTGAACGAATCTCTCGCAAAACTCGATGCCCTCGGCCTGCAGGAGGAAGAGTTGCGGGAACTATTGGTTGATCTTGGAGTGGCCAATGCCGACATGTTGAAGCGTGTAAGATGCACGTTAGCGGCGCTGCTCACCCATCACCGGACGATTAAACGTGCGAGAGAGTCCGGCGACTGGAGTTTCGCCCTTCCTTCAGAAATTGATGAAGTCGGCGATGACCTCCAGACGCTCATCCAGTCACTCGCAGTACAAGCCACTGAAATTGAGAAGTCCGCTGATGTCGAAGAACGCAAGAAACTCGAAGCAGAATTCGCTGAGTTGAAAGCAAGGGAATGGATGGCCACGGTTTTCGGAGACGTTAAAGAGCATGTCGCCCGGCTTGCCGAAGTCAAGAAACTCAAGAACTGCGTCAATCAGACGCGTACCAACAAGATCACGGCAAAGAGTAAGGAACTGGCAAAGGAACACGTCACTGACCAGTTGAGAGATGCCTTCGCGACTGAAATTAAGAAGATGCAACAGGGTGTCCGTAGACTCAACGTCGAGTTGGCAGCGGCGGCTGGTGAATTCGGTTCTTCGTACTACCGAGTGCAGCTTGTACGAGCCCACGATGCGGATATTGCCTCGGTCGTTTCGGAGGGTGAGCATCGCTGTATTGCATTAGCTGGGTTCTTGTCCGAGTTGGCAACTGAGCATAGCCAGTCTGGAATCGTGTTTGACGATCCTGTTACATCACTCGACCATCATTGGCGCGAATGCTTCGCTCGGCGCCTTGTCGAAGAGGCCACCGCCCGACAGGTGATCGTCTTCACACACGATATCGTCTTCCTGCACGATTTGCTTTCTGGGGCAAATCAGGAAGGCGTGCCGATCGCACTTCGACGTGTCGTGGCGAAACGTGACGAGTGTGGTTTTGTCGGCGCTGGATTACCGTGGATTGCTCAAAAGACGTCCGCTCGAATCGTCGAACTTGAGAAGCGAGCAAGGGCAACGCGAAACGATTTCGATGACCACAACGACGACGTCTACGATAGAGCAATTTGTGAGGTCTACAGCGACCTGAGAGCAACGGTGGAACGTGCGGTTGAGCAGCATTTCTTTTGTGGCATTATTACTCGACATCAAGATTACATCAGTCTGAGCAATCTAAAAAAGGTCACGGCTGTGACTATTGGACACTGTGAACGACTTCAGAAGTTATTCAAGCGTTGCTGCGACATCACCCTGGCTCATGATCGTTCTTCACTTCGAGGCTTCGGCGTGCCTTCGCCTGACGATGCACTGGACGATATCAAGGAATTGCAAGAGATTGTCAACGACATGAAAGACAAGCAAAAGGCAATCGCATAACTTGTCAAACAAAAAAGCCCTGCATCCGTGGATGCAGAGCGATGCCTGAGCTTCAGGCACAGTGGCCACAGCGGCCATGTTCTTCAGTGGTTTGGATCACGGCAGTTACGGGGCAAGACCATTCGTTGTTGTCGTCTTCGCCATTGAGGGTGGCGAGGATGAATTGCAACGCTTTGTCGTAGTCGGACCAGCCGAACGTGATGGACTCCAATTGACGAAATTCAGCTTTCGTTTGACCGAAGCAGCAAACAGCGAATTCCTGAGCACCATCGGGCGAAGTTGAGTCGTTCAACCAAACGTAGCGCGGATGACCGGCGACAGTGAACGCCGTGCAGCAACACCATGTCACTTCGGTCAGCTTGCGGGCGAGTTCTTCCGCCGAAGCAATTTCCGCGACACACCAGACTCGATCGGAGTGCAACATCAGTCACCTCCTTTCGTCGCTGACTGGCGTCTTTCGCGACGCTTGCGGATGTCGTCCACTTTGTTCGCCACGGCAAGGCACGTGAATGTTGCGATCGTCTTGTGCCAATTCTTGCCGAGTGACTCGTCACCGATCGTGACTGGCGGAAATCCACCTTTGCGAATCCATTCGTACAACGCATCGGCCAGTTCCTTCGCCTCGTCCCACTTCTTGTGACGCAGGGCATCGAGCATGTCGATCCATGTTTGTTGAGAGTCCATGTTCATAGCTCCTCTTCTGACTCAAGTTCGGCCATGACTTCCGGCCAATACTTGATTCCGCCGTCATTGAAGTAGTCAATCTCAACGTGAATCGACTCACCGCAGTCAGTACATTCCGCATCTAGCGAAACATCGTCTGCGTCTGTAATTTCCAATTGCCCACCGCACCGTTGGCAAGCACCATCTTCCAAATCAACCAGCATCGTTGTCTCCCGTCTCTGAAAAGATCAAACCGACCAAAGCGGCTCAGACATTTAATCCCTGCCGACCATCGGCAGAGCGGGAGCAAGATTGCCCGCGAAGCCGGCAACGCGCAAGCAAAAGGCCGTCGGAACGGCCTGAAGGCGATTCGCCTCAAGGGAAACGATCAATTGTTGTTCGTGATCATAGATGAGAGGCACTGATAGAATTGACGGTTGCGTCTACAGGCTTATTCGTCTTCAAGACCGAGATATACGATTGACCGAGCTTTCTGGGCAAGCATCTCCCGTTCGCGATCCGTGACAACTCGACCGCTGAGAACATCATTCACGGCGTCAACGAAGTTCATACGTGTTTCTCGAACCCGCCGAGCGGCTTGTCTGGCGAATGAGAAGTACTCACCGAGTTTCAGAGTTTCAAAGGGCCAGTCGTCTAGTTTGTCATCGAGCGTCATCGTCGGTTAGAACAGTTCAAGTTGGTTCCCCTTGGAAGCATCGGCTCTATCATCATTGGGTTGCGGCTGATTTGGTGCAGGTGTTTGCTGCGGTGGTGTAACGTCGATTTGTTCCGGTTTCCGGTCTGGTAACGGCACACGGCCTACTTTCCGGATTGCGTTGCCCCAAACTTGCACGCGACCGGTTTCGTAGATCAGTTCGGTGGTGTTGGTAAGCGTGTTTCCGTGAACAACGTGGCCGTAGTGATTTCGCAACGCCAAGTTGATCGCTGTCATGCGGACGCATCGCAGGTCAACATCCTGTCCAACGAAATGCCAGTTCGGTTGAATCTCGGCGGCGGCAAGTAACATACGGCCCGATCCGCAGCAAGGATCATTCACGCTACGACGGCCATCCAAGTCGGTCTTTTCTTCAGGAAGATTCATCGCGGCCATCATTCGGCAAATGGGATCAGGCGTCAGGAATTGGCCCCGTTCTCCGTAAGTGATGGCTCCCTGAAACAAGTCGCCCAGAACGTCGTCTCGCGTTTTATCCATAATCTTCACGAGATTGCCAAACATCTGCGCGAGCGTGTCGACACTGCGTTTGCCTTTGTCTCCCTTCTTGTGCCGTTCGATCGTCTGAAAATACTCCTCTTCCATCAGCGGGTTACCGAGAGCACAGACTGAAACGTTCAAGAAATCCTCGAATGCCTGACCGCGACTGATCCCTGCTCGCTGAGAGACCGTCTCAAGCTGATCGAACAGAGATTTGGTATCGTGATGGAGAAACGACTCTTTGGACAAGTGGGAGGTGGGAAGGAATCAAAACAGTTTTCCGGGTTCCGGAAGTTCGGGTAATCTCGGCGTTGAGTTGGTCAGTTCAGTCTCGCGTTCCGGCGGTACGTCTGTGTCGCCACGTTCAACTACCAGTCGCTCTCCCCAGTCATCCGCACACGGATCGGCGGCCATTTGCTTCAGGACGGGACTGGCAGGCACCGGTTCGCCGGTCGGCAGGCCATTTCGAGCGAGCCATTGAAGCTCATTTCGAACTTCGTCGATAGAATCGATCAAAACGTGGATCACATCTTTGAGTTCAGCGACTTCATGTCGCAGTTCTTCGCATTCACTTCCGGCCGCTGATTCTCGTCCTGTGGTCATCAGATGCAGACAATGCCAGAGTATTTGCAGTGCGTCAACGAAATAGACGGGTGGTGGAAGAGATCCTTTTTCGATGGCGGTTCATGGAAGCTGAACGCCGCCATTTGGGATCTACCGTAGCCGAGCATTCAAGCTGGCTTCGGCTTTTGCGATCGGGCATCCGTATTTCTTTCGCGAGACTTCGCGAACCACGGCTCCCCTTTCTCGATATTTTGACTGATATGGATTCACGGTCATCGAGAATGGTTTGTGCGTTGGTTCGCCATTCAGGAGCAACTTGGCGTAAGCGGTGAAGTTCGGTAGGTTCACGATATCATCGGCGGTGACGCCGCCAAGATGCTCGGCTAACGTCTCGCCGTCACGCACACCGGATCGAAAAACGATCGCCGAACCGCAGTTGCCAAGCACAGCAGACAGGGTTGCTTCATCGATTTGATCCAGAAACTGAGTCGCCAGTGCCGCAAACGCGACACGATATTTGCGACTCTCCGAGAGCAGCGTGGCGAAGCTGCTGTTGCCGTCGCTGACGAATGACTGGAATTCGTCGATGTAGACTTGAACGTCATTGCGATCATCCTCGGGGATGTCAGCCCGGCTCAATGCGGCATTCTGAAGCGATGAAACCAGAAACGCTCCAAGTAGCGTGCTGGTCTGTTCGCCAACGAGTCCCTTGCTGAGATTGCAGAGAAAAATCGAACGCGGGTTGTCGATGATCGTTCGTAGCCGGATTGTCGATTGTGACTGGCAGGTAATGTTGCGAGCAATGCGATTGGCAAGAAACGCATCCAACTTGTTGAGCACAGGGCTGACCGCTTCGGTCTGAAACCGATCATTCCATTTGTCGAACGTATCAATCCAGAAACTGCGGACAACCGGATCGTCGACGGATGTGACGATCCGTGTACGGAACGACTTGCTCGTCAGAATCTGACGAATGGAAAGTAGCGTCGCGTCTTCGCTTTCCAGCAGGGCCAACACGCTGTTCCGGAGTATCTGTTCCAATCGCGGTCCCCAACTATCGCCGTACAACTTCTTGAGTGAGAGAACCAGTCCGTCGGCAACCAGCGGTCGCTGCGATTCATCGGGACAATCAAGCGGGTTAAACGCGACCGGGTAAGCTCGATCGGCGGCATTGAAGTAGATCACGTCATTCGTGCGGCTTCGCGGAATCGAGTCGATGATCGATTCGACCAAATCACCATGCGGATCGACAACAAAGACGTTCCTGCCCGATTCAATGGCATCAAGGGCCATCGAACGAATGAGCGTGCTTTTCCCTGTCCCTGTTCGCCCGCAGACGAACAGGTGCCGACGCAAATCATCGCACCGCACGCCGAATTGTCGCCTCTGTCCGCGAAATCGAACACGGCCTACGCGAGTCACTTCCGAGTCGTTTTCCTTTGAGGGGAGCAGGCTGGGCGGCTCCATTTCGCGAAACGATTCCGTCGAGAGCTTCGAGACGCCGACCGAAGATCGTGCCGGGTGCATCAACACCGCCAGTTCACTGGCCGACAGCAGCACTCCCCTATTCCGCCGTCGCTTCCTGCGACGGATCGCTCCCGCGACGAACAGATTTGGCGAAATGACAAACGGACCAAACGCCCCGCTCATGCGTTGCAGTTGTCGCTGTGCTTGCTTGAGTTTGCAGCCGCTGACGCGAACTGCGATGTCAGAGACAAACAGCGGCTGTAGAAGTTTCTCCGTCTCTGCTGAAGTATTGGCCGTCGTAGTGGCTCGTCTGGCTCTGAGGCCAAAGACGATGGCTGCCATGCGGCGTAGACGCGAAGCGTCCGTTCTCCAATTCAGATAGAAACGGCGTGCGGTCTCCGAGCGAAAGCCGTTGGTCGCCACGGCAAGGATTCGTTCCGCTTCCAGAATTCTCGAACGGGAAGCAGGACGAATCCGGATACTGATCGACGAATCAAGACCGTCATCAGAACCAAACCGGACTGCCGCCAGCAGCCCGGTGGCCGGATCAACCGCCTCGCGCTCAAACGTACTCTCGAATTCTCCATACGCCCGCAACGGCAGCACATCAGGCTGCAGGCGAACATTCTGAAACCATTCTTGTACGATCGGCTGTTCAGACGACTCGCGAACAACGGCCACGGCACAATCGGGAAACGCATCCTGAAAATGTTCCAACACTGTCGAACGCAGTGCATCGGGGAACTCGGCAAAGAATCCAATCACACCCTTTTCCCAGCGATACTCCAGACTGACCGGCAGTCCTCGGATGTTTGCGGCGTGTATTGCCCGCAATACGGCTTCCATGTGTCGCGGTCCGCGATCGTTGCCGGGAAGTGATTTGATGATGATCCTCATGCAGTTTCTGAGTTAACCGCCCCTTCACGTTCTGCGATGCGATCCGGGGCGGACCGCCGTGGCTCTGGCACGTTGTTGACGAACGCCTTCCGTAACGTCCCGAGTTGTACTCGGAAATCGTACGCCCTGATCGGCAAGACACCACCTCATCCGTCAACACGTTCGTACGTTGGTGAGGAAGGAGTGGACCGCACTTTCACGATCGATGTCAAGAAGAACGAGTGAGCCTTCCGACAGCGGAAAACAGGCTAACACGGAACGACCGTAGGCGTCACAAAAGTCGGCACGGATTGTTTATCGGATTCAAAAGCAACAAGCGGGCAGGCTCTTCCGGCGACATCGTGAAACAGCGACTTCGTGATGGGACGTCTGTCGGCAAGAAACTCGTCGAGACAAACACCGAGAAAAACCCGCCGCTGCGGATTTTGCATCAGCATGCGAGCCGTCGTGAGCATGTGCGTGAGCCGCTGACGGGATCGAGTCGTGACAAACAGCACGACATAGCGATTGGGATTGAAGACGTCGAACGTCGACTGATGAGCGTCGTAACCGCGAATCTTCCGTTCGATACTCTCGGCATCCTTCTTGCTGCGAACACGCTCAGTGCCGTTGTCGAGTTCCACAACAAAGTTGAAGCTCCGGCCGTTGGGTAGTCGCAGCCGAAACACGGCGTCGGGATACAGCGTCATCGATTCCGTTTGGATGGCAACTGTGTTTTCGCGGGCGAGATGTTCAAGTCGAATCCCCTCTCGCTGACAACGTGCGGCGAGTGTCACCAGAAATTCCGCCAGCTTGCGAGTATGGAAATGATGATTGTCGGCAATGCGTTCAAAGTACCGTCGTTTGGGTAGCACTGCATCAAAGCCGTGCAGCATCCGGTATCCACTTCGCGTCAGTTTGTAGTAGTGCGGGGAACGACCATTGCTGGCGACCGCGTACGGAAAATTCTGCACGAGACTAGCCCGCGATAGAATTTGTAATCGTCGTTGTACCAAACGGAGTTGCGAAAACGGCTGGTCGAACGTGTAGCTGAATGTCAGAAGCTGGTCGGCAGTCAGCGGAACGGCATCGAAGGCCGTGAGAACTTCAAGGTCGCGAGCCGTGATTTGAAAGCCTGTTGAACGCGTTGCCATAATGTCTGCGGCAGCGTAGCATCCAACCCCGAAAATATCCGTTACTTTCTATTGCATGTCTTCCACAAAACCAGCCTACCTATCAGACGTCGATGACTTGATCGAACAGACCGACGTCAGTGACGTGCTGATGCACTTCGGTCAGACTCCGCCGAACAAATCATCTGGCGAGTTTAGGATGCCGTGCGTCTTCGGCGATTCGTGCGACGACAGTTCCTACGGCACGCTGACGGTCAATTTGAGCGAAACAGCCAAACGCATTTACTGCCATACCTGCGGTACGCGGGGCAATCTGTTGACACTGATCCACGGTCTGCAAACCGGTCGCTCGCCCAGCGGTGGGAGATTGCGTGGCGACGAGTTCAAACAGGCCGTGCAAACGCTTCAGACGATCCATGGCGGCGGACTACCTGCCAAACAGACATCACTGCCGACCAAGTCCCCGGCATTGGAGCCGAACGTTCCGCTCAAGGATGCGGAGAACGAACGTGCCCGCCAACTGGTCAATCTGCACCAAAGCGGTGTTACCGATCCCGCCGAAATGGCACCTGCCGCCGGTCGTTATTTTCGGTCGCGTCCCTACCTCACGGAGGAAATGTGCGAGAAATGGAAAGTCGCCTCGCTCCCCTCTTCCACCAAAGGAACGTTGCGTGGCCGCGTGATCTATTCCATCGACTCTGAGGCGGGCGACGTGTTGGCATGGGCTGGCCGCGATCCCGACTACGATGCCAAACGTCAGAAATGGCTGAAGGCCAACAAGTCGGGTACGGAGCCGATGAAGCATCGGTTCCCAACACAGAAGATGTTCCGCAAGGGTCTCGAATTGTACGGCCAGCAGGCGAATCGACTCGCCGAAGGCGAGTATCGCGACCGTATCGCCGAAATCGGCATTCTGGTCGTGGAAGGGATGAACGACGTCATCCGACTCGACGCCTTGAAACAACCTGCCGTCGGTGTGATGTCCAACCGCATGACCGATGCCCAAGTCGAGAAAGTTGTCCACTGGGCGAGACGTTTGGCCGGTGGAAGAATCGCATTGATGTTCGACAACGACGAACAGGGCATCGACGGGGCGAAAGAAACGCTCTGGAAACTGCACCAGCAGGACGGCATTCAGCCACGACTGGTCTGGTCGCGAGAAATGTTCGGCCGAGTCTTCGACGGGCGTCAGCCCGAGTCGGTGACGGAGCCGGAATGGCAAACCATCGGCGACCGCCTGCGTCAAGGTTGATCGCGTGGCTGCTCCTCCTTTTGAGAGGTCAGAAGATGACGACGCATTTTGCGGCGTTTTAAGGGGCGTTTCAAACGTGACTCGTGGTGGAGAACGCCCAGCGCATTCGCGCCTTATTGAGGCGCCTTGGAGGAGCCGAGAGGGGTAGTGGAGAAATGAGGGACGACCAGTCGGTCGTCAAAGGTGACGCCTCCGGCGTGGGAGTGGAGTGTGGCACCGACGTCGCGAGCCGAAGCATGAGGCCGAGACCGCAGGGGTGTAGCAGCGAGATCGGTGAGGTACGAGTCCGGCCGCGTCGTCGGAAGCCCTGCGGTCGCGGGCGATAGCTCGTGACGTGGTGCCCTCATCGAGGCGACACTTTCTTGGCTCTGCCAAGCGTAGAACCGAGTCAGTTCCACTGCTCGGCTGTCTGATCGCAAAGGGTGACGTCTCAATCATCAGACTCCTGTACATGATTGAGTCCCCTTTTTCTTGTGGTGAATTCAGGCGACTTTGTCGCCAATCAAACTGCTTGGAAGTCCACTTGCAGCACTGATTGGCGGCAGCTTCCGAGCTGCCGCGATGGCATCAAGCACATGGCAATGAGGTGACTCCGCTTTCGTCCCCTGCCGCCGAATGATGTCGGCAATGACACGACTGGCTTCCGCGTTCACGGCAGTCTGAATCCATGCCTTGCGTTGTTCGGGTGTCGCCGTGTCCCATTCAGACAAAAGTCGCTCTCGACGTTTGGCGCGAGCCGCCTTTTCTCGTGCGACTCGTTTCGATTCTTGTGATTCTTTGGTCGCTTCGATCTGTTCCCGCTCGCGTATTGATTTTTGACGATTTTTCACGGCAACGGATGGTGGTGGCGACCAGTCTTCAGCGATGGACTTACAAAGCAGGCCGATGCGATTTTCGCGGGGGTTGCGAGCATCAAGCCACTGCAACTGTCGCTGCACTCGCTCCGGCCCGCTCTTTTCGACAAGTCGAAAGGCTATTGCTCGATCAACACCAGCCTCAAGCAATAATTGAATCGCAGCTTCTGTTTCCTGACTGGCAACATGCTGTTGTTTGTGGATGTCTTTGGAAACTGTCTTTGAAGTGGTTCGTTTTTTGAACCGATCCACTGGTCTGGATTTTGAACCGTAACTGGTTCGTTTATTGAACCGATCCTCTGGTTCGTTTTTTGAACTGATTGGAACAATCTGATTGGCCGCAAGCCATCGAACAGAGTAACACGCAGCCGATTGTTGGGACCGATCCGCATCGAACTGTCCGGCTTGCGTGCAGGTGATGTAACCACGTTTTTGAGCAACAGCGATGGCTTCACTGACAACCGACCGGCTGTTGAGTCTCGCGTATCGCTGCACGTAGTTGTAAGAAAGTGGGGCTGATGTGCGTCGTCCTCCGAATTGGTTTTGATAGCCTATCGTATGTCGGAGAACCGTACCGACAACTTTGATGACAGCGCGTGTTTCAGTCGGAATGATCTGCTCAAAGAAGGCATTCGGAATCGGGGTACGGTGTCCTTCACCGACATAAAAACCATCGAACGCATCAACCACCTTGGTAAACGCTGAACCATGACTCCAACGCAATTCGTATTTTGCCGACCTGCCAGATCGTCCGGCTGCTTTCGATTGACCCGCAGAACAAACCGAAATGAACCCTAAACGGATCGCTTCATCGATGGCTGGTCCGATTGCTCCCCTGCTGACGCCTGCTTTCCCAATCAAGTCACGATAGGTGACTGTCACCTGTTCGTTGATCGGTTGCCCGTTCTCGTCGAGCCAGCCAAGAGTCTCACGAAGCAGGTATGCGACGATCCGAACGGTTCCACGAGAACAGTTCGGCACACAGATGTCGAGAAACTGATTCGGACAGTAGATATAGTTTGCCGTCAGCGGCTCGAATCCGCGAAAGTGCCGTTGGGGGTGGGATGGTACGTCAGTCACTGGAAAGGCGTTGTGAGTTGGCAGTGTGGCGGGTAGGCAACGAGTCCCCTACTTTTTCGATCGAAACAAACCAGCGAACGTCGGCAGGTGTTTACCGATCGTGGACGGTTGCATCTCTGAGGTATTTGACGAGGAATTCGTTGCAGGTTCTGAATCGATAGGCGTTGACGGTTCGGCTGGAGCAGCAATCGCCAACTTCTGTTGCAGTTCTTTCATGAGAATGTTGGTTTCCCGCATTCGCTCGTTGAGGTTATCGATCTGGCCATCTTTCCGGTCAAGCTGCGTTTTGAAGGTTTGAATTTGGTCCTCTTGAGACACGAGTCGCTCGCGCAGAAAATCAACAAGTTGACTCTCCGAAATCGCCGCCGCATTGGTCTCGTCCGTGCGATCAATCCCCTCTTCGGCCTGCGGTTCTTGCGGGTAGCGTTTGAGTAACAGCATCCGGTCGATCTTCCAGACATATGGCTCGCCTGCGTCGCGGAGTCGCTCCAATTCGTCATGTGTGGGATGGATCGAATTGCGGTCTTCATGCGCGGCATCTGCTGTGATGACGTGGATGAGTCTTTTGATGGTTGACTCGGACTTGCCGGTCAGTTTGGTAGCTTCCTTTACGGTGAGGTGTTGGTCCATGGCAGCGGGAGAATCAGTACGAAGTCAGCCTAACGCAGGTGCGGCTGGCATCCAAGACAATATGACACCCCAGTGACCCCCGCAGTTGAATCCCCTCGTTCATGAACCGTCCATTACACCGTGCATGACGCAGACCATGCACGGCGCAAGTTGCGTTCAACCAAGGTCCAAAGCGAGTTCAAGGGGAGTCGTGTGACCGTCACCTGAACCGACCATGACCGGGCACAGCGTCGAGGATTCCCGCTTGCAACATTGCCGTACCGATGGAGTGAATACCATTCAAGAACGGTGTCAGGTCACCGACTTGATCGAACCCGTTCAACAAGTGTCGAACGCAAATTGTGTTCATGCCCGCATACATCTTTTGAACAAGGGATGAAGCTAACTTGGAGCTGTCTGAGAGTAGGGGAGTCAAGACGGGTCATTTGCTCCCCACCGACATCTCGTGAACGGTGCATGACCGAGTATCGGATGGAGCTATCAGCTACCTAGTGCCCCAACAGGGCACGTAGTTTCGGCAAATCTAATGATTTTCAATCGTCAATCTGGACGAAACCGGCACCTCTGGCCGAAGTACATATTGCGAGGATACCGGCCCAGTTAAGGATTGCAATTTGATGCGTTTATTTGTTCCGATCCTATTGTGTTGCGTTGTTTTCGCACCCTCTGTCGCCCAGGCACAATATGGTGTGAGTGGAGACTGGGCTGGCACACGCGACCTGCTGGCTGAGCATGGACTGACAATCGACCTGTCAGCAACACAATTCTTTCAGGGTGTCGCTGGCGGAGGGCGCGACGAAAAGTGGGACTACGGCGGCAAGCTAGACTACTTGGTTGGGTTCGAGGGCGGAAAAGCAGGACTGAATGAAGGATTCTTTATTGACTTGCATGCCGAAACTCGTTTCGGGGAAAGCATCAATGATGACGATGGACTCCTTGCTCCCGCAAATATCGCAATGAATTTCCCCAACTCCAGCAGCCACGTTACTTCGATTACAGGTCTCAAGTTCACACAAGCGTTGAGTGAATCCTTCGCAATCTCAGTCGGTAAAATCAACACCCTTGATGAGTATGCATTGAAATACAACGGTGGACCTGGACTGGGAGGGTTTATGAACACCTCCCTCGTGTTCAATCCGATCGCTTCTCGCACCGTACCATACTCAGCAGCAGGGGTCGCATGCGCGTTCCTGGACGAAGGCAAGCCCTGGTTAACATTTGCCGTCTTCGATCCCGAGGAGCGTGCAACGAAGGGATTGGAAGACCTCTTTGCTCGCGGTGCGACGTTTGTTCCTGAACTGATTCTTCGCCCGGAGATTTTTGGACTTCCTGGCACTTACGTCATTGGTGGAACGTACAGCAACGCAGATTATAGAGCGATTGACCCGTCAGCGTGGTTGACGGTCCCTGTAACCGGCGAGTTTCCTTTGGAAACGGGATCTTGGAGCCTTTACACGAATTTCTTTCAAGCTCTCTGGGTTGATTCGATGGACGAGTCACGGCAGTGGGGCCTTTTCGGGCAATTTGGTGTGTCCGATGGCAATCCGAATCCAATCGAATATACGGCAATCTGTGGTCTTGGTGGACGGAGTATGCTGGGAGGGCGACCCTTAGATCGCTTTGGGGTTGGATACTTCTACTTACGGCTAAGCGAGGAATTCAAAATTCTAAGCCGACGCATTCGTCCCCAACAAGATGAGCATGGCCTCGAGATATTCTACAACTTTGCTTTTTCACCGAACTGCTGGTTAACTGTCGATCTTCAGATTGCCCAACCGAGCACCGTTGCATTCGATACTGCCATCATCCCAGGTGCCAGGCTTCAGGTGCTATTCTAAAGTCAAAAAACAGACCAGCGGCCGTGTCAGACAGAAAACACATTGATACGGCGGGCTTAGTCTTTGGGCGGTAGAAGTTCAAACTTTACGCTGTCGATCTTACCAGTGAACTCAAACGCCCCTTCGGCTTTGTATTCTGGATTGACTGGTGTCATTGAATCTCGACCGATTTCAAAGGGTTCCAGACTGTGACGGAATAGCGTTCTCTTCAGCTTGCCTTCTCCGGCTGACTTGTCGTTCACGAACAGTCTCAGCGATCCGCCACCTTCTTTGGAACCATCCGGTCTGAATTCGGACTTCAACGTCACACTGCCTTTCGGAAGTTCGACAGTGCCGGGAATATTAATGTTGGCAATCCCCAAGCATTGATAGTGGAATTTCAGCTTTCCATCTTGGACGCACAGCGACCAACCGGCCAACGAGGCGCCAGCACACGCAATCACGCCTTTTGCTCCACTCTCTGGGATTTCAACCGTTGCAGTGATTGAGTGGGGGCGCGGGAAGATTTGAGGACCAATTGGTTCGGGAAGCCAAACGTTGTTGCCACGGTAGGTCCATGAAGTTGGCGGCTTGCCAGACATTCGTAGTGCAGGGTTCATACGCTCGGCAAAACGTGGATCGAGTGGCAGAACGTCGTACTTCTCAGCCTCTGCCTGGAATAGTGCTTTGAGTTCCGAGAGCTTGGCTGGGTTCTTGGAGCCTATGTCATTCGCCTGACTAAAGTCTTCCTCGATGTTGTACAACTCCCATGTCGCATTCTTGAGATCATCCAACGAGCGATTCCCGGTTTCCCAGGGAATGCCGCATCGCGCACTGGCAAACCAGCCTTCGTGATAGATTCCACGGCTACCCAGTATCTCAAAGTACTGAGTCGTTCGCTGCCCTGGAGCTTCAGCGGCATCAAACGAATAAACCATCGAGACGCCAGCAATTGGTTTCTGTTTGATCCCATTCACTTCCTTTGGTGCCGGAAGATTGCAAGATTCAAGAATGGTCGGTACGACGTCGATCACATGATGAAACTGGGAACGGATTTTCCCTTTCCCTTTGATTCGATTTGGCCAATGGACAAGTAGTGGGTTGCGCGTCCCGCCAAAGTGACTGGGGACGGCTTTGGTCCATTGGAACGGAGCAGACATCGCCCAAGCCCATCCAACTGGCACGTGTGGATGGCTCTCGGGACCACCAATATCATCAAGACGGCTGAGCAAGCTATTCAGACCAAGATCGATTCCTACCATACTTGCAAGGTCGATAAAGGTGCCTTCAAGATTGCCTTCGGAACTCGCTCCATTGTCACCCACAATGTAGAGCACAAGCGTGTTGTCAAGTTCTCCGGCTTTCTCAATGCTGTCGATCACCCTACCAACGTGGTGATCCGTGTGAGCCATGAAGGCTGCGTAGTTTTCCATGAGCCTCGCGTATGCGATTTTCTCGTCTGCTGATCGACTCTTCCAGGATGGGATCTCTTGATGGCGAGGGGTCAGTTCAGTTCCCTCTGGGATAACTCCGAGTGCAAGCTGGCGCTTATGAGTTTTTTTCCGCTGCTCGTCCCATCCGTAATCAAACTTGCCC
This sequence comes from Rubinisphaera italica, assembly GCF_007859715.1. Taxonomy (NCBI): domain Bacteria; kingdom Pseudomonadati; phylum Planctomycetota; class Planctomycetia; order Planctomycetales; family Planctomycetaceae; genus Rubinisphaera; species Rubinisphaera italica. The sequence continues at coordinate 3,103,191 of NZ_SJPG01000001.1, forward strand.
TTGAATTTCTCTATCCACTCTTTGGGAGCATGATGAGGCGCGTGAACAGCTCCCGTGCTGAAGTAGCAGAACCAGGGTTTATCACGTTCAGCAACTCGGACGTTTTGAATCCAGCTGATCGCTTCGTCAGCGATATCTTCCGTGAAGTGATAACCTTCTTCGGGTGATTTTGGCTGGGGAACTGGACTCGTTCCCCGATACAGCGTGGGGTAGTATTGGTCGGTTTCCCCTTGGTTGAATCCGTAAAAGTAATCGAACCCCAAACCGGTTGGCCAACGATTGAAAGGCCCCGCAGGACTGATTTCTCTTTCAGGAGTATTGTGCCATTTGCCAAACATGGAAGTGGCATAACCATTGTCACGTAGGATTTGAGCGATCAAGGCAGTACTTCGAGGGATGATTCCAGAATAACCAGGAAACCCGGTGCTCATTTCGATCACAGCTCCGGTGCCGGCACTATGATGATTCCTCCCTGTGAGCAAAGCAGCCCGCGTCTGTGAGCACTGGGCTGTTGTATGGAAACGATTGTAGATCAGGCTGTTGCCAGCCAGCTTATCAAGGTTGGGAGTCGGGACAGGTCCACCAAACGTACTACACATACCGAATCCGACATCATCGAGAATGACAAGCAGCACATTGGGAGCTCCTTCTGGAGCCCTAATTGGTTGAGGATAATCCGCAGTGGAGTCGTTAAAGGTCTGGCGAACCACTCCTTTGAACGCCGGATCTGCCAAGGGGATCGCCGTACCGCTGTCGTGCCTCTTTGGAGGCGATTCCTGAGCGTTGGCGGCGTATCCGGTGAATGAGGCGATTAGTAAAAACCCAGCTACTGCCAACGTCACACGGTTAATTAATCGCCAACTGTAACGGATTGATGCCTTCATCGATTATTTCCTCTCGGGTAGCTGATAGCTGGTGATTCGCTTTTCGAAACCACAGACGCTTTTGGTAGTAGTTACTGGTGATGCAGGTCTCGTTGTTTTCACCTATTCATTTGCGATGGTCACAGTGACTTTCTTCAGATCTCCAGCAAATCGGAACGGCAACTGGTAATCGCCAGTTGGAGTGCCGGTATCTTCTCCGACATCGAGCGTTTCGTCGCCGGAGAATCCGAGAGGTACCGTGGCCGGAATTCTGCCACTGGCGACCTGCTTGCCGTTCACAAACAGACGTGAAGTGCCTCCTTTTCCTGCACCACCGCCATCGTAGTCGAACGCATAGCGGATAATCACGTTACCTTTTGGAAGGAGATCCTTTCCTGCGATAGTGGAGTACTTGGAACCGAAATAGTTGTAAACGAAGTGAGGTCGGCCCCCGTCTTCGATCTTCGTCCTCTCTAACGTCTTGCTCCAAAACCATTTAGCGAGTTCAAATCCCTTCGCCCCATTCGAGTGGCTCAGTCAGTGACGTTTGACGACTCCAAATCCGGCATCGTTGCCCATAAATACCGTCGCGTTACCCCGTCGTATCAACAGAGGTCGGATTCACCGATGCGACGCGGTCGAACGCAGTCTGCTGAGGAAGATGCAACCGCCATCAGGAAGAAGTCTGCGCATCTCGCATCGGTCACCACACGCCGCGACCACCGACGCGCGGAAGCCAGATGCTGTGGAGGCGCGCGACAACATCGTTGTCCAAGCCTAATGGCGTCGAGCGTTGTAGACGCCTTTTCTGAATTCCCTCCAAATAATCGATCTATCTCCGTGCGGATGGTACACCCGCTGCATCGGAACATTCCGAATTCCTTGCTTGGGTTCCACCCCAGAAATTAGGTGTCGAAGAATCCCGACGAAGCATAGGTGCCGGCTGGCGCACTTGCTGGCAGCGCGCCAAATCCGAGCCGAACTTGTCTCCCAGGATTCCGAAGCCGGATCTGGAGACAAAGGAGTGTCACAACGGCCTGCCAGGATTCATCAGAGGACAAATGGAACGAGAAAAATGTGTGCTCTGACGAAAGGCCGATTCGGCCTACCGCTCTCTCCAAGAATCAAAATCGGAAACACTCATTGACATCTCGTGAGGTGACGATATAATGAGATTAAGGAGATTGGAAATGCCTGCGAAAACCGAATCGAAAACGAAGCCTGCCGGTGATCCGGCGGCGTTTGCTCAGGCGGCTGAGTGCCTGAGGACGCTAGCGCATCCGGTGCGGCTAAGGATGGTGCAGCTGTTGCTGCATGGTCGGTACACGGTTGGCGAATTGGCCGAAGACTGTGGGGTGCCGGACAACGTGGCTTCGGAACACCTGCGGTTGATGCAGCGGTGTGGGTTCTTCACGAGCGAGCGGGAAGGTCGGCGGGTTTACTACCAAGTTGCCGAACCGCACCTGCAGAACATCATGGACTGCATTGAAGGGCGGTTTCTGCCCTGTGCACGACGCCAATCCGGGTAAACGTCCCGTTCTCTTTTTTTGATCAAATATATCGTAAGGTTTCGATTTTACGAACAGTCGGCACTACTGAGGTGAATGAAAATGACTCAATTACTGACAATTTCAGTCGAACAACTGGCGGAGCGAGACGGACAGGGGAATGTCGACATCATCGATGTTCGCACGCCGCTTGAATTTCGCGAGGTGCGTGCGGTCGTCGCCCGCAATATTCCGCTGGATGCAATCGACCCGCACAACGTGATGAAGGACCGGAATGGTTCGGCCAGCGAGCCACTGTACGTCATCTGCAAAGGTGGCACCCGAGGCGCGAAGGCTCAGCAGAAATTCGTTGACGCCGGCTACGAGAACGTCGTCAACGTCGAGGGTGGCACCGAAGCGTGGGTTGCTGCGGGATTGCCGGTCGTTCGCGGCAAGAAAGCGGTTTCACTTGAGCGGCAGGTGCGAATCGCTGCGGGCTTCATTGTGCTGGCCGGAGCCGTCGCGGCAATGGTGACTGGCAATGTGTATCTCGCTGGCATTCCGGCCTTCGTGGGAGCCGGCCTGATGTTCGCGGGCATCACTGATAGTTGCGCCATGGGAATGCTGATAGCCAGGATGCCCTGGAATCAGTGTAAGGATGGAACATGTTCGGCCTAGCACTTCTCTTTGGCTGCTGCGTTGGATTCGCACTGGGTTTGACCGGCGGCGGTGGCGGTGTGTTCGCCGTACCGCTGTTGGTGTACGGACTCGCCGTGGCTCCGCGAGAAGCCGTTGGGATTTCATTGGCATCAGTGGGCGGAACAGCACTTTCGGGCGTCGTGCCTCGTCTGATTCGTGGAGAAGTGGAACTGCGGACAGGATTGTTGTTTGCCGTCGCGGGCATGATTGGTGCTCCCTTCGGTTCGTACCTTTCAACGCTCGTGCCAGAAACAGTGCTGTTGGTGTTATTCGGCTTCCTTATGTTGGTTGTCGCATGGCGTATGTGGGCGAAGACTCGCAATCCGAATTTAGCAACCGGTGTTTGCGCGACCGAGTCCCAGGAGAAAGCGGATCGCTCAGCCTGTCAGCGTGACAAGGATGGGACACTGCGACTCACCTCAAAGTGTGCTCGTCTCCTGGTTCTCATCGGTTTGTTGACCGGGGTCTTGTCAGGGATGTTTGGTGTCGGTGGCGGATTCGTGATTGTGCCGGCACTTGTGTTGTTCAGCGGTATGGAAATTCACCGAGCTGTGGGGACATCCTTGCTCGTGATTTTCCTGATCAGCATCAGTGGCGTGACATCGTATTTGGTCGCAGGCCGTGAACTGGCATGGGATACGACATTGCAGTTTCTCATGGGAGGCATGGTCGGCATCTTCCTGGGCGGCATTTTTGCCAAGAGGCTCAAAGGGCCATCGCTACAAAAAGTTTTCGCGACAGCCGTGGTGCTCGTCGCGGTATTCGTCATCGTGAAGTCAGTTGTTCTTTAAATTGGAGACAGTCTCATGTTACTGAAATACTTCTATGACAAGGCTCTTGCTCACGCTTCCTACATGGTCGGCTGCCAGAAGGCGAAGGTCGCCGTGGTCGTTGATCCCGGTCGCGACATTGAGCAATACCTCGAAATGGCCGATCGCGAAGGCGTCAAACTAATCGCCGTCGCGGAGACTCACATCCACGCCGACTACGTATCGGGCGCCCGCGAACTGGCGGATCGCATCGGGGCGAAGCTCTACGTGTCCGACGAAGGTCCGGCCGACTGGAAGTATCAATTCGCCGACCAGTACGAGCATCAACTGCTGAAGGATGGCGACTCGTTCATGATCGGTAACATCAGGTTCGATGTCTTGCACACGCCGGGTCACACGCCCGAAAGTATTTCGTTTCTGTTGACTGACGAAGGTGGACACGCCGACAAACCGATGGGCATTTTCACTGGCGACTTTGTGTTCGTCGGTTCGATCGGACGTCCTGACTTGCTGGAAGAAGCAGCGGGGCTGGCGAACACGGCGGAACCGGGTGCTCGCGACCTGTTCCACTCCGCAGCGAAGTTCAAGCAGCTTCCTGACTACTTGCAGGTCTGGCCGGCTCACGGAGCGGGCAGTGCCTGCGGCAAGGGACTCGGTGCGATTCCTTCATCAACCGTTGGCTATGAAAAGCTGTTCAACCCGGCTTTGCAGTTCACGGACGAAGAAAAGTTCGTGCAGTACATCCTGTCCGACCAGCCGGAAGCACCGAAATACTTTGCCGTGATGAAGCGAGTCAACAAGGAAGGCCCGGACGTGATCGGCGACAAGGGCTTGCCTGAGTCTCAACCGATCGACGATCTGAGTTCCGTGTTAGACTCGGCGACGGTGATTGATCTGTCACTGTCCGCTCAGTTTGCTGACGGCCATGTGCCGCGAACGATCAACATTCCGACCGCGATGCTCGCCGGTTGGGCAGGCTGGATCGTGGACTACTCCAAGCCTGCGTACCTGATCGCTGATCCAAGTCAGCTCCCCGAAGCAATTCGTGTGCTTCGCAAGATCGGGCTGGACGACGTTCGCGGTTACTTCGACGCATCCAAAGTGCGTGAGGCTGGACTGGCCGCGGAAAGTTATGCAACCGGGACGCCCAAAGAGCTGGCTCCAGGAATAGAGTCGGGTGAGGTGAAGCTGATCGACGTGCGTTCAGATGCAGAATGGAATTCAAGTCGCATCGCCGCAGCCGACCATCAGTTCCTCGGTCGTCTGCCCGACAATATTGCTGACATTGACAACGGCAAGACGATTGTAACTCAGTGTCAAAGCGGCGCACGCTCCGCGATCGCCGCCAGCATTTTGCAGGCAAGCGGGCTGGAAGTCATCAACATGACAGGAGGCTTCAGTGCATGGGCCGACACGGGCCTGCCGGTTGACCAGCCCAACGCCGTACTCTGTGAAGCGGGCTCACAGTCGTGCACATAAGAAGAGGGAAAGTCATGAAAGAACTGCTGTTTCCGGTCGGTGTCCTGGTCATTTGGTTCGTGCTCAACGCGTGGGTACTGCCTCGCTTCGGCGTCAAGACGTGACTGAGCGGATCATGCAAAGTCCGGTCGGACCAGCCAACCACAGAACAAACCACAACGTCTCATTCAGGGGACGCGGATGAAGATAAACCCAGCAACGTTCACCGGACAGCAACAACGAGGAAGTAAGACATGGAAACAAATTTCGCAGAAATGCCCATTCGCGAACAAATGGATGATCCAGAGACAGCGGAATCGCTCTCCCGGTTAGTGGGCCGTGCCAAAGACGTTGAGCATCTTGTCGAGCGAGCCATGCAAGCCAACAATGCGGCGGACGGACTCCTTGCAACAGTTGCCGATGTCATCGACGAACAGTGCGAGAAAATCAATCAGTCTGGTACATCCGTCGAGGAACGCATCGGTTCACTGGCTAGTCTCCTTCTGAAAGTCACAGAACCTGAAACCGTGTCGGCACTCAGCAGACTGGTCGATCGGCTTCCGCAACTTGAAGAAGCGAGCCGCTTGCTGGACGAAGTTCCCAATCTCCTGGCGATCGCTACCGATGTCATCGACGAGTACGCAGCGAATCTCAAATCGCATGGAGTCGAGCTGGAAAAGAGTATTTCACAGGGCCTGCACGCTTTGCTGTGGCTTGGTTGCCGCGTCAGCGAAGAAGAACTCGAACGGCTCGGCTTTCTGCTGCGGTCTGACGTTCTCGATCCCCACGCACTGGACGTCGTCGGACATGCGGCGACTTCTCTGGCCAATTGCCAGCGAGAGACCTGCGAACAGAAGACAGCCGAGCGAATCGGCGTGCTTGGTCTCCTGAAATCTCTCAGAGATCCCAACATGCAACGGACGCTTGGATTTGGCATTCGGTTCGCGAAATGCTTTGGTAACCCAAACGGCCAGACGTCTAGCGAATCACCTTCCAGCCACTAACCCAACAATAATCTTCAACAAGGAATCGCCATGAGCGTTCATCATCACATTGTCATCGTCGGCGGCGGAACGGCCGGCATTACTGTGGCTGCCCGCCTGCTGAATGAAGATGCAACACTCGATGTCGCAATCATCGAGCCGTCTGAGAAGCACTACTACCAGCCGTTGTGGACACTTGTCGGCGGTGGAATGTGCAAACCGGAGGAGTCGGAACGTGCCGAAGCGGATCTGATTCCTTACGGGGCTGAGTGGATCAAGGATTTCGTCGACACGTTTGATCCCGACAACAACTCATTGATAACGCGCAGCGGCCAGACGATCACATACGATCACCTCGTGGTCGCTCCCGGCATTCAGATCAACTGGGACGCGATTGAAGGATTGAAGGATGCTGTGGGTAAAGATGGAGTCTGCAGCAACTATTCATTCGCCACCGTCGGGTCGACGTGGGAAAACATCCGCAACTTCAAGGGCGGGACAGCGATCTTCACGCAGCCTGCCGGAGCCGTGAAGTGTGGGGGAGCCCCGCAGAAGATTTGTCACCTGGCCGAAGACTATTTTCGTCGTGAAGGGATACGCGACAAATGCGACGTCGTCTTCGCGTCGGCCAGCCCGCGGATCTTTGCGGTGGCAAAATACGCGAAGACGCTGGAAAGCGTCGTTCAGCGAAAGGGCACGATCACTAAGTTCCGGCACAATCTAAAGGCGATTCGTCCTGATTCCAAAGAAGCTGTCTTCGAGCAATTGGACACCGGCGAGGAAGTCATCCTGAAGTACGACATGCTGCATGTCACTCCGCCGATGGGTGCTCCCGATTTTGTCGCTCAAAGCCCGTTGGCGAACGACGACGGTTGGGTCGATGTCGACAAGCATACTCTGCAGCACAGTCGTTTTCGCAATGTGTGGAGCCTCGGCGACGCGTCAAACCTGCCCACCTCAAAGACCGGGGCCGCAATTCGGAAACAGGCTCCCGTGCTTGTGGAGAACCTGCTGGCCGCAAGTTATGATCGGCCGATGGCAGCCTGTTACGACGGCTACACGTCATGTCCTGTCGTTACCGGCTACGATAGTCTGGTCCTGGCGGAATTTAACTACGACAAAGAACCTGACGAGACGTTTCCATTCGATCAATCGAAGGAACGTTTCAGCATGCTGATGCTGAAGAAGTACGGACTACCAAACTTGTATTGGCACGGCATGCTGAAAGGACGAGCATGATGACGGCCACACACAAAACCTCAGCCGACGACCGCGTCCATGCGACCATGAAGTCTCTGGTCCAGTGGTCCGCGATCTTGCTGTTCGTTGGGCTGATCGGTTGCCAGCATTCTCAACCGCCTCAGACAGCGACGAGCGAAGAGCAGCCAGATGCGGAACAAGTCGATGACACCGCCAAACAGAAGGCGATTGCTGCCAAGGACGCGTTGTTTACGCGACTGTCAGGTCGTTTGACCGAGGTCATGAGCGCCGACGGACCGGCGGCAATTAGCGTTTGCAGCCGCGAAGCTCCGGCGATCGCAACTGAAGTGGGTGAAGAACAAGGCGTCGTCATCGGTCGGACTTCATTCAAACTTCGCAACGCGAAGAATACACCGCCAGATTGGGCTCACTCGTTCGTCGAAGAACGCGTGGAAGATCCACAGTTCGTCGCCTTGCCGAATGGAGGCACCGGCGCATTGCTGCCGATTCGACTCAAACAAAAATGCCTGGCGTGTCACGGACCGACGGAAAGCATTGCGGCTGACGTCCGATCGAAACTATCGGAACTCTATCCTGACGATCGCGCGACCGGCTTTAACGAAGGAGACCTTCGCGGCTGGTTCTGGGTCGAAGTTCCGTCGGCCGTGGGCGACAACGATGCGGAATCGGGTGACGACAAGGAAGCGGCGGCAATTTCAGACAGTGATTCATCCGAGGCCGGGCATGGCCCTGGCCCTGGTCACGGTCAAGGGCGTGGCTTCGGCAGAGGTATGGGACGTGGTCCCGGAATGATGGGTGGGAATCGCGAGGACATGACGACATTGCACGCCATGTTCGACGACCGCGACAAGATCAACAGAACCGTGAAGATGATGCCCAAAGGCGCAGAAGCGGTTACGGAGTCGGACGATGAGAAGATCGCTGCGTTGATTCAGAAACACGTTCCGGCAATGGAAAGCCGCGTGCATGAAAACGAGCCGCTTCCGCCGATGACGTTCCATCCCATCTTTGTTGAACTAATCAAGCACGGCGACGACTACACGCTGACGTATGAAGAAACCGACAAGGGACTGAAGGTGACTTATGAAGCCGACGATCCCTTCGTCATTATGTTGGTGCAGGAACACGCGAAACTGGTCAGTCGCTTCATCAAGAACGGTATGGAGGAAATCCATAAGCCGTATAATCTGCCGAAGGTTGAACAGGAGCAATCTGAAGCCAAAGGCGTCTCGAAAGAAGCAACGGAACCAGCATCACTTGGCATTACACCGCCGCTTCCTTCGCGGGCCAAAGCACCAACTGACAACCCGACAACTCCGGCAAAGGTCGAATTGGGCAAAAAACTGTTCTTCGATCCACGACTGTCATTGACCGGCACCGTATCGTGTAACAGTTGCCACAACATCATGGAAGGCGGTGACGATGGTCGGCCTTCGTCGATGGGCGTTCACGGACGTCTCGGGCGTCGCAATGCTCCGACCGTCTGGAACTCCGTCTTTCAAGCCTCACAGTTCTGGGATGGCCGTTCGCCGAGTCTGGAAGATCAAGCCAAAGGACCAGTCATTGCATCGCCCGAAATGGGGATGCCGAATCACGACAAAGCGATTGAACGGATCGCGGCCATTCCCGGTTATCAAGCGGAATTCTCTCGTGTGTTTGGCGACGACAAGCCAGTCACAATCGACAACGCTGTGAAGGCGATCGCCGCGTTTGAGCGAACACTGGTTACACCGAACAGTCCATACGACCGCTACGTCAAAGGCGACAAGTACGCACTGAGCGACCAACAAATTCGAGGGATGAAGCTGTTCGACAGCATTGGTTGCACGGAGTGCCATTCCGGTCCGGCATTCAATGGCTGGGAGGTTGGAGACACGGAGCCATCGTTTGAAGAGTTTCCGCGATTCGCAACGAGCGAATTCCTCAAGCAGTTTCGTCTCGATAGCGACCATGGACGATACGAAGCAACGAAACGGGAAGCCGACAAGCACTACTTCAAGGTGCCCACGCTACGGAACATCACGATCACCGCCCCATACTTCCACAATGGTGCCGTTGAATCACTTTCCGACGCGGTTCGCGTCATGGCCGAGACCGAACTCGATAGCGAACTATCCGAAAAGGACGTTGCTGACATCGTGGAATTCCTCACGTCACTGGACGGCGAGTTCCCTGAAATCACGTTGCCACGGCTACCGTCGCGTTCAGGCGAATCCGTACTTGAAGACCAGCAACCGGCTGCAATGCAACACTGAAAAGACTACAATGAAGCTTCGCTCAACATCAACTAACCCAAGGAGAAATGACGATGACCAAAAAAAAATCAATCGAGAGCCTGCAAACCGCCCTTTCAATGGAGTTGACCGCGGCTCACCAATACCAGCTTCACGCCGGAGTGTTGGATGATTGGGGCATGACCCTGCTGGCTTCGCAGATGCGTGAGGAAATGCAGGAAGAGCTGGGCCACTCCCAACAGTTCATGACTCGCATTCTGTTTCTTAAAGGTGATCCCGAAATGAAGATGGCGAAGCCTCCGGTGCGAGCTTCCACGTTGAAAGAAATGTTCGAGTCCGATCTCGCCGACGAAAAGGAAGCGATCACCTTCTACACGAAGGCATCGTTGCAGGCTGTGGAAGATGGCGACCTCGGATCACGTGCGATCTTCGAGCGAATCGCTTTGGACGAAGAGCAACACATGAGTTGGCTGGAACTGCAGCTCGATCTGCTTGAACGCATGGGCGAGTCGGCGTACATCTCAAAGCACATTCCGTCACCCGGTTCGGGGTCATAGGAGCAACCGGCTGGACGCAATTGACGTTAGTCACGGCACCGCATCCCAAGGCAAGGCAAGAATGAAGTATCAAGCAACAGTATTCGCTCTCATCGCGATCGGTGGAGCAATTGGTTTCGGCGTGGCGTCTGGCCAAACTTCGCCATTGACCGACGAGTCAACTCATCCCGACGAGTCGCAGTACGTCAATCCGGCAATTAAGGACTATGGCAAGGTCGTGCAACTGCCGAACGCGGCTCACCAACCGCGAGACGGCAGCAGGATCGTCGTCGATATCACCAAAGGCGGCGATTCCGACAAGCTGAACCCGGCCATCGAAAAGGTGTGCCGCTTCGTCAACATCTATGCCGGAGCCGGAAAGGAGTCCGCGAAGGTTGACATCGCCGTCGTGCTCCACGGTGACGCGACTCTGGCCATTTTGAGGAACGATGCGTACTCAACTCGCTTCAGCAGCAAAGCGAATCCGAATCTCAAATGTCTGTCGGAACTACAGAAGGCAGGTGTGAAAGTTTACGTCTGCGGACAGTCGCTCATCGGCAAAGGTGCGAAGCCTTCGGAAGTCACCGAACAGGTGGATGTAGCCGTTTCGGCGCTCACCGCACTGGTCAACCTTCAGGCCGACGGATACGCCTACCTGCCGATGCTGAAATAGGAACTGAACCCAATGAAAAAGTCACTTAGGAGCGATGTCCCGATGGCAACCGACGTCAACGAATACGAACCAGGCGTCTTGCGGATCTTTCAGACCAAGGACGAGACGAAGGCGTATTACAACAAGATCGCCAAAGTGTACGACTTGCTGGCGGAACATTCCGAGCAGCCGATGCGCGAGAAGGGCTTGCAGAAGTTGGCTGCCCAGCCCGGTGAGCGAATTCTGGAAGTCGGCTTCGGCACAGGACACAGCGTCGTCGAACTGGCTCAGGCCGTCGGACCGACCGGCAGAGTGCTCGGCGTCGACATCTCTGACGAGATGGTGGCCCTGACCAATGAGTTACTACAGCGCGCGGGTCTATCCGAGCGGGTTGAGTTGACCTGCGGCGATGCCGAATCGCTTCCCTACGAAGACGACTCGCTCAATGGAGTCTTCACGAGCTTCACGTTCGAGCTGTTCGACACACCTGAAATCCCCAAGGTGCTGGCCGAATGGAAGCGAGTGCTCAAACCGGGAGGGCGGCTGGTGGTGGTCGCACTTTCCAAAGAAGGAAAGCAGGGCGTCATCATGAAGGCCTACGAATGGACGCACAAGCACTTTCCCAACCTGATGGACTGCCGGCCCGTCTACGCGCGACGCGCAATCGAAGCGGCCGGCTTTGACGTCAAGGAGACAGACATCGAGCACATGTGGGTCGCTGTCGAGATCGTGTTAGCGTTCAAATAAAAAAATACCTGACCTACCCGTACCGAAGCACAACGATCACCGAGACAAGATACTGACGAACGAACAACTCCACGCAATCTACGAACAGCCTGACGTAGCGACCGCAAATGACAAAACACGGGAAAACCACTTCATTGACCGTATCGGCTGGCTTCGAGCTGCCGTTCTCGGTGCCAACGACGGCATTGTCTCGACGGCAAGTCTGGTGGTCGGGGTCGCGGCCGCTGAAACGGGACGCGGGGAAGTGATGCTGGCCGGGGTCGCTGGGCTTGTTGCTGGAGCGATGTCGATGGCGGCTGGGGAATACGTTTCCGTGAGTTCTCAGGCGGACAGCGAACAGGCCGACCTCGTAAGGGAACGGCAGGAACTTGCAACCGACCCTGATTTTGAACATGCAGAGCTAACAGATATTTACGTCGAGCGTGGACTGGACAGGGAGCTCGCCGATCAGGTGGCGACTCAAATGATGCAAAAGGATGCGCTGGCCACTCACGCCCGGGACGAATTAGGAATTTCAGAATTATCGCAGGCGCGCCCGGTTCAGGCGGCGATCGCATCGGCCGCGACGTTCGCAGTCGGAGCAGCGCTGCCGATTTTGTCCATTATGTTTGTGCCGCGTACAGCGTTCATTCCAGCGACTGTCGCCACTTCACTGCTCAGTCTCGCAATCCTCGGCTCTGTTTCCGCTCGTGCCGGCGGAGCGCGCGTTCTCACTGCCGCCGTGCGAGTAACAATGTGGGGCGCGCTGGCCATGGGTGCAACTGCTCTGGTCGGCCATCTCTTCGGAACGACAATCAGCTGAAAGACCACTGCAATATGAACTCTGAAAGCGAAAAACTTCGGCTGCCCGAATTACTCGCGATGGGTATTGGCGGAATGATTGGTGGCGGCATTTTTTCCGTCCTCGGAATGGCGGTTGGTATCGCCGGTCACGCCGCGCCGCTGGCGTTTCTCGTGGGTAGTTTGGTTGCGTTGGCAGCAGGCTATTCGTACGTCAAGTTGGCTCTCGGTTTTCACAGCGACGGAGCCAGTTTCACGTATCTCGACCGAGCGTTTCCGAACCACCCCAACATCGCGGGCATTTTCGGCTGGACGGTGGTCGTCGGCTACATCGGCACGCAGGCGCTGTACGCGTTTACGTTCGGGGCTTACGGAGCCCACCTGCTGGGCGGTTCCGATTCTCACGTCCTGCGAATGGTTCTGTCCGCCGCAGTTCTGTTGTTCTTCATGGGCGTGAACCTGCGGGGGGTTCAGGCGAGCGGAAAGTCAGAAGACCTGATCGTGTTCACCAAAGTGATTCTGCTGGGTCTCTTTGCGGTGGCCGGTATCACGTCGATTAAACAGGACCATCTGTTACCGGTGTTCGACCGAGGTGGTTCTTCAGTATTCATTGCGGGCGCAATGATCTTCGTCGCGTTTGAGGGCTTTCAACTGATCACCAATGCCGTGCTGGAAACGGAGAACCCCGACCGCAACGTCCCGCGCGGAATCTACGGATCGATCATCATCACATCGTTGATCTACGTCGGTGTGGCGGTGGTTGCCGTGGGCAACCTGACACCCGACGAACTCACCGCCTCAGAAGAGTACGCGCTGGCGGTGGCGGCCAAACCGGCTCTCGGGAATGCCGGCGAAATCCTTGTTGACCTTGCCGCGCTGCTGGCCACATCTTCGGCAATCAATGCCACCGCATTCGGAGCGTCTCGTATGATGGCCGAGATGGCGACCAGACAACGCATGCCCGAAGTGTTTTCGTTTCGCAGTCGGACGGATGTCCCGTGGCTGGCTGTCGTCACGCTGACCGTGCTGGCCGGAGCCTTCACGGTTCTGGGCGGACTAGAAACCATCGCAACCTTTTCCAGTCTCACGTTTCTGGCGGTGTCGATCGCCGTATCCGTGGCCAACCTGAAACTGCGACACATCACACACAGCAATGTGGGTCTGGTCCTGCTGGGCATCGCCCTGATGCTGACAACGGTCACCCTACTGCTCATTCATCTCTGGAACGAAAGCCGCGAAACATTCCTGTGGGTCGGCGGCTTTTTCGCGGCCATCGTCATCGTCGAAGTCGCTTTCTGTGCTCGCCAGTGCCCGCTGTACAACGGTGACGAATTCGTGGAACATCCTGACGATTGAAAAACGGCCTATGTTCAACGCGAGTTCGGAGGTGGTACAATTCAGTTGCATGAAGGCCGGCCGTACCAGTGGCAATGTGTTATCGACACGTCGCGCGAGTCACACTACAATATTCGCGAGGCGTCTGGTGGATCATTGGAAGATCACTTTTATGACGTTGCGGCCCGAACGGTCGCCGTCCTGGCAAGAGACCACAATAACTCTTGAATAATTAGATTGACGAAATGAAACAAATTATGCGAGTCCTTCTTGTGGTCTGTCTCCTTGGCGGCGCGGGCTTCGGGATTTGGTATTGGCAGAATCAGCACAACGACAGCGATGCCGATGAACTCACGGTGTTCGGCAACGTTGACGTACGACAGGTCGAATTGGCGATCAATGGCAACGAACGAATCGGCGAACTGCTCGTCGAAGAAGGAGATCGCATTACGAAAGGCGACTTGCTGGCGAAACTGGATTCCGAGCGGTTGGAGTATGCCGTTGAGCGTGCGAAGGCGATCGTGGAATCGCAGCGTCAGGTTGTCGCACGTCTCGAAGCGGGCTCCCGTCCTGAGGAGATCGCAAAGGCTCGCGCGGATGTCGCCGCAGCGAAAGCACTCGCCACAGATACGAAACGAACGTACGAACGAATTACCAGACTGCGCGAACGGGACGCGGTGACTCAACAGGAATTGGACGACGCCCGAGCAGCTTATGATTCGGCTGAGGCGCAAGTGAAGGCTCGCCAGGCAGAGCTGGATCTGGCGGTGGCCGGGCCGAGAAAGGAGGACAAGGATGAAGCGAAAGCCTTGCTCAAACGATACGAAGCCGAACTGGCCCAAGTGGAGCACGACCTGAAGGATGCCTCTCTCTACGCACCGTCGGATGGCATCATCCAAGACCGTATTCTGGAGGTTGGCGACATGGCTTCGCCACAGAAAACGGTGTTTACCATGGCGCTGACCGATCCGGTGTGGGTGCGGGCTTATGTCTCCGAGCCGGATCTGGGAAAAATTCACGAAGGCATGAAAGCGACGGTCATCACCGACAGCTTTCCGGACAAAGAGTATGAAGGCCGGATCGGATTCATCTCGCCAACCGCCGAGTTCACGCCCAAGCCGGTCGAAACGCGCGAGCTGCGCACCAAGTTGGTGTATCAGATTCGAGTATTCGTCAAAAATCCGAACAACGAACTCCGGCTGGGGATGCCGGCCACCGTGAAGATTCCCCTCGATCAATCCCGGCGGCCGTCTTCCGAGAAGAAGTAGAACGCGGAGAAACACGAACCCGATCAACGCTGATCGAATCAATAGCCATCCACTCAATCCGTCTCCCAATCCTCAACAGATGACAGCCCGTATGACCACCGACGATCAGATCGCGCTGACCTGCCAAAACGTCACGAAGTCGTTTCGTGCCGGCAGTCGGATCGTGACGGCCGTCAAGAATCTGGATGTCGAGGTCCATGTCGGCAAGATTACCGGTTTGATCGGTCCCGACGGAGCGGGCAAGACGACATTGATGCGACTGGCGGCCGGGCTCCTGCGAGCAGACAGCGGAACGGTCAACGTGCTGGGCCTTGATGCGGCTCGCCAAACGCTGACGGTGCAAGCCAGCGTCGGTTACATGCCGCAGCGGTTCGGGCTCTATGAAGACCTGAGCGTGCAGGAGAACCTTGATTTGTATGCTGATTTGCAAGGCGTTCCGGTCAGTGCGAGGAAAACGCGGTACGACGAATTGATGCATATGACCGGACTGGCTCCTTTCACGAAGCGTTTGGCCGGCAAGTTGTCGGGCGGGATGAAACAGAAGCTCGGCCTGGCTTGCACGCTGGTCCATCCGCCGCGATTGCTGCTGCTCGATGAACCGACCGTGGGTGTCGATCCGGTCTCGCGCCGCGAGTTGTGGGCGATCGTCGCGCGCTTTGTCAAAGAGGAAGGAACGACGGTGCTGCTGAGCACGGCGTATCTTGACGAAGCGGAACGGTGTGACGAAGTCATCATGCTGGACGAAGGCCAGTTGATCGGTCAAGGCCCGCCCAGCCAGTTCAGCGATCCGCTGGCCGGCCATACGTTCAAAGTCCGCATTCCCAACCGCAAGAACCGCGATGTGCAGGAGATGTTGGCCGGTCAGCCGGGCGTGGTGGATGCGGTGATTCAAGGTGACGCGGTCCGTTTGGTGTTGGCCCGCGATGCAGAACCGTCCGTCGAGACACTGCTGCCCGACGAGAAGTCCGCCACGGTTGATGCCGTGCCGCCCCGCTTTGAAGACGGCTTTATCACCATGCTGCGCGAGCGCCACGGCGAAGGCATGAAGCCGCCGGAACGGACGGCGACGGATTCAAACGGCAAGCCGAGCGATGCCGATGGCACCGTCATCATCGTGCGCGACGTCAAGCGTCGGTTCGGCGACTTTTACGCGGTCAAAGGCATCTCGTTCGACGTCACGCGCGGCGAAGTGTTTGGGTTGCTGGGAGCCAACGGGGCGGGCAAGACGACTATGTTCCGCATGCTCTGCGGATTACTGCCGGCCAGCGACGGCAAGCTGCAGGTGGCCGGTATCGACGTCCGCAAGACGGCCGCCAAAGCGCGGGCTCGCATCGGTTATATGTCACAGAAGTTCTCCCTGTACGGAACGCTTAGCGTCGCCGATAACTTACAGTTCTTCAGCAGCGCCTATGGTCTTTCCGGTCGCCGACGTCGTGACCGCGTCGACTGGGCCACCGACGAGTTCGAACTCAAACCGGTGCTGGACGATAACAGCGGTGCCTTGCCGTTGGGTTACAAACAGCGGTTGGCCCTGGCCTGCTCGTTGATGCACGAACCGGAGATCATCTTCCTCGACGAACCCACTTCGGGAGTCGATCCGCTGGCCCGCCGCGAGTTTTGGCACCGCATCAACACACTGGCCTCGGCCGGAGTCACGGTACTGGTCACAACGCACTTCATGGAAGAAGCCGAATACTGCGACCACATGGCCATCATGATGGCCGGCGAAGTGCTCGCCTTCGGCACACCACAGGAAATCAAACAGAGCGCCAGCTCCGAGGAAAATCCCGAACCAACCATGGAAGACGCTTTTATTCACTTGATCGAAACGCAGGAAGAGTCCCTAGCACCATCGAGGCCAAACGAATGAGCAGCCAACGCGGCGGAGCATTGATGCGAATGCGCGGGCTCGTCCGCAAAGAGTTCTTGCAGGTGCTGCGCGATCCCAGCGCGCTGGCGATCGCATTTGTGCTGCCGGTCGTGTTGCTGCTGTTGTTTGGGTACGGCGTATCGCTCGATGCCGAGCATGTGCCGATTGCAATC
Organism: Rubinisphaera italica; assembly: GCF_007859715.1. Taxonomy (NCBI): domain Bacteria; kingdom Pseudomonadati; phylum Planctomycetota; class Planctomycetia; order Planctomycetales; family Planctomycetaceae; genus Rubinisphaera; species Rubinisphaera italica. The sequence goes on from NZ_SJPG01000001.1 coordinate 3,120,267, forward strand.
GTGGTCGAGCAGCCGACGTCGGACACAACCAGCTTCTGCGGCGAACTGGAACACTCGCTCTATTTCGAGCCGAAGTACATACACGGCATGCCGGCGGCCAAAGAATTGCTGATGCAGCGGCGAGTCGACGCAATCCTGCACTTACGGCAGGATTTCTCCGAGAAGCTCCGTCGGCCAGGCGGCGCGTCGGTCCAATTAATCGTTAACGGCGTCGACGCGAACACAGCGAGAATCGTGAATGGTTATGTCGAGGGAGTCTATGCGAAATGGCTGGAACATCGGGCCATCGAATTCGGCCAGACTTTCGCCGCACCGGTCAACGTCGAACACCGCATCTGGTTCAACGCCAACGTCCGCAGCCGCAACTATCTGGTGCCGGGTGTCGTAGCTGTCGTCATGACGCTCATCGGGGCGCTGTTGACTGCTCTGTTGATGGCCCGCGAATGGGAACGCGGGACCATGGAAGCATTGATGGTCACGCCGGTTTCGATGTTGGAAGTGCTACTGGGGAAAATTCTACCCTATTTCATCCTGGGGATGGGCGGGCTGGCGTTATCGGTCGTGATGGGCGTGTGGTTGTTTGAAGTGCCTCTGCGCGGCTCGATCTGGGTGCTGCTTGTTGGTTCGTCGCTGTTTCTGTTGACGGCGCTGGGCATGGGTCTGTTTATCTCGACGGTCACGCGCGTGCAGTTCGTCGCGGCTCAGGTCGCCATCATCACAACGTTTTTGCCAGCGTTCATCCTGTCCGGTTTCATCTTCGACATTGGCAGCATGCCCCGGCCAATCCAGTGGATCACGCACATCATCCCGGCTCGGTATTACGTGTCGATCTTGAAAACGAATTTCCTGGCCGGCGACGTCTGGTCGGTCATCCTGCCCAACTGCGCCGCCCTGGCCGTGATGGCAACGATCTTCCTGGGCCTCACGCGGCGACTTTCACGCAAGCGGCTGGATTAGAGTCTTTTGAAAAAACTGCCTTCAACCTTACGTGCATCTTTCCGGAGCGACAACGGAGCGTTGCCGAACGTTAGCTCGCATTTGGTTGCGGCCATGCCGCACTAGGAGATCGACGGTGTCACGACTACTCGCATTGATCCACAAGGAATTTCTGGCCCTGTTGAAGGACCCGAAGAGCCGGTTCGTGATTATTGGCCCGCCAATTGTACAGTTGCTGGTGTTCGGTTATGCGGCGACGTTCGACGTGACGGATGTTCCGCTGGCAGTGTACAACGAGAGCCCCGGCGAGGCCTCGCGCGACCTGGTAGCACGGTTCGACGGCTCGCGCAACTTCCACCGAGTCGCTACGATTACTCACCTCGACGAAATTGCGCCGTTGGTTGACAGCCGCAAGGCGCTGGTCGTCCTGCACATCGGCCCGACGTTCACTCGCGATCTGCATCGCGACGGGCGAACTGACGTGCAAGTCATTTTGGACGGCCGCGATTCCAACACGGCGCTGATCACACTCGGTTACGCCCGTCGCATCGTCAATGACTTTAACACCGAGTGGGCGTCTGATCGCGGGCTTACGGCGGCGCCCGCGCGCTTGGAAGTCCGCTCGTGGTTCAACCCGAACCAACAGAGCCGCTGGTTCATCGTGCCGGGTATCGTCGGCATTTTGACGCTGGTGGTGACGATGCTGGTCACGGCGCTCTCGGTCGCTCGTGAACGCGAACAAGGCACCTTCGACCAGTTGCTGGTGACGCCGTATCGTCCCTGGGAGATTCTGGTCGGCAAGGCAACCCCCGGCTTCATCATCGGCGTTGCCGAAGCAACGATCATCATTGCAGCCGCCGTCTTCTGGTTTCGCGTCCCGTTCGTCGGGTCCCTGCTCACGCTCTATGTCGGAGTTGTGTTGTTTGTGCTCGCCGCCATTGGCGTGGGACTGATGATTTCGTCGTTAGCTGTGACCCAGCAGCAAGCGTTGCTCGGCGCCTTTCTCTTTCTAGTGCCAGCGATCATTCTCTCCGGATTCTCGACCCCCATCGCCAATATGCCTCCCGCGGTCCAGACGATTACATACGTTAATCCCCTGCGTTATTTTCTGATCGTCCTGCGCGGAACGTTTCTGGAAGGGGCGTCATTCCGATTGCTCGTCGACCAGTTCTGGCCGATGGCACTGATTGCCACCGTCACGCTCAATTCGGCGGCGTGGCTCTTCCGCCGGCGGATGTACTGAACGAGAGGGATTGCAGCCTAAGTGAAGCGAGTCACCTATAGTTACCTTTCCCTAGAATTTGTGTTGAGTGATAAAACCAACACAGCACTCTAAATCCAAGCTAATCCACCAGCTCTGCTGGTGAGAATTGAACAGGATCTGCCGTTTCCTGCGTGATTGTTGTGTAAGGTTTGGTTCATCTGAATGAGCATAAAAGACGAACGGTATCGATCCAGATTTCGCATGCCCACCCAGCAGTCGGTGTGAGTCCGTGCAGCCGAGTGGCGGTTGAACGTCGTCCCGGGTTCAGGAAGGGCGAAGGCTGCCCAATCTGCAATTGCTGACGAACTGTGATCGGTTCTCCCAAACAGGTGTGCGAAAACTGAAGACTACGTTGAAAATGAATCCGCGTGCTCGAAGTCAGGCGTTTACACACGCCCCCTTTTAGGGGGCTTCCTCATACCACCGGCTCTGCCGGTGGTTGCTGATTATAAAACGATCTTGTTGTCACACCCAAAGCCATCCAGCGTCACTCATCTTCCCGCCTCCCTTCAAAATACTAAGCCACCCGCTGAACCAAATTCGGCTTACGTTGAAGGGCGTATTCCGACCATTGCAGCAACGCAGTTTCCGCATTAAGTTCCACATCGCGACCCGGGTCAAATGCCATTTAGCAATGGCTGTCATCAAGGCGTACGAAGTCATCGAGGAGCAAGCTCCCGAACTCCTTAAGATGAATAAGCCGCTTACGGCCCATGAAAATGGCGGCACACGAATTAGTTGAATTCTGCACGATCAGGCACTTGTCCTGGTCGATTGTCGCGCTGCGCAGTCGTCCCCAGACATTTGAAATCCTGACCGGCGGTGACGCAACCGCTGACCGCGACAGCGAGTCATTTTGGCTCGATCCCGATGACATTGGTCGGTCAGATGGCACGGACTACGTCCCCCTGCCAACAGAAATGTTGGAGCACTTGCGAGTAAATTTGGGGGGTGCTGTGACGTCAGCCCCCAAAACACTGGAAAGCCAGTTAAGATCGTCGAGTCCGTTTCACACGGTCATTCCGGCCAGAAACTCGAAGGAAAAGATTCACAAGATCGAGTTTCTAGGTGGCACATGTCACTTGGTTGACGACACCGAAATTGAAACGGCTGCAGGTCAGCTTACGCGCGAGTTGAACGGCCACTACATGGACCAATTCACATACGCGGAACGAGCAAACGACTGGCGTGGAAACAACAACATCGCCGACTCGCCGTTCCGCCAGATGAGCTGCGAACGCCATTCAGAACCAACGTGGGTCGTGATGAGTGCCGGGACTGGCGGAACGTCGGACGCTACATCCGATACCAGAAGCTTTCGACCCGACTGTGCGTGGCCGACCCAGACAACTCCGTGTTCGCCGAATTCTGGCGCACGGGGACACAACGCTCACCTCCGACATTCCGCCCCGCATTGAAGGCATTGGTCGCCCGCGCGTGGAGCCTTCGTTCATTCGATCAGTCGTCGACCGAATCATCGAAGTCCCTGACGCGGCATCGATCGCGGCCATCCACACACTCGAACAACTCTTGGACCGCGAATGCGGCGGTTCAACTGGAACGAATCTGTATGCCGCATGTCAACTCATGTCAGAAATGGTTACGGCGGGCAAAACCGGCAGCATCGTGACCGTTATCTGTGACGGCGGCGAACGATATCTCGACACGTACTACATTCCAGACTGGATCGCGACCGAACAACTTGACGTTGAGACATGCCGAAACTGCCTCGACGCATTCCTCAACACCGGCGAACTGACGCCGGCAACTGAGCCGACGAATCCCGCCGGCAGCGAAACGGGATCACTCCCATTCGTGAGCAGGTCAAAATAGATGGCTTACGCGGACTGCTGGTCGGCACCTTGGGGCTGCACCCAGACCGTACTCCGGGTAATGGAGTTGGGAGTTGGCAGAATCCGAACCTGCGACTGCGGGGTATATGAGTTGGGAACTGGTTCGGACAGTCCTGGTGGGGTGGGCAGAAGCCAGAAGCCCTGCCCTCGCGTCAGGACATTTCCTGAATACCTCGCCGTTCTACTGAGGTCGAAACGACCGCTGCACATTCGCTTAGAAGCCAAGGTGCCGAAGTTGGACAAACTTCAGCGGCCTAGAAAAGTCTCAAACTCGCATCGGTGTTCCGACCGATGCGCGAAATCGCAAGAACCAATTGAGTTCGTTGATCCTGCAAACGGATTACGCAAGTACTGCCGCAACATGTCTGCAAACCAGTGGTTGCGATGTTTGCAGGTCGACGATGCCACGGCGAAAAAGTTCTAACCGTGTCTTGTCGCCCCGGGGGCAACCAGATTTGAACTAACGAACTTCCTCACCCAATCGCTTTAGGACCTGAGTCACTCTCGCTCTGCTGACTCCTAGATGGCGAGCGAGTTCCGCCCGTGTTTTGACCTTCCCTGAGTCAAGCAACGACTGGTAGTGGTGAGCCAATTTCATTCGATCATATCGCGGCTCCTTCGGCTTGGATTTCGGCTTGGGCGTGGTAGGAAAAGGGTTCCAAGGGTAAAACTCGACGATGGCCGATCGACGTAACTTATTGATACGAAAGGCTCCCAGCTCAACTAGCCCGTGTTCGCATAGAGTACGACTCGGGGAGGTTTTGCGCGCGGTTCTCCCCACGGCGGCTTTTTTGTGCGTTATGGGTGATTTATCGGCGGTAAGTAAGAATTGATGTGGCTCAGAACGCCACCTGGCAGGTCCCGTAATTATAGGCATTTTCGTCAATCTGGTCCATCCCGGATTCGATTTTTCGCTTACTTTTGGCCATTTTGACGGTAAGCGAGATTTCGGGTGAATTGAGGCTCAAATGGGGCCATTCCGGGTGTCAAAACAGGAGCAAAATAGACCGATTTTGAGGGTGCTTTAAAACAACTTACGTCGATTCTTTGAAGCCGTTTTTTATTCGCCTGTTTCGAAAACCACTGGAGTGGACTTCAATTCATGTCACGTGCCTCTAAAAATAATGCCACAAAAGCGACTGCTAAACCACGACTGGGTGTGGCCGAGCGCCTGGAAAAAGAGACCGCCACGCGGGCCTATCGCAAGGTCATGGCTGGCGAATCGGTCACCGCTGAAGAACGCTCAGCCTTGAAGCGTTATGAGAAGCAACAGGAAGAAGAGCGACGCTGGCAATACTATGAATCGATCCCGCAGAAACACTGGCGCGAGATGTCGGGTCGCCAGACCAAGGTGCTGCATGAGCAGGCTGAGAAGTATGGGATCCCGTTCGGTGAGAAGACTATCAATCTGTCACGCGTGGTGCGATCGTTGCATGATTTTCTTGCCGCCAATGCCCGACGATTATCGGAAGACGATGATCTCCTTGATGCCGCGATATCGAGCCCGGCTCTGGAACGCTATCGGGAAGAGCGAGCCATCCTGGCCAAACTCGATCGTCTGGAGCGTGAAGGACAATTGATTCCACGCGATGAGATCAGACTCGGACTGGGCCAGATCGCTGCTATTCTCAGAACGGCTGGCGAGATGCTGCAGCGTCAGTTCGGCAACGACGCCGTGGAAATCCTCAACGACGGACTGGAAGAAGCCGAACGGTGTATCTCGAAAATCTGTGATCGTGATGCTCCCTCCTGCGACGAGGACCAATCCTCATGAAGACGGTCACCCGCTCCGAACTCCGCTGGCTGCTCAGGCAATCGAAGACCTCCAAGGTGCGTTCGATGCGGGACTTCGCCGAGCAGGAGATTATCATTCCGGATGGTCCGTATCAGGGACGACGGTTTGACTGTCAGCGTCAGCCTTACACTCGCTTGTGGTTCGAAGCCATTGATACTGGGAACTGGAACCGGTTCGTGGCGACTGGTCCCACACAGTCCGGCAAGACATTGAGTTGTTTTTTAATCCCCCTGCTCTATCACCTGTTTGAGGTTGGCGAGACGGTTATCTGCGGGTTGCCCGATATGGACATGGCCTCCGACAAATGGCGAGAGGATTTGCTGCCAGTAATTGAGCGTTCGAAGTATCGAGACTTGATGCCGACTAAAGGTGGTGGTTCGCGTGGCGGTAAGACGGAGGCAATCCAGTTTTTGAATGGAGCCACTCTCAAATTTATGTCGGGAGGCGGAGGGGATAAATCTCGTGCGGGTTTTACCTCACGCGTGGTTGTCATCACCGAAACGGATGGCATGGATCAGGCGGGAACCAGGAGTCGTGAAGCGGACAAGATCACCCAACTCGAAGCCCGTACCCGGGCATACGGTTCCCGCAAACGCATCTATCTCGAGTGTACGGTGAGCACGCAGGAAGGCCGCACCTGGCAGGAATATCAGCAGGGCACGCAGAGCCGGATCCTACTCCCCTGCCCTCATTGCAATCAGCATGTGGTCATGGAACGCGAACAACTCCGTGGCTGGAAACAGGCCAAGTCTCAAGCTGAGGCCCGCATGCAGGGACAGTTTATCTGTGGAGAATGTGGTGCTCCGTGGTCGGAAAGTGATCGAAGTGTTGCCAATCAAAAGTCCGTGCTATTGCATTCCGGACAGAATATTGATGAGAATGCCCATGTAACCGGAGACTCTCCTGCCACCGACACACTCGGCTTCCGCTGGTCGGCTGCTCACAATCTGTTTTTGAGTGCTGGTGAACTGGCTGCCGATGAATGGCGGGCCTCACGCTCCCCGGATGAAGAAATCGCTGAACGGGAGATGCGGCAGTTTGTGTGGTGCCTGTCCGTACTGCCCAACCGCTGTGAAGAAATTTCGAAGGTATTCACGGATGGTATTACGTCCCTGGTTGGATCTGTTGCCAGTTAAGCTTTCCTGGGTTTCTCGCTTTGGCAAATTGCCGCGTAGAAAGCTGCGACGACAATCGAGAAGGATGCGTCGCCCTTCTCTCGCGAGATTAAGGTGGGTGTGGGTCCACTTATTATGGGTTAGTTGTAACTGTGCAAAATTTCCATTGCTTAACTTTTGCTGGGGCTATCTGTCTCTGGGGTTTTAGCGTTAGGGCTTAATCCTTCTCGTGAATTATCCTGTCTCCCTAGGAATCTAATTTTAGCGCAACTGAATTGCTTAAGTTAAAAGAATTAATCATTTTCCAGTAAAATCGACTTCGAGTTGAATAAAGGAGCACTAATGGCGTCACTTGTAAATTACAAAGGCCTGCAGGTTGTTGAATCTCCAAGCGGAGACGGAGGGCAGGCATTAACTGATGATTTTATGACCCTTGGAGATCGTGCCCCCAATGTCTCTGACTCAGATCCAGGTTCAACGGATGATGATAGCAAGGGTTACTTTGCTGGTTCCATGTGGCTCAACAAAACTAGCCAGACACTTTGGATGTGCGTCGATGCAACAGTGACCGCAGCTGTCTGGAAATCAGTTTATCGTCGGACTACCACGAATCTTGAGCTTATACCCGATGAAACAGATGGATCAGTTTCTATTTCCGGTGGATTGTCTTCAATCGGGTTGGATGCGGGGTTTTCAGTTTCTAATCCTGACCAGTCAGCACAGATCAAAAATTTCTGGTTTCCACGGAATGGCGATCTTAAAGGAGGCTGGTGGATTCAATTTTGAAATGCACGGGTTTTGGGTTCGAACAGTTCGTGTGGTGATTTGAATTGGTACTTTTTGCGAGGCCGGTTGTTCAACTCCATCACAGCCGCTTGAATATCCTCGGCTTTCAGTTTACGGAAATCGCTCCCCTTCAGGAAGTATTGCCGCAGAAGCCCGTTGGTGTTCTCATTCTGGCCGCGTTGCCACGGCTGGCGAGCCGGAGCAAAATAGATCGCACAATGCAGGGCTTGCTCCAACTCTCGATGACCCGAAAACTCACTCCCGTTGTCCGTCGTCAAAGTTCGAATCAATGACGATGGCAACCCCTCAAACGCAAACACCGAAGCCGCGTTCAACGTCGATGCTTTCTTGTCCGGCAGATAGCTCGCCACAAGATAGCCGGTCTTGCGTTCGACATGCGTGACAATGTAGCCGGTCCCCTTTTGACCCTCGATGGTATCCGATTCCCAGTGCCCGATCCGCGAACGATTGCGTGCAGAAACCGGTCGCTGATCCATTGGCTTTTTGGTCGGGTCGCATCGTCTGGAGATCCCTGTGCCGTAGCGTTTGCGGCGTTTCTTTCTCGATTGACGCAGCTGCCTGTAGATGTTGCCGCCCTGCTTTTTGTTTGCTTTGATCCAGGCGTAAATCGTCTCAATGGATATTCGCATTCTGGCCTCCCGAGGATGCAGTCGCAAGAGTTGACCTGCAATCTGTTCCGGCGACCACTTGAGAGACAACTTATCGAGCAGGAATTCTTTGAGCGGAGCGTGGTTGAGTTTCCAGGGGAGTTTGCAGAGTTGTCGACGCCGTCGCGCTTTGCGGTCGGCTTTCCCGGCGAAATACTTCCCGGTCGCATCCGAATTCCGCCGCAGTTCTCGGGAGATCGTGCTGGGGTCTCGGGATAACTCGCGCGCAATTTCTATTCGAGAGTGTCCCAGGGCGTGCATGTGCGCTATGGAATCACGTTCCTCAGCAGTAAGATGCGTGTGTGACATTCGTGATTTCTTCTTAGTAGGATTGATGGTCGTTTGGTCAAAACAAACCATCTCACGAATGTCACTCTTTTTCCATCAACCCGTGCATTTCAAAATTGAATCCACCTGTCACATTGATCAAGTGCTCTGTTTTGAAGTGCTGGTCGTATATTTGCACAATACATATTAGCCATACTGTTTACTTGCCGTAAAAAGTCAGATACGCCCATAGCATTTTCTAAAGGGTATTTAATGTTCAACGACTTTCTTTCTTGATCTACTACAGTTTGCCAACCATTAGGACATTCACATGTTTCAGTGCAGGTTACAATCATGGAGTAGCTTACGGTTCCATTTTCTCTTTTTACATGGGAAGTACATTCTTCAGTACCATCGGGTGGATCAAAGGGATTTTCTTGTAAGCCAAAAGGATCGGAGAAGCGTAGGGGTCTATTCGAAACGTAGCCGTATAAATTAAAAGTGTTTGAATATCCAATTGGATCTCTTGTCACCCACTCTCCCATGCTTGAATGATACCAACGATGTCTCACGCAATATAAAGCCACACCAGAGTCCCAGCCATATCCGCAGTACGTCGTCTCCCAATCACTGGCTGATGCGGTCTGCTCCAAAAAGCTGGCATCAAGCCAGGTCAGGCTACCACACGGATCGTATTCGATTCGTTTACTAACTGCTCCACTGGTGTCCACTGTTCCCGTAACGTTCCAGTTGGCATCCTGCATGGCGTAAAGTTGTTCGTTAAGTGTGCCGATAGTGCTGCGATCTCTGAGGATCAGATCGTCGATGTAGAGTATTCCCCAGACGAAGTGGCGATCAGGTGAACCGTCCGTATCGACTCGTTCCTCGATATTTTGCCAGCCGTCGGTGAAGTAGGCGTGTCGGGTTTCTGCTAGGATGCCATCGGTGTAACTCTTTTTGACAATCCGGAAGTTGCGGCCTTCGTACTGGTTCTCCTGCAGAGTGCCGCTGGGGCCTGTCAGTTTCGTCAGGCGGTTCCAGGCGTCGTAAGTGGCTGTCATCTGATTGACGACCTGGAATTGATCCCATTCGTCAGCCGTGAAGGTGTCCCACTGGTCGGCGGTGAAGTTCGCCCAGTCCGGTTGGGACAGGTCGGGGCGGGGGATGGTGGTCATATTGCCGTTGGGGTTATACACAGGTGTTGCCCAGTTTGATCCCGTGGTGGCCGTAATGCCGGTGATTTCATTAACTGTGTTCGCGGCACGTTGCTGCACGAGGTTCCAACTCGCATCGCCGTTGTCATCCTGTCGGAATTGCTGCCAGTTACCGGTGGCATCGAGTGTCCAGCATTGGGCAAACTGCGGGCTGGTGATGGCCGTTTCAGTCCCATTGAGAGTCCCCCGCTGGCCATCTTTAAGGCGGTGCAGGCCGTCGTAGCGGTAGAGCCAGTCGTAATGGCGGTTCGGATCACTCAAATTCTTTCGCCAGATCCGGCTCGAAGCCCGGTCGTAGCCATACTCGATGCGGGAGAGATCAGTATTCGTCGACGAGTTTCGCCAACGGGAATCTTTCACACGCCCGAATCGATCCAACCCTGCGTAAATATCGCCCGTGTCGGGATCATCACTGCCGGTCAGGCTGACCAGTGTATTGAGCAGATTCGGCTGCGGACTAGCCTGCTCCACGACCGTACCAGTTCCGAGGTAACTGTAGGCGGCCAATATCTGATCGGGGGTGTGATCAATGATTTCCGCAACCCGGCTGATCGAGTCATCAATGCCACTGGCAGAGCCATAGTCATAATCGAGCTGACGACCGTTCGGATAGGTGAGTGAAGTTGCCCGGATGGTATTAGCCGAGCCATCGGCATAGCCGTATTGAACCTTTGGCGTACTCATCGTATCGACAGCTCCTGCATGCGCCTGCCAGGCGGTGATCGATTGCCCAAAATCATTGTACGCAAACTTCACCTCGTTGACCACACTCCCTGAGCCGACCGCCGCGTTATCGTAACTCGAAATCCGCTGCGTCAACCCTCGCACATCATAAGCGGTCTCAATCCGCCTTACACTTGCATCAACACCACCAGCCAGGGTCGTTACCCGATCCTGTGTCCGTCGACCGAGTAAATCGTAGTCAAACTGGTGCACGCTGCCGTTCTGATCGACCATTAAAATCTGCTGACTCTGACGATTGTAGGCATAACGAACCACATCGTCGCTGGTCGCCGCATCGGGATATTCGACTTCCCGCAGCAAATGGCTGGTAGCGATTTCGGAGTCGGATAACGTTGTGCCGTAGGTGTAGGTCGTCACCTGGTTTCCGGTACTCGGGTTGATCGCCGTCAACGTGGCGATTTCTCCATCGGGCGCGTATGTCATGTTGGTCGTGCGATTGATGTCATCGGACGCTGGGCAATCTCCTCCAGAACTGCTCGACCCCAGTGAAGAAGATGAGGCTCCCATCTGGACGTAGTTTTCAATTACACTAGTCCGTCGTCCCTGATCGTCATATTCCATCCGGGTGATCATTGAAGCCGGGTCGGTCGTCTGCAGGATCTCTCCTGCATCATTGTATTGCTGGGACGTGATCAGGATCGTATCCGAGCGAGCCGGAACGGTACTCGATCGACTCAGCGCAGTTCCTCCATTGGTGCCGTAGTTGGCAGTGTCGGTCGTGCGTCCAATCGGATCAGAATAGCTAGCTACATACGTCACCCGCGCCTTGGGAGTTGTCGAAGGCGTCCCCAAAGCTCCCGTCTGAGTATCGGGCGCATTGTGATAGCGTTGCCGGTTGACAATTTCCAGCGTGTTGCCCGCGTCATCGTATTCCATTTCCGACTGCTCAAGAATGACATCGCCTATCACGTTGAACACAGCCGCATAGTTGCTGTCGGTGCCGTAGCCCACATAAGTGACCACGCTTCGCCCCAAACCGTCGTAAGTAGTTTTGGTCCACTGGGAGGACCCCGACGGGAAGGACTTGACGACATTGCCAGTCGGATCGTACCAGGTTCGGTCGGTCAGGCCATTGCCGACGGTTCCGGTCGCCGGATCGACTCCGTAATTGATCGATTCGTAAACCCGGCTCAGATCGTCGTATTTCATTTCCTGCCGGGCGATCAGGTTGCCGCTAATGGAGGTGTCGTAGCGTTCGGTCTTCGTCTGACGGTCGAGGTTGTCGTAATAGACCTTCTCGAAGTAATCGACTTCTCCGGTCGTGGTCACCCGGCGATTACGGAAGTCGTAGGTGTAGTCGGTCACACGCGAGATACTGGCATCGACAGACTGAGTCAGACGAGTCAGGTTGCCGTCTCCGCCGGGCAGCCCCTCGTCATACTGGTTGGCTGTGACCAGCACCATATTATTTCCGGAGGCTCCTCCGCCGGTCGGATCCTCTTCGGTGGCTCCTGCATCATTTGTGCCGACATAGTTTGCCAAGCTCAAGCCCCGAGGACCCAGAACGGCAAAGTTAATCGTCCCTCCGGGAGAGACTGTCCGATTGCGACGCTTGAGGGAATCGTAACCATAGTCTGTCTGGTTGTAGTTAGTCCCGGAAGTGCCTTCTCCACTAGTTGGAATATTGTGGTAGACTCGAATTGATGCGAGCAGGCAGCAATCTGTGTACTGATTAGTCTGCCAGCGCGTGTAGGCTGACTGAGCAAAGGTATCACTCGCCAGTAACTTCCCAGTGGTCGAGGCGCGAACCGCCTGGATTTGCTGTAAGGTTTTTCCATTGGCATCATTGATGGTGATGTTTACTGGATTGACCAGTGTGAAAGTGTAACTCGGAGCCGTCCCAGTGGCATATCCTTGAGCGGTTCGGACGGTGAAAGCCGCGTCATCGTAGACGGTCCACTGGGCAGTTCGGACCGCAGTTGCGGTGCCATTCAAGTCGACCGTGTGCACAGGCCCCAGTTCCTGAATCTGTCGACCTCGGTCATCGTTCTCATAATCCGTGATCAGATTCAGTCCTCCACCTGCAGGCGTGCTCCAGCCTGAAGGGGCTCCGCTGGTGACCGACGTATCGACATCGTCAATTCGCTGAACCACGGCTCCCGTGACAACATCGTACACATACTTCGTGAGGTAGCCCCGCTCATCCATCGACCAGGTCATGTAGCCGAATTCGTCGTAATACTCTTTGGAGGTATTGGCGGTTCCAGACCCATTCTGGCTGGTGGAAATCACCGGTAATGTTGTAGTTTTCTGCTGGGTTTGTGTGGTGCCACTGTAGTAGGTGTGGGCATACGTCGTTTCAATCGTGACACTGCTGTTGGAGTCATCCGGGTACTGGATCATTTTGGAGGCCGGGAAGATGGTTTCCCCGTTAGCTGTATGGGAGTCATATTCCCAAGTCTGTTGCAGGATTTTGGTCCCGAGTTGTCCCTGTTGGATTTTTTGATTCTTGGTGTAACCGTAGGGATAAGGAGTGGTCGGCGGCGGATCTTCTGTGTAATGCTCCGTCAGTCGAATTAATCCTGTGTTGTCTTTGAGATACTGGTATTCCCCGGTGATGGGATTGTAATTCAAGAGATCATCGTGAGCTTCATCGTAGCCACTGATCGCCGAAGGGGAAGCGGCGAGAATGCCCCGCCCCTGGTCATCATAACGACTGAACTCACACCATTCGCGATACGAAGCCTCTTGGGAAGAGGAAGAAGAAGTTCCCGCAATTGGAGAACGGGTGACCGAGAGCATCGTCTGGCCAGCATAGTTTGCATAGTTGATCTTCTGGGTGCTATTGGGAAGAGTTTCCGTCGTCTTGAAGAGCCAGATATTTGGGTTATAAATTCCGACAGGAGTGCTGGACGATGAAGACGAACTGGGGACGAAATAGTTGGGATTTCTGGCATATTCGAACGACATTGAGATTGCGCCAGCATCGGCGATTTCTAAAGTCACTCGATCATGGAAGTCGTATTCAAAATAATTATTCGCATACAGTAAAAGAGTGGCATCAGTAGCCGTCAGTGGAGATTGGCCATCTGCCAGCATCTGATCATAAGCGGCCGGAAGACAGATAAACTTGAGGTCATGAGCATTGCCAGTCAGGCTGTCTGCCTTGTGGTAACGATAATACTCTGTCCCTTCGTCTTGCCAGAGAGTTCCTGAAGACGACGAAGATCCTGCAGATTCAGCAGGTGTTTGACGGATTACGGTTTCAAGATCCCCCAGACTCCCATGAGCACTGCTGTCGCCATAGTAGGTGTAGAGTGCACGCTCGATGGATTGCCAGGGATTGCTGCCAATTTTTCGTCGCAACTCGCAGATAACGAGTCGATCTTCCTCTCCGCCAGTATTACCATATTCGTAAACAAAAGCGTCCGTTATGGTCTCTCCGCCAACAACGGTGCTCCTCTGCACCTCTTGTATTAAGGCTCCACTTTCCTGGGTCACAACCAAGCTGTTTCCGCCAGGGGTAGTTAAGCTGACAAACCCTCCTGGACGACTCCCATGTGTCAGATTATGAAATTTATAGAGAGTCCCATCGGCCTGCTTCATAATCAAGTCGCTTCCAGAAGCCTTAAGAGTCGTTAGGCTTCCGAACTGAGATGTATAATTTCCTGTTGTGGGATTTTGAGAGAAGAATATCTGAGAATTGGCATTGGCTACAAATTGTAATGCTGTTCCACCCAAATCAGATTGCTCAAGTTGAGGCCAGTCACTGGCGACCCAGTTCCAGCCATTCCCTCGATCGATATCCAACCCGTCCACTGCAATGTTTAAGCCATTTGTGGGAGTCTGCTGATTGTTGTAGGTCCGACGGTGCTGCCAGGGAATTCCGTAACCTGATGCTCCAATATCTGTCCTGCCAAACACAACCTGACCATTAAAATACCGAATAGGCCTACTAGATTGTCCATTGCAAGTGCAGGGACCATTGTCATGTTGTCGATCTTCTCCAGAACTAGACGTGGAGGGGGAACTAGAAGTTGAAGTGGAGGTTGATGTAGAGGTCGAGGTAGAAGTACTCCCCGATGTTGAAACCGAAGGAGAAGAGGGGCCATAGGAGCTAGAACTACTCGATGAACTTGAGGAGGACGAACTCGAAGAGGAACTGGATGATGGAGAACTGCTGGATCCCGTCGAGGTCGAGGGTGTTGATGGAGCACTGCTGGACTCCGTCGAGGTCGAGGGTGTTGATGGCGAACTGCTGGGTCCCATCGAAGTTGACGGAGATGATGGTGAACTGCTGGAACTCGACGAGGTCGATGGAGCACTGCTTGACCCCATCGATGTCGACGGTGTTGATGGTGCACTGCTGGATCCCATCGAGGTTGAGGGAGATGATGATTCGCTGCTGGGCCCCGTCGAGGTTGACGGTGATGATGGTTCACTCGAACTTGCCCCAGAATGGCTTGAGCTCGAGCCCACAATCTGTTCAAAGTAGACATCGTCTCCGTTTTCAGGATTTATGTCAGATTTAATATAAAGCGAAAAAGGCCAACACACATCTCCGTTGTCAGTGTCTCCGTAGTAACTATCCCCAACTGTGCTAACATTGGCATGCAAGTGTAAGGTGGCAGATCCCACGTTAGCATTCTTAACTGACTCCGAACGAAATGTTCCAACGACTTCAAACGAAGTTAGCTCGGTTGTGGTACCACTTAATAATGCATATCCACCCGACCAACTCAGTTTGTAGACTGCACTGGTATTAAACTCGTTACAACCTTGGTAACCAGAAGGCATAGTTTTCTAACTCCATAAATATTTCACATCTTGACAGATTTTATGCGATGTGATCAAACATATTTAGTCAATGGGCGCTATAGGTTTTGACCTTGGGAGGTCGGATTAAGTATTCGAATAAAAGCTGGAATACAATTGATAATTGCAGAAGCACGATTAAACAATCATCCAATTGGATCCATCAGATACTACGGTCAACTTATCGTATTGGCTACCCAAAACCTGAGTTGTTTGACCATCAATCGTCTGGCTCGAGGTCGTTCCAAGTGTGACGTCATTCACTCCAGAATTCGTTCGCTTGATTGTGTACTGCCTCCCGAAAAGGTCAACGGCTGAGGGCAGAGTAATCGTGAATGCACCACCGGACGCATCGCAGAGGATGACTTCATCACCAGCTTGAATTGTGTAAGTCGAGGATTTTGAGATCACTGGATCCAATGTTGCCAGCTGTGCGATAGTTCCATTAGAGAATTTTGCGCGCAAGCAATCATCGCTTTCATCCTGGTAGAGACTGCATATACCACTGGATGGGGAAGAGGGGGCCGAGATCCCCTTGAGTGAGAAGTTATCTTCCAATGCCAGAGGTCCATACAAAGTTCCTCCAAGTAAATGGAGGTGCCACGGGTCATAAGTTCCCGTAGCATGGTAAAGCATCAACCGCTGAAGCCGATAATTAGCAGGCAATGGTCCTGGAATAGTCAGAGTTACCCGTGCCTTGTAAACAAAGTAACCTGGGAGAGGAGCTAGTAACCTGGGAGACACCCACGCACCATATCCCGACGCGATTTCCACATCCTGGTCATAGAGTGTGGTATACGAAGAAGTACTTGAGTCCCAGAACTCAATTTTAATATGAGTAGGGTTTGCAGATTCTGAGGAACTGCGATTTGTAATGCCAATTGAATAGTAACCGTTTCCCTGTGGAGCAATCGGTGAGTCACTTGCATCTACCTCAAAGACAACATTTCCGGGAGATGTGCCAGATGTATATTGCACATAAGAGTTGTTATCAACGAATAAATTATTAACTGATCCATAATTGGGAGAAGGCGATATTGAAACAGTTGCCCCCTTGAGATTAATTAAAGCAAAATCGTCTTGATAATCGAACGAAAAGCGGTGGATTCAATTTTGAAATGCACGGGTTGATGGAAAAAGAGTGACATTCGTGAGATGGTTTGTTTTGACCAAACGACCATCAATCCTACTAAGAAGAAATCACGAATGTCACACACGCATCTTACTGCTGAGGAACGTGATTCCATAGCGCACATGCACGCCCTGGGACACTCTCGAATAGAAATTGCGCGCGAGTTATCCCGAGACCCCAGCACGATCTCCCGAGAACTGCGGCGGAATTCGGATGCGACCGGGAAGTATTTCGCCGGGAAAGCCGACCGCAAAGCGCGACGGCGTCGACAACTCTGCAAACTCCCCTGGAAACTCAACCACGCTCCGCTCAAAGAATTCCTGCTCGATAAGTTGTCTCTCAAGTGGTCGCCGGAACAGATTGCAGGTCAACTCTTGCGACTGCATCCTCGGGAGGCCAGAATGCGAATATCCATTGAGACGATTTACGCCTGGATCAAAGCAAACAAAAAGCAGGGCGGCAACATCTACAGGCAGCTGCGTCAATCGAGAAAGAAACGCCGCAAACGCTACGGCACAGGGATCTCCAGACGATGCGACCCGACCAAAAAGCCAATGGATCAGCGACCGGTTTCTGCACGCAATCGTTCGCGGATCGGGCACTGGGAATCGGATACCATCGAGGGTCAAAAGGGGACCGGCTACATTGTCACGCATGTCGAACGCAAGACCGGCTATCTTGTGGCGAGCTATCTGCCGGACAAGAAAGCATCGACGTTGAACGCGGCTTCGGTGTTTGCGTTTGAGGGGTTGCCATCGTCATTGATTCGAACTTTGACGACGGACAACGGGAGTGAGTTTTCGGGTCATCGAGAGTTGGAGCAAGCCCTGCATTGTGCGATCTATTTTGCTCCGGCTCGCCAGCCGTGGCAACGCGGCCAGAATGAGAACACCAACGGGCTTCTGCGGCAATACTTCCTGAAGGGGAGCGATTTCCGTAAACTGAAAGCCGAGGATATTCAAGCGGCTGTGATGGAGTTGAACAACCGGCCTCGCAAAAAGTACCAATTCAAATCACCACACGAACTGTTCGAACCCAAAACCCGTGCATTTCAAAATTGAATCCACCAGGTTCTCTTGTTTGAATATTTAACAATTCTGAAAGTGAGCCTAACAGGGCTGCAGCTTTGATATACGAATTGGACATTAATGAGTTAATGGAATATTCCAGAGCAACAGAGTACCTCTGCAAATTACCATATCCTGATTTGGTCTCTACTATTCGAAATCCATCATGTGGAGATCAATTAGGTTTATCTCTTCAGATTTCTGACGGAGTAATTTTACATATCAGTTTTGAGCACAAAGGCTGCCTAATCAGCAGCGCCTGTGCTGCTGTTTTGTGTGAAAACATCATGGGCAAGTCGATTTCTGTTCTGAAGCAGCAATCCCCTCGTGAATTGTTGAACTTTAATTTCGAGCAGTTAACTCCACGCCGTCGCCGCTGTGCAACTTTGGCCACGGAGTTGCTAAGTCAAATGTTGAGAGACTATCAATTAAATCAATCAGACAATTAAACCTATTGAGTTCTAATCATTTATTTAGCCGGATATGACTTTATGTTGAATGAGTTATGCGTTATTGGGCATCCCAGTCGTCTGGGTGGAGCCGACACGGAATTGGACCACCAGATTCGTTGCTGGTTAGCCATGGGGATTGAAGTTCATCTTTGCCATACCTATCCGCTCGATCAAAATATTCGCGGAATGGGACTTGAGGCGATGGGGTGTGTCTATCATGAACCCCGAGACTGGGCTTCCCTGGAAGGATTGCACTGCATTTCTTTCTGCAATGGTGAATTTCTGAAGTACCTCCCCGAGATCAAGCAATACGCACGATCAACAACATTCGTAAATTGCATGTCCTGGAATTTTGACCTGGAAGTCGAGCATCAAAAGAGAGGCTTGATCGATTTCCATCTGTATCAGTCCCAACATTCTTTTGAACGCGTCAGCATCAAGCTCAAAGAGAGCGATAACTACCGACCGATGTTCTTTAACCCGTATTTTGATGCCGAAGAGTTTCCTTTTGTGAGGGATCGGTCTCAGGAGAAATTCCGTTTTGGAAGAATTTCCCGTGACGATGCCGATAAGTACGGCGATCAACAACTCTGGATTTATGAAACCATGACCGCCCCCGTACTTAAAGAAGGTTTGATACTTGGCTGGGGACAAAATGCGGAGAAAAAGTTTGGGCACAGGCCACCGGATTACATCCAACCGATCAAGCCGGGAGGGTTGAGCCAGAGAGCATTTTATGCACAGTGTGAAGCCATCATCATGACCACAAATACCTTCGAAAACCTCCCCCGCGTCGGGTTTGAAGCAATGGCCTCGGGATCGATTCTGATTGTCGATAATCGCGGAGGCTGGAAATTAGAAATTGAGGATGGCGTCACTGGCTGGCTCTGCGATGATCATCGAGAATTCGTCTACAAAGCTTCTCGCTGTGCCTTTGAAGAAGAAGAACGAGACCAGATGAGGCTCGCGGCTCGGCAAAAACTGGAAGCGACCTGGGGGCTGCAGGCTGCAATGGATTCCTGGGCACAGGTTTTTGAAGCGTGGGAGGATCTGGATCAGAAAAAGAGCCATGTTAACAACCAGCCTGTTGGAGCAAACAACTGAGGTGGTGATCTCTTAAAGTTGATGGTCGACGTAAAGATGAGTGACTGCGTTACACGCGTGATACAACAGGGCTGATAGAATGCTATATATTGTCGGGTGTGGTCGAAGTGGCACAAAATATACAGCCACATTTTTGAATAAGATTGGGATTCAGGTCAAACACGAGGAACCTGGTCCAGATGGAGAAGTGGGTTGGAAAGGATTGTTGAAAATCCTGGATGGAGAGATTGATCCAAGCAGCCATATCGTGCTGCATCAGGTGAGAAATCCACTGGAAACAATTTCGTCCATGCGTACGCACTCTCATGGGCTTCTGGGTGATGTGAGTCGACACTTCTCGACGAACTCATCGCTGAAGTCCGCTACTGGCAAACTTCATCGCTGCATGGAATTCTGGTATGAATGGAATCTGTTAGCAGAGAACTATTCCAAGTGGACGTATCAGACGGAATCATTTACGGAATCGATCGATCGGATTTGTGACTTGATTGATCACCCCCGAGTTGAGGGCGAACTTCCTCTGGTTGACCCCAATCTCAATTCCAGAAGAATTAAGCGATTTGCCCGCTTTCAAGAAGAACCAGTCTCCTGGGAAAAGCTATCATCAATTGATGCTGGGTTAGTTAAAAGAATTCGACAACTCGCGCAGAAATATGGTTATGGGGATCGGTATCTCTCCGATGACTTCAAAATTGACCCTGTTTCGGTTGATGACCGGCCACGGAAACAGATCAAGATCCAAAAACCAACAGATGAACAAACACCGCAGAAAATATTCATCGCACCTTATCTTCTGGATATGCCACAGGTCAGCAGTATTACGCGGTCGATCTGTGACGGAAAGGTATTTTTCCCTTCGGAAAATTCTCCAAGTGAAGATCGGTCCTGGACACTCGCGTGGGGATATCCAGCTAACAAGCGTCGATTTGGAATCGCAGAAACCGGATTCTTCTGGGATGGTATGCATATCGATACCCGAGGGTTGTACCAGTTTAGCAGCCTTAATACTGCAGAAGGCTTACGAGAAATCTTAGATTTCTCACCTCCAGAATCTGCTCGACAACTTATCAATCGTTCTTCGCTTCCACGTAGCAAATATCGACAAGCCCAGGATGAGATGGAATGGGATGGCGTAGTGTTTGCTTGCCAAAACCCAGCAGATCGGTCGATTCACTCTGTCGCATCGACGGGAGACTGGTGGAGGTTTCTGGAAGATTCTTGTCGTTACTACGGTTCAAAACTGTTTATCAAATTGCACCCATGGAACAGAAACGAAATTGAAGCCCGTATCAGGGAAATTGGAACGACTTATGGCTGTCAGGTAGGACGAGTCGGTCACAGTATCTTAAGTAAATGTGAGCATGTGGTCTTATTCAACAGCACGTTCTCGGTAGATTGTATGTTAAATGAAACGCCAGTGAAACAAGGTGCTCCCGGTTACTTTTCAGGAACCAGTGCTGTTTCCTACTGCGAATTAGATCCCAGGAAACCACTCATCGACACCAAACATTGCGCTGAACAACTCCTGAATTTTTTAGTGTGGCGATATTGCTTTAGTATGGATTGCAGCCTGGATGACTGGAAGGAGCGACTTCTTCATTTCGCGAATTCCACTGATTTATTTCCACTGACTATTCAACAAAGTTACGGCAATTACCTCATGGAAAAAGCTGGTTCTAAACCAGATATCGTTACTAATCCAATAGCCAAATATCCTCCCGGCAATTCTGTTTCAGACATATTCCCGATTCCCAAGGTCTTTCACCTCATCTGGTTGGGAGACAACAAAATTCCAGATGACCAACGTGCGTGGATAGATCAATGGCAAGAGCTACATCCCGAATGGGAAACTCGCCATTGGGGTAATGAAGTTGTTGATGAACTTTCGGTCGAACTGAGAGTGATGTTTGAGCAGGCCAATTCATGGTCAGGCAAGTCGGATATCGCTCGTGTGGCATTAGTTCATAAATATGGAGGCGTTTATCGAGACACCGACTATCGGCCATTACGTTGCATCAATTCGATTCTCCAGGGCTGTCATGCATTTGCGATGACTGAGCGTCCCAATGGTCGTTTAACGGGGAGCTTATTCGGAGCGATTCCCAATCATCCCTTCCTGCGTGACATCATTAATGAGATGCCCAATCGATTTCATCCTGAGAAGCCAATGAATACTGGCCCCCTCCTGTTTGATGCCGTGTTCAAGAAGGGGCGAGGAGATGTTCGTCTGTTTGAACGTGAAGTCTTTGCGCCAGTTATGTCTAAAAGAAAGCAGCATGCTCGTTCAGGTCATTTCCCGAATTCATTTGCAGTTCATACATACGCTGGCTCTTGGACAAAAAAATCTGCGAACGTGAATGAGGAGATTGAATTATGACCTCAACAGTTCAAAATACTTTTGCTTATAATTTTGAGTGGCGATTATGTGCCTGGGGGGCCACTTAATGACGGCCTTTGCACTTTATATGCGAACTGATATTTCCTGGGACCAAATGACGGAAGAGACATTCCTAGACCAGGGGAAACTGAATCCATCTGTCATTGCCCATCCGCTGTATCCATTTGATAAGCTCCTCGCAAAAATCAAGTGGTGGAACAGTCTTTTTAAGATGTCCTACTTCGAATACCGACATCAACTCAAATCCATCGCTGAACTCAATCGTTCTCGGATTAGAGGAGTAGATTTCGTCATCAGAAACCGACACAAATTCCCTCTCATCAATTCCGCAAAAGAGGATTTTCTGTTCATACCTTGCGATGATGATGATTGGTTTGACTCTGGGTTGATTGATGATATTCAACTCATCATGAAGCAGACCCCAGACTTGGTCTGCTGGAATGATGCGAGAATTAATTCTGTTAAACGTGAACAACCAGATGAGTTTGTGACATTAAGGTGCAATGGTATTCATCGATTCGGAACGAACAGTTATGGAATATCGAGCCGTGCATTGAACGCTTGCCCGCAGGGAATGCGTATGTTCTTACTCGATCGTCATATGAAAGTGCCCAGGATTTTGAATCAGTACTTGAAAACGCCCAGAATAGAACACCTCAACAAAACGATGAGTTCTACCTATAAGTCACCGGCTTCAATTACGAATATCTGGGATCTGCTATCAAGAAAGCAACTCATTCAAAGAATACCCTGCATTCAGCATTCGACAGATATTGTTCAGCCTATGCTGGAATGGGCAATGTCATACGCATCACAAGTCAAACAATTGAATGATGATTTGATAGCTACGGCAGTGTTGTCCCAAGAAGAGGAAGCGTTACTCGAAAAATCAAAGCAACAATACCACCACCCTCCAAAAGTTAAACAATATCCTCGCGCAAGAGGTTTAATCAATGGCATTATCGATCAATTCGGATATGAGTCCTACCTGGAAATTAGCTGTGGAACGAACAAGACATTCAATCAGATAAAGCTTGCTGACAAAATGGGAGTTAATTCTCATTCAGGAGGGAGTCATCACGTAATGTCAGATGCATTTTTCAAAGAAAATAACCGAAAATTTGATCTCATTTTTATTGATGACATTCAATTGCAGGAGCAAATATTACACACAGTTGAATGCTCTCTGAATTGCTTAAGTTCCAAAGGTCTTATATTAATTCACGATTGCCTTCCTGCAAAAGAAGTCCAACAACGACGGACCAAAGTCACTGGACCGTGGACTGGCGATGTCTGGAAAGCAATTGTTCAACTAAGAAGACGATGTAATTTAGAGATCGCAGTTCTCAACAGTTTATGGGGAATGGGCGCCATAAAGCTCCGCCCAAATCCAAATCCGCTCGAAATAAATCCTCCTCTAACATGGGACACATACTGGCTCCATAGAGAAGAACTATTAGGTATTCTTGATTGGCCTGAATACTGGGATTTCTTGGCCAGTTAATTCTTCTCTTGAAATTTGAATCCGCCTCTCTGCCTTGGAGCAAATGCAAAGAGGACAACTCAATCACCGAAACATCGATGTCTGGATGCTGATTTCACAAAGTAAAATAATTTGATTTTTGTACTATAACGCAAGCTTTCCTTCATACTTTCCCAATCATGACTTCACCGCTCATTACCGTCATCACTGCAACCTATCGACGCCCCAAGGATTTGTGGCGCCTGTTTGAGTGCTTGCAGCTTGTTGATCTAACAGAAATGGCTGTTGAGCATCTCGTCATTCATGATGGCCCCAACGAAAAGCGATTGCAGGCAATTACTAAAGCATTTCCACAACATCCAGGAATTGACCGCAAGTATCTTTGTCTGGAAAAACATCATGGGCAATTCGGGGCATTTTGTAAAGATTTCGGCTTAATAACAGCACGGGGAAAGTATGTGGTTTTCTGGGATGATGACAATTGGTTTTATCCTCATGCGTTAATGCATCTGATTGAAATTGTGGGAATCGAAAAACGAATTGGTGTCTGCCAGTTAAGGCATCACGCTTTCCGTTATGAGCCGATCCCCAATGCGGAGATCTGGGAACAGGCTAACAGGACATTCAGTTTTAAAAACATCGATACCGGCTGCTTCATCATTGAAACAGAACTGGCCAGACAAGGGTTCTGGTATGATCAGCAAGGGCCAGGGAGCGACCATCGATATTTCAAACGCGTCATCCAGGCTGCTGGTGGGTATGATACACTCGTCTTTGATCAGACCATAATTGGAGTTCATTTGTGATCATAAACCACATGCAGATACGACGCATGATCGCTGAACTGCGTCTGGAATGCTTACCACTGCTTGAGCACCTGAAAGCATTAGGCCATTTTCAATGGATCCCCAATCCCGGCAATGCTGGTGATGGATTAATCACTGCTGGAACTCGAATGTTATTTGAGCAGTCTGGATTGGATTACCACCAGACATCTCGATTCTGTGTCGAACCGGGGATTCCGATCGTCTACGGGGGAGGTGGAGGCTGGTGCAAAGCTTTTGACATCGGCGCTGTCATCGTTTCTGAAGTTGCAAATAAGGCTGGAAGTGTCATAGTCCTGCCCTCAACCTTTGAAGCAGAGCGTTTGCAACAGATCGCTCACCTTCCTCACCTCTATCTCTATGGACGAGATCACCACTCAGTCAAGATCGCTACTCAATTAAATCTGGAATGCAGCTATGCACCTGACTTGGCATTTTTCTGCCCATTACCTGTTATCCCCCAATGCGGAGGCAAAGGAACTCTGGCTGCTTTTCGCAAAGATGTGATTGGTACAACCCATGCCCCCTCTGTCAAGACATTACAGGCTGATACTTGGGTGGATTTGAGTCGAAAAGGAGATCACAACTCCCGTGACAGGCTGTTAACAAAAGTTTGTCAATACGATTGTGTCCACACCGACCGCCTGCATGTCGCCATCGCTGCGACAATCTCGGGCTGCGATACTTACATCTATCCCAATGGGGATCGTTACCACAAGAATCTCGAATTATATCGCTCGACGTTATCAAAATTCAGAAACTGTCAGCTTGTAAACCCTGAGTAATTAAAAACCGTGGTTGAATTAGCTCGGTATTACAGTCAATTCATAATTTGGGGTTCAATTTATATGCTGGTGCAGTTGTAAGGCTGTTTTCGAAGCAATTTATTCAAATGAATTTTGATCTACTTTTAAGCGGATCGAACGATCTGTGAATCGATCAATTTATGGATCTTCGTTTTCTATCAGGCAACCGAAGAGAATTTAACTTTTCTCATGGACTTCCCTTTCAGAATTCCCAGTTTTAAAAATGTCTACCCACATTTCGTGGAAGCTGTTGAACTTCTTTCCGTTTGCTCTCCAGAAACATTTCTAAATCGGACTGCTTGACCCGTTTGCAGGAGCCGATTTCGTAGCAGATCAGTTCGCCGCGGCTGATCAGTGCGTAGGTCATGCTGAGGCTGATTTTGAGTTGTTCGGCCACTTCTCTGTTGGATTAGAAAATGGGATTCTCTTTTTTTCAGATACGCAATCTGACGAGCCAGTTCCTGTTGTGTGAGCGACATCAGCATGACGAACAACGGGTGTAAGGTTCGACGCATGGAATCACCTTTTGCTCTTTATCTCAAGGGTCTTCCAGTGACCGAATATCATTTTGGCACCCCGCTGGGAGCTGGGGAGGAGTATTTCAGAGTACTCCCTCGCGGCTCACATTCCCAACGAAATGTCTCCAGGGAGGTTTATGCACTTCGAAACAACTCAGAGCGCGCTCAAAATCCTCCAAAAATCTCTCCAAATACGCGCTTGGCTTGATTTCTGTTAACCATTGGGTTCCAGGTTCGAAAGAGTGTCAATAGGTGACGGGGGCACCATTATGGACTCGAACTATTGCAATTCCATGCCAGTTAACGACTTATGGATTTATACGCGCGCAAAGTAGTTCGAACGGCGTGTAGAACGGGGAGCTTATGCACACGGGTACGAAATAGAAATACCCGCTGGTTAACGAAACGCCGGACGAGAGATCGTCTGGCGTTTTTGCGTTGTATAGCGTGTTATTGCAACGGGTTACGACGTTAGTTGAAATTGAGAGAGCTGTCCTCTGGCAACCCAGTGCGTATCCATTTTCGCACCGCTGACGCTTCTGATCGAGAGACTCTCGAACTCTCTGGGGTGGTCATACCCGTTGGTTAACTGGTCTACTTTTGAATGCCTGCTGTATTTTTAAGCCTCGGTTGTTAACCACTAAATCTCAAAGTCCACTGGCCAGACAAAATACTGACCGAAGCGTTTACTTTCACGCAATTCACCACCTTTAGATATTCCCGAATCAGTTAATACGTGGGTCTCGTCTTTATCAAGCAGCAAGCCCTTCTCTGTTGCCTGGCTTAGAAATTGCTTCGTGGATAGACCGAGCTTTTTTGCCAACTTGGATGTCGAGATTTTTTGCTGTTGCTCATTTGATGGATCAGCAATATCGCTGACGGATTCCTGCGGAACTCGCTCGAGAGACATTCTTACTTCGTCACTGATCCTGATGATTCGTTGAGCTTCTTCGTAGGTTTCCCGATAAACTTCGCTATCTTTATCACGGGAAATCAGAATGCCCATCTCGTTGTTGTTGACCTGACTGAATTCATACAGGTTCAAACTCGTGATAATGCAGTTACTTTCATTGAGATAGCATTTCGCGTGAAGATTCTTACAAAAACTCGTCCGGATGAATGACAGTTCCTTCAGCCAGTTGATTTCCTCCGGCTGCAATTCGTTCTTTCCGTATACGATACGAACATCGATTTTGAGACGATTCTTGTCCTCCAGAAGTTCTTTGATCCGATCATTCAACTTGAGGAACGGACTGATCAGAACCAGACGATCGGAAGCCGATTTGATAATTTCTTCGAGGAAGTAATTGATCGCAGAAGTATTTAAGAATTTGGCCACGCTGCATTATCCAATGTAGTAGATGCCGGGTTAATTGATGCAATTGCTTATAGTGAACATAGGAGCCAACATCAATGCAGGCATTTCCTTTGACTTGCTTCATAAATTGAAAAATGCCCCCTTCAACCAGATTGTTTCTGACGGTGTACTTTGGTACGGTAATAATCCACTCAAGACGTACTCATAATTAGCGAATGCCCTCTGAATGTCTGACCAATTTACCTCCCATCCTATCCTGAATTCCCCTTACGAATATCCTAAGCGTCATTGGGAGTTAGACAGTTCTGGCCAGCCAACTCAACAGATCATTGAGTATCGGCGGAAGGCGGATTTCATCTCCCCAATACCTAAGCCGAAGAAAACGAAAAAGACGAAGCAGAAAAAGCTGGATCTGAGTTTTGATGAAACAAAGGATATCTCGACTGCGGATCAGAAATACGATCCCGCTTCAATCATCAATCGAGTCCGTGGAGAAGTCGATCGCTGGCGAGAAATTACGAATCCAAATCAATGGCAGGTGACTCCCGAAACGGCTCGTCTCCTCCAATATTGGCGGCATCATGATTTTTCCGGATTACGCCCGTTTTTCTGTCAGGTGGAAGCTGTAGAGACCGCGATCTGGTTGACGGAAGTTGCATCTCATTCCAAAGAAGGCAGAGCAATTCTGCAATACCTGGAAGATGCCAATCAGGATGCGAATCCTGAAATTTCACGCTTAGCCTTGAAGCTGGCCACCGGTGCCGGTAAGACGACCGTCATGGCAATGCTGATCGCCTGGCAAACAGTTAATGCGGTTCGTCGCCCCAATAGCAAAAAGTTCACTCGAGGCTTCCTGATAACCGCTCCGGGATTGACGATCAAAGATCGACTCCGTGTGCTTCAGCCGAACGATCCCGACAGTTATTACAAGAACCGCGAACTTGTTCCCAGCGATATGATGGAGGATCTGGTTCGAGCAAAAATCGTCATTACCAACTATCATGCTTTTAAACTCAGAGAACGAGTCGAACTTTCCAAAGGGGGACGTCAACTTCTACAGGGACGTCTAGGGGAAGAGTTAAACACCCTTGAAACCGAAGGCCAGATGCTTCAACGCGTCATGCCAGAATTGATGGGTATCAAGAATATTCTCGCTCTTAACGATGAAGCTCATCACTGCTATCGGGAGAAGCCCAAAGAGATTGATGACGTCGATCTTAAAGGGGATGAACGCAAAGAAGCTGAGAGTAATAACGATGCTGCTCGTCTCTGGATTTCAGGACTCGAAGCCGTAAATCGAAAACTGGGCCTCTCACGAGTGATCGATCTCTCGGCTACACCCTTCTTCCTCAATGGGTCCGGATATGCTGAGGGAACTTTGTTTCACTGGACCGTCAGCGATTTCTCTCTGATGGATGCGATTGAATGTGGCATTGTCAAACTCCCTCGTGTTCCGGTCGCCGAGAATATTCCCGGTAACGAAATGCCGATGTTCCGAAACTTATGGGAACATATTCGCAAAGACATGCCAAAAAAAGGTCGAGGCAAAGGAGCAGAACTCGACCCGTTAAAATTGCCCACGCAACTCCAGACCGCTTTGCTGGCCTTGTACGGTCATTACGAGAAGACATTCCAACTCTGGCAAGAGGAGGGAATCAGCATTCCTCCCTGTTTTATCATCGTTTGCCAGAACACTGCCATCTCGAAACTAATTTACGATTACATCTCCGGTTTTCATCGCCACAATGATAATGGCACAGAAACTCTCGAACACGGTCGACTCCCACTTTTCAGCAACTTTAATCAATCCACAGGCGAACCACTCTCTCGCCCCAATACCTTGCTCATCGACAGTCAGCAGCTTGAAGCTGGCGATGCCCTGGATACCAACTTCCGCAACATGGCAGCCGATGAAATCGAACGCTTTCGTCGCGAAATTGTTGAACGAAGTGGCGATTCACAAGCGGGGGATAAGATCACCGATCAGGAACTGCTCCGCGAAGTCATGAACACGGTCGGTAAATCCGGTCAACTCGGTGGCAATATCCGTTGTGTGGTCTCCGTCTCCATGCTGACTGAAGGGTGGGATGCCAATACCGTGACACACGTGCTGGGTGTGCGTGCCTTTGGAACTCAATTGCTTTGCGAACAGGTCATCGGTCGAGCCCTGCGACGGCAGTCGTATGAACTCAACGAAGAAGGATTATTCAACGTCGAATACGCTGACGTCTTCGGCATCCCCTTTGACTTCACTGCCAAACCCTCTATCGCCTCCCCACAGAAGCCTCGGGAAACCATTCAGGTTAAGGCGATACGTCCAGAACGCGATGCTCTTGAAATCCAATTCCCTCGAGTTGAGGGTTATCGGATTGAACTCCCCGAAGAACGGCTCTCTGCCAAATTCAACGACGATTCGATTCTGGTCCTGACCCCCGACCTGGTCGGTCCATCGATCACCCAGAACTCCGGCATCATTGGCGAAACCGCCAACATGAGCCTCGAACATCTGGGTGAAATGCGTCCCTTCTCGATTATTTACAATCTCACGCAGAGACTGCTCTACACCAAATGGCGCGATCCTGGCGAGGAGCCGAAGCTGCACCTGTTTGGTCAACTCAAGCAAATCACCAAAGAATGGTTTGAAACCTGTCTCGAATGTAAGGGCAATACCTATCCGGCCCTGCTCATGTATCAGGAACTTGCCGATATCGCCTGCAATCGAATCACCGCTGGCATCACTCAAAATTTTCTCGGCGAACGTCCCATCAAAGCGCTGCTCGATCCTTACAACCCCACTGGTTCCACATTGAATGTCCGCTTCAATACCAGCAAAACAGATCGCTGGGAAACCAGCCACCTGCACTGTCATCTTAACTGGGTCATTCTGGACAGCGACTGGGAAGGCGAATTCTGTCGAGTCGCAGAAAATCATCCGCTCGTCAAGTCGTATGTCAAGAATCACAACCTCGGGTTCGAAGTCCCTTATCGATACGGCAGCGTGAATCGCAAGTATCGCCCCGACTTCATCGTCCGCATCGACGACGGTCATCCTCCTCTGCCCGATGGCACTCCTGATCTGCTGAACCTCATTGTCGAAATTAAAGGCTATCGAAGTGAGGATGCCAAAGAGAAAAAGTCGACCATGGACACCTACTGGATCCCCGGGGTCAATCATCTCGGAACTTATGGCCGCTGGGCGTTTGCAGAATTCTGCGACGTTTATGAAATCCAGACTGATTTTAAAGACAAGGTTGAAGCGGAATTCAAGAATATGATTGATATGTTTGGAAGTGACAATGCCAAAGTTTAATCCAAGAACAATGATGGAATTGGCAATTGATTACATGAGGTTATCAATTGCGGAAACGCGAGAAGACGGAAAAGCTTCACCCAAAGTTGGAGCTGTTCTTGTCAATGTCGGCGAAGAAGTTCCCTCAAGTCCGAGAATTTCAACAGCCTATAGAGGGGAGCTTCGCGAAGGTGATCATGCTGAATTTACTTTACTAGAGCGAAAAAATCGAGATAAGAAATTAGATGACTGTGTACTGTTTGCGACACTTGAACCCTGCGCACCAAATTCACGAAATCATCCAAAGCTAGGCTGTGCGGAGCGTATAGTATTAGCTCGTATTAAAGAGGTTTGGGTAGGAGTTGCTGACCCAGACCCTAAAGTCGATCGAAAAGGTATTAAATACCTGCAGGACAACGGTGTAAACGTCCACATGTTTGATCAGGACTTACAGAAAATAATTTTGGAAGAGAATAAAGAGTTTTTCGATCAAGCTCTCGAACGTGCCGCTGCTGCTGAGGAGGAACCTCCAACTGCAGTTATTTTGTCTCCTTTAGAGTCTGCTTCCCCATCTGGACTAGTTAGTGATTTCTCAGACAAAGCGATGGAGTCGTATTTAAAACATTCGCAAATCGATGAATCGCCCGGTTCGTCTGAATTAAATCGACGTTTAATGCTGCAAGGACTACTTCAATACGAGGAAGGAAAATATAAGCCGACTGGTTTCGGACTGATTCTGTTTGGAAAACAACCACGGATATCAATGCCTCAATCTGGACTTTTAGCCACCATTCACTATTCGAATGGGACCGAGGAAATCTTTGACTTTGAGGGTCCTCAAGTACTTGTCCCAAATCAAGCTATGCAATGGCTCAAAGACAAGTTGCCTAACGTAATTAGTCGCTCAAATGCTTCTCGATTAGAAAAAAATGATTTGTTCTTTGAACTCGTTAGAGAAGGCATCGTCAACGCTTTAGTGCATCGTGATTACAGTATTGAAGGAGCTAAATGCCAACTCAGAGTATTTCCTGAGAAGTTTGAAATCCTCAGCCCTGGCAAGCCCGTAACGCCAATTACCATTGAGCAGTTGCAGTCATTTGACGCTCCAATGCTCAGTCGGAATCCCGTTCTGCACTACGTCTTTGCAAAAATGAAACTGGCAGAAGAACGGGGATTTGGCTTGAGGTCAATGAAAAATCGTTCTAATGAACTTGGCCTCCCCTTACCCAAATACACATGGACCGATCCTTATCTGAAACTGACACTCTTCCCCTCTCAAGAGGGGACAGTTTCTACTTTACCGTCAACAATACTGGAGCAATTGAGCTCTTCTGAACGAGAGGGATGGAAATGGCTGTCTACTCAGGGCGTTGCAAATACACCTGAATATTCTAAAGCCATGGGTGTCGAAAATCGCACTGGACGGCGACACTTACAACATTTCGTCGAACTTGGATTGGCGAGTGTTAACGGTTCAGGTCGGGCAACACGTTATGAGGTGAACTAATTATGTCTTTAAATTGGGACATCCTGCCGGACATTATGTCCGGATTTAGCACTTGAATTCCAATTATCTTGCCCATGCGGACATGAATGTGAACTGTTTGTCCGGATAGCTGAAAAGAGTGAAAGAATAAGTCAGATTAAGGACATTATCAAAATAATAAGTTTTAAGACACCCGAATCAATTGACACTAATACAAAATGCATCTGAAAAAAATAGACTGATTTAGTCAAATGCCCAAGAAGAAAAAAGCCGCGAAGAAATCCATCGAAACGCTCACGCACGATGACGAAACCCGTAAGAACATTCCCACGGCTGAGTTGCAGTCGGTTGTTGAGACCGAGCATCAGGGGCCGGTGCGGGTGGAGTATGCGCGGCGGAATCGCGATCTCGATCCGCAGCTCGTCTGGCGGGGGAAGGATGAGCAGGACTGGTCCGATCTGGTCGTGCAGGCTTCGCCGCTTTACATTCAGGAGAAAGTCCATCCCAAGGTCCTTATTGACGATTTACTGCGGCAGAGTAAACAAAAGGAGCCGGCCCCGAAACAGCAGCAACTCGATCTGTTTTCCGACTTCAACGGCGTACCCGAAGGAGATGCCAAGACCGAATTCTATCAGCACGATGCCCACTGGACCAACCGCATGATTCTCGGCGACAGCCTGCAGGTGATGGCCTCGTTGGCCGAGCGGGAAGGTCTTCGCGGCAAGGTGCAGTGCATCTATTTCGATCCCCCCTACGGCATCAAATTCAACTCAAACTTCCAGTGGTCAACCACCAGCCGCGATGTCAAAGATGGCAAAGCCGACCACATCACCCGCGAACCCGAACAGGTCAAAGCCTTCCGCGACACCTGGCGCGACGGCATTCATTCCTATCTGACTTATTTACGTGACCGGCTGACCGTTGCCCGGGATTTGTTGACAGATTCGGGATCGATCTTTGTGCAGATCGGTGATGAGAACGTGCATCGTGTGCGGGCGCTGATGGATGAAGTGTTTGGGGA
This sequence comes from Rubinisphaera italica, assembly GCF_007859715.1. Lineage (NCBI taxonomy): Bacteria > Pseudomonadati > Planctomycetota > Planctomycetia > Planctomycetales > Planctomycetaceae > Rubinisphaera > Rubinisphaera italica. The sequence continues at coordinate 3,152,562 of NZ_SJPG01000001.1, forward strand.
TGATAATTCCGTATCACTAATTAGTTACACTACAACTGGAGGTTTTGAAACAGGATCCTTGAGTCGAATTGGTGATTACATTCTCTGGTTTGCAAAAGATAAGAACAAACTTAAATATCGACAATTATTCCAAGAAAAATCTTCTTCAACTCTTAAGAGTGGTGACTACAGATATTTGAAGTTCAATGATGGTCAAACACGTATCATGTCCAAAGAGGAGCGAGAGAGAGCTGAGATTATTCCAGATTTTGCTCGTGTATTCCGACTAGACAATATTACTAGTCAAGATTCGCCTCCAGAGCCAACGCCTTTCAAGTCCCAGGGTAAAGTATTCAATCCGCGTCAGGGCAGACACTGGACTGCTAGTTATCCCCATGGTATGCGTCGGCTTGATTGGTCAAGTAGAATTCATTTTAGAACTAATAGTATGGCTTACATACGTTTTCTGGACGACTATCCTGTCTTTCAACTGAATAATATGTGGAATGATACTGCAATTGCAGGTACACCCGAAGGAAAGCTTTACGTCGTACAAACTAATCCAAAGGTAATAGAGCGTTGTATTCAAATGGTTTCTGATCCTGGTGATCTCGTCCTCGATCCCACATGCGGTTCAGGAACAACAGCATATGTCGCCGAGCAATGGGGCCGTCGCTGGATCACAATAGATACTTCACGAGTTTCTCTCGCACTGGCCCGTGCCCGTATCATGGGAGCCCGTTATCCCTACTATCTATTGAGTGATTCCAAAGACGGCCAGAAGAAAGAAGCGGAGGTTACGCGGACGGAACCCTCCACTGCTGCGACTTATGGGAATATTCGTCACGGGTTTGTTTACGAGCGGGTGCCGCACATCACGCTCAAATCGATTGCCAACAATGCCGAGATCGATGTCATCTGGGAAAAGTTCGAAGAACAGCTCGCTCCGTTACGTGAGGAACTTTCTAAAGCCTCCAAACAGAAGACTACGCTCGAAGAATGGGAAGTTCCCCGCGAGCTTCCCGAAGACTGGCCCGCGGCTGCCGGCAAGCTGCACACCAAATTCTGGAAACTTCGTATCGCCCGGCAGAAAGAGATTGATGCCTCCATCGCCGCCAAAGCCGATTTCGAATATCTGTACGACAAGCCGTATGAAGACAAAAGCAAAGTTCGTGTGGCTGGTCCGTTTACGGTTGAAAGTCTTTCGCCGCATCGAATTCTCGGCGTCGATGAAAACGACGATTTGATCGACCCGCTCGATCAGGACAACTCCGGCGATGCCGACGGCTTTGCCGAAATGATTCTGGAAAACCTCCGCACGGCTGGCGTCCAGCAGGCCCATAAAGATGACCGCATCACCTTCACCTCGCTCCTCCCCTGGCCCGGCGACATGGTTTGTGCCGAGGGACATTACCAGGAAGGCGAAACGGATCGACGAGCCGCCATTTTCATCGGCCCGGAATTCGGCACTGTCCAGCGACAGGACCTTGTGTCAGCCGCCCGAGAAGCCGCCGATGCCCAGTTCGACGTGCTGATCGCCTGCGCTTTCAACTACGATGCCCTCTCCAACGAATTCAATAAACTCGGCCGCATTCCGGTTTTAAAGGCCCGCATGAATGCCGACCTGCACATGGCCGAAGACCTCAAGAACACCGGCAAGGGAAACCTGTTCGTCATCTTCGGCGAGCCGGATATCGAAATTCTGGAAGAGCAGGACAACCAGATCCGAGTCAAAGTGAACGGAGTGGATGTCTTCCACCCCAACACAGGCGAAGTCCGCAGCGACGGCCCCGAAGGCATCGCCTGCTGGTTCCTCGACACCGACTACAACGAAGAAAGCTTCTTCGTCCGCCACGCCTACTTCCTAGGCGCTAACGACCCGTACAAATCGCTGAAAACAACCCTCAAAGCCGAAATCAACGAAGACGCCTGGGAAGCCCTCAAAAGCGACACCTCCCGCCCCTTCGAGAAACCGGAGTCAGGGAGAATTGCTGTGAAGGTGATTAATCATCTCGGGGATGAAGTGATGAAGGTGTTTCGGGTTTAGAGTGGGAAGTAATCCTATTCGTTAAAACTACTTTAATTCACTAAATTTTACGCGCCAGGATTTACAGGATGCCATCAGGGTTAAGTTTTGATGAAGTCATTGAAGAAACGGGAATAGGTGTAGTTCACGCCATAGGAGACACTTTGTCGTCTTATATGGCTGAATCAGGCTCAAATCATTCAAACTGGCAAAAGCCTTTTCAAATACTACGAAAGAAACCTACTCCTCATACCACAGATGAATCTGGCTTGAAAAGCTGGCTCAGGGAATGGGAAAATTTATTGAGTAAAATGGATGCCGATTACTGCCTTGGTCCATCAATGATCTGCCGCAGTGAACTGGCCATGTATGACATCGAAACTCCTCGCTTTGGCATTCGAATATACATTCAAGGAATTGGCTGTCTAACGGTACGCAGAATAGAAACATTAAGAAATTCGCTAAAGAGACTCTATACGGATCAGTTTGTTTATGAACTCCTTCCCGAAGGCACGGACGGCTCAGGAATGCTGGCCGACTCACTAATTCTAACACCGGAGAATCGTCAAGATCTCATCTGGAATCTCGCAACGACAAACCTTGGGAAAATCTATGGTCTGGATTCTGTCACAGACGCCGAAGGCAACGATCTGCGGGGCATCCCCTTTGTCAGTCATTCTCACGCGACTGGCGGACTCTGTGCTCAGGCATGCTTGTTTATGATTCAATCATTGAATTATAAAACTACGGACGCAGTAAGAGGACTTGCAGAAATTACCTTTCGAGCATTGTCAGACTCTCCACAAGAAACACAAGAAGTTCCTGATGGGAAGGTGAAGTTTCCAATAAAGGGAATGAAGCGAAGACAAATTCTTGGGTATATGTATCGCTCATTCAAAGGAAAACATGAAATTGTTTCGGATGTCATTGATAAGATTAGATATCCAAAATATGCAGGGACGATCCAGGTCCCTAATCTGCAGAGAATTGCTCTTGAAGCGTACTCCAGATCTCGTATTCCTCAAATCGCATGTATCGATATGAAAAAACTGTGGTGCGATCAGCATGAGAAAGTTAATCCTGAAATCGATGCATTAGAACTTGATGATCAGGAAAACAATAACCATGGACTGGCTGTCATCGGTACTAGGTACTCTCTAAAGGCTAGTGAAGTTACAGAATCAATCGTATTCAACGATCCTGCATTAGGTCCACTACGCTGGTGCAGTTCTAATTTGCTTATTCAAAGCGCACAAATTCCTGATGATAATAAGGAAGCCCAGCAATTCAAAGAAATCGTAGTGCTTCCAAGCAAGATGAAAGTAGGATTGTTGACGCAACCAACGGACAAAGACTTAAAACCCTCAAGCTTACTTTACTACGGTATCATGAATTTCCGTGACCCTGACAAAAGATTTAAATACCAAGCCTCACCGAAACAAGTTGCAGAAAACTTGGTTGTGATTGCAGTTGGCCCAGACGATTTACGAACTGATCGTTCAACTGATACAAATAAAATTATTGAGTTATCGCTATGCTCAAAACTTCCTGCGAAATTTCATGGCCAAATTCACGAGATTATGAACACCCAATGGCAAAACATTTTGAATATGCATGAACCAAATGATATGGAATTGAAAGTTAATAAGCGATGGTACTGGCTGTTTTGCAATCCGAGAATTGAAGGTCAGAAAGTTGCAGTTGCCTTTATGAAATACGGAGCATACGACAAGAGAGCCCAGTACACCAAGGGTGATGACGGTCTTGTTGGTTACATAGATTATTGTAACGCGTAACACTTTCGGAATTTCATCTTTCCCGCAGACTTGGTATTTCCATGAGCCATTCGAACGTAAAACTGATTCCAGGTATCATCACCTCCTGCTTTGCCAGAGGGATCTTTACCAATGACAGCGAACGCCAGCAAAAGATCAAGCGATGGTTGAATCAGCTGAATGAAGTATATCACCAAGAATGCTTTGGTGAGAACAATCCTTCCAGACCGATGCCTGTAGAACTGTATGTGTTAATGCAGAAGGATGGTGCCTTTTTAAGAAGTGAGATAACGGCGCGAGAACTTCCTGAAGGAGACATCTCAGTTATTGAACTACTTGGCTACTGTAAGTATTCATCCGTCTGCGAACAGTTTGCAGAATTTATTTGGCAACAATGTCAATTGTACAACATTATGCCCATTGGATTTGCTACTTTTATACCAGGAATCTGCCGCAACCATTCGGAGGAAGATGACAAGAATAGGATCTTAAAAAGGACTCTTACCGATCGACGTTTTGAATCGATTTCAGCTCTTGTTGGTCTTAGAAAGCTGGCCCAATCTCTTAACAAAAAAATGTCCAATAGTCATTACGGAGAAGGTATTCGCAATATAGAAATTGTCTGCGGAAGTCGTGTTGAAGGATTAATACAGTCCTCAGACAAAAATAAAGAAACCGATTCTGAATGTGTCATGATTGTTGAAAATGAAGAGGGTTCTATCCCCTGTCTATTGAATGCCCTTCGAGAAGCCATAGAACAGACAAACGATGTCACTACTCCATTCAGCTTGGAAATGGAACCGGGTGAGCTGTTCCTCGCCAATTCGCTCAATACATTAAGAGAATGCGTAGAGCAAATTTCCAAAGACAATCTACTTAAGCAAAATATCAAATTGAATGTTGATGTGGGACATTATCACTTGGCAAATATTATGAAAGCACCAAAGGAAAGCTCAATTGTAAACAGGCATGCACAGTTAGCGTTAACAGGCATGGACCTGTTTGGAATGAATGGAAATGAAACGGACTCCACACTTGATTTTTACACTATGATTGGTCACGTCCATGTATCCGATTTTGATGAGAAAGCACACTGGGGAGACTTACCTTTTGACACCATTCATCGGGCAGAATACTTCACTGCAATATTAAATAATCTGGCTAAGAAATTACCAAGTGACAACGGTCAAAATAGCATGGTGGTTTCGTTAGAATTAGAAGCGGCTCGAGCAATTGGAACTGTGGAAAAGTCTTACCGAGACTTGTGCCGATCATGCCAAGCGTGGAATGAGGGGGGACCCGCTTCTGGTCCATAGGAAAAGTCTTAGCGAATAATTTTGAAACGCCCATGAGCCTGAACAGGATCAGAGACGGTAATCGTTTCAATCACCTCACTGTGATTAATGCGATCGATAGCTTCAATAATAGCATTTCCCACTTCGAAGTCAGTCATCTCATTGGGAGAATAACCTTCTTCTGAAAGAACAGACGTTGCCTCTTTACTTATTTCCTCAAAGTAATCAACGATGTCAAAGTCGGACTTCATGACGCGACACACACGGAGCAAAATTTCAGAGTCAGTCACGGAATTAATCCCGTTAGAAGTCATGTGATTCTTGCCAATTTGAAATTTGAAAAACGTGCAATGTAGCAGAACAAGCCGGAGAGTCAATGTCAAGCAACAGAATCTTAAAACAAAGTATTTCTTAAGTTCTAAGTTCGGCAAAATGCTTTGCCTGCCATGTTTCCCTTGTTCTCAGTCAGCATTAAATTGAAAAATATACAAGTAATAATTCATATATTTGCAACATCTCTCCAAGGTCAACTCTCGTGCAGTGATCCTTTTCATTTTACTTACCAATGCGAAATTTGAATTACTGGCTGATATTAATGAAATTGCTATCTTTAAGCTAATGCTTCAGCAATGATATGCAATACCTCAAATATCTGTAATTTAGATTGCCTTTGTCTACGTGCAAATCATTTGGGCTTAATCTGTCCTACTGATGGAATACCAATTTTGTAACTGTTGCTGCTCTTCCCAATCCTCCACCCCAACAACCTCCCTTAGCTCTCGCTCCGTCACCGGGTCACCCCCCTGCTCAGGGCAATCGCATGAGAATGGCACTGGAAATGCATCTTACCAGTTTCAGTGTTTGAGGCCACGAGGGTCTCGTTATGCGCAGGGACTTTTGCAACTTCGACCGAGGTATTTGCAATGTTTTCCAATCCGTTGTCATTTTTACTTTTCTTTGAAGACCTGGCTGATCCACGAGAGGACTACAAAGTTACCCATTCGCTCAGCGATATGATTTTCCTGGCTCTCTGCGGGGCGGTTGCCAATTGCGATCATTGGACGGAGATTGAAATCTATGCACGCAATCATCTCAAATTCCTCAAGAAATATGTTTCGCTCAAAAACGGAGTTCCCTCACATGATACGTTCAGTCGAGTCTTTTCACGACTCGATCCGGTCGCATTCTCGGAATGCTTGATCAAGTGGGTGGATTCCCTGCAAAGTGATCTCGCCAGCCAGGGCGTGCATCTGGATGGTAAAGTTCTCAGGCGGAGTTTCGACAAAGCTGCTGGCAAGGGAGCTTTAAATGTTGTGACGGCCTGGGCGGGTGATTTGCATTTGTGCCTGGGACAGTTACCGGTCGAGGAAGGCACGAACGAGAAGACTGCGATGCCGAAGTTGATTGAACTACTGGAGCTATCGGGAGCCGTTGTGACTGTCGATGCGGCTCATACAAACAAGTCGGTAGCCCGGCAGTTGCGTGGCAAAAACGCGGACTACGTGATGACCGTCAAGGGGAATCAACCGAAGTTGTATGAGATCATCAATCAGAAGTTTGAGGAGCTTTCTGAGAACGACTTTCAGCATCCCAAAGTTCGGCGTCATACGACACGGGAATCAAACGGAGGTCGGGACGAATATCGACGCTATACTGTCTTTCCTGCCCCTGCCGAAGTGAAACAACTCGGGTGGGTCGATGTGAAATCAATTGGGATGGTGTACCGCGAACGAACGGTCAACGGGAAGACGTCGCAGGAGTTGATCTACTTCATCTCCAGCCTGCCGCCCAAAGTGCGAACCCTGGCTAAGCACGTTCGGGACCACTGGAAGATTGAGAACCAGATGCATTGGTCATTGGACGTCACTTTTGCAGAAGATACAAGCCGAATCCGTAAAGGCGAGGGTGCTGCGAACGCAGCGATCTTCCGCCGATTAGCACTGACAATTTTGAAGAGATACACCGACGAAAAAATGAGCATCCGCTCGAAACGACTCACCGCGAGCTGGAATTCAGAGAATTTATTGCGATATTTAACAGGAAATCAGGCATAATCTCATGCGATTGCCCTGCCCCCCTGCTCCACACGTGGAAGGAACAAAATCGTCTCTTGAATCTCCGGTGCCAGGTTTAGCAAGTTCATTATCTGCGTCATCCTCGCCCGGCTAACCTGCCCCAGTCGGGCGAGTTCGGCGTAGTCGTTGACATGGCCATCTCTAATCAATCGGTCGAATCGGATCGCCAGTGCCATCAACTTGGTGACGCGTGGCAGGCGTCCTTTGGGTTTCTCTCGATCCTTCCCTTCAGCCAGACGTTTGCGTCCCTTCTTCCCTTTCTGGAAGTGGACTTTTCCTTTGATCGTCAATTGGCTCATAAGCTCATCTCCTCGTTAATTGTCTGTTGCAGAAATTCTTCCAGTCCCGTTGGTCGCAATGTGATCGCCACCGTTCCATCCTCGCCGTTGTAGCCGACCCGTTCGATCAGCAGGTTCAGGTAGTGGGATTGTTCTCTGAGACTCATGCTTGACCATTGTCTGTCAAACTGGCTCAGGGATTCGATGATCTGTTCGTTAGGATTTCCAGTTTCTGATGGCGGGTCTGTTCGTTGAGGTTGGTTCGCAAGCGTTTCTTGGCCTTCTGGATCTGATATCCTGCAGTTCGGCCAGTCGATCGAAGTCCGGGCCTTGGGAGCGCTGCAGTTGGCGAGTTAGTTCCCGGTTCGCGGTTGTGAGCGACGGTTTTAGAGACGGTCCTGCTCGGCTTCGGGCTCGATGACTGTCAATCTGGATTTCTCGCGATCGACATCGTAGCCCAGGACGGGCGCGCCGCCGATGTTACGGCCTTTGCGACGGGCAGCCGCCATCTTGTCCCGGGTTCGTTCGGAGAGTTTTCGGATTCGAGTTGATCGTGGGCTGCGAGCCGGAAGAAAGTCAGTGGCCAGAAATGTGATGAACCTTTTACACAATTCATTCGTTATTACATTCCAGTTCCATTTGAAAACTTATCCTCAATATGATGTACTAATGCATCCACACACTTCCTGAATAACGGTTTCCAATGACAACAAAATTTATCCAGGCCATTTCGAAACTCCTGTCATCTGCTCCCAGTCAGGCAACGACTGCTATTGGCGTGGGAACTGCACTCGCTGCAACTGGTTATGGACCTTTGAGTTTATCTGTGATGGGTTTGGGCGCGGCTGGGATTTTTGCTTACGATCTGTGGAACGGAATCGTTCAGGGACACACGATTGATGAAATCCGCGAGCATGTCAAAGCGACTTTGAATGCACAGCAAAGACAGCAGGCGGGGCTTGCACTTGGTACGGATTTCATCGCCAGTGAACTCGGTTTGCCGGAAGCGGAATTACTCGGCATCGATGACCTGCGACGCCCCTACGATATTCTTTTACGGTTTGTTCAGGGGGAGATCGATTCCCTTGAAGACTTAACGAAAGAACTTCAGGCGACTCAGGACCAGACCCTCAAAGCGATCAATCAACTTCTTGAAAACGATCGCAAACTCGAACAACGGCTCAATGCCCGATTGATTTCCTTGGAATCCCAGTTGCCAGTAGCTGTCAAGCAGGAAATCCTGCCCAACATCGTTAAGGAGTTTGATCGCCTGCGGGATCTGATCACAAGGCAAGCAAAGGTTGCTCCCCGCCTGGATTTGACGGTGCGAGTTTACGATCCCACTCAGAAGGAGCAGCTGCAGTCCGTAGATCGATTCATTTATGACCGTCAGCGTGTGCCTCTGTTTGGGCGGGAACAGGAGCTGGAAGAACTGCATCAGTTTCTGCAGCCGGGTGAGAATTTCAGTATTGATGTTCGCTGGTGGTTATGGACGGGTCCGGGTGGCATTGGTAAAAGTCGGCTGGCACTGGAACTGGCATTACAGGCCGAAGCCCTGGGCTGGCATGCCGGGTTCTGGAAAGATTCGGACCTGAACTGGGAACAATGGCAACCGGAGCAGCCGACACTCATTATTGTCGACTATGTAGAACAGAAAAGTGATCTCATCCGCAAGGCTCTGGAAGCCTTTGCGAACGGAAACAGCACGTCGCATCCAGTTCGCTTCCTCCTGCTGGCTCGATCAGCAGAGCAGGAATTAAAAGCGGAGACGACAGACGATCCGATGTCAAAACTGATTGGCTTTCAGCAAAAGGATCGCTGGTGGGAAGATTTTCTATCGTCCGCCTCCCACACCTTAAAATCATCCCTCAATGATATGGCCTATTGTGATACTGCTGAAGAATCCCACCGCAGGCTCGGCTCACTATCTAATGACGATTTGATCAAGACGATTCAATTTGTCCATGCCGAACTGTTGGAGTATGCAGCTGAAATCAAACTTCTGGAGGCAGCCGACCAGAAAACGATTCTCGATAACCTGGGCTCACTCGATTCCCACGGGCGACCGCTGTTCGCGGCTTTTGCAGCCGAGGCAATTGCACGGCACGGAATCGAGGAAGTCCGACACTGGAATTCGATTGACCTGGCAGAGCACTGTCTCGACCGGGAAATCAATCGCTGGAAAGATTCCTGTTACAACGGAAATCCCAACCAACTCGATGCCGCGCATTTGAATTTGCTGACACTCGCCACCTTCCTCGGTGGAGAAGACCTGCAACTCTGCGATTCGGCCTTGAACAAGGGTTGCAGCATTCCACCTTTTGAGGAGGTGCAAATCGAAGCGGTCAAAGCCATGACCGGCTACACGGGTAGTTTCAGTGAAGAGACTTTTACCCCCCTCGAACCCGACCTGTTGGGAGAATTATGGATTCTGCAGCGGCTCGCCGGGCGAATTGTATTGAATGGTGAGACCAAACCAAAAGTAAAACGAGAAACATTCGAGCTGATGAAATTCGCCTGGTGCCAAAACCCAAAACAAACGGGTGAGGTGATGGTGAATTGCATTCGGGATTTTCCTGAGCATCCGGCAGTTGATTTGTTCGTGGGACTTAATAGCAAGTTATGTGACAATTGTGAAATCACAAGATTCTGCGATGCGATATTCAAGCGTGGATTGCAATACGGTCAGTCCAATCTACATGGTAATGCAATCAAGGAATTCTCGTATTTACTGAAAACAAATACCTCAGATGATAGAATCCACATATTGTCAATATTCTTCCGTGGTGTATCATATTATTCACTTGGTAATATTCTATGTGCTATTTCTGAATACACTCAAATAATAAAAATACACAACGTGAATAACGACATTCTAACAAAGTCTTTGTTTAACAGAGCCAACTCTTACATTGACTTAAACATGAATGCTGAAGCAATTTCTGATTACGAACGTATTATTGGAATTCCAGTTGCACCACTGAATAATCGGATTTCTGCTCTAATTAATCATGCATTAACTCTGCATAAAAATGGACTCATAACTGATCTGGAAGTTATTTCCCGATACAGTCAAGTTATTGAAAATGATAAAATCTCAGCAGGCCTTGTGTCGCAGGCACTCTTCAATCGTGCAGTAATTTACACAACAGTTGATGATTTAAATAACTCGATAGCCGATTACAGCACAATCGTTGAATCAAATGACTCTCCTAGTGAATTTAAAGTTAGGGCTTTTTACAACAGGGGGCATGTATACCTTCTAAACAAAGAATACGAAAAAGCTATTAATGATTTTTCTAAATTATTTAATTTCCCCAATGCTTCATCTGTTATTCGAGTTCAATCAATTATTGGTCGAGGACTCGCTCACATGCGACTATTGAATTATGAGCAAGCATTGAAAGACTTTGACCAAGCAATTATTTATCCCAATGCTCCGTTAGAGTTTCAAGCAATGGCAAAAGTAAATCGTGGAAATGTTTTCGGTAAAACCAGAGATATACCTAAGTCAATAGCTGAATACACAGCAGTTATTATAAATATTGAAATACCTGATGCGATTAAGTCTGTAGCCTACTATAATAGAGGGGAAGCGTACTATTTATCTGGCAATCCCGACTCTGCAATAAAGGACATTGAAATAGCATTAACATTCAATACACTCGATGTCCAGCAAAAACAGGAAGCAATCGAACTTCTACAAAAAGTACAAAAAGAAATGCAGGTTTAATTAAATTCTCCGCGCAACATTCCCCCTTGTAGATGAATGCTATTCATCATCATATCGGGGAATATACCGTGGAATTATTGTCGAATATGCGGCGGGTGAGTCGGTTGGAGGTTTGTCCGATTTGTGGACGTGGCGACTGGTGTCTGGTTTCTCCAGATGGAACGATGGCAATTTGCCCTCGGACAGCTGAAGGTGCCGTCAAGGACTTGAGCGAAGCGGGTTATCTGCATGAGGTCCATCCTGATTATGTCACGCCCCACCCTGCTCCGCATTATGAACCCAATAATACTGTCAAAGTCGATTTCAAACATTTGTCCGATATTCGTCGCGAACGAGCCAAGCCCCGGCTGCACGATCTGGCTCGCAAGCTGGGTGTCAGCGTTGATGCCCTGCGGCGTCTCAAAGTCGGCTATAACGATTTTGATAAGACCTACACGTTTCCCGAGCGGGATGGCCAAGGGAACATTATCGGCATTCTGCTGCGGTATCCCTCTGGTCCCAAGAAGCGGATCAAGGGCTCCAAGTCTGGCTTGAGTTATGCGGATGCATGGCACAACGGTTCTGTCCCAGTTCTGCTGGTCGAAGGTCCGTCCGATACGACGGCGTTAATGTCGTTTGGCCTCAATGCAATCGGACGCCCCAGTAACCGTGGTGGTTATGCTCATCTGGCCGATTTACTCAGTGACTTTCCCGATGATCGCAACATCATCGTTTTGGGCGATAACGATCGCAAAGTGGACGGATTCTGGACCGGTAAATATGGTGCGATTCAGACGGCCACAGAGGTCTCCAAACGACTCGAACGAACGGTTTACTGGACACTGCCACCCGATGGGATGAAGGACGCCCGTGCCTGGCTCAATGAGAATGGGGGTGATAACCCCACATCAATGCGGGACTGCTTTCTGGAGGGTCTGCAGCTGCATGTTGTTACTCCGCCACCCGTGATTCGCTCGTTCGTGCCGTTTCAGGAACCGATCAGCCTGGGCAGTTATCGTCAGGAAATGCTCAAGAGACGATTACTATCCCTCGATCGACCCGGCGATGCTGGCCAGTTCTCCAAGACGACATCGTCTCGCTTCAAACGATTTGTTGAAGCTTATGGAGAACGATGCTGGGAACTGGAATCTCTGACCGTTGAACAACTGCGTGAAATCACCGAATCAGTCATCCGTGAAGTGCTCGACCTGGATGCCTTTGAAACCGAGGTTCTGCGTGAGCAATCCGATCAACAGATACTCAATGAAAAGCGACGTGAGATGCAGAAGTTGCTGGCTCAAGAATTGTCTTAACCCTCTATCCCAACAATTTCATTTACCAAAGACTTATCCCCCCGAGAAGGAGTCTCCCTTGCAGACGGAACTGAAGTTCGAACAATGGCCCATAAAGAAGGTCACCCCTTATGCGAACAATCCTCGAAAGAATGATCATGCTGTTGAACAGGTGGCTCGCTCGATAACAGAGTATGGCTTCCGGCAGCCGATCGTCGTCGATGAACACGGCGTGATTGTCGACGACCACACGCGCTGGAAGGCAGCCAACAAGCTCAAGTTGAAAGAGGTACCGGTCCACGTTGCCAAGGACCTGACTGAAGCCTAGATCAAGGCCTATCGCATCGCCGACAACAAGACAAACGAACTGGCCGAATGGGATCTGGATTTATTACCCCTCGAACTGACGGCATTGGGTGACCTCGATTACGGCATTGATGTGCTGGGTTTCACGAGCGATGAACTGGCTGAGCTGATGCAGCCTGAACAACCCGAGCCGCAGACCGATCCCGAAGATTTCCCGGGCCCCCTGACGAGGCGATTACCAAACCGGTTGACCTAAGGATTCTCGGAGAGCATCGCCTGCTGTGTGGTTACAGTTCCAAACCGGAAGACCTTGATCGGTTACTCGATGGCCAGCCAATCCACCTCGTGAATATGGATCCGCCCTACAATGTGAAGGTCGAACCCTTTCCATCAACGCGATCTCAACGTGCAACAGTGCACGCCAAAGCCAGTCGACTTGGCTATCGAAGTCATCAATCTACTTGCGTATATTCATCTGATAAATCGATTGATTCGAACAGCACACCCTTTAAAACCCAGAACTTAGCCTTATCGAGTTCGTCACGAGGGATCAAAAGTGGTGGGTGAGGGTCGACCTGATTGGGGCTAGTGAGAATGCACCCCAAATCATGATGGTATACACGTTTTATGACCCGTCCAATCCCTTCCGTAGATGAATCAATTACAGCGAGGTCTCCATTCTTGACTTCAGAATAGCTGTGCCCTTCCGTCTGATCGATCAAAACATGCTGACCGTCCCGTGCAATGGGATCAAGACTGTCTTCAAGAACTTGCACTCCCGCCAGTTTTTTCAGCCACTTGATATCAAAGTCTCCTCTGGGGCACCACTCAACAGGTTTGTCAGAGTTGTTATTACGTCCTGATCTTTGAGGATCGAATAAGACTCCCAACACTTTTCGCAGTGATGACTCTGTTTTGGGAACACAGAAATCAGGTTTAGGATCGTTCGGATTGATTGCTTTCAGGATCCATTCTTCTCCATGCGATGAGATGCGTCTCAACAACTTGCTATTGTCCACGCATTTCACCGCGACTAAATCCCCCTCTTCCACCTCCGTTTGCTCATCTGCTAACAATGCCCATTGTCCGTCTCGAGCGACTGGTTCCATTCCATTTCCGACGACCAGCACCGCATTACCCGGAAGAACGGCCATCAATGTTGGAACTTCCGCGAAATCGACTTCCCAACTGTCCGGCTTTGCAGCAGCGGTTCCATATTTAAAGATACTAAGTTGGTTATCCCAATTGGCCTCTTTGTTAAGTCCCATTGGAATCCCAGCACCAGGGTTGATTATCTTTTTTTGCCTCAAAGTGTGCAGGAAATCTTTTTCCAGTCGCTGCAGTTCTTTCTTATACATCTCGTGAAACATGCGAAGTCGATCCAGGCATGTTAGCACTACTGGCTTTGTCAAGGCAGCTTCTGATAAACCATGAGAGCCGCGATTGAGTACTCGCTTTACCTCATTGGTGGATTCAATTTTGAAATGCACGGGTTTTGGGTTCGAACAGTTCGTGTGGTGATTTGAATTGGTACTTTTTGCGAGGCCGGTTGTTCAACTCCATCACAGCCGCTTGAATATCCTCGGCTTTCAGTTTACGGAAATCGCTCCCCTTCAGGAAGTATTGCCGCAGAAGCCCGTTGGTGTTCTCATTCTGGCCGCGTTGCCACGGCTGGCGAGCCGGAGCAAAATAGATCGCACAATGCAGGGCTTGCTCCAACTCTCGATGACCCGAAAACTCACTCCCGTTGTCCGTCGTCAAAGTTCGAATCAATGACGATGGCAACCCCTCAAACGCAAACACCGAAGCCGCGTTCAACGTCGATGCTTTCTTGTCCGGCAGATAGCTCGCCACAAGATAGCCGGTCTTGCGTTCGACATGCGTGACAATGTAGCCGGTCCCCTTTTGACCCTCGATGGTATCCGATTCCCAGTGCCCGATCCGCGAACGATTGCGTGCAGAAACCGGTCGCTGATCCATTGGCTTTTTGGTCGGGTCGCATCGTCTGGAGATCCCTGTGCCGTAGCGTTTGCGGCGTTTCTTTCTCGATTGACGCAGCTGCCTGTAGATGTTGCCGCCCTGCTTTTTGTTTGCTTTGATCCAGGCGTAAATCGTCTCAATGGATATTCGCATTCTGGCCTCCCGAGGATGCAGTCGCAAGAGTTGACCTGCAATCTGTTCCGGCGACCACTTGAGAGACAACTTATCGAGCAGGAATTCTTTGAGCGGAGCGTGGTTGAGTTTCCAGGGGAGTTTGCAGAGTTGTCGACGCCGTCGCGCTTTGCGGTCGGCTTTCCCGGCGAAATACTTCCCGGTCGCATCCGAATTCCGCCGCAGTTCTCGGGAGATCGTGCTGGGGTCTCGGGATAACTCGCGCGCAATTTCTATTCGAGAGTGTCCCAGGGCGTGCATGTGCGCTATGGAATCACGTTCCTCAGCAGTAAGATGCGTGTGTGACATTCGTGATTTCTTCTTAGTAGGATTGATGGTCGTTTGGTCAAAACAAACCATCTCACGAATGTCACTCTTTTTCCATCAACCCGTGCATTTCAAAATTGAATCCACCATTATCTGTTAGAATGTCTGACATCTCATTTATTAGATCACTGTAGAGAGGATTATCTTCTCCAGTTGACTTATAGCGGGCAATTGTCGCGGAAAGATTGCTGTGATCATAAAATGGCTTATTGCTATACGTTTCCAGCGTGTGCAATGCGTATTCACAATACTTCCTCAGTATGTTTGGAACAACCCGCCAGTCGTCAAGCATCTTATTGCTAGCGTCTGCGATTCTGCTGCCTGGTCTGAAGCTAATGGCTCTGGGCCATGGGCGGCTATTCAATTCGACGACCGCATTTCCCGAAAAGTCATCTTGACAGTTTGCGAAATAATGAAGTTGGTGCGTCGAAACGATATACTGCTTTTTTAGCATCTTCTCTTTGAGAATCTTACTTGACCAGCCTTCACGATGGTCATCATCAAGCGAGGTCATCGGGTCATCCATGATGACAAACCCCAAGCCGGCTGGATGTTCTTCAAGCAACGCAAAAAAGAGCGATAATGCTACCGCTCTTTGCAATCCGGTGTTTGCAAAGAAAGCTTCCAATGCAATGCAATGCTCGTTTGCCAGATAGGCCTGAATTCTCTCGTTCTTTTTCTTGCCGATAGCCAGTGAATGCGGTTCAAGGCCTGTCCCGGTCTCTGGATAGAGCAGTTTCCAGTACGCCATTGTTTGTTCGCTGATCCTGCTGAATGTTGTGTTGATCTCATTGTCGGAGTATTTCGTCAGGACTTTGAGTTGAGCGAGTGGTTTTTCAAGCTGACTCAGCTGATTCAGTTCATCGAGCAACTTTTGCAACTTGTCTCTATCTTTATAAGCGGTGCGAAGTACTGCCAGCGTTTGTTTAAGGGGTTTGATTGCATCTGCCTTTTCCCGCCCGGCTGCCAGTGTCTCATAAAGCGATTTTCCTTCCTGCGAATTTTCCGCTTTAATCGATCGATTCAATCGGGACAGAATTGATTCGTACTCGCGGGAACTCCAGTCCAGAAGACGCAGTGATTCATTTGCCGCATCAACAACTGAATGGAAATCCTCAGCGGTTTGTTGGAATCTCTCTTCGCAATCGGCAGGTAATATTATGGGACTGTCTACAGGGGCAATGGTGATTTCTGAAATGATTGCCGTGACATCTGCGTCATATTTTTCATATACAGGTTTTAAGGCCGCTGGCAGAGTAACTTTCTTCAACTTCTGCCAATCAGCAGAAAGTCGAGCGGCTGGAGACTGTGAGCAGACGGAGCGAAGTGAAGCAGGCACAAGTTTGTCGAGTTCTGCTTTCAAGCTGCGAAAGAAACTCTCAAGATTTTCACGCAGTTCCTGATCACTTTTCTTGAGCTCAATCAATTCCTTTCTCAACTTGTCATCTTTGATTTCCTCATAGCAAACAGGGCAGGAATTTTCTTCGGCAAGAAAGTATTCGGCTGCATGTAATAGCAGGCTTGATCGGCCGCTGTTTTCATTTTCTCTTTGCCACCACTCATATCTTGCCTTGATCCGAGCGCGTGCAGTAGACAGAAAATCTGAAAAATATTTCCTTATGGATTCAAGGATTACAGAACTGGTTTGTTCTTCGGTCGCGGCCAGTGCATTATCAAGTTGAATCGCGTTGAATTTCGGAAAGATATCGGAGTCATTTTTCTGCAGTTCACTGATCGCCTTGAGAAGATCATCAGACAGGTTCCCCTGAGAAGGCGTTTTCACATTGGATTGCACACCAACAAGTGTCGCGAGTTCTGATTCAGCCGCTTGATGTTCCTTGGCTAATGTTTCCCCAGCCACTTTCAATTCATCCGTGCTAGGGTGCTGGAGAGAGAGCGTTTTTGTCAGCGCAGCAGGAACTTTTTCCTGATCCTCGAAATAGGCAGTCGAAGCTTCCAGCTTCGTTCTGATTTCTTCCCATGTTGTTTCAATTTCGTCTTTTAGCCAATTTCTTCGAGTGGTACGATTTCTTCCGATGTCAGTGGCGAGCTTGCCGATTCTCTGAACATCACTGAGCCCCAGCAATTTTGCCAGAATGTCAGGAACAGACTGAGCCTGCTCCACGGTTAGCCTGCTTAGCTCGACTGGAGCATTCAAAGACAATTCGAGGTCCAATGCATTAATCCCCAATTCCGCAAGCGTTTGCTTCGAAGTCCAGCTCGTGCCATCTCGACTCGTCTCCAAGCCACCAATGAAGCTTCGTTTGAGGTGCAGCCTTTTTCCGTCGTCGTCAATGAGTGTGATTTGAACCAGACAATCATGGACGGTCTGCTTGGTAATTTGTGAATCAGGAAGTGTGATCTCAGGACTCCACTCCCTGATTGCTACCAATCCTTCGCCTGGTTTGCTCTTCTTGAAGACCTTGGTTTGAGAATTCTGAGTTTGACCATCAGGCACGAATTCCCCGTTCAAAACCCAACAAACTGCCCCCAGCAGACTTGATTTACCGCTTCCATTCGGACCGTAGATCAGATTGGATATGCCCGCAAAGTCAAATTCAATTTTGTTACCTGCAGGGGCAAGACCACGAAAAGATGTGCACTCAATTTGATGCAGCCTATACTTTTTTGGTGGCAACGAAGTGATCTCGACATCGGAATCCATATGTTGAATGCTGCGTGAATCTTGATTCTCACTTTCAGTGTCAACATGGGAAAGGGACTCCGTCTCGTCCGCTTTTTGATCATTGAACATGGACAGCAACGTTTCTATGCGAGAATCACCACGGCAACTTTCGAGAGCGTCTCGATTCTTGATCATCGTCTGTAATAATCGCATTCCTGCAATATCGAGAGCACTCGTCGTAATCTTTCCCGACGATACAGTTCGACCGTCAAGTAACGTGTTGAAAACCGATTGGCTCTGTGGACTCACATTCATTTCAACTGCCCATCATCTTGTCATGATATTTGGATATCGATTTTGTTTGATAAGTCAGAATATCCAAACACATTCCCAGTTCACAGCCAGGCATGCTCAACAATTTACTTTTGGAACCAGGTCATCTGAATCTATGTAGAAGAATAAGTTGTGAACTCATGTGAGACTTGCTGATATCTGTTAATCCGGATCTGCTCTCTATTCATAGTAATACCCAATGGGACAAACTGCGTCAGCAGCTCACAATCTATTCCTGAGTGCGGGTGAACTGGCTGCCGATGAATGGCGGGCCTCCCGCTCCCCGGATGAAGAAATCGCTGAACGCGAGATGCGACAATTTGTGTGGTGCCTGCCGGTGCTCCCGAATTGCTGGTAAGAAACAGCGTTACAGGCTGAACAGATTACGCAGCGATTATCGGGCTGTCCCCAGGGCGTACTGCCTCCGGGAACCGAGTATGTCTCGACTGCGATGGACCTCGGCAAATATCTGTGTCACTTGATCACGGTTGCCTGGCTACAGGACGCCTCCTGTCACATCGTTGATTACGGACGAATCGAAGTCGCCTCAGTGGATCTCGGTGTCGAACGGGCATTGATGCTGGCACTTACTGAATATCAGAATCTGCTGCTGGCTGGTTATCCACTGGGCATTGATAAGCAGGACCCGACCCGCGTTGAGCAAAATCCATTCATCCCCAATCAGGCCTGGATCGATGCGGGCTATATGACCGAACTGGTTTATAAATTCTGTCGCGTGAGTCAGGGATGCCTCCCCGCCGTTGGTCGCAGTGTACTGCAGGTCGGACGCCAACAGCAGGACAAACCAGTCAACCACCACACGCGCCATCGCCGGATCGGCGAAGACTACTCGCTTAACTATCTGCAGGAACAGCACATCACGCTTGCCGAAGTGAACGCCGATCATTGGAAAAGCTGGGTGCATCAGCGACTCGAAACACCCCTTGATCAGCCCGGTGCAATGACGCTCTTCCAGGCTCTCTCGCACGAGCACTTATCGCTGGCCAAGCACCTGACCTCTGAACGTAAGGTCGAGGAGTTTATGCCGGGACGTGGCGTCGTCACCCGCTGGGAACGGATCCGCAAGAACAACTACTGGTTCGATGCGCTATACAACGCGTGTGCGGCTGGGCACGCGTCTGGTGTGCGATTGCTGGAAGAGTATCGCGTCAAACCGGAGCCGAGACGCAAGATGAGCGAAGTGGCTGAGGACAAGCGACGTCAGCGCGGGACCATTGACCATGAGCGTTGGGATGAGATGCGGAGGAGGTGGGGGTGAACTCTATACCTGCGCAACAAACTTACTCTGGGTAAGTGCAGGTAAATCACTGCATGATTATTAACATATCAATAAATTTGATTGATTTTTCAAATTTAGTTTTCCGTGAAGATTGACGTCTGATTGGCCGTCACCTAAAAACCTTGCCCTGGTGCCTGCTTGTACAGTTACTTCATAAGACCGTTCATCAGGCAATTCAAACTATTGTCATTCGATTTCGTAATTCCGAAGGTGCTCACGGATGTTATTACGTCACTGGTTGGATCTGTTGCCGGTTAAACTTTCGTGGGTTTCTCGCTTTGGCAAATTGCCGCGTCGGCGATTGCGACGGATGCGTCGCCCTGCTCCCTTTCATGTTGCGGCAGATGTGCTGGAAACGCGGCAGTTGCTTTCGGCGACGGCGGTCGATGATCAATTTTCTGTCCAGTATGACCCTGACACCACGGCTCTAGAATTAGCAATCCTTGCGAATGATCTTGGGGTCACTACTGAAACGGTTTCTCTGATTGATGGTACAGGAGCAGCAGTCAGTGTACTAACTGGAGCTTGGGGGGAGTTGGAAGTTCGGGATAATGGGGTTGATCCACTGGCCATTCTGTATGATCCGACAGATGGTTATGAGGCGACGTTCTCGTTTGATTATCAGCTCTCTGACGGAACGAATACAACAACGGCTTCAGTTGAATTAGCGGTGGATGGAGAACTGGCCCCATTAGCCATCGCCGATGCCGTGACTGTTGTGGCCGGTGATGCTGTTTCGATCGATCCACTCAGTAACGATGCTGATCCCGAGGGAACTCCACTCACGTTGATATCCGTCTCTGGTGGTACTGCCGGGACTGCTTCGCTGACTCGCTTCATTCCTCCATCACTGGCCAGTGAGTATCAGGGGTATCAGTACGAATATTCAACAATCGACGATTATGTGAATTCATACTATGGCAGCTGGAGCGATTACTTCCAGTACTATGGAAACCCGACTGATGACCGGATGGTAGTTGAGTATGTAAGCACTGATACCACGTTTCAGGGGGATGAAATTCTCAGCTATGTCGTCGAAGATGCCGCTGGCTGGCAGAGCACGGGAACGATTATAGTAACCGTGCTTGCAAATCAGGCTCCGTTGACAGCGAATGATACGGCTTCTGTCGTCGCTGGAGAGTCTGTCTATGTCGATCCGTTGGCCAACGACAGCGATCCGGAGGGGACTCAGTTGACTCTGATCTCAGTCTCTTCTGCCACGGCGGGGACAGTTGCTGTGACCCGTTATATTCCGCCAGCTCTGGCTGCCGAATATGAGATGAATGGCTCTGAGTATGCCACCATCGATGATTTTGTCGATTCCTGGTATATGGGCTGGGATTACTACTTCCAAAACTATGGCAACCCAGCTGACAATCGGATGGTTGTCGAATATTCCAGTACCGATCCGAATTATAGTGGCACTGATACATTCACCTATGTCGTTGAGGATGCAGCCGGTATTCAGAGCACTGGAACAGTGACAATCACTGTCACGGCGAATCAGACGCCGAGCACCGTCAATGATACCGTGACGGTGAATGCTGGTGAGGTTGTCACGCTTGATCCTCTTACCAATGACAGTGATCCGGAAGGAACGTCATTGACACTACTCTCTGTGACAGGAGCCGCAGAGGGAACCGTGGCGATTGTCCGGTACGTTCCACCAAGTCTGCAAAATGAGTATCAATCCTCCGGGGGAGAATATGGCAGCCTGGATGATTACGTCCAGTACAGCTATGGGAGTTGGGAATCGTACTTCCAATATTATGGCAATCCCGCCGATGATCGTTTTATTGTCCAGTATACGAGCACTAATCCCTCATTTACCGGGGACGATCTCTTCACTTACACGGTCGAAGATGCCGCTGGGCTTCAAAGTACAGGGACGGTCACGGTCACTGTGCTGGGAAATCAGGCACCCACTGCAATTGCGGATACAGTCCAGGTTATCGCTGGTGGAACAGTTAAATTTGATCCTCTGGTCAACGACAGTGACCCGGAAGGGAGTGTCCTGAAATTAATATCGGCTGCAGGAGCCACTTATGGCACCGTCGCCCTTGCCCGAGTCGTTTCCGCTTCTCTGCAGAGCGAATTCGACTACGAAGCCCAGTACGGTTACTACACGACTATTGATGATTATGTCAGTTCCTACTACGGCGGCTGGGACAACTATTATCAGTATTATTTTTATGGTGATCCGGCAGACATCAATCGGTTTGAACTGCGTTATGTGAGCACCGATCCCTTGTTCAGCGGCGATGACACTTTCACTTACGTGGTGGAAGATGCTGTCGGTCTGCAGAGTATAGGCACGGTGACCGTGCAAGTGCAGCCGAATCAGGCTCCGCTGACGTCTGCGGACTCTGCGAGTGTCGTGGCAGGGGATTCCGTCAGCATTGATCCACTGGCCAATGACAACGACCCCGAAGGAACTTCCCTGACGTTATTGTCCGTCACGGGAGCCCTGGAGGGGACATCCGTTGTCACCCGCTACATTCCTCCTGCTCTTGCCAGTGAGTATGAGAGTTACACCTACGAATACGCGACGATCGACGATTACGTCAATTCGTATTACGGCGGCTGGGATTATTATTTCCAGAACGATGGCAATTCCGCCGACAATCGGATGATTGTCAAATACACCAGCACGAATTCAGCATTTAGTGGCCAGGAGGTGTTGGCCTACACCGTTGCCGATGCGGACGGTATTCAGAACACAGGCAGTATTACGATTACCGTCATCGGGAATCAGGCACCGACGGTGATTGACGATATCTATTCGGTCTTACCCGGTGAAAGCGTGATACTGAACCTGCTCGACAATGACAGTGATCCGGAAGGCTCCGCACTTAGTCTGATCAGCATCAGCACACCCAACGGAGGTGTGATCTCTCAGCAGCCGGATGTGTCCCAATCGATCTGGGATGACTGGATTAACAATGGGCAGTATTACGGCTATGGATCATTCGAGGATTACTACAACAGTTACTATAACTATGATGGCAATCAGCCGCTGCAGTACAAATCTGTCTACACGCCGAATGCTGGATTTAGCGGAGATGATCTCTTTACGTATGTCGTAGCCGATGCATTTGGCGTGCAAAGCACAGGATCAGTCACTGTTTCAGTACAGGCCAATCAGGCACCGATTGCCGTCAACGACAGTTACAACGTCTTGCCTGGTGAAAGCGTGACGCTGGACCTGCTCGCCAATGACAGTGATCCTGAAGGTCATGCCCTGACCATCCAAAGTATCGACTCTCCCGCAGGCGGAACGGTCTCTCTGGCTCCCGATGTGTCGCAGTCGATCTGGGATGACTGGATCAACAATGGACAATACTACGGCTACAGCAGTTTCGAAGACTGGTACAACAGCTATTACAATTACGAAGGCCAGCAGCCTTTGTTGTATCAGTATGTTTACACACCGAACACGGGATTTGGGGGTGCTGACACCTTCAACTACACTGTGGTTGACTCCCAGGGAGCGACTTCGACGGGAAGTGTGACGGTTAATGTCGCTGGCAATCAGGCTCCGACTGTAGTTGATGACAGTTATAATATCTCGTCCGGTGAAAGTGTGACGCTGGATTTGCTCGCCAATGACAGTGATCCAGAAGGTCATGCCCTGGCAATCCAAAGCATCGACTCTCCCACAGGGGGAACGGTCTCCCTGGCTCCGGATGTATCGCAGTTCATCTGGGACAACTGGAGTGATTATGGGCAATACGACGGCTACGGCAGTTTCGAAGACTGGTACAACAGCTATTACAATTACGAAGGCCAGCAACCTTTGACGTATCAGTATGTTTATACTCCCAATATTGGATTCGGAGGAGCTGACACCTTCAACTACACTGTGGTTGACTCCCAGGGAGCGACTTCGACGGGAAGTGTATCGGTTAATGTCGCTGCTAATCAGGCTCCCGTGACGGTCGATGATACGGCCACAGTTGTCGCCGGAGAGTCGGTCACGATTGACCCCATAAGCAACGACAGCGATCCTGAAAGTGGTGCCCTCACTCTGATTTCCGTTTCAGGAGCAACTGCAGGGACGGCGACCCTGGTCAGATACATTCCCCCTGCTCTAGCCAGCGAGTATCAGAATTACATCCACGAATACGCGACGATCGACGATTACGTCAATTCGTATTTCGGGAGCTGGGATTCTTATTTCCACACCTATGGGAATCCTGCCGACAATCGCATGATTGTTCAGTACTCCAGTACGAATCTCGGGTTCAGCGGCACGGAAACGTTGACCTATGTGGTGAAGGACAGTCAGACAGCCCAGTCGACAGGCACAATTACGGTGACCGTTCAGCCGAACCAGGCTCCAGTCGCCACTCCTGATGATGTGATCGTGAACGCCAATGAATCGGTCACCTTTGACCCGCTGGCTAATGACAGTGATCCCGAAGGAACTCCACTCACGTTGATTTCCATCTCGGCAGGCAGTGCCGGAACGGCAACTCTGATCCGCTATATCCCACCATCACTCCAGTCTGATTACGACATGAATGGCTCCGGATATGCCACGATCGATGATTTTGTCGATTCCTGGTACATGGGCTGGGATTACTACTTCCAGAACTACGGGAACCCGGCTGATGACCGCATGGTGGTCGAATATGTCCGCACCAATCCAACCGTAGCCGGGAACGATACCCTGACCTACGTTGTGGCTGACGCGGTCGGAAATCAATCAACCGGCACGATTAATGTCACGTTGCTGGGGGATACTCCTCCCAGCTTTGACGATCCAGGTTATCAATTTACGCTCGCGGAAAATTCCGCAGACGGCACAAGTGTTGGCTTTGTATCAGCCACCGATCCCGATCCCGCTCAAACTCTCAGCTATACCATTACAACTGGCAATGACGCAGGAGCCTTTGTCATTGACAGTGTGACAGGTGAATTGACGGTCGCTGATTTCAGCCTGCTCGACTTTGAAGTCACTCCCAGTTTTGAACTGTTGGTTTCCGCTACGAATACTTATGGAATCTCAGCAACGGCAACCGTCGCCATCTCTCTAACGGATGAAGACGATCCGCTGCATGTTCTCGATGTTACCTGGAGCATATCCGAGCTGGCCAACTCAGGAGATATTGTCGGAACGATCACGGTAGCTCAACCAAATGCTGGTGTAAGTTACACGTATGCCATTACTTCCGGGAATGAAGCTGGGAATTTCGATATCGATGCAGCAACGGGAGTGGTTACAGTCAGTTCCACAGCGACGCTTGATTATGAAACCTCACCGTCTCATGAATTGGCCATCACAGTAACGTCTTCTGAAACTGAAACCGTAACATCCACGGCAACGGTTAATTTAATAGATGTTAATGAATCCCCTGGATTTGATCAGAGCAGTTACAGTTTCTCCCTCCCCGAACATTCGTCAGCAGGTACGTTGATCGGTCAGGTGACAGCAAGTGATGTCGATGCCGGAGATCAGCTGACGTATTCACTCGTGTCTGATGATGATGCGGCACTATTCGAGATCAATGCGAATACCGGGGAGATCAGCCTGGCTGCTGGCGCAAATCTCGATTATGAATCTGGCATAACCAGTTACACGGCAACAGTTCAGGTCACGGATGCGGGCACGCCAGGTCTGATTGATACGACTACGATCACTCTTCAGATCACTGATATTATAGAGACACTCACGTTCAGTGAGCCAGGTTATGTATTTGAATTCCTGGAAAACACATCTACCGATCAGGCAATTGGTTTTGTAAATGCTTCTGGTTCAAGTGGTGGTTCTTTACTGAGTTACTCGCTAACCCCGGGCGAAGATGCGGAACTGTTTGAGATCGATGCGAATACAGGAGAGCTGACTTTTGCTTCCGGAATGGTGCTTGATTTTGAATCCGGAATCACCTCTTACACGGTTACAGTTCACGTCACTGATGGGGGCTCCCCCGCATTGACTGACACTGCCACAGTGACAGTCAATATTACGGACGTGGATGAAAATCCTGTTTTCGAGAATTTCATAGCTTCGATTGTCATTTCTGATCAAACTGAAAACGGGACAGTCATCGGTCAGGTCACCGCGATTGATCCAGATGCGGCTCAGGTTGGAATCAGTTACGCCATCACGGGTGGGACGGGACAGAGTGCCTTCACGATTAATTCAGCGACTGGAGAAATTCAGGTTTCCGACAACAGCAGTTTTGATGCGACGATCACGCCAAGTCTGACATTGGAAGTGATGGCGACCGAAGCTGGATCACCGGGCTTATCAAGCATTGCAACCGTTACGATTCAGTTCAGTGAAGCCCAGCCACTGGTTCAGGATGATTATGAGGTTATGCAGGCCGGGACCTGGATCACAATCGATCTGCTCGCCAATGATCTGGGCTGGGAGGGGATCGAATTATCGATCAGTGAACTGGCTGGCGAACTGACACCTGAGGTATCCGTTGCACTGACCTACGGCACAGTGGTCTTGCAGCCGAAAGTCTCGGAGGCACTGCTCAATGAATTTACGGTCGCCGGAGGACTGGCGACCTGGGGATCCCTGCGGAACTATGTGAATGATCGTTTTGGAGATGATGATCTCAACTCGATCGATTGGTTTGACGAGTCACTCGACTGGACCGGGGAAGAAGACCCGCTGGCCGAAGTCGAATTTGACAAGCAGGACAATGGTTTTGATTCCTATTATCGCCAGCTCGGAAATCCGCAGGATCGCGGAAAATATGTCCTGTATTACGTCAGCCATGATCCCAATACCACGGGTCAGGAAACTTTCGATTATTCTGTGACGGATGCTGACGGACGCACCGCCACGGCCTGCGTGACCATTGAGATTGTCGATGGAGCTCCCGTTACCAATGCCCCTCCAGTACCCGTTGCGGATGCCTATACCGTCGCCACAGATCAGGTGCTGGAAGTCGCATTTGCAGAATATGGTCTTCTGAAGAATGATGTGGATCGGGACGGAGATTCCCTGCAGGTGACATTGGTCAGCGGACCGCTCAATGGTCAACTGACCCTTCAGAGTGATGGGACATTTAGTTACACACCAGATGCTGGTTTCAGCGGGTTCGACAGTTTTCAGTACACGGTTAACGATGGCACGAATTCCGACACCGCTCCGCAGACCGTTCAGCTGTTGGTCTCAGAGGAATTGTTGATCCCAGATCCACTGGCCATCAATGTGAATGTGGGGACGACGGCCTGGATTGATCCTCTGGCCGATCTGGAATTGGAATTTGACACTCCTGGTTCCTTGCAGTTGATCGATGTTTCAGGAGGCGTCTCGGGAACGGCGGTTGTGGCTTATGCCGTGCCGATCTCGCTGCAGACGCAATATGAAAGTTCCGGAGGAGATCAGCGACATGGATCGCTGGAGACGTTTATCAGCACTCACTATGGAACCCTCGAAGACTACATTCGCAGCTACGGATCCAGTGACGATGCTCTGGCGCTCGGGATTTCTTATACCAACAACTCACTGGCAGCCGGTCAAACCGAAGACTTGACTTACGTCTTGAGAGACGCACAGGGACATCTTCTGTTTGGAACGTTGACGGTGACCGGAGTCGCAAGCAGTAACTCGGCTCCGGTTGCAGGTGATGATGATCTCATTGTGGAACGCGATGGCTTCCTCCGCTTTGATCCGCGTGACCTGGACACGGATGCCGATGGAGACACTCTTGTTTTCACCATTCTGGATGAACCGCAACACGGCACGTTGACGGAACAGATTGATGGAAGCCTGGTTTATCGTCCCGACCTGGGATACGAGGGGATCGAGACACTGACTTATGAGGTCAGCGATGGAGTTCTGAGTGATACGGGTACGATCACGATCACCGTCCGGCATGGCATTACCACAAACAATGCTCCCGTCCTGGCAGATCAAGCGGTCAACCTCAGTGAAGACGCAACGCTGGGGACGACGGTTGTTGTCGGAAATCTGGCCAGCGATGCCGATCTGGATACGCTGACCTATCGAATC
This sequence comes from Rubinisphaera italica, assembly GCF_007859715.1. Classification (NCBI taxonomy): domain Bacteria; kingdom Pseudomonadati; phylum Planctomycetota; class Planctomycetia; order Planctomycetales; family Planctomycetaceae; genus Rubinisphaera; species Rubinisphaera italica. The sequence goes on from NZ_SJPG01000001.1 coordinate 3,180,015, forward strand.
GCTTCCGGGAACAGTGCGGGATTGTTTGCGATTGATTCCACAACCGGAGAAATCACGTTAGCCAGCACGGATAGCCTCGACTGGGAAACGACCGATAGTTATACGCTGATGGTCGAAGTGACTGATGATGGGTTCCCGAATGTTACGACCTCTGCTGAGTATCTGATTACGATTCTTGATGCGAACGACGCACCGATTGTGACAACTGAGACGTTCATCCTCTCGGAAGATGCGATCAATGGAACTATCGCAGGAACAGTTTCTGGTACAGAAGCCGATGCGGGGCAGTCTCTCGCTTACAGCATCACGGCTGGCAATACGAATAACACCTTTGCGATTGATACCACAACAGGAGAGATTACTCTCACAGATGCGACTCAACTGCAGTATGGCACGAATTACTCTCTGACAGTTCAGGCGACTGATGACGACGCCATCACTCCTCTCTCAGGTACAGGAACGATCACCATTCTGGTGGCGGGCGTTGGCGGAAATGCCAACTCGGCTCCTGTGCTGAACGATGACTCCTTCACCATTGATGAAGATACCGCAGGAGGATCGCTCGTCACCACACTCTCAGCCAGTGATGCCGATACGGGGGACACCTTGTCGTACCACATTGTTTCCGGCAATGAATATGGAGATTTTCAGCTGGACGCGGCGACCGGTGCCCTGACAGTCACCCCCCATGCTCCCCTCGATTTTGAGACCATCTCAACTTATACGCTCGTCATTGAAGTCCGAGATAACGGCCTCCCTGCCCTGACCGACACGGCGACCATTACCATCACTTTAGATGATGTCAATGAAGCCCCCATCATTCTCACTGAGACACTCACGATGCTGGATGATCTGGAGCAGAACGATGCCGTAGGCAAGATTCTCGCTACGGATGTTGATGCCACAACGACACTCACTTACGCGATTGTGTCAGACAGCTCTGGTGGGGTATTTGCGATTGATGCGAATACCGGCGAGGTGACTGTGGCCTCCGCCACGCCAGGCTTCGATGCCGAAACAACACCCGAATATACCCTGGAAATTCAGGTCAGCGATGGGACAAATTCAACCACGAAAACTGTGATGATCGAGGTTGTTGAGCAGACCAAAACCGCTGCCCAGAAAACACTCGAAGAACTGCTCGGCTATGCGACTTTTGCCGAGGATGTTCTGGAGACCCCTGTCACCTTGCCAGGACTGGGACTGATTCCCGAGTTTGAATCGGCAGAACTTGGAGATTATCTGCCCGATTTCATCAGCGAATGGACGCTCGCCGAAACGTATCCGGGGACATCCTCGGTTGGGCTGACAACCACGTCCCTGGACGAAACTCTGGCTCCCGAACTGATAACATTCACGATCGGGACACTCAGTATCGATCAGGTGATTGATGGAGATCGGACCTCGACCGGTAGTTATACCGATGCCGATAACTGGACCTATACGGAAACTGTCGATCGGCTGATCACCTGGACCTTGTCCTACGACGAAGACGAAAATGACCCCGATGACCTCGAACTGACAGCTACTCGCACACGTGCCGACCAGTTCAGCTGGACCATTGAAATGATTGCCGGTGTCTTCTCTTACACACTCGAACGCATTCGTTCTACTGAGGCCATGCGGGAAGACACCTTTGTGTATAACCTCTCCGGTCAAACGTCCACAACGGATGAAGACGGCTGGGTCAGCACATTGCTGGTTGGAAACTCGACCGATCCCAATCTGCCCAGTACCTACCACGCGACTGGAACACAAAGCTTTACTCTCGATGCAACAGGCTCTCGGGATGAAACAGGCTCCACTCCCGTTGTAGTCGACTCTTACGATCTGGAAATGAGCGTCAGTGGCGATTACGAGTACGTCACCACGATCTCAACCCATTCGCCACTTGAGGGGGGAACAGAGCCCAGTTCCCTGATAGTTTCCACCGACAGTGCCTCCGGGCAAGCCGAGTGGTCTTTTGTGGGAAGTCGCACGGAAACCGGCGATGGCACCGACCTGACCAGCTTCGATGAAAGTTATTCCTACACGGGATCCGGTGACGATACCTACGAACTCGTATCCGATGGAACCTTCGATGAACTGGAGACAAAGCCAGAAACCCTCACTCTCATTATCGATGAAGAGACCGAAGAAACCGAGGATGTCGATTACGATGTGACCACCCACCTTATCGGAACGACATTCTTCTCCGATAGCGGCACCGCTCACTTTGAGTTTGAACTGGAAGCCGAGCAGCATCGCGATGCCCAGGGAGTCGAGAGTGAATTGATTGATGTCACCTACATGGGGGATGGGACTTCCAGCTTTGAAATTGACGATCAAACCACGACCTTCATCTCCAGTGTGGATGTGGTCACGGGCGACATCACCGAAATGACGCTTACCGATCTGATCCGGGAAACGGGATCTCTGAATTACTTTGTCGGAAGTGCCAACGGAATCGATGCAGCAACCGGCAGCAGTGAATTGACCACGCAGGGAGCATCGAGTGGTTCAGCCTCTTCATACTACGCTGAGAGCGGCAGCAGTACGTTCGAGTACGATCTCACCACTGACATCAATGTCTATGAAGATGTACTTCGCGATGAGAATGACGCCATCATCAGCAGTCATCTCGTGTTGACTTCGCACGATCGGTTACGAACGGCCACACCAGATGGTCAGGCCGACACCTATCTCCTGACCGACTTCCGCACGGCTTCTCGGGATGGGGCAACCGATACCGGTTCCTTCGACACCTATTTCGATGCCTCCGGTCATACCGAAACACTCACTTATTATTATGAGAAATTTACACCACAGGAGTTGAATGAAGTCGACGGGAACGGCGATCCTCTGTCAATAACGACCGCGACTGAAACCGTTTACGATTACAGCAGCGGCACCGACAGCTGGTCATCGATCTCGACCTCTGATGGCGATTTTGAAATCAATGCCGACACCGGCTACAGCCGGATCACGACCGAATCCACCTACGACGATCAAAGCTCAGGTTCCTACGATTATGCGACCGGCTTTGAATCCGACATCTCCAACTCGACCTTCACTCACTATCTGCCGGAAGGAGCCGACCCGGGCGATCCGCTGGAGCACGATATCGCGAGTGTGACTCAGCACGAGAAGTTTATTGAAGGAACGCTCGATCTGACCGATCCCGCCAGCCTGGCTTCCGGGACGACATCTGCGGTCGATCTGGATGGTAATCCCGTCACGACCGGCCCGGTCAGCTGGTCCAGCTCGGCTTCCGGTAATGGACTCTTTGAGGTCATCACACAGACCTTCGATGTCGATGACGATGGCACCATCGAAGAGGGAGAGCAGCAAGCGACGACCCGCATCGAATCTTACGATGAATACGCCTCCGGCAATCCCCGCGATGTCAACGGCGATCCCATCACCGGAGCTGGTGTTTTCACTTCCTATCTGCTCAATATCACCGCTACAGATGAAGACAACACCGATCCAGAACTCGATATCAATACTTCAAACTTCGAATCATACTGGGAATCGGGAATCCTGCAGTCCATCGAAGATGCCCACGGCTTTGTCGATCTGGAAATTACCGATGTCCAGACCACTGAAACCGACTGGGAAGACGAACTGGCTGAATTGCTTGAGCCGCAGGCTCTGCGAACACTCCCCGAACCGGAACCGGAACCCGAAGCCCCTGAACCTGAACCAGCCGACACAGCCGTCGTCACGCTGATTTCTGACGACTATTACCGCTTTGATGACATCTACAACTACAGCTACGAATCCGTCACCGGCAGCAGCTATACTGAACGAGGTGTCGGCAATCAGAACCGGGTGCATTACGCGACCGGTCAAGGAGAAGCCGGACTGAACAGTCAATCGCACAGCTGGTACCTGGAAACGCTCTCGGTCGATGAAGACGAAACCATCGATGCCTATACCGAGAGTGGAGTGACCGATACGACAATCGGCATCCGCAATTCCAGCGAGTCGCTCCGTTCTGTGGAAGACTCCATAACGCAGGAATCGCTGATCATCCCCGATACCGCGATCACGTTCAACTACCAGTCGGGTGATCGTGAAGTGATGAGTTCCAGTTTCAAAGCCTCGACCGGCTTCTCATCACTCGAAAATCAGTTCTCATCCGCTCACACCGTCGCCAGCAAGCCCCCCAAGGTGGTCAACCAGCAGACCGGCGAACTCGAAGCGGATCCCGCAGCCGATGCCGACGGCTACATCTACGAAACCACCACCGGAGCTTCCGCCAGCGTCCTGGAATCGGGCACGACGAACTATCAGTCTCGGGAGAATTATCGAAAAGACCACCATGCCCTGGTCAGCAGCGGCGGCTACGATGTTAATGAAAGCAGCGTCATCCTCCCGATTGTCGAAGAATCCCACCAGACACAAAATGCCTGGTCCAATGGCACCGAGGGGTATTATTTTGCCGCAGGATCTGCCACAACAGCCGTCGATGACCTCGTCACCTCTTCGAGCTATTCCCGAAACGACATCCCCTTCTCGACCGATTTCAGCACCCACGACAGCAACTCGACTTCAAGCAGTGGAAACGACTCGACCACCAGCGTCAGCCATGTCGAAACCACCACGACCGAGACGATGACCTCCGAAAGCTCATCCCAATCCCGCAGCGGCAAGGATGACCAGGGTCGCCCGTTTGCAGATTCCGGGACTTACGAGCAATTTGATCGGAACACAACCGAACTGGTCATCGATTATGGACATCTGATCGACACGCAAGGCAGCCACGAACTTCCCACGTTTTACGATAACGAAACGTTTGAATCGATTGATTACAAATCGAATGCGATTTCGACAAACCGTTTCAGCCTGACAAATGGCGTCCGAAATTCGCAGTCTCAGAATGAACGAACCACATCCAGCGGCTACTCGATGACGAAGGAAGGCACGGGGCGGAATCGTGCGTTTGAAATCGTCTTCATGAACACCGATGGTCAGGTCGGGTTGGATATTGCGTTTGGCTCTTACAATCAGTCTTCCGCATTCTGGCTTATTAAGGAGGAAACCCGGAATAACAATGGTCGAGTCGATCACCACTCCAAAGAAGACTCGTCTTTCAATCAGACATCTCGGAATAATATACATAAGTTTACCCAACTGCTCTCAAGTTCTCCCGGCACCTATGTGAATTCCGTCTCAGGCACAAAAACCCGGACACTGACCAGCTATCTCGACAAAGAAGTTTATCTTTCCAACTACACGGGCGGCCAGAATCAGATTCACATCAAAGATGGTTATCAGGTCGGTTCCAAAGATGACGTTATCTACCAGATGAAGCAGGTCGATGATCCTGGTTCTGCCGGGGGGCCGAATATAGTCACGCTGCTGCCGACAACAACGGTCGATACCGAATATTCCTTCGGCGGTGATTTTGACGGCACCGGCTCCATCGACGCCGGGGGAACGGTCAACTGGACCAGTGTGACCAGTGAAGCGCGCAGCAACGGAAACGTCACCCCAGGCAACAGCGACTGGGACGCCAGTCTGACGTTGGAGGATTATCTGGGCAGTGGGTTTGGTGGCGTGTATGCTTACATACCGGTCGATGCTTCTCAGGATCTCATTCAACTGTGGCAAAACGATTTCCAGGCTCCCATTCTGGACGGCCTCCAGCAAGTCGATCCACACACCCCCGAACACGCCGGAGGCCGGACTAACGATACGCAGTTCGTGACCGAACAATCCAACGGCAACCACAACACCAACTACCAACTCAATGGGGCATACCAGAACCTCGACCCCAACACGACCATCGACTTCGAAACCCCCTGGGGATTGCTTTCGGGTCTGAAGAATACGGAAGAAACATCTAGCAGCGAACCCGATTCAGAACCAACCGCAGGCGAAGGCACCGAGGGCGAGGAATGTGATTGTGCGTGTGGAGAAGGACTATCGCCTACACTCACTGCAATTCACACCTACGAAATCTGGGACGATGCCGGCACACCCGATTTCCCGGATGACGATGTCCTCATCGGCTACGCCGTCACTGAATTCTATGGGGAGCCATGGGGAAACACGACCATCTATGACATGGATGGAAACGAAGTCGAGCCAGATGAAAACGGCGAATATCCACCCCAGTATAACGCCCAAAATAGCGACTGGAGATTGATCAACGCGGAGAATTTCAGCACAGTCGTTAATGCACTGGCCAACGAGAAACATCTGGCCGAACCGAAGGAGCCGGAGTATCAGATCAGCCAAATAGTATCTGCAATTACAAATTTTGCTGGTCAAGCTGCACAATTTTACGTTACTGGGCAAATTCCTCTGACATCTGTCAAGGACTTCTCAGTAAATCCTTACAATCCTTTTCAATCCGAATTAGAAATCTACAGCATAATATCATCATACTTTTTTGGTCATGAAACTTACTCTGAAAATGACGGAGATGGTACACCAGACGGTTTCGGGCGTGATGGAGTAATTGGTGGATTTACGGGGCCAATTTACAATCGAATTTCTCCGCCAGATCCTTCACTTTATGATAGAAATGTAACTGGCGGACGGGGAACGTTTTATTATGATTCTGTATACGGCCCATTTGATAATTTCCTATTAGGTGTACCATTAAACCGAGACGCATCTGGCAATGAGGCAACTGCTACGGATGAGGCATTAAGAGGAACATTTGATGCGGTATTTTGGGCGTTGCCCAATATTCTAAAACGTGCAAATAAGTTAAGAAATGTAAACAAATGTAATAATGCTTCATTACCAAATCCGGCACACAATGCAGCCAACGCAAATAAATTAAGCATTCATCTCAGAAATCAAGAAATATATGGTAAAGCTGGTTCCAAAACTTTACAAAACGGGCGAATCCGATATTACGGACCAATCAGTCCTGCCACTAAACCGGGTATTATGTCAGGAAGGAGAGTAGTAAAAGAGTGGGATCCAGTAACTGGTCGTACTCGTGTTTGGAATGAAACGCTTGATCATAATGGGAGAGTAATAATAGTACGACCACAAACAGAAGGCCCTAAAATACACTATATATTTGACCGTGATGGAAATTTATTAGAAAGTTTCTAATGGAAATTAACATTCGTGATGTAAGAAATAAATTTGACGAATTAATCAATGGAACTGCATCTAGAGAAGATGCATCAGAATGGGCTCAGATTTTATACGATAATGATGAGAAAGAAACATTAACTATATTGACAGAAAATGGTAAGCACAAAGAAGTAGAAGTGATTAGAGATGCTTATCTGTTCCTCCTTGGGTGTGACATGAAAAACTCACCAAACGAATATTTATATGATATCACAGATATTCTTTTGAATAAGCCATAACACGGGTGCCGCAGGCTGACCTGGCGGACTTCGCAGGGTGGCCCGACCGAGTTTGTCGGTTGGGTGCTGAAAGCACATGATGTTTCACCGTTCGCTCTCCATGCTTATTGAACGGCAATTGATCTTCAATCTCCAAACCGAGAGGTCCGTTCTGACGTTTTGTCGCTTGAGAACGTGACGAAGTCAATCCGCTTCTCGTCGTCGACTCTGTGTTTGACTATTGGTTGACTTGGGGGATTGATGGACATCCCTCAAAATCAGAACCCGCAGGGTGGTTTCATCTCATCGCTCTGCGACCCAACCGACTAAATCGGTCGACGCATGGAATCACCTTTGGATCTGTTATCGAAGGTCTTCCAGTGACCCAATATCATTTTTGCACCCCGCGGAGAGTATTTCAGAGTACTGCCTTGAGGCACTCATTCCAAATCAAATGTTCTCAGGCACGTTTTTGCACCCCGAATCGACTCTAAGCTCGCTCAAATTCCTCCAAAAAACCTCTCCAAATATGCGCTTGGCTTGATTTCTGTCACGACCGAATCGATGACCTCCGAAAGCTCATCCCGTTCCCGCAGCGGCAAAGATGACCAGGGTCGCCCGTTTGCAGATTCCGGGACTTACGAGCAATTTGATCGGAACACAACCGAACTGGTCATCGATTATGGACATCTGATCGACACGCAAGGCAGCCACGAACTCCCTACGTTTTACGATACCGAAACGTTTGAATCGATTGATTACAAATCGAATGCGATTACGACAAACCGTTTCAGCCTGACAAATGGCGTCCGAAATTCGCAGTCTCAGAATGAACGAACCACATCCAGCGGCTACTCGATCACGAAGGAAGGCACGGGGCGGAATCGTGCGTTTGAAATCGTCTTCATGAACACCGATGATCAGGTCGGGTTGGATATTGCGTTTGGCTCTTACAATCAGTCTTCCGCATTCTGGCTTATTAAGGAGGAAACCCGGAATAACAATGGTCGAGTCGATCACCACTCCAAAGAAGACTCGTCTTTCAATCAGACATCCCGGAATTATATCCATAAGTTTACCCAACTGCTCTCAAGTTCTCCCGGCACCTATGTCAATTCCGTCTCAGGCACAAAAACCCGGACACTGACCAGCTATCTCGACAAAGACGCTTATCTTTCCAACTACACGGGCGGCCAGAATCAGATTCATCTCAAAGATGGTTATCAGGTCGGTTCCAAAGATGACGTTATCTACCAGATGAAGCAGGTCGATGATCCTGGTTCTGCCGGGGGGCCGAATATTGTCACGCTGCTGCCGACAACAACGGTCGATACCGAATATTCCTTCGGCGGAGATTTTGATGGGAGCGGCAGCATCGATGCCGGGGGAACGGTCAACTGGACCAGTGTGACTTCCGAATCGCGCAGCAACGGGAACGTCACCCCCGGCAACAGCGACTGGGATGCCAGTCTGACGTTGGAGGATTATCTGGGCAGTGGATTTGGTGGCACTTTTGCCTACATCCCGGTTGATGCTTCTCAGGATCTCATTCAACTGTGGCAAAACGATTTCCAGGCTCCCATTCTGGACGGACTCCAGCAAGTCGATCCGCACACCCCGGCACACGCCGGCGGCCACAGCAACGATACGCAGTTCGTGACCGAACAATCCAACGGCAACCACAACACCAACTACCAACTCAATGGGGCATACCAAAACCTCGACCCCAACACGACCATCGACTTCGAAACCCCCTGGGGATTGCTTTCGGGTTTGAAGAATACGGAAGAAACCTCAAGCAGCGAACCTGCTTCAGAACCAGCCGAAGGAGAAGGTACCGAGGGTGATGGGTGTGATTGTGCGTGCGAAGGGAGTGAGGGAACTGCAGGTTCAGTCGAAGATTTGACGCTTGGGATTTTCATAGCCTTAGACGATGAAGGGAATCAGGTTGGCTGGATTTTGGCAACAATTCTTACAGACGAGGATGGGAATCCAAACTTGGATGATGACCAGGATTATTTACCGGATGAAATCCTGCAAATAACCGACATGGAAGGTAATCAAAAAGACGACCTCGACTATTCAGAAACCGACTTACACGACTTCACGACCTTCGGAGAAGTCTACGGCATTACCAAACCTCAATTTGAGCAAGTTGTCGCTCAACTTAAAGCAGATTACTTAGCAAGGAAAGAACGGAATAAAAATTATCAAATCATTCCAATAAAAGATAAAATAGATTCCAATAGCAACAAGAACGGATCCCTTGAGGTTAATCTGAACCCGATTAACCCATGGTTGTACCCGATTTATTTTGATCCACATAATGATCCGAATTTCATGGCCGAACCAACGCAATATCATTATATTGCTGGAGGTATTTACTGGAGATTAGGTTTCAAAGGCATAGCAGACGGTGTAACACATGTTGGCGACAGACTCGAATTATGGGCTACTGATCCACTCACTGCGTTTTATTATTCGACAGGATTTGGGGGACTGGATCAGGCCACAGAGTTTGCAAACGGTTGGGAAGATGTTCCTGCTTATGAAAAATTGGATACAGGAATTCAAACTGGCCTTGCAGTAGTCACCGGAACAGTCGGACCTAAGCTTTCTAAGTTATCAAAGATAGTAAACAAAACTGAGAATATTAATGAATGTGCAACCCCAAGGAGTGGAGTGCCGAATCGTCCGCCGAAAACGGTCTATCATCAAGGCGATTTAGCAGATGGGGTGTCTCCCCGTCGCCCGCTTTCAACGAGTCCGGATACAGACTTGGGACATTACCATCCAGACGGGGATTTGTACCGATTCGATATTCCGGCTGACGTATACGATCAGTGGATTCTTGAACGTTCCATACAGCCATTCAATGATTTGCATCTGCCATCAGGCCAAATACGACCAGAAATCAGGATCATGCCGCCAGCGTCTGGCCGTATGAATGAGTTTCTCGTTCCGAGAACCGGGAGATAAGGTATGGAATATTGTTGCACTGGATTCAGGAACATGCTCGCGTGTGCTGGCGAGCGGGGAAATGCAGTTGTTGTCTGGGTCGATTCAGGCGGTGAGTTGCGTTTCCTTCATCAATCGCGGGGTGTAGCGTTTGAGGATGAATCGAAATTGAAACCAGCAGAAATGGATGTGGTAATAAACATCTCGGCTGAAGTGGGTATGAGGTACTGCCCGACTTGTGGCCGATTGCTGGAAAAATTAGTAGTCGAGCACCGAGACTTCTACTCGAATCTCGCTAAGGAACACGAGAAGTACTTGGCGTCTATGCCAAAATTTTAATCGCAGGGTGGCCAAACCGAGTTTGTCGGTTGGGTGCTGAAAGCACAAGATGTCTCACCGTTCGCTCTCCTTGCTTATGGAGCGGCAATTGATCTTCAATCTCTAAACCGAGAGGCCCGTTCTGATGTTTTGTTGCTTGAGAACGTGACGAAGTCCATCTGCTTCTAGTCGTCGACTCAGTGTTTGACTATTGGTTGACTTGGGGGATTGATGGACATCCCTCAAAATCAGAACCCACAGGGTGGTTTCATCTTGTCGCTTCGCAACCCAACCGAAAAAATCGGCTTCCGGCAGCACGACACGCACGTTGACTGCTTACACAGATAGGGAGTTTGTTCTTTCGAATGACCATGGGGCACAGGTTCAGGTCCTGATTCAACACAAAGATGGATTTCAACTCGACAGCCAATCCAACTCGACTACTCAATTCGTCCAGAAACAGGAAGAGTATGATGATGACATGAATCCAACTCTTGTCTCGACGAATTTACCGGCTCAGACCATGCATTCTGATGAGTCCAGCGGTGGAGATTTTGACGCAAGCGGAACGATTGATGCCAGTGGAAATCTCGTCTGGAACACTCTCACCAGCGAGTCCCGGTGGAATCAAACGACAACACCGGGAGACACCAACTGGAATCCACAGACAGCAATCGAAGGTTACTACGGCGACGGGTTTAACCAGTTGCAATCTTACCTCGGCCCGGTTTCTCATGAAGTATACGTTCCCTGGGATGAGGGAGTCGGCGGCGTTCTTGCGGGAATGCAAACTGTCGGCCTGCACAGCCCCGAATACGCCGGCGGCCGCAGCAACGATACGCAGTTCGTGAGCGAACAATCCAACGGCAACCACAACACCAATTATCAACTCAATGGGGCATACCAAAACCTCGACCCCAACACGACCATCGACTTCGAAACTCCCTGGGGATTGCTTTCGGGTTTGAAGAATACGGAAGAATCTTCAAGTAGCGAACCCGTTGAAGAACCAACCGAAGGCGAAGGCACCGAGGGTGAGGAGTGTGATTGTGCGTGTGGGGATGGACTATCGCCTACACTCACTGCGATTCACACCTACGAAATCTGGGACGATGGCGGCACGCCCGAATTCCCGGATGACGATGTCCTCATCGGCTACGCCGTCACTGAATTCTATGGGGAGCCATGGGGAAACACGACCATCTATGACATGGATGGAAACGAAGTCGAGCCAGATGAAAACGGCGAATATCCACCCCAGTATAACGCCCAAAATAGCGACTGGAGATTGATCAATGAGGAGAATATTGGAACAAGTGGTTCACCATTCGATTTAGAATTGTCAGAAACAGGAAAGAGAGTGGTTGAAGCGGCAAAAGTATTGGAAGATCATGTAAATGTGATTCAAAGTATTCGCGCGAAGATCAGTGCAATTAATGAAAAGTTACCTAATTCAAGAGGTGAAAGAAGGAAACCAGAAAATCGGGCGTTGATACTGGAGCGGTCAGAACTGCAACGAAAATTAGCAGTCGAATTGTTCTCTCAGGCATCATCTCATAAACAACTACGAAAAGAATTATTTGATCACTGGAAGTCAACGCTAACCGAAGCTGATTTTATTACCACAACAATACAGGCATTCCCAGGCACCTATCCAAGCACCGTAACAGCACCCAAAGATCCTCCACCAGAGTGGACACAAATCCCTGAATCGGAAGATGAAGCATGGCGAAATGATGCGATTGAATTCTGGGGATATGCATTAATCGAAACAGCCACTGGTGAAATTGCGGTTGGACTTGTCATTCGAGTCGGAAGCAAATTAATTCCCATCGGGAAAGTTGCTGTTAAACAATTTGCAAACAAAGCTGATGAAATCTTTGACTGTTTAAAACGAATTCAACTGGAAGTCGATCCCTCGACTGTTGGGATGAGTGGTGGTAATATTCGGATTAAATTGGGCCCAAAAGGAATCGAGTTTCCGACCTTTCGCCTCGGTGACTCAATTACTACAGCATTACCGGATGGTTCTTATCCTCGTTGGTTCGCTCGGGAATGTCACTCCCGGCAACAGCGACTGGGACGCCAGCCTGACGTTGGAGGAATAGGGAAGAGTTCAAACGGCTGCTGTCAATAGCGACATTGAAATCATTGATCCATGCTGGCAAAAAATATGAGCTGCCCACAGAGGAATTGGAGTTGCGATTGAATGAACTACTTGTGAGTACGAAAAACGTTTGATTCAAAGCAGGCTAGCCCGACCGACTTTGTCGGTTGGGTGCTGAAAGCACAAGATGTCTCACCGTTCGCTCTCCATGCTTATTGAACGGCAATTGATCTTCAATCTCTAACCCTCGGCCCCCTACTCGCCCAACTCAATGCTACGCTGCAGCCTTCGGGGGGCACGGTCAATCCGTATCAACTGACGATCAATACGACCGCAGTTCAAGCAAGTGGCTCCACCCCCGTATCTCTGGACAGCATTTTGTCCGAACCGGTCTACGATCCCAATCACGTCGGCGCAGCCGCTGATGGCGGTTTGATCAACCGAGAAAATCCCGACTTCGACTGCCTCCCCACCAATGCCAACCTCCCGGCCGCAGCCAAGCAACCGCATCAAGAAGCCGACACATCCAGCGAACCAACCGAAGGCGAAGGCACCGAGGGTGAGGAGTGTGATTGTGCGTGTGGGGATGGACTATCGCCTACACTCACTGCGATTCACACCTACGAAATCTGGGACGATGGCGGCACGCCCGAATTCCCGGATGACGATGTCCTCATCGGCTACGCCGTCACTGAATTCTATGGGGAGCCTTGGGGAAACACGACCATCTATGACATGGATGGAAACGAAGTCGAGCCAGATGAAAACGGTGAATATCCACCGCAGTATAACGCCCAAAATAGCGACTGGAGATTGATCAACGCAGAGAATTTTGGCACAATCGGCGGAGCACAAGCAATCGGTAACGCTTTGTCGAAAGAGCAAAAGAAACCGGATTATCAGATCAGTCAAGTTGCGTCTGCAGTCACAACTTTTGCAGGCACAGTGGCTCAAGTTCTCTTAACAGGAACCGTTCCTCTGGCAGAGGCAGGTATAAAATACAATAAGATCAAGGAAGAGAAAGTTGGTATTGCTGAAATTATTATCGTTCACAGACTCGACACGGATGTGTACATCGTCACCAAGAAGAAGAACGGTTCAATCGTAAGTTCAAGAGTCATCAGAGACCGAACATTGGCAGAAGTAGAAGCGATGACAGCAGCCGATATGCTGCAGATTGCATCAACAGGGGTTGCCGATGGTCTCGAAAAAACTGGCGGTGCTGCGGTATATGCAGTTATGCTTTTCCTTCCCTTTGATGAAGGTTATTTTGTCTTCAAAGGAGTGCAATACTTATACAAAGGAGGTAAGCTACTCAAGAAAGTTGGAGACAAATATATTGAACTGGCTGGAGATGAGTTAAAACGCAGTGTAAAAGCAATTAAAGAAAATGTGGAGAAAATTAAAAATTGCTTAAAGCCGATTGCGTCAAATATCATGAATGGCAATCCACAGTTGGGAAAATTGATCCGTGATGTTGATGGAATGGCAGTTAGTGCCTCAGAGAAAGTAAGGTTACTGACTGAGGGGGCTGGAAAAATTGACGGCATCACGTTCACACGCCTGACTGACGCCACAGGAGCAAAAGGTATTTTCAAAGGGTCACCCATAGGTAGTGGACCAATGAAGGGACGCTCCCCAGTTTTAGCTGTTTTAGAGGATGGGAGAATTGTAAGAGGTTTCGACAAACCGCACCCGTTCGGCAAACCTTATTATGTGATTGATTTAAAAGACCTCAGATAGTCAAGGGAGACGCTGAATGCAAAATGATTCAACTTTTTTCGAGGAAGCAGTAAAGCTCTGCAATGACGCAAACCCGCATGTATCTCGCATTGCTGAGAGTTTGTACCAGTGTATGTTGACCAATAATCAAGAAAAAAATCTGTCGCCCATTGGTAGTTTCAATATCCTTTATTTCTTTCAAGTTGTTATTAGACTCTGGTTCTCCCAGCACACTACTATTGAATTGGGTCAGACGAACTATCCATATCCATGTGAATCCATTTGCGGTTGTATTTGGCCGTCAAATGAATCTGGGAGAAATTGTATGGTGGAAGGTTTTATAGAAATCGTTAGATCGGATTCTGTTCCTGAGGGCAGCGATTTCGATGTTACTTACGCTACAGAAATCATTGCGTTGGTATTTGACAACAATGGTGAATTACGGGAATTACCCTTCTCATTGGAACCAAGCGAACAAGATTTTGATTATTGGCTATCTGGTTTTAACACCGATCAAACGTAGTCTAAAAGTACTCTGTCTATAACTGGTTGGCCCATCCGACCTTGTCGGTTGGGTGCTGAAAGCACAAGATGTCTCACCGTTAGCTCTCCATGCTTATTGAACGGCAATTGATCTTCAATCTCCAAACCGAGAGGCCCGTTCTGACGTTTTGTCGCTTGAGAACGTGACGAAGTCATTCTGCTTCTCGTCGTTGACTCTGTGTTTGACCATTGGTTGACTTTGGGGATTGATGGACAACTATCAAAATCAGAATCCGCAGGGTGGTTTCCTCTCATCGCTTCGCGACCCAACCGACTAAATCGGTCCGACGCATGGAATCACCTTTGGATCTGTAATCAAGGGTCCTCCGGTGACCAGACATAATTTTTGCACCCCGCTGTGAAGTGGGGAGTATTTTCAGAGTACTCCTTCCATACTCTGTTTCCCATCGAAAAGTTCCCAGGCACATTTTTGCACCCCGAAATGACTCTGAGCGCGCTCAAAAATCGCCAAAAATCTCTCCAAATACGCGCTTGGATTGATTTCTGTTAACCATTGGGTTCCAGGTTCGAAAGAGTGTCAATAGGTGACGGGGGCACCATTATGGACTCGAACTATTGCAATACCCTACCAATCAACGAGTTATGGTTTTAAACGCGCGCAAAGTGGTTCGAACGGCGTGTAAAACGGGGAGGGCTTGTTCAATCGGAATCGGACTGCTCCTGTGTATAATGGTGCTGGAGACTATTATTACTCCCCACCAGACAACAACGCTAACGGCGTATGGGACTCCCTTGAGTGGAATTAGATTCTTATGCCGGTATGACACGGGCTGACTTAGTCACATTTAAAGAGGTCGGGGAACTACAAAATCATTTTGAGTTCCCTAAAATCCTCGTCCAGCCCCGGCACACATCAACGAGAACCTGTCAAGAAAGACGATCCACCGCTTCTTTTTGATTTGCCGAAAGACATCGCCGAACAGAACCGTTTTCCGAGAAACACCCGGAGATCGTTGCTTGGTTACTCAAGGAAATGAACGCATTCCGCAACCCATAAACGCAAAAAACAAATGAGGCTTCAAGCTTTGATGGCTCTCCCGTCTGGTACGGGGTATCAGCTGTGATCAACTCACGCCTCAGAATGCGATGCGTGGACAAGCCGCAGTCCCGTCTTACATTCGATATTCCAAATCGATACGATAGCCTGCGCGAGAACAACCAATGAGTCGCTTGAAAACGCTGCTTTGACTTGCCGTTCTATTTTCTGCTTGCACCCTGTTCGCGGAGGACAACTCTGTCCATGTTGATCAGCCGAATGCCCCAAGTCCAAAATCACCAGCGGAGTCTTAGAAACGAGCCAGGTTTTTCCGTGCAAGGAGTCGCGACACGGCGTGTCATAGTATCAGGTCACTCAAACGATTTCGACAAGTTCAACATCGAAGCTGAGTGCTTTTCCTGCGAGCGGGTGATTTCCGTCAACTGTGATCGACTCTTCGTCCACCGCAGTGACAGAGAACTGCATGACTTGGCCGTTCTCGTTTTGCGACTGCAGATCCATGCCGACTGTGGGTGTCATGCCATCGGGGAGACGGTTCCGCGGCACGACCTGAATCAGTTGTTCGTGCCGAGGGCCGTACGCTTCTTCCGGTGGTATTGTGACTGATTTCTTGTCGCCTACAGCCATCCCTTCAACGGCATTGTCGAAACCGGGAATCACCTTGCCACTCCCCAGTGAAAACTCCAGTGGATCCCGACCCTCAGAACTGTCGAACTGCGTTCCGTCTTCGAGTTTTCCCGTATAGTGAATCCGAACTGTATCGCCTGATTTTGCTGCGTTCATGTGGTGCTTCCTAAATAGTGTCGTAGCATACTCGTCGAAAGTGCCAACAACAACATTGGCAGATCCAAGAGATCGTACGCCCAGATATGAAACTTGATGGTTATGTGGCAGCAAGAAAGGTCTGATAACACTTAATCCCGCTGCGGAGCCTCATCATATTAGCCCGATTTATAAACGTAAACTAGTTGTAGCAAATACAACGTGGGCCTTCAACTGGCGTATCGATTGTGCGTCGGTTGCATCAATCTCAGCCAGAGTAATCGCAAACTCGAGGTCGTGTAGTATTGGCAGGCTGAGCAATCCTGCCAGACGGGTTGTGCAAACGATATTTCTGATAGTATCTGAGATGCGCACAATCGGAACTGTCTGGTCTCCCGGCGGCATATGATTCACTGAAGTGTGTGGTCGCTCATAATTGTACCATGCCTGAAAATCCCGGCCGATCAGATTCGGAGACTTCGGGGTGTTTTTTGACGTAACAATTCCTCGCTTCGAGCACCTCATCGAAACCTTTCTGAAACTTGCCATCTTTGCCTCGCATGATGATCGTATGTTTGAGTTCGACATCATCGCAGTTCTGCAGAAAGCACTTCGCCTGCTGGCTCATCCAGGCTGCATCCGGATTATTGGTCGCCGGTGAGATCCAGATGCGCCTCGTTCCGATGTGGATAAACAGCAATTGGAACAGGTCTTTCATCCCAGTGATCGCCCATTGGGGTTTGACCAGAAAATCGCACTGCCACATCACATCGGCATGCCACTGAAGATACGCATCCCAGGAATCGGCATCTCTTCGCGGTTGGGGATCATGGCCAGCGACCTTTAGGATATTGCTGATCGTGGAGCGGGAAATGTTGTAGCCGAGTCTCTTCAAGCGACCTTCGAGTAACGTGTAGCCCCAGCAATTGGTCTGAAATTTCTATTGTTCATATCCACATTCGATCCCAGCTACTTCACGACTTTGACCTGAACGTCGTCAATCACAATTCGACCCGAGTAGTTGTGGAATTTGAGATACAAGGGGATATTTTCCCAACCCTTCGGCAGGTAACTGGAGAGTGTCTCAGCTGAACTGATGGTTAACTCAGCTGACTGATCCCCTAGATTGTTTTCGTCGTCTGAAAACGAGTAGGCTTTCGCAACCTGTGGGGCGGTTCCCTCACCGGCATGCAGGTAGACTCCCATGTTGATCGGGCGGTGATCCTGGTGCGGGAAATTATGAAAGTGGATGCGGATTGTTTTGCCGGGAGCGATGGCAATAGGCTGCCCACGTTCATCTTTAAGTATTTGTCCAATGAATCCTCCTTGGTGAATCGCAACGACTTGATTCCCGTTTGGTTCTCCCTTTACTCCAACCTGATCAGCAGGCCAGGTCCCCGTCCCATTGAGAGAGTTTGAGTCCCAGCCTTCGATGGTGCCAGACGGCTTTTCAATCATAGGCTGCTCGAAACTCGCATTGTCGAGTCCGATTGGCGAGTCACCGAGACGAGAGGTGCGTACTTTGGCAAAGCGTTCGGAGATATTGGGCTGATACTGCGTGACTGGTATACCTCGGGAAGCGGCAACCGAGTTGTCTCCGCCTGTCATTTCCAATCGGGCATATTCGTGCCCTTCTCGATCTTGCGAAACTACGGCGACATCCCCTGAGATCTCTTCTCCCCTGAAAGGTGTTTGCTTACTGCCAGGCGTTCGACGAAGAATAGAGTCCATACCACCATCACTACGTCTCACTTCAAACTTGATTTCTCCCGGATTGACTGAGGAACTCACATGGACAGACTGGACGGGCCAGTCGTTTTTGTCAGATTGCATCTGGATGATCCAAGCTTTCGTAAAAGTGTTTTCAGCCTGCCACTCGTAGGTTGGGACATTCCACGGGTCCGCAGTTTCACCATAAACTCGCCATCCCAGCAATTCTGGCTTCTCCTGTCCACGAATCACGCGGACCGACATATTGTTGTCGGGGTCGACAGGCAGGACCTGCATCGCTACCCCCCCACCGACTGCTCTGAAACTGTTGTCTATCTGACTGAATACCGGATTTGCTGCTGCAAGTTGCCACGGGTGTCGCCAAGTTGTGGGACGATTATCGGCGGGTTCAACAGTATCGATCACAACGTAGTATCCGGTGAGTTTTGGATCGGTTCCTTTCATAAAAATGACCTGCCGGACCCACTTCCCCTGGTAGTGCATTCCTGGTTTGTGCCAGCCATAGGTGAAAGAGCCTTCCCCGTACCCAAAATACTCATCGTTCTTGAAACGCCGTTCAGGTGGATTAAATCCAATCGCTTTTTCCTGCTTCCAGTGCGGGATGCTGTTCTCCTGTGCCCAGTCGGGTGAAAGCACGTTAAAGGAGAGAGACTTGCCCGCGTGAATTGTGTTACCCACACCGCTGTAGGCACCACGCCCCGCGTTCTGGAGAAGCAGGTGAGGACCGTAAGCTGCGTAGATATTCAATGCATCCATTTTGCCATGACTTGCCCCCCACGGTCCCGCTCCAAAGAAAAGGTACTTTTCGTCAGATCCCCAGCCTGTCCGGAACACATAATGCCCCGCATTCGGAAAGTACATCGAAGGTGACTTTGGTGATTCCCCTTCCTTTCCACCAGTCGCGAAGAACTGATAGTCCAGACGCTCTGGAAAAATCTCGTAGGCTTCGTTTGCCAGATGTGTGATCGGACTCCAGCCACCATCGTTCAGATCGACATTCCCGAAGTCTGGACGAGTGAGAGCCAATGGATGGTAATACATCTCCGAAATAAGTTGCTCCATTTTCTTGGGAACTGTGCCTCCCGACTTCTTGACATAGAGATAGAAGTCTTCCAGTCCCTTGATGGTGGCCCAGGCGTAGCCGGAGGAGAGACTCACATGGCTCCCATCGGGATGAAATTGAACATCCATCACCTTGTTGATGCGCTCCCAGCCAATGCGGCTCCACAACGGGGCTTCGTCACACATTTCGAACAGCATACTGCTTTTGGTGAGAGCCATTGCTCCGTGGAATCCAGAATCGTCCCACTCCTGAAAGATCGTCGGATTTGTCAGCAGTCGGCACTGACGGATAACACCATCGAGGTAATGGAAAATCGCTTCGTCGGAGAAGGCCTCAGATTTCCTCATCACTTCGAACATCTGCCACCATGTCAGTTCCAGTCGTCTCCCGATATTGCCCGTCCAGAGCATGTGCTCATTGATAACCGAACCATCGATGACATCGAGTTGCCCACCAAGGTTGGGATTGTTGTAAAATACTGTTGGTTCCTGTTGGACATAGTCTATCACTTCTTCTGCCAGTCGCTTTGCATATTTCTCTTCCCCAGTACGGTTCCAGGCATGAGTCATAACAACCCAGTGGTAGTGGCGCGTGAGAAAGCCAGGATCACGATCCCACCGAGGGAGTCCGTTATTGCGACAGAGTTCCCCTGGATTGCTGAAACCGTGGAACCAACTTAGCTTTGCATAGATACCATCGATGGCATTATCGGAAACCTCCCGCCAGTTAGCCTCTTTCCCATGTGAGGTCGCTCGAGCCATTTCGCGGTCGTAGTCGGGACCGGTCGGACTTTGGCGTGTGCGGAAATAGTCGATAAGTCGGGCCTTTGCCTGTTCCATATCACCAGCATCTCGTGCCGCTTTCACGTCGGTCATTGTCGGGTGATCATAGTTGAGGTTCGCCATAACGAACTCTTCGGCAGACATCCATGCTTCGGCATCGTCGATAGAGATGGTGCGTACTTTGATGTCTGAAAAAGTGGTCTCGACTGGTCGTTGTGCTCGTCCGTTTTCGCGAGTGTAGAGACCAAGATAGTTATTCTCGGTGAGAGGGCGTTTCAGTCGCCACTCTGTCACGAATTCACCATATTCCGTTTTGGCTTCAGGGTCTGCATATTTGAAGAGTCGAAGCGGACGGTCACCATGTTCGACAAAGAACCGAAGTCCTGTCTGATCCCCCCTCGGGATCGCGACGATTTTAAGAAAGTACGATTGACTGGCTTGGCGAGTGCCAATGTTCGGGATTCCGTGTTCAGAACGTTGACGTCCCCAGAAAGAAATCGTTTGACCGTCCAGGATGATGGTGAAACGGTATCTGTCGGCAAATTCCTTCAGTTCAAGAAGGACCTTGTTGTCTGTAGAGTCGTAACGGTCGGGATTGGATTCTGGAGATGACATCCCCAACACGATGCCCGCATCGATATCAGCAGTTGCACCGTCATCGTTCTTGACAGGGTCTAACTGTACTGAGAATTCCAGTGCCTTTTCCATGGATAGAGAGTGGTTATGCCGTAATTGTGTGCTGAATGTTCCGCCCTGTTGAGATGTCACGGTGATGGAATTTCCCTCAACCGTGACTCGCTCTGATGGCTCGCTTTGGAGTAAGTGCGGAGAGGTGGCTTCATTGGACTTCAAATCATTACCCCAGAGGAATGTCACTTGAAGCCAAATGAATATCAGCCCTATTGTTTGAAGACAGTGTTGATTCATGTCTAATCCTGGTGCTTCACATTCATTGAGATAATCCAGAATGTAATGGACTCTGCCGTTTGCTCTGAATTTTATCTTGTTTGAGACGCGTGTCATTAAAAGTAAAGAGCACACATCTCGTGCTACCGGTGTGTCATCGAGGTTGAATTCAGTGGGGAGGTTGTCGCCTCGGTGCCAAGCTATTGTATCGAAGTCTACCTATAATACTCAATCTGGCGAGCAAGTTCCTGCTGAGTCAGTGAAGCCAGCATGACGAATAATGGATGCAATGTCCCAGGCATGGAATCACCTTGAGATCTGTTATCAAAGGTCTTCCGGTGACCGAACTCGTGGAGATGGAGTGGTCGCTGGCTGGCCTGTGGGCGATGTCGCTGTACGCGTTGCCGCAGATTTTAGCGGGTAGCAATGAACCGGCGAGGTTGAGTTGTGCTAGTGTGTTGCGATCATTTCGACGAATCATCCGGGACTGGTTGCACCCGCTTGAGGAGCAGGCGACCTTGAAAGTTCGTCTGCCAAGTGCAGTAATCGACACGTATGCTCGCAGCAGTAAAACGAACCGTGGCACACCGCGAAAACGAACGAGGATACCTCCAGGAATCCCCTCCCTCATCCCCGCCAGCGATTCCCGGAAAATGACCGCAAAACGACTGAGAATATCAAAATCATAACAGGGTTAACGGCGTTTGGTGGTGCATCAGGCCTCCAGACCGCAGTTTCTCCAATACGATACGTTTTCCAACCAGGTGATTGGGTGAGCATTCTAGCCAAATAGCCACATGGTATACAGAGTAGCCCGGAGGTTGCGATTGTCATTTGCTGCTCAAGGAAAAGCCATGAGTTGGAACTGAATGGCATATTAAATGCTGTTATCAATTTAATAACTTTGATTTACCGTGATATCACATCGGTAATTGTCCATATCGTTGATTAACAGACTGGTTTTTCACGAAAGCGTAATGGTTTCCAATGTTGTGGATCCGTTGAAGCCAAATTCAAATGTGCAATCTGCTTGTAGATTAAGCATTCTCGCATCGAGGCGTTGCGACCGAGATTGCCATGGAGTGTCTCGATTGAGCTGTATTTCATTTTTTACCAATCTTTTCAGGAGTACTGCAAATGATGTTGACTGAACTGAACCGTCCATCGCTGAGAACTCGTACACGTGGATTCACGCTCATTGAACTACTGGTAGTCATTGCAATCATCGCTATTTTGGTCGCTTTATTGCTGCCAGCTGTGCAACAGGCCCGAGAAGCGGCCCGCCGTAGTTCCTGCAAAAACAATCTGAAGCAACTTGGTCTGGCACTGCACAATTATCATGATGTGCACAATGTGTTTCCGTATTCAACGGCCAACTCGTCGTCAAATGGTGGAACGCCGACCGGTACGAATGTCCTCAATCAATCCGGCCACGTTCAGCTGTTACCCTACGTTGAACAATCAGCTTTGTACGATCAGTACAATCACAGCTGGGCGTATGGAATACGCAACGTGAGTGGGGGTGTTGTAGCCGGGGGAACAGATCCGGCCATCAACACGAATCTGAATCTTTCAAAAAATATCATCAAAGTTTATCTGTGTCCGTCGGATGCAGGCCCACAGGTTTACGCCTCTGCGAGTGACTACTACGGATGCGGCGTGACTGATTCGGTTCGTACCACCTATGGTTTCAGCGTCACTCAGGGCAATGGCGGTACTTTATGGACAGCCCTTGGCATCACAACGCGAGCCATGTTCGGAGTTAACTCCCGCAGCAAAATGCGTGATCTGGTCGATGGGACCTCCAACACGGTTGCGATGGTCGAAACGACTCTCGACGTCGATGATGGCGAAACGCAGTCGTGGGGCTGTTCATCACACGTTGGACAGGGTGTGAACCTGACAGCCTCTCGGGGGATCAACAACTTCCGCTGCTGTGGCTGGCGGACACCACCAAATGCACAATACCAGTACGGTCGCAACGGTGAATGGGGGGAACCCGGTTCATTGCATCAGGGCGGTATTCAGGTCGTGATGGGTGATGGAGCGGTGCGTTTCATCTCCGAAAACATCGACGCTACCCTCCGCAACCGACTGGCCTGGATCAGCGATGGTCAACCACTCGGCGAATTATAAAACGGCTCCGTGATTCCTGCCACAAACTGTCTGCGTTGTCTTCTGGTCAACGTAGACAGTTTTTTCCGCTTCAAATCTTTTTCCACAAAAAGTGACCCATGTTGTACTTTGCTTCACGAGAGATGAACTGTATTGCCGCTCTGATATGCCTGATGGTGTTGACTGCCGCTGGATGCGGTGGTGAAAACTCAAGTAACACGCCCGAACTTTTGATACCGGTGACCGGAACGGTGCTGCTGGATGGAGAACCGCTGGGGGGAACGGCTGTGAAGTTTCTACCCTATGGCGAAACTAAAGGAAAAGGCGGGTTTGCGATTACCGATGCAGCGGGCAAATTCAATGCACAGGATTATTCGATGGCTGAAGGCATTGAGCCAGGCGTTTATAATGTGACATTTTCAAAAATTGCGCAGCCCGATGGCAGCCCGATTCCCGAGGGACAGTCGGCAGCAGATGTCGGGGCGTTGGAAATTTTGCCCACGCATCTGACGAGTATCAACCCCGATAACATGAAATACATGCTGACAGTCGAATCCGAACCGATCAGTATCGATTATGAACTGAGTTCAAAACGTTGATCCCAGGTTTGACACGACAAGCCCTCAGCGAAGAGTGTTGCGTTAGTGAATCATGGTCGCTGGGATATGATGCGGAGCCGATGGAGTTAGGGTGAAAGAGATTGTGCTAACAAGGCTTAGTGAGTTCGTCCGAGCTGTAATACGTTGAGGGCAAACACTACATAATGAGCTCGTGGATCGGGCTGTGGGCAGGATCAGCAAGAGGGAGTTCGCGACCGTTGATATTAAAGGAGGAGGACGAATCGAGGCCAACCGCAGAGAGGTATGTGTGAAACAGGTCTCCATGATTCACCTCCCGATCAATCACCTGCGTCCCGTTCTCGTTGGTTTTGCCAATCACGGCTCCTGGCTGAATCCCCGCTCCCCCAAGGCAAATTGACCACGCAGTACCCCAGTGGTCGCGACCATAGCGGACATTGATTTTTGGTGTTCGTCCGAACTCAGACATGACTACGACCAGTGTTGAGGAGAGTTGTCCTCTCTCGTGCAAGTCGTTGATGAGACAGGAAAAGGGTGTATCGAATTCGGCCAACTGTTCGAGGTGAAAATTGAAATTTTCATTGTGCGTATCGTAGTTCTTGTGAGAGACCTGCACATAAGGGACATCGTTTTCAAGCATCCGTCGAGCCATCAGACAATGCTGTCCGAAATCATGTTTTCCGTAGCGGACGTGATCCGCTTCTGGTTCCTTGGCGAGGTCGAAGACTTCACGACGATCCATCAACTGCATTGCTTGTTCGTAGCTTTGAGTGTAAAGATCCGTCTCTGCAGTCCTGCGCATCGAGAGGAATCGTTCATTGGCCCGCCGTTGAAAGGCGTGCCTCATTTGATCTGCCTCTGATAGCAGAGATTCGTGACGTGTGGAGTTGGCGGGGGGCTTCCCATCAGCTCCCACACTGGCAAAACGCGGGCCGAGGTAAGCAGCATCACGACTACGTCCGCCGCCGGGGATACGGATGTTTCCAGGCAAAGGACTGTCGGATCGTTCAAGAGATCGAGCAGTGACGGCGCCTAAATGTGGGAACTCAAGACCAGGCATTTGGTTACGACCGTATTGCATCTGATACGCCCCTTTGCCGTGATCGCCGTTGCGTGTATTGATGCTGCGAATCAGGGAGAGTTTGTCCATGTGCTGGGCTGTCTTTGGCAGCAGTTCGGAAATGTGAATCCCCGGTACAGCTGTCGGTATCGCACGAAATGGGCCGCCAGTGTTTGTCATTGGCTTGGGATCCCATGACTCAAGCTGACTCACTCCTCCCGACAGAAACACAACGAGCATCTGCTTATTCTGCTGGGAGAGCCCCGCTGTCAAACTCTGAGGAAGCGTAGCACCGAGACCGAACGCTCCTCCCATGATGCCTAGAAACCCTCTTCGGGCCATTTGGTGTTCGACACTACCACACATTGTGAAGGACTTCATCGTGCATTTCCCTATTAGTGAATTCTAAACCTCAGCGGTATTGAAATCGCTTCTTTTAATGTTGGAACCGAAACTCAGCGGAAGTCATCAACCCCCAACAAAGTTCCTGGACGGCCTGAGCTTTGGCATCTGGGCGAGTCTCAATGTACGACCTCACATCGGCGATCTCTTCATTCGTGGGAATACGGGTCAATACGCTGAGGTACATTTCGCGAGCCAATGCATCGATGCTCTCTATGGCAATGAGATGTTCGGTCAGATTACCACCCCCTGGGATAAGCCAGGTGCGTAGTTCATTACCGTTAGCAGCAAACAGGGACTGATCGGGAGTCGCGAAAAAATCCCACTGAGGCTGACCTGCAGCGGCTCCGTAAAGAGTAACGAACTTATCGATAGTTCCCTGCAGAGAGGTCTTCAGAGCAGCATTGATTGCCGTTTGGCGTGCCTCTTGATCCTTTGCCGTTTGAGAAGAATCTTCCTTGACAGGCATTTCTTTATCGACTTTGGCGATGGCTGCTGATTGCAATCGTTTGTACTGTCCGGTGGCGATCAGCATGCTCATTGCGAATTGCTCGGGTGAAAGCGAATCCAAGCTGGCCACATGGGCTCTGGCAGTTGCACCATCAACGACTTCGCCCCAAATTGTATCGTGTGCAGAGTGCGCCTTGAGCAGGCTTTCCTGATTAGCCACCTGTTTCTGCGTGAGTTGCTTTCCCTGCTCCTGCAATGTTGCTAGTGATTGTTTGGCCTGTTCCACCTGCTTCGTCGATTCAACCAAAGTGGCCTGGAGCAGGTCCAGTTGTGTTTTCTGTTCTTTGACAGTGACTTGCGACTTCGTGACATCAGCAGTGATTCGCGTGAGGCTTTGTGAGAGCAATTCCACAGCTTCTTTGACTTTGGTGTCTTCCGGGATCGTCAGGCTGGTTTCTTTGGCCTTGCTGATGGATTCCGCCAGGGTCGAATGAAGTTTTTGAATCGCAACCATTTCCCTGGATGCGTCATCAAACACTTTCTGTTGGGACACAACTGCCGTCATTGCTTGCTTTTTCTGGG
The DNA here is from genome assembly GCF_007859715.1 of Rubinisphaera italica. Lineage (NCBI taxonomy): Bacteria > Pseudomonadati > Planctomycetota > Planctomycetia > Planctomycetales > Planctomycetaceae > Rubinisphaera > Rubinisphaera italica. The sequence goes on from NZ_SJPG01000001.1 coordinate 3,206,416, forward strand.
GCTCAAGTTCAGCGAGGTTTTGCTTTGCCTTGGTAATAGCAGCGACATTTGTAGCGAGATCCTGTTCTCCATTTGCAATCGCTTGTTTTAGCATAGCGATCTGCTGTGAGGATTCACCATAAGCGATGATGATCTCGAGGAACTGAACGTCACTGAGTGCCTGGTTCGCTTGATGACGAAGCGATTTGGCTTGTTCTCGCATCGAAAATAACTCGTCCCGCTTCACTCTTACTTCATCTTCATAGGGTACCCTGGATGAAATTGCCACATCAGCTGCGGTCGTTTTTTCCTTCAAAACATTCTCTGAGTCAACGAGCGCCTGACTCTCCCCCTTGATTGCTTCTTGCTGTTTCTGGAGCTCCACGGAATGCTCTGTAACGCGTTTCTGAATAATTTCCAGAGCCGTTGCTAATTCTTTGTCGTCCTTCAAGCTCTCGACGGCAGCAATTGTCGATTCCTGTGATTTCAAGAGTACCGCATATTTTATCTGACGATTCTCGATATCCTGCTGACGAGTCTTGACTTTGGACTCAGCTGCATCGCGAACTTTTTGTGCTTCGACCACTTGCTTCAATGCAGCAGCTTCGGCACCACTGAAAGGCTTGGCTACGGCAACAGCTTTATCAAGTTCTTCCAAAGCGGTCTGGACGCGTGAGTCTGCTTGAGCAGCCTGTTCGGAGGCTTTATTGGCAGTAGCCTTGGCTGCGTTAATTTGTTGTTTTGCATTTGCAATCGATGGCTGCATTTCTGGCAACTGGAACGACCGCTGATACGCTTCGGTCAGAACGAGTTCCCGTAGAAGCCATTTGATGTCGTAATTGGCAGAGACAAATTCTCGCGATAATAAATCAAGGACTTCGGGCTGTAACGGAGGGTTGTCCGAATGATGAAGATCGACGGGATGGACAATTCCTCGTCCAAACAGATGTGCCCAGAGTCGGTTGACAATGTTTCGATTAAAGGCTGGAGCCGGTGCCTCCAGGACAATTTTTGCAAGTTGCTCGCGTCGACTTATTGCAGGGACCGAACGAACGTTTTTCGCCGGAGCTACCGCATACTGTTCTGCAGGCTTCAGTGTCACCTCCACCAGTTCGTCTGCCTGTGGAGCACGCGGACCAATCACTCCCTCTCGCTCGGTGAAGACCGACTTGAAACTCGCTTCTCCGGTTGCCTGTTCGGCAATCAATGCAGGTTTTTTCTTGTCGGGTTGAAAGAGATTCGACCGCACAAAAAACGCTTGCAGACCGTAGTAGTCTTCTTGATGATAGTCATCAATGAGCGGATGATTGTGACACTGAGCACATTGAAGATCGACACCATAAAAAATACGACCGACATCACGGGTTAATAAATGTGGTTCAACATCCCGTTCCAGATAGAATGCAGAAGCAGACCGATTCTGTTCACTGGTCCCATCCGCTGAGAGGACTTCGCGTACGATCTCCAGATAAGATTGATTCTCGCGAAACGCAGATTCGAGATAGGACCGGAATTCTTCGCTTTTGACATGCTTCCCACCACGTCGCTCCATCAACATCACATCGAATACTATGGCCATGTGACGCGGATATTCGTCGGAAGATAGGAGCTGGTCAACAACAGCAGTTCGACGATCGGGTTTGCTGTCAGCCAGGAACACTTCAACTTCAGTCCTGTTAGGGATGCGTCCGATGAGGTCCAGGTACACTCGTCTGATGAATGTAAAATCGTCAGATTGATCTGCTATTGGACCAATCTTATCTTGACTGATGAGGTCGTCAACTTGCTTGTGTAGCGGCGTATTCTCGACAGATTCTTGCGCGTCAACTGGAGAAATAGCCAACGAGCAGACAAACAGGAGTAAGGGGACGACTCGACTCATCATGGGCAAGTTCACTTTGAGGAAGCAGTATCAGGAGGCTCTCGTCGCGGTTGATCTAACGAGACATCAACTAAGGTTGATGCCTTAAACACTAACTTCTAAAGCGATGGTCGTCAATTATAATTAAGGATTTCAAGCTTTTGGTCCCAATCGGTAGATACGTAGATGACCATCAGAACAAGCAACAGCCACGCGTTCCTCCTCTGGGTGCAGGTCGAGTGCCCGAGCGTTCTGTGGAAGTTTCAATTGAAACGCTGCCTCAGCTTCACCCGGTTTCCAGAACATCAAATTTCCGTTACTTCCACCGTGGGCTCCAATGATTGTTCCATCTGAATGAACCGCAGCCCCCCATGCGACGCCTTGAAGTTTTGGTTTTGATAAATACTCAATCAGTTGCTTTCCTTCTTTCCAATCAAATTCGACAACGGAAGGATTACCGACTCCTGCGAATGCATTGCTGACATTCGTAATGCCACTAGCGTACAATTTTGAACCATCGGCATTAAATAGCAGCGAACGGAAGCCACCGATTTGAGCTCGGAAGCCTTTGTCATACTTACTGAGTGATTCAGCGGTCCAGGCACGTTGTGGCACGCCAGTTTCGAGAGACCATTCGATGAGTTGCCCCATCAAATCGCCCGTGACAAGAGACTTGCCTTCGGGATGAAAGGCGACGTTGTAAATGTAGGAGGCATGTCGAATTGAGCCTTCGCTTCCTTCGGGTTGCCCATGAAATTCCTTAAAGCTCGTACCATCAGCAAGATTCCAGAGTCGGATAACACGGTCATTCCCTACCGAAGCCAGAAGCTTGCCATCTGGTGAGACAGCCAACGCGCGAATCCATCCCTCGTGTCCCTCAATGATTCGAATCGGTTCAGAGGACTCGGCTGTCGATGACCACCACATCAGGCGACCATCATACCCACCGGTGATCAGCGTTTCTCCATCATTCGAAAACGCAAGGCTCATGACCCAGGCATCGGTTTTGAATTCTGTCTTCGTGTCTTCCTTCCAATTCCAGCGCCAGACCTTGTAGTCCTCGGCACCGAAGAACACGTTTTCGCCTTTCGGAGAAAACCGGCATGACACCAGAGGGCTGGTGTGTTTATGATCAAATTCGATATGTGTCTTTGTAAAATCCATGGGGGTATTTTCCTCAGTGTCGTCAGTACATTCAACAAAGTTTTAAGAGAGTTACGTCAGTATTTCCCGAATTACGCGTCCATGCACATCGGTCAGTCGAAAGTCACGACCGGCATATCGGTACGTCAGACGTTCATGATCGAATCCCAGGGTGTGCAAGATTGTTGCGTGCAAATCATGGACACTCGTTGGGTTTTCGACTGCTTTAAAACCGAACTCATCAGTCGCTCCGTAAACGGTACCACCTTTAATTCCCCCGCCGGCCATCCAGACGCTGAATCCCCAGTGATTGTGATCACGCCCTAATTTCGATTCGCCACCGCCGGTGAGCTCAACCGTGGGAGTACGGCCGAATTCTCCCCCCCAGATGACCAAGGTATCTTCTAGCATTCCCCGCAGTTTGAGATCGGTCAATAAGGCAGCAATTGCAGGATCAAGTTGATCCGCCAATTTTCGATGATTATCTGCTATGTTGTCATGATTATCCCAAGGTTGCCCTGCTCCATGCCAAAGCTGCACATAGCGAACTCCCCGTTCCAGTAGACGACGTGCGATCAATGTTTGCCGTCCATGAACTCCGCTTCCATACATCTCTTGAATATGCTTCGGTTCCTGATTCAAATCAAAGACTTCGGCTGCCCCGATCTGCATTCGAAACGCAAGTTCATATGCGTGGATGCGCGCTTCCAGTCGATCATCATTGCGAATCTCTGCGTGTTTAAGATTCCAGCTTTGCAGAAGCTTTAACTGCTGCCGCTGATTCGCCGAAGAGATATGGGGATGCTCAATGTTTTCAATCAGTTTCGCCAGTTCTCGATGTTGTGAGTCAATATAAGTACCCTGATACGCTCCCGGCAAAAATCCAGCTTGCCAGTTTTCATTGTCTTTGATTGGCAAACCTCCCGGACACATAGCGACAAAGCCAGGCAGATTCTGGTTCTCACTTCCCAGGCCATACATCACCCAAGATCCAACACTTGGCCGTGCCTGAATCGAGTCTCCGCAATTCATGAGCATGAGCGATGGTTCATGATTAGGGACTTGAGCATACATTGAACGAATGACAGCAATGTCATCGATATGCTCAGCAGTACGAGAGAAAAGTTCGCTGACTTCGAGGCCCGATTCCCCATATTTCCGGAATTTGAAAGGCGATGGAAAAGCAGCTCCTGTTTTGCGTTCGGTTGTCAATGTGTTTGTCAGTAACTTTCCTGCATGTCTTGCCAGTTCGGGCTTATGATCAAAGGTGTCAACATGAGATGGTCCTCCATTTAAAAAGAAATGGATCACACGTTTGGCCGTTCCGGGAAAGTGTGGAAGCTGATTATGTTTTGAGTTACTCGAAGAGTCAGCAGCAAGCAGTCCATCGTGACTAAACAATGACTGAAGGCTCAATGCTCCCATTCCCAATGCCGAAGAACCAAGCATGTTTCGACGAGAGATTAATGAATCCATTTTCATTTCACTTTTCCTAAAGCCATTATGAAGTGGTTTTCAAGCATTGTTATCTATATCAGTCCACAAAGATGAATTCATTTGTGCAAAACAGGATATGAGCCAATTGTTCTTCAGGACTAAGGTGATTGATTGTATCAGTAGGGAAATCGAGTTTCGAATTCCAGATTGTATCATGTCCAATCTCCTGAATTGTGATTTCCCATAGAAACTGATCGCTGTTGAGAACTTCATCAATATCAACAATGAAGTCGATGGTTTCGTTCTCCTCAACCTGCAATTCTCTCACGTTGAGATCCATCTGCTTCTGATGACTTTTTACATTTTGCAAAGTGCCTGATTGCGAACTGACAACAAACGCACGGATACCATCGCCAGCTGCAGGTTCATTGATAAGAGCTGAGCTGACATCAATTGTCATTTTGCGAGGTGCCGTCCAACGACGGACTGCAGCATGTTCACGATTATTTCCAGGATGTCCTCCAACAGCTGTTAACTGAACCCAGCCTAACGTTGCATCCGGCCATGCGACTCCACCTTGCCAGGCGTTTCCAGTAAAATGCGGTAAGGGTGTGAAGCCAGTTGTTCGTCCTTGCTCTTCATCATATTGACCATACCCATACTGCCAGTTGGCTGTGGTTGGTCGCGTTATCGGCGTAGCAGGGAAGTCAGCTGATTCCATAAAACGAATTGCTTCGGCAAGTTCACGAGAATCAGGATTTCGCTGAAAGGCACGTTGGAACAATTGGTTCACGAATGCTTCAGGTTGGTCTGTATCAATATCTTTAACCAATAACTGGACTTGCTCCAGAACTAGTGGATGATTGAGTAGAAATAATGATTGTTGCGGAACTGTGGTTTCGCTGCGTTTGGGAATGTGTAAGTCTGGATTAGCGAAATCAAAGATGCGCAGCGTGCTCGGGAGATATTGTCGATCAATCTGACCATAGAGCGTGCGTCGATTAGGATATGGTGCTGAAAAGAGGTTGGCAGGTTTTCCTTTCAACGTAGGATCGAGTTGCCCCGAGGTAGAGAGCAGGGAGTCTCGAAATTCTTCGAAGTTCAAACGATGTCGGTTCATTCTCCACAACAGACGATTCTCAGGATCCAGTAATTGTGCCTTTTGATGAGACACTGATTCAGGGTTCACAAATGATGATTGTCGATAAGTATTTGAAGTCAAAATGAGTCGATGCAGTTTCTTCAGACTCCAGCCTTCCTTCATAAACCAGTTGCTCAGCCAATCAAGTAATTCAGGGTGTGAAGGCCGCTCGGCTCTCAGTCCAAAATCGCTAGGAGTTGTCACCAGTCCCTGGCCAAAATGATGCGTCCAGACTCGATTCACAATAACCCGTGCGGTAAGCGGGTTCTGTGGCGAAGTAATCATTTCGGCCAATTCGTAGCGACCGCTTCCCGTAGAAAAAGGCTGACGATCCGGTCCACTCAGTAAGGCCAAAAATTGCCGAGGAACATCATCTCCATAATTGACAGGATTCCCGCGTCGCAGGATTCGAGGGGGAAATTCAACTTGGGAGTCTTGCAGAATCAGCGAGTGGGCAACCTGCTCTTTCGAGTTAATGATCCAGCGATCGACTTCGCCTTGTAGTTTCCAGAGTGCATTGATGGTTCCCGAATCGAAAAAGGTTTCGATGTGGACCAGCGGTTGATCAGGAATTTCGCAGGGGGCATTCGGTCCATACAGTATTGCAAGGAGCTGTTCTTCAGCTTCATTATCCACGCCAGTATTTGGCTGTTCCTGTGATAGATATTTGTCGTCGATCGTCTTCAGGACTGCAGCGTACCGATCTATCACCTCTGAGAATGAAACGGGTGGTGTTTGAAATGCATCTCGGATGAGCGGGTTCAGCTGCGTATCGGTCAGAGTGTTGATTTGCCTGGTGATGACGTCCGATTGTTCGGCAAACTGTTCGACAGGAATCTGACGATAAAGATGCCAGGCCACAAAAACGGGCTCCTGAGAACGCTGCGACTGATGCAGCCAGGCCTGCCAGCGGCGTACGAATGCAGGTAGCAGGTCGCTCTTTTCAAAGACCTGGTCGAAACCTTGTGCAGGATACTTTTCGAGTTCCAATTGTGCTTGAAGGTAATCCCCCAGGCGATTACGAGACCGCTGGAAAGACTCTTCTCGACTTGCCTGCAACTTCTCTGCTAAAGCCTGCTGGCGTTTGTTCAACTCGGTTTCATATTCCACTGATTGTTTTTCGACTTCCAGCCGAACCAGCTTTTCCTCACTACTGGCAAAAACTCCATACAGTGAATAGTAATCGGCAGTGGGAATAGGATCGTATTTGTGATCATGACAACGAGCACAGGCAACGGTTAATCCCATGGTCCCTCGACACAATGTGTCGATACGGTCGTCGATTATGTCCCAGGGCACTCCCAGAAAACGTCGGCCAAGGGTAAGGAACCCCATGGCTGCTAAATCCTGTCTGCTACGTTCCTCAACTTGATCCCCGGCAATCTGGAGTTTTAAGAACTGGTCATATGGTAGATCACGATTCAACGCGTCGACTACCCAGTCACGATAGCTCCAGGCATGAACCCAGAAACGTTCTTCACGGGCGTAAACATAGCCTTTTGTGTCTGAATATCTGGCAACATCCAACCAGTGCCGAGCCCAATGCTCTCCGTAGTGTGAAGAGGCAAGCAACTCGTTAACGAATCGATCTAAGGCTTCGGGTTGGTTACTGTTTTCTAGCTTCATCACCTGCTCTAACGTAGGTGGCAAGCCGGTTAGTGTGTATGCGACTCTTCGAGCAAGAGTCCGTTGATCTGCCTGAGCGGACGGCATAAGTTGCGAATCCTCCAGCCGTTTCAGGACAAAGGCGTCAATGGGATTTGCTCTCCCGTTTTCTGAGCTCATATGAGGAATCTTCGGATGGCTTACAGGTTGAAAGGCCCAATGACTCTTTGCACGCATCGCATCCGCAGAAAGCAAGGGAGCCTGTTCGGGCCATGGAGCGCCCAATTCTACCCAAGTGGAAATGGAATCGATTTCCTTCTTCGTCAGGGGATCATCTGGAGGCATCGCCACTTCATCTGATCGAATTACGGCTTGCAACAGTAAACTTGCCTGCGGATGATCAAGATTCAACGCAGCCCCGGAATCACCACCGTCCAACAAGGCCTGCCGAGATTCAAGACTCAAGCCACCCGAATGTTTGGCCCCGGTATGGCACGCGCTGCATTTCTCAAACAGAATCGGGCGAATCTCACTTTCAAAGAAAGTTTCGCCCTGTTCATCAGCCCAGACAGGAATGACATAAAGCAAACTCAAAAGGATCACTGCTACGTCAGATGGGTATCGCTTCATATCTGCTCCAATCCCCTCACCTGGAAGTCATTTCTTAATCCCTGTCGCCAGAGGTGAATTCCAAACTTGTCCTGTCTGCAATACTTCATACTAACAGTATCGTGGATGACGGGAATCAATCTTGCAACTATCACTCGTAAATATGATGTTCCAAACTCGTTCTGTACTCACAATATTGCTTGTCACGATCTCGACAGCATTTCGTGAAAACCCTGCAGTATCCCAGACTCGGAAGTTCACGAGAGTACGAGGGAGGTAAAAGGCGACGGATTGCAAGAATCTGTTCATCAATCAGATAGAAATTGTCCAAGAGCCATTCGCAAGCAGACTCAACCCTACTATCCAAGGCATCCGCTACGGTCAGAATATCATAAGTCTCAATTAAAAGACTACCGTTTTCTGCAAGTCGTGGAAGAAGCTTGTCATGCTCCGGGAGATTGGTGAGTTGATGCAACTTCGCAAGAGACTTCGCATGTCTCTTCAACTGCTCCACATTGAAAAGCTCCGCTCGCTAAGGAGGATCAACTGAGCCAGTGGAGCCCACTGAACACGGCTTTCGCCAAGAAGTCCACAAGCAGAACAGGGCGATTACGATCGCCTGGGCGAATTGAAGATGCCCTGCTCTTTGGATTCCTTACGGACATCACCTACTGGGCCACTATTGTCATGGACTTTGTGGAGGTACTCATCTCAGGCAGCATCAGCAACGATCCGATAAAAAATCCAATTGCACCCAGTAGCGTAAACGTTGTGGACAGAGTTGCGGCATCGATATTCGCTGGCCCCGGCAAAAAGATACCGAAAACAGCCGAGATCATAAAGCCCACGCAACCCAACAGGTTCGTGAAGACAACCCACCAGGAAACATCTTTTGGATTCCAGGCCCAATATGCGTGACAGATTTCGATGAAGGCCAGATATCCTGACGCAAGAAACAGAATTGAACCAAATATATTCGGCACCCAGATCAGGAGGTTTGATTCAAACCAGTCAAGCGAAGGTAGAGTCGCGTCGAATGTGTTAAAGTTGAATAGAATCGTTCCGATAAATTGCAATGCACTGCTCAGCCATCCGATATCACCCGGTCGCCAACCCAAAATGTTAAGCCGCCTGGAGGAACCAGAATTTTCATCAGTCGATTCACCTGCATTGGCGGCTTGAAATAACTGGAGATATGCGGCAGTAGTAAAAGGTATCGAACCAGCAAAAAAGATCGTGTTGATCTGCAACGAATCAAGGGACCAGACAGTTGCCAGTTTTGGTGATAAGCACAACACACTCCCGATTATAAACAAAAGCGAACCAATCGCGAAGATAACGCCAATCCACCAATTCAGTTCTTGAGGCTTCCACAAGCAGCAAAGTAACGAATTGCCATTCGCAATTGTCTTGAGCGCCACTGGTCGAACCAGTCCCTTACGGTGGTGACGAGAGCTCCAGTTATATCTCGATTGATCGGCAGCCCTGTATGCTCTCCAGGTAACAAACGGCCAAGGCCCTTTAGTTTCCACGCACTCCAAACTGGATGATTGAATGTTGTTGCTTTGTTCGGACTGCTCATCCATATTTTTCTCGGGCGGATTTCAGGTCAGTCTGTTGCTTCACCAAAACGTTTGACAGACAACGTGAGGCTCCTGGCAATGCCAATATCGGTCGAGAACTCTTCGCGGACAAAATAGCGACAGTTGCGCAAAGAGTATCCGCTCACATTCTTGGAAATTTTCCGTTAATGATGAAAACCGGAAGCCTCCGCAGGCGTCATCGGAGTGAGAACGGGATGTTGCTGAAAGTGTTCCAGCGTTCGTTTCATGTCCTCGACCAACAGTGCTCCCAAATCCCGACTGACACCCTGTCGCACCAAAATCCGCTGAATCGATAACTCTTGCATATTGGCGGGCAAAGAATAGGCGGGAACCTGCCAACCGCGACTTCGCAGGCGATCGGCCATGTCGTACAGGCTGAATCCTGCGTTGGCATCTTCCTTCATTTTCCAGCAAACTGCCGGAATACCTGCGTCCATTTCTCCGTTGTAGATCACCTCAAATGGCCCGAGCTTTTCGATTTCACTCGCGATGTACTGCGCCGTCTCATAGCAAGCGCTGTGAATCTTGCGATAGCCTTCCTTACCCAGTCGGAGGAAATTGTAATATTGACAGACAACCTGTCCGCCCGGTCGCGAGAAATTCAGCGCGATGTCGCGCATATTGCCGCCCAGGTAGTTCACCCAAAAGATCAATTCCTCCGGCAGATCTGTGGACTCACGCCAAATCACCCAGCCGACGCCCAATGGCGAGAGACCGAATTTGTGACCCGATGCGTTGATCGATTTGACACGTGGAATGCGAAAATCCCAGACGAGATCTGGAGAGCAGAAGGGCGCCAGAAAACCGCCACTCGCCGCATCAACGTGCATCCGAATGTCCAGCCCTGTCTCCTCTTCCAACTGGTCTAAAGCGTCTGCGACCGCCTTCACCGGCTCGTACTGGCACGTGAAGGTGACACCTAAAGTGGGCACAACACCAATTGTATTTTCGTCGACCCGGCTGAGAACTTCTTCGGGAGTCATAATGAGCCGATCGTGCTCCATGGGGATCTCGCGATGTTCAATGTCCCAATATCGCGTGAATTTGTGCCAGCATATTTGGACGGGACCGGTAACCAGATTCGGCTTGTCGATTGGCTTACCGGCTGCCTTTCGCTTGGCTTCCCAGGCACGCTTCATCGCCATACCGCCCAGCATCGCGGCTTCGCTGGAACCGGTCGTCGAACAACCGATCGTGTTGGCGCCGGCTGGCGAGTTCCACAGATCGGCAAGCATATGGACGCAGCGGGCCTCGAGTTCCGCGGTCTGCGGATATTCGTCCTTATCGACCATGTTCTTGTCTAAGCAATCATTCATCAACTGTTGGACTTCCGGCTCGGCCCAGGTTTGGCAGAATGTGGCCAGATTTTGGCGAGAATTACCGTCCAGCATCAGTTCGTCGTGCACGACAGCATAGGCATGGCGTGGGTTTTGTTCCGAGGTGGGAAACTTGTATTTTGGCATGCTGACAGAAAGATCGACAGACGCGTACACATCATCTTCGATACTATCGCGTACGGAGTCTTTGTCATGTAACGGCATGAATTGTCCTTTGAGTAACGAGAGAATAGCAATGAGCAGGTAACGTCAAACACTCTTGCTTCTTTTGCACTATACATTAACGCAAGAGTTTTCTCACGCCCCCTTCACGCGATTTGGCTCTCCTGGCATCGGTTGCGACAGAAAGACTGCGAACTATCCATGTGTAATAATACCCATGGCAATGGTGCAATTATCGAAGGCCAAAAACGTGTCGTTGCCCGACAACTTCTCGTCCATCACCATAAATACGATGCTGACCTGGCACGAGGATCGAACCAGCAGAGCGCAGGATCTCATCTTCTTCATTCAGATCTATAAATACTGAGATATTATCTCTTTACGAAGCAATTCCCCACTTTCAGCATCTCATTAAAGCGATCACAGTGCGATTCGATAAGGATAAAAACTGACAGATATCAGGTTGACCTCTGTTCGCTTGAGGGTCCGTCGATTGCAGACGTTATACTCATACTTATTCTATGAGCTTCTTCACCAGCACCTTCGCAGCGGGTTGCCATTTGTCTGACGTTTCACACCCGAAAGCAGTCACCATCTTCCAGGTGCCGTTGAAATCCTTTGGGACTGTTTGGTTCTGGAATACTCTCAAATAATATTTTCGGTATGTGTTAGGAACGTTCCATATTGTTGAGATGCTTTCTGTTTCCTCAGGGACTTCAAGAATCCGTGAAACTGCAAATTGACCGCTGTTTGGCTCATAAACTGAGAGCCAGTCAACGGCTCTGTTGATATAGAAAAGACGAGAAACGTTATCATCATCCAGAAGTGGCTGATAAATGTCGTCGTCAGGTTGGTCATCGTTCCCTGCGATAAGTTCGGAAACCGTTGGCGTCCACGCATGCATAAAGTGATAAACGAGACTGAGGGGAGTTTCAACGTTCGTCTTGATCGTCGTCGTTTCATAAAGACAATTGCCTTTGATCTCGATGATGTTTGTGAGTAAGAAGCCACGAATCTTTGATTCTCGCACGAAGCGAAATGATTCTCCTTTGAGTTTCGCCTCCGGAGTGGTGAGTTCTTTGCCGTCCAAGAAGAAGGAGAGCGACTGCAAGTCTTCCGGCTCATTTTCAAGATGTGCCGTTCCAATGAAGCCAATTTCAGGATAACGGAAGACAGTCCCATACGCACTTCGTTCAGTTGTCATCGGTGTTCCGCGAAAATCAATTCGACCAGGAGTCCATTGTGTCGATTGTCGCAGGAGGATTGTCACCTCTCCACATTCCACTGTGATCGACGGCAAGTCTGGTCCAATGTTTGGTCGAAAGTCCTCAGCCGATGCACTCGCAGCAGTTGAGAACAGGATGAATGCAAATATGGTTTTCATCATTTTAATAGCGATCTATTGCAAGATAATTATCGGCGGGTGGCGGGGCGCTCTCGAAGAGAAGCCCCCGAATCGTTGAACTTCCGGGGGCTTCCGCTGAAGCGGAGCGCCCCCGCCACCCCGGAGGTTCTGTTCAAGATGTTACAGGAAATCCGGTTTCCAATTGGAACAGGGTTTAGCTGCCAGCATGATTACTTATCGGGCTGCATTGAGCAGTCCCGATTCATCGTCAAGGACAGTGAGATCCCCTGAAGCTTAATGAAGTAGTCTTCCATTGCTCCGGTGGGAGAGTTTTCCAGAGTACATATTCTAAATGACAGTAAGAGATTATTGGACAGTTGGCTAACGATTGAAACAGAAAATGAATAGTCATCGGTTAGCACGCCCCGGAACGACCGCGCCCTTCGCTTCGTTTTGGGGCGTGTTACCCACGATGTCGCTCACAGAATTCGTATCATTCTGTCCCCATATTTGAGTTGTTCCATGCAGATCAGACACTGCCTGACGCACTCCTGTCTAAGAATTGATCGCAATGATGATGGATAAACAATAGCAAGCATTTGCACTTAACAACACATTGACATAAGACAAAAACGATGAACTGTTGAGCGGAAATGCTCAATATAAGAGCAACTCGCAAAATATTGTTATCTCCTGATATCATAAGTGCCATAAATCTCAGCCAAAATCAGCAATTTTTGGCCATAACTTTGATGGTACGGGATTTGCTTCATTAATAATTCCAATTAAAGTCTTTTCGTCTCATTCGAGACAATACCATGTTGTTCGAATCAGAGACGGTTTTCTTTTTGATTTCTTCCTTCTTTATCTTTTGCCTTGGCTACAGCTTTGGCGTATGGAGTACTTAGATGCTGAAACGACGTGGATTCACCCTGATCGAACTTTTGGTCGTGATCGCAATCATTGCCATTCTGGTGGCCCTGTTGCTGCCAGCAGTGCAACAAGCCCGCGAAGCCGCCCGACGGTCGTCCTGTAAAAACAATTTGAAACAGATTGGCTTGGCATTACACAACTACCACGATGTACACAGCGTTTTCCCCCCTGCCGTCATTCATGCAGGCCTGGACGATTGTCAAGAGTTCATGCAACAGGGCGGTCAGATTCTCAATCACACTTGCTACCAGATGTTGCTTCCTTTTCTCGAGCAGGGTTCACTTTACGATTTGTACAACTTTAGCTTGCCAAGCGGTACGGGTAGGCACAGCGGGTGTGACGCGACAATCGGTTCTTACACGATCACTTCGGCAACTACCCGTCAATTTAATATTGTGAATTCTCAAATTCCGGTCTTTCGCTGCCCTTCCGATCCGGGTGCTGATGTAGGCACAGGCAGCGCCGGTGGCACATATGATTCCCTGGGTGCTTACCGTACAAGTTATGGCGTCGTTGCCCATACAAATGGAGCAGGCTGGAGTGGAACATGGAGATCGGCTACAAGTTCCTCGAAAGGTGCACTCGGCCCCAACGGTTCTGCGAAAATGCGGGATCTGGTAGATGGCACCAGCAATACGATGATCTTTATCGAAACACCACTCATCAAAACTTCCACGAGCTACGGTCCTTTCTGGAACAATGCGAGTTGGACGTTTTTTATACAGCCAGGTAATGCAAGTTATGCGTTGAATGTCCCTTATAACTCTTCCAGTCCTCTCTCTTACGCTTGGGGATCAGGAAGTTTTCATACCGGTGGCGGACAAATGGTGATGGGCGATGGCTCTGTTCGCTTTTTAAGTGAAAACGCGAATCTGGCTACCGTTCAGGCGCTGATCTCTGTCAATGGTGGCGAAGTAATTGGCGAACTGTAACGCATTAAGATTTTCACAAAATCAGTCAGGGTAACAGTCAATTTCGTCTGTTACTTTGATTTTTCATTCACATGATATCTCGTGTTATCATGCTACCGTATACTTAAACTGGAACAGTTACAGGTAACCAATGAATAGCGTGCGTCAGACATCTCTTAGCTTATTTGCCCGAATCAGCATGATTTGTGGATTAGTTGCTTTCACCGGATGTGGAGGAAGTGGCGACCCGATTCCGATGCTGGTTCCCGTCACCGGCATGGTCGAATATCTGGGTAAACCACTCGCAGGAGCGGCTGTTTCTTTTTCACCGCAGCAAGCAGCGGAAACTGGAAGCCAACGCACTTCGCTCGGCAGGACAGACGAAAATGGCGTTTTTACGCTGATGTACAATGCCGACTACGAAGGGGCGATCATCGGTTCGCATATCGTCCGGATCAGCAAACTGGAAGGAACCGATGAAGAGCCGGGTGGCGAAATGCTGCCCTCAAAATACAACGCTCAGTCAACACTCACAGAAACCGTTTCTGCCGATGGTACGAATGATTTCTTTTTTCAGTTGAAAAAATAATTCGTTTTTTTCAACTGCTGACAGTTATTTTCTCAGGCATCTGACGGCTTGGCGTACGACGCACTTTAGGTTGAAACCGTACCAACTTTTAAATACGTTGATCGGCCTCATTTTTCTTTTGAGAAATAACCTGACGGTTCCCTTGGAGAACCTGTAGCGGAATCGATTTTGGAATCTCACCATGATTCGGCACGCCGACAAGGAACTGGGCAGGCGGCAATTGCAGGACTGACCTGCGGACTCGTCGTTTGGTTTTACCTTACCTCTCTTTTCCACTCCTGTTCACCGACAATTCTTCCCCGGTTCTGCACCAGGTTAAGCAACTAAGCATTATCTGCACCGATCCATCCTCTGCCTGGTGGCTCGGAATGAATATTATTGATTTTTAAGCAATTCCATTGCTTCAGGGTTCGTCGCTTATTACCTGTAATCAACTCAACGATAACAATCATCCCGTCTGTATCGTTTGCAATCTTTGAGAAATGAGAAGGTTGAAGCCTTAACATTTTTATTCACATCAGAGATCTGTTATTCTCACTCATTAATCAATGTCTGATTGAGTGATCCATTTCGCACCAATGGAAGTGCAATTCGAATCGGAAAACATGTTTCTGGTCGGGACGAAAGAACAGCCGAAAGATTTCAATAACGGCTTCGTCAGTTACGCATTCTATCTTGGTCAAATGACGCTCTAGGATTCAGTACGATCCCCATTTGATGGCATTGATGAATTCACCAGACGATTAAGAAGTACTGCCGTTCCGACTGAGGCACACCTTCGCATAAGCGATCAGAAAAATATGACACACGACTGGATAAGACTCTTGTGCTGTACGAATCCGACATGATAGACGGAAACGGCCACAAGAAAGATAACCTGCCAATTGTAATGGCTGGTGCTGGTTCAGGAGTGATCACTCCTGAACCTCAATTACATATCAACTCTCCGATACCGCTTGCAATTCTGTTGTTTTCAATCTCTCAAGTCTTCGATGTTGAGGGTGTTGACCACAACAGCAACAGCGTCGGCACGATTTCAGAATTGACTCCCTGATGAAGTTTGCTGTCATTATTATTGTGCAGTCTCTCTTCTGTTCGGTCTGTTTTGCGCAATCCTCAAACTGGCCTCAAGCAAGTGGACCGGAAGGAAACTATCAACACTCACAGGGCAAAGCGGCCATAAGCTGGAGTGTCACTCGCAACGAGAATATTCGTTGGAAGACAACCCTCCCTGAAGGAGGGCAAAGTTCTCCAATTGTGTGGGGAAATTACCTCTTCATAACAATCAACGAACCTTGGCCAGTTGACTCACCTCAACCCGCTCAAGGGGCCAATGCCGTCGGGTATTGCCTGAATTCAAAGACCGGTGAAATACTCTGGTCAATCAATCTTCCCGGCACGAATCCCCTCAAATATGCAGGAATTTTCAGTGATTCCACTTCCCCATCACCTGTGACAGACGGCAGGCATGTCTGGTTCTTTAACGCCAGTGGCATGATGGGGTGCTGGGACTTCGATGGTCGGGAAGTCTGGTCCAGAAAATGGGCACCAAGGACAAGACATCACAGCCGCCAATTCGAACCAATCCTCTATGAAGACACGCTACTCTACGTGGAAGTCCTAAATAAGGAGGGAGCCGATGTCGGCATGCACGGGAAGTTTCCTCCTGGAACTGATCTCAAACAGTACTGGACCTGTCTGCATGCTTACGACAAACTCACTGGTCAACTGAAATGGACTGATCAGTCTGGGACTTCGATCCACAATACGCCGACCATGGGAATACTACGAGATGGGCGAAAAGCCATTTTACATGGTCGTGGAGGGGGACATGCTCCGCTGGAAATGCCATACGGCATGAGTCTTACCGCTCTGGATGGACCACGAACTGGTGAAGAAATCTGGAATTATGAAATCCCTAAAGGAAGTGCTCACTACACGTCACCATGGAATGAAACCTATTGCTGCTGGTTTCACGGAAATCAACATCTGGTTCTCGACACCCAGACAGGCCAACTCCTCCGATCGCAAACGCTTGATCAGAATGTCAGTCTTTGCCGCTTCGACCGCGAGGTCGGCGAATACATAACGGAATCAGACACCTCCCTGAAAATCAATCGCAGACCTGCCGAAACTCCCACAACAAAAATGGCGAATTTGCTTGTAGGATCGTACCATTATTTTTTGACTCACGAGTCGCATTGCATCGGACGTATCGATGTCGAAACTGGTCATGTGGAATATCT
Organism: Rubinisphaera italica; assembly: GCF_007859715.1. Classification (NCBI taxonomy): domain Bacteria; kingdom Pseudomonadati; phylum Planctomycetota; class Planctomycetia; order Planctomycetales; family Planctomycetaceae; genus Rubinisphaera; species Rubinisphaera italica. The sequence goes on from NZ_SJPG01000001.1 coordinate 3,223,318, forward strand.
CGAAGTCCCCTTGCAAGTGGTTCGAAATGTTCATGGTTCAGAAGAATATCTCTGGGACAAAGCCTTGCTCAACGATTCGCTGAACTCGCGCGGCGTCGATATCGGAAAAGTCGATGCACGCTCCAAAGGAACGGGCTGGGGACATGTTTCAGCAGCCACCCCCATTGCCATTGGTGATTGCATTTACTTCACGACAATGCTCGGGATAACGTATGTGCTCGACAGAAACGCCAAGAGACTCGATCAGAACGCACTCCTCTCCATCAACGATCTCGGACCAGCAGGCCAGACCTGGTCACTGACGCAACCGACATTCGCAAACGGCTGTCTGTACACCCGCACTATGAAAGAAGTGATTTGCATAGAGCTTGGAGAATGAGAAATTCGATGCCCTTTCCAGTCCGAACGATATCGCTACTTGCGATTTTCCTGATGTTGTTTTCAGGGTGCGATCAGAGTGCTCAAACTGATAAGGCCGCCTATCCACAGCGTCCCATCAAACTGATTGTTCCTTTCGCAGCAGGGGGAGGTAGTGATACATTCGCCCGCATCCTTCAGAAAGCGATTGAAGACTACAATCTGCTTCCTGAACCACTTGTGATTATTAACGTGCCGGGTGCGGGTGGAACCGTGGGAAGCAGACGTGTGAAGAATGCACGTCCTGATGGGTACACTCTGTTGTTACTGCATGAGGGAATTCTCACCTCTCAAAGTGCTGGACTTGCCAATTTCGGTCCCGATGCCTTTGAGCCCCTCTGTGGAACCGGCCGTACTGGCATGGTGATCTGCGTGGCTGGCGATTCTCCATTTCACACATTGCAGGACCTCGTCGAGAAAGCGGCAAGCGAGCCGGAAACGCTGTTGTTCTCGTGCAGTCTTGGCTCCCCCAGCCACTTTGCAGGATTGATGATTGAAAACGCCGCTCCGGGAAGCCAGTTTCGCTATGTTCAATCTGGTGGGGGTGCGAAACGGTTTGCTGGTCTGCAGGGTGGCCATGCGGATGTCACTGCCTTATCGATGGCCGAATACATTCAGTTCAGAGATTCGGGTTTGAAAGCTCTGGCATTATTGGGAGAGGAACGTGATGCAACCGCTCCAGATTTGATGACTGCAACCGAACAGGGTTTCGACGTGATTTCCAGTAATATGCAATTCTGGTGGGCTCCCAAAGGCACATCAATAGACAAAATGGAATCCATGACGAATGTGATTCAGCAGGCGATGCAAACGCCTGAAGTGAAATCAAGATTGAGTCAGCTGCAAATCGAGCCAATCGTCCTCACTGGCAATGCACTTCAGGCAAATCTGGCAGATCGCACCGTTCGCATCCAAAGAGTTTCGCAGAGACCGACCATTGCCTTACCAAACGTTCCATTGATGATCTTCGCTGCCGTCGCTGCTCTCACTCTCTATGTTCTCTCTCAATCTTTCCTGTCCCGGCGAGTTGCAAAAATCGAAAGTGACAGTGAGCCTGCATCTGTTGCACCTCCATGGAAGTTGGCGATCACAATTGCTTTATTGACCTGTCTGTATGTCCTGTTCATGCAATTCGAATGGGTTGGATATCAACTGGCGACGATGGGGTATGTGATTGTGACTGGTCTGCTGCTGACACACCTCAATCTCAAATCTGTTACGAGTATGGTAGGACTGGCTTTGATGTTGAGCATTGGCTTACACTACATTTTCACTCAGATTTTTATTATCGACCTCCCCTAGCGCTCACGGAGATCTGCTCCTTTCATGTTTGAATTCGCAGGCAATCTGCTGTCTCTGCAAGCCATTGGGCTGATGATGCTGGGAACGTCTCTCGGAGTTATGGTCGGGGCCATCCCCGGCTTGACTGGCGCGATGCTGATTGCACTTTCATTGCCATTGACGTTTTCTATGTCGGGTAGTGACGCCCTCGTTTTACTGGTTTCGATGTATGTCGGTTCGGTGAGTGGCGGACTGATCACCGCGACGCTGTTACGAATTCCGGGGACTCCGGCCTCGATGATGACGACACTGGACGGCTACCCGATGGCTCAGGCAGGGCGCCCCGGGAGAGCACTCGGACTGGGAGTTGCCGCGTCCTTAATGGGAGGAATCATTTCCTGGTGCTTCCTGATTCTCCTCTCGGGTCCGCTGGCTGAATTCTCGTTACAGCTTGGCCCGTTTGAATTCTTTTCTCTGGTTTTGATGGCGATGGTTTTGATTGCCTCGATCAGTGGAGAGTCGTTATCGAAAGGTCTGCTGGCAGGGTTCCTGGGAATTTTAACAGCGATGCCCGGTGCATCACCCGCGACAGGACACACGCGACTGACTTTCGGATTTCATGAACTCAATGATGGTTTCAAGTTGTTGCCAGTTTTGATTGGACTGTTTGCAGTCAATCAAATCTTCTCCGAAATTTTGAAGATTCATCAACCCACTCAAAAGCTGGTCGTTTCTACAGAGGGTATTTTTCTGACCTTGAATGATTGGCGAAAGCATTTTCTGAACATGTTACGCTCATCCGTGATCGGAACGTTTATTGGAATACTGCCAGGAATCGGAGCCAATATCGGTTCTGTCATTGCCTATTCGGCGGCGAAGAACAGTTCCAAGAATCCGCAGGAGTTTGGACAGGGAGCAGAAGCGGGCATCATCGCCTCGGAAGCCGCCAATAATGCGACAGTTGGCGGCGCGTTGATTCCCCTCATCGCGTTAGGCATTCCGGGGAGTGTCATCGATGCAATCTTGCTGGGAGCCTTCGTGATTCATGGATTACAACCGGGGCCCCTCTTGTTTGAACAAAATCCGGAAGTCGTTTATACCATCATGGGGACAATGTTATTCGCCAACATATTTATGTTCGCGTTCATGCTCTGTACTCTCAAATGGTTATCGAAACTTGCGGAAGTTCCCCCGGCTTTTCTCGTCCCTGTGATACTCACCTTTTGTGTGGTCGGTTCATATGCCTTAGCAAATCGAATGTTTGATGTCTGGGTTATGCTTGGTTTTGGAATCGTCGGATTCCTGATGGAAAAAGCCAAACTTCCGCTAGCTCCGTTTGTCATCGGATTTGTGCTCGCTCCCATTGGGGAAGAACATCTCTGCGAAGGCCTCATGCAGACAGCAGGCAGTTATTGGCCACTGTTCACTCGTCCGATCTCGTTGTTATTTACAAGTTGTGCCCTCACCCTGCTCTGCTGGTCACTCTGGAAACACAGTCGCAGACGCAATATTGAGAGCCCAGCATCGATAATTCAGAATTCAGAGTCCGCGTAATTTCAGGAAACTCATGGCAAACCGACCGAATATCCTCTGGTACTGCACCGATCAGCAACGCTTCGATACGATTGGCGCACTGGGAAATCCTTATGTGCAGACACCAACGCTCGACAAACTGGTTGAAGCCGGTGTGAGCTTTACACACACATATTGTCAAAGCCCCATTTGCACTCCCTCTCGATCCAGTTTCATGACGGGACTCTATCCCTCTCGCCTGCACAATACCCGCAATGGTAATGAGAGCTTTCCTGGCTTTCCTCCGGTGATCAGCAAATTAATCGCAGAGTCTGGGTACGACTGTGGAATGATCGGTAAGTTCCATTTACAAAGTTCCGGCTATCGCACCGAACCGCGACTGGATGATGGCTTCTCTTACTGGCGGTTCAGCCATGCACCGCGAGATGACTGGAAAGAAGGACATCATTATGCAGAGTGGGTCCGTTCTTTGGGAGGAAATCTCAATGAGTTAAGAAATCGCCCGGAGCGTGTTCCCCCCGAATTTCATCAAACCACATGGGCCAGTGAATGTGCCATCGAATTCCTGAAAAATAAACGGGACGAGAATACTCCCTGGTTTCTGAATATCAGCATCTATGATCCTCACCCCCCGTTCATTCCTCCCAAGGAGTACGCAGACCGCTTCGATCCTTCCGCAATGCCCGGTCCATACTTTCAAGAGAGCGATCTTGCTCAGCAGAAACGATTATCAGCCCTCGACTTTCAGGATGAAATCCGCACTCCCGAAGAGCACGATGCCAGGCAAAAGCAAGCGGATTATTATGCGATGATCGCACAGATTGATGACCAGTTTGCCCGCATCCTGCAATATCTCGATGAGACAGGTCAGAGAGAGAATACTGTGATTATTTTTACGAGCGACCACGGAGAATCGCTCGGGGATCATGGTTTGATGTACAAGGGATGTCGTTTCTATGAAGGATTGGTCAGAGTGCCATTGATCTTTCAATGGGCCGGTCATTATGAGGAAAACATCCAGAGTGATGCCCTCGTCGAACTCCTCGATCTCACAGCAACCCTGCTCGATATTTCAGGCATTGAACAACCTGAATACATGCAAGGCAAGTCTTTAATCCCAATAGTCACCGGGCAGTCAGATGCGCAGCATCATCGGGATTTCGTACGCTCTGAATACTTCGATGCTCTCGACCCCCATTTCACTGGTGGAACCGGCACCTTCGGAACCATGTACCGCAACAGGCGTTACAAACTTTGTGTCTATCACGACAAAGATCTGGGAGAACTGTATGACTTACAGACGGACCCCTGGGAATTCTGCGACCTCTGGAATTCAACAGAACACGAACAGATCAAACATCAATTGATCTACGAGAGTTTCAATGCTCACGTCACACTCACAACCGACATGGGATCGACTCGAATCGCTCCGATGTAGAAAGACACTGAACTATTTCAAAATGGTTTCAGTAAAGATCGGGCGTCAGTCTGCATGTTGCATCGCGATGCGAGTTGCAGGTTTCACACGCCGGTCGGTGAAGTAATACCAGGTGCCAATCAGGCAGAGCAGCGAGAGTGCGATAGCGATCCAGCATAGGATGATGAAGAAATGCAAAAACGTATCCGGGTCCGGATAGAAGTTTCTGCTGATCATGACGATGACATAGCCGAGATATCCGAACGCGTCGGCCAGGTACATCAGATAGCCGAGATTTCCACGTTCGCGAGTCATGGCCAGCAAGCGTTCAAAAACGGTTGTATGCAAAGCGACATACGGCAGGTAAAGTCCAAAGCCGATCATAACCATGAATGGAAACGCAGAAATTTGGCCGGTTTGATGAACCAGTAAGACTCCTGAAATAATCAGAAAACCCAGGCAACAGGTTCCCAGAGAAACAAAAAATGCGAGCCGATTGTTTCGAATAATAACGGCTAATCCATTCACAACGAGAACTCCCATTGCGACAAGAATTTCCGAATTCGTAAAGGTTTCCGCAGCGGCTGGTTCGCCGAGAAGTCGCCACAACTCGGGAGCAAAATCGGCTCGAATACTGCGGAGCACAGTGACCAGAACATAGACAGCGACAAGTAAAGTCAGACCGACGGAGTATCGACGAAACAGATCCCAGCGTTCTTTTCGCGTCATGATGTGACGTTCCGAACGATCCGTTAAATCATCGAAGTTCGGCGGCGGAATTCGTGTCAGCATACCGACGAAAATGCACAAGGGAGCCAGAAAAACCAGCCCTGCCATGAAAGGCATCCAGTCTTCTGTCACACCGGAATTCAGCAACCAGGTTCCAACAGTTTTTGTCACACCATCAGCCAGAATAAAACTGGCACATAACCCCGCCACGAGGGCTTCGGTTAATTGACGGCCTTCCAGAAAACCGAGCACTAAACCAAACACCATCCCCAGCGACAGTCCATTACCAAATAGAAAGATCGCATTCCAAGGGCGCGGGCAAAGTCCGAATAAAGCGAGGGAGAATTCAGCTGCTCCTATCAGCATTAGAATCGCGATCGCTCGTTTTTGAGGAGCCATCTCGGCGATCACTTTAATCCCAATAAACTTCGAGAGCATATATCCAATGACCTGAGTGGCCACGGCAATTGTCTTAAAGCCGATGCCCCAAAGTTCGGTCTCGGCATACCCTGCAGCTGTAAACGGTTTGCGAAAACCATACATGCAAAAGTAAGTTCCGAAAGCCGCAATCACTGACCAGATTGCCCAGAAGGAACGATTGTGATCGGCATGAGTTGAAGAGAGTGTCGAATCACTCATGAGTTATTCTGGTTTCGTGCTTTTCTGAAGGTTGGACAGGAGTGAAGAACGCTTTATGAATTTTGATGAAATCAAAATAAACAAGGGTGGCGGGGGCGCTCCGTTTTAGCGGAAGACCTCGGACGTTCTACGACACGGGGGCTTCTCTTCGAGAGCGCCCCCGCCACCCTGTTTCCTGTTCATTGAATTTAATTCGATGTCATTTCAATGGCAGTTTGAGAAATAACACAAGGTTGTGAATTCTGGATTAACTGCTGATTGATCGATGCAATCAACTCAGGAAGATCGGAGAGTGTTTCAATAACGGCATGTGCTCCCGCATCTAAAAACTGCTCAGCGGTTTGTTGCAGTCTGGTAGTTCGTTCCTCTGCAGAGAGTTGCGAATATTCTTCATGAGACAAACCCGTCATGCTGCTACTGTCACAAACGCCAATCGACCAACAACCGGCATTAAGTCCAGCTTCGATATCAGCAATTGTGTCTCCAACTTTGACCACACAAGTGGCCGGGTAAACGCGGGCCTGATGCATAATTTCATAAATCATCCACGGTGCAGGACGTCCCTGCAAAACATCGTCGGCACAGACGTTTGCTTCGGGAACAAATCCTGCTGCTTCGGCAGTAGTTGCGACTGCTTCAGCGGCTTCTCGGAAATATCCTGTTGTACCACCAATCACAATTCCCTGTGAACGCAGTTGATCGACCGTTTCCGTTAGACCAGGAACAAGCTTCGTCGTTTCTTTGATCGCCTGTAGTTGGAACGGCACGAAATCAGCATACATCTGATCGACATCAGCTTCTGTCCAGCAGTTCCCATGTTGCTCTTCCCAGCGTTTGGCAATGTCAGCTTCACTCAGCATCGACTTGAGATGCTCCCGCTTGTTCAGCCCCATCGGCTTCCTGGCTTCATCATCAGTGACCATCACGCTATGAGCTTCAAACACTTTTCGAAAAGCAGTAGCCGGTGCACGAGAACCAAAGTCGACAGTCGTTCCCGCCCAATCGAAAACAACGAGGCGGACTTGGGATCGTTCAGAATTCATTCGTTATGACTTTCATTTTTAGTTGATGGTTAAATTCATGAAAAGAATTGAAAACCACAGTGACACAGAGGTCACAGAGAATCACATTACATTCTTTTGGGATGCCCCAATCAAAATCGTATCAGACTACACGCACAGATCACTCCGTGCTCTCTGTGACTCTGTGGTCCCCAAAATATGCTAGAAACTGAATTCAGAATTCAGGAATTGCGTGGAGGCAATTTTGTCCTAGTTCCGAAAAATCTCGCCATTCAGAATTTCCAGCAGATTTTCCGGACTGGCGGTTCGGGGATTATTCGACATCCGTTCGAGATTCACACAAGCGGCTAGATGTTTGAGTTCCTCTTCCGTTTCAATTCCCGCTTCCTCGAGAGTGCCAGGAGAGCCGACGCGATTCATAAATTCCCGGATCGCCAGGCAAGCAGATTGAACATCCGCAACTCCCAACAGATCCAGAATTTTTTTCAATTGTTTTTTGACATGAGTGGAGCCGCGAGGATGGAGACAGTCTTTTTCCGTCACGCCCATGTTGAAGGCTAATGCTCCGCTCAGAGTCATCGCAACGGCTGCGCCGTGGGGAATTCCATACTCGGAAGTGATGGCATACGAGATGGCATGTGGGAGTGTCGTTTTGCCAATATTGATCGCCTTCCCCGCCAGATGTGAAGCCCGGCACATTGCCAGTCGAGATTCTGGAGTGGAATCGTGAATTGCCTGCGGCAAGTTTTTGTAAGCCAGTACGACCGCCTCAGTGGCATACCCAATCGATTCCTCAGTTGCCCCCACCGCCCAAATTGATTCCATCGCCTGGCAAAAGGCATCCAGTCCCGTTGTCGAAGTAATTGCGGGAGGTAGAGACCAAGTGAGGAAAGGATCGATCATAGCGATATCGGGAAGTAGAGACGGTTCGGCAACAGAATATTTCTGACCATCGACATACACGACAGCGAAATGTGTCGCTTCGCTGCCGGTGCCGGAAGTGGTCGGAATGGCAACGAGTGCGGGGCCAAGGCCTCTTAACGAGGCAGCACCCGTTGCCAGTTCCCGTGCCGGTTCCTGCTGACAGGAGAACGCGCCGATCATCTTGGCCAGATCGATCGCGGTTCCTCCTCCCAGTGCAATTATCAAATCGTGTTCCTGACGACGGAATTCGGCAATCCCGCGTTCGACATCTTCTATTTTCGGATTGGGCTCAAATTTCGTGAAGCGTGTGACCTGCCGGGTTGCGAAAACAGGATCGAGAATTTCGTCTGCCCCAGACGACCTCCAAGCCATTTCATCCAGAACCAGGAATATGCGGCGAACACTCCGCTTCTTCAGAATAGAATCCAGTTGTCTCAACGCGTTTTCAAACAAGTAAACCTGTTGAGAGTGATTCTTCGAATCAGGCTGGGCAATGAACTCTTCAAATAAGAAACAGTCCAGGCTGGAGTCGTTGCTTTCAGTTGTTGTCTGATTCATTCAGTCTCTCCTCAATTCTGTTTCATCCAGCGTGATATCCCACATCGGTTGTCCATCCATCTGCACCCACTCGGCATGGAGCTGAGCAGGCTCTCTGGTGGAATCGACTTCCAGTCGCAACCAGACATGCGGAATAGCTGCCCCTTTGATCAAATCAGGATGAGGCACATTCAATTTCGGAATGGTCCGATGATGAATGGGCGAAACAATGAATTGGTGAATGGGATATCCGACTTGTGCCTCTGTCTTATATTTCAACAGGCGCGAGCAGTGAATGTCACCACCAATCAGCACAACTCCGGAAATTTTCTGATCTCCGATAAACTCAAATAGAGCCTCTCGTTCATGAGAATACGTGCCCCAGTCGTCTGATTCTGTATTTTCTTTGTCGTCCCAAATCATGCCACATGCGATAATTTTGAATTCTGCATCCGATGAACGTAACGACTCCTTGAGCCATTCCCATTGGATTTTTCCAAGCAGAGTTGGTTTATCAGGTGCAACGGGCGATGGTTCCGTGCGGGAAAACCAGCGAGTATCCAACAGAAAAACCTCAGTTGGTCCATAACGGAATTTTGTGTAGATACCCTGGCTGTCTTGTCCGAACTGGTCATTCGCTCGATACTCAACAAAAGCCTGACGCGTGTTTTCCTTGCCCGGCAGTCGTCCATCGGAATCATTACGACCGAAGTCGTGATCGTCCCACGTTCCCCAGGTAGGAATATGACGAATCAGTTTGGCCAACTCGGGAACCGTAAGAAACTGACGATGTTTCTCGCGAGCAGTCTTCAGGTCGGTCGTATCGATATAAGGAGTATCTCCCAACAGGACTAAACCTTCTGATCCCCGCTCTTCCATTTGAGTCCAGAGTGGAATGGAAGCCATATCGGCACAGGAACCGAATGCCAGACAGATTTTCTTCTTCGAATTGGCATTCGGAGCAGTGACAAAAGTATTGACTTCAGTGCTCTTCGTACCTTTGCCAATGATCGAATACTGATAGTGAGTCTCCGGTTTCAGATCGGTCACAACCCAAGTGATGCAAAGATCCTGAGTTTCACTCGCCTCTGCTTGAAAAGCTCGCTCGTAAGACTCTCCGTCCTCTGTTGAAACCAACAGCTTGTATTGCCCTGGCTGATCCGGCCGAAACCAAATCTTCGCAGAAGTTTCCGACACGTGCCCAACCATCGGCCCAACGCCAGACAAAACTTCCGACTCAGCCGCTCGGAGCGAGTGCGGCAAGAAAGAAGCCGCTGATACCGCCAACATTGAACGCCGATTGAGTTTTTGTGACAACGAACTGACCTCTTAAGCTTGGCACATTGAACTTGCACTTGTTGACCAACGATCAAACTGGACCTGAATCGATTGAACTCTTTTTAGCTTTGCTGATCTTGCACCATTCTTGCTGAAAGTTGACTATAAATCAACTTTGTTTCCATTAAGATTCAGTTAAGATCAACATGCAGATTGACTGTAAGCCTGATGAAAACATCCATTACGTCAAACAGTCCTAACCAAGCGCCTATTCGTCTCCATCCTCTGTAATCTATTGAGGTTTGGAATTGTGCCGTAACTTTTCGATCATTAATTCGAACCATCGCTCTATTCCATCGACTTCCTGAGAAGTCATCCCAGTTGGCCAGGCGAGAATCACATTGCCAGCTTCAACGGTAAAGACATCTTCCCGAACGCGATCGTGATCAGGCGATTCAACGACTCGGTTTAGTGGAGAGCCTGATTTTTGCAATTCATGACTAGCAATTGCATCGGAAGACGAGTTCTTTTCTGCAATACTTTTTGAAGCTGAAGAGGGCGAGGAATGAAGTTGAATTGCTGAGTGACGAGATGCAGAATCTCGAGAAATCTGCGAGTCAGAATTCTTAGAGGTTCGTCTTGTCATCCGTGAAAGAATCGATGACCTTGAGCCGCTCGAAGGGGGATCTTTTCTCTCGCTGGGCAGAACAAGTGAGTCCAGCTTATTTGTCTTTCCGCCGCGATAACTGAAAGTCACACTCGCGGTGCCTTCTTCCAGTATGGGTAGAATCACTTCAAGATCCGCAATCATTTCCTCAGCGGTCTGGTAACGATCATCAGGATTTTTCGAAAGAGCCCGCTCTACAATTCGTGAACAGACGCCTGGAATTTTTGGATGAAGCGACGCTAAATTCGGAGCAGGACGATTCACATGGGCGACAATTATTTCCATCGTCGATCCCGATTCCTCGAATGGACTGACGCCTGCAAGCAGTGTGAAATAAGTGGCACCAAGGGAGTAGAGATCGCTCCTGGCATCCACTTCCTTGCCAACACATTGCTCGGGACTCATAAAATAAGGAGTGCCCAGGATCTGACCATTTTGAGTTAAGCGTGCATCCTCAACTCGCTGGGCTCTGGCAAGTCCAAAGTCTCCCACTTTAACCACTTCATGATCGGCAACGAGCAGATTGGCAGGTTTGATATCCCGATGCGTCAGCCCAATTTCATGAGCAGCTGCCAGCCCTTTCGCTGCATCCAGAACGACCGCAGTCGCCCATTTTGTATCACTGGGAACCCGGTTTTGCAGCCGTTCTGCCACAGAGCCGTTCGGCAAATATTCCATCACAATATACGTCCCGAACTCAGGACGCTGAACAACCTCATACACACTGACAACATTCGGATGATTCAACTGTCCGGCTGATCGAGCTTCGGTCAGGAATCGTCCCAGCGAAGATTTATCACGCGAAAATTGTGGCGAGAGCACCTTAATCGCGACTTGTCGGTCGAGAGTCAAATCTCTAGCCAGATAAATGACCCCCATGCCTCCGCGTCCGAGTTCTCGGACGATTTCAAATTTGTCGAGCTTCTCGCCGGGTGAAAGGACAGACATCGGAGCCGGAGTTTCAGAGTTGTCTTCTCCAGGTCCGATTACAGTATGTTCAGCGGGGCCAATCGACATTACTTGCTTTCGAAATCCTTCCGAACAGGATTGAGCAAATCTTGAAATCACGGAGGAAGGTGGCAGTTACTCAACAGTTCAAATGCACACATTAATATACACCAATTAGAATACATGTGATTTCGTGCTCAATCCAACCTGAAATTAGTGGACTTCCAAAAAACAAAGGATTAAGTTGACTGGAGTCCACTTGAACTGGCGAGTTTTTGGTCAATCGCACCCTTCATTTTCTGAAGCCCTGCGAGCATGTGGTCGCGAGGGCAGCCAAAATTAAATCGAACGTGCTGCCGGCTGCCAAAAGGTTCCCCATCAGTCAGAAACACACCGGCTTCTTTAGCAAAAAATTGACAAGGGTTGGAGAGGTTTAGTTCTGAGCAGTCAATCCAGTAAAGATATGTGGCTGCGTGCTCATGAATTTTCAAGATTGGCATTTCCTGACGAATGAAACTTGCCAGAACGTCACGATTCTCTCGTAGATATTCAATAAGATCCCGGCGCCATGGTTCTCCGTCTCGATAGGCAGCCTCGGCAGCTACCATTGCCAGCACATTGATCTCGGGCATTGTACAACCACGTGCCCGGTTGAAATCGCTACGAAGTTGATCATCCTCGATTACGGCAAAAGAGTATCCCAACCCGGCAATGTTATATGTTTTACTAGGTGCTTTCAGCGTGATAAGTCTCTTCCGCAACTCTTCTGGCAACTTGAGGGCACTGAAGTGGACCTGATCCGGCTCAAGGATGAGATCGCAATGAATTTCATCTGCGACGAGAACCAGTTGATGACGCTGACAGAACTCCGCAAGCTTGAGAATTTCTTCCTTGCTAAAAACTCGCCCGAGTGGATTTTGAGGATTGCAGAGGATGAGCACTTTCGTTCGCGAAGTGACTGCATTCTCCATGGCGTCCCAGTCGAATCGCCAGGTCACTTCATCGCGGATGTGTGGAACATCGATCACACTCGCACCGGCATCAGCTGCCACTTTGAAGAATGGATAGTACACCGGCGAATTGATCATGACCTTATCGCCAGGTTGACAAAACGCTCTGCAAGCCTGCGATAAAGCCGGAACCATACCAGGCAAATGGACCAAAGATTTCTCACTAATCTTCACTCCATCCACACGAGACAAATAATCCAATACCGCTTCTATTAAGCCTTTGTGCGGATGAGCATAGCCAAACACACCATGCTCAACTCTGTGCTGCATCGCCTCAACGACACAATCCGGTGAGGCGAAGTCCATATCCGCTACCCAGTATGGAATATAGTCAGGATAACGTTCCCATTTGACGGAGCCGGTGCCACGTCGCTCAGGGAGTTTATTAAAATCGAAGTCGGTTTCGGACATAAAACTTTTTGGGGTTTCTGGAATTTGATAGGATTAAACTGCAATACGAAGCGATTAAGACTTACCGAGGTTCGCTGGCATATGCTTCATACGCTTCGGCGATCTTGCCTGCTTTTTCGTCTCCTTTATGAAGGACAAAGCGGTGCAGAAGTTTGATGTTTTCTCCCTTTTCGAGATCAAAAGCGACATCGGGATTTGCGCTGTTGAACTGTTTGGATGCAAATGGGTTAGCTGTAAATAATCCATAGGACCGAACATGCCAACGGGTCGGGTGACGAAAACTATTGGGATGATCCAAAATGGCCACACCGACAGTCTCACCATCAACAGGGCCATTGTAGTCGCACCATTTCCCGGGCTGGCTCCAAGCTTCTTTGTCGGTTTGCCCTTCACTGTTGATGATGGTCCCTCCTAATTTGGAATCCACATCCATCGAGGTTGGGATCCGAATGGAAAGACCGGAGTCCTTCTTATCCTCAAAATGCAGCTGACCTTCACTGGCGATCAATTCCTGATCGAAATCAATGATCCGCTGCTCAGCATTGGCTCGAAAGGTGACAGTCCGTTTTTCTTCCAGTATCTTTTTCCCCTGGCTGTCGACATAATCGCAGATCTCAATGAATCGGCAATAATCCTTATTGGCGGTCACATCTTCGTAGGAACGATGAACAATTTTCCCTAGAGCATCCAACCGACCTTGTGCCCACTCTGCTCGTTTTGGATTCTCCAGATAATTCTCAAACGTTTTTTCTTCCGCCCAGGTATCGACTCCATTAATCCCCTCATGTCCAAATGTAATTCCACGATGATGAGGATGGTCTTTTCGCTCCCCTTCGACGTCTTCCATGGGGTAAGCTCGCGTCATCAATTTCTCTGTCGGGCCATAAACCCTCCAGAGATAGGGCTTGTTCCCCTGGTCAACCACATATTCTGCAAATGGTTTCCCATCATGAGAGATCCGCAATCCATTATTGTCGGTTTTCTCAATTTTGAAATCTGCATAGGCAGAACTGGCAAACAGAACAAGGCAGAGTAGAACTCGTAGTAATGTTGACATTTTTATTCCTGATTTCGAGTAAAGTGTTATCTACATCATGAGTAAATCAGTCGCTGGGAACAACTGAAGGCAGGCCGACAATTTGGGTTTTAAAGCGGATCGGTTTGCCTGAAATGGATTCAGTGACTTAAAATAGGGCCGATCGATTCTGACGACTTCATTACGAAATCTAATGTTCGTAAAAATATCTTAAGCAAAAGCCATCGAAGAAAAACAATATGAAAATGAATCAATTGAATGCACTGATGCTTCTGACTTTACTTGTCACGAACATTCAGGCTGCTTCTGCTCAAGAGGATGTCTTAAAAATTGGCTTGATTGGGGATTCGACTGTCGCAACGTCTTCCGGCTGGGGACCTGCTTTTGCGAAACGGTTCAACGATAAAACACAGGTCCTGAATTATGCGAAGAACGGGGCGACTCTGGAATCGATTTCTCATAAGCTGGACGAGCTTCTGAAACTGAAGCCAGATTACGTTCTCATTCAATTCGGACATAACGACCAAAAGAGATATGGCACAGACGCCTACCGAACCAAATTGACTTCTTATGTGCAACGTGTGACTGAGGCTGGAGGCCAGGCAATTGTTCTCAGCTCGGTGACTCGTCGCAATTTTGATGAACATGGGAAAATTCAACTTCGGGAATCTGGGCTCAAAGGCAATTTGACCGATTTCGAGAAGGCGGCTCAAGCCGTTGCTGAAGAACAAGATGTCAAATTCATCAACCTGCATGCGATCAGTATTGCTCATCACAACAAAATCGGACCTGAAGCGACCGCAGAATATAACTTCAGTGAAACCGACACGACTCATTTTAGCCCCAAAGGAGCCGAGGCCACTACTGACTTGATCCTTAAAGAATTGAAAACCGTTGCTCCAGAAATCACTGCCAATCTGAAATGATTCGGCGAGGACAATTACTCCGCTTGGGTTGGGGGCGACTCTCTGCGGATGTGCAACCAGCATTGGCTATCGCAATCCAGCCCCTCCCGTTCTTCAATGACAAGACCTCTGGCCAGACATTGCGATTGAATCCATACGAGTGAGTGACGAACAATCCCAGGCTCGTCACTTTCATGGCTGGTACCCACCCACTGATCTCCCATGTAGTCATCCGCGGGAGATTCAGACGGAAGATAAGAAGCGAGAAAAACAGCCGACTCGCTGGCATCCCGCACGAAAGAATCCAACGTCGCTTCAATTTGAGGTTTGCTGGCATGAGTCCAGATTGATCGTGCTAGAAAAAAATCAAATTGCTATTGAAACATAGAGCTGTCGAACACAGCGTTGTAATCAAACTGCGGTTTTTTCTCCGCAAGCATCGCCGGTGAGAAAAGATATTCCTGGCCATGATCCACGCGATTCTTTGCTGGTTCGATTCCGTAAAAACATTCAGGATCCAGGAACCGTATCAACCAGTAGCCGATTCGCAGACATCCGCAACCGAATTCCAGAACCCGCGACTCTGGCAGCAAACCTGCAGCGAGCAATTCAATAAACTGTTGTCGACCAGCTTGTTCAAAAGTCTCCTTGGGAACTCCCATCCCCAAAAATCGGACTCCATTTTCCATCAAGTCAAAAATTTATTCACTGGATGGAAAACCGAATAAAAGTATCCCCCAATGTGATCGAGTCGAGGAAATTGATCCGGAGAATTTGTTGAATTACTTTAACCGACTCCAGTAGAGTTCCAGATCGAGCGGAACCCACTGGGCGATTCGACGGCGAGTCGACAAGGGTACTTCATCAATAAGTGGACGCTTCGCAGTGACATTCAACTTGTCGATATCCAATTCGATGCCCAGCGTTTTGCGACAATCGGAGACAAAGCCTGGAAGGTCTTCCTTACGCCCAACGACGGCACACTTTTGCATGTTCGCCTGCGCCAGTTCCAGTACTTCAGCCTGAGTGAGTTCAATTCTTTTGCGGCGATCATTCAGGTTAAAACTTCCTGCGAATTGCCAAGTCATCTGATTGTAGAATTGTTGGATCAATTTCGATTCGTCGAATCGTTCGGCAAATTCATCCAGGCTCAGCGAGTGAGCGGCAACGATGCCCGGGTCCCGACGATTCTCTGTTTCATACAACTGACGCCAATAATAATAGACCGAAATGAAACGATCGATCGGGTCCCGCAGCACACTGACAATCGGATGTCCAAATTGACTGGCCAGGTCAAACCCAATATGGCCGGTGAAAAAGTCATAGTCATCCGGATTGATTTCAGCAAACTCGGGTTCTAAAACCGCCCGGCAAACTCTCGAAAGGTCATAGTGAGCCACAAAAGCTGATTTTATTGACGTCCCAGCCGTCTTGGGAATATGCATGTGCACAATTTTAGGAGTGACCTGCTGTATATTGGATAACCTGACACCGGCTTGAATGGAACCAGCCATAGAATGCTCACGATCCCTGTCTAGAGAGTTCTTAAATTTCTCCAATCCTGCAGAAGAGAATAAATAATGATTAAAGACGCTTCAACAATTCTGCTTTCTTGGCAGCAAATTCTTCTTTCGTTATGTAGTTTTTATCACAAAGCCCACCGAGTCGTTCCAGCATTGCAAGAATATCGTCTCCACTCGATGATGCAGGTATCGAATCGTTGGTTGCATTGAGGGGTATCGAAACAGATTCTTCATTTTGAATAGGTGTCGAACAGGAGTTTTGTTCGGCAACAGGTTGAGGAACTACAGGAGCTGGTGGAGTGACGCCATTTTGAGAGATCACGGGCAATGTTGAAAGATTCACAACTCCATATTGGCTTGTGAACGTAATCGAACCTCCTGCTCCCTGCTGCTGGGAGAAGCCGCCGATTTGATGGTCGCCGGTATCGTAAACCCAGATGTCACTACCCGTTTTTACAGCCAGTCGTCGCGAGTTGGCAAAGTAGGCATAACGAACATTGTTTTGAGAGCCAACCGCATTGGGAGCCCCCAAATCCTGCGGCCACCAGTTGGCTTCAGGATCGGGAACAAACAGACTGTTGGCCGATCCCATCGCCCCACCAGCCTGCATTTGAGAATTCGATCCGTTCTGGCTTTGCGACTGAAAGGATCCAGCAAAAGGTGTTAACTGATTGTTGGCGAGTTCGTTGGAAATATCGTTACAGATACTGTCGACACGGTATTTCAAATGGTTGTTGAACAGGTCGCTGACCATTGTCATCCCACCACGCATCCACTGCCCGCATCCACCGAATTCCGGGTGATTAAACTGCGCCATTGACCCATTACCATTCTGTACGGCTATCAACATGTGAGTGACAGCGTCAGTAGAAACACCATGTCGTTGAGACAATGTGTTAACAAGTTGAGTTCCAGCATCCGAAAGAGTGGGCATTGATTGATCTTCGTGTAGAGGTATTATCGAGCATTTGTAATTGAAATTAACTGCGGTATTATTGAACCAGTCTCTCTCAACTCCCCATTCTAACCATAGAACGATGACAGGGGAAGGTGCTGTATGACTCAGATTTGATGAGTTTTCGGCTTACTGGTCAGAGATCCTCTGGGATATGGAGCCGACAAGCCTTCAGGCCAGCCCGAGAATGGGGCATTTTCGGATTCCGCACAATTTGTCCCAAAGACACCGCAGACCACCCCTCATTTATTCGCTAACTCATTTCGTATAACCAGATTTTCATATTGTGAAAAGAAACAATTACATTGAAAACTGATCGCTTCAACATGCATTCCTAAATAAGATGTAGCCGACTTATCCTGTCTTATGCTCCTGGAGAGTGAAAAAAGAAAATAGTCGCCCTGTTAATGTTCAAACTTAACGGTAAGCTCAGGTAGAGTCATTTTCTCTTCATTAAGATACGGTATCCCCCGTTTCCAGCAGTAATTTATTGGCCTTCTGAAATCGTCAGGCCAGTTTAGTTTTCAATGTGACGATGTCATCCTGCAATTATATGTGCATAAGAAGGTTTACAGATGGTGCGTATTAATGTTGGTTGCGATCTGGCCTATGAGGTTCGCAGTCCTACTGTTTTTCTATTTCAGATTGTTGCTGCAAGTAACAGCTACCAAAAAGTGATTCTGGAAGAACTCAAACTGAATCCCCAATTGAATGTGGAACGATTCCAGATTGGGATGGCGGGCAATCAACTCCAGCGCGTAGTCGTCGATCCCTGCGATTTTCAGGTCTCCTATCGAGGGACTGTGGAGTTGACTCCGCAGACACAGAATTCAAACAGCATTGGGGAATCGCCAATTTCTCAGACACCTGCCGAAGTGCTGACCTATCTCAATCCAAGTCGCTACTGCGAAAGTGACCTGCTCTCCCGATTTGCATTTGAGGAGTTCGGCCAGTTGTACCCCGGATACAGTCGTGTCCAGGCGATTTGCAACTGGGTTTTTGAGCAGCTCGACTACACCCCCGGCAGCACGATCTCAACAACCACAGCCGCAGATGTTTTGCTGCAAAGGACAGGTGTTTGTCGTGATTATGCTCATTTAGCAATCGCATTGTGTCGTGGACTCGGAATCCCCGCACGATATGTCGCTGGCTATGCATTGAACTTGCAACCACCCGACTTTCATGGATTCATGGAAGCTTTTCTGGACGGACAATGGTATCTGTTCGACCCCACACGGCTGACGTCAACTCTTGGACTTGTTCGAATTGGTACTGGACGTGACGCAGCAGATGTCTCGGTTGCGACCATCACCGGCAATTCCCTGCTCACACAACAATCCGTGTGGGCGACACTCGCCAGCAAAAATAATGATCCCCCGGATGATGGTACTGGATCCAGTGCCGTTTCGACTGCTTGAAAATATTCTTTGGAATTACTCAACTGCTGCATCTGTAATCAAATCCGGAAATCCAGAGCGAAGATGAACTCTGACCCTCGATCCACTCTAGGAATTCGTATTTGCAGTTCTATGATGAAAGGACGAAACGTTCTTCTTCAAGACATTGCAGATCGAGAATTCACATGATCCCCAAAATATTTCTGGCTCTCGTTGGACTGCTCTACGCATTTCTGGCGATTTACTGTTCCGTAAGTTCTGAAAAAGCGTCCCGAACGGTTCATTTGACGATGGATGGCGCAGGAGGTCGTTCGGAATTTTTGACCGTCTACGGTGGACTCGAGTTCGCGATCGCTCTCTTGTTTTTGCTGCCGTTGGCTGCCCCTCAGTACCTGCGTGCCGGGCTGCTCAGTTGCCTGATTATTCATGCCAGTCTCGTCGCATTTCGCACACTCAGCATTGTCCTCGAACCATCAGCCTTTGCGGAAACGCGTTCATTGGCGATTGGAGAATGGGTGATCTTCCTGCTTTCACTTTTCATGCTTTTTGGCCTGAAAAAGTAGCTCATCGCGATTGTGGGGACGAGAGTCATTCGTCAATTTCCACCTCAGCCTGTTAAACTCTGTTCAATGTCTTCCATTCTCATTGTGAAATGAACCGTGAACAGGGTTTTTGTATGACGAAGCGTTACCGCTCAAATAGCGGATTGGTGGCCTGGCTGAATCAAACGACACGGGCGGTGTTAGCACTGGATGCCCGGGGACGGGTCCGTTTTTTCAACAATGGTGCCGAGTTGCTCACCGGGTGTCATCCTGAAGATTTACTGGGGAAAGCCTGTGAATATCGAACAGCTCCTTCAGGCTCACTGAGCGAACGAGTGCTGACCGCATTTTCCCCTCCCCCGGAAGTCTTTGCCGGGCAGGAACGTTTTGCAACGTCACACTTTATCGATAACCGCGGACAAACCCGAAACGTTCACCTGCTGTTTCTCCCCTTTCGTAACGAAGAGGAAGAAGTAGCGACAGTGCTGGCGATTGCTTTGAATCAACCAGAAAGTGTGCGTCATCTACCGGCTTCGGAATCGCAAATCCTTCATGCAGAATTGAGCAAACTTCTCAACGCTCAACTCAAAGAGCTGAGTCATGAATCTATTGTAAATCAGAGCGCAGTTATGCAGCGGGTCGTGAAACAAATCGAAGTGGCCCGGCAATCACAGGCTCCCGTATTACTGACTGGAAAACCCGGCACCGGAAAAACAATGATCGCCAGATCGATCACCAGGCTCCCGAAAAGCGAACGAATTCCATTAGGGATCATTGATTGCGAAAAACTGCAGCGGATCGATCAAAAGCGTTTGCTCGAGGACTTTCTGGGCTTTGCCCGTGAGACGGAAACCCCGAGTAATATCTATTTCCGCCATGCCGACAGACTCCCTCGCGATTTACAGGAACTCGTCTGCAAAACTTATCTCACGCCCGAATGGCCTGATCGCTGCCGATTGATAACATCCTCCTGCACCCCACTCGAACCTCTGGTGGCGGATGAAACGTTGCTGGATCGATTTTATTATCTCACCTCTGCAATTTCGATACACGTTCCGTCGCTGGATGAACGACGCGAAGATTTCGATCTGCTTTGTCAGGCATTTCTGGAGAATAATAATCGCGATCGTACTCCCCAGTTTTCCGGATTCGAGAAACAGGTCCGAAAAGCGTTTCGGGAATATTCCTGGCCGGGAAATGTTCAGGAACTCCGAATGACAATCGAAGAAGCCTGCCAAAAATGCCAGGAATCGATCATCAAAATGGAACACCTTCCGTTCCGATTTCTCAGCGGACAACTGGCCGATGAAATCCTGCCCGTCGAATTGGAAACGGTTCAGCCACTCGAAGAAACACTCGAAAAGCTTGAACGTCAAGAAATTGAAAAAGCACTACGCATCGCAAAAAATAATAAAGCCAAAGCCGCTGAATTACTGGGAATGACCCGAGCGAAATTCTACCGACGCCTCGAAGCTCTTGGCATCGAAAGCCCTTAAAATACAAGCACGAAACGTAAGCAAGGGAGTTCTTTTCCACCTTGCGTTTAGTATTCTTTACGCTGTCGTGAAGACGGAATATTCATCGCCTTACGATATTTGGTGATTGTCCGTCGTGCCAGCGTGTAGCCGTGAGTGGCCATTTCTTTGACGAGAGCATCATCACTGAGCGGATTGTGTTTATCTTCCTCGTCAATCACTTCCTGAAGCTTAAGGCGAATTTTCTGCCAGGCGACTTCATCTCCTTCTGATGTTGTCGTCCCGCCGCCGAAGAAGCGTCGTAACGGGTAGAGTCCACGAGGAGTTTCCATCCATTTGCCGTCGACTGCTCGGGAGATTGTTGTCACATGTACGCCGACATCATCGGCTATCTGCTGCATTTTGAGGGGAACAATGGCCTCAGGTCCGTTTTCCAGAAAATCGGTTTGATGGTCGACAATGGCCTGAGAAACTTTTCTTAATGTTGTATGACGTTGTTCGATCGAATCAATCAGCCATTTGGCCGATTCAATTTTCTTGCGAATATACTCTTTCGTTTTTGCATCCGGGTTATCGGCCAGCATCCGCAAATATTTACGCGAGATTTTCAACTCTGGCGTGTACTCGTTGAGTAACTGCACCGTCCATTTGTCGTCATCATCCTGTTGAACGCGAACATCAGGCGTCACATTTTGAGAGACATGCGATTGAAAACAACGCCCCGGAAAAGGCTCGAAGGTACGAATCTGTTCGAGGCCTGATTTAATCGTTTCCAGAGAATAGCCGGTTGTTCGCTCAATCAGTGGAAGGCGATTATGACTGATATTATCCAGGTGATCCGAAATGAGAGTAATCACAATATCCCGCATCGGCATTTCATCGGTCACTTGAAGCAGCAGGCATTCCTGCAGATCGCGGGCTCCGACACCGGGGGGATCGAGTTTTTGAATCAACCCGAGAACATGGTCGGCCGTGCCAAGATCAATCGCCTTGCCGTAAACCTGCATGATCTCTGGCAACGTTCCCTGCAGACGGCCGTTTTCGTCGAGGTTTTGAATCAGGAATTCTCCGAAATCCCGAACTTCCGAATCGACTTCAAAGTAGTGAAATTGTTCCAGCAGATAATCGTGCAGCGATTGCGGACTTGCCTGCAGATTTCCCATCAGATCGTGTTGACGATCTGAAAATTCATCGATGCGGTTGGCAGAAGGTTTCCCACCCGAGGTGATGTTATCTTCCGGCCAGTCATCCGACATTTCGAGCAGACGTTCGAAGTCGGCTTCGTTGTTATGATCGTTATCGACCGTAATTTCCCGCTGCTCGATTTCCGCTCCTGACGACGATTCTTCGCCATCACTTTCATGGACATCTTTTTGCTTGGGATCAGTCACTTCCAGAACAACATTTTCCTCAAGTTCTTGATCGATTTTTTCCTGCAGCGCCATGACGGACATCTGCAGAATTTCCATCGACTGGATCATCCGCGGAGCCAGCTTCATTTGCTGGCTCATCTTCATTTGTTGGGAAAAGTTCAGGTGCATGGGTGAGCGTTTACTCGTATATTTCTGCTGAGGAGGTTTTCTGGTTCCTCAGATAAGACCAGCTTCTGCGGTATGTACTGACTATTCATTCATCGACCTGACTGAGCTTCCAACGATGACTCTGGACTCAGTCATTAGTGATCAATTAATTTTAATAGGCATTTATTCCGCTGCAACAATCTGGGAGAACTCTCAGATCGAACTTTGCGATTATACCCATTTCACAATTTTAATGACATGGAAATAATTACAAACTTATGTCACGAAACAGCCTGCGTCAAAAGGCCTGACGTCCACGCAGAGCATCCGCAAGCATTTCCTTATTCGCAAATTCTAGCACACTACCTGATGCGATGCCTCTGGCAAGACGGGTAATCCGTACACCACGATTATCCAGCAAATTCGATATATACAGAGCCGTACCATCTCCTTCGAGGGTCGGATTGGTCGCCATCACCAGTTCAGTCACTCCATCAGCTTCAATCCGCTTGAGCAGAGAATTAATCGTCAGTTTTTCAGGACCAATCCCATTCAGTGGAGACAGGCTGCCATGGAGCACATGAAAAGTCCCCGGAAAAGCTCCTGAGGCTTCCAGAGAAATGACATCCTTAGGCTGCTCAACCACGCAAACGAGCGTACGATCTCTGCGGGGATCACTGCAAATGTCACAGAGCTCTTTTTCGGTGAGTGCGTGGCAAACCTCACAACGGCGAATGCTGCGTTTAACAGAATCGATCGCTTGAATCAAAGAAGCAGCCGAACTTTTCTTCATGTTCACGACATACTGAGCCAACCGCTCAGCCGACTTCCGACCAATGCCCGGCATCAGTGCGAATTCTTCAATCAACCGAGCCACACTCGGCCCGTAAGGATGTGTTTGTTCGTCCATAAACTTGGTCTAGAGTCTAGAGTCTTGGGTCCAAGGGGGGAGAGGCCAGTGTCGAGTGGCCAGAATCTGTTTGATAGTCGTCTCTAGTAAAAAACACTGGTCACTGGCCTCTAGCCACTGGCCATTCCTTACTGTTTTCCAAAGTTAGCCATCGCGTCCGAGAGGCCAGGGATATTCATTCCGCTGGTCAGTTCTGACATTTTTTCAGCTGCTGCTTCCTTGGCTTTGAGCATCGCGGCATTTCCGGCAGAGACAAAAAGTTCTTCAATCAACTCTTTATCACCAGTTTCCATCAGTGATGGTTCGATGGTACAACTAACAATCTCCTGATGACCATTCGCAGTCACTTTTACCATCCCTCCGCCCGCTTCGCCCTCTACAATAACATCCTTCAGGCTGTTCTGCATATCGCTCATTTTGGATTGAATCTCCTGAGCGTTTTTCATCATCGAGGCCAGATTGCCCAGTCCTTTAAACATGAGGATTCCTTTTCCGTTGCGGCTTGTGTATGGATTTTATGAACTTATGACTGATCAATCATAACAGGATCAGCCAACTTGAGTCATCGCGTTCATTTGAATGACAAATTATAGACCGTTTGATAATTGAATTCAAAAGGAGAGTCAGAATTGCGAGATGGCTAATTTTTACGAATCCGATCTGTCCGACCAATGGTTGCACTAAAAATGGACTCTGCCTGTTTGACGAACTCGTGCTTCGCGGCTGCCGTCGGATGCATGGGAGCTTGGCCAGAAGAACCGGAAACTTGTGGTTTCGAAGCTTCCAGATTGAATTTGACATGAATCCTCTGCCCGGCGATTCCCGACAGACAGTCTTCGACCAGTCGCTGATTTTCTGGTTTCTGGAGCAACGAATCGAAAGAAAACTTATGCTTCTCGCTGAAAATGACCGTCAATCGATCCGCAGACGAGACTTCTGTTCTGATGGCCTGCCTCAAATAACTTCCCAAAGAGCCTTCAATGCGAGTCAATAATTCTTTCCAGATCTCTTCGCGAGTCGCTTCGGAAAACTCGATGGTTGGTCGGTTGGGAGACTCACTCTGTGGAATGACTTCCTGCGAAACAACGGGCTGAGATTGACTCGCTTCCACGTAGTGGGGTTGAGTCTCGTCTGATGTTATTTCAGGAGTTTTTTTTTGCGGGGCTTGCTGTGTTGGTCGGGAACTTTGCGTTGGTGTGCCAATAGTCACTGCGCCGGGTGGTCGACTTTTCAGCTCGGTAATCAATTGAGAAACGCTCTGCAGATCTTCCAGACTGGCTAGCCGAATGACGGCCAGATCAATCAAAGCTCGAGCATGAGGCACGCGCATCAAGCGAGATTTCGTTTCCGAGAGAATTTGCATGGCTGATGTAATCGTCTGCAACCCAATCGAGTGAGCCAGTTCCGTCAAACGCGGACGCTGATCGCCACCAACACCCAGCAACTCCACCGACTCCGCTCCGCACTGCACGATCATCAAATCGCGATACACATTCACGAGCTGATCGAGCAAATTTCCCAGCTGCACCCCCGCATGAATCGCATCATCGATTTCGCTGAGAACTTTCCCGCGATCCTGACGTTTGATCGCTTCAATCAAAGAGATGAGACGGTCGTCATCGGCTGTGCCCAGCAGTTGATTCACATCTTTGGCTTCAATCTTTTCGCCGCCAAAAGCCAGGAGCTGATCGAACAGCGACTGACTGTCCCGCATCGATCCCCCGGCTCGTCGAGCCACCAGATCAATCGCCTCGTTCGTGACTTCAACACCTTCCTGCGTCGCAATCTCGGCCAGTCTCTCTGAAATCGCCTGCGTTTCGATACTCGAAAAATCGAATCGCTGACAGCGTGACAAAATTGTATCCGGAACTTTTTGCGGTTCCGTCGTACAAAAGACGAACTTCACATTGGCAGGTGGTTCTTCCAGTGTTTTCAGCAACGCATTGAAGGCTTCTTTCGTCAGCATGTGAACTTCATCGATGATGTACATCTTGATGCGGGTTCGCATCGAACGGATGCCGACGTTCGCCCGCAGAGCCCGGATATCATCAATCCCGCGATTGGACGCCCCATCGATTTCCATCACATCGACATCGCTGCCCGTGGAAATCGCATGGCACATTTCGCACTGATTACAAGGCTCCCCATTCTCGGCCTGCAAACAGTTCAACGCTTTGGCCAGAATTCGAGCCATCGAAGTCTTGCCGACTCCGCGAGCCCCGGTAAACAAATACGCATGAGCAACCCGATCCGCCAGAATCGCATTCTTTAACGCTTGCGCCACATGCTGCTGACCGACAACATCCTGAAATGTCTGCGGACGATACCGGCGAGCCAAGACCGTATACGTCCCTTTTGTATTCGCCATGTTTCGTGAAACCTTGTTGACTATGCCTTAGTACTTGAATTACTAAATATCTTATTTTGATTCCAGTTAAATCGAAAGCGGAAAGCGGAAAGCCGTTTTTATGACCAGAGGCTAGTGGCTAGTGGCTAGTGATGAGAAATCATACTTAATTTTCAACCACCTCTGACCACTGGGCACTCGACACTAGCCTATTCCCCTTCCCATACCGTCCCTTTCACTCCGACCGTCTTCCAATCCAATCCCAACATCAATGAATTCAAGCCGCTGCCAATTCCCAGCAGTGCGGCTCGGGAATCGGGTTGAACAAAGCCCTGCTCTGCTCCCAATGCCAGGGAAAGTGGCAAGGCTGCGGATCCCGTATTCCCAAAGCGATCGTAGATCGGATAATCACAATCCGTCGATAACCCTAACCCTTCCATCAGCAAATTGCGATGAGCCTTCCCGACCTGATGCGTGAATGCTCGATCGACATCCTCATCTGTCCATTCTAATGTTCTCTTCGTCCGCTCCCAGGTCGCTTTTGCCAGTTTGATGCCGGCGTGCAGCAGCGCTTCGGAATCGGTTTCCATCCGCGGTCGGGAATCTCCATGTTCTTCCGATTCGACACCACCTGCGCACAACAAATGAGCCTCCGTGTCGCACATCCACTCGCCGCCCAGCAATCTCGTACCTTTTTGACTCAGATCCTTGTGACACAACACAAACGCTGCAGAAGCTGAGCCAATGGTTAATGAAGCAAAAGCAGGCTTGATCGATTTTCGGGTCAGCGTTTCATCTCGAATTAACGAATCAATTGTCCCTTCGACCAATGGACGCCCGATTTCTGCTCCGACAATAACACCAGCCTGAATCTGCCTCAATTCAATCATCTGAGCCAGCATGACGGCTCCGTTCAGCAAACCCAGACAGGCATTACTCAGATCAAGCACGAGAGCGGAATTGGGTAATCCCGCTCGATAATGCACGAGATTTGCAGTCGCCGGCTCCATTTGATCGCGACAGACGGAGCCATGCAGCAGGGCTCCCAGTTTCTCAACGGGAAGTTCTGAAGCCTCAATCGCCATCCTTGCGGCGACTGCACTGATCGGTCCCGGTTGACTACGCGGAGGAAAAAATCGTCGTTCCCGAATGCCGGTCATCAATTCCAGACGACCTTCCGGCAAGCCGAGACGTTCGTAGACATTCGCCAGCTGCTGCTCTACCTGCTCGGAAGACACAATTTCCTTAGGCAGCACATAGCCAATCGACTCCAGACAAACATTATCAAATCGCATCTACAGATTTCGTTCTATTTCAAATCAAAGGTTTGGGAACTATCCAGGAACCGTTAACAATGTCTGATCGATTCAAAATAATCGGGGTGGCGGGGGCGCTCCGCGTTAGCAGAAGCCCCCGGAAGTTCTATCATTCGGGGGCTTCTCTTCGAGAGCGCCCCCGCCACCCGGTTTTAGTAATGACCAGAATGAATCCAATTTGGTGTATTGTCAGGAGTTCTAAGCCTATTAGAGCATTTTGCAAACAGCTTTGCAGTCATCACCACTGAATTAACGAGAACCACCCGAAAGCCAGCAGTTGCTCAATGATCATAAATAATCTCACGTTGGGTGGCACGCCCCAGAACGAAGTAATGGGCGTGGTGATGCCCCAAGACCACTCCCATCGCGATACTCAGGGTCACAACTTCCCTATTGAATAAAAAAACCTCCCGTGAAATCTCGCGGGAGGTTTGCATAGAATATCTATAATCACCGATCGATTATGACATCGATTCTGATTCCGGATGCAGCACAAACGGGAATACGCGAACGGGCTTACCCGATTCAAACTTCTGTTTATAGTTCAACTGAGCCGCTCGATCAGCCGCAAATTGCAGGATGGTGAACTCTAAACCACAGAAATGGTCCTGATCGGCTTCTGCAGCCACATCGGCAAAAACTTCGCCGGCTGAAGCGGCATGACGGCGAACGCCATGAATACTGCCTTCGCGAACTTTCACGCCGGCTGCTGCCAGTTTGACGAGCCCTTTGAGAAATTTTCCCATCAGGCTGTCTGGTCCAGAGGATTTAAGCAAACGATCCCATTCTTCATGGGCTTCCCAGTAATATCCGTAGTTAAACAAATCCAATCCCAGCAGATAATTTCGGTGTGTCGACCAGTTATCAATCGATAATGCTGGTGGTGAAACGCGTTTTCGTCCATGACTATGCCCCCGTGGGTCGCGAATGGGATGAGGCAATCCTGTAGCGGGAATAAACGCATAAGCCGGTAATTCGATGGAGGGAATTAGGCGTTTGGCAGTAACAACAGCTTGTAGCACGATATGAACTCCTTGACGGATTTTATGAGGCGAGATTGAGGTTAGCCAAAAGTCTATTGAAATGACCCGACCGGCCCAATATTTATTGTTTAGTAACAGCCTCTGGCAGAAACCTGAGAACTGTTACCATTTACAGTCATTGTGGACACGATTCGTAATCATTGTTTGGTCCGTACGATTAGCGATGCGAATTGTAACGCTGTTCCCACGAAAGCCTTTAATTTTTCGTCTGCTCTTCCAAAATTCACGAAAGATGCATCGGAAAATACGAGTCGTGTAACCTGGGGGAGATGTTCGCGAAAATAGTCTGGTGTACTATCACGCCTTGCATTCGAAATCTCTTATCAGAAGTGACAATCTTAGAGACAGCATAACAGTACTGAACAAGAGATCCCTGAGTAAAAGGCTGATAACTTAGCCATCATGCACCAGCGGTTCGGCATCGTGCCCGGAACAAATTTTCACAGTCGCATCAATGTCGAAAACATCTCAGTAATATTATTCATACCGATTTCGCAGCAGTAATCAGAGACCTGTTTTGCAATCTGAGTGAAAAATTCGTAAAAAAACTATCAATCCTGCCCGAATGTATACTTCCGTACACTTTTTAAGTGCATCTTGCACTGGAAATTTCACGTAGTGCATATGATCTATTAATTATGACAACCAATCCCAATATCTGCTGATTTACCCGAAATCAAGCGTAATTTCATTGAGTCTCTAAGAAAAAACCCATAAAATAAATTTGATCTTGAGTATGAATCGCAGATCAGAAGCCGTGGATGAATTCGTCAGAAGTGAAAATTTGGATAATTCTCTGTGAACTAATGCTTTTTGCGACGAACATTGGATTGCTTTTTGAGGTTTATTAGTAGGCGGATCTGGTTTCAGTCGATTCATCTCGCGATATTCCAATCTCCTCTCACAATAATTTTTTGAGAAACAGGATTTTTCACCAATGAGGGCACTCTCCTTAATATTTGGCCTTGCAGTCTTGCAAATTACCACGCTAAGCGTGTGTGCAGCTGAAACTTCGGATTATCGCTTGAAATACGATACTGCTGTTGTCGATCAAATCGATTTGCTGATTCGACAAAGTTGGGAAGACAATGAAGTTTCCCCATCAGAAGCTGCAGACGACATTGCATGGTTGCGTCGGGTCTACTTGGATACCGTTGGTCACATCCCTCCTCTGAGTGTGGTTGAGGAATTTATTAAAAATAAGGACTCCAATAAATACCAGCAAGCTGTTGATGAAATGCT
Source organism: Rubinisphaera italica (assembly GCF_007859715.1). Taxonomy (NCBI): domain Bacteria; kingdom Pseudomonadati; phylum Planctomycetota; class Planctomycetia; order Planctomycetales; family Planctomycetaceae; genus Rubinisphaera; species Rubinisphaera italica. The sequence continues at coordinate 3,252,342 of NZ_SJPG01000001.1, forward strand.
CGATGGTGACAGTTACGTTAATAACTGGACCACGATCTGGACGAACCTGCTGATTGGTCGTCAAACTCCCGACCGCACCAGTCGAGATGGCATGCAAAAATTCCTGCGGGAAGCTTTCGCCAAAAATCGTCCCTGGGATGATGTGGTCTACGATATTTTGACCGCTGAAGGTCACTTTGAGGAAAATGGAGCCGTTAACTATCTGCTGAGTCAAATGACGATGCGGGATGAGGGTGTTCAGGCAACTGCCAAAACAACCCGTCTCTTTCTGGGCACGCAGGTGCAATGTACTCAGTGTCACAATCACCCTTTCAACGACTGGAAGCAAAGTCAGTTCTGGGAATTCAACAGTTTCTTCCGGAATGCCCGGCGTGTCGATCATGACAAAATCGACCCCAATACAGGTCAGGAAGTCGATGACTATTCCGAGTTGACGACTAACGACTTCAGCGGACCTGTCTTTTTCGAAAAGCGAAGTGGCCTGATGCAGGTCGCTTATCCCAAATATTTTGGAAACGACGTTGAGTTTGATAACGGTAAATCACGTCAGAAAATTCTGGCAGATGCAATCGTCGCTGATGGCGATCATCAAATGGCTCGGGCGATGGTCAATCGCATGTGGGGTCACTTCTTTGGCTACGGCTTTACCCGTCCTGTCGACGACATGGGACCACATAATCCTGCTTCTCACCCGATTCTGCTCGAATATCTCACGGAAAGCTTTGTTGCTTCCGATTACGACATGAAAATGCTGGTTCGCTGGATCACTTCTTCAGAGGCTTACCGTCTAAGCAGTGAATTCAATACTAAGAATGAAATCGATAACCCGGCTGCAGGCGAAATGCCACTCTTCAGCCATATGTATATTAAGTCCATGGAAGCGGAACAGTTGTTCGATTCACTCATGGTCGCCTCAAACGCTTCTGGAATGAACCGAGCCAATTATGCTCAGGCGATGCGTCAGCGTAACGAATGGCTTCAGCAGTTCGTGACCACATTCGGTACAGATGAAAATGATGAGTCCACCACGTTCAACGGCAGTATTCCTCAGGCTCTCATGATGATGAATGGAGAACTTGTTGATACGGCAGTCAAATGTGATCCGGGCACACTGCTTCACCAGGTCGTCTCTGCTGAAGAAAAAGATTCCAAGAAAGTCCAACTGCTGTATCTGGCTGCTCTGGGACGAAACCCCAGTGGTCGAGATTTAGCTGCGGTGAAGAAACTGATGCAAATCAGTGGCAACCCGATTAGCGCTTATCAGGATCTTTACTGGGCACTCTTGAACAGCAACGAATTCATTTTTGTCCGCTAGTTGTTTCACTGTTACTACAATTCACATCGAAAAAACTTAATCGAAATCACCGCTTACCTTTTGGAGAACTTCAATGAGTATTATTCAACCTGAAAACATGGATCGTCGTCACTTCATGCGGCACGTCGCTGCCAGTAGTGCTATGACAATTCCTGCTTTTCACTTCTTGAACCATCTGTCAGCCAATGCTGCTGAAGTTCGTAAAAACCAGAAGGCTTGCGTGCTGGTCTGGCTGGGCGGCGGTCCACCAACCATCGATATGTGGGACCTGAAACCCGGTTCAAAGAACGGCGGAGAATTCAAGCCGATCAGCACCGCTGGTGATCTGCAGATTTCTGAGCACATGCCTAAAATCGCCAAGCAAATGGACAGCCTGTCTGTTGTGCGATCCATGAGTACGCGTGAAGCCGATCACACACGTGGTCGCTATTACATGCATACCGCCTATGTGCCTAACCCGACTGTCATTCACCCCTCTTTCGGTTCCGTCGTCAGTCACTCCCTGGCACCACAACGCAAGTCACTGGAAATTCCTTCATTCGTCTCCGTCGGTGGCGGTGCTGGAAGTGCCGGTTTCCTGGGCATGACTCACGCTCCATTCGTCGTCGACAGTAACGGCCGGATTCGCAATGTCGATTCTGGCGGCACCGACAAACGTCGTCTGGAACAGCGTCTTGCCATGTGGGATGTCGTTGAGAGCGGATTCATCAACTCTGACCGGGGCGATTTGCCACAGGCTCATAAAGATGTTTACCGTAAGGCAGTCAACCTGATGACATCTCCTCAGATGGACGCTTTCAAAGTGGCCCAGGAAGATCCAAAAATTCAGGAAGCCTACGGTAATAATAACTTCGGTCGCGGCATGCTGATGGCTCGCCGTCTGATCGAAGAGGGCGTTCCGTTCATCGAAGTCAACCTGGGTGGATGGGACCTGCATAACGATGTGTTCAACACATTGAGCAACCAGCGTCTCCCAACTCTGGATCAGGGGATTGCCGCTCTGACACAGGATCTAAAGAGCCGTGGTATGCTGGATGATGTTGTCATCGTCTGTATGGGCGAGTTTGGTCGTACACCACGCATCAACCAGAATGTGGGACGCGATCACTGGGCTTCCAGCTGGTCACTCATGATTGGTGGCGGTGGACTCAATGGTGGAGTCGCAGTTGGTCAGACCGACAAAGATGGTGTCGGCATCGAAAGCCAAAGCTATCTCCCAGGCGATATCTGGGCGACCGTCAGTAAAGCCATGGGCATTCCATTGAACATCGTCCACACTTCAAAACGTGGTCGGCCAATGAAAATCGCCAACGGCGGAACTCCAATCGAAGAGCTCGTCGGTTAATCCGCTCTTATTGGTCAATTTAAGAATCGATTCAATCATGGGAACCCATACAGGGTTCCCATTTTTGAAGAGCCTCAGATTCATTACGAAAACTGAATTTGGAATTTTCGCGTGGGTAATATCCGGACAACTCCTCCACACGAGGAAGCCTTTCCGCAGGGAGAGGAGACGCATGAATCAGGACCAGATGCCGGGTTTATCAAATCATTTGTTAAGGCTCAAAGGCGACTTTATCTGTATCTGCTGGCACAAACTGGAAACCCAAACTCAGCCGAGGAAATCCTCCAGAACGCCAATGTTGTCATTCTGGCAAAGTGGAACACCTTTAAACCGGGAACCAACTTTTTGGCGTGGGTTTATCGTATCGCTAGTTTAGAAGTGATGAAATTTCGTCAGAAATCCAGTCGAAATCGACTCATTTTTGACGATGATTATTTAACGACGATCGCCCAAACTGTTGAAGAAATCAGTGATGGAGCCGATGAACGTCAGGCGGCTCTGGCAGTTTGTATTCGAAAATTAAAACCACGGGATCGAGAATTAATTAGACTTCGGTATCAACAAGGTCGAGATGGGCAGACACTTTCTGATCAACTCAACCGTCCGCTGAACTCAGTTTACCAGTCTCTAGGACGTGTCCGCCGCACATTACTCAATTGTATCGAGAAGCAGCTCTCCGCTGCGATCAAATAAATGAACGATCTGCATAATCATCACCGAAGACTTTGCGAACTGGCCGATTGCGTATGCGACGGCCGGCTCGATGAAGCCACCGCTGCAGAATTGCAACAGTTAATCAAAAACGATGATGCCGCAGCCGAGATTTTTGCTCAGTATCTTGAATTGCATTCCAATCTGTTTTGGGATTTGGGGATCCTTCCTTCAACTCCTTTAACGACACAAAATACAAACTCGCATGAGGATTCCACTGCTCCCCTGAAGGAGTTGATGGACGATCTGCTTACAGAAGCAGCTTTGAATCAGGATGTGACTCCTCGTCGAACTCACGAGAAACAAACCCGGCGAACATTGTTTCAGTCAACGAAAATGCTGACTGTATGCTTAGCCATCTTTCTGACTCTCGGCACAGGTCTACTCTGGTGGAATAATAGTTCCCCTGCTCCGGGCTCCAACATTGTTGAGAACAATTCCGCGGTTGATTCGCTAGCCGATGCCCCCCAGGTTGTCTCTCCGCTCAATCCAGCAAATTCCGAAGAGACTCCTGCACTTGTGGAGAATGAACTCCCGCCCGAGTTACCGAAAATTGACTGGGATCATCCACCATTAAAGTCGCAACCAATTACGGTCAACGTCGTTGAAGGAAGTCCAACGCAAGCACCTGTGGAAGTACTTGGAGTGGCTTATTCGAATGACCAGGATGTGATCAACTCGATCAACGAACGTATTAGTTTGGGCTGGAAGGACTGGCAGGTTCAACCTTCTGCTAAGGCCGATGATTACGAGTGGGTCCGTCGTGTCTATCTCGATTTAGCGGGACGAATCCCGACAGAAACCGAGCTCAATGCCTATTTGAATAATTCTTCGGAACAGCGGGATCAGGAATTAGTCGATCAACTGATCGATTCCCCTGCTTTTGCGCTGCAATGGTCGACGACATGGTCCAGGCTGCTGGTCGGACGTGCTCCAAATGAAAGGGTAGACCGTCTCGCACTGCAAAAATATTTGCATGGTGTAGCTGAGTCGAATCGCTCCTGGAGCAATGTTGTTGAAGAAATGATTGCGGCTAAGGGAAATCCACATCAAAATGGAGCCGCAAATTTCCTGGTCGCACATTTGAACAATCAAGCCGTCCCGGCCACTGCCTTTGTCGCCAAAACATTGATGGGTTATCAGATCCAATGTGCTCAATGCCATCATCATCCGTTTTATGCTCTGTCTCAAAAAGAGTTCTGGGAGTTGAACAGTTTCTTTAAGCAAGCTGTTGTCACTCAAGTGGACCAGCCCCAGGAAGCTGCTCCCAGCTATCTCCTGCAAGATCGTCCAACCGCTGGCCCCACATATTATGAAACACGTTTTGGAGTCATGCACGCTGCTTTTCCAAAATACAACGGTCAGGAAGTGATCGATGATGAAAAGACCTCGCGTCGCGAGCAATTGGCTGATCTCCTTACAGCTGGAGAGGATCCGCTCATTGCCCAGGCTTTTGTCAATCGGACCTGGTCGATGCTGTTTGGATACGGATTCACGCAACCGGTTGATGATCTGGGTCCTCATAACCCAGCGACGCATCCCGAGCTATTTTCGACTTTGAGTCGTTCATTTGTTGCCTGTGATTATGACATCAAACGCCTCTATCGCTGGATCTGTTTGTCAGAACCGTATCGACTTTCCAGCCAGATGATTGCAGAAAACCGCGAGGATAATCCATCTCAAGGAACTCCCCCTGCTTTCTCACGGATGTACTTCAAATCACTTTCTCCGGAACAGCTTTATGATTCCCTCCAGGCAGTAGCCGGGGAGTTAGACGAGCGAAATCAACAATGGCCACAGCATGTGACTGAGCGTGATCAGTGGGTTTCGCAGTTTGTCAGTTCTTATGAAAATGACGAGAACGATGAAGAAGACCACTTCGATGGCACGATTTCTCAGGCACTGGTACTAATGAATGGAGACTTGGTCGATCAAACCATCCATACTGAGAAAAATATCTTGCTTAAAAATTTAGTGAGCAAATCGATTTCCGATCAGAAGAAATTCGAACGCATTTGCCTGACTGTTCTTTCCCGCAAACCGCGCCCTCAGGAAGTGGCTTTATTCCGTCAGATTCAAGCATCTTTGAGGGATGTCAAATCTCCGGTCGTCCGCCAGGAATTGCTCGCCAGTCGACTTTCCGACCTGCTCTGGGCCTACCTGAACTCCAGTGAATTCATCGTCAATCACTGATCGTTCGCCCCAGTAGACGAATGAATTCATTTTGCAGAGCCGCTTTTTTCCGACCTACGAGCAACCTGCTTGGTTACTCAGGCATCAACCATGACCATTCTTCGGATGTTATGTCGCTCTCAACGCTGGCTGGCATAGCCTTTGCGTATTGTTCCCTAAGATTACTTAATAAAGGAGAACGACATGAGCACTGAACAAATGCCCCAAAGGGATCAAAATTTTGGACGTCAGCCTGAATCAAATTCCAATGAAGGTGAGAATTCGCTTGCTTTTCTTATCACCTACTCGACTTATTTTGTCATCGCTGCAGTCGTTATCACTCTGATTGTAATAATGACCAGATAGAACAACCCAAGGTATTTGCACAGCATTAAATTTGCATAAATCAGCATATGATTTCTGCGATGTGAGAATCGTTTCCTGAGCAGAAATATTCAGGGAATGAATCGATTTGTCCCGTTGGAAGAGCCTCGAAGATTTGTCGGAGCCGTTGAAGATGCGGGCTGAATTGTGGCTTCCTTCACTCCTGAAGACCCCTTCAAATATCCGCTTACGCCAAGGACTTCAGGGTGCCGGGCGATCTTATCGCTAAAGATTTGCATATCCCGCATAATGGGTTCGAGGTTACGAAGCAATGCCGCCAGAGAAGCTGAGGATGTCTGCATATTTTGATAAAGCTGAGGATCCTTTGCCATTCGCTGAATTGAGCCATCCCCTTCATTGAGTTGCTTACTGAAGGATGAAAGCTGCACCAATGTCTGATTGAGCGAGGCTAGACTCGTCGTCACACCACTGACTAATTGGTCGGAATTGGCGGCAATCGGATTTGTGACCGTCTCCAAATTATCCATTGTATTTCCCAACGAAGTGACTGCTTTGTTTGTCGTGGCGATCGTCTGCTGGGTTTGCTGAATGAGAATATCTGTCTGTTGCATCAAATGCGGCAAGGCAACCATCGCCTGCTTAACCGATTGCTGAAGTTGGGGATCGGCAATAAATTTATTCGCTTCATCAAGTGTAACCGACGCCTTCTGCATGGCGAGTGTCAATTGTCGCAACGAGACGGCAGCATGTTCGACCATTTCATCAATCGATCCCTGATTGGTTTCGATCAGGGAATTGACATTCCGTGCCACCTGCTGCCATTCTTCACTGGTCGCCGCAAACGACTTCATCGTTTCATTCATTCGACTTTCGAGCTGTTGGACCGCTGCCAGAGGATCCTGTTGCGTAATCCCTCGGAAGAGAAATCCAGTGGAGACGATCTGGTTACTTGTGCCGATGGAAAATTCGATGTGGGCATCTCCCAGAAGCGAGGAAATGATTTGCGGTTTCGAATCCTCAGCGAGCTTAAAACGCTCACGAATTTCGACGACGACCACCACTTTACGAGTCTTTTGATTGATAGAAACTTCTCGAACGCTTCCAATCGGAATACCGGACTGTTTAACGGGAGTGCCTGGGTTAACACCTGAAAGTTCATCAAATTGAATCCCCACGACATACCGCGGCTCGGTGTAGCGGTCCAGCTTACCGAACTGAATCGTCAACACGACACCGGTAAGCACGGCTGCGATAACGAATAATCCGACACGAAATTGGAGCTGACGTTCCGACATGGTAAAAACTATACGGTTGGAATAACAAAATTCGAGCTGCTTGAAACGGCGGTATTGTTACGCGGCACTCAATTCGTGTAAACGTTGACTTGCATCCCCATGCACAAAGGAATAGACGCGAACATCGTCCGCGTGAAAAGCATCATCAGCCGTTCCCGAAAAAATGACCTGATTTTCTCCCGCTGGCAGTCGTGAAAGGGGATATAACATCAAAATGCGGTCCGCCACTTTCTGAACGGTGTGCATATCATGTGTCACGACGATACTGGTTACGGGACGTTGCTCACGAACAGAGAGAATCAATTCATTGATCACATCGCTCATCACAGGATCGAGTCCGGTGGTCGGTTCATCGTAAATAATGATATCCGGCGATATCGCCAAAGCTCTCGCCAGTCCAACACGCTTTCTCATTCCGCCCGATAACTCAGCTGGCATTTTCGAACCGACCTCGCTATTCAAGCCGACATCAACCAGCCGGCTGTAAACAATATCTTGGATTTCCTCGTTTTTTTTACGTGTATTTTGCCTTAATCCAAACGCAATGTTTTCGAACACATTTAAACTGTCGAACAAAGCCGCCGATTGAAACAGGTATCCGATACGCAAACGTTGCTTGAGTTTTTCAGCTGGTTTTAACCTCTTGACATCGACACCCCGCCACATGACATCTCCAGCGGTTGGCTCCAACATGCCCGCCAGCAATTTTGTGGTGACACTCTTCCCACAACCACTCTCACCAATTAAGACCAGCGTTTCTCCTGGCTGTACCTGCAGACTGATATCACTGAGAACCCCTTGTCCCCCGAATGAACGGGAGACGTGATTCAATTCCAGAAGTGGAGTTTGGTGGTCTGAATTCATAGTTCGATGGATGAAATTCCGTAGGTCAGGCTGTGCCTGACAGGATTAATTATTAACGTCTGAATTCGCCAGGCATTGCCCGACCTACACTTCTTTTTGCTGGGTTGCGTTTCGCCAAACCAACCTGTGAATGAAACCTTTATCCACTCTACTTTCCGCCTTCCTATGCCGGATCCAGCCAGATATAAACCTGCGACAGGACAACGCCTGCCAGGAAATCGAGGAAGAGGATCAGGACAAAGGAGAAAACAAATGTCTGAGTCGCAGCTGTTCCGACTCCCTGAGCACCGGCTTTGGCATGAAATCCGCGGTGACAGGAAACCAGTGCGATCGCCGCTCCGAATGAAATACTTTTCAGAATCCCCGAATAGACATCTAATAGGGAAATGTAGGCGTAGGTGTGATACCAGTAGTAGTAACTGTTGATGCCGAGAACAGTTGTGGAGAAAATCCAGCCACACAACATGCCAACGGTATCGGCGATGATCGTCAGCATCGGAATCAATAGAACGCAACCCAGAAAACGAGGCACAACCAGGTACTGAATCGGATCTGCGCCCAATGCTTCCAGGGCATCGATCTGTTCGGTGACACGCATTGTGCCGAGTTCGGCAGCAATTGCGCTTCCGACACGACCAGCCAGCATTGTGGCTGCCAGTACGGGACCGAGTTCCTTGACGAGAGTCATATTAACGACTGAACCCAAACGGGATTCCATGTGCATCACACGAAGCTGATCGTAAGATTGTACAGCCAGGACCATGCCGATAAATCCACCGGTCACCATGACGACTGGCAGGCTCAAGACACCAATCTGATAGAGATTCGCCCAGAGGACGTTGCCTTTCGGCCAGCGAGAAAACGTCCAACGAAGTGTCAATAAGGCAAACAGCGCAAAATCCCCAATGACTGACACGGGGGCAATAACCAATTCCCCCAGCCAGACCACAGGATTCCAACGCTCTTGCTGAACTATCGACATCTGTCTCGGACTCTTTTTCTCTTGCGATCTATTTCATCTGCGTTGAGAACCAGTACCCACAAGTGGACAAACATGTGAACAACACAGTCGGTTCACTTCATAGAGGCGAAGCTTATCGATTTGAGCAATACAGAGCGAGAGGAATTTCCCGACTGCTCCTGATGAGATGTCGTTCCGGTTTGACCTCTGTAATTGAGTTAGCTACACTTTTCTGCATAGTGAAATCACGACTATTCTTGAATAGTTGTCTCTTTATAATTCAAGTCGATCTCAGAAAGTTTTTAGACTACCATGCCTCGTATTGAACGTGATCGGGAAATGGCGCGTAAGCGAACCCGCAAAGTGAAAATCGCTAAGTTCCGTGCCAAGTATCAAGCTGCCAAGAATGATACTGAAAAGCAGGAAATCTTGGAAAAAGCCCGAAAAATCAGCCCGTTTATCGAGTTCGAAACTGCTGAATAAAGCTCAATCGAGCATGCTGAATATTTGAATCGATCCTCATGCCGCAAAATGGGGATCGTTTTCTTTTATGCACACCCACGGATTTCTTATTACGAACTACCTATTCGTGCAATTGCTCCGCCAATCGTTACTTTTAAGAGTAGGCCTCTGCCTTTACCGGAAACGAAATCCGACGAGCTGACCCCGCATTCCCTGGAAACGGATCGCAAATTCTGCGGTGACGCTTCCCAGGCTGCCTTCGATTTCGTAGTACAAGTCGATCTGTTCAAGCCGTTCGTCAGGTAAGACAGTCAATTTGGCAAACTGGAATTTACGGGTCCTGGAAGCACCAACGACTTGCTCGACTTTTTCGAGGTACTCGCTTAGGACCTCAGAACTCAATTTTTCTGCAATTTGCGAATGCATCAGTGACAAACAAAGCTCATAATCCTGACTATCGAGAGCAGTCATGAATTGCTCGACTCGATCACGATAGATTTTTAGGCTGGTTGGCCTCTGGAACCAGTTTGCCAGTTCATCCGACTGCACTTCAAAAGCAACAATCGACTCATTCAATACCGTAATCGCGACTCGAGCCGTCCCCTTCGTAAAACTCACATTGGATGTAAATTCCTCACGATCCCCGGCTATAATGGACGTCGCAGGCAAAACGACTTCCACGCTTCCCAGTTTGTAGGCAACAGATTGTAACCACGCTTCGAGAATCGGAGGGTCGATCTGCTCAGCCAGTTTGGGATGCATCAGATTGAGCAGACCTTCCGTCTCCCCCAATTGAACTGCGTTTAAAAACTGGTCCAGTTTTTCTTCATCGCCTTGAGCCGCCGCCTGCGAATTCAGGGCGAACAGGGCTAGAAAAAACGCGATTCGATTACAGCTTGTTCTGAAAGAAGATGTGATTTTCGAATTCATAGTTGCTGCCTGCAAAATCGGAGTCGTTGTTCCGTCATGACTCATAATAATAATTGGACAATACTCAACCGGAAGTAAGAGCGGCTTATGTAAGAGCAGATGAATTGCACCTGTGACCCCATTATCGTAGCCTGAAACCCCGAACGACTAAAGTAAGTAACCCCCTTGAACCACGGGTAACAGAAAAACAATTACAAGGCCCCCCTTTCAGACTGGCTCTTGCTCATAGAATCTTCATAGACTTTATGATGGAATCATCAAACGGCATTTCTCTCGGCATGTGCTCTTCATTTCTTGGTGAGTACAAGGACCAACACTATAATACTTCAGACGATTCCCGTCTTTTGAGTTGATTATCGTTATGCAATGGACCCCGAAATTTCAGTATGCCTCACGTTCCGATACCGGGATGAAGCGACTTAACAATGAGGACTGCTACTCACTGACTCTTTGTCCTGACGATAGCCAATGGTATTCACGCGGCCATTTGTTTGCAGTGGCCGATGGGATGGGTGGGCATGAAGTCGGGGAACTGGCCAGCAAAACTGCCATTGATACACTTCCTCACGTGTACTTCAAGTCGGCTCACGAACAACCAGCCGATGCATTGCATGAAGCAATGCGGGAAGCCAACAGCGCGATTTACGAAATTGGAAATCACAATCGCGACTTCAAACGTATGGGCACAACCTGTTCGTCATTGGTCATCTGCGCCGATGGGTATCTGGTTGGCCATGTTGGTGACAGTCGCGTTTACCGAGTTCGCGATGAACGAATTGATCAACTCTCATTTGACCACACCGTTGCCTGGGAACAGAAACTGAGGCAAAGAAGAAATGCTCAGCTCGAGAATGTCGATGCGGAAAAATATGGCCATGTCTTGACCCGCTGCCTGGGCCCCGACCCGACGGTGCGTGTCGATATCGAGGGACCGTTTCAATATCTTCCTGGCGATGTCTTCGTGCTCTGTTCTGATGGTCTGACCAAATACCTGAGTGATATTGAAATCGGTGTTTATGCCAAGAATATGCCACCAAGTGAAGCCGCCAAACTACTCGTAAATCTGGCAAACATGCGTGGAGGTGGAGATAACTGCACAGTGATCATCGTGCGTATCAGCAAGCAGGATGGTGTTGTGAATTTACCTGCCACTGCGGAGTATCAACAGATCTCCGCTTATTCAAAGTGGGCTCAACCCTTATTGTTCCTGGCTACATTCATTTGTGGAATAGGTGCAGGTGTACTCTCGTATTTTCAAATGGCTATCCCGGCTGCGATGCTTGGATTTCTGGCGACTGGTCTACTCCTGTGGGGATTTTTAATTGGCCGACAGCGACAACGACTCGCCGAGGCTGATAATGATCTTGATTCTCAAGATGAGGCTTCCGCAACCGTTTTCTTTCGACCTTATCGCACTGCCGCCATTCGTCTGTCTCTTTCCACAGCCGACAAACTTCGCGAATCAGCGACAAAGCTTGCCGCGACCGCCAAAGCTGGCGAGTGGAAATGCAACTGGTCCACATACGAGGCGACCGTCCAGCAAGCCGAAACGGCCATGAATGCCAAAAAATACCGACAAGCCTTACTGGATTGGTCCAAAGCGATTGAAATCCTGTTTAATGGTATGTCAAGATAGTCATTTCCGAAATCACTGGTGAAAACGAAAGCAATTTCCATCCTCTATGACCGACTCATCGAATATCGACGCCCTGGCTCGAAAGCTTGCACAGTTATTGAGCACCCCGGAAACCAGAGAATTGAGATCCAGCAAAGATGCAAATGATCTGGTTGACCAGACCGCTGCCTGGGCAGTTGGTCTATGGAAAAAGACCGAAACCGATTTACATCTGATGTGCTTTGGCTGCGCAAACGGATTTGACGCTCAGGTCGCAGATGAGTTTCAAGCAGCAACACTCAAGGTTCCTCTCGAGCAGACTCAACTTGGCATCGTCAATGCGGTTGTCAATCAACGCCCGGCCTTAGCCCGTGTCGAAGAGCAATCTGGGGATCTTAGAAAATCTGCAGGTTGGTTAGAGCGATTCGGTGCCCGCTGTTCTTTGTCCTGTCCGATTTCCAATCAAAATGATCAAATCGTAGGAGTACTGGCCGTTTCCTGGGCAGAAGCCTGGCAACTGGAGGATGAGGTGCCACAAAATTTATTGAAATTGGCCGACAAGATTTCAAAAAACTTGTAATTATTCGACCACAATCATCATGACAAAACCCGAGCCATCACTGGCTCGGCTCGCCGATTCAATCCATGTGAAACATCTTCGTGCCGATCATTACAAGCAAGAAACGCAAGCGAGTGTGTATTTACCCGGCGTGGGAATACTTTTGCAAACAATCCGGATCAAGCAGCTTTTCTGCAGCAGAAAGCAACGTCGCGGGCGAATAGTTTTGGGAACCACTCGGCTTTCTTGCCCCCTTTGACGGAAACGACCTGTTCGATGTCCAGATACTCTTTAAAGAACGCAAGTAGATCATCGTATTTGAAGAATTGCACGTGAGTCGGATCGCCGTTCATCCATAATTTTCGACCACGGACAACCTGCCAGCGATCTTTCAGGTGATAAGCCAACGGAATACTTCCAACGAGCATTCCACCCGGTTTGAGAATTCGCTGAATCTCGCCGAATGTGATTTTCGGATAGGGCAGATGTTCAAGAACTTCCGCCAGAACGATCACATCAAAGCTCGAATCTTCAAAGGGAAGTGCTTCATTAAGATTGACCTCAATCGTATCGACTCCCAACTCCCGCTCGGCAATCGCCATCGCGGAGGTGTCAATATCGCCAATAACGACCTGATTTCCCGGTGCAAAATGGCGAGTTAATGTGCCATCTCGTCCGCCAAGATCCAGAATCGTTTTGCCGGTTCCAATCCATTTGCAGAACCATTCCGCTCGAATGTCTTCGATAAATGACTTCCCAAGTCGCTCGCCGCGTTCGTGGTGCTGGGTATAAACCTCGCCAAGGCTGGTCGGATGCTTTTCGGACATGGCTGTTCTCATTTATTGATATGCGAAGGGACTTCAGACAGTAAATTGGTTCGTCACCAATACCCCAATCAACTTTGGGAGGCATTGCAGATTGACTTTCAGGCGAAGCCTATTGAAAGATTCAAAACAGAGCTAGTCCGATTTCACTCGCGGACACCACATAAGTATTCACTTATGCCAAGTGTCCAAGCCATTTCAAAAATTCCAATGTTTAGCAGATACATTCGCACAAAGTGCATCAAAGATGTGCAACCTGCTGACAAATCATGCTCATCGTTGATGCAAACCATCGAAAAACATGTTTTAATTTTGTTGAAACACTACGTACGTAGGGGTTTAACGGACTCAAGCCTCTCGGTTTTGCTAATTGGCGCAGCAATTGCATAAGTTACAAATATCGACACCGTGTTGATGTACGCTCCATCTAGAGATTTCATTGGGAAATCTCAAACCACACGGCAAGCACTCCTGATTTCTATGAATCCATTGAGTTTTGCCACCGGGAATAAGTATAGCGACAGTCGCTATTTGTAGTTTATCAGCTTAGTTAGTGAGAAAGAGAACGAATGAATTTTCCGAGAATGTTACCCGCGTTCGATAACATCCCTTTATTAATGAAATCATCGCTGCTAATGCTGCTGTTGATTGGATGTTTGACCTACACCTCAACCACCTACGCCTTCCAGCCGGCTCCCGAAGGGACGACAACCGAGCCCGTAGAAGAGGAAGTCGTTGTTGAAGAAGCAGAAGAAGTTGTCGAAGAAGAAGCTGAAGAACCGGTAACGCTGGAATCTGTGGATGAGGCCGTTGGAGCCGTCAGAACAGAAACGGACCTGCTCTGGACTTGCATCGCAGCCTTCCTGGTCTTCTTCATGCAAGCAGGTTTCGCCCTGGTTGAAGCAGGTTTCACACGCTCTAAAAACTGTGTGAACATCATCATGAAGAACCTGATGGACTTCAGTATTGGTTCAATCTCTTTCTGGGCAGTCGGTTTCGGACTCATGTTTGGTGCTTCACCAACAGGCTGGATTGGTACAACCGACTTTTTCGTCGACGGTATGGTCGATGGAGTTCTGGACAACTGGGAATTTGCTTTCCTGATCTTCCAGACAGTCTTTGCCGCAACTGCTGCTACCATCGTTTCGGGTGCCATGGCTGAACGAACCAAGTTCACATCTTACCTGCTGTACACAATTGGAATCACTGTCATTGTTTACCCGATCAGCGGTGGCTGGGCATGGGGAAGTCTTTACAACGGTAGTGGCTGGTTGGAAGACAAAGGCTTTATCGACTTCGCTGGTTCTACTGTGGTACACTCTTGCGGTGGATGGGCAGCCCTGGCTGGTGCCATCGTCATTGGTGCTCGTAAAGGCAAGTACGCAGCAGACGGATCAGTGACACCAATCATGGGTCACTCGATTCCGCTGGCTGCTCTTGGTGTGTTCATCTTGTGGTTGGGCTGGTTCGGATTTAACCCTGGTTCAACAACATCTTTGGATGGTGGTAACTTTGCAAGAGTTGCAGTCACGACCAACCTGTCTGCTGTCGGTGGATGTGTTTCCGCAATGGTTCTTTCCTGGATCATGTTCGGCAAACCAGATGTGAGTTTTGCACTGAACGGTGCATTGGCTGGATTGGTTTCCATCACCGCTCCTTGCTACGATGTTGGCCTGATCTCTGCCCTGATCATTGGATTGGTTGGTGGTGTCGTCTGTGTTCTTTCAGTGTTGTTCTTCGACAAACTGAAAATCGACGATCCCGTCGGGGCAATCTCCGTACACGGTGTTTGTGGAGCATGGGGAACCTTGTCCGCAGGCCTGTTTGCTGAAGAAATCATCAATGGAACAAACGGATTGTTCTTCGGTGGTGGAGTTTCTCAGTTGATCACACAGTTGATCGGTATTGGAGCCTTCTTCGCCTGGTCCTTCGGTGCCTCCTTGATCATCTTCCTGGTTATCAAAGTGACTGTCGGACTTCGAGTTTCCGAAGAAGAAGAATTGCGTGGACTGGACATTACCGAGCATGGCATGGCGGCCTATCCTTACCTGCAAAGCCTGGAATCCGCTTAATGCTCTTTTGAGTGCCGTTGGGATCAAGTCCCTTTGGTTTGATCCCAACGGTTTTATGATTATTATAAGAGTTCAACTACCACCAAACTTGTTTGTCCAAGTCTGAATAAACCGCTCAAACTACTGGGAATTCACAATGAAAAAAATTGAAGCCATTATCCGGCACTTCAAACTTGAAGATGTCAAATCTGCGCTGGTCTCAGCCCAGATCGAAGGAATGACCGTTGCCGAAGTTCGCGGCTTTGGTCGTCAGAAAGGTCACAAAGAAACTTACCGTGGAGCCGAATACGTTGTCGACTTCATGCCGAAAGTCAAACTGGAAATCGTTGTTTCCGATGACGTGACCGACAAAGCAATCCAGGTCATTTCCGATGCCGCCCGCACCGGAAATATCGGCGACGGAAAAATCTTCGTCTCAGACGTCGAACAGGTCATCCGCATCCGAACCGGCGAAACCGGCGACGAAGCCATTTGATCGCAGTTTCGAGGATCGAAACTTGAAATCTTCGTCATGACGACGATGTAAGCGTCTGGATGATGCACAGCAAGAAGGGACCACCTGTTTTAGGTTGGTCCCTTCTTTTTTTGTGGATACGCATGTTTATGTGACAACATTACCAACTTGAGACCAGCCTGCTTCACGATTAGAATATTGTGTCTGTTTGTAAACCGTTGACAGCAATTCGAATTCTACTTTGACTCACACTTATTAACCGACAGGAGAATTCATGCGTATTTTCAGGGCTCGATTTGTGATCCTACAGCTTTCCATAGCAGGGTTACTTATTACGACTTGTATCGTGAATGCAGACAAAACACAGAAATCTGATGGGAAATTGTCACCAAAGCAGGTCAAGGAAATTGCGGCCAGGCTTTCTGATAACGTCACTCTCGGTGCCGCTGATCTGACACAGGGAATTCCTGGTGAGGGCCCCTTGTCACTATCAGAAATTCAAGCCTGGCTTGATCGAGAAGATGTTCATAATCCACTGACTGTTAAACTTCCCATGGGACTCAATGTGGGCAAAATTCCGGAAGGCGTGCTGGAATCGAATCCACTCACACGTGCGAAAATTGAACTGGGCCGACAGCTCTATTTCGATACCCGGCTTTCCAAAGACAACACGATCAGTTGTGCCAGCTGCCACGACCCCAAAGCCGGTTATGCTGCTCCAACTCAATTTGGTGTTGGAATTGAAGGACTGACCGGGAATCGAAATTCTCCGACAGCTTACAATCGCATTTTGAGCACATCTCAATTCTGGGATGGCCGAGCCGCATCTCTGGAAGAGCAGGCGATTGGGCCGATTGCCAATCCAATTGAAATGGGAAATACACATGATGCAGCCGTGAAGGCAATCGCAAAAGTCCCTGGATACAAATTGCAGTTTGAACAGATTTTCGACGATCACGAAGTCAACATCGACAATGTCGGCAAGGCAATTGCTGCTTTTGAACGTGTGCTCGTTACAGGGCCTGCTCCGTTCGACTACTACGAGAAGCTCAAGCCATATCTGAAATTTGAATCGGAAGATTTTGAAGACGATCCCGATTTGAAGGACGAATACGATGCCATCATGGCTGAACTTGAAGTCCATCCGATGTCGGAGTCGGCAATTCGTGGACGGAATCTGTTTTTCAGTGAGCGAGTCAACTGCGCCGCATGTCATGTTGGAGCGAATCTGGCCGATGAGAAATATCACAATCTGGGTGTCGGCATGGATCAGGAGAAACCTGATCTGGGACGTTACGAAGTTACCGGCGACGAGAAAGACAAAGGCGCCTTTAAAACTCCAACCATTCGCAACGTCGCTTTGACTGGCCCTTACATGCACGACGGGAGTCAGAAAACGTTGCTGGACGTCGTTGAGCATTACGCCAAGGGAGGAATCCCGAATCCTTACCTGAGCGACAAAATCAAGAAGATTGATTTGAATAATCAGGAGAAGAAGGATCTTGTTGCATTCATGGAAGCCTGCACTGGAGAACTGCCTGTTGTTGAACAGGGGCGACTTCCCGAGTAATCTGATTACGTTACTGTCAAACACTTCTATGCTGAGCCACGGTAGCACCGTGGCTTTTTTCATGGGTGGGAAGAAACTGGGTAAGAAAATAATGGTAGACGAACACACGCCCAAACAAAGTTCTTACTGGCAGCGATTTCTGCACCCCTGGTTTGCAGTACCGGTGATGATAGTGGTCATGCTGATCGCCGCTCCGTTTATGTATCGCAGCTACAAACTCTCAATCATTTCCGATCCCGGGGAACCGTTTGATGTTGAAGCGTTTATTTCTGCGCATACTGTGCCGGATTCGGAGAATGCTTTGGTTCCGTTTCGGAATATACTTACCCTGATGAAGCCATCAAACGATAAGACGTATCCTGAATGTGGAACAGCCCTCTGGAACAGAGTCTCTATCAATGAGTATATGCAAAATACTCTCGACCATGTCAAAGATAACGAAGTCGCTTTGATCGAGTTTGAAAAAGCGAGTCAAATGCCTGACTACTGCGAAGTTCAACCAGCATTTATCAATTACACATCCTCATTTGTAACTACTTGCAATATTCGCTCTTATGCTGAACTTTGCGTTATCCGAGCCTGGATTGCTTCTGAAAATGGAAAAGATGCCGAAGCTACAAAATGGCTGCTATGCAATTTGCGAACCTCACGGCTCGTCGAACTTCATGGATGTATTATGAATCGATTCGTAGGTATTGCACTTCACAATTTGACGAGTGAGACAATTATCAAATGGTTAGCCCGGCAGCAATTATCTCAAACGGAACTGGAAAAGTTTCTGAAAGAGATGCAAACGATTCAGCAAATGACACCACCCATTTCAGATCAAATCAAAATGGAATATTTAATGGTGTTGCATTCAGAGGAGATCTTGCAGGGAGAGGTCTTTCCAAGTTCTACTCCCGGAGCAGCCAAAGCCGTTTTGCCCTGGGCATTCTATTTCCAGGGTGAACCAGAATTACTGTTTCGTGTGTACGGACATTGTGTCACTAATAATCTGAGATATGTCGACTTACCAAAATACAAAAGACCATCGCGTTCTTCACACGGCAGCAATATCTGTTATTTATTTGTGAAACCAATTACAGAATCAACTCATCCGTCGAATTTGTCTCCTGAAAAAATCGAACTGGCGGCTGACTCCTCCGTTCTCTTTCAGCTTGCCTACTATCAAACCGGCAGTATGTTGGAAGCGGTCGACTTGGAAACCATGCGGCAACGTCTTCTCGAAACGGCGATTCAACTGGAACTCTACCGAAAATCAAATGGCGAATTTCCAGATACGCTCGCTCAGGTCTTCACCTCAACAGAAACACTCCCCATTGATGATCTCGAAGCGAAGGGAGCCATTTTAAACTATGTCAAAGAAGGCCCCCTGCACTATCGATTATGGAGCGTTGGCGCGGATGGAATAGATTCTGGTGGAGTCAATTTGACGTTGGATAAAGATGCCGCGGATCTGGGGATTGAGATGAAACGCCAGCCGTAGGTCAGGCTGTGCCTGACGAGATTTGGCGTCGATTGTTAATCGTGTCAGGCACAGCCTGACCTACGGCACTGGAAACTATGCAGGAGAAGTGATGTCTGACGAAGTCGCATCCAAACGAAAATCAGGCTGGCACCGTTTACTGCATCCAAAGTTTGCGGTGCCGGTTGTCCTTTTGCTTGTCCTGATCGCCGCACCGTTTCTGTATCGCAGCTATCGACTCTCTTTGATATCCGATCCCGGGGAACCGTTCGATGTTGAAGCATTTATTGTTGAGCACACAGTTCCGGATGAGGAGAATGCATTGGTTCCGTTTCGGAATGCGATCAAGCAGTATGAGGCGGCTCCGGGTATACAATGGGATGAGGAATATGATGATCTTTGGAATGTAAGACCCAATGAGGAGAAAACTAAAATCCTTCTGGAGTACATGCAGCAAATCGAACCTGCATTACTGGCTTGGGAAAAAGCGAGTCAGATGCCCAATTTCTCAGAAATTTCGGCATCTATATTAAACTATTACGAAAGTTTAGAAACCACCAAAGGCACAGGTGGAATTGCAATGATGGGTGAAATTCAAGCCTGGATCGCCTCCGAAAATGGAGACGATGTCGAAGCCATGAGGTGGCTGCTTTGCAACTTACGATCGTCCAGGCTCATTGCCCGTAATGGAGGTATCATGAGCTTTCTTAAGGGATATGCGCGGTACCGTTCGACGAGTGAGTCAATACTCAAATGGTTAGCTCAACAGAAACTTTCAACAGTAGACCTCAAGCAGCTCCTCAAAGATGTTAAAACGATTCATCATTTGACTCCTCCCATTTCTGATCACTTTAAAATGGATTATCTGGAAATATTGAATTCGAAAGAACTGATATCAAGCGATTTTTATGAATATCTTTTACCGGATTATCCCCCAGTCTTATTGCCATGGATATTTTATTTTCAGGGCGAGCCTGACTTATTCTATCGAATAAATAGCCACTCTCTTGCTAATCATTTGCGATACGCAGATTTACCCAAGTATCAAAGACCCCCACTTTCCTCGTGCGGCGAAAATGTTTGTTATCTGTATGAGACTTCCAGCGGAGAATCAATCCCTCCAACTCAGGTAACTTTAGAACGCCTGGAGCAGGCCGCAGAATCTTCAACACTCTATTTGGAAATTCCTAATCTTTTCCACAATGTTATAATTGCATCAGACAAACAAATTCTATTGCAGCGGGTTATAGAATCAGTCATTCACCTGGAAATCTATCGTAAAAATAATGGTGAATTCCCGGACACACTTACTCAGGCTTTTCCTTTGAGTGAAGATCTTCCTATTGATGATCTCAAACCATCCGGAGCCGTATTGAACTATGTCAAAGACGGCCCGCTGCACTATCGACTCTGGAGCGTCGGCTTTGATGGAATTGATAACGGAGGAGTTGATCCTTCTTTTGATCGGGATGCCGCGGATCTGGGGATTGAGATGAATCGGAATGATTCCCTCGAATCTCCCGAGGAGAAGTGATGTCTGAAGAAATCAAATCCAAACGAAAATCAGGCTGGCACCGATTGCTGCATCCAAAGTTTGCGGTGCCGGTTGTCCTTTTGCTTGTCCTGATCGCCGCACCGTATCTTTATCGTAGCTATCGACTCTCTTTGATATCCGATCCCGGGGAACCGTTCGATGTTGAAGCATTCATTGTTGAGCACACCGTTCCGGATAGCGACAATGCGTTGAGCCTGTTTCATGAGGCGATTGGTTCTCTTAAAGGGACAATTCCGAAAGATGAATTGAGTGACATCTATGATATCTTCTGGGAAGAGACTCCGCCGGATGAAAGAATGCAAACCGCATTGGATTACGTGAAGTATAACGAACAAGCGTTACTGATCTGGGAAAAAGCGAGTTGCATGCCCAATTTTTTTGAAGTGCAGCCTGATCAGATCAGCTATACGTCGCCATTGGAGATTTTAAAGCCAACGCGACAACTTTCACAGATGATCGCTATTCAAGCCTGGATTGCCTCTCAAAACGGAGATGACACTGAAGCCACTAAATGGTTACTTTGTAATTTACGAACCTCACGACTGATTACTCTCAATAGCTGTATGTTCAATCGCACATATGGAATTGCGATCCACAACATGACAACCGAAATGATAGTTAAATGGCTGGCTCATCAGCAACTTACACTTACTGAGCTCAAACAGTTACTAAATGAGATACAAAAAATTTATCAAATGACGCCGCCGATTTCTGACTTCATCAAAATGGAATATTTGATGTTATTACATTCTGAGAATATTTTGCTCCAGGAAGTAATTCCCAAATCAAAACAGATATCATCCAATTCCGTTTTAGCTTGGACATTATTTTTTCAAGGTGAACCGGAGTTATTTTATCGAATCAATAAACAGTGTGTTACAAACAATCTACTGTATGTTGACATTCCGAAATATCAAAGACCTGCACTTTCGTCACATGGCAGAAATCTCTGTTATTTGTATGAAACCCCAATCGGGGAAACACTTCCTCCAGAACAAAATTCTCCCAATCAAATTGAAGAAGCCAGTGAAACGTCAGACCTCTTCAAGGTAACTTACTATGATTTAGGAAAAGTAATCAATGTTATTGATTTGGAAAACATACGACAAAGGATTACTGAAACGGCGATTATGCTGGAAATTTATCGCAAAATAAAAGGTGAATTCCCAGAGACACTTAACTTGGCGTTCTCAACAACCAAAGAACTACCTGTTGATGAAATCAATCCATCAGGAGATACTTTAAAATATGAGAAAGACAGTCCCCAACATTACCGGCTATGGAGCGTTGGAGTGGATGAAATTGACTCTGGAGGAGAAGAACTAAGTCTCAATCCGGATGCTTTAGATTTTGGCATCGAGATGATTCGCAAGCCGTAGGTCGGGCTGTGACTGACCAGATTCGGCGTCGATTGTTATTCATGTCAGGCAGTGCCTGACCTACGGCTGATTGTCTAACGGGTTCGCATGTTGCGAATTGACAGGCTGGAAGCCTGTCCTACTTAATTCTCAACCTTCAACTCTACGTCGTATATTCTGAGTTGAGCCGCACGTATTCTGACGTCAAATCGCAGGTCCAGATGCGCCAGCGGCCGTTACCCTGGTTGAGGGTTATGTCGAGGATGACTTCGCCGGTTTTCATGGCTTTGGAAACGACGTTCTCGTCGAAATTGACCGGTTTGCCTTTTTTGAAGACGGCGTGATTATTGATTGCCAGCGAAACTTCTGCTTCGGATTCGATGCAGCCGGTGCGTCCGCAGGCGGAGACGATGCGGCCCCAGTTGGGGTCGTTGCCGGTGACGGCTGTTTTCACGAGCACATCGTTGGCAACTTCGTGTGCGATTTTTTCTGCGTCTTCAAATGTTCGGGCGCCTTCGACATCGACCGTGATAAAATGCTCGGCCCCTTCGGCATCGCGGATGATCATATGTGCGAGATCAGTGCACAATGTTGTGACTGCTGCCTGGAATTGTGCGAGATCGCCTTTGTCATCCAAGCCCACATTCGATTGACCATTGGCCATCAGCAAAACGGTGTCACTCGTACTGGTATGGCCTTCGACACTGATGCAATTGAACGATTGGTTCACGGCGATCGGCAGCAGGTCTTCGGCCTGTGCTGGAGTCAATTTCACATCGGACATGACCACGCCGAGCATCGTCGCCATGTTGGGAGCGATCATGGCGGCTCCTTTGGCGACACCGGTGAGTGTGATCGTTCCGCCATCGAGATTGACGTAACGGGAGATGATTTTTGGGAAAGTATCGGTCGTCATCATCGCTTGGGCAGCATGTTGAAGATGCTCGGGAGTTTCGCCGAGATTCTCGAACAACTCAGGCACATGATCGCAAATGCGCTCGACTGGAAGGGGCACTCCAATCACGCCAGTCGAGCAAACCAGAACCGACTCGGCCGGGCTATTGATTTCTTCAGCAATTCGAGCCGTCATTGTGCGTGCGTCGGCTAAGCCCTGCTCGCCGGTACAGGCATTTGAATTGCCGGAATTAATGACGATGGCTCGAACATTCTCGCCGGGGACACGTTCACGGGAAATTTGCACGGGAGCCCCACAGACTTTATTCGTCGTGAACACACCAGCGGCGATGCAATCGCTTTCTGAGAGAAACACAGCTAAATCACGAGCGGATTGATTCGATTTGATCCCGCAATGAATACCAGCGGTGCGAAAGCCCTGAGGCAGGAAGTATGTTGATGAGTTGGGCATTATTATTCCTCAAGCGGTATTACAGGCAAATAAAAGATTGACAATTTAACTGAGAATTCCAAAGTGATGCCAACAATATTTTAGATCATCTTTACTGGTAACGATAGCAATTAAGCCTTTGAAATTGGGTGGCACGTCCCATGACTCAGTTGAAGTTTTCTCACAGACAGATGACTGTCAAATAATCGAGCCGTGATCAGTTAACAACAGACGTCGCGAATTGATAAACTGATCGAATGCAGGTAAAACCTGTTTGTATTTTCCATCGGCATCGTACTGAAAACGAGAACTCCGTGCACGTGTTCCCTGCCCCAATTCCAGAATGGCGAAGTCAGATTGAGCAGGCGCTGGATCATGCTTCAAAATTTTCGGCTGACTGTCCGCCCCGATTGCAGGAATCGATTCGTTACAGTTTACTGGCAGGTGGCAAGCGATTGCGTCCTTTACTGGCATTACTGAGCTGCGAAATTTGTGGGGGAGATATCTCCCGGGCGATGCCGGCTGCGTGTGCTTTGGAAATGATTCATACTTATTCCCTGATTCATGATGATTTGCCTGCGATGGATGATGATGATTTGCGTCGAGGTCGGCCCACGAATCATGTCCAATTTGGAGAAGCGACCGCGATTCTTGCGGGCGATGGTCTGCTGACGCATGCCTTTTTCTGGTTATCGACACGAGTGAATGACCCGAAACATGCCGTCGCCTGCACGCACGAATTGGCGATTGCCTCGGGAATAACCGGCATGGTCGGAGGCCAGCAGGCGGATTTGGAAGCAGAAACCGCCGATCCTGAAACATTGAATCTGGAAGTCCTCCAAGAGATCCATCGACGAAAAACCGGGTGTCTGATTCGTTGTGCGATGCGAATGGGGGCATTAATTGCCAATGCAACATCGGTTCAGCTTGATGCGTTGACATATTATGGAGAGTGCATCGGCCTCGCATTCCAGATAGCCGACGATCTGCTGGATGTGACGGGATCTGCTGAGAAGATGGGAAAACAGGTCGCGAAAGATACTCAGCACAAAAAATTGACATTTCCGTCTCAGCTCGGGCTGGATGAGAGTCAAAGTCAAGCGGAACAATTGGTCAAAGAGGCAATTTCGGCTTTGAAGATTTTTCCGGGGAACACCGCTGCATTAGAGGCAATTGCTATGTATAGTGTATTCAGGGACCACTGATTGAGTATGATATTATTTGATTGGCATTATCGTTTTTTGCCTCTACTTCCTTAACTGTGAATTTGATGAAGTTAAGACAGACTTCTCAAAGTTTTTCGACGATACGACATCATGATTACGCGGAGAAGATCGACTTCCTGAAGTCTGTCCACTGCGCTATTTTTTAATAAAGCGAAATCCCAAGTGATGGAATACGAACTCCTGCCGATGATCTCCTCTCCTCAGGATCTGAAAACGCTTACTGAAGCTCAGCACGAAAAGCTGGCTGCTGAAATTCGAGAGGCTCTTTGTCAGATTGTTGAAACGAAACCTGCCCACTTTGCCAGTAATCTGGGTGTTGTGGAGTTGTGTATTGCGTTGCATCTGGTGTTCGATTTCTCCAAAGATCGCCTGATCTGGGACACTGGGCATCAAATCTATCCACATAAAATGGTGACGGGACGCTTCCCTCAGTTTCGTACCATTCGCGACCGCAACGGCCTGATGGGATTTCCGAACCCGAATGAAAGCCCCTACGATCTGTTTATGACCGGTCATGCGGGAGCTTCTGTCTCGACGGTTTTGGGAATGAAGACTGCTGATGACCTGCTCTTTGACGATGATCGCAAAGCGGTCGCCGTTCTCGGGGATGGAGCCTTGCCTTCAGGGGTAGTCTTTGAAGCGTTCAATAATGCCGCTGGTCTCAATAAAGATTTGCTGGTGATTCTGAACGACAACAAAATGGGGATCTGCCCACGTGTAGGAGGACTGGCTGAATATCTTGACAAAGCCCGAGCCGCTCCGTTTTATAATGGATTGAAACGGGATGTCGCCTGGGTGTTGAATAAAGTTCCGATGGTTGGTGGCTCGACCAAAAAAGGTCTTTCCAATGTGAAAGATGCACTCAAAACATTGCTGCATGGCGGGATGCTCTTTGAGCAGATGGGCTTTCGGTATGTCGGCCCGGTTGATGGTCACGACTTAAAGTCGCTCCGCAAGCATCTCGAAATGGTTAAAGACATCAAAGGACCGACTCTACTGCATGTCTTTACCGATAAAGGGAAAGGGTTTCAGCCAGCCTGTGAGGATCCCGTTAAATTCCATTCGCCGTCACCGTTCGATCGCAGTGAAGAAGGTTTTGCAATTCCCCGAAGTAAGGGTGGCAAAAACGCGGCTTATACCGATGTCGCCAGCGAGACAATTTATCAACAGATGGCCAAGGATGATAAAGTCGTCGTTTTGACCGCTGCAATGTGTGCGGGAAATAATCTCGGCAAAATTCGTGATGAATTCCCGGAACGATTCTTCGATACCGGCATCTGCGAAGCGCATGCGGTCGCGTTTGCTGCAGGAATGGCAAAGTCGGGAATGAAGCCAATTGTCGATATTTACAGCACGTTCCTGCAACGTAGTTTCGATCATATTTTCCAGGAAGTCGCGTTGCAGAATTTGCCGGTCGTATTCTGTATGGATCGAGCAGGATTGTGCGGCCCTGATGGGCCGACGCATCATGGTGTGTTCGACAATACTTACATGCGAGCTTTTCCAAACATCACAGTGATGGCTCCGGGAGATTCGCAGGATCTGGAAGCGATGATTCCTTTTGCGACGAACCACGATGGACCAATCTCGCTCCGATTCCCGAAAGCAAATGCCGAATCCGTAATCCGCGAAGAAGAATTCTCGCCCATTGAGCTTGGGAAAAGTGAAGTCATTCGCTGGGGCAGCGAAGTGATGATTGTCAGTTTCGGTGCGTTGCTGCCAGAATGCCTGAAAGCGGTCGAGAAACTTCAGAAGGATGGTATCGATATCGGTGTTATCAACGCTCGATTCCTGCGTCCACTCGATACCGAAGTGATTCTCGAAGCGGTCAAAAATTGTGAGCTGGTCGTGACGGTCGAAGAAAACACACTCTGCGGAGGTTTTGGTTCCGTCGTATTAGAAGCAGCGAACGAAGCCGGGCTTTCGACTCAAAACGTTTGCCGACTTGGTATCCCTGATCGTTTTGTCGAGCATGGTGATCGCAACGAATTATTAGCGGAGTTAGGCCTCAATGCCGTAGGCTTCATCCGCACGATTCGTGATCGTCTCTCCAATCGACAAGTTAAAGAATCTGGTGTTGGAGCTGTTGAATAAAAATGCTGTCCAGCAGAGAAATCGCTGCCAGGATAAATGCAGAGATCTACAGAGGACTGCAAAATGATTAAACTGATTGGAGTCCAATGTGACATCTCATTGGGAAATTGCGAGCAAAATCTGCAGAAGATGCTTTCCTCTTTGAAAACGGCTGCCGATCGTGGAGCGAATCTGGTCATTTTTCCTGAATGTGCTTTAACCGGGTATGGATTTGAATCCCGAGAAACTGCTATGGAATGTGCAGAACCACTGGATGGCCCAGCCAGTGCACAGATGATCGAGGCCTGTCAAAAGTTCAATTTGAATTGCGTCTATGGCTTTCTCGAAAAAGCTGGTGAAAGCATTTTCAATTGTGCAGCGATGGTGGGTCCCGAAGGAATTCTGAGTTCCTATCGCAAAATCCATCTCCCCTTTGTCGGCGTCGATCGTTTTGTCGATTATGGTGATCGTCCTTTCGAAGTTCACGAATCGACCAGTCTGCGTCTCGGCATGAATATCTGCTATGACCTGGCGTTTCCGGAAGCTTCGCGTGTTTTAGCAGTCGGTGGCGCAGACTTGATTGCACTGCCCACAAACTGGCCCCGCGGAGCAGAATGTATGACACCGGGCCCCGTCATTACTCGATCGATGGAAAACAAAGTTTACTACGCGGCCATCAATCGTATCGGAAATGAAGCCGGGACGAGTTACATCGGTCAAAGTTGTATTTGTGGGCCGGGGGGCGAAATTCTGGCGATGGGATCAGCCGATCAGGAGGAGTATCTGGAAGTCGATATCGATGTGGAAATTCCTCGACAAAAACGAGTCATTCGCAAAGCAGGAAGTTTTGAGCTGGATCGTATGGCTGATCGTCGTCCTGAGTTTTATCAGCCTCTAATCAATCCTCACGTCTTAGAAACCCCGCGGGATCGATACGGGGCATCGGAACCTGAATAGTATTCTCCCGGAAATTCGCAATACACAGGGAATGCACAGGACTATGATATTCGATCGATTATTTGAAACCTCATGCCTAAACGTTTCCTGATCATCGATGGATACAACCTGCTACATGCGGCAGGGATGATGCCGGGGCGTATTGATGGTGAGATGCTGGCTAGAGCTCGAGCCCGCCTGCTTCGATTTCTGGAAGGTCGAATAACGACTTCAGAACGGGAACGAACAACCATTGTGTTTGATGTCAATCGCACGATGGCTGAGGTTAATGAGCGGGAAACAGCTCATGGCATGACGGTCTTGAATGCAATTTCCTATCCTGATGCCGATACGCTCATTGAAAAATTGATTCGCGAACATTCTGCACCGAAACAGGTCGTTGTTATATCGAGCGATCATCGACTTCACAAAGCGGCTCGTGCGCGGAAAGCGAAGCCCGTCGACAGTGAAGATTTTTATGAGGAACTGACACGAAAGTCGCGAAAACGAACGCGGTCAAAGCCAAGTCCAAATTCAAATCCAACACTTGGGAACCCATTTTCAGAGGATGATCTCAAGCGATTGAACGAAATACTCTCAGAATCTGCAGACTTACCGGTGACATCTACTGACGAGGAATTAAAGTACTGGGAAGAGAGAATTCGCGAACTTGACGAGGAATAAACGAGCCTCAACAACAGCTTCCCCCCGAACTACAGCAAGCATTATCAGAATTCTTGCTCTGCAGATCACTGGGATCGACGGAAATCAAATCGCCCTCATAAGGGGCTTTTGTGTAGCGGTCTAAGGCATTCTCGCTGATAGTTGTGCGCTGCCCGCGGATCAAGCGATTTCCGTTGTCATCGACAACTTCTTTCCAGGGACCTTTGTAAATCACCGTCTCAGAAGGATCCAGCCCTGACTCAATTTCTGGTTTGTAGGCACAAACTGTCATACTGCGAAACTCAATTCCCTGCACTGTCATCCAGGGGGCTGATTGTCGTTCCAGGATTTCGCATCCGTAGAAACCGGCTTCCTCAAAGACCTGCAGGAATTCATCTTCCCGAAACGCTCCGCTGATACATCCACTCCAGAGAGTTGCATCGTTCTGTAATTCTAGAGGCACATCGACATCGCTGGTAATATCGCTGATGACCGCCCTGCCCCCCGGTTTGAGGACCCTGAAAATTTCCTCAAACAACTCTCGCCGTTTCTCTTTGCTCACCAGATTCAGCACACAATTGGAAACAACCACGTCGACAGAATTCTCAACCACCAGAGGATGTTCCTTGCGGAGGCTCTCAATCAATTCCTGGGTTTCGAGCCAGTCAGAACTGCTCGAAACGGGTTTGGATTGCAGTCGCTCCTCCAGCAAATCGAGATCGAGCTTGAGGTCTTCTATTTTTCCACGACGAAACGAGACCACATCGTAACCAAGTTTTTCCGCCATCTCGGCCTGATATTTCCGAGCCAGTCCCAGCATTTCAAGATTACAGTCGACACCAATCACATGGCCAGCTTCTCCGACAATTTGAGCAGAGATATAACAAATTTTGCCTCCACCAGATCCCAGATCGAGCACCGTTTCACCAGCCGAGACATACTTTGAGGGATCACCACAGCCATAGTCGCGTTCGATAATTTCTTCAGGAACCTTATCCAGATATTGCTGATCGTAATTGACTGGGCAGCACAATGCGGCCTCCCGTTCCTGTGCCGCTCCGGAATAGCGATTGCGGACAGCTTGATCGACATTCAAATTCCCAGACTGAATCTGGATCAGGTTTCCGTTTGTTTCAGACATATTAATTATGCTTCTCTATGTTGATCGTTCTGAATACTGATTGGAGTTTTGCAAAACTCCAGAATTAATAAAGATAGCGATGAAAGAGTACGACATCGCTGTAGCATCTTAACCCGATGCGCCAGCGAAGGGACGGCTTCCGATTCGCAATTCGGTTAAACTTTGATATTCAAATCGTGTATTCCATTTCCTGCAATAGCTGGTCTGTAAGGCGGACAAAATGTTTAAATTCCCGCTTCATACAGTATTGTCTGCATCAACAACAAGCAGCTAATCATGAATTCCACACTGGCCCCTCCCTGACGCATCGGGTTATGATTTCACTGGAGTTTTTCAAATTTCCTGTACTGACTTTGAATTGATGCAATCGACTGTACATCGACTGACCTATAACGAATAATAAAAGGGACGAGTGGAAAGGCAAACGGATCATTCGATTGCTTGTCCTTCTGAATCAGTCGCAAATGCGTTCGCATCTGCTATTCTGAGCAATATCGTCTGTCACCAATACGGTTTCCGTAATCTGTAATACAATTGAATTTGAGTTCAAGGGTTTTCGATTTGACGACACTTTGGACTTCTCAGGAATTATAACAATATAAAACAGTAATGGCCTCGCTCCGACCGCTTTCCCAATTGGGAAAGTGAATGAGTGTCACCATTATAGAGGATAACACCATGGAATTAAGAATGTGTCCATCCTGCCAGCAGTCTGTGCTGGATGATGATGTCAAAGAGTGTCCGTTTTGTGGAGCCGCCATGGATGGTTCCTCGGGGCCGACAACTCCGGTTAAGCCAGCAGCCCGAAAAACGGAAGCTATTGCAGCGAAGACGAAGCCAACAGCTAAGGCTGAGGAACCAGTTCAGAAGAAAGATGACGATCCGTTTGCCGTCAAGCCGAAAGCCCCCAGGAAAGTCATCAAACTTCAGCGAAAGCCGACTGCAAAGGTCAATCATCGTGTCGTCTGTCCGATGTGTGACACCAATGGATTTGGCACAGAAGCTGTTGCCGGTAAAGAAGTCAAATGCCCAAATCCTAAATGTCTGATGCCGATTTTTACCGCTCCGGAACTTGAGGTTGTCGAACCGGAAGAACCGAAGAAGCCACTGATTACTCCTGTCCGGATCTTCAGTTTAGTAGCCGTGCTTGTGATGGCTGGAATCGGCATCTTTTTCTACATCAACCTGCCCCCTGCACCAACCCCCGATCCTGGTCCAGGCCCCATTGTCAATAATGGCAATAACAATATCGATCAGGTCGATCCCGAGAAGAACGATCCCGTTAATCCCGATGTTCCTCCGACAAAACCACCGATTGATGTCAAAGCCTTCGAGCAGACAATCTTTCAATCGAGTATCGATTCTGCCCTTCAACGTTCAGATAACCGCAGCAAACCCTATTGTCGTCAACTCAATGCAGAGGCTTATATTGCCAATGGCGATCTTGCCAATGCGTTAGAACAACTCGAAGCTTTTGATGCCCTGGAAATGGGATTAAACTATTTTAAAATTACACCACTCTCCAATATCGGCTGGGCTCATTTGAAAAAAGGAGATACGGCCGCTGCCAATAAATCAGCCGATGAAGCTCTCACGTTTTCGAGTAAACTGCCCCAAAAAGGAGCTGAGGCGGTCCGTCATGCCGTCGCACTCGGTTCATTGCTGGTCGCGCTCGAACGTTATGAAGATGCCCGGACACTACTCGAAACTCGGGAAGATGTTCAGGATGTTGCTCAATCGGCGGCTCGTATTGCTATCGTGATCGAATCAGGAACTTTCGCACTCGATGAAAGTTACGACTGGCTTCCTAAAGTCCGCTGGACTTCACCACTCTCATTCGCAACAGCCTACTCTGCTGCTATTCGCGGTTATTCCACTCAAACGGCTGCCTTTATTAAAGCCGTTAAAGACCCAATGCGTAAAAGTGAATGCCTGGCTGCCTACGCAGCCGCTCAAGCGAATCTCGCGATTCAATCCGGCGTCGCTTTTCAAACCGATCAACTCCCTGAAATTGAAGGCATTACGACTGAAGACCAGAACCGCGCCTTGGCTCAAGTACTGCAGAGCCTGAAAAAAGACGCAGCATCAGAAAAACTTTCCACTCAAATAGCAACTGCCATGGCAAGCTGGGAAATTCCACCGGCAGCGGTTATTCCACCGTTTCGTTCCATTTACGATGGCGACTATCAATACGGTTCCATCAAACATCGTGCTGCTGCACACGCTCAACTGTTGCTGGCACGTTATTACGCACTGGCAGGAGAGAAAGCCAAAGCCTGGGAACATATCGAAAAGAGTCTGAACTACACGGCAACAATGGGACCTACTCAAGCAGCAGCGGATGCCCTCGTCAAAGAAGTCGATCAGAATCGAGCAACGATTCAATCTCGATTAGCCAATGAATTGAACATTGAGGAAGACATCCGCAAACGAACGGCATTTAACCGTTACCGCACCAACGCCAACTCGATCGCGACAGAAGCCCAGAATAGAATCGATCTTGAGTCACAAATTTACGACGTAACGCTCGACTGGGGACTTTCCGATCAATATTTCCAAGCCTTTCAAGCCGATCTCAAGTCTCCTCGTACTGATAACTTCCAAATGATTGTTGAAAACACATTATCGACCGATCTTTTGTATTCACTGCGTCAGTCGGCGAATGAAACAGCTGTCAAGGAATTCCTGGCTGCCTGGCCGTCAGCGGCCGATGGGAAATCTCGCTTGGAAAGCCGCATGGAAATCAATCGACTGGTCGATGCCGGGAATATCGCACAAGTGAGAGACCTGATGAAACGGATCGATTTGAGCCTCCATGACCCTCTCATCGAATTGCGATATGCCTGCCGGATTGCAGAGCAGCAAAATTCAGAAGTCACGCTTGACTGGATTGCAGGTATGAATTCGATTGCCGACCAGGAAGTCGCCTATCGATTTTCAGGTGTGAAAATGACACGGCGTGGCGAAATCGACCCGTTCTGGAATGCGACTTTGAAACGCAATCTGTCTGCAACCGATAAATGCTCTCGCAATCTGGGGCTCATCGAGGGACTAAACTCTACTGATGTCTACAAGCAGAAGGTCGAAGAACCACAGTCCGGGAAAAAGAAACCGTAAGGTACTCTCTTACGAAGTGATCGACGCAGTAATCTCAAATCTCCAAACCCGCGTTTCTTTCCTAATCTGTACAGTATAGGGAAGTTAGGGCACGAAATGTCGACGACCGGTCTTTCCCCAGTCTGGGATATCCCATACACTGAGTAAAGATAGGCTGATTCAGATTAAATAGTCTGAGGATGTCTGTTTTGCCAAAAACAACAATATTACGATCCTTCCAGCGTGAGATTAAGATGGCCATGAGGATAATGTTGCAGGAATGCATTCAAAAAATGAACCTTTCTCGACTCCAAATGATAGTGGCAATTGCCGTAATTTATTTGTCTTTGCCCGCATGCACTTTTGCTGCGGAAGAAAAAGAAACCGAAAATAAAGTTACGATGGTGATCATCGGGGCTGACCGGTTGCTCGAAGACATCGAGTATATGGTCAATGATCTCGCCAGTCGAAATAAGATCTGGAAAGAGAAAGTCGAAGAGAATATCGAACTGTTTCTCGAAGGAATTGATCGAAAACAGCCTGTGCGTATTGATGTTTTCTTTGACGAAAAAAACGGCGAATTCTATCGTCCATTTTTCCCGATTACAGACGTCAAAGATTTTCGGAATAATGTCGATGCTTTTGGCGTAACGAACAAACCGATCTCTCGCGATGTTTATTCTCTTGCAGGTGCATTTGTTGGCTTCATGAAAATCGCCAATGATTACGCGCTGTTTGCCCCCGAAGATCAACGGGCCAGTATTGATCCGAATGTGCCAGAAATTCATGCCCCAATCGAACCTCTCAAAAAGGCCGACTACGATGCTGGCATAATCATCAATCACGACAAAGCCGGTCTGGAAGATCGCCGAAAAAGCATGGCGGCTGTTCGCAAGAACATCATCTCAGGTATCAAGAAAAAATCGACGGAGTCCGTTGAGGAATTTGACTTCCGTAAGCTTCTGGCCGTCAATCGGATCGATAATTTTGAACGGCTGTTTTCAGAAGTCAAACATCTGGAAGCAGGCTGGATCACTGATGCTTCCAAGAAAAATGGACTCGGAACCTTAAACATTTCCGGAATTGAAGGGACTGATCTGGCTGGAACAATTGCTGCAATTCCAGATCTGAAAACTTCCTATCATACCATTCCGGAAACCAAAGATTTTGTCGCAACAGGACGAATGCTGTTTCCGATTTCAGCCGCGAATCAGGAGCAAATCAAAGCCACAATTCAAGCTTACCAACCTGTTGCGAGCATCCGCATCGATCGTAAAGAAGACTTAAACGACAAACAGAAAAAAGCCGCCAAAGACGCCATCGCCAAACTCATCCCAATTCTCGAAGATGGTTTAACGCTTGGCTCAATTGATGGTTTCGTTGAGTTTCGTCGAATCGATCAAGAAAAAAGTGATTCTCTGCATGATATGGTCGCCGGCATGAATGCCAAGTCTGGACGAGACATCGAAGAAGTCATCAAAATGCTGCCAGAAATTCGCGACACCTACAAAACCAAAATGGACACGGCTACTGTCGGTGATTTTCATTTCCACGAATTTGTACTCGAAGACAACGTGCCACCGATGTTCAAATCGCTATTCGGCTCCCCCTGTCATTTCCATATCGCCACCAGTGAAAAAATGGTGCTCTTCAGCATCGGCGAGAATTCGAAACCCTGGCTCGAAGAAATGGTCGATCTGGTTTCTAAAACCAAAGAGCAGAAAGCTCCTGAAAACTTCTTTACCTTTAAAGGCCATTTTGGCCCCTTCGCTAAAGCATTAAGTGCCCGTAATCCTGGTGAAAATTTCGTTGAGCTTCGCAAAGCGATTATCGAAGCCTTCTCTGAAAAATACACGGACGATTTCATCGAGATCTACGATAAACAAGCCGATGGAGAAATTCAGGGGACACTCACTGTCGAGCCGGGCCTGTTAAGATTACTCGGTATTCTCGTTGCCAATTTTGCAGATGAAAATCTGTAAATCATTCGAGATCCAGTTTGATCACGCACTTGAGACGACTCTCAGGTGCGTTTTTGTATTTACGGCAACTTAAATTGCAGTTTAGTGATCCACAAATACAACAATAGTTTTTTCACTGACTCAAGCAAAACGTGGGAAATTCCTATTGGAAATGCTGTAGACTGGACATCAACGAATCTCGATGAAACAATCGACTAATATCGATCAGTTGACAAACAATTTAAGAGATTGACACACATGACCAGATTTTCGTTCTCCTCAATTCAAGCATGCATCGCGTGCATGCTGACAATCATCTTTCTGAGCACAACTGGCTCATTGACTCAGACCGTCATCGCCGCAGAGATCCTCGAAGCAGATGTCGTAATCTATGGCGGGACCTCCGCTGGTGTCGCTGCTGCCGTACAATGCAAACGCATGGGAAAAACCACTCTCATCATCGAACCCTCTGCTCACTTGGGCGGGTTAACTGCTGGAGGTCTCGGGTGGACCGATTCCGGAAATAAATCGGTCATCGGCGGCATCTCTGAGGAATTCTACGAACGAGTCAAAAATGAGTACGACCTCAAAGAAACCTGGAAATGGCAGAAGAGCGATCAATATTCCCGCTATAACCCCGAAGCCAAAGTCATCTGGGTTTTTGAGCCGCACATCGCAGAGAAAGTTTTCAATGACTTAATTACCGAATATGAAATTCCGGTCTACATGAATGAACGGCTCGAATTAATTGACGGAGTCACCACCAAGGCTGGTCAAATTGTCGAGTTCAAACTCGAATCGGGAAAAATTATTCGCGGCAAACGATTTATCGATGCCACTTACGAAGGAGACTTGATGGCTAAGGCTGGTGTCAAATACACAGTCGGTCGTGAAGGAAACGATGTCTATGGCGAGTCACTCAACGGTGTACAGAAAGCCCGCACCATCTCCCATCAGTTTGAATCGAAGGTGAGTCCATATCGTATCCCAGGAGATGCCAGCAGTGGACTATTACCAGGTGTGCATGGAGAAGACCCCGGCGAAGATGGTACCGGCGACCATCGCGTTCAAGCCTACTGCTTCCGGATGTGCCTCTCGAATCATCCCGACAATCTGGTTCCCTTTCCAAAACCGGAAAACTACAACCCGGAACGCTACGAACTACTTGCCCGCTATCTGAATACAGGCTGGAAAGGTGTGTTCAAAAAATTTGATGTTATTCCGAATCGAAAAACGGACACCAACAACCACGGCGCATTTTCGACCGATAATATCGGCATGAATTACGATTATCCTGATGGCGATTACCAGACGCGGGACAAAATCATCGCCGAACATCGTGATTACCAGCAGGGTCTGATGTGGTTTCTGGCCAATGATCCCCGAGTCCCGGCTGACATTCAAACACAAACGCGGAAATGGGGACTTGCAGCCGATGAATTCCTCGATAATGAGAATTGGCCTCACCAGATTTATGTCCGGGAAGCTCGACGAATGGTCTCTGACTTTGTCATGACTGAACTTCATCTCCGTCGTAAAAAACCAACTCCAGACCCAATCGGCATGGGTTCCTACAATATGGATTCGCACAATGTCCAACGCTATGTCACTCCTGAAGGATTCGCTCGAAACGAAGGCGACATCCAGGTCAACCCAGGTGGACCATATCCGGTCAGTTATCGTGCAATTGTGCCGATGAAGTCGGAATGCTCAAACCTGCTCGTGCCTGTCTGCCTTTCCTCTTCCCACATGGCCTATGGTTCGATTCGTATGGAACCGGTCTTTATGATTCTGGCTCACTCGGCTGCCACTGCCGCCTGTCATTCGATTGACGATAACTGTGCCGTCCAGGATATCGACTACAAAAAACTCGAAGAAAAGCTCCTCGAAGATGGTCAGGTTCTTGAATACTCAGGCCCGTATCGCGAACCTCGCGTCGGAATTGATCCGAAGTCATTACCCGGAATCGTTATCGATAATTCGCACGCCAAACTCGAAGGAAGCTGGACACACAGCAGTTCAGCCCCCGTTTTTGTCGGAACAGATTATCTTCATGATGAAAACAGCGA
Organism: Rubinisphaera italica; assembly: GCF_007859715.1. Taxonomy (NCBI): domain Bacteria; kingdom Pseudomonadati; phylum Planctomycetota; class Planctomycetia; order Planctomycetales; family Planctomycetaceae; genus Rubinisphaera; species Rubinisphaera italica. The sequence goes on from NZ_SJPG01000001.1 coordinate 3,288,727, forward strand.
TCAGGGAGAAAAGTCTGCTACGTTTGAATTCCTGGTCACTTCCTCAGGAGAGTACGATGTTCGTCTGGCCTATCCCCCCAATTCCAACCGGGCGACCAACGTGACTGTTGAGGTTATCAGCGAAGCAGGACTGGCAACAACGAACATCAACCAGCGACTTGCTCCTTCAATTTCTAAGACATTTGTCTCTTTAGGAGCCTACGAATTTTCACCGGGCACACCGGGACGCGTTATCATTCGCAACAACAATGCAAACGGCTATGTCATTGCCGATGCTGTCTGGGTTGTTCCCATTAAGAAACAACCCTAATTTTAGACCATTTTCAAATGGTTTCTGCATTCGCTTGGACGCCAATTCCCGGAAAACGCGGTGTTTGCTCCTGCCGGACGCTGCAGTTCATATTTGAATATGCAATAGAAATCCACTGCATGATCAGTTTCATTAAACTTAGTATTTTCCTGATCGAATCTTCATCAATTTAATTTATTGCAGACGGTTGATTTAGGCTCTTTCAGAATTCCCCAGCAAGGTTGCGACTATGGCTCAGAACAAGCCGACTAAGAATTCTCAGCAGGAAACTGTTGCCGAAGGTCAGCAAAGTCAAACCGCCTCAGGTAAACCAGTGAAACCTGCAAAACAGAAGGTTCAGAAAATTGGTGACTTTCGTTTAGTGAAGAAAGTCGGCCAGGGGGGGATGGGCTCTGTCTACCTGGCTCATCAGATCAGTCTGGACCGCCGCTGTGCTCTCAAAGTGATGTCGAGTGAATTGTCGAAGCGGAAAGACTTTGTCGACCGCTTCATTCGCGAAGCTCGCGTCGGAGCAAAAATAGAACACCCTAACATCGTCCGCTGTTATGCCGTGGGCGATTATAAAGGCATGTACTATGCCGCGCTGGAATTTATCGATGGTTCGAGCATGCAGGACTGGATCAACACGCTCGAAAAACTGAGCGTGGGTGATGCCGTACACGTCATCATTGTTTGTGCTCAGGCTCTCGGTTTCGCTCATAAAATGAATGTCATTCATCGTGACATCAAACCGGACAATATCCTGGTCACTAAAAATGGAGCTGTCAAAGTTGCAGACCTCGGGCTGGCTAAAGCGATTGACGAAGACCATTCGATGACACAATCCGGAACCGGTCTCGGCACTCCCTTATATATGCCTCCCGAACAGGCTCGTAACGCGAAATATGTTGACCAGCGCAGCGACATTTACGCCCTCGGAGCAACTTTATATCGCTTCCTGACAGGTGTCCCACCCTACAAAGCCGATTCCACGATGGAATTAATTCTCGCCAAAGAAAATTCGAAATACACACCCGCGGCCAGGCTCAATAAAGACATTCCTGAACGGCTCGATCTGATCATCGATAAAATGATGGCCAAAGACCCCAAGCATCGGTATCAGAACTGTGATGAACTTTTAACCGACTTAATGCCTCTCGGCCTCGAAAACCCTTCCCTCAGTTTTATTGACTCAGACGAAAAAGTCATTCTCGGAATGAACTCCCCTTCAGGACTACAAAGTTCACCTTCAATGGCCAATGCGAAAAACATTGAACGCGAAATCAACATTCCAAAAACTTCGAGGGAAGAAGCCCGTGAACAACGTCTGGCGGCTGCAAAACTCGATGGAAATACCTGGCGAGTCTGCTTCAAAGATCGTACCGGTAAAGAGCAAATCAAAAAAATGACAACCGACCAGATCCACCGTGGTCTGGCGACCGATCTACTCGATGAGAAGGCTCGAATCACTAAGAACCCCAAAGTCCCCATGGTTGCCGTCGGCTCCGTGCAGGAATTCAAAAATCAGGTTGGCGAAAACCTGATGAAAAAACAGGATGGTAAAAAAAAGGAGGACATGAAGTCCATCTACGCAAAACTGGACCGACAACACAGTCGCCGCAAATGGTGGCGGATCATCGAAAATCTGCGTGATGGAACCTTGGGTTGGATCAGTCTGGTCATTTGGCTGTGTGTTGTTGGAGCAGCAGGCTACGGCCTCTATCTGGGTGTACCAATGGTCTACGACATGATCGCCAAAAACTTCGGCTTGTAGTTCTCAGCAAATACCGACGCGACACAAAAGAAACTTCGCGATTGATAACCACATGGATGTGATCATACTGGCTGGTGGCCACTCAGCCGAACGGGAAATCAGTTTAAAATCAGGGATCGGAGTGCGCAATGCCCTCTTAGCTCGTGGCCACACGGTTTCAATGATCGATCCAGTAAACGTTGAGATTCAGAATTTACCTGTTCGGGCCGACCAAATTGTCTTCATCGCCCTGCATGGCACCTTCGGCGAAGATGGACAGATCCAGCAGATTCTCGAAAATCGCAACCTCTGTTTTACAGGGAGTTCAGCTTCTGCCTCTGCTATTGCCTTTGACAAATCTCAGGCCAAGCAAATATTTCTAAACTACGCAATCGCCACGCCTCGTCATTCGATCATCAGTCGAAAAGATTCACTGATTCAAAGAGAAAAACTGTGTTCATCGATTTCCTGTCCCGTCTTCGTCAAACCGAATGCCCAGGGATCCAGTATTGGCGTTTCCCGTGTCGATATCTCCGAACAACTTAATCAGGCGATTGATCACGCTTTAGATTACGGAGAAACAGTCATCATCGAAGAGTTCATATCGGGTCAGGAATGGACCGTTGCAATCTTTGAGGACATCATCTTCCCACCCATTCAAATTCAAACCCCACGCACGTTTTACGATTTCTCGGCGAAATACCAGGAAACGAGTACGCAATATTTCATCGATCAGAATCAGGATGAAACACTCATCGAACGCCTAATCGCCGCTGCCCAAAAAGCCGCGCAGGCCATCGAGACTTCAGGCTTAATTCGAGTCGATTTCATTGTCGATAATACAGGTCAACCCTGGTGCCTGGAACTTAATACCATCCCCGGTATGACCTCAACAAGCCTGGCCCCCAAAGCCGCCAGTCAACATGGGTGGACCTATGAAACACTCTGTGAAAACATCTGCGATTCGGCTCTCAAATCCAAAGGACTCAACTCCTGAAATGATCAATCATAAACATTATTTCCCCCGAGAGCGATACGCCAGATAACTCCCCAATGTTTTAGCGAACGATTCGTCCGTTTTCACTTTCAACAAATCGACTCCCGATTTCGTGCACATTTGGGAAACTCGATTCATAAATTTCTGATACTGTTCGAGGTAATGACGACGCAAGCGATGGGGATCGACCAGCAGGCGTTCGTTTGTCTTTTCCAGATTATGAAACTGTGTTGGCCTGCTGAATGGAAACTCCTCTTCTTCCGGTGCGACGATCTGTACGACAACCACATCGTGCCGATAATGACGAAAGCGTTTGATGGCCGTCTGTAAAGGCTCGATCTCATCAAACAGATCACTCAGCAAAACAATCAGACTCCGCCTTTTGAGCCGGGGAATGACATCCTCAAAGACTTTCCCAAGACTTGTCTCTCGCCCCGTTTTTGCCTGCTCCAGAGTTTTGATCAATCGTGGAAACTGAGTCGCATTCATGGAAGGTTCGATCAGTTCCCGTAACTTATGATCGAACAGACACAAGCCAACCGCATCCCGCTGTTTCAATAATAGATACGCCAGCACGGCTGTCATCTGTCGGGCGTAATTGAACTTCGTATCGGTCGACTGTCCGTAGCCCATGCTGCCGGAAGCATCGAGCATCAGGTAGCAACGCAGGTTGGTTTCATCTTCATACTCTTTAACGAAATACCGCCCCGTTTTACCATAAGCCCGCCAGTCGATATGTCGAATTTCATCGCCGGGATAGTATTGCCGATGCTCGACAAACTCGACACTGCTCCCTTTGAAGGGGCTTTTATGCTGCCCCATCATGTACCCTTCGACAACCAGCCGGGCAATCACATCGAGCCGCCCGAACTGCATCAACGTGCTCGGATCACCAAAAGCAGAGAGTTCAGGATTGGTTGTCGACATGGCGTCCAATATCTCAAGACAGCGACATAGAAAGAGTAAACCTGTAGGTCAGGCACCGCCTGACGAATTCGACATTCGTCTGCAACAAGGCAATGTGAGTACTCACGGATCTCTGAAAATCATACCACGCCCTGTCTCAAAAGAAAAACCGCCGGGAAGTATAACTCCCCAGCGGTCTACAATCTCAGGCGAAACGCGTAATTCTAGAAGTTGCTATCTTTAATAACATTCTGACCGTACTTGGTACCGGCTGGAGTCATCAAGCGTGCATAGACGGCCTGATTCATCGTGGCGTTCAAGCTACCTGCATGACCATCACAGTAGAAGACATTGACGTTTCCACCAACGTGGTTTGAAGATGGTCGCCAGGGACGTACCCCACCAGGGTTAGCAGCACTGATTTGAGAATCTCCGGCACTGTAACCTGTTGAAGAGAAATCTTCGATAACAGCCAGTGCAGAATTTTGTGCACCTGCAGTGCTGTCATCGTAGCGTCCAACACCATTAGGAGTCGCGATGGCTGCCTGTGTCGGGATAAGTCCTGAAGTTGGTACTTGGAGTGCAAATGCAATCTGACCAGTTCTGTTCGAACTCCACAATCCTGCATCAAGATTTTCTGAAAGCATCATGGTCTGAGTTTGACCATCGTTATTTGAGATAAAATCCAAAGTAACAATTGACCGATCTCCACCAGTGTCTCGCCAGAACACTCCCGTTGACTGACTGATTCGAGTCGCTAAAGGGGCGGTTTGAGCGAGCCCGGTTGATGAAGTCGCATCGGTAATCCCGTCTCTCCAATCAATGTTGTTAAAATTGTGTGATTGATCATTGATCGAACCCCACTCACCAGCTGGTACAGGTGAAGTACCTGTATATGGGGCGTAGCCAGCGTTAGCTACATAACTCAATTGGCCATCAATTTGAAAAGCCGTGTCATCATCCGGACAGGAAAATACAGCAATCTGTGTATCCCATAAAGTCTGGTGAGATTGGGATCCTGTATTTTGCTGCAGGAGCAACAGACGTGCCAAGGCAGCATTGTCCAACATCGGCAACAGAGAGACAGGCCAACCGTAAGCAACCTCGCCAGTACCAGCAGCATTTAAATAAGTATCCTGTCCAGCCAGCTTCGGCAATCGTCCACCACTCTGTGAGGAAAAGTTCATCACAGCAGTGCCGATGTTGCGGATGTTATTGATGCATTGCAGGTTACGGGCTGCAGCTCGGGCGCCTTGAATACCAGGCAGAATCAATGCGGCCAGAGTCGCGATGATGGAAATCACGACCAGCAGTTCAATCAGGGTGAATCCGCGTCGGCGTGATTGCGCGACACGTACCGTGTGGCGAATGTTCATTACAGTGCTCCTTAAAACTCGTAAGATGTAGTTGTTCTGCCTCGGAAAGTGGCTAAGGCCCGGAACACCGCTTTCCCAAATGCAAAATGCCCGCAAAGACAGTAAAAATTAAATTGAGAGAAACTACCCGGCTCTTCCGAGAATCGGTTGAACCTCTATGGCAGCTGTTTAAGAGTCTAAATCTGATCATCTAAAAATGATGCAGATTCTAAGTTTTCGTATCCTTTCTTTATTATGCGTGATCCCGCCCCCAAAAATCCAGTGCAAAACCGCTCTTCATCGAAAATTAGTGCAACGCAAACGCTGAAATCCTAAGACGTTACTAAAAGTGATCCCAAAACATCGAAAATCGATCCGTAAATATTCCGCTTTAGTTCAAAACTTTTCGTAACAACACGAATTTCCGCCAGTCAAATGATTGCGAACGAGGATCCCAGGCTTCTTCGAGTTTCGAACGGTCGATCACAAAAAATGCTCTTTGAGAAGCATTTTCGCCTCCGCTCAACTCCCCACCCACCTGGACATTCCCAAACTCATCCTCAGCAGCTTCATGAAACTGCACGTGAATCCAGCAATAGTAAACATTACTGCGAACCGTCGCATTATTGGCAATCTTGTTCAACAGACGATTTCGGGTATGGAAATCGACGGCGTTTACATCAGTTATCGAGGGAAAATTCGCATCATTATTGGTGCGGGCTTCAAACAATCGACGACGACCAATAGCATATTTCTTTCTATTTTCTTCTGATTCAAGCATACCTGTTCCATTATCCAACATGTCATCCCATAGACCATTAACACCAATTCTATTGTTGTTTTCTGACATTGGTCCAACTCCCGTAAATGATGGTCCTGTGGACGAAAGCCCTCCATCATCTGTCAACGGCAGCGACCTCAAGAACGTATGCTCGACTGGCGAAACCTTGTCATAATTTGCACCAAGATTACTTTCCGGCAAATATCCCATTGGTCGGAAGGGGCGTGAACCCGGAATCCCCGGTAACGGAGCATCCGTGTAAGGGTCAATTCGATCGCGGCTGTAAATGTACTGTGAATACCAGTTACGAGCCGCTTCGTTTGGATCCTGTGCGACTGCGTACGGAAACAATTGCTTGGCATCATCGTTGAAGGCGATGATTTGAGCCGGTGTCGGGAATGTATCAAGGTGATAATCATCATCGACCAGACCCGCAAACACAGACGGATGTCGAATCGTATTCAGATTGATTTTCCCAGGAGACCTCGGCATCGGCAGATTGTCGCGAATCGCCTTTTGAGACCCATCCGGCACCTCAAGAAATTCGAGAAGACGATACCAGCGATTGTCGTCCGAGGTATCTGCTGGCGTCCCCGGATCAGTCACAGCAAATTTCGTAAAGGCCGTGTGCAATCCACTCATTCCATTCGCACCGTCAGTAATTGACTCCGTCAACTGACCCGGCCCCACAATCGGCACACTCATTAATTCGTAGACCGAAGTGAAATCACGATCAAAGTGCGGCTGCCATAATGTGTATGTTTTGACACTATTTACAGTTGGACAATTCGAATTCTCAGCAACATACGGAACGTAAGGTGCACTGGGATAATTCGAAATATCCTGATTGTCGTAGGACAGTGGTGTTTGAGGTCCAATCGAATGCCGACGTGGCCCGGAACCCTCATTATTTTCGCGGTTTCCCGGGATCGAAGCATATCCATCTACACGAGGCAGACGATGAAGTGGCTGAGGTCGTTCAATGCTTTTCTGATTATCGAAATCAGATAAATCAATAGTCCGACTGGCTGGAGGTGAAGATTGATCAAGTGGTTGAACTGTCCCGTCTCGTTGAACGAACATGTAATCGACCGGCACCCAGGGATTAGAAACTTCACTGCTATATTCACCATCGCCTTGAATATGGCAGCGACGTTCGAGCACAATTTCAAACTTGTCCCGAATTTCACCCATCAGGAAATTGGGTGAGCCTCCTTTGTTCGTTCTGAAAGAAGCATGGTCGTCATGATTGATATCGAGATGACAGACAGGCTTAGTGTCACCATCGGTCTCTTGCTCGCGACTCGGGCAGAGTACTTCATCTCGCTCGATTGTTCCATTGTCATCTTCATCAAGCATAACCGCAGCAGGCAATGATGTGTCTGCCTCATCATGTGCACCTATCCAGAAGTTAGCTCCGGCTGGAATTCCCGGTATCGCACCAACCGTCTTGAATTCGACCCACTCATCATCAGTTTCATCGTCTCCCGAATTTCCGTTGGTATTCACGCGAAAATCATCTTCACCAACAATTCTGCGAATCCTCCAGGAATCCGTCTTGTAATCCACCAGAAATGGAGAGGCATTCCGCAATTCCATAATCAGAAACTGGAGAGGAGTTCCGGCAGTATCAACCCAGGGAGTTTTTGGGCTGTCATTCATTTCTCCGCGTTCAATTTGCACAAAGTATGTTTCGCTGAAGGTCAACTGCTGCGACTCGACACCAAATACACGGGCCGCTTCTGGAAGTTCGGTCAGTTGTCCATTCGCATCTTTTTCACCCGTGATATCCCATCCATCAGATAAATCAGTATCGAAAACGAATTCCGTGATGACATTGTCACGATCCAACGCATCGACATAATTCACAGCAAACTGTGCCATCGCCTGCAAATGATCATTGACATCATTCCCCACGCGACTTCCTGAAGAATCGACCGCATCCTCATCGAGGACAGAAGGATCGTAAGCATCGGGATCCTGTGTCACATCGATCGTATCATCACCGGCTCCCAGGGTATAAAGCAGCACATAAATATCCCGGGCCAGTCTCTGGCGATCATATTTCGCCCACCATTCCTGGGCAAATTTATCATTCGCGATACTCTCAAACGCAACCGGCTCACTGCCCGGATCATACGACTTGACCACGGAGTTACTCGGATCATACATCAAATCCATGAGACCTTTAGGGTCTGGATCCCCCGTTCCAAACACCGGATGCGGCGTCAAATGACGATACCGAAAATCCCCATCGCGATCCTTATCCAGCAATCGATTGATAATCAACCGGCGTTGAGGCAGCGGAAAGTTGGCGAAGACCTGATCGCGTTCCAGCTCAATTGAAATCCATTGTCGCAGTTCGTCCCGGAAAGGATCGTTCGCTGAAAAGCGAGTCGCGTTTCCAAATTCCGGAGGGAAGGCGAGCCGGGTATTGTCGTTGTTGACCGGACTGAATTCCCAGGCACGATTTTGCGTGATATCGTAATTTGGATCATTAATATCCATAATCGCCCCCACCGCTGGTGAAAACGCAAACTCCCAGCGGTCCCAGCTGTCGGTCGTGAACTGACTTCGCAGCCACCAGCTGTCCTCAATATCGTTCGTAGTGGTGGAAAGGAAGTCCGTCCGTTCAAAGTTGAACTTCACCAGCTTTTCCAGTCGAGAAGAGGCTGTGCTGGCTGCAATTCCCCAATCGGTATCGTTCATATGCAGGAACTGCATTTCTCCGACAGACAACAACGCATCATCATCCGGATTACGGAAGCTTGGCTCCACAATAATCTCATCCGGCTCATCGGCCAGGAACAGATTGTCTGCTGAGTTCGATGTCCTCGGCTGCAGCAAAGCCCGGCTGCCATCGCTCTTCTCCGCTTCAGTATAAGGGAGAACTCCCGTCTTTAATTTCAAATCATCGAGTTGATTGGCTTCCGTCGTTCCCGACAACGACCCTGCAACCAACTGTCGTTCCCAGCGTTTACTGTAAGACGACCACCGCGAAGGATTGTTCGCTTCCGGCTTAGCCGATGCGCGGAACTTTCCATATTCAACCGGTGAGCCACCTGTGATATTTGTATAGATCGTGTTATTGAGAACAAACGAGTTATTTGCATCTCGAGTGTTGCTGGAAATCGAAAGATTCGTACCGCTGACATAATCAATACCAACGGCGATCTCATCAATCGGATGAACAACCGGTGGTATCGTCAACCCGAGTGTACCGAACACAGGATCGCGATATGAAGAATTCGCAAAACGAACTTTTCCGCCGCCCGTCAGGTAATCTTCATCATCATCCTGAGCAGTCGCCCCGGCTCCCGGTAAGCGAGGTGATCCCCAGGTTGTGCGTGGGACGGGCGGAGTTGGCGCCAGTGGACTCGCAGGATTCAGCGTGGTCGCGGCAGCAACGCCGAGTTCCAGACGGTCTTCATTCGCACTCCCGGCAAGACCGTCGGCTTCACCCCAGCGTCCCCAGACGAGATCATCCGTAGTCCCTAAATCGCCATCGGCTACACCAATTAACAATCGAGTCAATTCCATGTTCGCCATATCAAGTTGTGTCACCTGAACGGTTCCGCCACCGGTTGCGGAGATCTCGAACATGTCAGCATAAAGTGGCATCGATGCTGGTGGCTCGGTCGTTGCACCACCTAAATCTGGAAGTGGACGATAAAATCCACGAGCCAGATTGATTTCGCTTGGCGAAAGTCCCAGGTTCGAATTGGAGATAAAGTGGTTATCTCCCAACGGATCGTCGCCTGCGCTAGAAGGTTCTGTGCGAACGTGCTGCAGTTTCGTCGCTTCGCCGTACAGATTGCCGCCGGTATTGAGATTCATCAACCCGTCAGCATCCAGAATTGTAATCGCAAAAATTGGAATCCGTTTGGTACCATCGGACAAAATTTCAACCGCATGGTCCAGATCGGTTAGAATCGCTTCATCGCCATTGGCCAAAATCCCATCCGCATCGACATCATATGTGATTAAATTGTGCCCGGCACGACCATGGGTCCATATCCCGGCCTGATACTCGTTGGCCCCAAAATCAGGAAACGGAAACGGATTAGCAGGCCCTGCGGCTCCGGTGTAGGAGTGAAACGACCCGGAAGAAATAAACCGGGGTGCACTCTGTTGATTCAACGTCGAACCGCTGAACTGCTTCAACTGCACAAGATGCGATTTATGAGGTCGCAGCACACGGTTGGCATAAGTGGAATCGGTATAGATGTCGGTCATCGGAACGCCATCGACATCCTCATTTCGCGGCAAATACTGTGGCCGATGAAACGAAGGCACCCACACGCGACGCAAATTGACACTCGTACTTGGATCAACATCGACGAACGCAAAATATCCCAGGAACATACTGTTGATATCGGGATAGGTATATCCGGCATCCGGCTCGAAGTCCGGCACATAATTCGGATGATTCGATTGACCGAGTGGACTGGCTGGATAATTATTGCCCCCCACCGGATTGGCAGCCGGACTGAAGTTGACGACCTTGCCGTCAATCACCCCATCGCTGTTATAGTCGAATCCAAAATTATTGTTGGAGTTTGTGGTATCGTTCGGCAGATCGGTATTCGGGTCTTTCTGATAGGTAACCGTAATCCCCCGTCCCGAAAACAGATGCAAATCATCCGGCTTCAAATCGGGACCAAACGAGCCGACCATGTTCGGCAGCATCGACCATTTCCCACCACTCAGAGCAGAGTTCTTATATTCGTCGGAAGGCCCGATGATGATCTGCTGCAGGGCGAAATCGAAATAATCTCCTTCGCTGATTTCCCGATTGGGCGTGGCCGCGAACCAGCCGGCACTGTTTCGTTCGCTCGAAATGAACGAGAAGAAAAAGAAGCCGAGGAAGGCAAGCATCCCCGTCATGGCGAGCACGATAATAATCGCCGCCCCACCCCGTCGTTGAGACTGTTGCTGCGAAGAATTCTGCCCGTAGTCCACTCCCGCGACCGCAGAAGAATTTCTTCCGGGCAGAAGCTTTGGGATTCGTTGTTTAATAGTCGTTTTCATTTTCAACTCCAGAGACAAGCCCGCCTCCGTTGTAGTGGACTCAGCCAGTCGACACCGACTCGCTCAAGTTATTTTCAGTTTGATTGATCGTTAAATGTCATCTTCATTCAGAGAATGCACCATCGTCACCTGCCGCAATTGACGCGAGAGAGGATCGATGAATCGAATAATGACGCGTAAGGCTCTGATTGGTTTGCGGTTATCGACAATTTGCCATTGAATCTCACCATTAGCCTCCGCAATGGGGCCGACTAACACATCTGTTGGCCAATTCGCCAGTTCTGTAGCATCTGATTGTCCAGGATTTCCTGCACCATCATCTGAAAAAACACAACGGTAGTAGACAGCTCGATTTACACGAGAATAATTATTGGCGGGATTCGTTCGATAAGCATTTGAAGGGACGACAATATCACCAACATTATAAGTAGTATTTAGCATCCAATCATCAATAGTAGTAGTAATTAGCTTAGGTACGAACGGAGCTTGCCCAGTTCCTACAGGCTGTAAACCGAGAGTCGTATTGATATCCGCAACCGAATGCCAGGTATCCAGAACATTGTTTCCATTTGTGGCAACCGGGTTTCCATCATCAATCCCGTCTATGGAACCATAGCCTGTGCTCCCACCATTCAAACGGGCGGCGGGAGCGAAATCGACACTGTTTCCATCGCCAATGTTGACGAATCCACCAACTCCACCGAAGGCATTCGCGTCCCAGACCTGCACATCGAAGCTGTGAACATTCGACATCAGGATATCAGCCCCGCGACGAGAACCATTTGCAAATGCAGGCACGCGACCAGTGGCACGAAACGTGGCAATATCAAAATCATCTTTGGCGAACACATTTCCCGTAAGAGTCTGTGGGTATTTAAAACTCAGATTGGAGGTTTCTTCATGCGTATATCGTCCATGAAAAGCGGTGCCCAATGTCCCGGCAATATACTCTCGTGGCCTTCCCCGCATATTCGGGTTTGTATTCGTATCGTTATTGAAACCAAACCGGAAATGGGGAACTCCCAACGGCCAGTTGTCCGTGGCTGAGTTACTTAGACTTCCATGAAACACAGCCAATGGTGTTCCGTATGTGGGCGGTGCGACATTGGTCACGATTGTTGAAATGATGGCATCATAAGGGGAGGTGGCATAATGAGCCGAGTAGTCGAAACTCGTATAGAAATTTCCAGCAGCCGGAAAACTCCGCATCATATCGAACGGAATATCTTTGAACGTTCCGCCATCGTCAAATTGAGACGATGGTAAATACCCAGGCTGTGCCAGAGCCGTTTGGTTTCCCTGATCGAACTGAGCCATATTAATCGGCACGCCTACTTTGTTATTTCTCAGCAGACAGACACGTCGATAGAGTGTGCCGTTTCGCAGAAAGTAGGCCACTTCGGCCTGCTCGGACGAACCGACATTGTCTCCCGGGGTCCCGTCATCCCAGTCGGGTTGATCGCGACGTCCCGTATTGTTATCAAGAGATGCTCCCCGACCATAATACGGCAAAACATTTTGACCGGCATAACGCTGCGCACCGGGATACTTTCCGGTCACCGAGGCATCAACCGTAAACTGCAGCACATCGTCGGTATCGAGATTCGGATCGTTCTCGGAATAATAGATATAACCTTGCTGTTCGGTCGCACTCGCTTCCCCGTTGTACCGCAATCCCGGCACAAGCGGCACGACACCCCCCTGCCCTGGAACAGAGCGATAGGACATCCGTTTGAGGTCGGCATCGAGAACAGTAAACGCAGTTCGCGCCCGCTGATCGTTATTCGCCAATCCCTTCTGACGCGTCATCGCAGTGACAGCCAGTGAGAAGATCTGCGAAAAGATCAGCATGATCACCAGCAGCAACCCAACCGCCACCAGCATTTCGGTCAACGTAAAACCGGAACGGCGAGTGACATCAACGTTGCCACCGTGATCTCTGCGACCATGATCAGCCACAGGTATGAACAGGTTGTCTTGATTGGAATTCAACATGATTACAATTCGTTTTTGAGTAAAGCCCATCAAGGATTTTGAGTGATTGAGTCTGATTTCGACTGTCTGGTTTCAGATTTTGAATTTACCACAGAGACACAGAGGACACGGAGAGCTGAGAAACAAAATTACCTCTAAAACGATTTCTTCTCCGATACAAATCTCTTCTTCTCTGTGATCTCTGTGTCTCTGTGGTAAAATTATTTCGTTACGATTCGATATCAATTTTTATTAGAAGCCCGGGTAGTCGAAGACTTCGACGACGTTTTCCGGGACCATCAGAAAGTTACCGTTCGCCTGTGGCGGCTGATCGAGCAGAATAACCGCTTCGACATTGTTGACTGTATTTCGTGGATTCTGCGAAGCCCGCTGTTCAATCAGAATGGTCCGGATCTGATACCAGTAGCCATTCGTCACATCAAACACGAAGCCCCCCTCTTTCAACTTCGGCTTCGAGTCTTCATTCGTGCTGTCCCAGCGAATCGTCACCTGCTGAGGTTGAGCAGTCGACTGACCGACAAGCAAGCCTTTCCGCAGATTCCCCGCCTCATAAACCTGCTCGGCCAGCGGTGAAAAATCACGTCGAAAAAAGACCACCAGATTCGCTCCAATATTCCGAACGCGGTCATCTGTTCCCGGCCAGCCGATTTCGTTTCTGTCGTCCTCGTTAGTCGTGTTGTCGTTATCACCATCGAAGTTATCATCATCGACCAGGTCTTCTCCGGGTGTTCCAGCTGGCCCGAGCGACATCAATTGCCGACGGACAGTAATCATGCAACTGTATCGTGGCTCGAATGTTTCAATGATGACTTCTGAAATCACATTAAACATTCCATTATTTGGAATAGCAGTGGCCAGTGTGATCGTCTGACCTGAAGTCGAAGCAATCAGACTGGAATGTGACTGCTTCCCATTGACGTCAAACACAACCGCTCTCACTGTCACATTTGAACTCAGTGAACTTTGAATGACCGAAATGTCTTCCGCAGTGATATCGGCCAAAGTTAAGACTGTCGCACTTGTCTTAGTGACTTCAATGGAGGAGTAAGCCTGCGACCAACTGTCGTTGGACGAAAACATACTGAGTGCCTGATTTTTCTGAATGGAACTCGCAAAGTTGAAGCCCCCGTTCTTGCGATCAATCTGAAACAGCGAGTCTTGAACAGTGTGTAAATTGAAAATGTCTTTGCCATAGACGGTCGCATCCCCTGAGGAATTCAGCAGCACACCGACAGGGTCAACTACAGTCACCACTTTCGGAGTACTCAACGCCAGAAAGTCCATCCAGTCCGGCACACCATTGCCCGGCGTTCCCCCAGGTGGAAAGACGTCGTTGGTATTCGTTTCATCGACTCCAATCCGCCTCCAGGCTTTGGAAGCGGGAGTGTACTCAATATTGGGAATCGTATTTGTGCCGTTAAAATTGTTTCGTGTCAAACCGGGAAACGCACGCACGTAGTCTTCACATTGATAATTCAGTAGAGCCGCGTTAGTCAGTTGAGTTGCCTGAATGGAACGCAGGACCGCGATCGGAAAAAGTGAAGCGACCGAGACCAGACCGATGCCCATAATCAAGAGCGACATCAGAATTTCCACCAGCGTCGCACCACTCCTGGATTCCATATCCAGTGGCTGACAACCAGCATTGATTTCAAATTGTCGAATAACACACTTCATAATAACCGCCCCCAGCGGTAATGCCCGGTACTGTTTCGCTTTGTACTGCTTGGTTGAATGCTTTTATCAACGGAAAATCGTCACTTAGCCGCTGCACCCTGGATTGCGAAATTGTATAAGTCATCTGCAATGCCATCTGCTGGTGAAGTATCAGTTTGATCGATGGGACTTACATTCACAGACCCACTCGCACCGAACACCGACACGATTCGATAAGCTCCCACGTGATCGGGACTGCCATCACCATCACGATCCGTCAGGTCTCTGGCTGTCGTGCCAATTGTGACGTCGCCTAAGGTTGGATAATCTTCAAAAATTGCTCGGGTATCACGAGTTTCTGCAATGACAAAGTGTAACACGCCTTCTGCTGCAACTGGCCCATACAGATTTCCCTGAGGAGTGAAGATGACGTCATACTGAGGTGTTTGATAACATCGCCATGTCACCCCACCATCAACAATTGTACTGTTCACAGCAGTCGCAGTATCCCAATTGGGTGGAGTGGCTCCTGAAGCCCCAGTTGTCTCTGCTCGATACAATCGCTGAACATTGCTCTGTGAAACGACTGAAATCCAATCACCAACACTATAAGTCACCCCAGGAGCCCAGCTATTAGTGCGCCAGTTTGAAGGAACCTTGCTGCTATACAAATCAATCACAACACCATTTGGTAATGAAATCGCCTCTTCCCCTTGAAGCGGGATCATGACACTGGTTAGATCAATTTCGTACGTCGTAGTGGCACCATTATTTGTATAGTTGCTCCCAACAGGAGCAAAGTTGGATTGATCCAGAGGCGGTTCGTTAAGCCGCATGATCTTGCGGTTAGCGTCCGTCAGAAAATTGCTGGAAGAGATGGTGTACCAGGAACCCGTTTCGGCTGGAATTCGAATACGCATTCCCGCTCGCAACATGTCCAGACTGTTCATATCGGTCCAGGAAATCCCGGTTGTTGAAGGGACATATTGGATGGCTTTGTCGTAAGCAGCCACCATAGTCGGATCGCCATCGGTGGCTCGATCGACAAAACGCAGGCGGCCCGTTTCATACAGATTGCCACCGGCATCGGAAACCGAAGAGACCAGCAGTAACGCATTCACTTCACCAGGATAAGCTTCATCAAAAATAAATCGCACCCCCACGGGTCGCTGCAACTTGAAGGCTCGAGAACGAGCACCTTCAAAAGTTGCCTGCAGTTGACGAGCCGCCGAACGGACTCGCTCATTCCCGATATTGAGATTGAACGAGCCGACGACCAGAGCCGTAAGGATGACGAAGATCGTGACCGCGACCAGCAGTTCGATCAGCGTGAATCCGCTGCGTTTCATAGTTTGAGAGTTTGAGAATTTCATATCATAGTTTCCGATGTCTGTTGGACTCAAAACTGGCGGCCCAATTAAGGCAGATGCCGTTTCAAATTCCGTTCGATGTTGATCTGAAAACAGATCAGGCCCATCATTCCTCGGATTTCAAGTTGGTCAGGTTATCATTCAAAGCCCCCTCGGCTGCGACAGAGGGTTTGTCTATTGGTTGTGCCAGATGCCCGAAATTGGTCACATCTGTCGGTTCATACAATCCCAGTTCCAAGTCTGGCCCGGACGAAACGACCATCATTGCGGTATAGGTTTCAGGTGTATGGAACGTGCAGAAGTCTGATCCATTCGATTCCACGCCCAAAATTTTCGTTCGTGCACTCTGTTGATTCTGCAGGAATCGATAAATAAGAGCAGTGGGATCATCCTGATCGCGTGCCAGTGTCGCACGATCCAGATTTCCATTGGCCAGCAATGTCCAATACACGGACTGCACTGTTGGTATCAGTGGACGCAGAGAATCAGCTGGAGTTTCCGCATCAAACGCGGCAGCCCCCGGTGCAAAGTTGGGACGCAACAAACGTGTCGGCCAGCGATAGAACTGCAGAGGTTCTCCCCAGGCATCGACCAGTTCCATCAGGCCATCGCCATCCGTATCTTTCAATTCCGTCGGTTTGAACTCCGCGGCATCTGCGGATGCGGTTGTAAAGGCAGAGCCTTTTGAGATGAGCAAATACAATAATTCGGAACTCTCTGTCTCGACTTTATGTTGACCTGCTCTAAAAGGAGGTCCAGGATCATCAAAAAATATCCATGTTGGATCGACTGCTTGCTTTTCAGCAGTAATTTTGGCAATTTCTGTGGCAACAATCGTCCCAAGATTCCCGCCTCCCAAAAAGGCTCCTCCTGGTCCCACTAAATCAGCAAACCGCTGTGGGAATGCCTGTCGAAAGAGCCTTTTGCGTTCCAGTAGAGCCGCCAGATTGGCGTCGACATCAATCGAGCCTAAACAAGGATCCTGTGTCGCTCGCGAAGGGGTTCGTTGCATTGCTGTATTGAACTCAACCTGTTGCTGTTTGAGAATCTCATTGATTTTCTGCAACGTAACCCGCGTGGCTTTCTCTTTGGAACTGGTCAAAGTTCTGCCCAGCGTTACTAAGAGAATGCCTGAAAGAATGACGATCAGCCCAATCGCGACCAGCAGTTCTATCATCGTAAAACCGGAACGTGATAACTTCTCTCGAAGTTCAACCTGCATGTGGTTTTCTGGTTGTCGAATGGAATTAAACATGAGTATCCTCTGTTTCTGTTGTCCATCTGGAAACAGTGCTGACATTATTTCAAAGTACCGGTCGTAAAGTTGGTCAGGTTGTCGGCATCTTCTTCTGACAATCCAGAGGTATCATCCGGACTGTAATAGCCACCGGTGCCGTATAAGCCATCCTGACCTGGAGAAATCAACTGGAAGGTTTTTTCTTTCCAAGGTGTGGTATCATCGGGTTGCCCCATGGTAGGATCCGTTTCTTTTCCCTGTCGATAAATACCATTAGCTAAAAGAGGAGTGATTTCTGAACTGCGGTAGCCCCGTCCATCATAACTGCTGAAGTAAACAATGGGCGAGGTCTGGCCGGCAAAGGTATCGACATACTCTGGGATATCATCCGAATCCTTATCAACAAAACGACTGGCGATAAATTCATGGAACGGCCCAGTACGATTATTTCCAGTTCTTGAAAACGGGTTGGCTGGATTTTTGGAAAAACCGATGAGCGCCCCACTCTGTGGAATTCCTCCGAGAAAAAACGCTAAACATTCTGCGCCATTCAAATCGATCGATACATCTGTGCTATTGTCAGAATTGATATTTCTTGTGATCGTGAAGTCGAATGATGGCCATAATTTCTGAATCAGATTCTTACTGCGAGCATCGCCATTCCAGCCAGCCGGTGCTTCATGAAGAGTAATGGCACTCGGGGGATACATTCCGAATTCCGAATGAAACGACGCCAGTGCCGTTTCCAGATTTCTCAATTCATTAGCGGCCTTGGCTTTATTGACAGCCGATATTCCACTACCGACGCCGGAAAGCAGTAAGCCCGCCAGAAGCGCCACAATACTTATCGCGACCAGCAGTTCGATTAACGTGAAGCCGCTATGACGGCGATTTTGATTCGGTTGCATCCGATTGCTGCGGTGCATGACGGTCTCCTTGGAATGGCCAGTGTTGAGTGGCTAGTGGCCAGTGTTTTAATAGTGTTACTTACGCAGCCCGCGTATTTATTTTCATGAGAACTTCTTTGAGAGGTCTCCAGTCTGGCTGCGCGAGATACCAAATACCTCGTCGCAGCCCCCTGGCCTCTGGCCCCTTGTCTCTGGACACTCTAACTCAGATCGTTCATCAGCTGAATCAGTGGATAAAACAACGCGATGACAATGAAACCGACGATCAAACCGAGGACAACCACCATGATCGGTTCGAGCATGTTGATCAAACCTTCGACGAGGACTTCCACTTCTTCTTCGTACACGTCGGCAACTTTATAAAGCATGTTATCCAAGGCACCGGTTTCTTCACCGACGTCGACCATGTTGACGACGATGTCATCGACGATGCCTGTTTCCTTCAGAGGAACCGCCATCGATTCCCCTTCACGAATCGCTGCATAAATATGATCGAACGCGTTGCGGAACACATGGTTTCCAGCCGTATCGCGGGAGATCGAAAGGGCTTCGAGAATCGGCACTCCGGAAGCGATCAGTGTACCGAGTGTACGACAGGTTCGAGCCGTGGTCGATTTTTTCAGAATCAGCCCCAGGATCGGAATCTTGAGTGCCAGCCAGTCGGTCACGTAGGCCCCTGTTTTATTCTTCCTGATAATCTTCAACATCAGAATCAAGGCAAACGGAATCGCCGGGATGAGATAGAAGTAGGTGACAACGATATCGCTGATAGTGATCAGCAGGACGGTAATTGCAGGGAGATCGATACCGAAGCCGAGGAAAATTTCCTTAAACTTCGGAATAATGAAATACATAATGAAACCGACGATACCAGCCGCGACGGTGATAACCGATACCGGATAAATCATGGCTCCCTGAACTTTACGTTTCAGGCTTTGTGATTTTTCCTTGAACTCAGCCAGACGTTGTAAAATGACCTCCAACGCCCCGCCCGCCTCCCCGGCTTTCACCATGTTGACGTACAGGTTATCGAACGCCTTCGGCTGACGGGCCATTGCTTCGGAAAGCGTGTTACCCGATTCAACATCATCAATAACGCCGATGAGTGAATTCTTAAGGGGACCAGGTTTTGCCTGTGACTCCAGAATACGGAGCGATCGCAAAATCGGCAGACCGGCATCCTGCAAAGTCGACAGCTGGCGAGTGAATGCACAGAGTTTCTTGGCCTTCACTTTGCCCATCGCAAAGGTTTTTTTCTTCCCCTGCTTGTCTGTTTTGGCGGCGACTTTGTTTTTTTCTTTTTTCTTCTTGGTGCTCTTTTCCTGAATTTTCGTGACGAAGAATCCCTTCTCACGAATCTTCTGCTGAGCTTCCTGTTCGGAACCCGCCTCGATCGTTTCCTTGACTTCCAAACCGGTGTTGTCCATCGCCTCGTAGACGAATGTTGGCATGGTCCTGCTCCGTAAAAGTTGCCCCGATTGTCTCGGGAACTCAGTGAATTATTCCGGTGTCAATAAACTTCTTGCGAGTCACATGTCTTATACAAAGGATGTCACTCAATCACTTATTCAAGATCTTCCATGACTGTTTCCCGCACGACTTCATCAATAGTGGAAACACCATCGAAAATTAATTTCAGGCCCGATTCCCTCAGCGTGGTCATCCCCTGGCCGCGGGCAAGATTTCGCATATCATCGACAGACGAATTGTTTGAAATCATGTCACGAATATCGTCGTCGATGGTCATCAGTTCGTAAATTCCGGTTCGGCCTTTGTAGCCACCGTTATTACAGCGGGGACAACCCTTCCCGTAGTAGAATTTGTATTTTCGTGCCTGCTGAATCGGCAACTGCAATTCCATCAGCAGATCATCGGAGGGCTCAAACTCAGACCGGCATTCTTTGCAAATCATGCGGACGAGCCGTTGAGCCAGAATCCCTTCGACGGTCGCAGTAATCAGGAACGGTTGAATTCCCATGTCGCGAAGTCGCGTCACAGCAGAAGGAGCATCGTTCGTGTGCAGCGTGCTGAACACAAGGTGCCCCGTCAAAGCCGACTGCACCGCAATTTCCGCCGTTTCAAAGTCTCGAATTTCCCCGATGAGAATTTTATCGGGATCATGCCGAAGTATTGCCCGCAACACATTCGAAAACGTCACATCAATGTCGGCATTCACCGGCACCTGAATAAGGCCGTCAATTTCATACTCAATCGGGTCTTCGGTGGTAATCACCTTCGTCTCGATATCGTTCAACTCATTAAGAGCCGAGTATAATGTGGTTGTTTTTCCCGAACCGGTCGGCCCAGTCACCAGTACAATTCCGTTTGGCAATTTCAACATGCGACGGAAGCGGCTCAGTGTATTGGCATCCATTCCGATTTTGTTCAAATCGAGCTGAATCACCGTACGATCAAGCACTCGCATGACGACCGATTCGCCGTTAATTGTCGGCAAAACCGAAACACGCAAGTCGACCGGATTTCCCCCGACATTCAATTCGATTCGACCATCCTGTGGTAGCCGACGCTCGGCAATATCGAGTTCCGACATCACCTTGATACGTGATACAATTGCATTGGCCAGATGACGCGGAGGAGGCACCATTTCATACAGAACCCCATCCGCTTTGACACGCACTTTGAATTCATCTTCAAATGGCTCAAAGTGAATATCGCTTGCCTGATCCTTAATCGCCAACAAGAGAATCATGTTCAACAATTTACGAATAGGAGCGGCATCGGACATCTGATCCATATCGCCAATGTCGATCCCACGTATTTTACCATCATCTTCATGCCCGGATTCGAGCTGCCCGATGACATCCTCAATACTGTCCTCATGCCCTGCATAAACCTTGGCAATTGCAGTCTCGACATCAGATAAAGAAGAGACGGCTCCGCGAACATCAACTCCGAGAAAGTTTCTCAAGTCATCCAGTGCAGCAACATTGCCGGGATTGGCCATGGCAACAGTCAGGACATTATCTTTCATTGAGATGGGCACGATTTTGTAAACAGCCGCCATCGTTTCCGGAACAAGTTCCAGAACCTTGGGAGGAATGTTTGTTTCGGCCAGATTCACGACCGGCATGCCGTGCTGCTCGGCCAGAGCTTCGGTCACCTGGGAATCCGTAACGAACCCCATGCGAACGGCTACCTGCCCAATCAATTCCCCGGGGCTTTGATTCTGTTCTTCCAGAACATCCCAGAGTTGATCGTCGGACATATAACCGAGATCGACCAGAACCTGTCCAAGTTTACGACGTGCCATAATCTACCCAACTCATTTTAACGTGACTTCGTTTACCGCAGTTCTACCCCTGTTGTTTAATAATCATCATCGTCATCATCATCGTCTTCGTCATCTTCCAGCAGGCCTTTCTTGGCCATTGTGATTTTCGCCTTCAACTCACCAGGGTTGTTTGACTTCATAACGACATCGTTCTCGTCGCTCAGTCCTGTTTTCCAGAGATTGAACAAGGCATCGTCCAGCAACTGCATGCCGTATTTACGACCCGTTTGAATACTTGAATTGATACGATAAGTCTTGGCTTCACGAATCAGGTTCGCAATAGCTGGCGTAACGACAAGCAACTCGTAAGCAGCAACCAACCCCTTCGGCTTCTTGGGAATCAACGCCTGACTCAACACGCCAATAATCGCCACAGACAACTGTGTACGAATCTGCTCCTGCTGCGTGGTTGGAAACACGTCGATAATTCGATCGACCGTTCCCTGAGCACCCGTTGTATGCAGGGTTCCGAACACAACGTGCCCCGTTTCCGCAGCTGTAATCGCAGCTGAAATCGTATCCAGATCTCGCATTTCCCCCACGAGAATCACATCAGGATCCATTCGCAGAGCTCGCCGTAACGCTTCCGGGAAGTCGGGAACGTCAACACCGATCTCCCGCTGATTGATCGTGCACTTTTTATGCTTGTGGTAATACTCGATCGGATCTTCCAGCGTAATAATATGATGATCCATTTCATCGTTCATGTAGTTGATCATACTGGCCAGACTGGTCGTCTTGCCGGAACCGGTTGGCCCGGTCACCAGAAACAATCCACGAGGCCGCTTGATCAAATCTGCGATAATGGGAGGCAGCCCCAGCTGTTCGAATGTCAAAAACTCATTCGGAATTCGCCGCAGCACCATTCCAATCTGGCCACGCTGCTTAAACACCGCGACACGGAAACGAGCTTTATCTCCAAACGCAAAACCAAAGTCCGTCCCTCCAACTTCTTGCAACTCCTGCTGATTTCGCTCAGGCGTAATACTTTTCATTAAGGAGACAGTATCGTCTGGCGTAAGCGTCTTCGTCTCGAGCCGCACCATTCGTCCGCCCGATCGCACAACGGGAGGCTGCTCAGTCGTTATATGCAAATCGCTGACCCGTTCTTTAACTACGGTTTCGAGCAATTTGTCAATTTGTATTGTCGACATAGAAATCCTTTACAACCAACTCAACGACAAGAGAGTGTTGTGAGACCAAAACGTATATTTTTGATGAAGAGAAGAATAAACTCTGAAAAGGAAGATCATTTACCCAACTGGAGAAGCGATCTTCAAACCCTTTTATATGTGCTGTCATGAAAACAGCTGATACCCAAGCGTTGACCAGAAACAGTCGACTCACGCTCTTCAATTTGATTCCCGAAAAACTTCAAGTAAAAAATAAATCAAAAAAGATTCCCGACAAAATGATTATTCGAGACTTCACACAACAACTCAAGAAATTACCACAAACCGAAAACACCGGGGTCCTCACCTCTCGCCTCTAACGAACTCACCCAGCACAGGAGACCCTCAAACAAACCAGGGCCTCACCAATCCCGATCTGACATCACGAAACTTGACCACCCCACAAACGGAACTTCGACCTGACCCTTCAATTCCCAAGCGATGAATAACATGCCCTGGAAACACAAATCCACACATCGAACAAATCAGACTACACCTATACCAAACCACAAGCCACAACACGCATCAACCACGCTTGATCAATGCCCACCCGACTTCAGCTTATAAGCCTCAGAAAACGTCGTAACTCCTTGTATAGCCTTATCTACTGCATCTTCAACAAGTGTCTTCATGCCGAACAATCGCGCCTGACGTCTGATATTCTGAGTCGGCTCACTATTGAAGGCCATTTCCCGAATTGCCGAGTTCATCATCATCAATTCGAACACCGCCCGGCGACCACGATAGCCCGTATGCTGACAATGATTACACCCCTTGCCGCGGAAGAATTCCCCGGAATCAATAACGTCTTGCGCGATCCCAAACTCTTCAACCTCAGACGGCTCAGGGATATACGCCTGTTTACATTTCGGACAAATAACTCGCACCAGGCGCTGTGCCATAGCCGCCATAATACTTGAAGCAACCAGGAACGGCTGAACACCCATGTCAATCAAACGTGTAATAGAACCGGGCGCATCGTTCGTGTGAAGTGTACTGAAAACTAAGTGTCCAGTCAAAGAAGCCTGGATAGCCATTTCCCCAGTCTCCGTATCTCGAATTTCACCCACAAGGATGACGTTCGGTGCCTGACGAAGCATCGCGCGAATAATACGGGCGAATGTCATTCCAATATTGTGCTTCACCTCCACCTGATTAATACCAGGCAGGTAATATTCGACCGGATCTTCAGCGGTAATAATCTTTCGATCCGGACGATTAAGTTCACCCAATGCACTGTACAGAGTCGTCGTCTTACCACTACCCGTCGGGCCGGTCACTAGAAAAATTCCGTTCGGGCGGCGAATGATTTTCAGGAAGTTCCTGTAATTGAGTTCACTAAATCCAAGATTACGAATACCAACCTTAATGTTGTCTCGATCCAGGATACGCATGACCACTGCCTGCCCGTAGTGTGTCGGTAGAATACTGACTCGCAAATCGAACTCTCGTCCGCCCACCCGAGTTTTAATTCGACCATCCTGAGGCCGGCGTTTTTCAGAAATATCGATCGAACCCATAATCTTGATACGAGACGTCAGCGCAGAGAGCAAACGTTTAGGCGGGCTGTCGCGCTCGACCAGCACGCCATCGATTCGATAACGAATACGAATGCGGTCATCAAAAGGTTCGACATGGATATCCGATGCACGCATGTTAATTGCTTCGGAAATAATCAGATTCACCAGCCGCACAATCGGTGAGGTTTCATCGGCTTCGGCTTCGGCTTCGGCTTCGGAAAGTTCTGTTTCCGTAAAATCGATGGCCGTTTCCGTGAATTCGGCAATAATCGAATCAACCGATTCCGTCTCGTGCTGTCCGTAATGCGTGTTAATCGCAGCCTGGATCGACTCCATTGAGGCGACGACAACCTGGATATCACGATTCAGAATAAATCGTAGCTTGTCGAGCACTTCGAGATTCATCGGGTCGTTCATTGCGACAACCAGCGATTCCCCTCGCATTTCGACTGGGAAGACGATATTTTCGCGTGCAACCGATTCCGGCACCTGTTCGATGACTGAGGGATCGGGTTCAATCGCGGTCAGGTCAATCATTTCGTAGCCAAGGGCAGCCGACTGATACTCTCGCATAGTATCCTTGGTCACGTAGCCGAGTTCCTGGAGTATCGCTTCAGGCTTTTTCCCTTTGCTTTTGGATATCGCGAGTGCTTCCTGAAGTTGATCGGCGCTGATGTGACCATCGCTGACCATCTTTTTCATCCACTTTGCCATTGACCTCACCTTATATTGATATTGTGACAACGAGAATTTTGAACGCTGTCGAATTCTGCCAGTTAGATTTTCATCAAAAATCAATTGTGAGAAACTGCCTGAAGCAGCGATCACACAATCTCAGTCTAATTGACGCCTGACCCCGTTGAGCTTACGAACGCACCTCAATGAGAGACCAGACACTTTCAGCATAGTAGGGAAACAAATTAGATTTGGCTATTGTATGAGACTTAATCCTGCATACGGGAACCCCGCGAAGATTTATCAGGACAAATCAACATGGCCCATTTGTTGAGAAAGGATACTGTTTTATCTTCCACATATCACAATGGAATTGCAAGAATGCTCTTCCGCTTCTGTCCGGAATTCGCGAGCAAACTTCAGCACAGTGATTTCATGTCAGCCATTGAGTCTGAGTGCCTTTTCAACTTTGAGATAGAGCAGCGTTCCAATTTGTATCTTGTGGGTTATCTTCATGTTAAGGGATGCGAAACGGAATGTGATGAGATAGGATTAAGACTTTAAGTTAATCTCAATCATTCCAAACTCCACTTTTTTCACTGAATGAATAGCGCCCGTGACGATTCAAATTCTTGATCTGACAGTCGACGACCTACGTTTTCCAACCTCGCGTGAACTGGATGGTTCGGACGCGATGAACGAAGCCCCAGATTATTCGGTTGCTTATGTCACTTTGAAAACGGATCATCCGGATCTCGTCGGGCATGGAATCACGTTTACGATTGGCCGGGGCAATGAAATTTGTGCCGCGGCTGTCGAAGCCCTGCGTTCACGAGTTGTCGGACTGCGCCTGGAAAAAATTGCGGGAGACATGGCAGGCTTCTGGCGGCACATGACCTCCGACAGTCAACTCCGCTGGCTGGGGCCTGAAAAAGGGGTCATTCATCTGGCGACTGCTGCCATCGTGAATGCGGTTTGGGATTTGTGGGCGAAGGCGGAAAAGAAGCCTCTGTGGAAACTAGTGGCGGATTTCACGCCGGAACAATTCGTCAACTGCATCGATTTTCGTTATCTGACAGATGTGCTGACGCCGGAAGAAGCACTCTCAATGCTGACTCGGCTCAAAGAATCTCAGGCGGATCGACTCTCGATTCTCGAACGAGATGGCTATCCCGCTTACACAACGTCAGCAGGCTGGCTCGGTTACTCCGATGAACGTTTGCGGGAACTGTGTCGGCAGCGTCTGAGTGAAGGCTGGGAAGTTTTCAAAATTAAAGTTGGCCGCGACCTGGAAGATGACCGGCGACGATGTCGGATCATTCGCGAGGAAATTGGGCCGGACCGAAGATTGCTAACCGATGCCAATCAGGTCTGGGATGTTTCGACGGCTATCGAATGGATGCGTCAGTTAGCCGAGTTCGATCCCTGGATGATTGAAGAGCCGACCAGTCCCGATGACATCCTCGGCTACGCAAAAATCGCCAAAGCATTACACCCAATTCGAGTCGCGGGGGGCGAGCATTGCGCGAACCGCATCATGTTCAAGCAGTTCCTGGAAGCCAATGCGATGCAGGTTTGTCAAATTGATGCCTGCCGTCTCGGGGGAGTGAATGAGGTATTGGCTGTATTGTTAATGGCGGCTAAGTATGACGTTCCGGTTTGCCCTCATGCGGGCGGAGTCGGCCTTTGCGAATACGTGCAGCATCTTTCGATCATCGATTATCTCTGCGTTTCCGGTTCACTCGAAAATCGCATGGCCGAACACGCCGGCACCTGCCATGAGCATTTCCTGGATCCGATTCAAATCCAAAATGGGCATTACCTGCTACCGCAGACGCCAGGCTACAGTATTACGATGCACGAGAAATCGATTGAAAATGCCCGTTTCCCAGAAGGGAAATACTGGAGCGATCCAAATTCGTGATTTGAAAGGATTTCAGTACCGATGAAAATTGGAGTCGTCAGCGATACTCATGGAAATATTCCGAATACGGAACGGGCCATTGAGATTCTGAAAGAGCAGAATGTGGAAGCCGTGTTGCATTGTGGAGACATCTGCGGCATCGAAATCGTTCCACTTTTTGCAGACTGGCCAACACATTTTGTCACTGGCAATTGTGACAATCCCGATCTCATGAAACTGACCGTCGAGAAAGCCGGTCAAATCTGGCATGGAATGTTTGGAGATTTTACGATCGGCAAACGACTCATCGCCCTGCTGCACAGTCATGAAACTGGCCGACTTGATAAGACGGCAAATGCCGGGATTTATGATCTCGTCTGTTATGGGCATACGCATGTCAAAGAACAGCATCGAGTCGGAGAGACGCTCGTCTTAAATCCGGGAGCCTTGCACCGGGCGAATCCGCATACGATTGCCATTGTCGATCTCGATACGATGGTTGCTGAGCATATCGAATTATAAGAATTTCGCCCGTACCAGGACTGACACAACTCACCTTTTCGAATGTTCATTAGCGATGAGTTGTTCGTATAAATTCTGATAGCGATCTGCAATGGATTGCCAATCGAATTCTGTCGATAAACGATCCCATGCCTTGCTGGCGTACTGCTGACGAAGTTCTGGATTTTGAATTAATTTCTGCACGCTGGCAGAGAATTTTCCGAGATCACCAATCGGAACAATCTCTGCAGAAACTTGGTGTTCCAACAACTGATCGATGCCTTCAACATTGGTCGTGACTATCGGCAATCGGGCAGCCATTGCTTCGAGAATCACGTTCGGCATTCCTTCCCAGTGAGAAGGAAACACGAACAGGTCGGCCGTTTTCATCAGTTCAGGCACATCGTTTCGTCGGCCAAGAAATTGAACAGACTCCGTCAACTCCAGTTGATTCGCGAATTCTTTCAATCGATGTTCTTCAGGACCAGTTCCAGCAATCAACCATTTGAGCTGCGGAACGTCATCTTTCAATCGCGCTGCAACTTCGAGCAGGTCCGAAACACCCTTTTGCGAATCGAGTCGTCCTACGAACAGGGCCAATATGTCTGAGTCTGCACTCTTTATTTTCGCTCTGGTAAGCGGAGCTGCATTCTCAAAACGATTGCGGTCGACACCGTTTGGGATCACGATCAGTTTTTCAGCCGTTAAGCCGCCCTGCTCTCCCGAAAATTCGCGAACCGCTTCACTGACACAAACGTGCTTTGTAGCCCAGCGTTCCGTCCAGCGGTCGAGTTTCAGATAGAACGTCGACCGCTTCTCGGCGACTCGAATTCCGGAGACAATTGCGGCTGTTCCCGCAAATCGGCCAGCAATCCGGCTTAGAATGTTGGCATGAAACAAAAATGATTGAATGAGAACTGGCTGAAACCGTTTGATCTCTCGATAAAGTCGAGACAATAACTGTAAAGGTCGTCGAGGACTTCCATTCAGGCAGATAACTTCAATATTGAACCGCTCCAGTTCCTCAACCAATTCTCCCTGACCACTCAGGCAAATGACTCGGGGATTCCAGCGAGTTCGATTGAGCCGGGAAAGAATATGCACAAAGGCCCGCTCCGCTCCGCCGGGATCGAGTTCCGTGATGCAGAACAGGATTGGGATGGGCGAAGAATCGGTATTCATGAAATTCAGTCATCTTGGTTGCTGAGCGGGATGCAAAGAAATTATAGGTTCGATTCGATAACATGTCCCCCTGTAACGTGAGAAAATACTGATACCCTGTGGAATCAGGATGTCATCGACAACGGTAGAGCTGGAATTTTATATGGTGGATTTGAATCTGATCTCGTCGTACGCATACGACTTACCCGAAGAGCTGATTGCCCAATCGCCGGCAGAAAAGCGGGATCAATCGCGATTGCTGGTCTTTAACCGGAACACGGGCGAGCGGACGCATGCCCATTTTTTCAATCTGCTCGAGTATCTTCAGCCGAACGATTGTCTGGTTGTGAATCGGACCAAAGTTGTTCCGGCTCGTTTACGCGGAGTTCGTGATCAGACTGGCGGTAAATGGGAAGGCCTGTTTCTGGGAATTGACAGCGAACAGACATGGGAGATCATCGGCAAGACTCGCGGAAAATTGCAGCCGGGGGAAACCATTACGGTTGTGAATGATGATGGCTCGAATCGTATCCAATTGAAGCTCATCGCCCGAAAAGATGAAGGTCGCTGGCAGGTTCGCCCTCTGCAATCAGAAGAGGACCCCCGCACTCATTGGGAAATACTCGATGCCATCGGATCGGTTCCCCTGCCTCCCTATATTCAACATGGGCATGCTCAGGCGGAAGACCGGGAACGCTATCAAACAGTGTATGCCAACCAACCGGGAGCAGCGGCAGCTCCGACAGCCGGGTTACATTTCACGCCTGAATTGCTGGAGCAATGCCGTCAAAAAGGGGTGACAATTGCGGAAGTGACTTTGCATGTTGGACTGGGCACGTTCCGTCCGATTGGTGTGGAAAAACTCGATGAACATACGATGCACGCCGAATGGTGTGAGGTGCAGGAAGAAACCGTCCAGCAGATTCAACACTGTCGAGAAAACAATGGAAGGGTGATTGCCGTTGGCACGACCACCGTGCGAACTCTGGAGACGGCCAGTCAATCGGGCACATTGCAGCCGTGGCAGGGAGAATCGACTTTATTCATCCGCCCGGGCTTCAAATTTCATGCCGTCGATGTCCTGATTACCAACTTTCATTTGCCACATTCCACTCTGCTAGTGATGCTGAGTGCGTTTGCGGGGTATGAAGAGATCATGGAAACGTATCGAATTGCGGTTGAGGAACGGTATCGATTTTTCAGTTATGGGGATGCGATGTTAATTTTATGAAACGCTGGGTGGCACGCTCAGAACGAAGTGATGGGCGTGGTAATTGTTGACTTGATCGACAAGGATTTTCCAGGATAACACATTGATGATAATTCGATAATCTGGACAAAATCCACCTCGAATCATGCTTGCCCTGCTGCGCGATGCAAGCATGGCACCCATTTTTGATTTCTCTGCGATGAAAGTAGAATTCAATATCCATTTCGTCAGGTAGTGCCTGACCTACGCCAACATTTACGGGGTCCATAGTTGCGACTTATTCGGAGCAGGATTCGAAGCCTGTTCACTCCGTCTGGCTTTGATTCTCAGGTAGGGGGCGATGAAATTTCCACGATGACGATAATCGCCCGGCTTTGCCTCGGTGTGAGCCCGTTTGGGTTCGCTGAAGGCTTCGATGACTAAGCCTGCTTCACACATACTGCCGAGAATTTCTTCATAGCGATGCAGATACTCGACCGCACCTGCTTCGCGGTAAGAGGTATCTTCAACTGCAGGCAGTGGTCCTTCGTGGTAATAATCGAGGCCGATCACGTATTCATTTTTGTTCGTGCGGTGAGAAATCTGCAGACTCACAGGGGATTTGTGTTGGCTGATATAATGTCCCGTCGGCTTAAGCACGCGTGCAACTTCCTGAAACACTGGCAATAGCTGAGGCACGTAGCAGGTGCTGACCGGTTGATGGACGATATCGAACTGACTGTCACCCAGCATGGGCAGATCGTCCATGGAGGCTTCGATCAATTTCAGAGAGAGCCCGCGACGCTTTGCTTCCCGTTGATCGAGTGCCAACATTTCCTGGCTGAGGTCGACGACAGTGACTTCTGCACCAGCAGTTGCATAGAGAATCGATTGCCATCCTCCTCCTGCGGCCAGACAGAGCACCTTTAAGCCAACAACAGATTTTGGTAACCAGCCACGCGAATCGAGTATCGCCAGTGGTCGCTGACATTCTTCATCGGTAGCGACTTTGGCAAAGACGGCACCCTCACGAACAAGTCGATCGTAAGCGGCACGATTTCGAGTTCGGTAGTCCATATTTGTGTGACTTGATACGCCTGTATGATGGTAAAAGTTGATTTCGTTTGTTTAACGCCGTAATGGGATAGCCCGGAAAGTGGAGCTATCTGGGACACCCTTTTATAAAACTATTTTGACTCCAGATCGGACAATAACTGCATTGTGGCAGTCATCTCTCGCGCAAGTCCTTCGCAGGGATCTGGCAGGTTTTCGCCGGGCATGACCGACCAGGTATAGGTTTCCACTTCGAGATGGGGTGCGTATTCCAGTTTCGCGATTTCTGCCAATGCCAGTTTCAAGTCGGGGCGAGTTGTGTTGAGAGGCCCCAGGTTTTCCGCATGAACGGGAACGTGAAAGTGAATCCGCCAGCAGGGAGCATCAAGCCAGTCTGCAGGTGGGCTATTGGCGAATTCAGCAGTCAGATCGATAATCGATTGACTCTTTCCAGACTGAGTTCGAAACGTCTGATGTAAATAACGGGGTTCGGCAAAGTCCGCTAAGAATTTTCGCCCCGCCTCATTGGTAGCCGGGTTCTGCAATTCGATGGCACAGGTGATGTGCACCTTATTAATGCGAATGTCATGCTCCTGCAATGTTCGGATCGAAGCGGCAACATCTTCAAATTCCACCGATTGATGGCAAACATCGTAACAGACTCCGAGGTGCCGTTCGACAATTTCGGCTAATTCGTTGGACTTCACCCGTTCGCGTAACAGAGCAAAAAAGTCAACAACTTCCGGTGTTGTTTCCAGCACGCAAAGTGGTTCGGGCTCGATCGCCAGGCGAATGATGCGGCCGGTATCGTCGTGAATTTCATCGAGCAATCGAGCGGTTTCGATCAATTGATCGCAGCACTCTTTCAGAAAACCTTCTCTGCCAGAAAGTTCCTTGAAGCCTAGCGGAACGGTCGAAATAGAACCCTCAACACCATCCGGTAATAATGCCGCCAGTATTCGGGCGCAGCGTATAGTATATTCTCGTCTGTTTTCCTGCGTCCAATCCGGCAGATAGACCTGTTCTTTGACTCGCTCGGAATGAAAATTCCCGAATGGAAATGCATTCAGCGTGTAGCAGATTAAATCGTGCTGCTGAAGTGTGATCTGAATATCATCGAGGAGTTGAGGCTTGGATTCGATTTCACGAGTAATCGCATCGGGCAACCACAAACCAGCGGCAATCCTGGAACCGGTTTTCTGCTGCACGAGAGCCGTTTTCTCCTGTAATATCTGAATGAATTCGGGAACGGTGTTGGCCGGATGAACATTACCGCAATAGCTGAGGGGAAGCGTGGAAATTGACATAACGATTTATTCGTAATTGAAAAGTTATCAGGATAATGACATGCTGAAAGTGATGATGGAGAGTTATTCTTAGTTAAACGCTGCTGAAACCACATATGAGTTGCGAAACCTCATCGTTTTTTGAGTGTTCAATCCATATTGAGTTTCGATTTTGCATTCTTGGTGATCTCAAAAACTGAGATCCCAGGGGATTTAGTAACTTTTTAGATAATAATCGATTAGAGATTGTTCTGCATTGTCATGGGACTGTTGCCTCTGGGGCGAACTTTGACGACAATAAGAGAGCGGCTGTCTCAAGACAATCAAATTCGAATATCTTTGACCGGATCGGCTTGGTTGCAAATGCGATCAACAAACAATCCGTTATTCATACTTGTGAGAAAAACCAGTAATTGTGAATGCGACCTCGCAAGCACCAAGTAATCCGTATCTGAGCGATCCCGACGTTCAGTTGATGCTCAGGGTGCGCGAAGATGATGAAGAAGCCTTTGCCGAGTTGGTAGAAAACTATCAGGATCGGGTGGTGGGTATTTTCAGCACGATACTTGGTTCCCAGGAAGCTGCAGAAGATCTTGCTCAGGAAACTTTTATGCGTGTCTACCGGGCACGTCGTGGATATGAACCTAAAGCGAAATTTTCCACCTGGTTATTTCGCATCGCCAATAATCTTGCCAGCAATGCCCGCCGATCCTCCAAACGACGTAAAGAAGTTCAATTCAGCAGTGGT
This sequence comes from Rubinisphaera italica, assembly GCF_007859715.1. NCBI lineage: Bacteria > Pseudomonadati > Planctomycetota > Planctomycetia > Planctomycetales > Planctomycetaceae > Rubinisphaera > Rubinisphaera italica. The sequence continues at coordinate 3,321,505 of NZ_SJPG01000001.1, forward strand.
GAATCGGGCCCTGTAAAAACAGGCCTGCCTGAAAAGAATCTGGCCGAGAAATCGGCATTAATGCCGGCTCGACAACTCGATAAAGCCGAACTGGTCACGATCATTCATCAGGCGATGGAAACCTTGAACGATCGCCAGCGGATGGCCCTGTTATTGAACAAATTTGAAGAAATGAGTTACTCCGATATTGGAGACACTCTGGAACTTTCCCCCTCCGCAGTGAAATCTTTGCTGTCCAGAGCACGGGAAAACTTACGGGACTTTCTGGAAAATTACGTGCAAATGTAACTCAGCAAGCAGGCACTTCAAATAGTACTGCGGAGTCCTATTTAATTTACTAAACAGGGCTCCTCATTAAGTTTTGAACCTCAGATCATTTTTAAAAAATACAAATTTGGGCTAAGAGGAAATGTTGAAAATCACATCTGTGTTTATCCGTGTCCATCCGCGGTTCCAAAATTTCAGATAACTGCAGGTCGGGCATTGCCTGACCAAATTGATTAAAAACGTGTTTGGCCATATCCAGTGATGTAATGTTGTTATTGTCAATTTTTGAGCAAGTCGCATGGTAGAAAAACTCGCCAGATTAACCGCCGATCAGCGATCCAATTTTGTCGCTTATCTTGATGGCGAATTGAGTGAGCAGGAAACGCAACAGATCGAGCGTTTGCTGTCACAGAATGAGGTTGCGCGTCACGATATGGAATCGCTGGCAACAGTCTGGGAGGTCCTCGACACCCTGCCCCGTACAAAAGCTCCCGAGGATTTTGCTCAAAAGACCATCGCCACATTGAAGATGGACGAACAGCAAACGCCACTTTCCGATCAGGCCTGGTTTCGAAAAGCCCAGGAAGTGGGGAGTCGGGTTCTCGGTTGGTGCCTGGTGATTGCCTGTGGATTTGTCGGGTTTGCACTCATGAGAAGTTTTCCACCTTCAACAACTGAAGCCCTGATTGAAAACTATCCTGTCCTTGAGCAATTTGACAGTTACCAGGAAATTGGCTCTGTGGAATTTCTCAAGAAATTGCAGAGTAGCCCGGAATGGCTTAAACATAATCAGGAGAATGGGGAGGCCATACGATGAAGCATCCGCATGAAAATCTCACTGAAATCGATGCAAAAAAAGCAATTTCTTCTCCAACGCATCGTTTCTCCAGATGGGCCTTTCCATTGCTCGGAAGTTGCTGTCTAGTCATTCTCTGTGGAGCGACATTCGGCCCGAAGTTGTCACTCAGAGAATCCCGGGACATCAAACAAAAAATTTCCAGCCTGCCTCAGGAGGATCGGGAGAGGCTCGATCGAAATCTGGAGACTTATCAATCACTCTCGAATGCAGAGAAAGCCCGATATTGGGAATTGCATAACTATATTGAGCAGAATGGACTCGAACCATTGATTGATCAATATACGAAATGGCTCGATACACTATCGCCATTTGAACGACAAAGTCTGCGAAACAGCCCGGAGCCAGCCGCTCAAATTGCGACCGTAGAATCGATTTTGAGAGAAAACCGAACGCAGGACAATCGACTGCTGCCGGAATTGATGGCTCGGATTATTTCCAAGGGAGATCGTCGCCTTTCTATCCTGATGTGGATGCTCGACCCCAATTGGAGTATCAACAATACGACCCCGTTTCTATTGCAGGATGAGCAACTCAATCAGGTGGTCAACGAAATTCTATTTTCGCAACTGGCTTCTGCACAGCGAGATCAAATTGAGCAACTAAAGTTGACCGGCATTGCTAGAATGTCTCGCATTCTCGGAGCTTCAATTGCCAATACCAACAATCCGAGAATGACCTGGCCCAATCAGCAGACACTCGAACTGGTCCGTAAAAATGGACTGAAGCTTGAAAAGCCGAGTGAAGAAGAAAGTAGTCGATTTACTCGCATTTTGCCTGCCGTTGCCTGGGAACGAATTGCATTTCGCAGTCTGCTGTTGAGAAGCTTAATGGTCTCCGAAATGCGAGGTTTTGAGCGAGTCGATCAAGTTTCCAATAATGAACTGCAATCATTTTTTGCACAACTCGAAACCAATCAGCAGGCGGCATTATTGAACAGCCCGGCTGATTATCAGGCCGAGGCACTCATGTGGCTGTATCTTTGGGATACTCATCGCAATGAGAGCATTTTCATGAATCATGATTTTCATGCCCAGGTGCTCAGTGAATTGCATCCCTTTGATCGCCGGAATAATGGGGGAGGCCCTCCCGGTGGACGGCGGCCTGAGGATGAACGTGGTCGTGACGATGATCGTTTCGGACCTCCCAAGGATGGAAGAGAGAGACGCCCCGATGGACCACCTCCGGGGCGTCCACCCGGTGCACCGCCACGACCGGTAGAGTCGTAATCACTGAATATAAACTAATCCAGTCAAAACGATCCGGGTGGCGGGGGCGCTCTCGAAGAGAAGCCCCCGAATCGTAGAACACCCGGGGGCTTCCGCTAAAGCGGAGCGCCCCCTCCACCCAGTGGATCCTATAATACTTTCTGCGAAATCAACGTTATATTACGCGATAATTTCGTGCACAACATTGCCATGCACGTCCGTCAGGCGGAACTGACGGCCCTGATATCGGTAGGTCAATCGTTCGTGATTAACTCCCAGCAAATGCAGGATGGTCGCGTTGAAATCGTGGACAGGAACCTCATTTTCGACGGGAGCGTAGCCGAGTTCGTCGGTTTGTCCATAAGAAAAACCACCCTTCACTCCGCCGCCAGCCATCCATAACGAAAAGCCTTCTTTATGATGATCGCGACCCGCTTTGGTCTCCTTCCCTGTCCCATTTTTCCCTTGAGCCATCGGCGTACGGCCGAATTCGGAAGACCAGACAACGAGCGTTTCATCGAGCAAGCCACGCTCTTTGAGATCTTGAATCAATGCAGCGATTGGCTGATCAACTTGTTTGCATTTTTTCGGCAAGTTATTGAATACAGAGCCGTGCATGTCCCAGCCTTCATCGAATAATTGCACAAAACGGACGCCGCGTTCGACGAGCCGTCGGGCCAGCAGACAGTTATTGGCAAAGCTGGTTTTGCCAGGTTCGGTTCCATACAGATCATGAGTCCGCTGAGATTCCGCTTTGATGTCCATCAACTCCGGCACACTGGTTTGCATCCGGTAGGCCATTTCATACTGACTAATGCGAGTTGCAATTTCGGGATCGGCTACATCAGCCACCTGCACCTGATTCAATCGGTTGACCGTATCAATAATTCCCCGCCTGCTCTCGGAAGTCACGCCTTGAGGATTTGATAAATAAAGTACAGGATCTCCCTGTGAGCGGAATTCGACTCCCTGGTAAACAGTGGGAACAAACCCACTCCCCCAGGCACTACTGCCAGCTCCGAGGATCTGCCCGGTAATCAAAACTACAAAGCCAGGTAGATTCTGATTTTCAGAGCCAAGTCCGTAAGTGACCCAGGAACCGATACTGGGTCTTCCGAAACGCTCGAAACCAGTCAGCATAAAAAGTTGAGCGGGGGCATGATTGAACTGCTGCGTCGTGACGGTTTTGAGAATCGATAATTCATCCGCCACACCCTGCAGATTCGGCATCAGATTCGAAATTTCCAGTCCTGACTGACCACATTTTTTGAATGCAAATTCAGACGATTTTGGTGTTCCCATCAAGACGGGTTGTTCACGAATGAAGGCCAGTTGCTTGCCCTCAAAGAACTCGTCCGGGCAAAGCTGACCATTACGTTCCTGCAGCTGGGGCTTATAGTCGAATAGATCCAAATGCGAAGGAGCCCCGACTAGATGAATATAGATGACATTCTTTGCCCGAGCCGGAAAATCGGGAGTTCGCATTTCCAGAGGTTTTTCGCGACGATCAGCAACTGCATCCTGATTCAACAACGATGCCAGCGCACAAGCCCCGAGTCCGTACCCCGACTTCTGCAACATATAACGACGCGTCAGTTCAGGATTGACGAATTGCAGAGGAGAATTTGTCATGGTTTATAACTCTTGGTTACTAATCAATTTGTGCCCGTGCTTACGCTTCAACGAGACATATTTTTATTGCCACAGAGAGCACAGAGGACTCTCTGTGGCTGATTATTCATTGAAACAATCACTGCGTAATCGTTTCATCCAGGTTTAGCAGAACATTGGCTACAGAAAACCAGACTGCTAATTCTTTGGATTCGACTTTAGCTTCTGGAAACTCTTTCAGTTTGAGTTTCATCCGTTGTTCGATCAGTTTGGGATTTGCGTCCAGTGTTGCTCGCTCGGATTCCAGCAACTCAGTCAGCAAATCGATTTCCACGGTTGTGGGTTGCCGGGCAATGGCGAGTTGAAAGCCGTAAATCATCCGTTCTCGATCGCTTGAATTGCTGGCATGCTTCAAAATTCGCGTCGCCAGCCCGAGTGCCATCTCCGAATAAGCCGGGTCATTGAGTAGTGTCAGAGCCTGTAACGGCGTATTGGTTCGAGGACGTTTCACCACGCAGGCGGTGCGGTCGGGAGCATCGAAACTCATCAGCGAAGTATATGGGGCATCGCGTTTCCAGATGATGTAGATCCCGCGGCGGAAGCGGTCTTCATCCTGCGCGGTAATCCACTTGGGTTGATTCCTTCCAATGGATCGCCAGATACCATCCGGCTGAAACGGCATGACCGGTTCTCCACCCATTTTTTCTGAAAGTAATCCGCTGATTGCGAGCGCGTTATCGCGGATCATCTCGGCTTGCATCCGGAAACGTGGTCCACGGGCGTAGAGTGCATTATCAGGATCAGCCTCGAGGAGTTCAGGAGTCAAATCAGCCGATTGCCGGAATGTCGAGGAGAGAACAATTTGCTTGAGAACATGCTTCATCGACCAGTTATGGGAACGAAGTTCGTCAGCCAGCCAGTCGAGTAATTCTGGATGCGTAGGCGGTTCTCCCTGGGTCCCGAAATCTTCTGGAGTCATCACGATGCCACGACCGAAAATCTGCGTCCACCAGCGGTTAACCGTCACCCGGGCGAGCAGCGGATTTTCATCAGAGACTAACCAACGGGCAAAACCGAGGCGATTTGTCTCGAATTTGTCATCGGGCACGGAAAATACTCCCGGCAACCCTGCGGTCACTTCTTGAGCCGGGTTCAAATAATCGCCCCGCGAAAGCACATGAGTTTTTCGAGGTTTGTCCATTTCCACCATCACTAATGTGGTGGGTGGCTCAATCTGCTTCAGTTTCTTGTTGACCGTTTCGATCTGCAATTCGAGCTTGGCCAGTTGAGGATTCTGAGCAGAATAAAAGTCTCGCAATTTCTTCTCATCTTTGGAATTGATTTTGTCGGTAGAGGCCAGCTTTCGGACTTCTTCAGGAATCGACAGCATTGTCGGATCGCCCCCAAAAGCGGAGACACGAACGCAACCAATGGTCCGACCACGGCCGTAGTTTTGATCGAGAACGATTTCAATCTGGTCTCCTGCATTCAGTTTTGCTGGTTCAATGAGTGTGAATTGCGACCAATGCGGCTTGCCGAATTCCTGACCGATCGCCCAGCCCGTTTTTCGATCTCCATCAATTGCCTGAGTGACATCCCAACGATCCTGTGAGTAATCGGCGATAGCATTGGCCAATTCGAGCCGTTCCGTTTTGTCTCCGCGAATCAGTTTGAACTCGATTTCACTGAGGATAAAATTCGTGCGGAGTTCATCGCCACGTCCCGGTCCCATGCCGGGAATTTCGGGATGCGTCAAGGCATCCACGCGAATAGCCGAGATTTCCGCCAATTCTGCTTGAGCCGTCAAAGTATAAATAGTTGTTCCCGGAATGCGACCGGTTACGAGTACTGATTGATCTTCCAGAATTGTGCTGGTTTCTCCGCCTGTCGATTCAAATTCGCTAATAGTGAGAACAGACCATTCGGGTATTGCCGAGGTGCTTTTCAGTTGAGTCAACCAGAGTTGATAATCTTCTTCGGAGGAATCGAGCGTTGCTTTCTGCCTGGCTTGCAAATCAGCCAGTTGTTTCTGCAACTCTTTTCGTTGTTTCTGTTCCTTCGTAGGAAGAGGCAGTTCCATGGAAGGGCCGTAGAAATCGTAAGTCACTCCAGCCGTCTGCTTCACTTCCAATGGAGTGTTATTGAAGTAAGCGAACAGTCGATAATAATCTTCCTGAGAAAAAGGATCGTATTTATGATCGTGACACTGGGCACATTCCATCGAAGTTCCCAGAAATACCGTGCCTGTCGTATTAACGCGATCGAACACCTGATTGACGCGATTTTGTTCGGGATGCACTCCCGCTTCGACATTGCAGGTCACAGTCCGATGGAAGCCGGTCGCAATTTTCTGACTGGGGGTCGCATCAGGCAGAAGATCGCCTGCGAGTTGTTCAACGACAAACTGATCAATTGGCATCCCCTGATTGAATGCGGAGATCACCCAGTCGCGGTAAGCCCAACTGTCGCGAAGTTGGTCTGCCTGAAAGCCATTCGAATCGGCATAGCGAGCCAGATCGAGCCAGGCGACCGCCCACTTTTCGCCAAAGCGAGGAGAGGCGAGCAGGTCCTCAACGGCACGTTCATAAGCCTCTGGAGATTGATTGGCTTCAAACTTTTCGATCTGTTCGGGAGTCGGAGGCAAGCCGATGAGAGCGAGAGAAACTCGTCGCAACCAGCGGGCGCGATCGAGTTCAGGAGCAGGTTCGTAGCCGGACTCCTGAATCTGTTTTAAGACGAAAGCATCGACGGGAGTTTTTACCCAGGCTTGATTTTCGACCTCTGGGATTTCAGGCCTGACAATCGGTTCGTAGGCCCAATGTGTTGCGACCGCTGCCGAGTCGGGCCAATTCGCTCCCTGATTGATCCACTTTTTTAAGATCCGAATATCTTTATCCGCCAGCGGCTCACCATCAAGCGGCATCAAATCACCCGCATCGGCATCTTCCACACGAGTAATCAGTAAACTTGCTGCCGCATTGCCGGGAATGATGAGAGCTTCTTCAGAATCTCCGGTGCCGAATGCGGCTGCCTTGCGGGAAAGTCGGAAACCGCCCTTCTCGTGAGATTCTCCGTGACAGCGGAAACAATGCTGTCGCAAAATCGGCTGGACATGCTTTTCGAAATCAATCTCCGATTTTGGATCAGCTGCCTGAATCTGAGTCTGCAAACCGTATAGGATAATGAAAGCACTCAGCAAGCAGAGGCATTTCTTAGACTTAGTGGTACTCATCAGCAATCTTCCCGAAGTCGCTTCGAAGTATTAAAAAAAGCATCGAATACCCTTTATACGTGAAAGAGAATGCACTCGACAAGGTTGAAGATTCAAACTTGACAACTTTCTGAATAACAGAATCCTGTTGGTGAAGATGCGAATCTTTGAGGGGATCAACTTGCAACCCCGTATGCTGGCAGGCTAAACTAATTGATGAACACTCCGAGACGACACTTATCAAATAGGACGCTCAATATGTTTTCGCAGGAAATGCTGATCTTCGCGGCTATTGTTTTCGCGGTCATCTTAGGCATTGTGGTCTTTGTGCTCTTCACAAAGTATTTTCACCTGTGGTTACGTGGCTTTGTTACTGGAGCACACGTCGGCCCGATTCAACTCGTGTTGATGTCTCTGCGAAAGGTCAACCCCACCGCCATTATCGATGCTCGTGTTATGGCTGTGCAGGCTGGTTTACCAAAAATTCCGACGGCTGCTTTTGAGGCCCATTATCTGGCAGGTGGTAATATCCGCCGCATTGTGCAGGCTCTGATTGCTGCTCAACGAGCCAAGATTGATCTGGACTGGGACACAGCTGCTGCGATCGATCTGGCAGGTCGCGATGTCGTCGATGCCGTGCGAACCAGTGTTGACCCCAAAGTCATCGACTGTCCAGATCCTAAACGCCATTCCCGTAATACGCTCGACGGTGTCGCCCGTGATGGCATTCAATTGAAAGCTCGTGCCCGAGTGACGGTTCGAACGAATCTGGCTCAATTGATCGGCGGAGCCACCGAAGACACGGTGATTGCCCGCGTCGGCGAGGGAATTGTTTCGGCAATTGGATCGAGTGAAAGCCACAAGCATGTGCTGGCCAATCCGATGATGATCGCCAAAGCTGTGCTGGCAAAAAGTCTCGACTCACAGACGGCCTATGAAATCGTTTCGATTGACATTGCCGATATCGATGTCGGCGACAATATCGGTGCTCGGTTACAGGGAGATCAAGCCGAGGCTGACATGCGTGTTGCCCGAGCCCGTGCCGAAGAAAAACGTGCCAAGGCTGTGGCAACCGAAGCCGAGATGATGGCGTTGACTCAGGAAAACCGTGCCCAAGTGATTTTGGCGGAAGCAGAAATTCCGAAGGCGATGTCGGATGCATTCCGTCAGGATGGCTTAAGATTGAATGGCAAATCGCAGAACTCCTAACAATACTTGAAATTGAATTCGTTTCAGTCTTTATTAAAACCCAGGTGGCTGGGGACGAACGAAGTGATGCAGCAAGATGGTGTGATGAACTGCGGGCTTGGCTTTGATACGCCCCCAGCCCCGTCCGAGACATGACTAACCCGGCTCGCCCAATCTGCTTAATGATTCCCCTGTCCTTCGGCGTTTTCGTAACGATTACACGGATAATTGCATTATTTTTCAAAAGTCGGTCTGTAGTTGTCGTAACTACACAGAGAATAGTTTCGAAGTCTGAATGATGAGAGTTCGATAGATAAGGATAACCGACATTGTTTGGTGTCGGTTGATCGAAAACGCGCTTCATTCGTCAACTTATGCAATTATCCAAACAGCATTCGTCTGACATTTCCGCGGATTAGTCAGCTTTCGATTGAGTTTGGCCTGACAATTGCTAACATTGTTCTTAGAGAATGGTTTAATCCGCTAGCTACTCTCCAAGTCAAGAAGACATACAGAACAAATCAGGTCGGTTACTGAATCAGGAAGGTCGGCAGCCGCGTTGTTTATAAGGATACTCTCATGTCCACAACCGATCGACTCCACGTGGAATTGAACACTCGTCAGCAGGATCTGCTGCTCGAAGGGTTGCGATATATCACAAGTTCCGTGCGTTTACGTCGCGAAGACCCAACCGAAGAAACGGTGGCTTTGCGTCGCGAACAACTGACTGAACTTCGTGAACTGGCCGCCTTGATCGAGGGAAACGCCACCGCTGAGATGGCTGTCAATTCCTGAAGTCCTGTTTAACCAACCAATTAGACGCCGCATTTGCTTTTAGCATCTGCGGTGTTTTTTTATGCACAGCGAGAACTTTTTGAAGCCTGTCCTGCAATAGCGTAAATTTAAAGTATTTTTATGCAATAAATTTCAAATCGATTCTACCTGTCTCTTGCAACGGAATAAAACTTCTGGCCAGAATGTGAACAGGAGACCATTTGGTAACAAGTGTTTCCGAACTTGATCGTCTCCATGATTAAATTCTTCATACATGACGGAAGAAAGCCCTATGAAAACGACTGGTCTAATCACGCTTTGCCTCTGCCTGTGCTTTGTCATCAGTTCAGCTCCTGCTCAGAAGATGAAATCTGTTGAAGCGCCGGCGACTGCTCGCTCGAAGAATCGATTACCCAATTACTATGGACAAATTGGATTGAGCGATGAACAACGCACTAAAATTTATGGAATTCAGGCGGAGTTCCGCACGAAAACAGAAGAACTCATCCGACAACTCGAAGACATGCGAACTGAGGAAACGCTGGAAATTCAGTCTGTATTAACTCCCGAACAACGGACTGAGTTGAATGACCTGGTCACTGCGGCTCGGAAGAAACGGCAGTCCTCCTGAGATTCTGCAATAGGGTTTTCAAGCTAATCCACAATCGATAAAGTGGTTCATATGGTGTTCATCCGCAGTAGAAACTTTTGCTGCGGATATTTTTAATTTCCCTGCCAGATTTGGTCCACAACGGTTATTTCATGAGTGATTCTCTCCAACAGCGTCTCTTTCAGGAACTCGAAGCCCTTCCGCTGATCGATCCTCACACGCACATCAACCCCCATGCGGCTGCTTCAAAGTCGCTAGGGGACATCATGGGATATCACTATTATACTGAACTGGCGCACTCGGCTGGGCTGGCAAAGAACAAGATTGAAGAACCGGGAATCTCCCCCAAAGAGAAAGTCGGTCGGCTCGTTCCAAAACTGAGTGCACTGGAAAATACAGCTCAATATGCCTGGTTGATCGAGATCTGCCGGGAATTCTTCAATTTCGAAGATGATCGAATCACAACAGAAAACTGGGAGAACCTGTACGATCAAGCCGACAAAGTGCTCGGCCAGTCCGACTGGGAGCAGCAGGTTCTGAAAAAATCAGGGCTCGAGCAGGTCTATCTCACCAACGATTTCGATGATCCCCTCGAAGGCTTCGATACTTCACTGTATGTTCCCTGTCTGCGTACTGACGATCTCGTTTTTCATCTGACAAAATCAGACGTCCGCGAACGGCTCTCTAAAGCAACCAACCGCGATCTCGGTTCTATCGAAGATTTACAGGCTGCGATTCGCGATCTGTTTACGCATTTCACGAAAAATGGAGCCCGAGCCTGTGCGATTTCACTGCCTCCTGACTTTTCACCGACGCTAGTCCCGAGTGGCACAGTTGCGCCTTATTGGTCTCAATTGGGGCGGGGAGAAAAACTGAATGAAGCCGAGGCTGCTCAGTTGAGTCAGTTTGTCTTCTGGCAGCTGGCTGAGAATTGTGTCGTCTTTGAACTTCCATTCGATCTGATGATTGGCGTGAATCGACGTGTTTACGAAAACGGCGTGTTTCAAGGCCAGGATTTGTACGACAAACGAACTTCCCTAATTCAATATCGCGACCTGTTTAATAGTTTCCCTCAGGTTACGTTCCCGATTTCTGTGTTAACCAGCACAAGCAATCAGGAATTGGTCAGTTATTCATGGATTTTCCCGAATGTCATCGCCAATGGGCATTGGTGGTACTCGAACACGCCGCCGTACATTGAACAGGATTGTCGGACACGATTGACTGCGATCCCACAGACTAAATACGTCGGCTATTACAGCGATATGTACAAGCTGGAATTTGCACTGCCCAAATTCCGCATGTATCGACGAATTCTGGCCAAAGTCCTTGCTCAGGAGTTTGTTGTGGATCGAGGCTGGTCCGAAAAACGAGCTGTCGAACTGGGGCATTTGATCCTGCGAGGAAATGTCGAAACGATCTTCGGTCGATAATTTCCGCAATGCAAACAGGCAAATTTCCGAAGATTCCCGCGAATTGGAGCGAAATCTGCCCAATTAGCGGGGCGTTTCCTCTTTTCAGACTGCTATGACGTCGCTAATATTCTTACTAGACCATTTTCAAATGGTTTCTGCAGTCGCATGAGCATCAAATGATCATAGAACGAAGTGTTTGCTCCTGCCGTACGCTGCAGATAATTTTTTGAAAATGCTCTAGAACCCTCAGGACATGGGGAGCTTACGCTCTGAATGCCGGCTTGGCAGGGTTCAACTGCCTCAGATCTGCTTGCTTTGTAACCACACTCGAAGTCTCTTCATTATGAATGATGGATGAGAATTCTCTTCAGTGTTGGAATCAGAATTTTTATTCCACGAAGAGATTACAGGAAAGCTAAGCAGATTTCAGAGCAGAGATGCGAACGTATGAGGAAGTGTCTCTGTCAATTTTTCATCAGGTTGATTGGCAACCTGACTGTATTTAACTCTCACTGAATTTATGCACACCGAACCATGAAAAACCTCGACCAAGTACGGAACATTGGGATCTCCGCTCACATCGACTCTGGCAAAACCACGTTAACAGAACGAATTCTGTTTTACGCTGGAAAGACCTACAAAATTGGCGATGTGAAAGACGGTGGCGAAGGTGCCGTCATGGATCATATGGATCTCGAGCGCGAGCGTGGTATCACGATTACCTCAGCTGCAACACAGGTCCGCTGGCAGGATCACGTGGTTAACGTGATCGATACGCCGGGTCACGTCGATTTTACAGTCGAAGTGGAACGCTCACTCCGCGTTCTCGATGGTGCGATTCTGGTCCTCTGCTCAGTCGGTGGTGTGCAAAGTCAGTCATTGACGGTCGACCGTCAGATGAAACGCTACGGAATTCCTCGAATCGCGTTCATCAATAAACTCGACCGCACGGGAGCGGATCCGGATTCAGTCTGTCAACAGATTGAAGAAAAGCTCGGCGTAATTCCCGTGCCATTACAAATTCCAATTGGTGTCGAAACAAACCACAAGGGGGTTGTCGACCTGCTCAACATGCGGGCGATTTACTTCTTTGGTGATAACGGCGAAGAGATCAAGTACGAAGAAATTCCTGCGGAGTTGAAAGACAAAGCCGATGCCGCTCGTGCCCACATGCTCGAGCAGCTCTCTCTGTTTGACGATGAGTTGATGGAAATGCTGCTGGAAGAATCCGAAATTCCTGTCAGTAAAATTGAAGATGTCATCCGTGAAGCAACGCTTTCACAAAGCATCACTCCCGTGATGATGGGAAGTGCGTTCAAAAACAAAGGTGTTCAGGTTCTCCTGGATGGCGTGATTCGCTATCTTCCTTCGCCGCTCGACCGTCAAGTGAAAGCAATCGATGTCACGGCTGTCGAAAAAGCAGAAAAAGAAGAACGGGATAATGGAACGAATGAAAAAGTCGATCCTGAAAAATTCAAAGTTCCCCTCTCAACAAGTGATGACGATCCGCTCGTCTGCATGGCGTTTAAAACCGTTATGGAGCAGTTCGGTCAGTTGACTTATACCCGAATTTATCAGGGACAAATCAAAAAGGGCGAAAGCTACATCAATATTCGAACGGGTCAGAAAACCCGTTTCGGACGTATTGTCCGTATGCACTCAAACGACCGTGAAGATGTCGACGTTGCTGGAGCCGGCGACATTGTCGCTATCGTCGGTGTCGATTGTGCTTCCGGGGATACGTTCTGTGGAGATGGAGCGAACTACTCTCTGGAAAATATCTACGTTCCAGAAGCGGTGATTCGTCTGTCGATTGAACCGAAAAGCCGGGACAGTGCCGACAAACTCGGCAAAGCTCTCGAGCGTTTCCGCCGTGAAGATCCGACATTCCATGTGATGACCGATGAAGAAACCGGACAAACCATTATTGCCGGAATGGGTCAGTTGCACCTGGATGTTTATATCGAACGTATCAAACGCGAGTACAAATGCGAGTGTATCATTGGTGAACCTCGGGTGGCTTATAAAGAAACTCCGAGTAAAGCCGTCGAGTTCAATTACAAACATAAGAAGCAGACCGGTGGTTCCGGACAATACGCTCACATCGTGGGCAAGATTGTGCCGATGGCCGAAGGTTTTGAAGCTCCTTATGAATTCCATAACGAAGTGACCGGGGGACGTATTCCTAAAGAATACATTCCATCCGTCGACGCTGGTTTTCAGCGGGCTCTCGAAAAAGGTCCGTTGTGCGAATGTGAAGTTGTTGGAGTAGATGCTTATCTCTCTGATGGTTCTTATCACGATGTCGACTCGTCGGAAATGGCATTCAAAATTGCTGGCTTCGACTGCATGCGAACTAATCTGCGTGAGAAGTGCGATATGGCATTGCTCGAACCGATCATGACTCTGGATATCGAAGCTCCAGATGAATATCAGGGATCGATTACAGGTCATATTTCGAGTAAGCGTGGAATCGTGACATCATCTTCGACCAAGAGTATGTCCTGCTACATTCTGGCAGAAGTGCCTTTGGCAGCCATGTTCGACTACGCCAACGAACTCCGTTCGATGACACAGGGTAAAGGGGGCTTCAGCATGGAGTTCGCCCGATACGCCCGCTGTCCTCGCAATGTCCAGGAAGAAGTCGTCGAACGCCGCCGCAAAGAACTGGAAGAACGTCGGAATAACAAGTAATTGATTAAGACCATTTTCAAATGGTTTCTGCAGTCGCATGATCATCAAATGACCATAAAACGCAGGGTTTGCTCCTGCCGTACGCTGCAGTGAATTATTGAAATTGCTCTAAACGAGAACAACAGCCGTGCACGAAAATGCACGGCTGTTCTCGTTTAATGTTCCCACTTTTCTTAACCCGAAGCGTAAGCGAGGGGACGGCGTTCAATTCATTATCCGGTTAAACATAAACAATACCGGGGTGGCGGGGCGCTCTCGAAGAGAAGCCCCCGAATCGTTGAACTTTCACTACTCAACTGATAATTAAGAGTCATGTCCGTTGTATTGAACCCTGCTGTTGATCTGTGCGAATTAATAAGCAACACTTTCCCCTCGCTGACGCTTCGGGTTATGATAAATTTAATACACAACTCATCTTACAGACCACAATGATCGTGAGAAAATCCGAGTCATAACTGACTCGGCTCGCCTGATTCCTGGATTTGATTTTGACTAACGACCGCACCACTCAATTAATAAAATGGATTGAAACCGCTTGCCTCTGGGAAGCAGAAGCTCCTAAAGCGGGCAATGTTCATCCCCAGGCTTCTTTTGTCGATCTCACGTACAATGACTTCGTCCGCTCTGCTCGTGTGACTGCGTTTATGCTTTCACGAATCGATCAACGCGGGATTTCTAAATCGATTCTTGACGCGGTGAAAACTGTCAAACTGCAGATCGGCAAAAATACGAATCTCGGCATCGTGCTATTAATCGCTCCCCTCGCGGCAGCATCCCAAGTAGGGGAAATTGAACACCATATTACACAATTTATCGATGGGCTCGATGTCGCCGACAGTCGTTTGATTTTCGAAGCAATCCGCACCGCTCAACCGGGTGGAATGGGCACAACGTCTGAGCAGGATCTCTCGACGGAACCGACGGAATCCGTTCGGCAAATCATGTCGCTGGCTGCCGATCGTGATCTGATCGCTCGGCAATACTCTAATAATTTCGCCGATGTCCTCGGCTTTGGTCGTGACCGACTCAAGGCTTGGTGGGAGCGTTTTCCGCAGGATCGCAATCAGGCAATTGTCGGTTTGCATCTGGATTGGATGGCGACTTATCCCGACAGTCTAATCGCCCGCAAGTGTGGTTATGAAGTTGCTAAGGAATCGAGCATCCGAGCCAAACAGGTTCTTGAGTTGAACTGGCCGGAAACAGCTGAAAGTTGTGAGGAATTTGCGAAACTCGATGACTGGCTTCGTGATGATGGCCATCAAAAGAACCCCGGCACTTCTGCTGATCTCGTAGCGGCTACATTATTTGCCGGCTTGCGCGAAGGTATGATTTCCAACTGACGAAACTCCTATTAAATTAAATCTACAAGCACGAAGCGCAAGCGAGTGTGCCAAAAAGTGTGAATCAAACTCACTCGCTTGCGCTTCGTGCTTGTAATTAAATGCAAATATCATTTATGCAATCAGAAATCCCACCATGTCCGATACCTCCTATCGAGTTCGAGTGACCAAAGATCATCTCGTATTCAGTGCCGCTCACTTCATTACTTTCAATGGCAACATCTGCGAACGACTTCATGGCCACAACTGGCGGGTAGCCGTCGAAGTGACGGGGGGACTGGACGAGAATCGTTACGTGTTCGACTTCATCGCCTTACGCGATGCAACCCAGGCGATTGTGAATGAGCTTGATCACCGTATGCTGCTACCGACAGGTCATCCGACGATTTCCGTTACCGTCGATGATGAACGCGAAGAAGTCGAAGCACGATTTGAAACCCGACGTTGGGTTTTTCCCAAAGAAGACTGCATCATTCTTCCGGTCCCAAATACGACAGCTGAAGAGATTGCCCACTGGATTGCAACTCGTCTGGTTGATGACGTCATAAAAAAACATCGGCACGAACTGAAAAGTATTCGTGTCGATGTCGAAGAAAACTTTGGCCAATGGGCCCAGTGTGAACTCTCACTTGATTGAAAATTCCCGATGGATTGGTGTCGTGTCAGGAAAATGAAGAGGTGAGAGATTATTGGTTAGAGGTTAGAGTTTTCTTGATGTGTGGGCTGGGGTCGCAGCGAAGCGGAGATCGGAAAGCCGAAAGCCGAGGGGTTTGGACCCACTGGGAAAGCGTCACCTTTACGGCTTTCCGCTTTCCGCCCTCGGCTTTTACTCTAACCTTTACCCACTAACCCCAAATCTAATTTGATTCACAAATTCATTTCTCGTTCTGCAGGAGCAAACTCAGCGATCTCAGTCTCTAGTCCTTCGTGCGACTGCCCCCGGTGGAGCAGAATGCTCCTTAGTAGCTTTCGCCAGTTGGAGCGACATCGCAGCTTACGTCGCAGGAATCGTCGCATTGATCCCACTCGTCGTTGTATTTGCTACCGGCGATTCCGCCTTTGTGACCAGCTGTTCCGTTGTAGTGGAAGTTCTGATTGATCGAGCCAAAGGCTGATCCGACGTCTTCGAGTTCCTGGTTCACGTTGAAAGCGACTTCTGAAAGTCCGACAACCATTCCGAGCACGGCAATAGTGGCAACCAGAACGAGTTCAGCAGAAACAATGAAACCAGCTTCGTCGTTGTACAAGTTGTTGATGAGTTGAGTCATGGTGGTAGTCTCCAGTTGATTGTTATTTGAAGTGTGTGTGGTTTTGTTTTGATGTTTACTGATAAAGCAGCAGCCGTGCCAGAACTGGATTTCATCAACTGAGAAACTTGGGCGCAAACATGCCACTGTTTCCATAACCATTTACTTAGCAGGCATTTACAACATAATTAAAATGTCCATTTTCTTTACACATCGTTAATCGGACTATTCGTGGGGATGATGTGGAAATGCATCTTTCATTTTCTAAGTTCAATTAAATAACCATAACTCAAGAATTCACAACGAGTTGGATCAAAGTTGCAGATTTCCAACATGATGCGATGCGACAACGTATTCACAATGAGTCAAAATACAAGCACGAAGCGCAAGCGAGTGTGTTTTCAATCATGCGACTCACTCGCTTGCGCTTCGTGCTTGAAATAGAACTACTATTTTTAGAAATCACATATGCAACTTTCGTTTCCACGAATTGCGAATTCAGGTCCGCAAACTTGTTGCATCTTGTCTGAAACCTGTAAAGCTTTTAGAATATGCCGTTCCCCAGCGTTGCTGAATTGGATGAAAGCAGCGTTGGCTTTGACGTGATCGACCATTGTTTAAAGAAGGAGCCGTCTGATGCGGAATTCCGCGACCACTGCGTGGCTGATATGCCTGTGTGTTTCCTTGACTGTAATTTGGGGAAAGGCGACACACGGCGATGAACAAGACGACACCTACGAATTGATGCGGCTGTTTGTCGATACGTTTGAAGAGATCGACGAGAATTATGTGAAGGACATTGATCGCCGCGATCTGATTGAAGCGGCTGTTCAGGGAATGCTGGCTAAACTTGATCCCTATTCAAATTACATCAGCCCGGAAGACCTCTCCGCCTTTGAACAAGATGTCCAGCAGGAATTCGGCGGCATTGGTATTCAGGTCCACTTCGATCAGGATCATCGAGAAATCGTCGTCATGACTCCCCTGCCCGGCACCCCCGCCTACAAAGCTGGCGTTCGAGCAGGCGATCGTATTATCAGTATTGAAGGTCAAACTGTTGCGGAATTCGAAGTTGGCAAGGAACTCGCGACCGCGGTGAAACTCCTTAAAGGCCCAGCAGGCAAAAAAGTGACGATTACAGTTCGCCATGAAACGACCGATGACGATGGCACCGCAGAAGAGATTGCAGAAAATTCTGAAGAGTTGCCGGAAGATCAGAAAGTGGAAGTCAAAAGTACGATCGAAAAACTGGAAATCGAACGGGACGTCATCAAAGTGGCGACCGTAATGGGAGATCGTTACAACCCGGACGGCACCTGGAATTTCATGCTCGATGATGCCAGCAAAATTGGCTACATCCGCTTGTCACACTTCAGCCGAAACAGTACCAGCGAACTACTGGCCGCTTTGAAGCAGCTGGAAAAAGAAGGCATGAAAGGTCTGGTTCTGGATCTCCGCTGGAATCCAGGTGGACTGCTGACCTCTGCAACAGAAATTTCTGACTTGTTTATCGAGTCTGGAAAAATTGTCAGTACGAAAGGTCGCAACACTCAGGAACGAACATGGCGAGCCAAGAAACGTGGTACTTTCAGCGATTTTCCAATGGCAATCCTGATCAATCGTTTCAGTGCCTCTGCCAGCGAAATCGTCTCGGCTTGTCTGCAGGATCATGATCGGGCCATCATTGTCGGCGAACGGTCCTGGGGTAAAGGAAGCGTTCAAAATGTGATTGAACTCGAAGATGGTAACAGTGCACTCAAGTTGACGACTGCCAGTTATCATCGTCCCAGCGGTAAGAACATTCATCGCTTTCCAAAAGCCAAACCTGAAGACGAATGGGGTGTAATGCCCGACGAAGGTGAGAAAGTTGAGTTCACCACAAAGCAGATGATCGAATACCGCAAATTCCGCAGCGAGCGGGATGTGCTCAGCAACGAAGCTCCACCTGAAAGTGAATTCGTCGATACTCAGCTCGATAAAGCTCTCGAGTATGTACAATCCGCGATGTCTGGTGAGGTAAAAAAGCAGGAAGCCAAGGAAGAGACTGAGCAGGTCGAACCTGAAGAAGAGAGCAAAAAAGCGGCCTTTATTCCGCGAAGCTTCTTCGTGGTGCCTGCACAAACTGTGCTTTAATCTTAGATTTTCTTTGCTGATATGAGGCGAGCCTAGTTATTCAAAACGCGGCTCGCCTCTTTTATTTTATAGGTAACCGATGCCCAAACTGCTTCTGGCGATTGAGTCGACGTGTGATGAGACTGCGGCTGCAGTTATCGGGCGTGACCTGACGATTCTGAGTTCGATTGTCTCTTCGCAAAGCGATCTGCACGAGCAATACGGCGGAGTTGTTCCTGAAATTGCAGCTCGCGCGCACGTCGAACGGATTCTGCCGGTCATCGAGAGTGCGATGAGTGAAGCGGGAGTAAATCTGACAGATCTCTCCGCGATTGCTGTCGCGACTCATCCCGGTTTAGTCGGCTCCTTGCTCGTGGGGGTGACAGCCGCAAAAACATTGGCTTTAATTCTCGATCTTCCGCTCATTGCGATCGATCATGTGCAAGCTCATCTGTATGCCTGCCAGATGTCCTCCGCGAAAAATGTCTTCCCGGCAGTCGGATTGGTTGTGAGTGGCGGGCATACCAATCTTTACGATTGCAGAGATGCTTTAGAGATGCCGCTGCTCGGTTCGACGATTGATGATGCCGCGGGAGAAGCGTTTGACAAAGTGGCAGCGATCTTAGGACTCACCTACCCGGGTGGACCTTCAATTCAAAAAGCCGCTGACGATGGAAATGCCGATGCGTTTGATTTTCCCAAAGCGTTTTATCATCAATCACGCCTAGCCTTCAGTTTCAGCGGACTCAAAACGGCTGTTCTCTACGAAGTGAAAGGTCAACCGGGAGCTCATCAACAACCGCCTGAAATGAACTCAAAACGACTGGCCGATGTGGCCGCCTCGTTTGAAAAAGCAGTGGTGGATGTGATTGTCAGGAAATGTGAACAGGCTCTAAAGCAACTGGGATACAACTCTTTGTGTGTCGGTGGAGGAGTCGCGGCGAATCGGCGATTACGGCACGACCTGAAAAGTATGTGCACCGAACGTAAAACTCAACTCGTCATTGCACCGATGGAATACTGCACCGACAACGCAGCCATGGGAGCGATTGCCTGGGAGAGTTATGATCGGCAGTTGTTTGCTTCACTTGATATTGATGTAACACCTGGTCTTGTGCGGGCACAATAATCATGACAAAACCCGAGTCATGACTGACTTGGCTCGCCTACAGCAAGTGGCCAGATTACGACTAATTGAAGGCCATGAGTTTCAGGGATCTGTATCACTTCAATAGTCGCCTGATGCAATTCGGCTAGACGATACGCTTTGCTCAATCCAAACCCTAGTCCACGGCCCGCTTGTCGTCCGGAGTAAAAGGGATCGAAGAGATGCTGCATTTCTTCTGGGGTTAAGCCACGACCATCGTCGGTGACGTGAATTTCACATTGATCATCTGCCTCTAAGATTTCAATCTGTATTGAAGTCGCCGCCGTTGAGGGATGCAGTGTGTTTCGGATTAATTCTGAGATGACCGTTAGAAATTGATCCCGATCAGCTTCCAGAATGATTTCCTCACTGCAATCAAATTTGATCTGCGGGACTTCATCTCCAAATTGGCGCCGGGCAATAGCGAGTTGAGATTCAATAATCTTTGAGATTTCGTCATGAACCACAAATCGGCTTGGTTGAGGAGAAGGAGGATCGGCGAAGACCATGACATCGCCAATCATATCCCGCACGCGCAGTGCCTGACCGGCTATTGTTTCGAGTGATTGTCTGCGAGCAGGATCATGTTCATCTTTCAGCAGCAGATGGACACGACCGAGAATCACTGCGAGCGGATTGTTGATTTCATGGCCGGCAGCAGCGCAGAATTCAACGAGCGATGCCATGCGGGCATCGTCAGGGTGAATTGAGATCGTTTCCTGCTTCGAGTTCACTCTAGTGCCCTTTCAGGGCTTAGATTTAGGCCTCAAATAACTGCAATGCACTCCGTTGTCGTGCTTTATAACATCATCAACCCAAAATATCAGGATAGAAGACTCACTTGTTGACTTCCGATGAGATGTCCACAAAAAAAGCCGCACGAAGTCCGTGCGGCCTGATTCTTCTTGGCTCGACAATTAAACCCCGACAGGTTCCACATCGAGCAGTTTGCAGATGCGATTCATTAACACATCGACCTCGAAAGGCTTCTGCATAAAATCGTTGGCACCGGCTGCTTTGAGTTCTTCAATTTTGTCCCGCTCGACCATTCCGCTGATGCAGATGATGCGGACATCATCCATGCTGGAATCGCTGCGGACCCTCTGACAGACTTCTTTGCCGTTAATATCTGGCAACATCACATCGAGAACGATGACATCAGGATGGTACTCTTTGACCATCATACCAGCATCGAACCCGTTGTTGGCGACGCGGACTTCGAAACGTCCATCCGCATCGAGAACGTCGCGAATCAGTTCGACCAGTTCCTGGTCATCATCGACAACTAGCGCCTTGCGTTTTCCACTTTCGAGAGCGTCGGTCGGGATGCCGTTTTCACGCATGAACTTGAAGAGAACATCGCGTGGAATGCGACGAAATTTCGAGCCGGGAACGCGGAATCCCTTCAATTGTCCTGAATCGAAGCAGCGGATGATCGTTTGCTGACTGACCTTGCAAATTTTGGCTGCTTCGCCCGTTGTAAATACCGTCTTCATGTCGCTCCATCCTTACTGTAGGAGATGACAAGGGACTCCAGTAAATTTACCGCAGACGTAAATTTACTGCGGAAACTCCCATGTCAATCAGTGTATCGCCCGTTTATATGGGCGAATTCCAGGTCACTTCATTCCATTGATTGGACCATGATTTCTGAGATAAAGCGGTTACATCGTCTTCCAACGGGCGAGTTCACTCTCTACCGAAGGAAAACCATAATTCGACTTTGAGCAAACACTCACGAAATCGTGGCGTAAACATTTCACAGAGAACATTTCACCGAGGAAGTCCAATCTCCCCTGTTTATCCATATATCGTGATTGTAGCCAAACTCTCATATTGGTCAATAGGCAATTGGCCTGCCAAATTAGGCCAAACTCTCAAACCCTTCACATTCGTCATTCACTCAAACCCATGCAGTTTAACAAGTTCTGAATTCCAGCCGACAGAAAATCCTATCCAATACCAAAAATATACAATTGTAAGCAGATGAAAAATGTAATCCTCTTGATCAAAAACACGAGGAACGATGCATGAAAAACTTCTGAATGCTGAAGGATATTAAGTGTTATTACCCGCCAGTGGATTGTTCCAATAAAAACTTCGAGTTGTGTGCTAATGGCTTTGCCAGTGGCACCCTAATATTCAATTGGAACAGGCACTGGGATCGAACTGAATTCGCCAACAAACCTGCTGGATTCAGCGCTCAATCGAAATGTAGCAAATCCTGAGAAAATGGAGAAGGTGAACCTGCTGCCACAATAATCAGACATATGTTTCTAACCCCTGACAGGGGAAGCGTTAATGAGTACAATCCTGTCTAAGCAATTGGATTGGATGAATACACAAGTCAAAGCCAGATTTTCTAGTGGAGTGAGCTGTGAGTGATAAGAATTGGATCGGTTTTGATCTCGGTGGCACCAAAATGCTGGCAGCCGTTTTCGATGAGAATTATAAAGACTTGGGACGCGAGCGAAAAAAAACCAAGGGAGCTCAGGGTCCGGAAGCAGGGTTGGAGCGTGTTATTAAGTGCATTTACGATGCAATAGAGAGTTCGGGTGTCACTCTCGATAGTATTGCGGGCATTGGGATTGGTTGTCCGGGGCCGATTCAGCCCAAAAAAGGAATTTTACTGCAAGCTCCCAATCTGGGATGGAAAAATGTCCCGGTTGCAGAAAGCCTAACTAAGGAATTCAAAAAACCAGTCGTCGTGATTAACGATGTCGATGCAGGAGTCTACGGAGAATATTTGTTTGGGGCTGGCCAAGGTGCTGAAAGTTTACTGGGTGTATTCCCGGGAACAGGAATTGGTGGCGGATTCGTACAGAATGGTGTGATTCTGCAGGGAGCGAAAATTTCCTGCATGGAAATCGGTCACATACCGACGGTTCCAGAAGGCCCAATCGCCTCTGCAGGCCTACCCGGTTCATTGGAAGCGGTTGCGAGCCGACTGGCGATGAGTGCATTAATCGCCCAGGCCTCTTATCGCGGACAGGCTCCCACTGTTGCCAGTTCCGCGGGAACCGACTTGGCCAATATTCGCAGTGGATTGCTGGCCGATGCTCTTAAGAAAGACTCGATGGTCGAGGATATTATGACGCGAGCGGTAGTCCAACTGGGGAAAAGCATTGCAGGATTTGTGCACATGCTAGCCCCTGAAAAAATCGTACTGGGTGGTGGACTTGTTGAAGCGATGCCGGAATTTTTCAGTAAGAAGATCAAAGAGGGTATGAAATCCTGGCTCCTGCCAGCCTATCAGGATGTGTCGGAGGTCGTGGTCGCAAAACTAGGTGACGATGCAGGCATTCGAGGTTCTGCTGCCTGGGCACGCAAGAATTTTGACAATTCGGAAAACGAAAAGGCTTGATTTTAAATTGAATGAAATCTGAACCCGCATTCCCCATTATCAGAAACGTTTCGCAAGTCAACTCATTACTATTATCGAATTAAAATCACCGAAGTTATTAACCATGTCGTCTCCTCCAGCAATCTCCAGTGAAACTTCGCAGTCGAAAAAACGTCGGATTGCGGTCATTGAAATTGGCACGACTTCCATTCGCATGGCTATTGCCGAAGGGAATGAAGAGAGTCGTGTTCAGACTCTGGAAAAGCTTGTCCAGACGGTGGCGATTGGAGAAGACACCTACACAGTCGGACGCATCTCCCGAAACACAATCGAAACATGCGTTGGCGTGTTGAAGATGTATCAGGAGAAGTTACGCGAATATCGACTGACGGATCCTCAGAACATTCGCGTTGTTGCCACGAGCGCTGTGCGGGAAGCGGAAAACACGCTGGCATTTGTTGACCGGGTTTTCATTGCGACGGGCTGGTCTGTCAATGTTCTCGATGTGGCAGAGCTTCATCGAGTCATATACCAGGGCATTCGGGTTTGGCGAGATCAACTTCCGACACTGTCCCAGGATCGCTGGGTGATCGCCGAAGTGGGTGGCGGCAATACCGAATACCTGATGCTTCAGCATGGCGAAGTAGAAGTGGCGAATGCCGTACGCCTGGGATCGCTCAGACTGAGTGCCTTACTAAAAACATACGATGCCCCGGAAGGTCAGTGGCCGGTCTTATTGCGGAAACATGCTCAACGGGCGTTGAGCGGAACCGGAATCTATGCCGAGCGAACGCCAGCTGCAAAACTGCTACTTCTGGGGGGTGAAATGCGGTTAACTGCGGAAAAGCTTCTCGGAGTGGAATCTACTCAGGAAGCCGCGTTAATCACCTTGAAAGACCTGGAGTCATTCACCAACCGGGTTCTATCGATGAATGTCGATGAATTGGTCCGGGAATTTCACATTCCACTTCCAGATGCGGAAAATCTCGGTCCGGCACTCGTTGCGAATACTGAACTGGCAAAAGAATTACGTGTTTCCAAAATCCATGTTCTGCCCGCCACTGTCCGTGACGGATTGTTGCGGGAATTGATTGATCAGGATGTCTGGTCGGATGAGTTGGTTCAGCAGATTATCCGTTCGGCCATTGATGTCGGACGACGCTTTCAGTTTGATGAATCTCATGCCGAACATGTCGCACGCTTATCGAAATCATTATTCAATCAACTCGCACCGCTCCATGGACTGGACCGACGATATGAATTGCTGCTCGTGCTGGCGGCTCTGCTTCATGAAATCGGGTTGTTCATTGGAACGAGTGCATATCACAAGCATTCGATGTATCTGATCACCAACTCCGAATTGTTTGGGATTGGTCGCAAACAATTGATAATAATTGGGCTGATCACTCGGTATCACCGGCGGACATCGCCAAAATCTTCCCATACAGGTTTTATCAATCTGGAACGGGATGATAGAGTCGTCGTTATTAAACTGGCAGCCATTTTGCGAGTTGCTTTGGCATTGGATGGAGCGAGAAATCAGCGGATTCACGATTTCGAATGCACGCTGACACCCAAACGGCTCGTGATAACCATTCCAGAAATATCCGACCTTTCCATGGAACAGCTGGCAATTCGTCAGATTGGAAATCTCTTCGAAGAAACCTTCGGTTTGCCAATCCTGTTACGTGGTCAGCCAAGTTTACCAATGAGAAAACGTTAGTCCCTCAAGCAGTAGATTGGTTGAGCGAAGCGTAACCCAACACAAGTTGACAATTACCTATTTACTATCAAAAAGTGAATTCATTTCATAAATACAAACACGTAGCGCAAGCAAGTGAGTATTCCCCGACTGAAGTCATTTAAATTTGAACGAAATCTTATGAGTAGCGACCGGTATATCAATCGAGAATTAAGCTGGTTGGAATTCAATCAGCGGGTGCTCGACCAGGCCTGTGACTCCAGCGTTCCTTTACTCGAACGTTTGAAGTTTTTAGCCATCACAGCATCCAACCTGGATGAATTCTTTATGGTGCGTGTGGGTGGTTTGCAGATTTTGACCTGGAAAGAAGTCAAACGACTCGACTTCACCGGCATGAGCCCGGAAGAACAACTGATCGCGATTCGGGATCGTGTTCGCAGAATGCAGCACGACCAATATGATTGCTACAACGAAGTCCTGGAACCTGCCCTTTCTGAAAATGGAATTCGTCGACTGCGAGCCGAAGATATTTCACAGTCGCAATTGAGAGTTGTAGAAGAACGTTTCGAGGATGAACTGTTTTCTATTTTGAGTCCGATCGCAGTCTGGGACAACGAGCATGTCCCGATGCTTCCAGAACCGGACTTATGTTTGTGCATTCGTTTGAGATGTCTGCCCGATGCGGAAGAACCGTTTCGATATGCCATCATCCGACTCGGCCGCAAACTGCCTCGCTTTTTGACAGTTCCTTCGGAGTCTGGATACGAGTACATGCTACTCGAAGATGTCGTTGCCGGTTTTGCGGAACGCTTCTTTCCGGGGGAACAAGTTCTCGAAGTTGTTCCGTTTCGGATGACCCGAAATGCAGATATTACGATCAGCGAAGATGTTGCGGTCGATTTCATGGCGGAAATGGAGCAGTTGCTTCAGGCGCGGAAAGAAAGTCATTGCGTGCGTCTCGAAATCGATTCTCGTGCAACAGCGACTTTACAGGCATTTCTGGCCAATGCTTATCAGGCGGCTCCTGCAGATGTCTACCCGTTGCACGGTCCACTTGGGTTGAACGACTTCATGTCCCTTGCAAGTATCAAGGGATTTGACTCTCTGACTGATGAACCCTGGGAACCGAGTCGTGCCCTGGATATCGATCCCTCAGTGGATATGTTCGAACAATTGTCTCAGCGAAGTGCGGTCTTGCTACATCCCTATGAAAGTTTCGATCCCGTGATTCGCCTGATCTCCGAGGCTGCTCAGGATCCGGATGTGCTTTCGATCAAGCAGACTCTTTACCGAACCAGCGCGAACAGCCCGATTGTTGCAGCTCTCAAAGAAGCTGCAATCAGTGGCAAACATGTCACTGCGGTGGTCGAATTGAAAGCCCGTTTCGATGAAGCCCGTAATATCGAATGGGCAAAACAGCTTGAACTGGTCGGAGTGCAAGTCGTTTATGGCGTGAAGGGTTTGAAAACTCACGCCAAAATTTGTGTGATTGTTCGACAGGAATCCCAGGGCATTTGCCGTTATGTGCATTATGGAACCGGGAATTACAACGAAAAGACGTCGCGGCTGTATGGGGATATCAGCTACATGACTTCGGATGTCGATTTGACAGCCGATGCCGTTTCGTTTTTCAATGCCATTACGGCTTATTCTCAGCCACAACCCTACCATAAAATTGAAGCAGCTCCGACAGGTTTAAAACAAAGACTGCTCGAAATGATCGATGTCGAAATCGATCAGGCCACGCGGGGCGAAAAGGCATTCATCAAAGCAAAAGTTAACTCGCTGGTTGATCAGGAAATTATCGAAGCGTTGTATCGTGCCTCCTCTGCTGGAGTTCAAGTGCAGTTAAATATCCGCGGAATCTGCTGCTTGCGACCAGGGATTCCCGGCTTGAGCGAGAACATTACAGTCATCAGTATTATCGATCGATTTCTCGAACACGCTCGGATCGTGCACTTTCATCATGGTGGAGATGATCGTGTGTTTATATCGTCCGCAGACTGGATGCCACGAAATCTGGACCGACGTATCGAACTGCTGGTACCGATTGATGATGATCCAAGTCGTTTGCGCCTGATCGATTATCTCGATATCTATTTTCGAGATAATACCAATTCAAAAGAGCTTGGTCCTGATGGAAACTACGTTCCCGTTTCCCGAAAAGGAAAACGCTTTCGGGCACAGGAATATTTTCATAATGCCATTCAAATCGAAGCCAAGAAACGCAGCGACGAACAGTTGACGACATTTGAGCCGCATCGATCGCCGGAGTAAACCTCATCACCTGAAGTTTAAGATGGGCGTATGTATCAGAGATCACTACGTTGCACAATATATTGAAGATGATCCTTATCGTAATGCTGAACCAGGCGATGTGGTTTCATTTGATTTTTCAGGGCAACTCGCTGTGAAGCGATATTGGCTGGTTGAATCAAGCTGCAAACCTGCTCCACGTTCAATTCATTGAACGCATAATCACGGCAGGCGATTGCTGCCTCCGAAGCGAATCCCCGCTTCCAATATTGCGAGTGGATCATATAGCCCACCTCCAGCCAGAGTTCGCCCTGGATTTTTTGAGAAACGACTCCCGCCTGCCCTACCAGACGACCATCCTGCTTGCGCTCCACCAGCCATAATCCGTGGCCAAACTCCTCATAGCGCCCCATTTGACGATCGAGCCATTCGTAGGCCTCTTCGCGTGTGTATTGTTTAGGATAAAAACGCATGACCTCTGGATTGCTTAGTATCTCACAGAGAAAATCGATATCGGATGGCCCCATTTGCCTAAGCCGTAATCGTTCTGTTTCCGGCAGTTTTTTCATCGTTTGCGTTAACTTTTCTATAATTTTGATGGCACACAAGCAAAATTCAGGCACAATTTTCTTATGTCCATATTCCGCCAGATTCCGAACCTCTTGCGATCTCGCATCATACTGAAACGACATTTCAGAATCGCTTTTCCTGGACAGCAAACTTGCATTTCCTGGGGATCAGCGATTTTCTTCCATGTTGTCATTCTGTTTCTCTTGTTGTTGATTCCCCATGTTTCCATTAAAAAAACAGTTACTCAGGCAATCGAAGCAACATGGAATACGGTAGAAACTAAGGAGGTTCTCTGGAAAAACCCGCTGCAGATCACCATGGAAACTTCCAGTCAGCCCCAACAGCCAAACAGTTCCTTGTTTGAATCTTCACCTCAAAAGCTCCTGCAACCTGTCAGTCCACAGCCTCAGATTTCGGTTTCCCTTCCCACAGATCCTCTGCTTTTTGCAGTCAATCCCAATCCCGTACAGCTACATGAATTTGGGGAATTTGCTGAAGTTCCGAACAATACTATTGCTGGTTTATGGCATCTGGCAGGAATTGGCGAGGGAATTGACCGATACGGAGCCAGCAGCGGTGGTTTTTTGACACGAGAGACAAAGACAAATGACAAACGCATTGTGTATGTTGTCGATGCTTCAGCCAGTATGAACGGTAAGCACGACTCGGCTGCAAAGACGAGGTTCGGTCGAGTGAAAGTCGAATTGTTCCGCTCAATCGAATCGCTTTCACCGGAACAGGAATTCTGTGTTTATTTTTTCAATAATAATTCTACAGTAATGTCTCCCGGAAAGTGCGTAATGCGAGGTCGAAACAGACCTATGAAACTCTATGAGTGGATCGCCACGTTCCGGGCTGTTGGCCCAACTCAGCCTCTAGCATCACTCCAAGCATCCATCCACCAAAGCCCTGACCTTATCTATTTCCTCACAGATGGGCTCATTTCAAGACGGGATCTGGATAAAGCCTCTCGACTCAATCAGGGGAAAGCCCGCATTTGCACAATCTGTATTGGAAATCCCTCAAGTGAAAAACAACTACGGGAGCTCTCTCAGTTCAACCAGGGGACATACACATTCGTTCCATAACTTTGGAGATCCAATTGTTTCTGCTGACTCTTCCTCAAGAATTCCTGGTGAAATGTGCACGAATTGAATGAACTCGTACCCTGTCAGGGCTTAGATTTTTGCATCAAATCACTGTAACGTACTTCGTTTTCGTGCTTTATTTATTAAGAACATCAACCCAAACTATTCGCTTGGAAGGCGCACTAGACCATTTTCAAATGGTCTCTGCAGTCGCTTGGACACGAAATGTCCTAAAAACGCTAAGCCTGCTCCTGCCGAACGCTGCAGGTAATTATTGAATATGCTATAGGATTAAACAGTAATGTCTGATAGGTTGCACAAGGAAGCATCAGAGCTTGCCTCTATTTTGATCAATCAATCGCTCAAATCACTCAATTGAGAGTTAATGATTCTATGCAATCACTTGATTTCATGGATATTGTCAACTTTCTCAGAAACTAATTAAAGTTTGGACCAATAATTGCTTATCAATCAAACGCTATATAAGGGATGTGGGTCAAATACAGGGATCCCTTGAAGATGATATTGACAATCTTCGATACCGAGAGATAATTTCGAATCGAATCCACGAGAAGACACTTTTCAAAAACTAACACATGAAATTTCGGCTACTGCCCTTTAAGGGCTAAGATTTGGGCCTCAAATAACTGTACCGCACTCCGTAGTTGTGCGGTACAACATCATTAACCCAAATTATTAGTAGGGAAGACGCACTTCATGATTGTCTTCACAGTGTTACCTGTTGAAGAATTCATCTTCACCAAAAGTTCACGAAAGTTCACTTAGTAAATTTCCTTAAATCTTGAAAAATTATCTGGTAAGACCAGTTGACATTCACTTGATTGACGATACGATCACTTAGAACTTTGTTACTACGAGGATAAGTAACTGAAACTTCTTATCCAACCATTTCGGAAATGTTCGCACGCTCAGAATAGTATTTCGTTAACAGCGTGCTTTTAAAAAATTACAGCTTCGTCACACGAAGCGAGGAAGGAAAAGCTGATGATTACCCCAATTAGTGAAACGAGTGTTGCACGCGAAAACAGTGTCATCCCGGATCGTACACCGATGGAAACCGAGATCGACGTTCAACTGGAAAAAGATCTGGTTCAGTCGTTCAAACTGCTGGCTGACGAAACCCGCCTGCGAATTCTATTTTACCTGCAGAGTTCTGGCGAATTGCATGTGACCGCACTTTGCGATCGACTCAAGCAGAGCCAGCCAGCTGTCAGCCATCACTTGGCTTTGATGCGAGTTGCCGGCTTGATCGAAGCTCGCCGTGATGGCAAGCACAACTTCTACTCGATCCGTAAGATTCACTTCTATCGTCTGATTTCTGAGTTCTTCTCAGCCATGAAAAACGACAGCAGCAACGACTTGCGATTCGAAGACTTCACAATTTCTCGTGAAGACTAGCCGACTTGAGCAATCTGATGAAGCCGTGAAGTTCATTCTTCACGGCTTTTTTTATGCACACACTTCAATACGTTCTAAACCGATTGAATCGTGTCGAACTTCCTTTTTTTTTCAGCTGGTCTCTGATAAATTTGGTTTGAAACCTGATCCCCAAAAGAGGAACTTTTCTACTTATGTCTCAACCCGTCAAACTCGCTCTGGCAGATGGTACAGTCTTTTCCGGAACCGCCTTCGGAGCAGAGGGCGAATCCTTTGGTGAAGTCGTTTTCAACACCAGCATGACTGGCTACCAGGAAATTATCACCGACCCATCCTATTGCGGCCAAATCATTGTGATGACCTACCCGCAAATTGGGAATTATGGGGTCAATCCTGAAGACATTGAAAGCAGTGGAACGGCTCTCAAAGGCTTCATCTGTCGAGAAGTTTGCGAGAAGCCGAGTAATTATCGAGCCACGCATTCCCTCTCCAGTTATCTGGCCGAACATGGTGTGATTGGAATGCAGGGGGTTGACACCCGCGCTCTGGTTCGTCGACTGCGAACTCAAGGTGCGATGACCGGTGTGATTTCTACTGTCGATCTGGATGATGCTTCTCTGGTTGCCAAAGCTCAACAATCGCCGGATTTGGTCGGACAGGATTATGTGAAAGCGGTTTCTGCCAAAGAAACGACCTGCTGGTCGGAAGCGCTTTCAGAACTGGCACGAACACCCGCTAATCAGACAACACTTCCTCCGAACAGCAAACGCCCGAAAGTTGTCGCGATTGATTACGGCATGAAATGGAATATCCCTCGGCACCTGGTCGATTGTGGATGTGATGTCGAAGTGATGCCAGGCACTTCGACTGCCGCCGAGATACTCGAACGGAATCCAGATGGCGTTTTCCTGTCCAATGGCCCAGGTGATCCCCGACCTCTGGACTATGCTGTGAATACAATTCGCGATTTGATCGGTAAAAAGCCGATATTCGGAATCTGCCTTGGCCAACAACTTCTTGGATTGGCGATGGGCGGAGAGATTTACAAACTGAAATTCGGACACCGGGGAGCCAATCAGCCGGTGATGAATAAGAAAACCGGCCGAGTCGAAGTAACTAGCCAGAATCATGGCTTTGCGATCAACGAAAAGACTCTGCCTGATAACGTTGAAGTGACTCACATCAATCTAAACGACAACACCGTTTCAGGAATCCGGCACAAAACCGAACCGGTCTTCGGAGTACAGTATCACCCCGAAGCCTCAGCTGGTCCGCACGACAGTCGTTATCTGTTTGATGAATTTATGCAATCGATGATTGGGGTCAATGTCTAGGGATTTGTATTCTGGCCCAATAACCCTCGAATTGTGTGCCACTGGCTTGGCCAGTGCAAATCGACACTAAGTACTAATGTTTCATACACTGGCAGAGCCAGTACCAGCCTGACGGGTCGATACTCCAAGGACTATATACCAACCTTCTACCTTTAACCTTCAAGACACACCGCCATGCCACAAGAGCAGACTTTAATTCTTTTCAAGCCCGATGCCATTCAACGTCGTTTGATTGGAGCATTGCTATCCCGGATTGAGAACAAGGGCTACAAAATTGCAGGATTGAAGATGCTGCAAGTGACGCCTGAACTGGCTCGAAAACATTATGAGGAACATGTTGAGAAGCCTTTCTACCCACACTTAGAATCATTTATCACCTCTGCACCAGTTGTTGCATTGGTTGTTGAAGGCCCGGATGCGATTTCTGTCATGCGTACCATGATGGGCAGTACGAATGGACGCGAAGCGAATCCGGGAACCATCCGCGGAGATTACGGCACCTCACGTCAAATGAACCTTATTCATGGCAGTGATGGCCCCGAAGCCGCTAAACGTGAGATCCCGATTTATTTTCAGGACAACGAATTGTGCGAATATTCGCTTTCACTGGCTGCATCTTTGATGGCTGCTGACGAATAATTTTCTAACTTCACTGAGCCGAGACAATCTGTAGGTTGGGTTAGCGAAGCGTAACCCAACCTACGACTGGAATCTTTTTTTAACCTCGTGTTGCTGTTGGAAGCGTCGTCTTCCAGACTGGAGTATGCCTCGTGATAGAAATCAAATTCCACATTTTCCAACGGTCAATCGCGCGATAACTTTCGTTTGTCGACTGCATCGTGAACGCGAATGGCGAGAACGGCATAGATGTTTTTATGCTGAAGGCTTGCGAAATTTTCTGCACGCCATCAATGCCCGCCAGCAGATCGCAACGATCTTCTACAGCAAAAAGTTGCTAAAATCAGCTGCTGCGGAAAAGCAGATTCGAGCATTGAAAAGAGCGGGGACACCTGCTCTTTCGCTCAGTCCTGAGGAGTTTCGGAAAATCTCCTGGTTCGAACATGCGTCCGGGATTGGCTTTCTGGTACGAAGCCAATGGAGCAGACTTTCTCAAATTGATCTTTCTCGAAGTTCGTGCTGGATTATTCTCGAAACGGTGCGAAATACAGGCAATCTGGGAACATTACTTCGATCTGCTAACGCTTTTGGTGCCAACGGTTTGATTCTTCTGGGACATCAGATTGATCCTTATCAACCAGATATACTCCGAGCCTCGATGGGCTCTCTGTTTTTTCAGAAGTTTATTCACAGTTCTCTCCACGAACTGGAACAATGGACAATTACCCACAGCCTTAAGCCGATTGGCACTTCTCCAAGTGGTCAACAGCTGTTAAATGACTTTCCATTCCCAAAAACGACCCTGATTTTTCTGGGAGAAGAACGCCAGGGGATGTCAACCACTCAGCAGGAATATTGTCATCATCTCGTGCGAATTCCGATGTCCGATCGAGTCGACTCGTTGAATCTCGGAGTTGCAGGCAGCCTGATGATGTATGCCTGGATGTCCTCTCAAGCCTGTTCTGGAGTATATTCAAAAATGACCTGAAGCGTTCGGCACGAGCAAAGACAGCGTTTTCAGGACATTTCGTGTCCAGGCGACTGCAGAAACCATTTGAAAATGGTCTGTTACCGAACTGGTCTGATCTTTCTGAAATTGTAGATTTCAAGTACATTTCTGACAGCTTGATAGGTAAATGCAGGATTCACATCCAAGACCCGTCACGCCAATCTTGGACCGCACAGCGGACCCTACTATTCGAACTACCGCAAAATGTCGTGTAAGTTCAATATCGGGGAGCAGTCAAACTGACTGCGGAACAGCGATTTGAGGGCGACATTTAAAGCTCGAAAGAGCACTACTTAAGGTATCGAGGGGAAGGGACTCCCTGGGGCATGTACGATCCCCCATCACGAGAATTGATTGCGCGTCTGGAACAGTATACGACCTGCAGAGAGCAGGATGTGCTGGGTTGCCGTTCGATCGTGCATGCGCTCTCGCGAGATTTACCCGCATTCGATTCCACCTGGCTCGATGCTCTGGTGCAGCGTCGGAAATTAACGTCGTTTCAGGCAGAAGCTCTGGCCAATCATCAGGAACATCTTCTTCGCGTAGGCTCCTACTTTGTCGTCGACCTCATCAATAACGATCACGTTCAAAAGCGATATCTGGCTCAATCTGTCGATAAAAGAACGTTTTATTTTCTGGATGCTTTTCCCACAGAAGGTCAGGATCCTCATCAAATAGTAAATTCCCTGGAATTTCAGGAACGGAATCAGCTCGGGAAAAATCGATTGACCGATTTCCCAGTCGATTTTGTCGCCACCGAACAAAAGCTCTTTGCCGTCAATGAGTACCATGCCGGGATCACTGCTCAGGAACTCATTGTCAGACAAGGACGACTCCCTGAAGAATTATTGCGTACAATCGCGTTACAGCTTCACGAGAAATTGAAGCGATATCAAAGTCTCAAGTTTGTTCACGGGGATATCCGAGCAGGAAATTTACTGCTTAGCCGAAAGGGAAGCATTACAATTCTCAATGCTGGCGTGCGTCCTCAGGTTCAGCCCGTCTGGACATTGCAAACCAGGCTCCCTTATGAATGTTACGATTTGTTTGCTCCAGAAATGATTCGTACTGGTGTCTGGACACACGAAACCGATTTGTATGCGGCTGGATGTTTGTTGTGGCAACTTGCCTGCGGACGACCTCCTCATTACTCGGCAGATGCTCTGTATAAGATCAGTGCCCACATCGAAAAGCGGATCCCTCCCGTATTGGAACTGGCCCCCGAAGTCGATCGTAACACAGCTGCGATGATTGACCAGCTGACTCAAGCCGATCCCGTTTTACGAACCCAAAGCACTTCTGCTGTCCGATTAAAATCACGGATTGAGCGACCGGCTGCCCCGCAAATTGTTTCAACTTTTGTTCGTAAACATGAACAACCTCGTTTGATTATTCCCCGAACCCGATTCGATACCGTCCGAGACACGACCGCTCTCTTGACCGCAGCGGCTTGCTTGTTAATCCTCTTCTGGCAGGCAGTCAACTTGATCCCCTCCCAGAGCTGGATCACTGCGACTGGAACGTCTCTTATTGCCAACATAACTGGAGACGAGTCCAATACTGCAGACTCAGTATCTATTGATAACAAAGGCCTGAAAAAGACTCAACTTCTACTCGAATTGCCCAAGCCGAACGATCAGGGGCTGCTGCAACTGACGGCAGGCAAACGTTATCGTGCGAGTGATATTTCCGTCGTTGGTGCATTGACTGTTGAAGTATCAGGAGAACCACAAATAATTCCTGGCTCTCAGACAGAAATTGTCGTAGCGGAGAAACCCTGGAAGATCTGGGCGACTGACCTGGAACTGAATAATATCACTGTTCGCTATGATGATACCAATTTGACAACGGAGCCTTCAGAAAAATCGCCCCCCCCTGCCCTGTTGGTTTGTCAGTCATTGAATTTACGCGTTTCAAGCTGCAGATTTCTTGGACCTCGAGCCGACAATTCCGATTCGGCTAAGCCAGTTGGTGTCAACCTGCGCTCCATTGCCTGGAAACCTTTGAGCGGATCAGAATCGAATGCGGGGCATCTCCACTTGAGTGGATGCCAGTTTCTGCACGATGGATCCAGCTTGATGTTAAGCGGCGAAGCTAAAGAAGTGGCAATTACAAACAGCCTCAAACTCGGTTCAGGTGACTTCATCGAAATCGTCTGTCGTAATGCTGGAAAGGCTCTTCCGCTGGTCTTCTGTAATCAGACAACGTTGCGAAATGCAAATTCGCTGCTCCATCTGGATTGCACCGGATATCAATTCAATTCGTCCATTCAATTAGATATTGAAGCGACCAACTGTGTTATCGATCTGAACGAATCGAGTAAAACTCTGGTCGTGTTGACTTCGCCAACCTCTCCGGAACGTGGAATCCGTGCGATAAATTTGCTTGGTCAGATGCTGCTGGTTACCGAACAAACGACACTGGCCTCCTGGTGGAATTCAAATCGAGGCCTGAGCACTACCATTTCGACAGAAGGGACCGTCGAAGGCGTGATGCCGTACCAACTCGAATTTGCAGGAACAATGAGTGAGCAACCGCAAGACTCCGAGTTGAAAAACTATACGGGACCTCGCTGGAACTCCGTCATTCCCGGTATTCAGGCGACTCAAATGACGGCTGTGACCGAACCCATTTTTCGGCGGTAAATCTTGTATTCCGAGAATCCGTATCTCAGATGAGTTCGTAAAGATCTCAGACCAACTGCCCGTTCGCCTGAGATTGCAGCATTGCTTCTAAGACAAGTTCGCATTCCGATTGATCAGGCTGCGTTCGATGGGCATAGCCTACGACAGAGCCAACCGCGTAAATCCCCGGTGTCCAGGTTTGATAGTCGCTGTTACACCAGATGCGTCCGGAATCGTCGACTGACAACCCGGCATTCTCCAGTTGGAGATGAGCGGTGTTTCCGACCCGCCCCACACAGAGGATTGCTTCATCGACAAGGACCGTTTGCGAATCTTCCAGAAAGAGTTTCAAGCCGGATTTTTCAACTTCGATGCCAGCCAGTCCATTTCCCAGATAGATGGATTGCCGTCTGTCGTCTCGTCGGGAATTTTTATTCCACTGGTTTAGATTAATCTCCGTAGAGGCATCGATGCAAACGAGATGTTCACATGATTTTGCCAAGTGTTTACGCAATTGTAACCC
This sequence comes from Rubinisphaera italica, assembly GCF_007859715.1. Classification (NCBI taxonomy): domain Bacteria; kingdom Pseudomonadati; phylum Planctomycetota; class Planctomycetia; order Planctomycetales; family Planctomycetaceae; genus Rubinisphaera; species Rubinisphaera italica. The sequence goes on from NZ_SJPG01000001.1 coordinate 3,357,650, forward strand.
AGTTTTCCCCAAGCCAATAATCGCAGTTTTATCAGTAAAATGTTTCTCTGATAAAATTGGCTCGGCCATGTGAATTCGAGAATGGTCTGGCAACCAGGCTGGTCGTCTGGGAGTGGTGCCGGTAGCGATGACAATCCGCTGAGATTTGAGATCGTATCGAAATTCTGCAGAGTTGCAGGAAACCTGCTGAGCCGTTTCGAATTGAAATGGGCCGACGATGTGGTCGACGTTCCAAGGGAGCAGAACATCGACCACATCGTTGATCGTTACCCAGGCAATGCGTGTGAATTCGCTTGCCACCATTTGCAGCAGTGTTTTAACTTCGGGATCGTTTCCCAGAATGATAAGGTCGTATTGTTTGATTTGTTCCATGATCGTTCCATCCTTGATGCCCAGAGCATTCCTGGAATGTTCTGACCTTGGCTATTCGCAAGTCGCCGATTCGACTGCGTTGATCACTCGATTAAATATTAAGTGAACTTTGCACCCCGAAGCTTCGTTACAAAGTACGGAAGTCAGTGAAACTTTTCCGATTGGGGCCTACAACAGGAATCGGCACTCTGCAAAGTCCTGACAAGGAATTCGTTACATTCCAACCTCGGAACAATCATTTTGCGAAGGTTAGAGGGAGTGTATCGGTTATGCTGATTTTATATTCTGTGAAGTCCAGGAAGGTCTCAAAAGAAAGATATTATCAGGAAATGACTGGTAATATTTCCAAATCGTGAACCTTGTTGAAAATCTTGCGTTAAGGTTGAACAAGGTTCCAGTAAATATCATTCCCTTTGAGACTGATGATTTTACGGATTCGCAAATTCAAAGAATTCAACACATTCTCTGCCACATTCTGGCGAAAGTATTGAGCAATGCCGCAAAATAGAGATCAAGGAATGCGTGCCCTGAAGGCACTGTTGTTTGGATCGGGAAGTCTGGTTCTGTTTGTCATTGGGGCGATTCTCTTTGGATATCTGGCCCTGAATTTTTTCCGGATTGATATCCCAACTGCCCATATGGCAATCCTTATCAAGAAAACAGGTGATAATCTGACGAACGATCAGGAAGTGGCCCCGACAGCAGAATTCAAAGGTGTTCAGCGAGAATATCTGCTGGAAGGAACTCACTGGCGTAATCCATACAACTGGGATTGGAAAATCATTCCGCAAGAAGAAGTTTCTCAAGGCAAGATGGGTGTGCTCGTTTCTTTGACAGGAGACAATCTGGGATATGGTGAGTTCCTGGCAAGAACAGATCCTAAAGTCGAACTTCTTCAAGGAGGTGTGTTGACGAAAGGGATTGTACCAGGCTATTTAAATGCAGGTCGGTATCCAATTAATCCTTATCTTTTCAAAATGGAACTGCATGATCCGATTGTCGTTCCGGCTGGTTTTCGAGGAGTCGTGACAAATCTTTCCGGACCGATGCCGGAAGAAGCCAATACGTTACTTGTGCCTCCGGATTTTCGGGGAGTTCAGAAAGAAACACTCGGTACAGAAACTTACTATTTCAATCCTTACGAGAAACGTGTGAATCTGGTTGATTGTCGCAGTCAACGATTTAATCTGGCAGAGAAAAAAGATATGGGCTTCCCGTCCAAAGATGGCTTCTGGGTGAGTTTGGATGGAATTGTCGAATTCCGTATCATGCCTGAGCACGCGGCCGAAGTCTATGTCACTTACAACGAGCAGGATAACGGCGAGAAGATTGATGAAGAAATTATCCGCAAAGTGATCATGCCAATTGCTCGTAGTTTCTGTCGCGTTGAAGGCTCCAAAAATTCTGGCCGTGACTTTATCTCTGGGGAAACCCGCATCGGATTTCAGAAGAAATTTGAAGAAGCGATGCGAACAGAATGTCAGCCCCTGGGTATTGAAATAGTTGTGGCCTTGATAACAAACATCAGTCCCCCACAACAAATCGCTGAGCCTGTCCGTAAGCGGGAACTGGCCAAGCAGGAAGAAAAGCAGTACCAGCAACAGATTCTCCAGCAGACTTCGGAACAAAATCTTGCGATTGAAAAAGAATTAGTCAAACGAAAAAGAGAACTGATTCAAGCCGAGCAGGAAGTTGTCAAACTGACGACTCAGGCAATGCGTGAACAGGAAGTGGCGGTCACGAAAGCGAATGAAAATTTGGAAGTCGCCAAACTGAAACTCGAAGCCGCGGCCGACGAAGCCGAAGCCATTATTGCTCGTGGAACTGCTGAAGCCGATGTAGTTGGTTTCAATAATGAAGCCGACGCTGCCGGTTGGAAACGAGCGGTAGAGGCATTCAGTGGGGATGGCGACGCGTATGCCCGCTATGTACTGAATCAGAAAATCGCACCGTCCTATCAGAAGATTATGGCCAATACTCAGGACAGTCCGATTATGAAAATCTTTGAATCGTTCGCAACACCATCATCTATTCCAAAACCTGAGCCGAGTTCGACTCCCGCACCCATGGCTACTACTCCAGCACCATAATTTTTCCGTGTATCGCGAACCATTTTCAAATATCCATTTCCCGAACAATCGAGAAATTTCATGAGCAATATCTCAACATCATCAATCATTAAAGGCCGCTCGGCTATCGTCCTCATTCTGTTCGCCATAATTGCCGTTTTGGGCGTCTGGACCTTTATTGAATGGGGCATTAACCGTGTCTACGTTCCCGAAGGTTACAGTATGCGACTTCGATATAAGGGGCCGCCACTTCCTCTGTTGCCAGGCTACAACACGCCAGAATCGAAAACCGGTTTTGCAAAGCTGGATGAGAATGGAAACATTCTTGAAAAAGGTGTTCTGCAGGAAATGCTGGGACCGGGACGTCAATTCGTATCCCCCTTTTATTGGGAACGCGAGCTGGTTGAAGATATTGTGATTGAGCCAGGTGAAATTGGTATTGCGACTTCCAAAATTGGCAAATCACTTCCGCAGGGAGAGTTTCTGGTCGATGGTGAATTGGGTGAAACCGAATATAAAGGTGTTCTGCGAAAAGCATTTGGACCGGGGCGTTATCGGGTGAACAATTACGCGTATGAGTTCAAAAAAATTACAACGACTTCCGTCACGAACGGCCTGCAGATCAAATATGCGGGTTGGGTCGAAATTCCGACAGGTTATGTTGGTGTCGTCACCAATCTGGCCAGTAATTCAGAGACTGGAGCTCAAAAGGGAATTCAGGATTCTGTTCTTCCACCAGGTATTTATCCTGTCAACGAGAAAGAACAGCAAATCGATATCGTTGAAATTGGCTTCCGTGAAAAGAGTATCAAAGCCAATCTCAAAATGGATGCAAATGGGCAATTGCTATATGATCAGTCTGGCGAACCAATGATTGCCGATGACGATAGCGGCATTTCATTCCCCTCCAACGACGGCTTTCCGATCAATATGGACTTCACTGCCATTTGGGGAATCACACCGGCTCAGGCACCAAACGTCATTCGGAAATTTGGAAATGTCGATGCTGTCGAAACGAAGGTTGTGATGCCGCAAATCGAATCGATCTGCCGAAATATTGGATCCAAGTATGGTGCTGTTGACTTGCTGGTAGGAGATTCCCGCCAGGAATTTCAGGCCATGACCTCCGATGAATTCCGGGCAGTCCTGCTCGAAAAAGATATTACTCTCTCCTACGGACTTGTCCGCCACATTTTCATTCCTCAGGAAATCCGCATTCCAATTCAACAGGCCTTCGTTGCTGACGAGTTGACTTTAACACGCGTTCAGGAACAGGCGACTGCAAAAACAGAAGCCAACTTGCGGGAAGCCGAACAAAAAGTGGAACTTGAAGCCGCAACGGTTCAAGTGGAAACCGAAAAACTGGTTGCCAAAGCAATCGCTGAGGGCGAAAAGACTGCTCAGGAAACGATCGCTGAAACTCAGCGAATTGTAGCAGGAATCGATCGAGAAATTTCTTTGCTGGAAGCAAAGGCGACCGTGATGCTCGGAGAAGCCTCTGCGAAAACTGTTCAACTTCTCGAAGAAGCCAAAGCTGACAAATTCAAACTGGCTGTCGATGCGTTCGGGAGCGGCGAGTCTTACAACAAATGGGTCTTTGCGAGTGGATTACCAGAAGAGATCGAACTCAACCTGATCTTCGCTGGCGAAGGAACCTTCTGGACTGACCTGCGAGGATTTTCTGAAACGATGCTCGGAAAACAAGCTCAGGAAACGATGAAGAAGAAGCCGTAAGCTGAGTGATTGCACGTCAAGTGCGGGCCAACGCTAAAGATCCCAGGTTTAACTCTGGGATCTTTTTTAATTTGATGGACACCCTCATTCCACTTGATCCTTCATTAATGATCGAGCCTCAGCAGTTGCCTGCTCCCACTCGCCCTTGCGGGCTTTATCAATTATTGCATTGAGATAACTGGCTTCAGTCGCCGTGAGTTCTTCATTTTTGAGAGAGGACTCAACTAACTCGGCCACTGTTTCCAATCGGCTTTCATCGCGTCGATTACAAACTGAATAGAGTGCCATGCTACATTCGTAGGCTTTGGGGCCGACTTTTGCATAGCCACATCCAGACATTGCAAACATCACTATCAAACTGAAAATCATGCTCGTTGTGAAATCCATTCTGAATTGCATTAATATTCTCCTACAACTTCGCCTTCACTGAGGCTGGCCAACTCTGCGAAAGTAATCAGATCGACATTCTCAGAGACGAATCGAACGGAACCATCACCCAGAGCGATGTGTCCTCCACCGGGATGCTCGGAGTACATTTGCCCGACATGATACGTCGGAAAGTTAACCGGATGTATGATGGGAAAGCCTGTGATATCAAGCTCTCCGCCGGAGGGTCCGATATGGACGAGAGTTAAAGTTGCTGCGGCATCCGGACTGTTTTCTGGAGAAGAAAACCGTGGATGCGTAAAAGCCCCCGGTACGACACCGACCCAGGTTTTCTCGCTCAGTTTGGGAGAATGCTCTCCCAGAAAGATTGTATTGGATAAACCATCGGTTGCATCGCGAAATTTGGTATGCGAGTTCCGATAAAAAGGACCATCGGCGACCTTTGAGACATCACCATTAACAGCCACAGACTTTGTCGTAAATGTGTAAATATCCGAGAAGACCACATTGGCTGGAGTAGCCCCACACTCCCCCCAGCAAGATTCTTGCCCATGACTGGCGACATAATGAGAGCGGCCAAGGCGAATTTGATTGCCTGCAATCAATAAGGGATTGGCTGTTGAATCCTGAACAGTAAAAGCATCATCGCCACCAGAAGCAGATGGACAAAGAAAAACAGACAACTTTGCTGTTACGAGACCATTATGCTGTGAATGCCAGATCGGAAGTCGGGAATCCATCTGATCAGCAATCGCAGTCTGTTCGAGATAAGGGAGGATCGAGGCTCCCCAGCCCCACCCAGGAGCCGCATCCCAAGTGTTTGCATCGATATTAGCCCAAGCAGGACCAGACCCATTATTTGTGCCGTAGGAGAAATACCCTGCCGGGAAACAGGAATGGGCATCATGATAGTTATGCAGAGCCAGCACGATCTGCTTTAAATTATTTTTACACTGACTGCGACGAGCCGCTTCGCGAGCCTGTTGAACCGCCGGTAATAGTAATGCAACTAATAAAGCGATGATCGCGATCACAACTAATAACTCGATTAAAGTGAACCCTCTTCTGTTCATATTCTCGCCCCACAATTTCCAAAGGCCACCAAACAACATGTAGCACATGCTACATTTATTAATCGCCAATATTAGCCCGTGCTACATTTTTGTCAAGGACGATCAACTCTCTTCGCAAACAATTCGTACTAGGCTCATCTTGAAATCCCGCTTTGACATGCATAAACTGTCGAGCATATCTACAACACTTCAGCAGGACATTAAATTGGCAGCGACGAAGCAAAATCAACATAAGCGGACGCGTTCCGATCATGCGACTGAATTAACCGAAGACTACGTGGAAGCAATTTCTGAAATCATTGCTGATGCGGGAGTTTGTCGAGCGGTCGATCTGGCGCAGAAGTTTCAGGTCAGTCATGTGACAGTCAATCGCACCGTTGGACGTCTGCAACGAGATGGATATGTCACGACAGAGCCTTATGCACCAATCGAACTCACATCAGTGGGGACACGACTTGCCAAGGCATCTCAAGAGCGGCATCAATTGGTTCTCGAATTCCTGTTGGCACTCGGTGTCAGCAATGCAACCGCAATTACCGATAGCGAAGGCATTGAGCATCATGTGAGCCCGGAAACCCTGCGTGCGATGCAGAAGTTTATTGATTCGCAAAAGTAAATAATTGTTGGTGGACGTCAATTTCTTCAGACAATGCCTGTTCGAGAGCGATCATAACCCTGCCCAGCGATCATCTTGAGGATTGGGATGAATTCCAAGATGCAGAAGAACTTCACGTTCTTTTTTACGCATTTTCAGTTGATCGGCTTCATTCAAATCGTCATAGCCGAGCAGGTGTAGAATGCCGTGCAGGACATAGAGAGTGCACTCTTGCTCAACCGCCCAGCCGACTTCTTTTGACAATTGTACAGCCATTTCGACCGAAACCAGCAATTCTCCTTCCAGGCGATTATTGCCTCTGGGAAAGTCAGGATCGTTGAGTGCGAATGTAATCACATCAGTTGGAAAGTCATGTTCAAGCGTGTCCCGATTCCACTGATGGATCGCAGCATTGTCTAATAGAACAATGCTCAGCTCGGCTTCTGCAACCTGCTGATGTTCAAGAATCCGATTGATGCTGATCAATAAACATGCGTGATCGATTTTATAAACATTTTGTTCATCGATGATTTCGATGGAATCATTTTCTGATGTGGGCATCTCATAACCGTACGTTAGGAACTGTCGAATTCCAGTAGGTTATCAAATCACAGCAAATTCGTAAGAGTACCACGCAATCCCGATTATATGCTGAGTAAATAACCAGAAGAGAAAAGTCTGATGGTTCCGTCTGAAAACGAGAGTACAGATCGCAACGCCTGAAAATCAATTCTGCTTTTGCACACGGATTCTCTGGATACCACTTTCGCTCGATGTTTGTGTTACACAGCAGGCCAGATGCAATGACGTATATGCTTTTTCGGGGTAGGTCATGCGGGACAAGATTGAAGACGAAGCCTCTTTTGTGCGAGGGTCAACCGCATGAATTGTCACATCGACTGGAGATTTGTTCTGACATCGAGGGCAGGTATGAAATGCAACAAAAATATCATTGGGACCAGCAACTTCGACATATTCAAAGATCTTCAATTCTCCATTTTCAAGGACCTGCAGAACCTCTTCTCTGTTGGTAAATGGCCCGAACGTTTGCTTTGTTTTCCAGGAACCGCACCAGTTGCAAAAGGGGTGATTTGTTTCTGAGCGAAAGATAATCAGCGGAACGATCGCAGCTAGAAAGATTTCCAGAATCAGATAGATCCCTGTTCCCGTAGCCCCCAACTGCACGAGAGGTTTCTCTGAAGAAAATCCAAAAACCAGTCCATTCGTCGTGACATAGTAGAGGTAATCCGAAAATGATTGAATGCGAGCACGACTGAGCATATCTGGGTTAGCATCAAAATATCGAATCGCCTCCTCCACTTGAGTAGACTTTTCAGTATTAACCTGATGCACTTCATAATTATAAGCAACTTTTTGATAAAAGGCACCTGAAATCCCCATGTCAGAGACAATCTGCTGTTGAGCAAACAGATACGTAATGTAGTGGGTTAAAGTGAGTGAAAGAGTTGCACTCACCAGACACGCAATTGCCAACCCGGCCAGATGCCGTACGACTAGTTGTCGAACCAGTTTTCTCCCAGCAACACTATGAATAACGCCGATCAAACAGGGAAATAAAATAACAATCCAGACAAAAGGCCTGATCAGTCCAAAAACCAATCCCGTGATCAACCCAGCAATCGACAGGAGGCCCGTAAACAGAAACACGCGAACCGGCTCAAAGGGAACTTTTTCACCATAAGCATAAACGGAAAACTGTCCCAGATCTCGTGTACCAGATGCGGACGATGAAGCCTGGTTAATTCCTGATTGAGTCGACATATTATTTCCGAGTGAACGCTAAAGAACGAGTGTTAAAGAATAAAACGTAATAATAATTCAAATTGCCCCCGTAAGAGCGTTTTTCGCCTTCAAACGCCGTGCATTCCCCGGCTGAAAGCGGAACCATATTTATGAGATGCTATAGAATGTCTGCACGCAGGGACTGCTCACATAACAATGAGGTCTGTGACTGATCTTCAACAGCAACGATGAAGAGACGATGAAAAATGCTCGAAGTTTTGTAGAAGACGGTATTCGAAACATTCTGAGTCACATCGGGTACAAAGCAACTGAATAATGACGCGAACGACTCGAATCATTTTCATAGGCTGAATTCAGGCACTGACTGAGAAGAAATCGAATTCATAACAAGCATAGTTTTTCCAAAGAAACTTACTGAAAGGCAGCTATTCTGTCATTGCCTCTCTCGAATACGAGTTGCAACTTGTGTGTTGTGAACAGGCTTCGTTGTTGTGCGAGTGTTCGATTTGGATTGTGGAGTGGTGAATACCAAATTTAGATTCGAGTTCGTGGCCCAGATTGTGGAGGAATTCGTCCTCTTGTTGATGTTCTGGTCGAACCAGATGAGCCGTTAAGGCGATTTCTGTAGTGCTCATCGCCCAGATGTGCAAGTCGTGAATACCAGTCACACCATCTGTTTTCGAGAGATATTTGGCGACAGACTGGCTGTCAATTTGCTTCGGTACAGCCTGCATCGCCAGATTGACAGACTCAGTCAACAAGCCCCACGTTCCCCAGAAAATAAAGCCAGCGATAATCAGGCTTAAAACGGGATCGATCAATGTCCACTGCGTGAACATAATCACGATTCCGCCTATCACGACACCAACGGAAACTCCCGCATCGGCTGCCATGTGTAAGAAGGCGCCGCGAACATTCAGGTCATCGTGCCCTTTCATGAACAATAGAGCGGTCGCGACATTAACGACAACTCCAATCCCTGCTACGACGATTACGGTCAAGCTGTCTGGAGTGGCAGGAGTTTGTAGTCGACCGATTGCTTCCCAAATGATACCGCCAGTTGCCATCAGAAGAATCAGAGCATTGAACAGAGCAGCAAGGATCGTTGCTCCTTGATAACCGTATGTTCTTTTAGGATTTGATGGGATTTTTGAGAGTGCATGACCACTCCAGGCGAGCAGCAGTCCAAACACATCGCTCAAGTTATGTCCGGCATCGGAAAGCAAAGCCAGAGAGCCGACTTTGAGTCCGTAACCGGCCTCAACCAGAACGTATACGACATTAAAAATAACGCCCCAGCGAAAGGCACGGTCATAATGAAATTGTTGAGGACCGTGGTCGTGCATACAAAGCGCTTCCGGGAGGGGTGTCATCGCAGTGGTGATCGTTGTCTGTTTTTTCAGGCACAATTTTTTAAATTGTAGCAGGAAAATACAGACGTGCGAGACACGATCCTGGAAAATTCGAAAGCCTGAATGAAGGCGTAACAAGTGTGTAGGCTTACAGGGTTCTTCTCTTCATAAAGCCCCTTGCTCCTGACCAGTTTCGCTGCGATCTCAAAAATCACCACGACCTATTTCTGCGGTCTGTAAGTGTGTGGACAGAAAGCGGCGAGCATCGGAAAGGTGGTCCATATTGTAATCGATGATCAGATCCGAATGTTCACTCGACAACACGACTTTCTGTTGCTGACGATCGTGATTGAGCAATAACAGGCGATCTACGTCCAGGTTGTTCTTTGTTTCGAGTGTGTTACCGGTTTCAGGATCGAGAATCTCCAATAATAATGATCGACTTTGATCTCCCGGACGCTGCTGATGCGTGGCGGCCATCACAATAAATGGCAGGCTTTCGCCTTCCTCTTCAATAATGGTTCGATGCGGGAATGTCCTTGACCACTCCAGTTGATTCGAACGACTATTAATCGACAGCAACGGTCCATTGATGTGTGTCATTTTCCAGGGAGCGTCTGTGAACCGGCTTGTGTATCCGTCCGGCTCTTCAATTCGCTGAGTCTGATAGAGGTTCACCAGATAACGATGCCCTTGACGTACCACGCGGAGATAATTTGCTTTTTCGACTTCGGCATCGAGAATCATATCGACCACCATCCGTTCCGCTTCAGGATTGTAAATGAGCAGACGTTTTGAGTCCGTCAGGATGGTGACTTCCGTTTCGGAAGTGTGATACAGATCGTTCGAAGTAAATTGTTCATCGAGTAACAGTTGATTTTTCAGTGGATCCCACAATCGCAAATACCGTTCATGGGGAGACTTTGAAGAGACAGAGAGATACAGGATGTGTCGTCCGAATGACTGACGGGTTCTTTGAACATGAAATGGTTCCTGTTCCAGTTGTGTCGTTTTCAACAACCGACCTGTCTTTGTCGACAGTAATGAGTAAGTGTTTTGGTCGGGATAGAAATACATCGTGACATTTTCATCTCCAATTAAACCGGAATTGCGATCAGTCCAAAGTCCGCCCTGGGGGTTCAAATCGGTCCGTTTCCACAACAATCTTCCGTTAGCCGGGTCGATACAAGTAATTGCCCGTGTCGTTTGAATAAGACAGAAGCCATCACCGACTGGTCCGATTTCCACGCGACTGCTTCTCTGAGTACAGTATTTATGATTGTCAACTTTCAGAACATTTTCTGAATTTCGAGTAAATTCAACTTTCGTGTTGGCCTGAACTGGACAATGTATTCCGACACCACGTTCCCAAATTGGTTTGCCGCTCAAGAGAGACACTCCGTAAACGCGGCCATTTGCAACAACTGGCAAAAGATGCCCCACTTGTTTCGAAGTGCTGTTTGCCAGACCAATACGCGTACCAGGTAGAATAAATTCGCATCGAACCGAACCGTGATTTCGGTTCAGAAACAGAAGATGTTGCTCCTCTTGAGGAGTAGTTTCTTCTGAAGTTTCAAAACGTGTTAATTGGAGTTCTCCAGTCGCTTCGTTTTGTTCTTTTTGAGATGTCTGTGATTTTTCAATTCGCTGAGCCAGGATCCAGCCTTGTTCGCGGTTTTCATGCAACAATCGTTTTTTGGAAAACGGGTCTCCTTCTGAAAGCAGTGAAGAAGAAACTTTCTGCATATTCACCTGACGAACGGGCTCAATACTTCCATACTGATTTTGATAGGCCTTCCAGGTCGGATGCATTCGATCGAAATGCACCAGGAATTTGACATCATCTGCAAATCGAAGGGCCTGATGATCGTCGGTCAACTCGGGATGAGGCAGGTAATTCAGAAAATGACTCGGCTGCTTGCGGAGCTCAAATTCCTGTGGCTGCCAGTTTAATGCCATATTTATATTTTTCTGCTCAAGCGAAGCCGAAAGTTTAGCCAGCGACTCTGCAGCCAGTTTGTGACAATCCAGTTTAGCGTAGAGAGCGATCAATCCTTTCAAAGCGTAGTGACGAGTTTCTGTCAGACAGGATTTCTGCATTCTCAACAGGGTCAACTCGACGTTCTGGTAATCACAATCTCGGGCAAAGCGTTCGACCAGTTCGCAGGCAATCTGATCCCGCAATGCGTACAGGTCCAAATGATCGTGATTCTCCAGGCTCTGGTCTTCACCGTTACAGGAATCGAATTTGACTGCAAAAGTACTGGACTTGTCATCTTCGGAAAACAGATCCAGGAAGGTTTCCAGTTGAGCGGTTTTCATTTCGTGCATTCGAGAAAATCGTTGATGACGAATTCCCAGTATCATTTCCTGACGCTGATCTTGAGAAAGTTCTCCCAGAAGCCGGCTGTAGATGCCTGGAATCCAACTCGTTGAAGTTCGCACATGCCCGGGTTGCCCTTGAGCAGGAATCGCAATATGCATTCCCATTTTGGCAAACCGATCCGTAGCCCGCCATAATTCCTGTGTATCCTGCATCACAACAAGATGTTCAATTTCCTTAACCAGGAAGCGTGCCTGTTGTTCGTCTGTATCAATCAGTTCTTCAATTTGCTCAAGCACAGCCAGGCTTTCCTGGGGTTGACCATATTTCTGATACTGCTGCAACTGCTGATAGAGCAGCTCACGGTACAAATTGAGGGAAATCGCACGGACATCGGAGTTGTGCTCAACCATTTGCAAAGCGTGTCGCAGGTGTTGACCAGCCAGCTCCGACTGCCCCATGATAATTTCTGCTTGAGCCAGTTCCTGAAGTTGTGTTTCACTGAGTCGTGAGGACTCGACATGAGAAGACAGCTCTTCAATCACAGAACCTGCTTGCCGAAATGAGACGATTTTATCGACTCCAACCGAAATAATATGATCGTTATATGCGAGCAGATTTCCCAAAGGAAACACATGCTGCGTTTCATTCGAATTAGAATCTGTCTCTGACGATTGCTTCGTCAAATCAGTTCCATACGCTTCTCGCATGTCGTAGCCGGCCACTTCACCACTTTGAAGATTGATTGCCAGAATCTGACCGGAAGTCCCATCGTAGTGATTGCGGGGAGCACTTTCTGCAGTCGAAGAGGGAAGAACGGGCCGCTCATCGGTCACGGGAAGCAAATACAGATTGTTGACCTGCAATCCGTGTCCGCAAACCACGCCCGTACGAGTTTCCCATAATGTTGCACCACTTTTCGCATCAATTGCACGGCATTGATGATCCCCCACAGCCAGCAGAGCGTTTGAGCTCGTCGAGTGAGAGCTGGCCTCATCGGAATAGCGGACACCTGCAATGTATTCTGCGGACGCCCGTGGCGCAGACCATCGGAGCTCTCCTGATTTCAAATCACAACAGCGGATGTAACCTGAACGCTCTGGCATAATCAGCACAGCATCCTGGCACACGACAGGCATATTGAACACACCGGCATGAGAATGACGGGAAGATTGTGAATAAGTCCAGCGTCCCGAAGCCTGACGGCTATCCGTATCTGCATAGCAATAAGTCCACTGCAAAGTACCCAGCTTGGCATCCAGGGCGACTAACTGGCCGTTCCCGTTATCGCAGAGTAATTTCCCCTGAGTACAAACTATAGGCAAAGCCTGATTCGCCCGGATGACATCGCGTTCGAGTGGACGATCGACATAGCTGATCGGTTGAGTCCAGATCAACTTTCCCGTTGAGGCGTCCAGGGCAGAAACAGAAATATAGCTATCCTTTTCACTGGCGACATACGCAATCTCACCTGAGAGAGTTGGCGGACCAAAAAAGAAGTGGCCAGTCAGAAAGTGGGGCTGTCGTTTTAAATTTTCAGCTTCAGAATTCTCCCAGCCTGTGGAATTGATCGACCAGGTCAGATGGGCATCATTTAAGATTGTGGTTTCGTCAATGGACTGATCGGGAAGCAGAGAAATGGCAGCCAGTCGATTTGTCAAAACCTGATTGTCACGATCTTCATCTGGAGCAGTTTGCTCCGAAGATTCGGACTCCAGATTTACAGAAGTTGTTTGACGTAAGGCTGGATCCTGGGAACGTTGAATTTCGTCAACGAAATATACGAACTGTCCGTTTGTCGTCAGGCTGCTGGTAATGGAATTATCGAGATGCAATCGTTCGAGACCAGGATGGTTTGTCGTAATTCCAGTATAAGGGTCTACTTGGTCCTGGAGTACTTTCGACAATGAACTCATCGATGCATATTGCCATAATGGCCGTTTGCTATCAGCATGCGTCATTGAATTCAACGGGTATGCGACAAGCCGGTCCAGGTCGCGATAGACCAGAATGTCTTTCGCACAGACCGCAAACAACGACGTGATCTCAGGATGAAGTTGTTCGTTCCGCTGGAGCGACCATTGCTCCAGCGATTGGCGGATCGCTGACGCATTTTCGAGTTCCGTATCGTTCTTCACTGCAAATACGGCATGAGGAATCTGCCATTCTGGTGTGAGCATTGGTGGGGTATGCTCAGTGGCCGTTTCGGTTTCAAACTGACGTGCATGAGTCCACTGGAGCGAATTGAGCAGGACGGATTTACGATAACTGCATAATTCCTGAGACCATTCGTTGAGTTCGGAGGTGATTTTACTGGGCGTTTCGAGAACGGAATTGACCGTTTTTGCATCTTTATTCAAATCGATGAGCAGTTGCGCTCTAGCTAAAAATGGCTGTTCGAGATGAGGACGATGTCTTGTTGAGTTCAGAAGTTTCTGGGTCGCAGCCAGTGAATCTTCAAATTGACCACGATCCCATGTCGTGTGAACAATGTGTAGCATGGCCTGACGACCTGCGGTTGTCTGGAAGTATTTCGTGGCGACTTCCCGGCACGATGCGGCATCTGCCCCCAACAGGAGTTGACTGGCAGTCGCTCCGTAGAGTTCATCATAGACTGCCCACAGTTCGGAGTGCTCTTCGAACGTTTTGTTGGCCAACTGTCGCACGGTGCCGATGCGGTCTTCTTTGTCCCAAACAAAGGAATCGCCAGGTTCATCGATCAATTGCTGATAGATGGAAACGGCCTCGACATACTTTCGTTCTTCAATCAGAGAAGAAAACCGAGAAAGTAATGTTGCCAGATGCGGATCCCGCAGTAATGTCTGATTGATGACGCGTTGGCGCCGAAAATCAATTTCGCCTGACTGATAAAAGGGAGAATCTTCAGCAGAAGTTGCATTCACAGTTGCTAAGGCGGCGATCATACAGATCAAGCCCGTCAACCAGGACTGTAGTCTGACAGAAACCCGCGATGAATTCGCGTGCCTCAAGCTGGAAAATCCGAGACAATCAGTCGTCAGCAGTAAAACTGCTCGCAACCGACTATTCGCCATCATATTGCGAAGTCGCTGCATCTCCTTCTCCTCGTGAGAAAGTCCAGGAAATCATTTCCCGTGGCATCGTGCCTTAGGTTCGATCAGACCCCGGACCCGAAGTAAACCCTGTTGAGGATTCGCTTTCTCCTGAGTCCGAAATCCGGCAAACACGGCAAGTCGTTCTATCGAGGTGCTAAGCAAAAGCCATGCCTGAGTGCTGAGCAGATTTGTGAGTATCTTGTCACACTCTCCTGTGTGGAAGAAACCCTGGAAAGACCCCGAACCGGAACCTGCCAGTGCTTTCACTGGCAAATTGAGTTCAAGCTTCTTTCTCCTATAACTCCAAGGAGTTATGTCAGTTCTGCTATCTGCATATCGCAAGTGAGATCGTTAAATCGTTATCCATCACTCGCGAAGTTATTCACTTTGTATTCATCAAGATCTTATTTTTTTGTCGATGGTGTCGAGTTAAAAGTAAGCAAAGGTGTCAATACATTAGGCAGGCGAATATTGATTTGTTTCAGGATGCCCTTTTTGTTGACAGGGCACCATTCGTTAGTATCGGAATTTCTTAACGGTCCAGATGAGCGATTTATCAGATTTTCCGGATCGCTCGCAAGCCCAATTTGTTTCGAGATGCACAAAAGTCGAGACGTCTCATTTCCTCGAAGGTCTCGCACAACGGAAGAAATCGGTTACTATAAGAACAAAACGATCTCTTTAGTTATTAAATCATACCATTGATTCTGACTGATCTCAGTTCTCTTAAGGTCCAGTCAGTATTGATATTGTTTATTCAAGGAAGTTGGTCATGAAATTAGGAATTCTTTCCTGCAATATGAAATGTTACAGCACCCGTCGGTTGCGGGAAGCGGCTGTTTATCGCGGTCATAAAGTGAAAGTGCTCAACACATTACGATTTGGAATTGATGTCGCTCAGGGCGATCCCGATCTATTTTTCCGAGGGAAGCAGCTCACTCCTTACGATGCAATTTTGCCTCGAGTTGGCCATTCTCTTACTTTTTTTGGGACTGCGGTGGTCCGTCAATTCGAGCAAATGGATGTGTTTTGTGCTAACTCCTCGAATGGAATTGCGAATTCGCGTGATAAACTTCGCAGCCTGCAAATTCTCAGTCGGCATCAGTTGGGAATTCCTGAAACGACCTTTGTAAGGGATAAAACCGATGTGATTCCCGCGATTGAGCGGATTGGCGGAGAGCCGGTTATTATCAAGTTGCTCGAGGGAACTCAGGGAGTCGGTGTGATTCTGGCGGAAACAGCCAAGGTTGCTGAAGCGATTATCGAAACACTGCACAGTGCCCGACAAAATGTTCTGGTGCAGAAGTTCGTCAAAGAGAGCAAAGGGCGGGATATCCGGGCATTTGTGGTCGGCGACCAGGTTGTTGGTGCAATGCGACGAATTGCGCAGGGAACCGAGTTCCGCAGCAACGTCCACCGTGGTGGACGGACGGAGTCTGTGGATCTGGATGACAGTTATCGGGAAACAGCTGTCCGTGCTGCTCAGATTATGGGATTGCGAGTCGCTGGAGTTGACATGCTTGAAGGGAAGGATGGCCCTCAGATTATGGAGGTCAATTCGTCACCTGGGCTCGAAGGAATCGAAGCAGCAACGGGCCTGGATATTGCAGGGGCGATTGTCGATTACATCGCCGCTCAAGTGAATTTCCCGGAACTGGATGTTCGTCAGAGACTCACTGTGAGCCGTGGATACGGTGTCGCTGAACTTTCGATTCCCGAAGGTTCCGATTATGTGGGACGAACAATCACCGATTCCGGTTTACGCGAACGCGACATCAATGTGCTGACATTAAATCGAGGCACATCGATTATTCCAAATCCTAAATCGTCTCGTGTTCTGGAGCCGGGAGATCGTTTGTTGTGCTTTGGAAAACTTGATGGTATGCGGGACTTGATTCCAGAAAAAACCCGTAAAGCCCGTCGCCCCAAAGTTACGAAACTTCCAGAGTCCGAAACCCATTAAGGTTGATTGAACAGGGATTATTGCCCTTCTTCCATCTGGTCGATAACAGTCGGAAATCAAGAAATGAAAAGTCGGAAGGGGACTCGTCCTGAAAAGCGTTCTTCTCATGTTTGGGGGAATGTTGTCATTGAACCGGAGCAGACAGCTTCTGTTTCGTTGGCCGTCACGGAAAGTTACAGTCAACTCACAATACCAATTCCAGTTGTCGTGCAAAGAGGCAAGGAAGATGGACCAACGGTTTTTGTATCGGCTGCTCTTCATGGCGACGAAATTAATGGTACGGGTTCGATTCGTGCACTGATCACCGAGAATCAACTCTGTCTGCTGAAAGGGACGCTCATTCTCGTACCTGTCATCAACATTCTGGGGTTTGATCGCCATTCCCGATACCTACCCGACCGACGGGATTTGAATCGTTGTTTTCCAGGGTCCGATGACGGCAGTCTGGCTGCACGCATGGCGAAAATCATTTACGAAGAAATCGTCGGTCGGTCCGATTACGGGATCGATTTACACACGGCTGCGGTTCGGCGAACGAACTTTCCTTGTATTCGAGGTGATTTATCCAATCCGGAAGTGGACCGCATGGCTCGCGCTTTTGGCTGTGAAATCATTCTTGATAATGTCGGCCCCGATGGTTCGTTCCGTCGAGAAGCAACTCTTGCAAACTGTCCGACGATTGTGCTCGAAGCGGGAGAAGTCTGGAAAGTGGAGCCCGCAGTTGTCGAGTACTCAATCAATGGAATCGTTTCCGTTTTGACAGAACTCGAAATGGTCGATGGACTACGCTCTGATCCGCCGTTTCAAATCGTGATAAAAAAGTCAAAATGGGTTCGCGCGTCACGCGGGGGGTTTCTCCGCTTTCATGTTTCTCCCGGAGATCTCGTGCGAGAGGGAAGCCCGCTGGCCACCAATACCAGCATTACCGGTGTGGAAAATAATTTCATCACAGCTCCTCACGATGCCATCGTGCTGGGAATGACGACCCTCCCGTGTATTGCCCCAGGAGATCCGATTTGTCATCTCGGCTTCATTGATGAGAAGCACAAGGAACTCGAAAAACTCGTCAAGAAATTGCCGTCAGACGGATTGCATGGCCGCACATCCGAACAACTTTCGACCAATGTCAGTGTCGTCGAACCGATGCCGCATCAAACATTAGATTCTCCCATCGAGTAATATACTGCAGAGTCTGATGCTATCTGAGGTCGATGAAATTCGCGTCTGTCGCAATTGGACTTACAGAGACTTGTGATCTTGACCGATCTCAATGAAAACATCTTGTATTGAGACATGACGAAAACTCTCGTACTGAAAATTAACTTCGCTCCAGGAGAATAATTCGTGAGCCGACTCGCCGAGCTTCGTAAGAAAATTGTTTCCAATACCAGGAGATTGCGTTTTCACCGCCCCGAGGTCGGCTCGCGACCAGGGGTTCTGGCATTTTCAGAAGAAGCGGCAGATACTCAAGTCAATGTGATTTGCTATGCACCAGAAGTGCATTTGCGAAATCCCGAGAAACTTCCCGAACTTATTCTCGATGAAAAACATCTGGTTTGGATCGATGTTCAGGGACTCGGTACCGCCGCAGAAATTCGGCGTATTGCCGAGATGGCACAAATTCCAGATCTCATGCTCGAAGATATGGTGAATGTTCCGCAGCGAAGTCATGCTTCGGCCCATGAAAACCGTTTGCTGGTAGTCACACGCATGGTGCGACCATTTGATCGGGCCGGATTATTTGTCGAGCAGGTCAGTATCTATCGCTATAAGAACATTGTTGTGACGTTTCAGGAAGCCGAAGGCGATGTCTTCTCGCCCATTCGGGATCGTCTGAAACTCGGTCGAGGCCCATTACGAAATGGGACTTCTGATTTTCTTGTTTACACACTACTCGATACGATCATCGATGCTTATTTCCCTTTGCTCGAACATCTGGCGGATCGCCTGCAACTACTCGAGCATTATGCTCTCACGCGGCCGACGTCTGCTCTGCTGAGGTATCTGGTCGAGTCCAGAAATGAAATCGTCCGACTGCATCGTGCCATCAAACCTCAAAAGGAAGTCTTACAGACACTGATCCGCAACAAGCAAAATCTATTGGGAGCCAATGTCCTGGTTCATCTGGAAGACACATACGATCATGCACTTCAGGCGAGTGATGTTTCAGAAACGTTACGGGAAATGTCGGTCAACCTGCTGAATTTATATATGTCGTCAATGGCAAATCATACGAATGACAAAATGAAGGTGCTGACTATCATGGCCAGTATTTTCATACCACTGACTTTTATCGCAGGTATTTATGGTATGAACTTCGAATACATGCCTGAACTGCATGCTAAATGGGGTTATCCGGCTGTCTGGTTACTGATGTCGGCAACTGCGTTTTCTCTGTTATATTATTTCTATCGCAAAGGTTGGCTGGGGGAAAATAACCGGGAAATCGATTTGACACTCCGGGAACATCTGGCGGAAATGCAACTCCCACAAAAACCGAATTAAACCCTGTTCCAATTGGAAACCGGATCTCCTTGTACATCTTGAAAAGGTCTTCCGGGGTGGCGGGGGCGCTCCGCTTCAGCGGAAGCCCCCGGACGTTTAATCATTCGGGGGCTTCTCTTCGAGAGCGCCCCCGCCACCCGCCTTTGATTGTTTTCCGTTATCACTCTGGCACGAACCAGTGTTCTTACAAATTGTTGAATTTCTCCGGTTTTCATTGGGAACGCGGTATAGTGGAGTTAAACGGGCTCAAATGTCCTGAAATTCTGAGCATCGCGATGTCTAACGATAACCTTCACCTGGATAAATTTTATGACTGAATCAGTAAGCGAGACGCCAGTGGAAGCTCCCACATTAACGACACGCCAGCGAATGTTTCGTCGCCTTGTAGGAGGTGTGTTATTTGTGATGCCAGCAGTGATTACCATCGCGGTGGTCTACCAAATTTTTTTAATGGTCCATCGATGGATTATCGCACCGGTCACCTTATTTATTATTCCCAGGCATTTTGAAGATGACTATTTGAACGGCTGGTGGTTGGTCACACCCTTCATTTCCCTATTTGCCGTCTTCGGAATTTTGTATCTGGCAGGCTACCTGTTTCAGACCCGGCTGAGAAACTGGCTAAACTGGTTATTCTCCAATGTACCAGGTATTTCAACAATTTATGTGGCAATTATGGATGTCTTGTATGCTTATCAGGGACCGGATGGGCTGAAGAAAATCGATAAAGTCGTGCTCGTCCCTTTTCCTCACGAACGCGCCCGGGCAGCTGGCTATCTGATGTCCCGCTCTCGGGATATTGATACGGGCGATGAACTGGTTTGTGTTTATATTCCACTCGGCTTGTTTCCACCTTCAGGATACACGCTAATCTACCGCAGTGAAGACGTCATCATCACCGATTGGGAAGCCACAGATGGCTGGAAGATTCTGCTCTCTGCCGGATTGACCCTACCCGAGAAATTACCATATCGAATGCCTGCCCCACACACTTCAAAAGTGGTGGCAAAAGATTCCTAAGCTTTAGCAAGGAGCGATTGCCTGGATCCGCTTTCCCGATCGGTCTCTGTGCGACTAACAGTTCCATTTCCAATGGTCGTCGACGTATTCAATTCGATTTGTGACTATTTTCTGGCAGGATTTTGAACTCTGCTTTGCGAATTTGTTCAAACTTGCTAAATTATCTTCTGATTCAACGCATCTGGACAGGGAGGGACGATGTGTTTCTAACATGCTCTATTCGACGTAAGCTGTTTGTACAGTTTGCTTTAGTATTCTTCATACTGCTCATCATGGCGATCGCCTCCATTGTGGGGTTGGTTTCCTATCGTCACGTTGTGACAGATCTCGAGTTCAGTATTAAGGATGCTCCGCGCAAAGCCGACTTAATTGTCGCCATCGATATTCTCTTCGAGCCGCTTCTGTATCATCCTCCCGAAAACGGGAATTACGATCCGGAAAATTTCGCTGCATTTCAGCATCAACAATTTGGCATGGCGTTAAGGCGTTCCAAAGAAGAGATCCGAGATTTTCTTAAATGTCTTGAAAATATTCCCCCAAATTCTTCAATTCAGGCCGACGATTATTCTCTGCTCCGCACGCGAGTCATTGATACGATCACTTTTCTTGAAGAACAGCAGATGGCGGGCCTGTTGATTGATCCGAAACAGCGTCAGCAACAGGTCGGTAATTTTTTACAGCAACTCAATGCACTGCATAAATTTGTGAATTCTGTCCCCGATCCTTTTGAGGTCTTTCTGCCTCGACTGGCCGAAGCGGAGCGGAATCTGCAGGCTTGTCTGGTTATTGTTATTATCTCATTTATCCTGGCCTTCCTGCTATTCCTGGGAGTTATCGGATGGAGCAATCACTGGATTTTTGAACCGATTCAGGTTTTGCACAAAGCGGCAAAACGGGTTGCCAATGGAGATTTTCAATACCGAGCCGAAATGAAAAAAACCGGCGATGAAATGAACGACCTGGCCGATGTGTTCAATCAGGTCACCGCTCAGTTTCATGAGATCAATCAGGATCTCG
Organism: Rubinisphaera italica; assembly: GCF_007859715.1. Lineage (NCBI taxonomy): Bacteria > Pseudomonadati > Planctomycetota > Planctomycetia > Planctomycetales > Planctomycetaceae > Rubinisphaera > Rubinisphaera italica. Next base: position 3,378,898 of record NZ_SJPG01000001.1, read on the forward strand.
ATCGCAAAGTGAATGAAAAAACGAAAGCGCTGATTCGTTCCGAACGACTGGCTGGTGTCGGCTTTCTCGCATCAGGTGTCGCCCACGAAATCAACAATCCTCTGCATGTCATTTCTACGATTGCCGACTCACTCGAAATGCAGGCTGCGACGGTCTTAGAAGGATGTCCGGAAGCAGACCGGGAAGTTTTCACAAAATACCTCGGCATGATCCAGACGGAAGCGTTCCGCTGCCAGGAGATTACGGAAAAGTTACTCAGTTTTGCCCGCGGTCAGGAAGTGACACGGTCTCAAACCAACCTGACCGAATTGACAAACGATGTTGTCAGCATGGTTTCCCATCTGAGTAAATTCCGTGACCGGGATGTTAAAGTGCTGACAGTCGATCCTGTTTATGCGGAGGTCAACTCTGGTGAAATGAAGCAGGTTGTTCTCAATATGGTATCCAATGCTCTCGAATCAATGGATCCTGGTGGTAAACTCGAAATTGAATTGATGCCGATTCGCAGTCAGGTCAATATTATTTTTCGCGACAATGGCTGCGGCATGACGCAGGAAACTCAGGAGCAACTTTTCGATCCCTTCTTTACCCAACGAAAGGGAGGCGGCGGAACCGGATTGGGATTATCAATTACGCATCGCATCGTCGAAGACCACAACGGTTCGATTGAAGTTTCCAGTGATGGACCTGGCATGGGCAGCACATTCCGAATTCGCATTCCCCGTCGTGTGGATGAATCCATCAGCGAAGAGACAATCTACGAAGAATCCAGTTACTATGCTGCTTGATGAGTGGCAACACTCTGTGGATCAGGCATTTCCGACATGATGAACGAAGCCAGTTATGTTTGTGATTCCTGTGGCGAAGAAATTGTGATCCCGATCGATATCACAGCCGGGAATTCGCAGGAGTACGTCGAAGATTGCCCTGTCTGCTGTCATCCCCATGTCGTGCATGTCGAAATACTCGATGAAGAGAATGTCCAAGCGTGGGCGGAACCGGAATCCGACTGATTGAATTTCCTCGCCCCCAAGGTCCTCTCTGAGACCATAAGATCAGTCCCCTCTCCCTCTGTGAGAGAGTCAGGGTGAGGGAAATAGACATGAAAATACTATTGAAGCCGAGTGAATCCCCTCATCAGGCCTTCAGTACTTCTCCGCTGGTGGATTGTTCGGCTTAAAACTTCGGGTTGAGTGCCACTGACTTCGTCAGTGCAAATCGAGACGAACACTGAAGTGACAATGCACTGGCATAGCAATTGCCAACCTGGAGCATATTCAAAAATCACCTGCAGCGCTCGGCAGGAGCAAACTCAGTGTTTTACGGTCTTTTGGAGTCCAGGCGACTGCAGAAACCATTTGAAAATGGTCTAATATTTAATTGGAACAGGGCACAAGGAGAAGGAAAGATTATCGCTCCCCGATGAGAAGTGAAACCCCTTACTCAACATCATAATCCGGCTCGACAATATCGTGTCGAGCGGTTTTTGAGTCGATTGGTCCACCAAAGACATCTTCTGGATGAGGCACGTAATCTTCATCGTGATATCCGAGTTCTGAACTGACATCCGTGCACATATTGAGCACGGACTGCCCGATACGGGTTTCAAGTTCATCTTCCTCACACAAGCCCTGTTCCTCTCGTAAAATTGATTCGAGTTCATCGAGTTGTCCGAGGCGACGTGCATCCATCGCAGCATAGCGATCGAGAATTGCCTCTGCTTCAATCACCTGCTCATCAAGTTCTTCAGTCAAGACGGCCTCAGCTGCAACTTCAATTGAATCGGTTTCAGGAGTCTCATTGAGTTCGATCTGAGCAAAACTTTCATCATCACCAGCATCATCACCAGCATCATCATCAGTCACATTTTCTTCACTGGGAGCAACAACCTCCGCTTCCGGAATCATGGCAGACTCTTCAGGAACAGATTCATGTTCAATTTTTGAGTAGAGTTCCCGTGACAAGTCCAGTTCCAGAAGAGCCAGTTCATTATCGATATCATCGAATGCAGAATTAAAATCATCCTCTATCTCGGATTCCATGGAAATATCTTCCCTGGTTAAGTCAGGCTCTTCAGCTGCTTCCAGAACACTACTTTCCAATTCTGACTCAGAATCATCCAAGGCTTCAATTTCCGCCTCGGTTTCAGCGTTATTTTCAGCAACCTCGACAGTATTTGTTTCGACGCCTGTTTCAATGCCCACAGAAACGTGAGGCTCAGGCGGAGTTTCAATGGGTGCTGCTCCGATTTCGATCGAGCAGGCTTCTTCGTCGAAGAATGTCTCATCTTCCAGATGCTCTACGGGACTTTCCAGCATCTCGGTATCCGACTCCTGCAGCAACTCTTCGTCAGAACCCCATTCGATTGTATCAGAATGAAGTTCATTCTCGGAATTACTTTCTTCTGATACAGATTCGACAAGAGGTGGAATATTCCAGTGTAATGGCAGCTTTTGAAGATCACTCAGAGCGGATCGCACAATCTGGTCGGTTACGGTGGAACTGTTTGAGTGAAACGCCAGTGAACAGGCATGATCACACAATTGGTTCAAACATCGTGGACTTCCATCTGCAGCATAAATTGCTGTTTCAAGAGCGGCTTCCTCAAAAATCTTTAGCAGATCGCCACCACACTGCTTCACTCGTGTCATCAGATATTCGAGCGATTCCTGTTTTGTCAGACTGTCGAGACAGACGTGAGCTTCCAGCTTATGATTAATCGCTTCCAGACTGCGTCGCGTCAAAATATCTTCCAATGCCGGCTGACCACTGAGAATTATCCGAAAGATTGGTCGCGAATGATGGATAAAATTTGTCAACGACCGAAGTTCTTCCAGGACATGTTCGCCCAGAAGATGAGCTTCATCGACAATCAGGACGACGCCAGTGCGGTACATACATAAATCTCGACCGTGGGCAACAAGTTCGAGCCGCAACTCCTGTTCGGTCATTTTTCGATACGGGCGTCGAAGTTCAAACAATATTGCCTGAAGCAATGAACTTCGAGTTGGAAAACTGGCATTCAACAGGAGTACAGGCAGCGGATCATCAGCCAGTTTCTCTGCCAGGGTTTTGCAAAGCAGAGTTTTTCCAATCCCCGCCGCTCCAGTCAGCATGCCAATTCCGACTCCCTGACGAGCAGTCCGTTCGAGCGTTTCTATTGCATGACTGAACGTTTTTGATTGGAACACAAAACGCGAATCGGGGGCAGCCGAAAATGGGCGATCCTGCAATTGAAAATGTGTTTCGTACATTCGCCGAACATCCCTGTCACGAGCGTGTCTGGTAAGACACCCTGAGTTGAACCATCTTCATGATGGCATGTGTGGTGAAAACTCAAACATTTTCAGGTCAGTCAGCCGCGAAAAGTAGTCCTGAATGGAATCAGTCTTCTTCTGCGAGATGACGAACTGTCCTGGAAATGCTTCAGTCACAGATATACCAGTTTCGATAACAACCGGCGCTATCGTCAAAATCGGCAAATATTCTCAAAAGCTTGAACTCGACCTGCCCTCCAACGAACATATCAACAGGCTGAAGTTTGATTCCGGAAAAATCCACATGGATCGCAGGATTTCAGACTTTCGTGGCCTGTCGACTTGAATAAAATTGAATGCATGAAACAATTTATGAAAGATATTCAATCGAATCCTGTTTCATCAATGAGATCTGGAATGAGAAAGGTCTGCGTGGCAATTACAGATACTTCAGAAAATCTAATGACGATTGACGCTCCCATCGAGCGAATTCGACTCGTCTTTGGCCCTCAAGATGCTCACTTACGGGCATTATTGAAGTCGATTCCCGTAAATGTCGTCTCAGTTGATGACCAGATTCGTATTACGGGAGAGAATACCGCAGATGTCAATAAAGCCCTGGAAGTGCTTCAAACACTCTGTGATAAGGTCAAAGACCGTCAGGAAATTACCTCCAAGGAAGTGAATAGACTGTTGGAGCCGACTGTCATTTTAGATGATCCTGTCGAAGACGATTTACAAAATCCCAAATCCGAACGACCTGTCCCTCGAAAACAGGTCGCAGGAAAGGTCACTGCGAAAACCAGCGGTCAGGCGCGCTACATGCATGCGATTGCCGAGAATGATCTGGTCTTTTGCAGCGGACCTGCAGGCTCGGGGAAAACCTATCTGGCGGTTGCAATGGCCCTTGAAGCTCTGCGATTGGAACGGGTACGAAAAATTGTACTCGTGCGACCTGCTGTCGAAGCCGGAGAACGGCTCGGTTTTTTGCCAGGGGATATGCTGGCCAAAGTGAATCCTTTTTTACGGCCACTGCTCGATGCACTTCGCGACATGCTCGATTTCGACACCGTCCAAAAGTACATCGAACACGATGTGATTGAAATTGTGCCTCTGGCCTTTATGAGGGGACGAACACTCAACGACACATTCATGATTCTGGACGAAGCCCAAAATACGACGATCACTCAGATGAAAATGTTTTTGACTCGAATGGGAACAGAGTCGAAAATTGTTGTGACTGGCGATGAAACGCAAAACGATTTACCAGCCAATGTTCAAAGTGGACTTTCCGATGCGATGCGTCGACTGGGAAAAATATCGGGAATCGCCAACGTAAAACTCGATGGGCGAGATATCGTCCGCCATCGACTCGTCCGTGAAATTGTCAATGCTTATGACAATCTGACCAACAAAAAATAAGTGTCTCTCAGGTCAGAATTCTTGAGAATTACATCGACCGGATATGGTATCAAAGAGACCTGACACCGCCATTTAGCAGATATTCCAGTTGATATTTGTTATGATTTTGCTTTCACATTTCCAGGAAACAGCCGTTAACATTTTACACAATGGTCTCCCGGAATCAGGATCTTCAAGGAATATTCACGTTCAGCGACAGAGTTATATTAATCATATGGTTCTCATCCGGTAGTCCATGAAAATATTTTCATCAAACAAGCGATCTCGAGTCGCACGGAAATCCCATCATCGATCCGGTACGCAGTCGTTATCGCAATTTTTCTCACTGCGATATCAACGAGGTCGTCTGGTTCAACAGTTGATTGGGTTTCTCGGTGTCATCGCAATCGTGGTTGCTATTCAGGGTTGGATTTACCCTTTCACATACCGGGTGGGCGATCGATTTCCTGATGGCTTAGCCGCCCGCATGACGTTTAAAGTCGTGAACAATTTTGAAACGTCTCGCGTTGCTAAGGAACGGGAACGGCTCGTTCCCTTAATTTTCCGCAACGATTCCAGCCCACTCAAACTTGCTCCCGATCAATTAAAAGCGGCCTTAGGGGCAATTGCGGAAGCGGAGACGTTAGCCGACTTGAACCTGGATGTTCGTCAGGCATTCGGACTGATCGAAGGCCCCTCAGTTCCAAAAATCGACCTCACAAATCCGACACAGGGAGGTGCCGTCGATGTCAGTGCCGATGTTCGTTTTCGTTTCGAGCAATTAAAACAAGCCATCACGCCACTCGATGCCCGACAATCCGACACACACATTTCCAGTATTATCGATGAGTTCACTCGTCTTATTCAACCCCTCTATAAGACAGGGATTATCGATGCCAAAGATCTCACTCGCAGAGATCTCGGCCTCGATTCACCTTTGGCCATTGTCGATGAGAACGTTGAATTGCCCCGTCCAAATCCACTGGAAGATACCGAACTCTGGATCGCAGTCAGCATTACCGATGTCGCGATGAGTGATCTTTTGAACGATGCTGGTTTCCTCGGTCATCGCTGGTCCGATTTTCCACGGCTGGAAACAATCCGGCAACCACTCGAACAGTGGATGCGAAATCAGGTTCGACATACACTCGAATACGACCAGGCCAGCACGCAGCTGGCTCGTCGCTGGGCCGGGAAGCAGGTGGAACCGGTTTACGATTTGATCAACGAAGGAGACGAATTCCTGCCTCCCGATGGGATCGTCGATACAAACCTGCTAAACATTCTTATCGCTGAGTACGATGCATCCCTCGAACTTTTCACATTTGAGACCCGGATGGCTCGTGCGGCCATTGTGTTTCTCATGGTGTCGATTCTGTTGGTGATTGCCTCATGGTATTTATTTCGATTCGAAACCGGATTAGTCACCAGTTGGGCGCGACTTTCTGTATTCCTTGCTGTCATCACACTGGCTGTATTTTTTGGACGATTGACTTCCTTCGATCCGGTACGTGGTGAAGTGGCGATTGTTGTTGCAACATCAATGATTATTACGGTGGCCTATAATCAGCGACTCGCTGTCGCGACAGCTTTTCTTTTGAGCCTGCTCATTGCGATGGCCACTCGAATTAATTTCGCTCAATTCACAGTCATGCTTACCGCGGCAACAATCGCTGTAACATGCCTGCAACGTGTCCAATCCCGATCCACAATCATCAAAGCAGGATTTCTCTCAGGTCTTCTCACTTTTGTTGTCGCCTGGGGAATGGAGATTTTGCTGTATCCATCCGACTCACTTTATTACTGGTTTGATCCCTTACTGCTGCAGCTTTGTCTCAAATACGCTGGCTGGTGTGTACTAGCGGGGTTCATTCTGGCGGGAAGTTTACCCTTTATCGAGTCGACATTTGGCGTCGTCACTGGAATTAGCCTACTCGAGATGAGTGACCCGTCTCATCCACTCTTACAAGAACTTGTCCGCCGTGCTCCTGGTACATATAACCACTCCATTGCACTTGGCATCATAGGCGAAGCAGCAGCGAAGGAAATTGGAGCCGATGGTCTTCTCGTTCGTGTTGGAGCTTATTTCCACGACATTGGAAAAATTCCCAAAGCCGAATACTTCATTGAGAACCGCCCCTCCGGAGCCACCAATCGACACGATACGCTTGCACCGGCAATGAGTACTCTCATCATTATCGGCCACGTCAAAGATGGGGTCGAGTTGGCCGAAGAGTATCACCTGCCGCAGGTTCTCATTGACTTCATCGAACAACATCACGGCACAACGCTGGTTGAGTATTTCTTCCATGCGGCTAATAAGAAGGCTGATGAAGAACCTGATCGCAAACAGGATGTCGAGGAATCAGCATTTCGATATCCTGGCCCCAAACCACAGACACGAGAAGCAGGTATTTTGATGCTGGCCGACTGTGTCGAATCAGCTAGCCGAACTCTCAGCGAGCCTACGCCGGCGCGCATAAGAACTCTCGTCCATCAATTGACGATGAAGCGATTGCTCGATGGTCAGTTCGATGAATGTTCTCTCAAACTGAGCGAGATTCATCAAATCGAAGAATCACTCATCAAGTCGCTCATCAGCATGCACCATGGCCGCATTGTTTACCCGGAATCTACCAAAGTCCAGAAAACCGCTTAAGTCAATCAGCTTTCTGCATTCGTAATCTGATCACAAAGCGTCAGCGAGGGGACGGCTTCATGCAATCATTCGGTTAAACCCAAATCTTTACAGGCCAGTATTTTCTAATGCAATAGCTGCATTGCATAAGGTCTGTTTTAAAACCGAATACTCGGATTAATTACTGGTTTGCTCTTCCGGAGCAAAGCCTCTGCGAAGTGTGTTTTCGGTGATGTTGATCGGGATCAGGAATTCGTGCAGATAATCGGGGCCACCGGCTTTCGTGCCGATACCCGACATGCGATAGCCACCAAACGGCTGTCGAAAGACCAATGCACCTGTGCAGGGTCGGTTCAAATAGAGATTGCCAACCCTAAATTCGGTACGTGCCCGTTTCAAATTGACAGGGCTGCGACTGTAAACACCACCTGTCAGAGCAAAGTCTGTGTCGTTTGCGAACCTAATCGCTTCGCTGAAATCTCTCGCCTGAATGACAGCCAGAACAGGCCCAAAGATTTCTTCACGGGCAATTCGGTCAGACGTTGAAACATTACAGAAAACATGCGGGCCGACATAACAGCCCATTTTTTTCAACTTATTGGGAACTTCAATTCCGACGAGCAACTCGGACTCTTCCTGTCCAATTTCCAGATAATGCTCGATTTTTTCCTGTGCATCCTGGTCAATAACAGGACCGATTTTTGTGCCGGGATTGTCACAAGGTCCAAGCTGCAATGTCTCGACTGCGGCTTTGAGACGACTACAGAATTCTTCATAAATCGGCTGCAGGACAATCACCCGGGAACAGGCCGAACATTTTTGCCCGGAGTAACCGAAGGCACTTTCGACCACACCGTGAACCGCCTCATCAAGATCGGCATCATCATCGATGATGATGGCATTCTTCCCTCCCATTTCAGCAACCACACGTTTCACACTGTTGTGAGCTGGAGTCGACTCGGCTGCTTTCTGATTGATTTCCAACCCAACTTCACGTGAACCAGTAAAAGCCACAATGTCGACATCGGGACTACTGACAAGATCCGGCCCGATCTCTTCCCCAATGCCTGGCACATAATTGACGACACCATCAGGAATTCCTGTCGCCCGAATGATTTCCATCAACTTGGCAGCAATGACTGGGGACTGCTCTGCTGGTTTCATCACAACGGTATTCCCTGTCACGATGGCCGCAACAGTCATGCCTGTCAGAATTGCCAGTGGAAAATTCCAGGGAGAAATGATGACGGCTACACCTCGTGGACGATAAAAATACTCGTTCTCTTCACCGGGCAAATCCGCTTCAAGAGAATGATCCATCTGCCGCATGCTTTCCGCATAATAGTGACAGAAATCAATCGCCTCTGCGACATCGGCGTCGGCATCAATCCAAGGTTTCCCGGATTCATAGATAATCCACGACGCCAGTTCGAGACGTCGCTCCTGCAATCCGCGGGCTATCAGTTCGACATACTCTGCTCGATGATCGGCATCAATGGCCGACCAGGTCGAAAAGGTTCGTCGAGCCGCATCGATGGCTTCGTTCGCCAAATCTGGAGTCGCGGAAGAAACGCGACCAACAATAATTTCCCGATCAAACGGACACCGCGAATTCAGCATTTGCCGTGTTTCGTAGGCTTTTCCGCTGATCACAATCGGATATTCCAAGCCGCATTCTTCGCGAACCGACTTCAAAGCCGCCTGCATCGCTTCCTGATTTTCCGTCTGACCAAAATCAGTCAACGGCTCATTGATGAACGGCAATACAGGAGCGGGAGTAGATTTTGTTTTATCGATCATTTTCTGGGGGCTCATCATCAATTCCTCAATCGAGCGTTCTTCCTGATAACTTTGACGGAGAAACGAATCGTTCGATGTATTTTCAAGCAGACGGCGGACAAGGTAAGCCATCCCGGGGATCAATTCTCCAAACGGAGCATATACGCGGACGCGATACCCCATTTCGGAAAATGCCTGAGCTTCTTCCTGGCCCATGCCATACAGCATCTGGATTTCAAAAGCATCCTTGGGCACAGACAATTCTTTCGCAACCGCCAACGCATGGGAAACGCTTCGCAGGTTATGGCTGCCAATTGCCGGGGAAAGCCAGTCGTAATTTTCAAAGAGAATCTCGGTCAGCGATTCAAAATTCGCATCAGTTTCCGCCTTCTGCTCGAAGACCGGAACCGGCCAGTTTCTCAAACCGGCAATCACCGTTTCGTAATCCCAATAGGCCCCTTTAACGAGCCGAACGGTTATCGGTGTACCACGCTGTTTTGTCCATTCCAGCAGCGACTGCAAATCTTCTTCCGCTTCTTTGAGATACGCCTGACAGACGATTCCCAGATGCGGATACCCGGCGAATTCCGGTTCCATGAGAGCCGTTTTGAAGATCTGATAGGTCAAATCTTTGTAGTCGTATTGTTCCATGTCCACATTAACGAACACATCATGCTCAATCGCTGCCTGCAGAATTGGTCGCAGTCGTTTGAGCACTCGCTTTGTCGTACCAGCCGGATCAATCGGATTGAAATCACCATCCAGTGCTGACAGTTTGAGGGAGACATTGGCACGCGGAATTGGTCCGAGATGATTCGAATCAATCTGCGAGGCTTCCCGCAATGTTTCCAGCCGCGGGGCGAGTTTCTCGATCAAATCCAGATACGATTGCTGATACGCCTCAGCTTCCTGATGACTCAATACTGCTTCGCCGAGCCGATCGAGAGTCGTCGCAAAACCGGCATCTCGAATTTTCATCACCGATTGAATAATCTCATCGGCATTGCAGCCCGCGATGAAACGCTCCGCCATCCGACGGGCATTGCTGCGGGCGTTGATCGCCAGAGCTCGCCCCAGAATCCGATTCCCATCGGTCACGTGCAGTGCCATCCGAGCCGCCCAGGGGAGATACTGCTTCACATCCTGAAAATATTCGTGCAGATGCCGGTTGAGCGTTTCATGATCCCGCAGCATCGGTAAAACATCGACAAAACGGAACAATTGAACTTTGACCGATTCATCAGCCATCGCCCAGTTCATGATCCGATCATCGAGCCAGCGACGATCAAACATCGAGGGCTGCTGCCGTTGCAGACGCCCCCAAACCCGCTTTCCGGTTTGAAGCGTCTGATCTTCGATCGCTTCGGTCGATTGAGTTGCCTTCCGTTTTCCCACACCATCACCAGTCACGTCGGTTCCACCGACTTCATGTCTCTATGAGTACGACAGGAGCTACATTCACAAATCTGAAATCAGAGGCAGCGTATGTCCAGTCGAAATTTACCAAACAAGCATTGTAGATCGTTCCCTTCATTTCTGAAAGCTAGCAGAGTCGCATTTTAAAACCTTTTCGTTTGCGAAAACGGTATCAGAGGACAATCATATATGGATGGTAGCTCATTATCCATCAGGATCCTCTCCAATAAAATTCACCGAACACGAAAGAGCAAAGCAGATGGCACGACTACTTAACATTATTCCGATTGTCTTCATGAGCCTTATTTTTTCCATAGAATCGACTCACGCAGACCCTTCCTGGCCTCAATGGCGGGGACCGGAACGGGATGGCATAGTCGACTCAGTTCCCTTACCGGAAACGCTCACTGAGACTGAAAATAAAGTCGTGTGGTCGACTCCCCTTGCGCCCAGTTATTCCGGCCCGGTTATTGCAGAGGGGAAAGTTTTTACCACTGAAACAGTTGATCAAAAAGAGGAGGTCGTTCGAGCTTTCGACAAAAAAACAGGAAAAGAACTCTGGAAAACCAGTTGGCCTGGCGCAATGAGCGTGTTTTTTATTGCCAGGGCCAATGGAGACTGGATCCGAGCCACACCAGCTTACGCCGATGGAAAACTGTATGTCGCAGGCATGCAGGATCTGGTGGTTTGCCTGGATACCAAAGATGGATCGATCCTCTGGAAAGCCGATCTGGCGAACGAATTCAAGACTGGCAATCCCCCTTTCGGATTCGTTTCTTCACCGCTAGTCGATGGCGATGCTCTTTACATTCAGGCTGCCAATAGTGTCTGCCGCTTAAATGCACAAACTGGTCAAGTGGAATGGCGAGTACTCAAGTCAAGCGAGGCATTTGGTTCTGCGTTCAGTTCACCAATCATTGCGACCATTCATGGCCAGAGGCAACTGGTCGTTCAAACCCGCAAGGAACTGGCAGGTTTGAATCTGGCAGATGGCTCGCCCTATTGGCAGACAGAAGTACCAGCCTTTCGAGATATGAATATCCTTACCCCGACAATTCTGGGAAACAAAATTTTCACCAGCACGTATGGTGGTTCGTCCCTGATGTACGAAATCCAGAAACAAGACGATGGAGCTTTTTCTGTCGCAGAACTTTGGACCAACAAAGCTCAGGGGTATATGTCATCCCCCGTTGTTATCAATGGAGACATCTACCTGCATCTCAGAAACCAGCGTTTCACCTGTATCAATTCCGAAACGGGCGAAACAAAATGGACAACCACCCCGTTTGGTAAGTACTGGAGCCTGCTGACTGATGGCAAACGCATTCTCGCTCTTGATGAACGAGGAGATTTATTATTGATTAATGTCAATCCGAACGAATTTGAATTGATTAGTCAGCTTCATATTTCAGACTCCCCCAGTTGGGCTCATCTGGCTATCGATAATCATCAAATCTATGTGCGAACCCTGGATAAACTGATAGTTTATGCCATCAAATAACATACGCACCGCAGTCAATTCCTATTGATTCCCCCACTGTCTCGCTCGCAGGTGGACCATGAACAGCCCTCGAACTTCGTTTGCGATAATCCTCGCCTGTCTAATCTTCAGCCCGAACATAGCCAGCCCCAGGGAAGTTCCTGAGAAACCTGCCAAGATGCATGACGTGGAAATGTTGCTTATCGATAAAACTAATGAGTATCGAAAATCGAATCAATTAAAATTGCTCTCCTCAAATAACAAGTTGAACCAGGCTGCAAGGAACCATGCGAATGTCATGATCGAAACGAACAATTTCAGCCATCAGGCAGGCGATACACAACCTTCCGACCGGGCTGAACAGGCAGGATATCGTTGGTATTTCATAGCGGAGAACATCGCATGGCGTTCTGGCGACAACTTGATGTCCAACGAACAACTGGCAGATGCAATCCTGCAACAGTGGATCAATTCGCCCGGCCACAATCAAAACCTATTGGCAAAACTGGCTCTCGAATGCGGCGTTTCCATCACATACGATGCGAATTCTGGACGAACTTACATCGTGATGCTTTACGCAAGACCCCGAAATTAAGTATGACATCACTCACTTATGTCATTATTTTGCGTAAATAGAGTCACTTTCAATGAAAATCGGCATCGCCGGCTGCGGCATCACAGGAACTGCGGTCGCGGCAATGCTCGCCGAGTTCGGTCACGAGATAACGATTTTCGAGCAGGCTCCGGAATGTCATCCAATCGGAGCGGGAATCCTGCTGCAGCCGAGCGGACAGCAAATTTTGAAGCGACTTGGTCTCTTCGAGGAAATCGAAGCCCACTCGGCTCGACTCGATGGCTTGGACGCCCGTCTCAAATCCGGCCGTCAGCTTTTGCGTCTCAAATATGCTCGACTGGATCCGGAGTATTATGGTCTGGGTGTCCATCGTGGATTACTGTTTGATCGATTACTCACTCTGTGTAAAAATCGAAATGTGACCATACGGACCAATAGTCCAGTCACAGGATTGGAACAAACCGCAGAGGGCGCTCAATTCCAGATTCGCGAATCGGAATTGAGCGAACCATTTGATTTTGTGATCGCCGCAGATGGTTCTCGCTCCCGTCTCCGAGATGCCTCCGGTATTCGTTTTCACGGTTACGAATATGATTACGCGGCTCTCTGGATGACCGGCCCGCTGGCAGCGATTCAGGATCGTCTTTATCAAATCGTTGATGGCACACAGCGGCTAGTCGGTTTACTCCCGATCGGCGAAGGTCAGGCCAGTTTTTTCTGGGGATTGCCTGCGAACCAATATCAGAATTTAATCGCAGGCTCGTTCAATCAATGGAAAGACGAAGTCATTTCTTTATGCCCGGAGGCTGAGGAAATCCTGCAGAACATTGAATCCTTTGAGTCGCTGATTTTTACGACTTACCGCCACTTCCGTATGGATCGCTGGCACACTAATCGATGTATATTTCTGGGAGATTCCGCCCATCCTTCAAGTCCGCATCTCGGACAGGGAGTTAATCTCGCACTGGAAGATGCCGCCTGTTTTACGGATGCCTTGGAGCAATCAACTGATTTCGAAGCGGCTTGCAAGCTCTATACCTCCCAGAGGAAAACCAAGCTGCGGTACTATCAGAAAGTCACCAGCTTCCTGGCTCCGTTTTTTCAATCGGGATATTCCTCACTGGCTTTCGGGCGCAATTGTGTATTGCCAATGCTGCCTTCAGTCCCGATCGTCAGCCGGATGATGCTGCAAACACTGTGTGGAATCAAACGCAGCTGGTTACGCTAATGATTTGCCCCTTGATTATTCGACAACACCAGTCAAGGCCGATATAAAACGTTTCGATGAAAAATATAGACATGGGTGGCTGGGGTCGTAGCGCAGCGAAGCCCCCAGAATTATCGACCATCCAGGGGCTTCACTTCGTTCGCCCACAACCACCCTTTACTCATTAAATCGTACAACTTTTAGGCAAGAGGTTTCAAATGTCAAAACAACTCATCTCCAGCGGTTCGGCCTGGGAAGGCAAAATTGGCTACTCGCGAGCGATTCGTATCGGCAAACATGTGCATGTTTCTGGAACGACAGCAACTGACGAAAACGGCAACGTCGTAGGTGTCGGTGAACCAGCACTGCAAGCTGAGTATATCCTGAAGAAAATTCAAGGCGCTCTGACCGATGCAGGTGTGACACTGGAAGACGTCATCCGCACTCGCATCTACGTCACCAATATCGACGACTGGGAAGCGATCGCCCTGGCTCACGGAAAATATTTTGGCGAAATCCGCCCTGCGACTGTTATTGTCGAAGTCAGCCGATTGATCAATAAGGATCATCTGGTTGAAATCGAAGCCGAAGCGATTGTTGAATAACTGAAAGTCTCCAAAGAATAAAGCAGCGACCCAATAAGAGTCGCTGCTTTTTAATATCGACTGATTAGATTTTTTTCTCATCTATTGAAAGTTCGAAAACTGGAGAATCAGCTCCCCTTTCGACGACATAAGTCAGTTCGCTGCGAGAGTTATACTGTGCAGGAATATACATCTCCCCAACAGGTTCTGGTGTACCATTACTTTCATCAAACTTGCCGGGAATCAGTCGAGAGGCAATAATTTCCACTTTCATTTTTCCGGGAAGAGACTCAATCTTAAAGTAACCCTCCTCAATAGGGGCACTGAAGACATTCCCGCCCGCTTCAAGCATTCGAAATGTAATGCGTCCTTCCTTCAGTGGCTCGTTCTGCCATTTCACCTCACCGTCTGTCGAGATCAAATCTGGCCCATCAGACGCACCGCATCCAACCAGAAATGACACAACAAACATAGCAGCAACCGCAAATTGAGAACTCGAATTTTTCATTTCCTCTATTCCATTTCCATCAAAGAATGCATCTGCAGAAGACAGTGGGAGCCAGGCAAATTCATTAGAACTCACCAAGAACCTGGCCATCCTTCATTTGCCCAAGATAGCGGAAAGTTAAACGGTCGATGTTCTCAGAGATGAATCGAATGGAACCATCTGCCAGTGCAAACTGAGCTCCCCCTTTATGATAACTTCTGGCAAAGTTATACCGGCCCGAGAGTCCCCCTGCATTTCCATTTTCGCAAGGAGAATTCAGAAATGTTGTGCTTTTGCAGGAATAAACACGGTCGGGCACTGATGTATTAGGAGTTTCAGCTGTTGAGAAGGCATATGATCCATGAGGGGCTCCACCCCAGTAACCACCCAATCCTCCCCAACTGGCTCCTGTTGATCCCCGGATAATTCCTTCGCCCATCATAATGGTGTTGGTCGTCCCATCGGTAACACTCCGAAATTTAGTGTTCGAGCCTGTATAAAACATCCCCGTGGTTGGCTTGGCAACGACTGTTTGAGGGATTCCATTTGGATCGGTGCTGGTATTAACATCTCCTCCCGCACATACAACGTAATTCCCCTGAAACCCATTGTCAGTCCCGCCACCACCTACGGCCGGACCTGCGGGATCAGAAGGGCACATGTAAACACTGACAGGAATCCCCGCTAATGATTTTGGAATCTGGTGGACATATTCAGTCGTGTCTGCCTGATAGAGGTCAGATAGATTTCCCTCTTCAATAAATGGCAACATACAATGGAAAAAGCATTGGCGACGATGTCTTGAACCACCGACTTCAGCCTGCCAGCCGTAAGGAAACACGGAATGTGTGTCATGATAATTGTGCATCGCCAGTGCCAACTGTTTAAGATTATTCTTACACGACGATCTGCGAGCCGCCTCACGGGCCTGCTGTACAGCAGGCAACAAGAGAGCCACAAGTATTGCTATAATTGCGATCACTACGAGCAACTCAATAAGAGTGAACGCACGTCTGCTGCACGAGAGAGTTTTCAGAGAGGTGACCTTAGGAAACTGCATTACGAACTCCTTAACATCTAGAAAGAATAAATCTGTAAATCAGTATTAAAAAAACAAGGCACATCTCATGCCAAGGGAGTTCAACTCACTTCCCGAACTAAGTAATTTTACCGAACCGAGCGTAATATTAACTTTTTGAGTATAAATCAGCATTTTTTCTCAAGTTCAACCAGGCATCTCTGCATGCCTGAAGATCTCTTCTGAATAAACATGAAGCACACTCCGCGCACTATTCAGGCAGAATCTCTTATTGATAATCTCTCCCGCGTATACATGTACACATTAAATCAGTATTCAAATTTTCCATTACATATCGATCCCCGCAATATTCAATGATGACACCAAACCCCAGCATTCATTCAACAGATTCAGGCATAAAAAAACCGGCGGCCTGAAGTTCAGGTCGCCGGTCGGGTGATTGCCAGGTTGTCGATCAAGGTATCTTTGAAGTCAATATTCCAGTTTCTTGTTCAATGAGCTGCAGGAGCAATCTCGGAGTTCCGTTCATTTGATGTTTATGCTCCTGCAGGGGCATTGATTTTTCGATTAACTGGTTGGCAATCGTTTCTTGGTCATCTGATTCACGATGTTCTGAGCCTGACCGTTGTCGATCATTTCCAGAGCTTTCGCGATGTCGTTGTCAATCGAAGTGATTCGATCGTTCTTTTCGATCACAACGTCTGGAGTGACTCCTGAACCGGCCATTTCGCGTCCGTTTGGTGAGTAAAACTTAGCTGTGGTCAGTTTCAGGTTTCCAGAAATTGTTCGCAGTGGCAAGTGAGTTTGAACAGTTCCCTTACCGTAGCTGGTTCGTCCGACAATCAAAGCTCGTCCGTTGTCCTGCATGGCAGCTGCGAAGATTTCGCTGGCTGAAGCAGAGTTTCCGTCGACAAGTACAACCATTGGCACTTTCCAGGTTTTTGCGAACTGAGCAGACTGTTTTGTGTTGTCTGAGTAGTTTCGGCCTCGTGTAGAAACAATTGTTCCTTCTGGCAAAAACTTGTCACACATTTCAACACACACGTTTAACAATCCACCAGGGTTTCCTCGTAAGTCCAGAACCAGACTCTTCATTCCTGCATTGTGAAGTTTCCACAAAGCTGCGTCTAATTGCTTAGCCGTTTCGTCAGCGAACTGATCAATTCGGATGTAAGCGGTTCCGTTGGCAGCATCAATGATTCGAGCTTCAGAAACAGATTCCAGAACCAACGTTCCTCGTGTCACATGAATCAACTCAACATTTTCATTTCGCAAGACCTGCAACAGAACCGGAGTTCCTGACTGGCCAGCCATCAGATTGGCGATGTCCTGCAGTGACTTGTTTTCCGTTGCTGTTCCGTTGACGCTGCTAATAATATCTCCTCGTTGAACACCCGCTTTTTCAGCAGGACTTCCCTGAACAGGTCGCACAACAACAGCTCCCTTTTCATGCTGCTTCATTTCGACACCAATTCCGACCAGTTCTTCCCGTGATTTCAGATCAGCTCGTGGAGCAGATACCTGAACGTTTGGGTTGAAAGCTGAGTATTTATCGAGTGAATCGATGTTTCCCTGAATAAATTCCATTCCCATGGCAGCCGGGCTGATTCCAACTCCGCCAGCCAACTGGAACATGCTCCAGCTCATCGCCTGAGCAGCTTCATTGGCGTTCTTTACGTTGACGGCATCAGCCATTCGTCGCAATTCTGCCTGAGCCCGCTGCAAAGTTTCTGGAGAAGCTTTCACGTTGTTCGCTTTCAGAAACTCTGGATTTTCCAGAGCTGCAGCCACATGATTCAGTGCATGCTTTGTTCGATCCTGATAAGTATTAGGATCCACATGACGTTGATCAATCAAGTTGGACACTTCCATGAACAAGGTTCGCAGTTGCGTATCGTTTGTGCTGCTCAGGAACTGACGCAGTTTTGCGTCGTTAGTGCGATAGCTGATTCGCGACTGCACAGCTTTCGGGCTGAGGTCAGCCGCGAAGTTCTGAGCTTTCTGTTCCTGACCGAAGCCTGTTGAAACCAGTGACCCGAAAGCCAGCATGGTTGACAGTGTCATCAGTCGCAGTGATGGTTCCCATTTTTTCCAGTTTTTCTTGAACTTGTTTAACATCTCTCGTCTCCTTTCGAATGTTGTGCTGAGAGCGGGTGTCTCACGTCCGCAATCAGAGGTTCATCTCTCGTCTCTTACATAGCGGCTGAACTCGGTGGCGGGTGTCATTCATTCCGGGCTCTCACCCCCAGTGACTGATAGCTCGTTGCTATCCCTTGCCTCGTCGTCGCAACCGTTTCGTCCGTCAGGACTGAAAGGGTTTAATGCACTCCCCGTGCCAAACTTATTCCAGAAAAAAACGATTCCGCCATATCCCCTTGATACAAATAGACTTAAATTTTCCTTGCACTTTTTACACATGTCCAAAACCTGTCGAAATTGCAATTTTGGGGTTGCAGAGATCGTTGCAATTCATACGTGAGGGAAAGTTGACAAATCGCAATATTTTTTGGAAATAGTTGGATAAGACCTGAAAACAAGGGAATTAAGCTGAAATACAAGCACTTTTGTAGGTTGGGTTAGCGGAACGCGGAACCCAATTTTCGTTCCGCAAAATACGCTTTGTTGGGTTACGCTTCGCTAACCCAACCTACTTTCGATTTGTTATACTAGCCGTGACGGCACGCTCAATTTGGCTCCTCACGGATGATTTCATGCTGAAAATTTCCTCGTTGCATAATATGGAGACGGAGACCGCCCTTCGTCTCTCGACGATTGCTGCGGATTCGCATTTACTGGAATCTGCCCTCGCACATTTTCCCCAGCAATTGGAGATAACCTCCTATCCTCAGTTGGATGATTTTCTAGCCACCATTCATGAATCTGGTTATCCACAGCTCATTTTGATCTCGCAAACTCGTTGCGATCAGTACAACCGGTCGACGATCAACCAACTGCTCGATCGTTGTCCGCTCGCACGTTTTCTCGTGGTTCTTGGACCACTATGTGCAGCCGAGCGGAGAACTCGTAATCAATGGCCAGTCGCCTGGATGGTGCCAGAATGGGCTTATTTTCAGCGTTTGCAGCGAGAAATCGAAGTCCTGTCCGATCAACGACCTGCCCTGCCACTCACCGCGTCACTCGAAGAAGTTGCCCGGTTCGATTTCGAAAGTATTGCTCCACAAAAGCATTCGGGAAAAGCAGCCATCATTTTCAGTCCCGATGCCATCTGGGCCAAAACGAGGGCATTGATCGAAGATCAATCCGACAGTTCAATTGTCTGTCATAATCCGCATGAATTAACGAAAGTCTTCATAGATTACCCGGATCTGCCCTTGATTTTCGATATGGATCCTCTGACTAGCGATCTGAAAACCTGGCTGGAATCAAATCGAACTCTGATCGAACAGCGATCAGCCCTCGCCTATTGCAACTGGCCGACCCAGTGCTTATTTGATAATTCCAAAGCCTGGGGATTCCAGGACTGCCGCTGCAAACTCGCACCACCACAATAGGTCAGGCGAGCCGTGCCAGTTATGGCACGGGTATTGTCACGATCATTGTGCATTATTTGCGAATCGATGCCGATTTGGAATCGCACTCACCCGAGCCATGGCTGGCTCGGGTCGCCATTTTCATTTCAAATCGTACTCTTGCACAGTAATTCCACCGGAATCGCACACCACTCTCGGCATTCTTCGATGAAGTATTCAACAATTTTTCTACACAAATTCGACTTTTCACAAAATTTAATATCTGTTATCACCCGCATCTCACGAGGGTGCTGTCGGTTCTTCGACGGGCGATGGCACTGTGAGAAGATCCCATCACGATCAAATTCAAATAAAAGAGGTCGCCTCCTGGAGAAGCAAACTGGACATCGATGATCTATTGATGTTCTTGCGACTGCAGAATCAAATTTGAAAATGATCGAGAACCCCCTCCGCATATTCACGGATGAATATGCTGTTCGCCTTCGTCGAATGATAGGTGTCAAGGAGTTGACGTTGAATTCGCCATCTGCAACTAAATTACGTGTTCTATTCGTAGACGATGAATCTCCCATTCGAGATGTGATGAAACTCGAATTACCACGAATGGGCCACGATCCAACCATCTGTGAAGATGGCGAGTCTGCGATGAGGGCACTCGAAAAACATACCTTTGATGCCGCCATTATCGATTTGCGCATGCCGGGTCTGAGCGGCTGGGATGTTGTCGATCACATCAAGCAGGTTTCTCCCGAGACCGAAATCATTATCAGCACCGGTCACGGCAGCATGGAAGCCGCGATCCAGGCGATACGCAAAGGGGCTTACGACTTCATTCCCAAACCCTGCAAACTGGTCACAATCGCCAATGTACTCAAACGAGTCGCCGACAAACGCTCGCTGACAAACAAAACAATCGCTCTGGAAGGTCGCTTGAAAGCTGCAGAAGGTTCCTGTCGTATGATCGGTACGACACCACCGATGCAGCAAGTCAAATCAATGATTTCCAAAGTTGCCCCCACTGATTCCGCAGTGCTGGTTCTGGGTGAAACTGGAACGGGAAAAGAGTTGGTCGCCCGCCGAATTCACGAGGAAAGCAAACGCAATTCAATGCCTTTCGTCGCTGTGAATTGCGGAGCATTGCCGGAAAATCTGGTGGAAAGCGAATTCTTTGGACACCGCAAAGGAGCTTTCACAGGAGCGGATACACCACGAAAAGGACTTTTTGAAGTCGCCAATGGTGGCACCCTGTTTCTGGATGAACTGGGCGAACTGGATAAATCCATGCAGGTCAAACTACTCCGATTCCTGGAATCGGGCGAAGTCCGGCGTGTCGGTGAAAATGAAGCGTTTCATGTCGACGTCCGAATCGTTTGTGCGACGCATTGCAATCTTAAAGAAATGGTCGCTGCTGGAACATTCCGAGAAGATTTGTATTTTCGTGTGAATACATTCCAGATCGATCTACCACCATTACGAGCCCGTAAGGACGACATTCCTCCTATCGCGATGAGTCTGGTTGAGCGTTATCTCAAGCGAACTGGAGTTCCAAGTACTATTTTTGCTCCCAGTACAATTGAAACTCTGAAAGCTCATGTCTGGACGGGAAATGTGCGGGAACTGGCGAATGCGATCGAGTATTCCGTCATTCTCTCCGGCGGACAGACAATTTTGCCAGAGCATTTGCCAACGAGTGTAACAAACCGAGTCACCGTCAATCTGCCACAACCTGTTCCTCAACCTGTCGCTGCCGCTCCGGTTCAGCAGGAGGAAGAGGAAGAAATCAAGACGTTACGTCAAGTCGAGCAGGAAGTCATACTTTCGACCCTCGAAAAAACCGATGGCGACAAACCTGCGACTGCTCGAATTCTGGGAATCGCTTTGAAAACTCTGTATAACAAATTGAATCAGTACGAGGCTCAAGGCCTGGAGATTGCTGGTTAAACTTCTGTTATCTCAAATTAAAAGCCGATGGAGAAAATTCTCTATCGGCTTTTTTTATTGAGTCAGATCATCATCTATTTTTTCGCCTGTGCAGCAGCGACTTCTTCCTGTTCTGTTTTCACAGATTCTGTCACCTTCAACGCAAAGCGTTTTTCTTTTTCGGTATCTTCACGATAAACCATCTGGATTACGTCACCCGTTTCAAGATCTTTAGCTTCTGTAGCTTCTCCTTCAAACTTGGTGGCATCAGTAGCGACATATTCAACTGGAATCGTTTTCGACTCTTCATTCAGTTCCGCTTTTTCATCCGGTTTGGGTATCAAGCTAATAATGTAATTCTGACCCGACTCTCCTACAGCGACGATGGTTCCATCGATAACTGTGGTATCCGAAGCCACTGAAACCTTATCGCTGGTTTCTGAAACCGCTTCCGCCGCTGCACCCGCTGACGCAGCAACTTCATCTGTATTAACTGCAACTGTCAGAGCAATGGAATCGTCGGTTGAGTCACCACTGATCGAAAACCAACCCGCGATCAATCCCCAGAGAAACACAACAATAAACAGACAGCCAACAATGGAAACTGTCCAACCCACTCCCATCATTCGGCGATTCCAGCTGATCGTTTCACTCTCATGCTCTTCCGGATGATTATTTCGGTTACTGCCTGACATCGTCCTGCTCCCCTGTCTATGGTTCTCAATTAAACATGTACAAAAAGCAATATGCAAATGTCATTCCAATGAGCTAAAGAAGGCATAAAAGCAGGTATTCTGCCTAAATATTGCTTGGTCTGGTCTCAACTTGACTCCTGAGAAGCCAATTCTGGCATTACGTCAAATCAGAGATAGGATGTAACTTTTGCAATCGATCTGAAATGAAAATTGAACCGCGGATGAACGCAGAAAACGCAGATGTTTTGTTGTCAATTTTGCGATTTTACAAGCTGAGAAGCTCTGTGAGAAATCCGGATTATCGCTGAATTTATTGTTCAGTTGTCGAAGTAATGATGCGAGATTCCTCCAGAGTATTTCCACTCAAGCAAGCTTGCAGGGCATGTCGATTTCTGACATTCGCGGTCCGGGTTTCTGTCTGAATTCGCGTGAGCAGCAAACCAACATTTTGAATTACGGCTGGACCATCTGGTGTTTTCAGTTCCAGTGACTTCTGAAACTTGAGATACAACCCTGCGACAACATCCGGCAACTCTTTGCGTGAGAACCAGCAGATCACAACCACCGCAACAGTGACCAGAATCGCCATCGAAATGTTGTAGCTGACCGACAGTAATATTACGGCTGAAACAGTAGTCAGAATCATCACGGGTTTTCTGAATTCAGCGGGACAGACTGAAATCGCGGCTGCGGTTAGCGCAAACCAGCCAATCGTAATCACTGCTGCCAAACCCGCGAACGGAAGCAACCATTGCCAGACTTCTCCCACCGTCGAACCAGTGACCGTCCAGCCCCAGATTTCGGAGGCAATCATCAATACTGGCAGAAATACGAGGAGATAGACGATCAACCCAACAAGACGGGCGACCGTATCGGCAATTGACTCCACACGCGGAAGTTTCCGCTCCACGGAATCCTGTTCAAGACGATCACTTTCTGTTACGGATTCCTCTCTCAAATCATTCTCGGAATCCTCGTCCAGATTCAGCAATCGATCCTGCTCAGAAACTGCAGGCGAATCGATTTTCTTCAACTCCTGCGTCTCATGTGGGCACATCAATTCGAGTTGCCTTCGAATCGAGGGATTCTGAAAGACGGATAAAATTGAGCCGGCAATAAATCGAGCAATCGCCAATGCGATCAAGCATGTCAGAAGAATTAACCAAAACTGCTGAGAGTAGCTGATCGCCACATCGACCCAAGGCAAATGAGCAGGATAAGTTTGCCGAAATTGCCAGGCCGTGAGAATTAGAACTGATGCGAAAAATCCCCAGCCCACGACAGAACTGGCTCGGATCCCCGATTTGTAATCCGCCGCATACAATGGCTTCCAGGGAGGAGTGAACAGCTCATCAAATTGACGAGAACGCAAAAGCCAGACGAGTATCAGGCTGGAAAGATAGGCAATTACAAATCCAGAAATGCCGTAAATGGCAAGCTGAGTGAGAATCTCGGGATCACTCACAGAGAGAGTTTCCACATCTGAATTCGATATTTGAGAAATGACCCAGATTCCAGACACGTTTGATCCCTTCGACAATTTAAACAATATGACACCATTGCAGCGGACATGCTCGCAGATTGCAAGTCTTTGTCTACAAAGATGTTACTGAAAACAAATTGCGATGAATCAATCATTATCCCGCGTTGATTCCCTGTAATATTTTTCTATTTCGGCAAAATTCTTACCAGAAATTTGAGCGATAACCCCGGAATTTTCGTTTTCTACAGTGTTACATAATGAAAAAATTGTTTGAAAGCGGAAGGACGAACTTACAAGGAGGAGGACCATGAGTATTAATAAGCTGAGCAATCAAAATCGAATCCTCAGAACAATCAATCGAGGATTAGCTTGGGCGATTGGAATTCCTGCAGCCTGGCTGGTGGTGTCGAGCAGTTATCAGTTCCAGCAGGGCTGGTCAGAAATAGAGTTTCTGATTGGATACCTGCTCCTGTACGCGGCTCTGGCAACCGGCTCGATGATTGTCCGCACGCCCTCCAGCGAATTGCCTTCAGTCACATTCTGGTGCGTCTGCGTTTTCCCGCTGGTGGGACTGGCCCGTCTGGCTGGATTGTTGCTTCATAGTGAATACTCCACCGGAGTTGAGCCCTCCTTCACCGGGACATTGCTCGCGATGACCTTGGGAACAATTTCACTCTTTGTCTTTATGAAGTGGGAAGAACGAAAAGACCTGCAGACGATGGGACCGTATCTGGATAACAATGCTGATGTACGATATGTCACGCTTCAGAAAGTTCCCACTGTTTCGCAGTCAGCGATGCAGGAAGAAGCGAATCTGTGGTAGGCAGTAATCAATAACCATAGTCAATCATTTTTGAACCACGGATGGACTCAGATTTTCACGGATTCAATAGAGTTTGGACATCAACAAGGAACTCATCAATAAGAATGTCTGACAAATCAGTAAAAATCGTGGTTAGAAATATTATTTCACTTGGGTGGCGGGGGCGCTCTCGAAGAGAAGCCCCCGAAACTCATATTCCCGGGGGCTTCCGCTAACGCGGAGCGCCCCCGCCACCCTTAATTAAACACTCTCAGTTAAGACGATTTCGTCAGGCAATGCCAGACCTACGGCTGAAAATTAAAAGTCCCCTCACCAATAAAGTGAGGGGACTTACCCTATTCATTTACCGACGAGCTTTCTCATACTTCATGGGCAACCAGGCCCCATTTTCTTTGCTGCTGGCGACGCACTGCTGAATGAAGTACATCCCCTCTGCTCCGTCGTAGACATTGGGATAAATCGTATCCTTCTTCTCAAATTCTTTGCCTTCTGCTCGCAAGACCATCGCGTCGTAAGCGAAGCGGTAGACATTCGCGAAAGCTTCAAAGAAGGCTTCGGGATGTCCAGCAGGCAGTCGACATGAAGAAGCGGCGAGGGGAGTCATGAAAGGTGCGTTTGGATCGCGGGTGTAAATCTTATGAGGCTGCCCGTTTTCACGGACGATCATCTCATTCGGATTTTCCTGTTTCCACTGCAGCGCCTTCTTGGTTCCATCGACTTCAATGAACAAATCATTTTCGCGACCATGAGAAATCTGCGAAGCAGTCACAGTCATCAAGCCACCGTTTTCCATGCGGATGACCGCATGACCATAATCATCCAAGGCGCGACCTTCGACCATCGATTTCAAATGGCAGGAAACTTCTTCCGGGAATAAGCCGGTCATGTAGCGACCCAGGTTATAGGCATGAGTTCCGATATCGCCAAAAGCACCTGCAGCTCCCGATTTTGAGGGATCGGTTCGCCAGGCCGCTTGTTTCTGATCGGAATCTTCCAGCTTGGTTCGCAGCCAGCCCTGAATGTAGTTGGAGCGAATCGCCTGAATCTCTCCCAGTTCACCAGAGAGAATCATTTCGCGAGCCTGCCGCACGAGCGGATAGCCTGTGTAGTTATGAGAGACAGCAAACACCGCTCCCGATTTTTCCACTGCGGCTACCATTTCTTCTGCCTGAGCAAAATCGAAGGTCATTGGTTTATCGCAAATCACATTGATCCCCGCCTCCAAGGCACATTTGGCAATCGGAAAGTGGGTATGATTCGGCGTGGCCACACTGACAAAATCAATCCGTTCGCCTTCTGGCAACTTCATTTCCTTTTCAACCATCTCATCATAGCTGCCGTAGGCGCGTTCTTCGGAGATGTCGTAAGCGGGTGCAGAGGCTTTCGCTTTTTCCGGATTCGAAGACAAAGCCCCGGCAACCAGCGCGGCTCGATTATCGAGCACTGCTGCGGTGGCATGCACACGACCAATAAAAGATCCCTGGCCTCCGCCACACAGGGCCATCCGAAGTTTACGATTGAGCGAGCCGTTTGTAGTTTCCATGATGTCCTCGTAGATAATGTTTAAGACATGCCGTCAGTCAATTTTGGGCAGATTGATACCCCAAGTGAAACGATTGGTGAATTCAGGCAGAATATCTTTGATTGGATGGGATCACAACCGTTGAAATGCCTGAGGAGGGTCAAAGAAGACTGGCGGGAGTGATTTCGATCGCGTAAACTATCGTTGAGCAATCGCTCATCTCAATCACATCAACATTGCGGGAAGATGACATCTTCGGAGGAATGATCAAATGGGAAAATCAGAATCGTCACGTATGGCCTGGTTTGTTTGTGGAGTGATGGGAGGTCTGATGATCTCTTACTTCTGGCCGAGCGAAGTCGCGATGGCCAATACGGATCGTGACAGCGATGCCAAGTTTGCAATTGTCACCGTCCCTGTCGGCCTGACAGCAGGCGATGCCGTCTTCGTACTGGACTTCCTCACTGGTCGGCTTTACGGAGCCAGCATCAACCCCCAGACAGCAAAGTTCACCCAAGGCTACATGCATAATGTCCTGCCGGACTTCGGCCTTTCACCCGATATCCGTCCCCGTTTCGTCATGACTTCTGGTATGTTAAATATTTCAGTTCAGGGGAGCCGAAAGCAACCAGCGACTGGCGGTGTTTACATTGCTGAGTTGAATAGTGGTCGCGTACTGGCTTACGCGTTTCCGTACTCAATGTCTCCACGCGCGAATGCACCAGAACCACTCACAATTGTCGATGGCTTCCAGTTCCGACAAACTGTCGAGTAATAGTGAAAGTCGTGTATTAAACAGACCGAAGGACAAGCTATGAGCTTGTCCTTTTTTGTGTCATAGAATTCATTACTACATGACCGTGTGCGATTTTGGGACACTCTTGAAATGATTGATTCGCTCGATATCCTGCACAAATTCACTTTATGAACAGTGATTTTCCAGACCATTTTCAAATGGTATCTGCACTCGCATGGACACCAAATGTCCTCATGACCCTGTGTTTGCTCCTGCTGAACACTGCAGGTAATTTTTGAATCTGCTCTAGGTAGCACGCCCCAGTACGAAGTGATGGGCGTGGGAAATGCGGACGACCACGCGCATCATCCTATCATTTCGTCTTCAATCTTTTCCAACTGTATAATAATCGCGCACAGTCATTTAGCTCGTCAGTCGTGAGCAAACAATCACTTTCGACTTTCCACCGACTCGTGCAAAAATTAATGTGATGGCTTTAGTCCCGCTCAGAGGAAGTGATTTTCTCACTTTTTCAATATCAATCCGCAAGTGGCGACATTTGATTTCGACTTCGCCCACATCCAGCTTGCGAAGATACTTTCGTAGCTGTGTTTCGTTGCGAGTCAGAGTTTCAATGACTTGAAAGCCTGAGAGAAATGGCGAATCGATTCGTTCTACAGATGTCAGATATTCCTCGGCATCATCCAGACGAGCGACTCCGAGTTGTTCGGAAAGCTGATTGATCATTCCTGCTCGAACGACGGCAGGATCGGGATCGTAAACAAAATTGCTGACTTCCGAAAATTCAGGGAAAGCCTCCAAAGGATCGCCTACGAGACTTTCTCCAGCGGGCAAAACCGTTGCCCGCCAGAGCCCTGGTTCCGCCAGTTCTCCACACCAGATGACGGCCTGCTTACATTCTCCCTGCCAGCTGATTAATTCGGTTTCGCAGTCAGGAAATTTTCCTCCGAAATTACTGGCCGGGCTGAGTTTGATGGCCCCTGCATAACACTCTTGCGACATTCGCTGCAAAACTTCCAGAGGCGGCTGGATACTTTCCAGACGTCGATGCCGCTTGCCCTGAGCATCCCGCTGATCGGGGTCAATATGGATCACTCTCCCACGGACATCCAGTTCATTGACATCCTTCTGCTGAAATGTGATTTGTGATTCTCGTTCATACACTTCAGCATTCCATTGAGCCAGTTGCAACACGATCAGATCGAGTTCATAAGTGATAACCGGTGCGACTTTAGAAAGCGCAATCGCGTCGGCTCCGACTCCCGTACATAAATCTTCAATAGTCTCGATACTATCAAGTTTGGTCTGAAATCGCCTGGCCTTATATTCCGCCAGCGATTCACTTGATGTCTGTTCGAGTGACTGTCTCGTGAACCACATTCGATCTGCTTGTGAAAACTTATCGCCTGCTCTCAGACGCAAATCATGTAAGTCGAGCCCCAGTCGTACTAACTCCGCAGGATAGATCTCTCTCAACTTCTGTTGACGCTGCAACGCACTTCCGCTGGCTGAATCGATATCGGCCAGCAAAACCGGAGTCTGTTTCAATTGTTGCCACAGTTTTATGGTTTCCTGCGACGTGCTGTAATCGGTCTGCATTATGATTTTTCTCTAGCATTTTTCTCTACCACTTACGGTCACCTGGACGCTTTGGTGACTGAAGTGGATGTGTTTGCTCTCGCAAATCGCTGTAGATTAATGATCTCTCCGCTCTAAAATCGCCTGGTCGACGCGATTTCGGAACTGAGAAACGATCTCTTGATTCAAATCGATCGCGAATGTACGAATGGTGTCCGCCAGTTGCAGGATACGAATGGATGAAGGGAGTTGGCCAGTCATCGATTTTATCGCCAGTGCATAAAGCGTCATTTGAATTCCAAATTTTTCGAGGACGTCCTCTTGCTTCGCAGGCACTGCTCCCGTTTTGTAGTCAATAATATGCCACAAGCCTGCTTCATCTTGAAGAAGACAATCAATCGTGCCCGAAATCGATGTCACTTGTGAACTCTCATGCAAAGTCCATTTGATCAGAAATTCGGCTTCTCGATAGAGTTTTCTGGCAGATCGAAGCTCTTGAATAAAATCAGCCTTGAGTGTGAAACTCATACGCTCAATGGCTGTTTTTCGAATCGACTCAGGGAAAGTCTCAGCGAATTGTTCTGCCGCGGTATCGATTAATTTCTCAGCCGATTCCGTCTGATCGAATTTCACATTTTCCAATGCTGCATGCAGCAAATGTCCCAGCAGTTCTGAGTCACGCAAATTCAAGCGGTCTTTATCGTTCGACGTTGTAAAACTACTTTTATGAACATGCGACTGACGTAACATCGCATCCACCGCTTCAATTTCTGAAACCGAATACCGATCTTGTATTCCCTTAGAAATCGGAAGTGGTAAAGCAATAGCTGGTGGAGCAATCGGTTCTGCGGTGGAGAGTTTTTGTGACCAGTCGGAAAGTTTAAGTTTGCGCGGTTGCGATTTTTCCTGTGTTCTTTTGGGCTTATCATGGACGATATGAATCTGCGGTATTCGATTCAATTCGATGCCGGGTTGCTGCATTTGTCCGGAAATGGGATCCAGTTTTGGCAACCCGGTCGAGAGATCAAATCGTTCACTGAGCAGAGACATCCACGGACCAGTGATACTTTCGTCGGGGTGCCAGTAAGCCGAGAGTACAAGATAGTCGGCGGCTCGGGTGGTCGCCACATAGAATAGTCGGATCGCCTCGGCTTCATCTTCAATGCGTTCGGAATCCCGATACATCATCATCGCAGGATTCTCCGGCTTTTCCCCCTTAATGAGTGGTAAGGAGAGCAATGGCCCCAAGCGGGTATGCAATACTGCTGAACTACTCCCACTACTGCGTTGCCGGTTCACATCAGCAACGAAAACAACCGGGAACTCCAGTCCTTTGGATTGATGGACTGTCATCAGTCGGACAACATTCCCGGTTTCAGCATGAGTCGCCGCCATCTCTTCTTTCGCTTCTTCGGTAATCGATTCGAGCAATCGGTCACTAAATTCCGACAACCCCAGCAAGCCGATCTGATCAAACTGATCAGCCATTTTAAGCAGCTTATGCAAGTTGGCCACTTTTCGCTCAGGAAGAAACTCCGTCATCAAAGCGGCATCGTACGCTGTGGCTGAGACCGCATGTCGCAGCAGTGGACCGATACCAATTCGATTTTTCAGCGAGATCAATTCCTGCAGTATTGAGCGTGCCCGATCAACGCAGCTTTTCTGATCAGACTCTACCCAATCGGACAATGAATGATCCTGAAGACGATTCCATAATCCCACAGAACCATGAGCAAAATGAAAGAGTGTTTCATCCGTCCAGCTAAACATCGGAGAGCGAAGGATGCCCACTAAAGCGACTTCGTCAGAGATGTCATCTAGGAAACGGCAGAGGTTAACAAGATCAAATATTTCCTGCTGGGCAAAAAAGGCTCGACCTCCTACCACGTAATATTCAATCCCCAATCGCCTCAAGGCATCCTCGTAGACACTCAAATTACTGAATGCTCGAAAGAGAATTGTCACATCGCCCGGTCGCATCGGCCGTAAACGGATTTCTCCATCTGCATCCTTCTCACGAATACGCGGTGTCGGATCGTCCAGGAGTTGCTGAATTCTGGCAGCGATCCATTCGGCTTCCAGTTCCCGTTTTTCTTTAACGTTTTTGATCTCTCGCTCTGGGTCATCAGCCCAGAGAAATTCGATTTTCTCTTTGGGTGGATAAGTCGTTTCGTCAAAAGCGGACAATGCATCGTATTCGTCCGGCATTGCTGGCTCGAACAGATAATTGACAAAGTCGAGTACTCCCTGCTGACTGCGGAAGTTTTTCGTTAACGACATCTGTCCCTGGACCGGAATTTCCCCTCGCAGTGCGCGAAACACTGCAGGGTCGGCACGACGAAAACGGTAAATCGATTGTTTAACGTCTCCGACAAGAAACAAGCCACCACTCGTCAACTGTTCTCCACAGATCGCTCGAACAATTTCCGTCTGGACGGGATCGGTATCTTGAAATTCATCGAGGAGAAGAAAATGAGTACTGTTTTGCAGACTTTTACGAACCGATTCATTGTCCTGAATCAAATCTCGCATCGTGAGCAGCAAATCATCAAAATCGAGGGCGGATTGCTCCAGTTTACTCTGTTGATAAGCCGTAACGACACATGAAGTCAACCGCAGTGCCTGCATCCCAAGTTCGGCAGACAACACAATCGGTTCGACATCTAAAGTCAGCAGAGGAAGGATTTTATCAAGCAGATCACGAAACCGCTTTAATCCCTCTTTGGCAGATTCATAAACCTCTTCACTACTCCAGTGCTTTTTCGTTGATCCCTGAATCATCGAAGCACCGCGAAGTTCCTGCAGGTCCTGAGCGTTGAGAGATTGAGTACGTCGCAAAGTCCCCATATGCTCGAGCAAAATGGCCCGTCGTTCCTGCATCTTGGGAGCAGTCGGCTCTTCAGTAAGCAGCAACGAATATAACTCATTGAGTTCCCGAGACTCCGCCAGTTCCTGCATTTTGCAGGGCAGGAATTCCGACTGATGATATCTCTGCCAGACTTCTGCCAACTCTTCTGCATCATTTGCGACGGCAAGCGCTTCTCGAAGTTGAAAACGTTGTTCGATAAGTGATTGCAATATTCTAAGCGTTCCTTCGAGACCAAAACGGAGCACCAGATTGGAGGCGTCGGGGTTACGCTCTCGTAAAAACTTTTCCAGTTGAGTTTCGACAGTTTCTGCTAGCAGACTCGAAGCCGTTGGAGCATCCAGCACACTGAACTCGGGATCGATCCCCAATTCTGTCGAATATCTGCGGAGTGTCGATGTACAGAATGCATGAATTGTTTGGATACGAGCCGATTCGAGATCACGCAGAATTTCCTGCCAGGCGGGCACGTCTGTCTCGTCGCATTGCTGAAGCTCTTCGAGGATGCGAGCCCGGATACGATCGCGCATTTCCCGTGCGGCTCGATCGGTAAAGGTAATCGCCATCAGCCGATCGAGCATTTCCGTGGAGGGATTCCGCAGCAATTCCGCCACATAACGCTGAGTCAGCACGAACGTTTTTCCGCAACCGGCCCCTGCAGCCAGTGCAATCGAGACATTGCGAGTTTCAATCGCCGCTGCCTGCTGAGTTGTATAAGGCATGCGACTCTATTCCTTCTCGATTTCATTCTCTGGAGAATTTGTCTCCTCTGTAACGGGTAAGTCAAAGATCGTCCATTGCTTTTCCAGAGAGTCCGCAACCACACGCACCTGATTCACGCGGCAAACTCGATTGTATGGGCAATAACTTGTGCAATCTTGATTCGGATTCACAACCGGGAATTGAGCTTCGCGCAAAGCCTGGATCATTTGCGGAAGAATTCGATCCAATTCCTCGGACCAGAATTCGACAAAAGCCTCTCCCAGTGGTTCCAGTTTTTTCTTTCGCTTGTTGACGAATCGCGGGTCAAAACCTTTTTCCTTCATTCCCCAGTAACCAATCAACCAGGGAGTTGCATCTGGCCCCAGTAAATTCAAACGAATCACCGCAATCGTGTACAGAGCCAACTGCAGTTGAGTCCCGCGTGAAACATCGCTCTCCTTGAAGCTGGGAGGATTCCCGGTTTTGTAGTCGATAATCGCAAAGATATTTCGCTCCTGGGCACGTCCGACATCTATCCGGTCAATTCGCCCTTCAATCCGTATTGGGGTTTCGTCATTTCCGAAAATCACAGCATCAAGTTCCTGCGTCGGCTCTGATCCCCAATCCCAATCGTCATCATTTTCCCGGGTGCGACCAAATGAAATTTCGCGGAACCGGGGCTCGAGTTCATGCTCCCAGTCGGGATCGAAACGATCGACATAACTCGAGCTTTGTGACTGATACAGCTCTGCCCATTCCGAAATCAATTCGGTTTCAATCTCATCAATGGCCTTTTGTAAATCACTTCCGGCAAACAACGTTCCTGCTTTTTCCTGTAGTAACTCTAAAAACTTGCGGGATAACAATTGCCCTTTGCCAGAAGGGTCTTCATCGAGTAATTGTCGCATTTCGGTTTCATGCAGGCGGGCCAGCAAATCGTGAACGATATTTCCCCGTTTGCGATAGTCCGTCTCCAGCCGGGGTGCAACTTGGGGCTCGATTTTGAGCACTCGCTTGAGGAGAAACTGAAACGGGCACGAAGCATACTGCTCCAACTGAGAAGCACTAAACGTGTACTCTCGATGATAATGCTCCGCAACGGTGCGGCGAATTCTCGCCTCTTGCAACTGACCCTCGTAGCGAGTGAATCCGTACTCTTCAAATCGGCTCCCATTCATTCGAACTGCAGCCAGCAGCGAATGCATCTGCGCAGATGAACTCTGCTGAGATATCAGCCAGCTGAGTAAACCAGCCTTACTTTCTGACATGTTCTGTACGGCAAGTAATCGGACATCTTCTGCAGTGAGTAAAGTCTCAGCCGTGGGAATGGGAGAGAGCTGTTCGACCTGCGTTTCAACATGTGTCGACTTCTGAAATAATGTTTTGACCGCTTGATAAAATGGACTGGCATACTGCGGCTGTCCTTTACTCGACACGTACGAATAGGAGAGAGTCAAATTCGTTGTTGCTCGTGTCCCCAGACGATAGAAGAACTGCATCTCATCGAGATATTGCGATGTCCGATGCTCGAGTTGAACACCGAGTTCAATCCAGTTCTGTCGTTCCTGTTCGCTGTAAAATGGTTGATTTTCAGCAGATGCCGGGAACGTCCCTTCCTGTAATCCCATAACAAACAGGTGGTCCACTTTTAAATGACGGGCATCGCTCGCATTAAGTATTTGCACCTCTCCGGCTGTGGCACGCCGAGCAGGAACGACCTGCGTATGAAACAGTTCTTCCAGCCATTTCAGGAAAGTGGATAAATCAATCGATTTCTGTTTCTCGGGCAGCAATTGATCCTGAAAGGCACTGGCGTCGCTCAGCAAACCGACAATCAAATCCCACTCGGATGCCTCTTCCTCACGAATGGAATTCTCCTCACTCTCACTGACAAAGAATTCGTGAGCCGTCGCAATCAATTGCCGAACAAAATCGCTGTAACTTCGTTTCTTCTGAAAGAGCTTGAGATTCTCGTCGAGTTCCGAAAGCGTCTCTAGGGCGGTTTCCAGTGAGGTCGTTTCGATCACCGAATTCGAATCCGCTCTTGTTACCATCGACTGCAGACCAGCCAGAATTTCCTGTCGATTCTGTCTTAAGTTCAGGTGCCTTAAAATTTGCAAAGTCACACCCGCACGTTGCCCCGCTCGATTGAACTTACCTGAGGTTTGAGTGAGAAGTTTTTTTATCGAGGCATATGACCAGTCGTGAGTCGACACATTCAGCAAAGCCGACATCGATTTTGCCAAAGGGAGCGAACTGACTGCTCGCGAAAGATCCACGCAATACGGGATTCCAGCATCTGTCCAGATATCTTCAATGGATGGAGCCGACTGAAGTAAATCTCTTGAGGTCACTAAAATATTCTGAGGAGAGACACCAGCCAGCAAGAGCGATTTCACCCGTCTTGCCGTCTCGCGGATTTCCGTCCGCGATCCTGAAGCGGCTACGAGATCCAATCCTCGCGAATCTTTCGCAGGAACAAGCCGACGCAGGTTCCCGAACAACATGTCGTTAACGACTGACAATCCGATTTGCTTATGAGAATGTCTCTTCTCTGTCGAACTCGCCAGAATACTTTCCTTGACTTTTAACCCGGATTTTCTGGCATGCTTGCACAATGTTTGCATGGAACGCAATGGCTTGACCCATAAGTCCTCTCGGTCATCATGTGGATCATGCGGAAACGTCACATCGATTTCGTCAGCATGACCTGCCAGGGCACCCAGAACGGCATACTGAGTCGAAGTAAAATCGGTAAAGCCATCCACAACCACATAACGCAACTTCGGAAAAGCAGTCCAATTCCCCTGGGCCAGTAATTCCCGAGCCAGCCAGAATCGCCCTTCAGAATCGTACTTTCCCCATTCGAGCAGTTTGTCCTGATAGCGTTCGTAAAGTCGGCAAAGCTCTTCATCCTTGAACGATTCCGGGCGACTGTTGAGCGTCTTACGAAATGTCTCCGGCCAGGTTTCTTCCCGTTTTAATTCCGAGATAAACCGGGCCAGCAAATTCACAAAGCCGGAAGTCCCCGCCACCTTCTGGAAATGACGCAGTTCTCTTGCCTGCATCGCGTCCTCAACAATCTGTCGTAGCAACATCCGCTGTTGATCCGGTTTCAACATCGATGCCTGGACATTCGACATCCGCAATAACTTCTCAGCAAACTGATCAAACGTCACCACTCCTGGTTCAAAGCAGACTTGTAGTTCGTCATCAAATAACTCGAATACCAACTGTCGTGCAGAACGATGCGTTGGGGTAATCCAAAGCGTCTGTCCGATTTCCCCGGCTTGCATGTTTTCCATTAATACAGAGCGATATCGCTCCAAACAGAGAGTGGTCTTCCCCTGCCCGGTTTTTCCTGTCACGACATTTAACATAATGGATAGCTGTTGTATGAAAGTTTTAAGCGTAAAATTATTGGGAATGTCGTGTTATTGTAACATCTTTATGGAAGGCGGAAACAAGGTAAGAGGGCGACTTACGGAATGAGACTCAACACGACTCAGGCCATTTGTGTCTCTTGAAGTTCCTCAAAAAAACACAGAATTTGAAAAGTCACAATTGTGTTCAGTTAAGACCAGATTATAAAACAGCAATAGTTAGATAAAGTTGTATAGATTTATCTTGCGAATTTCTGACCCTTTCCTTGGCCCACCTCCTTTGATTGACCAATCCAAACCCAAAATTCTTGTTACCGGGGCAACCGGTTATATCGGCGGACGAATTGTTCCTAAACTGCTCGAATTAGGATATCCGGTTCGATGTCTAGTGCGTAATCCCGCCAAGCTGGAATGTCGCAGTTGGCGAAATCATCCCAGATTGGAAGTGATTGAAGGGAATGTCAGAGATCAGGAATCGATCACGAAAACGATGGCTGGTTGCGAGATCGCATACTACTTGATTCATTCGATGGAATCAGCTGGCGGAGACTATGCCAAAAAAGATCGCGAACTGGCCGAACATTTTGCGCGAGCTGCTCAAGCTTGTGGTCTCAAGCAAATCATTTATTTGGGTGGTCTCGGTGAACTGGGTGAGGGATTGAGTCAGCACTTGAGTTCGCGACGCGAAGTGGAATCAATTCTGAACAGCTCTTCTGTTCCCGTCACGGCATTCCGGGCAGCTGTCATCATCGGATCCGGTTCAGCCTCTTTTGAAATTCTCCGTTATCTCGTTCAGCGACTTCCCGTCATGGTCACTCCCAAGTGGGTCCAGACGGAATCACAACCGATTGGCGTCGATAACGTCATCACTTATCTGACGGATTGCCTGGAAGTTCCCGAAACCCGTGGAAAGACAATCGATATTGGTGGGGCTGATGTCGTACGTTATGAAGAATTGATGCGAATCATGGCACGTGAATTGGGACTTCCCAAACGCTGGATTTTCCCTGTTCCTGTACTCACACCGAGACTGAGTTCTCTCTGGATCGGACTCGTCACACCGGTCAGCTCAAAAATCGCCCGGCCACTGGCAGAGGGATTAAAAAACCGTACGGTTTGCCGCAACGACCTTGCTCAGCAACTCTTACCTCAGGAGAAATTACTCACGGTCACCGAAGCAATTCATTCCGCGCTCAATCATACTAACGAGGGCGACATTGAAACGAACTGGTCGATGGCGGGAAAGATTCCCGGCGATCCTGACTGGGCGGGCGGGACTGTTTATCGAGATGAACGAACGACTGATATTGAAGCTGATTCTGAAACGGCCTACCGAGTCATCTGCACCATTGGCGGGAAACATGGTTATTGGGGTTCGGATTATTTGTGGCGTTTTCGTGGTTTACTCGATCAGTTGATCGGAGGACCCGGATTGCGTCGAGGTCGTCGTCACCCGACTCATTTACGATACGGCGAAGCGGTCGACTTCTGGCGAGTGCGGAAAATTGTCCCCTTCAAACAACTCACACTCTATGCAGAAATGTGGGTGCCAGGAGATGCTGAGTTAGACTTCACGATTGAACCAATATCAGACTCAAAATGTCGAGTGACCCAAACGGCTCGATTCCGCCCTCGCGGCTTGACCGGAATTCTCTACTGGTACAGCGTCGCCCCGCTGCATCATTTCGTTTTTCAGGCGATGCTCAATGGCATTCGCAGGGAATCCGAAGAGAAATTTCAGACACAAACCTCGTAGGACAGAGGCATCATCAAACTATTGGCCGATGATTATGTGGATCGTCAATCGCAAATGCTTCAACTTCGAACGGGTTATCCCGATACGCTTTCCCACCTCGCATCCAGACAATGCCGGAGAGTAGAAAATAAGCCGGCACAAATAATGGGCCCCATTTTTCGTACTGCTTAACATGGACACGTTCATGATTGCGAGTGAAATCCAGAGCCGCCTGATTCCGAGCGAGGATCACATGACCAACCGTAATCGCAATCGCACCAATCGGTGTTCGTTCCAGAAGCCAGCAGGCTAACCCGCCCTGAAATTCGAGTGTGTGGTCAACACGTCTTCCACTGCCGCCTGTCGAGCAACTGATCAAACCGATCACCAAACCGACCAGACTCCAGGGGCTGACCCAGATCCATTTGAGTATTTGAATGATCATTTATTGAGTATTACCAAGTACAGCGTTCTGATTTGCCATTCGTAAAAAGCCTGAATCCAGTCATATTTCTCAATCAGATATCCGAGTGGTGCGTAAATCATGCTAAATATCGACTCCACACCCGAATATTCTTTTATTCCACTAACCTCCAGCAAGAAAATAACAGGCACAGGACTCAGCGGATAACACAAGAACAATATCAAGACAAATAATGCAATACGACCACCAGATCCAGCAGCTGAAGAATTCGTCACCTCTTCCGAATTACTCATAATGGTACCACCTTGAACTTGGCAATAATCGGTTCGCATGCCCCTGCAATCAAATCCAGTTCAACAACTCAAACTGCCAATCATAAAACGCTTCGACCCATTCTAAGTTGTCATAGCAATAGACAAGCGGAGCGTAAAATCCGTTTTCAACGGTTCCCTCCATCTGTGGCAGATAGAGTTTTACGACCATCAGCACTGGCAATGGGCTGAGAATATAGATTACGAGTGCGAGAAACGCGAATAGGAGTGAGCGAGTCAAATGGTCAATGGGCTTTGATTCGGTCGAGTCGTGTTGCTCGCTCATGATGGCTTCCCGTCTCTAAGTGAATGAAACTTTATCACTCACATCATGATACGCGAAAACCAGTCTGAAGAATACCACTTAATCAATGATACGTCTTCACCTGCACCTCGCCGATGGCTCGATCCGTTGGGAAAGAACCCAGAACAAACGAAGTGCGTCCATTCTCCACATTGACATCAACAGCGACGGGAACTCCGTTGACACCAGGAAGTTTTTTCGGCGTCAGTTTCAACACCTGTGGACCAGCGGGTAATTCGAGACGGAGAACCTGAATTCGGTCCGGCAATAACGACCAGCAGCGTGTGTCTGCTCGTTCGGTCGCTTCCCAGGCAACGCCCGCAACGGTAAACAGCAAATCGAGTTCGGGAGATTTCTCGACATTCAAGCCATCTTTCATCGCATACACGGCTCCCTTTTTTGCGATACGTCGAGCTACCGCGCGAGCGATGATTTGATCTTTCTCGAGGCGATTCTGCTCAATCGCCAAGTTCGAAACGTGCATGATGGTCGTCGTGGAGCCGAGTGGTCCCTGTCCGTCGGAAACTTCGATGCTGTCGAGCGTTTGATGCGGTCGAACAACCCGAGGCACCCGCACCGGAGCCACAGTTGGTGGCAATTCATACTTTCCAATAGCCGAGAGAATTCGATCCGCAATCAATAGAGATACCGTTGTTGGAGCCTCAACCGCTTCTTCTTTATAAGGACCTTCACCCACAAGGCTGATCACATACACCACACCATGCCCGGGTGAAGAATGGCGTCCCGTTTCCGCACGAGCCAGATCGATTTTGGCATCACGGAAATCCGGCTGCCAGTTGGCAACCTGCACCCGGCAACGGGAAACATCGTCGTAATCGAGTGGCGAGCTTTCCAGCACTGCCGCCCGCAAATAGGAACCAATCGCCAGTTGTTTTGTGAGTGGTGTGTAATCGATTGGCTGCTGATTCGGATTTTCCTTCACCTGCTTGGAAGCCTGCAGGAATTCCTGCTGCTTGCTGGTAATCTGTAATGCATATGCGGGAACGTCGCCTCCGCTGTGCATCAGGTTAGAAAGAGCGAGCATCACGCGAATCAGAATTCGTTCGTATTCTTCGCCTGCATAATTCAACTGACGATCATCGGTGAGCAGAGCCTTCGCTTTATCGGCATACGATCGCTGTTCGAGTTTATCGAAGCGATCTCGAACGACTCGTAAAGTCTGTTCAGCCTCGGCTGCATTTCCAGCCGTCAGTTGCAAGATGGCCCTGTCCAGACTGACAACATCTGCATCGTGACTCTTCTTATTCTTGGCAGGATCGGTCTGAGCCAGAGCAGCCGAAATATTTCCACTATAAAATGATGACCGCAGCGCAGTTGCCTTATCAGCATGAGTCGCACATCCACTCACTATGATTAAGACAAATAATAGACACAGTTTTAGCGAACAAGCATATCGTTCCCATGTCCGTTTCCGGTGACACATTTTCAGGGAATGATTACAGGTCACGTATGTCATGTTGACAGCCGAAAATCAGCGATTTGGCATGTAGGGTGCGTCTCGACGCACCTTTCTCTGAAATTTTTTCCAGTGAATGAACAACTCAGACAGCGGTCCCTACAACTAATACTGGAGCATTTTACCGACTGCCGATTTGTGATAGCCCTTGCGAATCGTGGCCGATTCTTTGTCATAAGAGCCGTCGTAGACATTTACCATTTCGAGAGTGAGCAGATAATCACGCTGGTAATTATTCTTATTACTGGATGTTGTCCCGGATGTGATTTTGGCAAACAGCAGGTAATCGAATGGTTGTTGCATCTGCTCAAGAACGGCTGCAAACATTCGCTGGTTGGCTGGAATGAATAAATCTCCGGGAGCCAGATGCGATTCCCGTAAACCGGCTTCCACAAACCGACGGCTGATCATGCGGAACATTTCTGAGGAGTTGACCATCGAATCGATATGTTCGTAAATCTGTTCTTTGAAGTCGCCGACTTCTTCGATGCTTTTGTTTTCGACGCCCATAAAACAGACATGCTTAATGCAAGGCTGCTGGACACCGATGGCTCCCTCGTGAGAAACTGTTTGAATCGTCTGCATTTGACGGCCGAGCAGCTTGCCGACGGATTCATCAATGAGTGGCTTCCAGGTTTCCGCACCGGCAGTATGACTGCCGACCATGTCTTTGTCGCTCTCATCGAGTATATGCGCGACCTGACGACCTTTGCAGCCGATGAAGGTGAAACCGGTTGCAGTCAATGCAAACTGTGACAAAAAGGAGCGTCGATCCATGACATGACTCCGCGAGCGAATGAAGGTGTGGTGAGAAAGAGGGTGAACTTTCGAAGGTGGGATTCTGTAGTTCGTGAATCATATCCTACGAAAGCAAAGTTCCCAAATTATTTTTTCGACACAATCGTTACCCAGACTTATTGCATTATTTGTAATAGTCCTGGCAATTCAGCGAATAACCCGGCACGAAAAGTGTATTTTAGTACACTTCCCAGGGCGACGACTGCTTTTGACTGAATTTTCACCTCGTAACTTGCATTAGATCACGAGATGGCGATACTGAATTAAACTCCTTCAGACATGCTCCCTGCCAAAATCGCATTTCGATGTCCAAACCACTTTCCAGATTGATCGCTCAGGCGAACCTCCTGCATTCTTACAGGAAGTGTGCATTGATCGTCTGGTTTACGATCACAACCATCGGACTCCCCCTGTATTCCCAGGCTGCCAGCCACCCCGATTGTCCTTGTGGTTGCCAAAGCCCATCCCCGGAGCATGCGGATTCGACTCCCGGTAAGAGTTGCTGCCAGTCTTCTACCCGTTCCACCAGCCCAAGTCGCTCGTGCTGCCAGAACAATTCAAGAAATAATGAGCCTCTTGCATGTCAGTTGAAAAACTTGAGCGAGAACACACCTCAATGTAAATCGACGGGATCATCCACCTGCAATTGCAGTTCCAGCATAACACTCTCTAATAGTCATCAATCATCATCTCAGAATCCGAATCTGAATGCATTGTGTCGGTGTGGCAAAGTCAGCACATCTCACTTATCGCTCACAGAAATCCTGGATGTTCCTCCCGAATTGGGACAGATCGCTGGTTCTGAAATCATTCAGAGTTCAGTCCCAACCCTCTCGCTCTACGAGAGCCCACTCAACGAACTGCTCACGCCCCCTCCGAAAGAAGAGACTTGCTGAATTCTCTTTACATCTATTGCTGAATAGTCTGATTCCCTGAGTTTTCTCAGGTGAATCACTCCACGTATGCAAGTGTCAAATTGACTTGCTTTGCGTCGTTTTCAGCAGTTCTCTCTTATTATTTTCAGGGGTTCTTGCGCAATGAAATATTGTCCTTATCTGGGAAGCCGTCGCGCTTTCACACTGATCGAACTATTGGTAGTGATTGCAATCATTGCAGTCCTTGTCGCCTTATTGCTTCCCGCTGTCCAACAGGCACGCGAGGCGGCTCGGCGATCCAGCTGTAAAAACAATCTCAAGCAAATCGGAGTCGCTCTGCACAACTATCACGATACCTTTTCTGTATTACCTCCAGGCTATATCGTGCGTAATATCGCTGCCAGTCAAATGGCGAGCATGGAGACCGCTCAAAATGGTCCCGGCTTTGCCTGGGGAACAATGATTCTTCCTTATGTCGAACAACCTGCCCTCTACGATGGCATGAACTTTGAGGGGAATGCGACTGATACTCAAAACCTGGCGATGGGGCGTAGAACCATTTCGACATACCTCTGCCCTTCCGATCCTGCTCCTCAGACCTTCACTGTCAACGATGGCACAAACGATTATGAAATCGCGTCTGCAAATTATGTGGGCGTTATCGGCTACGGAAGTGTCTCGATGACTCCAGGATCTCCAGCTGGAAAAGGAGCATTCTACAGAAACAGTCGCACGAAACTTCGCGACATTACCGATGGCACCAGTAACAGTATGCTGGTCGGTGAGCGGACCTATCAACACAACTTTGTGCAGGGGGCAACTCCCGCAGCTGCGAATTCGACCTGGTACGCAGCCATCCCCAATGTGGAACGCAACGCAGGTATGATGTCGATGCCAATGATGACCGAATGGCAGGGTTCACTTGTATTAGGGCATGTCGGCCAACCCGCTATGACGATGCCGATGTCGATGCCAGCCATGACACACACTCCCAATACCACCAACCATATCGTCAACTTTTCCAGTCCTCACAAGGGAGGAATTCAATTCCTGATGGCAGATGGTTCGGTTCACTTTTTGAGTGAAAACACGCATTATGAAACCTACAGAAATTTAGGTCAGATTGATGATGGAGAAGTTCTCGGAGAGTTTTGATATTCCGAAAAGTGAATTCGGTAATGCATAAACGAACTTTGGACCTCGACTTTATTGTTGAGGTCCTTTTTTAATATCGACCGCGTAATCGTTCTTTCCCAGGCAGAACTTCCAGACAGGTCGTCCACCAGCCTGTCCGAATGGTTTCCTGAAACTCTACCGGCAATTCTTCCGACTGCATCTCTGCAACCAGTCGTTCCCAATCGTATTCAATGGGAATGAATTCCAGTTTGACCTGCGATTTCCCCTGCGACTGACTCACTTTAACTAATGTATACCAGACATGCTTATCCCCATCGTTCGCCGGCCTTCCCAGCACTCCAACATTGACAAACTGACGCTCACCACTCAACTCCCGCGACCAATGTAATCCCGTATGAGTTCCTAAGATCACATCAGCTTGATAGTCATCGGCCAGGCAGTTCAAAAAGTGTGTGCTCGTGGTTGATTCCCAGAGGAATTCGTTCGTACGGCGAGGGCTGCCATGACAGAGCAAAAAGCGCAAGCCTGCGACTTCAAATCGAATTTCCACTGGCAATTGTTTCAGCCAGTCGCAATTTGCTTGACTGGTATTTGCCAGCGTGTAATCGTAACTGATTTGAGCAAAATGATTATCACGGGGATCGGTATAACCACACTGACAATCATTCAATCCATTGCCGATACTGTGATCGTAATTTCCTTGTACCGTTTGCACGTCATTTTCGATCAGCAGCGGAAACACACGATCAGGATACGGTCCAAATGCACCCAGATCACCCAGGCAAAACAATTCTTCGGCTCCTCGAGTTCGTGCATCTTCAATCGCAGCGGTAAGAGCAAGATAGTTGTTATAAATTCCACCAAAGAAGGCGAAGGTCTGTCTATCCATGTCACAATTTTCGCCAGATTTTTGATACGTCAATG
Source organism: Rubinisphaera italica (assembly GCF_007859715.1). Lineage (NCBI taxonomy): Bacteria > Pseudomonadati > Planctomycetota > Planctomycetia > Planctomycetales > Planctomycetaceae > Rubinisphaera > Rubinisphaera italica. Next base: position 3,421,965 of record NZ_SJPG01000001.1, read on the forward strand.
AATTATTATGCAGGCTGATCAAGAATCCTGACTTCTCCTGGAAGAAGGATTCGTACAGATGGCACCGTATTGATAACACGTGTAACACGCACCGTGCGTCAATTCAAATGGTCGTGTCGCCTCGTTCAGAGTCTCGCCTAAAATCGCACCCGAGGAATCGATTAGAATTGGACAGACCGCAATTCCACGATCAGTCACCACCCGGCTATGACTACACAGCAGTTGACTGGCATCGTAACCGTCCATCATATCCGGTGTGATTTTTTCATAAGTTTCATAACCACTCGTCCGCTCGACTTCCGCTCCTATTTTAAGGCGAGGAAGTATTTTCAAACGGGGGCGTTCATTCCCCGCTCGCTTGAGCGTTTTACGAAACTGATTCAAAATTTCTTCGCTTTCCGAATCTTCCCAAGTTTGCGTCATCGTCACGATTGGTAGAAAACCATAAGCACTCAGTTTGCGAATACCCTCCAGAGCCCGGTTAAACGTCCCTGCCCCGCGAATCGGATCATTAATTTCCGATGTTGGTCCATCAATGGAAACACGAAACTCCAGACTGTAAATCGAAGTCTCGGCAGCCGACTGCAAACGTTCCAGCCAGGCTTCTTTCAATACGGTTCCGTTTGTCAAAACTGTGACGGGACCATAATTGAGCGACCGTTCGATCATCGGCACCAGATCACGATTTAAGAAAGGCTCGCCTCCCGTGAAATAGTATTCTCGAACACCCTGGTCGACAGACAACCGTAACTGCTTTTCCACATCGTCCAAAGAGAGATAGCCGTATGTTTTATTGGTCGGACTGCAACTGATGAAACAATGATGACAGGTCAAATTGCACAAGGTTCCCGAAACCTGAAACCAGAGAATATCCAGACTTTCAAGTTCAACAGTGGGGACCTCTCGATTTGATGTCGTTGCGATCATTGAGCCCTTGCATTCTCAGTAAATTTTAGATCAGGCTGTGCCTGCCAATTTCGACGTCACTTCTTAATCACGCCAGGCAATATCTAACCGACGTCCAATGATTGCTTAATCTGTTCCAAGACGAGCAACACTTGCTGATACCCTGTTTGCATCAGAAATTGCGAATTCCGACCATAACTCCTGGCTCCCAAAAAATAATATCCCGTCTCAGGACTACTTAACGTCTCTACGTCTCCGACAGTAATTTTCGTGCAGTCAAGCCCCGCTTGCCCCATCAAACTGGCAGCCAGCTTCATCGGCCCTGACGTTGCATAGCATTCATGAATCTGCAATTCAGAAGTTAATGAAAGATCAGGATGATATCCAGTACAGGCGACGACCCGCTCCACTTCAATGGTCTCTGAGAAGGACGTTTTAAGACTTCTCACCGTCACTTCCAGTCCATCACCAGTCCCAGTAGTACTTATACGTTCTACAACCGAATTAGAAATCCAGTGCAGATCCTTCCGAGAACTCAACGCAAGTTGATTTGCGATGACGGAAAGCCGCATTCGTCCTGGCAATGGATCATCCTGGAGAACTCGCAGAGGTCCAGACGGATAAGAATTGCGTGTAAGCCAGAGAATTTTCGGTTGAGTTTCGATTTTCCGATGTTGAATTAACTCGTTAACCAGAGTCGCAGCCGAGTAACCTGCCCCAACGATGAGAACTGATGCGCATTTCTGGATCTCCGAAATTTGTTCACGATCCGGAAGTCCGTAAGTAATCTTCTCCAGTACATCTCTCTCGCCTGGACAGGGAATCCCGCCAGTCCCCAGCCAATTGGGTTGATCAGTAACTCCCGAACAATCGAGAACGAAGTCAGCCTGTTCGATTTGCTCACCAGCAGCATTTTCGATGAGCAATCGAAACGGTTCTTCGTGACGGTTCCGAGAGCCGACCGCATCCCCTTTGAGAAGATCACCACGGCTGATCTTCTTCACTGTTGTTTGCGTGAGAACCTGGGTTCGGGCAGAAATCCACTGTGACAACGGGAGCAGATAAGACTCGATAAATTCCGCACCCGTTTCGCAATATCCTGCCTCTCTCCCTGCATCGGAAATGAGAGTTCGCCCCTCTGTCGTTGTATTCATCTCACGTGGAGAAAACAATCGGACATGCTGCCATTTACGAACCGCACTGGCAATCTCACCTTTTTCAAGCAGTTTAACCTGATATCCTGTATCAATCGCCTGCCGCGCAGCCTCAAGCCCGACAGGACCTGCACCGATGACGGCAATTGTAGGTGATTTTTTCATGGATTTGCGTCGTGGATGGTGGGACGAGCATTGCAGCCGTAGAGATAATTATCTGAAAGTTTACTGCATCGCTCTAAACTCTGTTCCAATTGGAAACCGGATTTCCTGTAACATTTTAAAAAGGAATTACGAGATGGCGAGGGCGCTCCGCTTCAGCGGAAGCCCTCGGAAATTCAACAATTCGGGGGGCTTCTCTTCGAGAGCGCCCCCGACACCCGGGTTTGATTATTTATTAGGTATTCATTGGGAAGTCAGCCAAGTGAATGGTCTCTCACAACACTTAGTTAGTTGGTTGTGATTTCCAGATGAAATCGCTCAGGATCAAAATCCTCAAGGCTCAGTTCTGTAGTGTCCCCACAAATTAACTGCGCCATAACCAATCCTGATGCCGGAGAGAGCGATAAGCCTGCACGATAATGTCCCGAACAGACGAGAAGATTTTCATATCCCGGCACAAAGCCGATCACAGGTAAGTGATCGGGAGTGACCGGACGAAAGCCACACCATGATTTTTCGACCTGCAAATCACGGATTGCTGGAATCAACTCGGCTCCAAAATCTAGAAGACGTTTAACCGTTTCTGCTTCGCAATCGCGATCAAAACCGACAAGTTCCTCAGTCGCTCCAATCAAAATGTGACCATCTGCTCTCGGAACCAGATAGCACTTTCCTCTTTCGATAATCGATGGGAAAACTTCCGGCAATTTCACTAGAGCAATCTGACCGCGAACCGGTTCCACCGGAATCGAAACGTCGAACCATTGAGCGAACTGACTCGTCCAGGCTCCGGTAGCAATCACAACCCGACTCGCATTGTAGGCTTCGGTTTCAGTCAATATGTCTGTCACTTGCCCGTGATGAAACTTGATTTCCCGGATCTGTTCATGCTCATAAAATTGAACTCCCAGTTGATCGCAGGCTGCTTTTAAAGCTCTGATATATCGAGGATTTCTCACTTGAGCCTGCGTTGGCAAGAAATAAGCCTCATCGACGGGACTGCGAAACTTGGGATGAAACGCAATCAGTTCATCTCTTTGCAATCGCTCAACGGGAATCTTTTGCTGCTGCCAAAGTTCAAATTCAGTTTGTGTAGTTGAACTTTTTTGTTCTGCAGGCAAAACCAGCGCTCCGCAGGTTCGGTATTCAATATCAATCTTAGAATACTCTTGCAGTGATTCTGCGAATCCAGCCCAGAGACCTGAACTCAATTGGGCAAATAGTCGATAGCTCGAATTCTCAAGATGAATTTCGCCAGGCGGAATCATCCCTGCGCCTGCCCAGGAACTTTCGCAACCAATAGCCTGACGATCGAGCACCGCTACCGAATGGCCTCTTCTGCTCAATTCAAAAGCAGTTGTCAGCCCAATGGCGCCACCGCCAATTATCAGTACGTCACTTGTAATCATTCGCTTAACTTTTAGACACTAAAAAGATCTGAGGAAGAATTTAGTCCCCTCTCCTTCTGGGAGAGGCTCAGGGTGAGGGAAAAATCGACTTAATTTTACTAAGAGCGTCAATGAAATCCCCTCATCCGGCCTTCGGCCACCTTCTCCCCCTGGAGAAGGAAAGATCACCGCCCCCCCAGGAGAAGGAAAGATCTCCCCCCAGGAGTAGGAAAAATCTCCCTCAAAGGAGAAGAAAAGCTCTCCTTGAGAACAAAGGAATTGAGAAATTCCACTACCGCAGTTTTGCAACCACCGCCTTGGCAAGGTCAGCAGCTGTCGTATTGTAGGCTGCTCGACAGGCTTCATCGGGAGTACGGCCATCCCGCAATACTCCTGCGAATCTGTTGAATTGTTCTGTGGAACCACTTCCCATCAAAAAGCGAACGACCAGGAAGCCGGCATGCTCGGTCACATCGGGCGCAAACGTCCCCGCAGTGAATAAATTCTGGGGACGATTCAAATCCTGTATTGCGCGGGCCGCACTGAGAGTCAAAGCTCTTTCAAATTCCGGACTTCGCAAGTCAGAATCCGCTTTGGCCCACCCCGTGCCTTCCGTCAACCATTGAACCGGAGTGGTCCCCCTCAATTGCATCGCAGCCGAGATTAACGCCTTTTGCAACGTCCACTGCAATTTAGGCGTATCCGCAGAAGAGGTATCGCCGGTATCCAGAACTGCGACATAGGCATCTTCAAATTCATTGACAACTTTGGCATGCCCAAATAATCCTTTGGCAGCCTGTCGATTTTCAATCGATCGATTGAACTCGTCATAATCGTAGCGATCTTTAAAGACATAAATCGCCAATCGACCTTTCCACTTCGGAGCTGCAGTCAATCCAACTTTCTCTGCCAGGCCAGACTTCATCTCCTTCGACCAGTCAAGGACCTGCTGCAAGCGGTTCGGATCGACATTTCCCATCACCAGAAAATCTCCATCCATCACAGTGGCAGGATTCGCAGACGAAAGTGTGCGTCTCCAATGTGACTCACCTCGTTCTCGACGCATTTTCTCAAAATCGGCTTCCGACATTTGCCGCAATTCCATCAAGCGAATATCTGAAGCTGAAGGCACAAGCTCGAGTATCGGCGTTTTGGGATCTTTTCCGTCGTACTTGATTCCTTCAGAAATCCAGGCTTTCAGGTCTTCATAATTTTTGCGCGTGATGCGGGCCTGCCCTTGAGGCATTCGAGGATTTTCCAGTCCACCCGTCAGTCGGAACAAACGACTGTCTTCCAGTTCTCCCGGAATCAAAACTTCGCCGCTATCACCACCAATCAGAAGTTTCTCGAACGTCTCGACCGACAATCCACTGGCTGGATTATTTCCGCTGTGACATCCATGACAGAACGTCACAAGCATCGGTGCGATATCTTTAGTAAACGAAACGGTTTCAGTTCCATCCGGTTTTGCGACAGTGATTTCCGGCTTCTTCATTCCGCCATTCTTCGCACTCTCGGCCAATTCGGAAACAGATCGATTCTGATCATCATCATCGTATTTGGCTCCCTGCGTAATCCAGTCAGCAATTGTCTTGATTTCATCAGCTGGCAAGGCTGGGCCATTCTTTGGCATTCGCTGAGGAGGGGGAGAGATTAGTTTCATGGCCAGAGGACTTCGTTGTGGAGCCCCTGGTACGACTAATGGACCACTGCGACCTCCACGACGTAAACCGGCAAACGTATCCAATCGTAAACCACCACTGGCTGTCTGGTCGTGGCAGCCCATGCACTTGCCTGCCAGAATCGGGGCAACATCTTTAGCGAAGCTGACGCCGCCCATCGCTCCGCCGTTATTATTACCCGTAGCACGAGCCAGTGTTTGCTTCTGCACATCGATTGCCTTCTGAATTAAAGCAACCGAACGATCGCTCGCATCCACGCCAGCATCAGTCATTATTTTGTTAAGGGCTTCTTCAGCCGAAGTCAGAGCCTTTTTTGCGTCTTCATAATCTTTGCGGCGAATCGTCGAAGCCACTTTGGTGACTTCACGACGCAAATCGTTCAATTCCCGACGCTGGCCTGATGTCAACTGTCCGAGCGAAATCTCTGACGCCATATGAAACATTGCACAGGTCATCAGCACAAATACGATTCTTCGTATCCAGTTCAGACTTTTGCTTACCTTGGGTGCGAACATCGATTAGCCTCATTTCCAGGAGTTCAGTATTCCACTCACGCAAGTGTTCTCACTTCGAGCATTTAGTTTATACTGAACCAAACCCATTTCGCAATCGCCGATTCTCACTCATTTTGGCTTGTGAACCGATTTGATCCATGAAAGCCGCCCGATGTCAGAACAAAATCTCACTTCCAAACAGGAACATCTGTTCCAGATCATTCGTGAAATGGGCCGGGTCGCGGTCGCATTTTCGGGAGGTGTCGATAGCGCCGTTGTTGCCAAAGCAGCTGTGCTGGCCACTGGTTCACAAGGTATTGCTGTAATTGCAGAAAGTCCCTCATTACCTTTGGGTGCTGTGGATGAGGCGCGCTCAATTGCCAGTCAAATCGGAATTGAACTCAAGGTTCTCAAAACGACGGAGTTCGAAAACGAGAAATACCGTGCGAATTCAGGCAACCGTTGCTTCTTCTGCAAGGACACTTTGTATGAAACGATCGAGCAGCATTCTGATGAGATTTCGTTCGATGTCATCGTGAATGGAACGAATACTGACGATATAGGTGATTATCGCCCTGGACTCGAAGCCGCTTCCCAGCATTCGGTTCGCAGTCCGCTCGTTGAAGCAGGCATCGATAAAGCCGACGTAAGAGCACTTGCAAAAGCCTGGAATCTGCCAGTTTGGGACAAACCGGCCAGCCCCTGTCTTTCGAGTCGAATTGCTCATGGACTCGAAGTGACTCAAGAACGAGTTCGCCGAGTCGATGCGGCTGAGCGCTATCTGAAAGAGAAACTGCATCTGAATGAATTACGAGTCCGTCATGAATTCCACGATCTGGCTCGCATCGAACTGCCCATTTCGGAACTGACTGCGATTATGGATAACACCGTACGAGAAGAAATCCTCCTCGAATTGCAGAAGTTGGGATTTCGCTATATCACACTTGATCTGGCCGGTTTCCGATCGGGCAGCATGAACGATGTGCTACCGATTGAGACGCTGCAAATCAGCTGGAAATAAGAACTCTAATAGTAGGCCAGGCTCTGACTGACTTGATATTTAAGTAAGTCTCACGGATGTTTTCATCTGGTGCTCATCCGTGGTTATTTTTCAGCAAGAAGCATTTTGTATAACTCCAGCTAATAAGTCGTTTTTAGCTCATAGCGTACGAACTTCGAGAAGTTGATTTCCAGCACTTCCCCTTCTCCCAGAATTTCATTGACTCCCAGTCGTAAATCATTCCGCAACTTCAACAACGCAGGGTCTTTAAAGTCTTCTTCTGGTGCAGAGGAAACTTGCATTTCGATTTTCTCATTGATTTTATTGCGATGCTGATCAATTCGGGAGCGAATTAAGCCGTAATCGTGCTCGGATCCTTCGACTGTCAATACCGCCTCATAACTGACCATCTCCGCCTGTCCAGAATTATTCTGACTCGAAGACACAAACTCCTTCTCGCCAAGAGAAACTTCCTGAGTCTTCTGGTTTTTATAGCTCGCAACCATCTCCTTACGTTCGGCTAGTTTTTGCTCGTGCGACTGACGCTCCTGCACCATCCAGGACATTCCCACTGCCAGAACTCCCAGTAATCCAATCATGCCGAAAAGCACCAGGTTGTCCCGCTTCAAACGAAACAATTGTTTCCAATGAAACCTCTTCGGCTGCACCTGCGATTCGATCTCGCGCATCCGGTTTAAAGTTTCAATTGTTGAATCAGGCAGGTCAATCATACTTAAAAGATTGCATTATCAAAGGGAGGAAGAGTTGAGGAACAGCTAGTCGATTAATTGAAAAATCAAACGCTTGCCAGCAATTGTTCTTCTTCATGGAACGAGCCTGAATCCTCAGTCTCTATCATAACATACCCTTTCGGGGCATCGGGATCGACCTGGAATCGTTTGCGGTAGGAAAATGGTTCACAACTCTTCTGTTTACATAATCGATTCCACAGCACCATCGAACGGGCATACATCTCTTTCATCTGTGCAGAGATTCCGCGAACATCACTGGAAAGCGTCTGACAGTCAAACTGTTTGCGTAGAAATGAATTGGCCAGATGAACATTGATTCTGCGTTTCGCAATCACATTACGATGTTCGGTCGATAGGGATACGTTCAAACCATCACAGTTAGTCACTCGATGAGGTGTATTTTGAGGCCAGGTAATCATATCGCCCGGCTTGACTCGAAATGAGAGTGCGTAATCCTCAAACCAGGTTTGGTAGGGCATGTCCTCGGCCATCTCTCCATTGATCAACCGCTCGATATTCCGGGCAGAAACAAACCGAGAATCAAACGAAGGATATACCCAGACCTGCTTTTCTCCCCGCAGATGCCACAACATATTGACCGGCAGATCAATATGAAAATAAACCATCGCATTCGGTGAGGAAATTAAGAGATTCGAAGAACGGTGTCGGGCCTTGAACCCTGGACTCTTCGCTTCGAGTTCATCATACACAGAATTCACCAGTCGATTGTATTCAGGGTGAAACCGCCCAAGACAAACGAGATTCAACCAGAGTTGACCTTCTTTCACAGCTCGAAGCAAATCTTCAGCCGAGCAATCCCCCCGTTCTCCGGTCATCCACTCAAACTTACTTGCATCATTCCCCATCCCGGCAATCGTCAGATAATTATCGGGATGGCGATCAATCAGTTCGCACAAGGCTTCATCCGAAAACAGTCCGGTTTCGTGGATACGATGCTGCGCAACCAGAACCGACTTTTCCAGCATTTGATACTGCTCAGGAGTCCAATTTTCCAGATACGAAGGAATCGAAATCATGTGCGGGCCTCAATCAACTAAAGATTCAAAACAGTCCTTGCTTTGAATTTAGCTTAAAATTGCAGACTCGATTGGAATGATTTGATTCCCTGCAGAACCTAACGTGAATAAAACACTTTAATCGACAGATTTATTACAATTCATAAAGATGGAATATCCCATTGAAATTCTAACTGCGGTGTTCTTAGACCATTTTCAAATGGTATCTGCAGGTGTTTTTTGCGTTTGCACTGGAGACAACATTCCCTTTGTTAGCTGGATTCTCTCTTCTCAGGCATATTCTCTAAAGCAAACTGCAACTTCTCCACCAAAGTCATCGCATCATCGTTAAGCTCAAACTGATCAAACGCCATTTCCGAATCCATGAAAGCCAGTCGGAAAGTATTGACATAGGCCCGTATCGCTTCCAGAGCATCATCGATATCCTTGCGAGAAACACCGAGAACAGGAGTTTGATAAGCTCCCAAAGCCGCGTTTTGATCGCGATGGGCGATTCTGCGATTTCGAATCGTACGCAGCCTGCCACAGGTTTTTTCGACGTCACGATCACGCTCGATCAACTCCCTTCCTAAGTCGGGATATTTTCGACGATCCAGCTTTTCATAGAGTTGCTTGAGGACCAGATTTTCTCGGCCAAAAGTCGCAGGACGATCTGTCAGACTGCAAATTTCCAATACCACGTAATCGAGCCACAGAAACTGCAGCATCCCGAAGAATGTGGGAGCAGATTGATTAAGTAGCGTCAGCGTCTCAGAATCTCCACCAAACAGCTGCCGATACATAATCCAACGACCATGCAGCCAGGTCAGCTCATTTTCGATCGTCTCGTAGATTTCCCGAATCGAATCGGGAATTCGAGAATAATCGAGTTGCGGCGGTTGGGGTTCGTCCATGAGGGGGGGGGTGAGTGTTGAGGGTTTAATGTTGAGTGTTTTGGTGGCATAATTCTAACTCAAACCTGGATGAAACACACCATCAAGAGTGGTTAGTGCCCAGAGGCCAGTGGTGAGATGACATTGCAGCTCTCTCTAAAATTCTCTGGCCACTCAACACTGGCCATTCACCCTTACGGCTCGAACAATTCCCTCACGGCAACATCGAAGCCCGGCAATTCTTCCAGTGCATTCAATCGCTGAGTTTTATTGAATAAAACAGGCTCCGCATTCGGCTTGAGGATCATCACCGTTTGCAAATCGGGGTCGACAATCCACAGCATCTTTGTTTCAACCGCCAGATACTTCTGCGATTTCTCAATCACATTCTCATGCACATCCGATGAAGAAAGCACTTCCACGGCCAGTGTCGGCGGGCCTGAAAAATAGGGTTCTTCATGGAACTGACGGATCGCCTCTTCACCTTCAAAATAAGCCACATCGATCCCGACCACTGACTCCAGATCAAGATTGAGCCGACAACGGGCATCGCCACAAGCAATCACTCCAATCTTTTGAGACTGGCTTTTCAGCCATTTTCGCAAAACAAACGTCGTGCATGCAATTGCTACTGAATGCCGGGGATTTCTTGTAGTCACATCATACTCCCTCAGCTCTCCATCGATCAATTCACGATGCGTACCTTCCTCATCGGCAATAAGCAGAAATTCCTCAACCGTCATTTTCGTCGCAGTTTGTTCAGCAATAGCCATAATTAATCTCCCTGAATTTTTTCAGAAAGAATACCGCTTTTCATCTGAAATACCAAGAAAAAACCCGTGCCACCAGGACACGGGTTATTCTCATTTCATTCTCAAACTACTTCTTCCAGGCTCCAATTTCCGGAGCGTTTGGCTGAGCATTTGGCCCGAAGTAACGAAGTCCGACAAGTGGTTCGGTTCCGGTATTTTCGAACTCGACGCCTTCGCCTGCAGTCTTGGCGGTCACGAAAACTTCGTCTTCGGTCATGTCGCCAAAGGCGATCATCACTGGGGACTGCAACTTCAGTTTGCCAATTCGGCCAGACCCCTGCACGGTAATCCAGCTGTAAGCTCCGCCGTCTTTGACAGTGCATTTCGCCCCCGGTTGGAGTGTCAGTTCCTTGGCTGTGAAGAGTTGTTTGCTGTCGACTTTGCCGTAAACAATCCATTTGTCGACCCAGCCTTCGCCTTCTTCGGAGACGATCGGCTCAAGATAGTTATTATCCTTGAAGTTTGGATCGACGTTCTTTTCCCAGTCGAGTGCTTCGACCAAGTAAGCGTTGTCATTGTGCTTCTCTTCCGGGAAGTCCTTGGTCAACAGAGAACGCGGCGTCATCCGACCCTCAACCAATGATTGATACATCGCGAACACATCGCTGCCCCATTGTGGTTCATAAGTCACCAATGAACCAGGAGCGTGCAGCACGCATGGTGGAATCAACCAGCCAGTCCCCGGCTTCAGACGATACGCCTTGGAGAGATCCAGAATGCCATTATCGCCTTCATTCCAGCGATCCAGAGCGTCAATCACATCCTGCTTAGATGTGCCGGGTTCTAATCCCATGAATGTATATGGAAAATTATTACCGATCTGATTCATCTGCGGCGGGAAGTAGTAAGACTCCGGCTTCCCTTCCTGCCCAACCAGTTTGGCCTGCTCAGCATTCTGGTGCATGTGGTGAGGAATCGGGCCCATGTTGTCGAAGAACTTGGAATAGACCGGCCACTTGCCGTAAGTATCCCAGATTTCATCGCCAATGACTTCGCCCTTCAACTCGGCTACAGCATCCCGCAGCAGGAATCGTTCGCCATTGTGAACGCAGTAGGAAAGACCTTCGTCCTCATTTCGATTTTCGTTTGCCGCCTCGGTGGTGGAACCAAACCAGCGTTCATCGATCCCGCCGCGATGCATTCCGAGGGCATAATAATCTTGCGGACGCAATTTCAGACGACGTCCCGGCTGCAAAAACGAACGAGGCACCCAGGTCGGAGCCAATCGAAAAATCCCGCCACCTTCAGTCAGTGCATCAGCCGCCAGTTTTGCCACATTCGCCATTTCGCTTGAACTCCCACGCTAATTTTTTCGTTGTGAAACTTAGAAAACCTAACAAAACTTGATCATGAAAAAACCAATTTGGGGTGGCGGGGGCGCTCCGCTTTAGCGGAAGCCCCCGAAAGTTCAACGATTCGGGGGCTTCTCTTCGAGAGCGCCCCCGCCACCCTAGTTTCAATGACTTTCGTATATGATTTGATTTTTGAGTTTTGTTGGCCGTTCTTAATAAAGTTGTGTTGAAACGGCGATTCTGTCAATTTTCCGATCAAAATGCAAAGAGACCCATCGAGGTTTCCGCATATCGCAGAAAAATCACTCAAATAAAGCTGAAACATAATAATGAACAGACCAGAACCACCCAGCGGACACCAATTCCGAATCGAAGAAAATGACTCGGCTATGACTTTCGCCTGGAAACATCGCCCCAATGACCCCATTCGTTTTTTATTCGGTGGTTATTATTTTGTTTTTGGAATTATATTCATTTTTATGTCCTACTCTGACTTCTCACGAGCGTTTTATAATCAAGAGAATACATTTGACATATTTAGAATGTTGGGGCCCTTTATTTTCCTGATTTTTTTCCCTTTGGTCATGCTCTTGGCATACTTGTTTCTAAAAAGAAATCGTCTCGAAAATATTGCATTTAGCGAACAGCAACTGATTTTCCAAGATGGAAAAGGGCCAATCTCTGTTGTCAATTTCCACTGGTTGGGAAAGAAACGGCACAACTTCAACCCGATTTCTTTCGTGTTCAGCAAAGCGAAAAGCTATTCCTTCAATCGTTCTGATGTCGACCGGATCATCCTCGAAGGTTTCGGCCAGCAACAACGACTCCGTTTTGATGACGGAGCGATTCGCGTAGAGATCGGAGAATATCTCCGCGAGCCGGAACGTGAGTGGCTCTTTGAGGAGATTCAGCAGTGGAGAAGCCAAGTCGGTCAGACACAGCCTGATAAGATTAATAATTGACGTCGAATTTCGTCAGGCAGTGCCTGACCTACCGCTTTATTTCCAATCATCATGAAAATTGTCCAGAGCATATTCAAAATAGCCTGCAGCGTTGGACAGGAGTAAAAATAGCATTTTACTGTCATTTGATGCTCATGCGACTGCAGAATCCATTGGTAAATGGTCTAATTCGGCCAGACTTTGATTTCGAGGTCGAGGTCCACTCCATGTTCATTCGAGACTTTGGAGCGAACCAGGTCGATCAGTCGCATCACGTCGGAACTGGTGCAGTTTTCGTGGGTGACGATGAAGTTGGCGTGGATATCGCTCACTTCGCAATCTCCGACGCGTGTCCCCTTTAAGCCTGCCTGATCGATCAACGTTCCCGCAGAAAGTCCCGGCGGGTTCTTGAAAATGCAGCCCGCAGACTGTGACGACATCGGCTGCGAAGACCGTTTCATGATCCAGGTTTTTCGCAGCCGCTTGGTGATCTCACGCGGATCATCAGCAGCCAGATTCAACGTCGCTCCCAAAACGACAGCTGCATCGATATGGCTGGTTCGATATTCAAAGCCAATCAAATCGGCTGCAATGGTTTCCTGCTTGCCATCTTGAGTCAGCACAGAAATCGACTCGACTTTCGTGCCGATATCGCCTGTTTTGCTGCCGGCGTTGCCGACGATTGCTCCACCAATTGTTCCGGGGATGCCTGCCAGATCTTCCAGGCCTGTCAAACCGGAAGCGACGGAACGAGAAATCACATGTGACAGCAATGCCCCTGCTCCAGCTGTAACCTTTGTCCCATCGACATCGACTTCGGAAAACTCGCCAGCGGAAAGTCGAATGACCACTCCGCTTACGCCATCATCGCGGATTAACAGATTCGAACCCTCGCCGAGTACGTGGACGTCCAATCTTTCATCGCGGCAGCAGTTCAGAACCTTGATCAACTCATCGGTTGAACGTGGCTCGACGAAATACTGAGCAGGTCCGCCCAGTTTCAGCCAGGTGTAAGGGGCGAGAGGTTCGTCCTCTCTGAGAATTTCAGCAAATGAATCCAGGCAGCTCATCATAAATCCGATCAATATTTCCTGCACCAAGTGTCGCGATGACTTCTCCGCCACTTCCCGGCACGTTCTTCCATGAATCGTCTAAACTGGAACACAAATGGTCAAGGCTCGGGCAATATTCAAACTGCCCACCTTGCCGATTTCCCGCTTCGACGAGTCGACGTGGCACCGATTCTACTCGATCATCAACCGTCTCGCGAGCAGCGAACACCGGCAGCAGCGTGACTTTTTCAGCTGGCAGCAAAGCTGTAACAAATTCGTCAAATAAGGCTTCCGTCCGCTGAACCTGATGCGGCTGAAATACCACATGCCTGGCAGTCTCGCCAAACTTTTGTTTCAAAGCGTTGAGAGTCGCTCGAATTTCGCTTGGATGATGGGCGTAATCATCTACAAAAATCGCACCCGAACGATGAGAACGTTGCTGAAACCGTCGTTCCACACCAGGAAAACTCATCAATCCTGTCGTGATATCCGACCAGTCGACTTTCAATTGAAGGGCCAATAACAAAGCAGCGGTCGCGTTTTGAATTTGATGAATTCCGTAAACGGGAGCTTGCAGCATCGCAGAAATACCAGTATGACTCGTCACAAAAAAATCGACACCCTCTTTGTGCCGGATAATATTGGAAATCGTCCACAGCATATCGGTTTCACGAAGTTCGATATCGAGTTCTTCTTTTAATGTGAACCATTGTCGGGTACATGTCGCGGCTTCGGCTGCGATTCGGGTCGCGGGGCAATCTGCATTTAAGACCAGACAACCCTCACGATTGACCTGAGCACAGAATTTGCGAAAGACGTCCGTCAAGGAATTCAAATCGGGATAACAATCGAAATGATCTGTCTCGATTCCCAAAACAGCCGCATATATTGGACTCAGTTCCAGCAGGGATTGTCGAAACTCACAGGCTTCAGCGATTAGGGTCGCTTCTTTACCGGCATAGCCCCACTTTTCGGAGCCGACCATTCTCCCGCCGGCAATCAAACCAACGTTACGGTCCGCTTCTTTGAGAAGATGCCCCAGCATAAGGGATGTCGTGGTTTTCCCATGCGTCCCCGCAATGGCGACTCCAGTTTGTTCATTAATAAGCTTGCTAAGAAATTTCACATAACTGAATTGAGGCAAATTTCTCAGTCTCGCCGCTTCCCGTTCTGAATTCGACTCAGGAATTGCCAGACTGTGAATGCAGAGAGTCGTTTCCGGCGGAATGTTTTCGCTAAGATGCCCATCGAAAAGCGAAACGTCACGCGCCTGGAAGTGGGACTGCAAAGTCAAAGAGATCGTTTGATCGGAGCCGGAAATTGTCCACCCGGAATCGAGCAGGTAGTCAGCCAGAGAACGCAAACCTGCACCTGAGATGCCAATCAAATGTGCGTGAGGCTGGTTCAATGTACGCTCAAAACTGTATGCCAAGTGCCATGGCTCTGCGAGCCGTGAGAGTGCGTTTTATTTTTGATCGCACGGCTCACAGAGCCGTGGTACAGTCTTTTTCTCTCGCTCTCAAGGGCACCTCGGGAACAAGAGAATAAGCAACGTCAAATCATATCGAGTTTACGGTGACGTCGAACGGGAGCTTTGCGGCAACTACTGCACAGCCCAAAGACTTCGAGACGATGCCCATCCTTAAAAAAGCCCATCGAATCGGCAATCTCCTCCAGAATCGCTTTGATCTGCTCGTTTTGGAATTCTTCGAGGTTTCCACATTTGCGACAGATGAGGTGATCGTGCTGGGGATAACCGTAATCGTGTTCCCAGATTTCGCTGCCATTTGGACGGGCGACTTTACGAATCAGCCCAGCTGCTTCCATCGATTCCAGAGTTCGGTAAACCGTCGAACGGCTCACACGTTTGCGACCGCTGACTTTAAGGCGATCCGACAATTCCTCGGCATCGAAATGCTCGTGATTATCGAAAACTTCGTCGACAATAATTTCACGTTCCGGCGTGAGCCGCATTTTTTGTGTCGCCAGGTATTCTCGAAATTTCTCTTTCGGACTGGCGGAAACTTCCACGGTTCCCAAACTGCTCACGGTTGTTCATTCTCCTGCGGTGCGAGACTGCGCCACGTAATTACCCATTATCGGTTTGTATTTGCTGTAGAAATTTGACGAGGGCTGATTCCAGTTTTTCGTCGGTATCGTAATTTCCCTGCTGAATCTCATCACGAATTCTCGCGATCAGATCGGCTCTGGAGGGATCGTTCTCTTCAATCGATTGCAATTCCGCCATCATGCGTGCCATCGGGGAAATGTCCAACTCGTCGGAGGGGATATTGATTCGAGAATTCGAAGTTGCCCCAGTCTGTTGAGCCGGAATTTGATTCTTAGAAACAGGCCAACTGCCGTTCGTGGATCCGATTCCTGAAATATTCATTCACGCCCTCCCTGTCGTATTCGACTCTAAAAGATTGCCTGCTGAATCATTTCAACAGTGAATAAAGAGAGCAGCCCTGTCATAAAGACGAACCGCGATCCTGTTACGCAATCTTATAATTTGATCGTGATCAAGAGATTGTACGCCTAAGTCGCCTTTTACTTCAACAGGGAAATCAAAATCCACCCATTTGTACACATGTAATTTTCAAACATGATATTGATTTTTGAAAATCTCGACGTCTGCTCGATAACATTTATTCAGCCCATCGAATATGCTGCCTCGCATCAGGTTTTGCTGATTTCACCTTGGGAACGGAGGGGACATGTCTCCACTGCTGATTCTGCTGATTGGCATTTTGATAGTCGTTGGCATCATCGTATTTATGCGATTGGGAGCCTTTATTGCCTTATTGACTGCAGCTGTCGTTGTCAGCCTGCTGGCTCCAGGGGAATTGGCTGACAAAATTCCCCGCATGGCAACAGCTTTCGGAAATACTGCCGGGGCAATTGGTCTGGTCATTGCCGCTGCAACCATTATTGGTCGATGCCTCCTGTTAAGTGGGGGAGCCGACCAGATTGTGAAATCGACTCTCCGATTATTCGGCCAGGAAAAAGGGGGACTCGCGCTGATGTCGAGTGGTTTTATCCTCTCGGTTCCTGTCTTTTTCGATACCGTATTTTATCTCCTGGTTCCGCTAGCCCAATCGATGTATCGTCAAACCGGGAAAAATTATGTCCGATTTCTCGTCGCCATTGCAGCAGGAGCCGTGATCACACACACGCTCGTTCCACCAACTCCCGGCCCATTATTTATGGCCGATGCCCTGAGTGTAGATTTGACAACCATGATCCTCATCGGAGGAATTATTGGGTTACCATGTGCATTAATCGGTCTCGGATATGCCTACTGGATCGATCGCAAAATACAGATCGCTCCTGAACGGCTCATGGATTTTCTTCCAAAAACTGCCGATGAAAACTCTCCTGCTCCCAGCCTGTTCGCCTCACTGTTACCAATTGCCTTGCCCGTACTTTTAATTTCGGGAGTCACCTTCGGAAGCCGTTTTCTGGGGAAGGATTATTCCTCGCCGATCTGGAATATCATGCTCGAACTGGGCGATAAGAATGTCGCCATGCTGCTGGCCGCGGTCGCAGCCATTATTGTGTATGTTCGACAGAAAAAGCCAACATTTGACGACCTCTCTCATGAAATCCAACTCTCGTTAAGCAGTGGAAGCGTGATTATTCTGATCACCGCAGCTGGTGGTTCCTTTGGAGCGATGTTGAAAACAGCGGACGTTGGCACAGCCGTTCAACAATTATTCAGTGCAGAAGCGGCCAGTCAGGGATTATTTTTGATGGCAATTGGCTATGGGCTGGCTTTTTTACTGAAAATCGCCCAAGGCTCCGGCACCGTATCTATGATGGCCGCCTCTTCCATGGTTGCCGCTCTGATTCCCCCTGGTGATGCCATGGGAATTCATCCGGTTTATCTGGCATTATCGATCGGATTTGGATCGCTCGGAATTTCCTGGATGAACGACAGCGGCTTCTGGGTCTTCTCTCAGATGGGAGGACTGACCGAATTGGAAGCCATTAAAACCTGGACAGCCTTGCTGGCAATATTAAGCATTGCCGGATTTTTGATGACAATCGGACTGGCGATTATTTTGCCAAATGCCTTTTGATCCAATTAAAGGCTCTTTGGTCCTTCATTGACCGGCACGTCACAAGAAATATCGCACTGATCGTTATCGCAATCATCCTGTGTATCATTACCGGCTGATCCTCGGGTATAAGCCGAAAAGCCACCGTTAGCGAAATCTTTTTCGCTAGAAAAACCAGTATACCAGTAACTCTGGTTGGAATTTCCAGTCGCAACACCAATATCATTCAACTCAGAAACAATCGCATGCTGAATTGAACTCAAGCCGACAATCAGGCCTAGAATTAAAATCGTGGCAATCAGTACCAGTTCAGCCGACACGACAAAACCAGCCTCATCTCGAATAAACATCCTGATCATAAACTCGTCCTCGACTCAACTTCGATGACTGTGATTACCAACCCTGGTGAGAACTCCTTCATGCGAAACATTCGCATATTTGGTGCCAATAAAACAAATCCTTCCGGTTTTACTGAATATCCATTACTGTTGTTAATGGTGTACACCAATTGTGCAATTAATAATAAAGATCGACAAGACACAATGGCTGAATTTTCCTGGAATTAGAAAACTGTCTAATTATCATGTATTAATCTGCTACGATCCCCCTAAACTCACATCCACATCGCCTCATGCGATCATTAATGGACTGAACTCTCCGATTTTCATTCAGAAATCCCTCTCTCATGTCCTCCAAATCAGGCTGGAAATTTTCCATTGATGCCGGCGGAACCTTCACAGACTTGGTTGCTCAACGCCCGGACGGTTCAATTGTTACCCATAAAATTCTCTCATCGGGGGCTGTCAAAGGGCAGATCCAGCAGCTAGCCGATTCCTGCCTGACTGATAAGTCGCGTATTGGTGATCCCGATAATGTCTGGCGAGGCTACACATTTACAATAAAGCATCCCACTGATCAGCCGTATTGCTCAACTGTGGTGAGTTCCTCTGGAATGACAGGGGAATTGCAATTCTCAGTAGAAATTCCCGATTCCCTGCTAGGTTCAAATTACGAGCTGACCAGCGACGAACAGGCCCCCGTCATCGGAATTCGCTACCTCTTAGGGCTGGATCGACACGCTCCCATCCCGCCACTGGACCTGCGTCTCGGCACAACGCGCGGCACCAATGCCCTGCTCGAACGTCGGGGGGCCCGCTGTGGTTACATCACAACTGCTGGTTTTCGAGATGCTCTCATCATTGGACATCAGGATCGTCCCCGGCTGTTCGATCTCAATATCCAGAAACCACTCCCCCTGCACGAGAGCGTCATTGAAATTGACGAACGAATCTCGGCTGAAGGTGAAATCATTCAAGCGATCGATCTGAATACTTGCAGTGAGTTACTCCTTGAATTACGAGATCAGAAAATCGATTCCATTGCCATCTGCCTGCTACATGCCTGGCGAAATCCTGCTCATGAACAGCAACTTGGCTCATTGGCAAGGGAACTCGGCTTTACGGAAATCAGCCTTTCGCATGAAGTCAGTCCAGCGATCGGATTAATCGCTCGTGGTGATACAACGCTCGTGAACGCTTACCTGAATCCTGTTCTGCGAACTTATCTCGATTCCATTCGCGCTTCCCTGCCCGGCTCCACAATCAAATTAATGTCTTCCAGCGGTGGTCTTGTCTCAGCCGATCACTTCGGTGGCAAGGACAGTATCCTCTCCGGCCCTGCTGGCGGAGTTGTCGGCCTGGCCGAAATTGCCAGGCTACGAGGAATTCCGAAAATCATTGGCTTCGACATGGGTGGAACCAGCACCGATGTCTGTCGTTACGATGGGCAATTTCATCGGGAATTTGAAACGACAAAAGCAGGAGTTCGACTGGCCACGCCCATGCTAGCCATTGAAACCGTGGCTGCAGGTGGTGGAAGTATTTGCCATTTCGATGGTGTGCGTCTGCAAGTCGGTCCTCAATCTGCAGGCGCGAATCCCGGTCCTTGCTGTTACGGAAATGATGGCCCGTTAACCATCACCGACATGAATGTGATTACTGGACGTGTCCTCCCGCAACACTTTCCATTTTCACTGGATGTCGCAGCCGTTCGAACTAAACTCGAAACTCTCTGCCAGCAAATTGCCAACTCGACTCTCGCACAAAATTTCACGCCGGAAAAACTGGCAGAAGGCTTCCTGGAAATTGCCAACATCCGCATGGCACGCGCCATTCGCAAAGTTTCCGCAGCTCGTGGTTACGACCCCGCCGACCATGTCCTGGTTAGCTTTGGAGGTGCAGGTGGACAGCATGCCTGTTCGATCGCAAAAGAATTAGGCATTCAGAAAATTGTGATCCATCCCCTGGCAGGTTTGTTCAGTGCGTATGGAATTGGCTGTGGTGATCAACGTCAAATCGAATCCCAATCGATTCTTAAACTTCTGCAAGAAATCACAAAATCAGAACTGACGAATCAACTCCTTATTCTGGAACGGACCGCTCAGAAAGCACTGAGAGATCAAGGAGTGGAACCGAATCAATTCGACACTGCAGAATTCTCACTCGATATGAGATATGCCGGCACCGAAACTCCACTCACAATTTCTCAACCTGAGGATGAAGATTTCTCGCAGGCTTTCCGTCAGGAATTCCACACCCGGTTCGGTTATTCTCGACCAGAACAACCCATTGAAGTCGTGACGGCTCGCGCCGAAGTCATAGCCAAAACACCACGATTCAATTCGACCAATACCGAGACAAATCATCCTGAGATGAACAAGACACAGGCCATTGACTCACAGACTCACAACATTTTCATCAATGGAAGCTGGCAATCTGCTCAAGTTTATGATCTTCATCAGATTCCACCGGGATTAGAAATCATTGGCCCGGCCATTCTGCTCGAAAAACATTCTACCATTCTCATTGCCCCGGCTTTTCGCGCGGTCATTGATGAAGAACGATTACTCACCATCACTCCTGTAGAAGCCACTCACTCAACCCGGAATACAATTTCTCCAACGGAAAAAACTTCGCCGATTCTACTGGAATTATTTCACAATCATTTTGCCTCCATCGCCGAGCAAATGGGCGAAACTCTTCGTCAGACCGCTCAATCGGTCAATGTGAAAGAACGTCTCGATTACAGCTGTGCCGTGTTCGATCGTACGGGAGCATTGATCGCCAACGCGCCTCATGTTCCCGTCCATTTGGGAGCGATGGGCGAAACGGTCAAACATCTGCTAGCTGAGTTTTCAGCGATGCAACCGGGAGATGCCTATATCACAAACGATCCCTATCAAGGCGGCTCGCACCTGCCCGATGTGACTGTTGTCACTCCCATGTTTTCCGGTATCGAAAAGAAGTTGCAGTTTCTGGTCGCCTCGCGTGCTCATCATGCCGAGATTGGCGGTATCACTCCTGGCAGCATGCCTCCCTTTTCAAAAACGTTGGCTGAGGAAGGGGTCGTCATTCGACCTTTTCGTCTACTCTCAGCCGAGGCTGATTTTTTTGAGGAACTCCGAAGTCTCCTCAGTTCCGGAAAATATCCGTCGCGGAAAGTCGAAGAAAATCTGGCCGATGTGCGGGCCCAACTCGCAGCCAATCAGGTTGGAGTCCGATTACTCGAACAATTAACCCATGAACATTCGACAGAACTGGTCAATCACTATGTGACACAAATTCGTCGAACAGCCGCAGAGAAAACGAGACTTTCACTTGACCGCTTGCCCCAAGAACAGATGACATTTACCGATCACCTCGATGACGGCAGCCCGATCAAAGTCTCGATCACACGAACAAGCGAACGCGTCACTGTCGATTTCACAGGCACAGGACCAGTCCTGAAATCAAACCTGAATGCAAATCGAGCGATTGTGACGGCTGCAGTGCTGTACGTTTTTCGCTGCCTCATTGATGAAGACATTCCTCTCAATAGCGGTGTGCTCGATATGATCGATATCATCCTGCCGGAATGTCTACTCAATCCTCCCGGAAATCCTGACCCTGCCCTCTGTCCGGCTGTCGTTGGCGGAAATGTAGAGACATCCCAGCGTGTTGTCGATGTGCTACTGGGTGCTTTACAGCTCGCAGCTGCCAGTCAGGGAACGATGAATAATTTAACCTTTGGAGACAAAACCTTCGGCTACTACGAAACCATCTGCGGCGGCAGCGGTGCCACATCTCAGGCAAATGGTTGCGATGCCGTACACACGCACATGACAAACACCCGCTTGACTGATGTCGAAATCCTCGAACATCGCTATCCTATTCGAGTCATCCAACACGCTATTCGCAAAAACTCAGGCGGCAAAGGAAAGCAACGTGGAGGCAACGGATTGATTCGCGAATTGGAATTTCTTCAACCGCTCTCAGCGACATTACTCGCACAGCGAAGAAAGTCTTATCTCCCCTTTGGAATTCAAGGCGGAGGAACAGGTCAAGCCGGTCAAACAACCTGGTATCAGTCACATGATGATTCTTCTGAAGAACTCGAAGGCTGCTTTGCAATCCAGGTAAAACCGGGCGACCGCTTAAAAATAGAAACACCCGGTGGCGGGGGCTGGGGTAAAAGCCCTGGCGAGCCGAGCCAGTCATAACTCGGTTTTTTTCATGATGTCTGTGAAATTAAGCAAAAACAGCCTGACGGATTAGACGCTTATGTCTGGGTTCGTCTCAAAACCTGGTTGCGACTGGTCCTCTGCCTCAGAATTCTCTTGAGCCTGACGGATTAAATTTTGATACGTCTCTTCATCAGTCAGGCAATAGACGCCGCTTTGTGTCATTTTGAGAATCTTTAATCGTTTATTTCCCCGAAGTGCACGCGCGACATGCGGCAACGGCTGTGCCTTGATGATCATAAACCGCCCTTACCTGAGCCCCGTCTACTACTTACTCCCATTCGTCAGGAGATAATACAGACAGAAACTCAGAAGCAAAGCCGGTCGTTCTATAGAGGCCAATTATTAACAGCTTCTCCATGAACTTCACCAAACCTTCACGGAACCGCCATTTGAACACTGAATTTTCGCAAGCAATGTGAAGGGTGACGGGGGCGCACTGTGTTAACAGCAGCCCCCAGACGTTTGACTTTCGGGGGCTTCTCTACAAGAGCGCCCCCGCCACCCGTTACGATAAATCGTTCTAACTTCATTACTTCTGAAGTTGCTCACGATAATACTGCAAGCCAGCTTCGAGGGCCTTGGAGATTCCAGCCGGGTCTTTGCCACCTGCTTCAGCCAGATCAGGGCGCCCCCCTCCACCACCCTTCACCAGTTTGGCGGCTGTTTTCACGCAGTTTGACGCATTGATCCCCTGCTTCGTCAATTCAGAAGTCACGCCAGCCAGCAGGGCGACTCGTCCATCGATTTCGGTAGCTAGAATGACGACGGCTTTTGTTTTCTTTCGCAGACGATCGGCATAATCCCGCAGCACATCCTTATCGACATTGTCGAGTTGATGAGCGATCAGGGAAACATCGCCAATCTTTTCTGCCTTCGCGAGCAGATCGTTTACGTCATCGCCAATGGACTGCCGCATTTGATCCGAGAGTTTTCGTTTGGCATCTTTCAGATCGTTCTGCAACTGCTGAATTTTCCGGACGACTTCCTCCGTCGAGCCGACTTTCAATTCAGTCATCACTTCCTTCAACACGGCTTCCTTGGCACGCACTTCCGAAATTGCCTTTTCACCCGTATAGGCCACAAGACGTCGTACCCCTTTAGCGACCGGTTCTTCGGCAATCACTTTGAACATTCCCACCTGCCCAGTGTTGGTGAGATGGATCCCGCCGCAAAGTTCTTTGCTGAAATCACCCATGGAAACCACGCGAACGAAATCCGGATACTTCTCTCCAAACAATGCCATCGCTCCGGCTTCACGGGCTTCGGCGATCGGCAGCATTTTTGTGGAGACGTCTGCCCCTTCGGATATATGCGTGTTGACGATGTCTTCAATCACTGTCAGTTCTTCAGCAGCGAGTGGTCGCTTATGAGCAAAGTCGAAGCGGAGTTCATCCTGTTGAACTTTCGATCCCCGCTGGGTCGCTCCTTCGCCTAACGTCGATCGCAATGCATGGTGCATAATGTGCGTGGCCGAGTGAGCCCGGCTGATGCCGTCTCGGCGATTAGTATCGACATTCGCCGCCAATTCCTGACCGATCCCGATTTTGCCTTTTTTCAGATGGCCAATGTGCAACCAGAGCTCGCCATCTTTTTGTGTATCCTGTACGTCAAATTCGATGCCCTCTGCGGTCAGTGAGCCGACATCTCCCACCTGCCCGCCGGACTCGGCATAAAAAGGGGTGCGATCCAGCACGATGGCCACGAGATCTTTGTGTCCAACTTCATCCAGTTCATCAACCAACTGCTTTTCAGCAATGATTCCGACCACGTTCGCAGTTGCTTCGGTGGAGTCGTATCCCAGGAATTCGGTATTGCCAGAAGTTTTGCGAATGGCATCCAGTGGACCTTCTGCCATGACGGATTTCTGCTTTCCAGCATTGGAAATGATGCCATGCTCTTCCATCAGCGTTTCAAAACCAGAACGATCAACCTTCAGGTTATGCTTGGCAGCCAGGGCTTCGGTCAATTCATACAGGAAGCCATCAGTGGTATGCAGATGAAACGCTTCTTCTCCCGGAATGACACCCGAGGATTTGGCATTATCGAGACATTTATTGAAGCGATTCAAGCCACG
Source organism: Rubinisphaera italica (assembly GCF_007859715.1). Classification (NCBI taxonomy): domain Bacteria; kingdom Pseudomonadati; phylum Planctomycetota; class Planctomycetia; order Planctomycetales; family Planctomycetaceae; genus Rubinisphaera; species Rubinisphaera italica. Next base: position 3,446,205 of record NZ_SJPG01000001.1, read on the forward strand.
TTCAATCGTATCGAGGAAGGCAGACTCTTCTTCGCGAATCGCTTCCTGAACCGATTGAGTCGTCTCTTTCAATTCGGGATAAGGCTTACTGAGCATCTCGACGACTTTCGGAACGAGTGTATGCAGCACCGGTTCCTGCTTCCCGATCAGGTAAGACTCCAGCACGGCTCGTCTCAGCAACTGACGCACGACGTAGCCCTGCTCTTTGTTATCTGGCAGAACATTCTCGTGCACGCACATCGTGACGGCTCGAACGTGATCGGCAATTCGTCGCATCGCCCTTCCATGTTCGCCAGCGTAGGTGTACTTGGAGCCAAGCACTTCACCGACAGTTTCACAGAGTGGTTTGAGCGTGTCGATTTCGAAATTGCTTTCGACACCCTGCAATGTCGAAGCCGTTCGTTCGAGTCCCATGCCGGTATCGATATTTTTCATCGGCAAAGGTCGCAGGTTGTCTGGCGGAGAGCCGACTCGATTGAATTGTGTGAAAACTAGATTCCAGATTTCCACGCATTTTCCGCCGCCCGGCGGGTGATAATAGATTTCGCTACAGGGTCCGCAGACACCATCCGGTCCATCGGTCGGAGCCCCGGCTGGCCAAAAGTTTTCATATTCGTCTTCGCGGGAAATTTGTTTCGGATCGAGCCCAATCTCTTTTTCCCAGATATTGAAGGCTTCATCGTCATCGAGATAAACGGTGACGGTCAGGCGATCGGGATCGAGTCCCAGCCATTTTTTGGTCGTGAGAAATTCCCAGGCCCAGTGAATCGCTTCCTTTTTGAAGTAATCCCCGAACGAAAAGTTTCCGAGCATTTCGAAAAACGTGTGATGATATGCCGTCACGCCAACATTGCTGATATCCCCCGTTCGCAGACACTTCTGGCAAGTCGTCGCTTTGCTGAATTCCAGCTGCCCGATACCCAGAAACTGATTCTTGAACTGATTCATCCCGGCTGGAGTGAACAGTACGGTCGGATCATTTGGCACGAGAACATCGCTCGGGCGGCGAACACAGCCTTTTTCGGAAAAGAAATCGAGATAGGCATCGCGTAAGTCGTCAGTCTTCATAGTTTACTTTACTGTCGAACCGGGTCACCGGTGCAATGGGTTGGCGGAATCTACTTTTACAGTTATCAGATTTTATCAGGATTCAACCAAGATTATGATGATCCTCGTTCACAGGTTCAAGCGCTGCAGAGTTATTGCCTTTAACCTGATCATTTACTCAAGATGCTTCCGAAGCTGAATCCATTCGCTGGTTGTCACATTCAGGTTTTGTTATCTTTGTAGACATTAATCGGTTAATTTTCGCCTTTTGGATCCCGGGAGTTCAGCATGCTTCGTTTTTCAGTACTTGCAGTGTGCTCGTTATGTCTGGCACTGACTTCGTTATCTAGTGCATCTGCTGAAAACTGGCCTCGGTTTCGCGGGAATAATGGTCAGGGAATTTCTCCGGAAACCGGTTTTCCAGTCACCTGGACCGAAGACGATTACGCCTGGGTGATTGACTTGCCCGGTCTGTCTCACTCTTCACCTGTTGTCTGGGATGACTCTCTGTATGTGACAACGGGTCTCAACGATGGTTCCGTTCGTCGTCTGCTTTGCCTGGATGCAGTGACCGGAAAAGAAAAATGGCAACGGGATTTGACGCTTAATGATGTGCATCTCCACAACAAAAACAGCTTTGCCTCAGGCTCCCCAGCCACAAATGGTTCACATGTTGTGGCTGCCTTTGCCGATGAAGGCCAGTTTATTATCGCCTGCTGGACGAAGGATGGTCAGGAACTGTGGCGGAATGATCTGGGTGAATTCATCAGCGAACATGGCCCTTCCTGCTCGCCGATCATCCACAAAAATCTGGTCATTGTTCCCAAAGACATGAAAGGCCCGAGTAGCGTCACAGCTTACGATTTGACGTCTGGCAAGCAGGTCTGGCAGACAGAACGGGAATTCAACCGCACATCGTACGCAACACCCATTGTTCGGACACGCAAAGATGGCATCGAAGAGGTGATTTGCGTGAGTGGCATCATGGGAATTTCCGCTATGAATGTGAATACGGGAGAACTGCTCTGGAGAGCCGAACGTTTTCCCGAACGAACTGTCGGCTCACCATTCCTGACGGACAATCTAGTCATTTCCGTGAGCGGAGGTGGTGGAAAAGGGAAAAATCTGTATGCGGTTGAATTGGATCAGACTGGTCAGGTCACACCCAAATTCACATTAACCCGGACAATCCCTTATGTGCCGACTCCTGTCTATAAAGATGGACTAATCTATATGATTCTCGATGTCGGTGTCGCTTCTTGCCTGGATGCCACAACCGGGGAAGAAATCTGGACAGAGCGAATTGGCGGAAACTTCAGTGGTTCGCCGATCTGGCTGGAAAATAAGCTGTATGTCATCGACGAAGCAGGCACTGTTGTCGTTCTGGCCGCTGGCCGTGAGTTTCAGGAACTTGGCCGCGTTCCTTTAAATGACCTTTCTTATGCAACACCGGTTGTCGCCAACGGGCGGATGTATCTAAAAACCGCTACAAAATTGTATTGTCTTCCCAAAAAATAGTTTCGAACTGATGGATGTCTTGATAAACTGTACACCCAGAATTCACGATATTTTCGTCGAAGACACTCTCTATATTCATTCTTCATGATTGGGCTTGGATTTTACCAACTCAATTGTTCTGCAACTTTTCGCCATATTTTATTCTTATCATCCTGCTCTTAACGCAGTTGGCGTGAACTTGTGTCAATTACTGGTATCCAATTTGCTCAAAAACTTTTCTATTCATATTTTTTGCTACTATTTTTCAAGGAACTGATGCCATGCCAGCTTGGCCAGGTGGAGCTTGTCCGGACTGTGGGGATCACATGCCCGCAAATTTAATCACATGCCAGACGTGCCGTGCTCTTTTGAATTCGGAATTGAAAGTCACTTTTGTCGATATTCCTGAATTTATTCCCTTGCAGGAAGTCACCATAGACGAAAAAAAAAAGTAGTTCTTCCGCCATCGAACAAGCCCCAGCCAACAACTCCAGCAAAATCTTCCTGATTCGTGCCAAGGGGATTTACCTGAGTTGTCCGAAATGTCAGCAGGAACTTAAGATCCCGGTGAATTTTTTGAATTCCAGCGTGAAGTGCAATCGCTGTGATGCGGGTTTTATCTGCAGGATTGAGGAATCAATGAGCAACCTGCAGGGAGTGTATGTCGACTGCCCACATTGCACAAAAAGAATTCGCGCTAATCGCGAAATGGCAAATCAGAATGTATTATGCTACCATTGCTCAGGCGGGTTGCATATCACGCTGGAAGCTTGATTTGATGATGATAGTTTTTTTACAAGCACGAAGCGCAAGCGAGTGTGTTCAAATGCAGACTTAACATACTCGCTTGCGCTTCGTGCTTGTGCATTAATCTCATCTCAGAATTGTGAGAGAAATCGCAGGTCGTTCTCATAAAGCAGGCGAATATCTTTAACGCCATAACGCTTCATGCAGAGGCGTTCGATGCCCAGTCCGAAGGCAAAACCGCTCACTTCTTCGGGATCGTAGCCGACCGCTTTCAATACATTTGGATCGACCATCCCTGCCCCGCCAACTTCCATCCAACTCTCTCCCCACTGAATGTCGACTTCGACAGAAGGTTCAGTGAATGGGAAAAACGACGGACGGAAACGAATCGCGATGTCATCCCCCAGGTATTGAGTCGCAATCATTTTGAGTGTTGTTTTCAGGTTGCTCATCGTGACATGCTTGTCGATGTACAAGCCTTCCATCTGATGGAACATGCAGGAGTGAGTCGCATCAATGGTATCGGGCCGATAAACCCGCCCCGTAGAAACGATGCGAACGGGAGGAGGAACCTGTTCCATGACTCGAATCTGGACAGTGGAAGTCTGACTTCGCAGCAGCCAGGGACCACCAGCCCCCTCCTGAGCGACCGAAAGGTAGAAATTATCGAGCGGATCGCGTGCGGGATGGTCATCCGGGATGTTAAGAGCAACAAAGTTGTGATAGTCATCTTCAACTTCTGGGCCATCAGCGACATCGAAACCGAGGCGACCCGCGATTTCCTTGAACTCGCTGATCGTTTTCGAAATCGGATGCCGTTTCCCGAGTGGGGATGCAATGCCGGGGAGAGTCACGTCCAATCCAGCGGCTTGCTTGACGGGCTTAGCCAGTTCGTCTTTGCGGGAATTCAAAGAAGCTTCAACCGCATTTTTGGCCGCATTGAAGCGTTTCCCAAGTTCAGGGCGTTCTTCCGGCTTAGCTGTCGATAGTTGAGTCTGAATCTCTTTCAGACGTCCTTTTTTCTTGCCGAGAAAGCGAATTCGTGCCTCTTCGATGTCCGACAATTCGCCACACTGACTGATGACCTGCAAAGCTTCGTTTTGATAATCATCCAGGACTTGGAGCAAATTCATCGAATGGGATCTTCGCTATAAGGCTTGTGATTTTGACTGATTTTATAGTACTTCATTAATTTTTGTGGTTGACAGTATTTTTCAGGTTTAGCCCCGAAAGATTCTTTCGGAGCGGCGTAGCTGCAAGAAGCCTATGGGAAATTTCCACTATCAAACTGAAAACCTCTTGTGGACTTCGTTCACTCAGATAGCAGGGCTATCTGGGCTCCCCTTACCCGATGTATAATACCCATAAAAATCCTGAAGCGTCGTAGAAAATTCTACGAAAAAAGGCGGCTGAGAATCTCATCCGCCTCTTATTCTTATCTCAGGGCCGCTGAAACACGAACTCATGCGTATTTCAAATATCGCCTGATTACAGGCTGGCCTTGACAACATTGAATACTTCCGCGAATACCGCTGGCTCGTGGAATGCCAATTCGCTCAGTGATTTACGATTCAAAGTCAGGCCAGATTTAGTCAATCCGTTAATAAATTCGGAATACCGCAGGCCGTGTTCACGACAAGCCGCATTCAGACGAATAATCCATAAACGACGCATTTCGCGTTTACGCACACGGCGATCGCGGTAGGCGTAAGCACGGGACCGCAAGATAGTTTCACGGATGGTACGATTGAGGTTCTTACGTCCACCAAAATTGCCTTTGGCTTCACGCAACAACCGTCTTTTTGATCTCAAACGAGCTTTGCCACTTCTGACTTTCATTTTGACTCTCTGCCGCTTTGTTCAAATTCTGTAAATGTTCAAATTCTGAGGATTTCCGCAAGTGTTCCAATCTAATCAACCCGTAGGACAGACTTCCCGCCTGTCTCCATAATCAGACCAGATGCGTTCAACTCAGAGACCTGGACGCAAGGCGTCCGCAATTTTCTTGGCAACTGTCCCTGTGATCACACCATCGCCCCGCAAGGCTTGTTTACGATCGGCAGACTTCTTGCTCATGATGTGACCGCGATTCGCTTTGCGATGCTTCGCTTTACCAGTTGCGGTAATTTTGAACCGCTTCTGCATTCCCTTGTGTGTTTTTTGCTTTGGCACAGTATCACCAGTTAGAATTGTGTGTGACCCGCGAACGGGATAATTAAACAGACATAACATCAACAGGCTTAACCACTTGTGGAACCTACCTGCACAGTCATCGCACTCGAATTGAGAACAAGTCGAGCATTATAACGATCCTCAAGACTGTTCGGTAGTCAAACCGACCAGCGTTGAAAAACTTTTCTTCCAGAGATCTCAGACTGGTGACCCCACACAGCCCAAAATAACAATGAAATTTATCTTGGAGTCAGAATTGCGGTCATACTTCGTCCACCGTCCATACCTGGCATTTTTTCCAGTTTGGCGATGTCATCAAGTGACTTGGCAATACTTTCCAAAATGTCCCGTCCCCGTTCGTGGTGAGCATTTTCACGCCCCTTGAACATGACGGTCAATTTGACTTTATCGTGATGAAGCAGGAAATCTCGAGCCTTCTTCATCTTGAAATCGATATCGTGCTCCCCGATTTTGGGTCGCAATCGAATTTCCTTGAGTTGAGTCTGATGCTGCTTGGTGTTTTTGCTCAACTTTTTCTTTTGTTCATACTTGAATTTGCCGTAATCCATGATACGGCAAACGGGTGGCTTTTCGTTTGGAGCCACTTCCACAAGATCCAGACCATTTTCAGTTGCAACAGTCTGAGCCTCGCTCGTTTCAATAACACCCAGCATTTCGCCATCAAAATTCACAACTCGAATTGGTGTGATCCTGATCTGATCATTCACCCGATGCGTCGTCTCGATTTTCTGCTCCTTATATCGCAGGAATTTTCCGCGGGTTTTGAGTGCCAAGCCGAAAATTCAACTTACATTCACACTCAATCCCAGGCAGGGTCTTCATGGTGGTGCCTAATGACGGCAACGCACTCCATTGTCGTGCTTTACCAAACACACCACCTTATAATTAAACATTAACGAACTATTCGTTAGTGTTTACTCTATCGTATTACATCGACAGAGCACCCCCAATTATTATTGACAATAACAAGTTTTTTTTAACGCGGACAGGTTTCTGAGTCAAGAAATTCTGGCAGAAAACAAATAATCCGTGTTCAATTCGTCAATAAATAGCTCACTGATCTGGGGAATTGCTCACAACTCGAGCCGTCCTCTATTGGTAAAATGCGTAAAACGTGTTAAAAAAACGCTTGGCTGATTGTCAATTCGAACGGAAAATCGAATCAGTCTTTATATTGCGGAATTCAGACAAAATGCAACGATCAGCCCATGTTGATCGCATCAGAGGAGTGAATACGATGCGGATGCAAACTCAATTCTCTCAGCCACCACAAAAATGTCAGACTGGAAAACCATACTATCGGAATAAAATCTGCTTCGGAATCTGTCTGACAATTGTCTTTGGGGGTTTCTCCTTTTCTCTCCCGGCATCGAGTTTTGCAGATGAACCGGCAGCAGAAACCTCTGATCCAGGAGTTGATTCAACGCCGCCCGAAGCATTGCAACAACTCATCGAAATGCTGAGTCAACCTGGCGATGATGTTTACGAATACCGACTTCCCGAATCGGCGACCGATGAAGAAGTCAATAAACGACGAAAAGCAGCCGCTTATTACATGACGGGGCGGACCTTCGAGCACACCAATAAATTTGTTGAAGCCTACGAAGCGTATACCAAAGCGATTGAAATCGATAACAAATCGATCGCGTTGTACAAGGCGATTATCCCTCTCGCATTTCGGCTCGACAAACTGACTGAAGCCATTCAATACGCTCAGAAAGCAGTAGAGTTAGATGCCAATAATTTTGAACTGCTTAGTCAATTAGGCATCTATGCACTCCGACAAAGCGACATTCCTGGCTCAATTCGTTACTTCGAAAAAGCAATCGAAAGTTCGACGGTCGATAAACAAGGTGGTCCCTACATTTCGATCATGAGTCAACTCGGACGACTCTACCTTTCGATCAACAAAACGGAAGAAGCGGCCAATGCGTACGCGATTGTGTTCAAGGCGATCACCCACCCCGATGATTATTCGCTCGATTTCCGCACACAACGCGCCCTCGAAACCATGCAGGGAGATAAGTCTCAAACGTTCGAAACTTTTGGAGAACTGTTCCTGCTGACCGATCAACTCGATATCGCCGAGCAGGCCTTTGAGTTAGCTGCAGAAGCGACTCGAAAAGACCCCGAAGTTTTAAATTATCAGATGGCACGCGTCCTTTCCCGCAAAGAAAAGCCTGCAGAAGCCCTGGAAAAACTGAATACCTACTTTGCAGCTAAACTGCAAAGCAAAGGCAAAGGCCCCTATCTCCTCCTGACAGAACTCCTGATTGCCAACGATCAGGAATCAGAAATCATTCCGCAACTTGAGGAACTGCTCGAACAGGATCCGAAAAATGAAACTCTGCGGCTATTCCTTGGCGAACAGTACATTGCCAACAAACGTTATGACGATGCTGAGAAGATATTTGAAGCATTGAAAGATTCGAAAAATCAGGCTGATATTCAACTGGGCCTGTTGCAGATTTATCGTCAGCAGGAAGATGCTCAGAAAACATTGACCGCACTAGCTCAGGCAATGATGAATGGCGCCAAAGCTGATCGTCTCGAAGCGGAACTCGATTTGATCAAACAGAATGAAAAACTGGCCAACGCCATGGTCAATATTGGCATTCAGGAAAAACAACCCGAAGATGCTCGTGAAGCCTTCACACAAACCTATCTGCTGGCCAAACTGGCGATGCAGCAGGAACAGGTCGACAAAGTGATTCTTTTCTACCGCAGGGCATTGGCTCTTCGAGACGAGCGTCAGGTGCAGGTTACACTGTATGCCGAGTTGATCGACTACCTGAATAATCTCGAAGAATATGATCCATTGACAGAAATCCTGCAGGAAGCGATTGACTCCCCAACATTATCCAATCAAAAGCAGGCCTTTCAACTACAGTTGATTCAGGTTTACGTTGCGAATGAACAGAATGATAAGGCCCTCAAACTGATTGCTGATGTTCGAGAAACTGATCCCGATAATCTGCTGTGGACTTACCAGGAAGGTCGTGTCCATTACCTGAGCGAGAACTGGGAAGAAGCCGTCAAAATCTTCGTTCCTCTGCTCGAAAAAGCAGAGGAACAAAAACTGCCACAGATCGCGCGAGAAGCTCGGTACAACTCTTCTCGCTGCCTGGCATTTCTGGGACTTCCCGAAGAAGCGATCACATTAATCGACAAAGCGATCCAGGAAGAACCGAATGAATTACTGTGGCGATTCCAAAAGGGTTGGATCCATTATTACACCCACAACTGGGCCGCTGCGATTAAATCATTCGAGGAATTACTGGCCCTGGAATCAAAAAACCCGAACGATACCATCATCAGACAGGCGAAATTTTCTCTTTCTGCTGCTTACGCCCAAAACGATGAGTTCGACAAAGCCGAGGAAATTCTCGAAGTCTTTTATGAAAAGAATCCAGACGATACCTCCGTCTGCAACGACCTTGGATACCTGTACGCCGATCGCGGTAAGAAACTCGATCAGGCTTACGAGATGATTAAAAAGGCGATGGAAGCCGAGCCGGAAAATCATGCTTACCTCGACAGCATGGGCTGGATTCTGTATCGCATGAAGAAATATGATGAGGCAATCACCTATCTGGAAAAAGCCGTTGAAGGCTCCGAAGAAGGCGATACGGTTTTGTGGGACCACTTAGGCGATTGCTATCAGGCGATCGATAAAACCGAGAAAGCCAAAGAAGCCTGGAGTAATGCCCTCAAGCAGGAACAAGCCGCCAAATATCCTGATGAGGATATGATTACCAAGTTGAAAGAAAAACTTGGTATGGAGTAATTGAGTCGCTGTATGCTAACCGTGTGACAATCGATTTCTTCAACAATATTGGCCCATCTGGTCGATGATGAGATGATCTTGCTGTGAAGCGGCTCCTTCACTTTGGGGAGCGGTTGGCGGCCGAAGGCCGGATAAGGGGATCACTTCGACGCTCTTCATACAATTAACGTCGATTCCCTCACCCTAACCCTCTCCAAGAGGGAGAGGGAACAATCATCTTCCATTTGATTTACAATAATTCTTCAAGGAAGAGTCAATGAAATATTCGATGATCGTGCTTGTGTTATTCGGAACCAGTGTTGCACAAGCCGAGGAAGGAATCGCCCTGATTTCTGCGGGAGGTGAATCATTCGAGAAATGTTTCGTGGATTCGACCTTGTATCGAGATCAACTCACTTTGACCGAGGAGGCAGTATCTCAGGAGCAATCCGTTCAAAAGACTTTCTTTGAACTGGAAAGCTCTCCACACATATACTTCAACCAGAGCCATCCCAGCTGGCCACTTTTGGAGAGTGTGCGATCCTCTGAAGTATTACCTACAAAGGAATCTGCGAAGGATCTGCCTAAGAGGTCAGTTCTCTTGTCTCAAGAAATGGAACTTGGCTCGATTCAGCATTTCATAAAAAACGATCAACAAGCCAAACCTGTTCCTGAGCTTGATCTCCGCAGAGCCGCGGAAGAGGGAGCGGTTTGGATTCAGGGACCCTGGGGAGCAGGTCGTTGGCAGATTGAGCGTTCATCCGAGAGGGATTTCAAACTTCCATGAGGAATGTTAGTTGAGATCATTCTCCCGAATTGACTTCAACTTCCTGGTCAACTTCTGTTGATACTTGGCGACCACGTTTGCCATGTTGGGATCATTGGCAACATTTGTGTAATGATGAGGATCTTTCTGAACATCATACAGTTCGATCCCTTTTGAGCCGTCTTCATTATAGGAGAGGAACGCCCAGTTGTTGTCTCGAAGCAGGAAGCCCTTACGCATCGGTGCAACACAGAAGGCCTCTTCTCGAACTTCAAGACTGGGGTCATCTAACAGGGGAGAAATGTCTTTTCCCTGAATCCTATTGGGAATATTAAAGCCGCATAGTTGAGCCGTGGTTGGGAACAGGTCGATCAATTCAACCAGTGAGTCACAAACAGCAGGCTGCTTTCCGGGAACGCTGATAATCAACGGAACCTGGGAAGATTCATCGTGCAGGCTGACTTTGGCCCAGAAGTCGTGTTCGCCCAGATGATAGCCGTGATCGCTCGTGAAGATCACAATCGTATTGTCTGCCTGGCCCGATTTTTCCAGAGCATCCAGAACCTTGCCGACCTGAGCATCCATGTAAGAGACGGCTGCATAATAGCCTCCCACGGCTTTCTTCTGCCGACGAAGATCCATCTTCATATTCTTGCTGGTTTTGTAGTTGATGCCTGGCACGGGAATGTCGTCCCAGTCACCGGGAATCTTGGGGGGCAGCTCATTGTTATCGTAGGGGAGAAAAGGCTCGAAATAATTCTTGGGAGCAACAAAGGGGACGTGCGGACGAACAAACCCGACTGCCAGGAAGAAAGGTTTGTCAGCATGCTGCTCGATCAATTCGACCGCCTTGGCAGCGGTCTTGCCATCAGAATGGACGAGGTCATCGCCCTCGGCTTCGACCACAACAAACGTGTTTCCACCAACAACAGGCTTCTTGCCATCGGGATTTCCTTCGAGCGTTTCGCCCTTCCCTTCCGCTTTCCATTCAGGACCGGGGCTATTGAACCGCTCTGTCCAGGAGGCTTCATCGTCTGCGCCATTATAATTATTGTGATCGCGACCATCTCCACCATATTCGATTCCGCCCGGAACGCCCATGTGATAAATCTTGCTGACGCGAGCCGAATAGTAACCTGCGTTCTTAAACATCTGCGGCCACGTCTCCCGATCCCCAATCGCAGGTCGCGGGCTGTTATAGCCGAGAACTCCCGTCGCGTGGGGATAGTAACCCGTCAAGAATGATGCTCGCGAAGGACCGCAATAGGTTGCGTTGCAATAGGAATTGGTAAAGCGGGTGCCGCGTGCAGCCAGACGATCGATGTTTGGTGTCTGGCAATACTTATTGCCATAGCAGGATAGTGCTGTCGCAGTGAGGTCATCGGAGATAATGAACAAGACGTTCATCCGAGAATTCTCCGAGTTCCTGCGTGGCTCAGCCGAGGTTGAACTGAACATTATTCCCACGAGGAGTAATGCAAAACTGCATACTTTAAAACTTAATCGCATGGCTATTCCTGACTTGATGAAGTGATACCTTCATTTGAATCAGACCAGCCAGACAATGCAAGGAGCAACACGCTTCAGGAATTGGTGGCCAGCATTTTTGCGACATACTTACCCAGAATATCCGTCTCAATATTCACTGCATCTCCCACATCGCGAATGCCCAATGTGGTGACGGAAAGCGTATGCGGAATCAGTGCGACACTGAAACGATCAGCTTCGGCATCGACGACTGTCAGACTGATACCATCAACCGTCACCGAACCTTTTTCCACCATCCCACGGGCTAGTTCAGTTGAAACCTGAAACCACATTTTGATCCAGTCGCCATCACGATCAATCTCCGCGACCTGCCCTAGCCCATCGACATGCCCCTGCACAAAATGGCCCCCGAGTCGACCATGAGCAGGCAACGCCCGTTCCAGATTCACAGGTGAACCAATTGCAAGAGCCCCCAAATTTGTGCGACTGAGAGTTTCACTCCCCGCCTGAAATGACCAGCAATCGCCCTCCATTCCCACAATCGTCAGGCAACAACCATTAATCGCGACGCTATCGCCAATGTCCGCGGCCCCGTGGGTCGTTTCCTGCAGCATTTCCTGAGGAATGGTCACAACTACCAGCAACCCACTGGCTTCCTGCTCCAGTTGTTTGATTGAGCCGAGGCCTTCGATTAATCCCGTAAACATCTTCAAATCCTTATTTGTCAAATCGTGTTGAATTGACATTTCTCAAATCGTTAACCACGATAGTGTCACTGCGTACAGACAACTTTGATTTTTAAGAAAAACCAGTATAAAATGCCTACTGATCCCTTCTTAAATGATTTTGGGCGAGATCTACTGACCAGTATTGGTGGGATTGGATTCATTCTCACTGCAATTGGTGTCTGGCTTGCCTGGATTCAGATTAAGAAAACCAATTCTGCGACACAAGCGGCAATTGAAGCACTTAATCATAGTCGATTTGAGTACAATCGATATATTATCAATGAATGTTCCAGATTGTTGTCGGAAGGTCGTGTCCATTCCATTAACGTTAATTGGAACATGGCTGCAGTAAGATTGTCAGATATTGCCAACCTGTTAAACCAGCTTGATGTCATGGATTCCCAATGGAGAGAACTGTCGGATAGAACACGCTCCATGGGAAAATCATTCGAAAAAATACATGCAAACAAATCTTCCATTTCCGATAATATGAAGGGAAAATGGAATAAACTTGATAGCGAATTAAGCAGCAAAATTTCCGAACATTTAAAACCATTCGGCACTAAGTTAGGGTAATCCACATGATTACAAATGATCAATTCATAAAAATGCTTGAATTGCTACTGAAAAAATCTCGGGAGAATCAAGTAAGATGGCAAAAATTTGAATCAATCAAAGAAGAATATGGTGTTAGATTCCGAGATGGATCATTCTTTCAATTAACTTTTACATCTCCCGATTCATCGCCTGATTACATTCAAGCGCAATTAATCTCAAATGGCACTACAGTTATGTCTTGCATAGTAGATGATTCTGAACCTAACTATGAATTACTTTCCCAATTGCGTGACGAAGCCTACAGATCTGTTACTAAGTGGGATTCCGCATTGGAAAACATTATGTCAGAATTAGCAGACAATGAAGTTGTTGGTGTTGAAGATGATTCAGTTCCTTTTTAATAACACTCATCAATTTTCATTGAATACAAGTCAATAGCATTTGTTGTTATTTATGAGCAGTCTTCTCGGAAACTTCACCAGCAGCCGCGTCTTTTGCTGGATCTTCCTCTTCAACGTCAAATTCATCGACTGTAGATTCGATCGCGGAAGTGGTTGGCGTCATTTCTTCGATTGGTTCTTCCACCAGATCCTCTTCCACCAGTGTCTCTTCTCCGACAGCTTCTTCAACTGGAGTGGACTCATTCACCTTTTCAGAAACAGAAACTTCCTCAAGATCCGGAGATTCCTCTGCGACCGTCTCTTCTACTGAGGGATCCGTCACGACAACTTCTTCAGGCTCTTCCGTTTTTTCAGGAAGAAACAGAGAGGTCGCCATTTCGGGTTGCATCCACTGGATGAGTCGGGCGGCTATGTTGGACGAGACGGATTTGATTCTCAGTACGACCATCGAATGAGCCGTCACGCGGTAGACCTGATTTTGTCGCATCAGTCCCGTCTTGCGGGAGATGTCGCTCGTGTCGAGCATTGGCTTCCAGAATTCGTTCGCTTCATGCTGTGGCAAAGTGAAATCGATGGAATGATCGTGGGCGTTTAGCAGCATCAGGAATGTATTGCCTGTAATCTCCCGGCCCTTCTCATCGACCTGATGAATCTGATCGCCTTCGAAGCGAACCGCCAGACACCGCACGTGCGGCTCGTGCCAGTCTTTATCGGTCATCGACTTCCCACTCGGTGTTAGCCAGGTGATATCCTGAACGTTTTCGCCGCGAATGAGTCGCCCCTGAAAGAATTTTCGTCTCTGGAAGACAGGATTCTCTTTCCAGATCTTGACCACACTCTTCACATATTTGAAATACCGTGCTTTATCCTGAGTCATCTCCCAGTCGATCCAGCTCAGATCGGTATCCTGACAATAAGCATTGTTATTGCCGCCCTGAGTTTTACCGAGTTCATCCCCCGAGCAAATCATTGGTACTCCCTGAGAGAGCAGCAATGTGGTGATGATATTTCGTTTTTGCCGCTCGCGAAGTTTGCGGACATCGGGATCGGTCGTTGGACCTTCCTCGCCACAGTTCCAACTCAGATTGTGATTATCACCATCGCGGTTATCTTCCCCGTTGGCGCTGTTGTGTTTGTCGTTGTAGCTGACCAGATCCTGCAATGTAAATCCGTCATGCGAGGTCACAAAATTGATACTCGCATAAGGGCGCCTCCCGTTGTGTTCGTAGAGGTCGCTACTACCTGTGATGCGGGTGGCGAACTCGTTCATCGTGCCGCCGTCGCCTCGCCAGAATTGACGAATGCAGTCGCGATACTTGCCGTTCCATTCGGTCCAGAGAATCGGGAAGTTGCCGACCTGATAGCCCCCTTCTCCGAGATCCCAGGGCTCTGCAATCAGTTTGACCTGAGACAAAACGGGATCCTGATGAATGATATCGAAGAACGCTCCCAGCCGATCGACTTCGTGAAGTTCCCGGGCGAGAGCGCTGCAGAGATCGAAGCGGAAACCATCGACATGCATTTCCTGCACCCAGTAGCGAAGTGAATCCATAATCAGTTGCAGCACATGCGGGGTGAGCATATTGAGCGTATTGCCGCAGCCAGTGTAGTCCATATAGAACCGCTGCTGGCGATGCACGAGGCGATAGTAGGAACTGTTATCAATCCCTCTCAGCATAATAGTCGGACCGTAATGGTTTCCCTCTGCGGTGTGGTTGTAAACAACATCGAGAATGACTTCGAGCCCGGCTTGATGGAGTTTTTTCACCATCGACTTGAACTCGTTCACACTCCCTTGTGGATCTTTCTTCGAACTGTAACTGAGTTCAGGAGCAAAGAAGCCGAGCGTGTTGTAGCCCCAGTAATTGGAGAGTCCTTTATCGACGAGATGCCGATCGTGAATTTTCTCATGGACCGGCATCAGTTCGACAGCCGTCACCCCAAGATCGAGCAGGTGTTGAATTGAGGCATTCGAAGCGAGCCCGGCATATGTTCCCCGCAGTGCTTTCGGCACGCCGGGATGCTTCATCGTGAACCCTTTGACATGCGTTTCGTAGATGAGCGTTTTGTGCCAGGGCGTTTTGAGTTGTGTATCGTTTCCCCAACGAAAACGGTTATCAACAACGACACTCAGCGGAGCCGAGCCAGCATTGTCGCGGGCATCGAAGGAGAGATCGCCCTGAGGATGTCCGACCGAGTAGCCGAACATGGCATCGGTCCAGCGAACTCCCCGTGCGATGGATTTCGCATAAGGATCGAGCAGAATCTTGTTTGCGTTGAAGCGATGTCCGTGATGGGGCTCATACGGGCCATGCACACGGTAGGCGTACAATTGTCCCGGTTTGAGTTCGGGCAGAAAGCAGTGCCAGACGAAATCGGTCTTCTCCTGCAGCGGTATTTTGGCGACTTCTTTGATGTCATCGATCGAGTCGAACAGGCAGAGTTCAACTTTGGTTGCATTTGCAGAATAGATCGCAAAATTTACCCCGGAACCATTCCAAGTGGCCCCCAGGGGATACGGATTTCCCGGCCAGACTTTCATCTCAGTCGCCTCCAATCATCGACTTAAACACTCATCGCGAACTACTGTCTCCATGTATCTTCTGTCAGATTTCACTGACAGTCAACAGGCAGAATTAATAGTGTGGAGTTTCGTCAGGATTGCGGATTGATGCAAGTTGAAGAAGGCCGAAATTACGAGCCTTCACCAGATTCCCAACACAGTATGATGCGTTGATGGGAAAATCTGCCTATCCCATGAGAAGAAAGCAAAGTAGTACAGGCATCCTGCCTGTCTGAATCACAATAGGATCCTTGATCGATACTGAAAAGAATGCCGCAAACAAGAAGATAGACAGGCTGGAAGTCTGTCCTACCCAACTAATCCTCAATTCAAAGGAACGACGCCCGGGTACTGCTGTTGAGGATAAGAGGCCTGCGGTGCAAATTGGGGATGAACCGTGCCCGGAACGACTGGAGCCGTATAGGCTCCTGATTCCTGGCTACTTCTCGTAATATTGGGCGATTGTTCATACCCCCGAGGCCGGGACATTGTCGAAGGTCCCAATTCGGTCGAAGCGAAGGGATCGAAGCGTTCAATTCGCTGTTGCTCATAATAAGGCGACCCCGATTGAACCATCGGCAGCTCGGTATTCCAGGGACGTACACAACCGCAGCTCATTGCGAGACAAAGACTTATGCCTAATTGAATACCACGATGTGATAACACGTTCTTCCCCGAGATGATGGCTGCAAAATTTAACATGGCAATTCTTATCAGAATTTCGGGAATTGGTCGAGAGGAGAATCTTTTACAATCACGAATCGCAAACGCATATGTTACTATGCGGGAAAACTCACTGGCTTGTGCTTCGTTCTTGAAACATTATCAATTCGGGTGGCAGATCCCAAAACGCGATAACAGCCGTGGCTAAGACACAGGCCTATGCACTTGGCAATACTCAGCGACAGCCATCCGCCAAGTCCACTCCAGACTTAAAGTTGTATATGTCCTCAAATCCCTCAAATCTCGATTGCATCGAAGAGACTTCCAATCGCATCCGTATTGGTAATCGACTTCTTGATAGCCGCTATTTTCTGGCACCTCTGGCTGGTTACACACACCTTCCGTTGCGTACCGCTCTTCGCGAGTTGGGCGGAGTCGGACTGGCGACGACCGATCTGGTTCTGGTTCCCCAATTAATCGCCAACAGTAATAAATCGAAGGCTCTCATTCGCACGAACGACTTCGACCAACCTCTTTCGGTGCAGATTTTTGGAGGCAATACCGACGAATTGATTCAAGCCTCCCAAAAACTGGAAACGGAAGGATATGGCGGAATCGATATCAACATGGGCTGCCCAATGGGAAAGATCAACAGTAGTGGAGGTGGTGCCCGATTGATGCGCGACTGCGAAAATGCCACGCGGATTGTCTCCTCTGTTGTGAACGCGGTCTCTATTCCCGTCACTGTAAAAATGAGACTCGGCTGGGATGCCGATCACATTTCAGCTCCCATGCTGGCCGCTCAGTTTGAGCAGTTGGGCGTCGCCGCGATCACCATTCATGGTCGTACCCGACAACAGGGATTTCATGGTGATGTCGATCTGGTTGGTATTCGACAAGTTGTCGAAGCGGTCAATCATATCCCGATTATCGGCAATGGAGATGTCCGCAACGTGAACGATGCTCTTGATATGCGACGCATTACCGGTTGTGATGCCGTTGCGATTGGTCGTGGAGCGATGCTCGACCCCTGGATTTTTCGCAAGCTCAAAGAGATGTCGAACGGGAAGCCAATCAACGAACCGACACCAGCCGAACAAATCGCATTTCTTGTCCGGCATTTCGAATTGATGGTCGCCGCTCATGAAGAGTATGCGTGCGTTCTTTTTCGCAAATTTGCAGCCTGGTACGGTTCCCGTCTCGGCATCCCTGAAGACCTCGAAGACCGACTCCGCACTCTCGAATCAACCGCAATGTTCGACACGCTCATTCAGGAAATCGAACAACGTCACGGCGAACGCGAATCCTCAGTCCCCACCGCTCTGGTCAAAGTTCCTAATGGCCCGAATGCAAATTGGTAATGATAAAGGTCAGGCATTTTCTGACGAAATCGTGCTCTCAGATTATGACTTCACCATCAGAATCCAGTTTCCGAAAACAGCATGGCTGCCACGAACACGAGGATAAGAGGCTCCAAAAACATCAAGGCATAATACATCATATAGGAGAGCATCTCTTGCCGACTGCGAATGATTTGAGAGGCCTGCTTTCCAAAGATCGTGCGGATCATCCACAGCCCGGGCATGGATTTTTTCGTCAATCGATCCCAGCGGGCAGCAATGATTTTGCGAAGAACGACTGAGCCTGCAAACATGAGAATCGGAATCATCAACTGATCGATCTTCAATCGATTCACCACGAATGCTTTTCCGACAGCGACGAGAAAGAGCAGCAGGCTTCCAATGAAAATCGTTCCGTAAACCGGTCGAGCCTTCTCAGGTAATTCCACTCTCATTTTCTTCCGGACGACTCCATTGAAATTTTATCTTGATGAATAATTATGTCATCTACTGAATATCAACGCTCATTACGGCCAATCTATCCTCGTCAAACTGCATATTCGCTGCAATCCGCATTTTGAACACAGTAAACTTCGACAGTTCCTGCAATCGGTCGACCTTCCGAACATTGCTCAAGCTAAGTTCAAATACATAGAAACATACTGCATACAGTACTCTATCAACACTGACTCAATCCTCTTCCTGCGAATACTGAGAGTCCATGGCTACGACGGTAATTCCAATTCGAGAGCTTCGCGCTGGGGCGATATTACCTGCTGCCATTTATGATGCTGATAACAGCACGGTAATGTTACTCAATTGCGGACTGACGCTGACAACAGAAAATCTCAGCCGACTGCAATCCCGTGGCATCAAAGCAATCTCCATTGATAGCCGATATGTGGGGAGCATCTGGAATAACGAGAACAAAGGCTCAACTGGTGTCAAACTACAAAAACACCATCTCGCAGAACAACGTCAACAAAATGAAGCTCAGAAGCTACCGCTATCAAATCGTATCACCAAACCTGCAGAACTCGAATACAATCCCACTCTCATTAAACAAATGATGGTCAACAGCAGGCAACATGCCCAAAATGTTCAATCGTTTTATGATGAAGTGAGAAACAGTTCCCGAACCCGTATCGAACCTATTCAGGGCATCTCCAACGAATCGATTGAAATGCTGCTCAGCGATATCGATCTGTTCGTAAAAACAGCCATTCAAACGGAAGATCAAGCCAACTCCTGCCAGCATACCTATCGTGTCGCAAAACTGACAATGTCCATTGCTGCAATATTGGGCCATTCAGAAGAAGACATCACTCAGGCAGGAATCGGTTGTATGATTGCTCGAATCGGCATTACTCCCGAACTCCAGCGGCTAATGAATCTTAACCGAGAGCTTTCCACTCTCGAACGACTCGAAATTAAAAAATACCCTGGCTTAACCTGGCATGCCCTGGAAAAAATCAGTGATCTCTCAAATACTGCCCGACAGGTCGCCTGGCAAATCAATGAACGCTGGAATGGAACTGGCTACCCGCGTGGACGAATCGGAAGACAAATTCATCCCCTGGCAAGAATTGCTGCCGTGGCTGATGTCTATATCGCCCTGACTTCCATGCGACCCTATCGCTCCGCGATGACACCCTACCAGGCAATCAAAATGCTACTCACTGATACGCAGAACACTTTGTTCGATCCAGATGCATTCCGTGGACTGCTGAAAACAACTTCTCTGTTTCCAATTGGCTCACTCGTAGAATTGAGCAATGGTTTCGTTGCCGAAGTCCTGCGAAACAATCCTGAGAGTTACGATATGCCAGTCGTTAAAGCCTTACTCGACTCGCGCTGCAATCCGGTCAGCAATCGATTGATCAATCTTGCTGAGGAATCACACCTCAAAATTTCCGATTCTCTCAGTCAACTCGAACTCGATCGCCGCATCCAGAGAAATACCACCCAGAATTTATCACTCGATATTGAAATGGACTGGGCCGACCATCTCGCTGGCAAATAACGTAAGTCATTAATGCCTTTGACGTTACCGAAATCATCCCTATCCCTGCGAACTGATGAACTTTTTCAGCAATCGATAAACTGGTTGAGATGTCCTTCTGAAAATCTCAAGCCCATCACAATGTTGTCCTGCAGGATTGACACTTACGATTAACCTTCCATAATAAGCGAACCACAGATCCAATATCGGGTCTAACTGAAAATATCGGGCGATTAGCTCAGTTGGTTAGAGCGCTTCGTTTACACCGAAGATGTCGGGGGTTCGAGTCCCTCATCGCCCAATGACGTACACTAAAAAACGCCTGAAATATTACATTTCAGGCGTTTTTCTATTTTTCGTTTACACCACTTCTACGCAATACTGCACAATTCCTGCATCTTCCACACACGATTTCGGGGCGGAAACATTGGATAATTCGTCGTGATGTGAGTCAAGGTCCTGCCTGTAATATTCATACATCACTTTGAGACAGTTCCCGAAAATTGCGAAACATGCATAAGTTCTCTTCTCTTCCAGATTCTATTCCGATTGAAAATAGAGAGTCACTGCGGGTTGCTTAGCGCTTCGCCACTGTCGAAAGAATCTCATTCGCAATTACGCCACCCGAGTGACATTGATCTTGCGTACAGTTCATTTTTTTCTCGCCTGCTATCAGTTCGGAACGGTTGATCTGGAAAAACGATTCGAGTTTCGTCATTGTGAAGGACTGCTTGCCGCCTGCAACACCATAACGAGAAGCGAATCTAATGATGCGATTTGAATGTTTGCGTTGGAGTGATGAAATCCACCATTGGTCCTGGATCGCTTTGGTATTTTGCATGATGCTGACTTGCACGATTCCACAGGTTAGAGCCGATCCACTTGATGAGATCGAAGTCGCTGAGGGGTTTGAGATCAGTCTGGTGGCGGCTGAACCGCTGGTGCAGGATCCTGTTGATTTCGACTGGGGGCCGGACGGAAAATTGTGGGTTGTGGAGATGGCCGACTACCCGCATGGGCTGGACGGGAAGGGTTCGGCTGGTGGTCGAATTCGCGTGCTTGAAGATCGAGATCAGAATGGCAGTTATGAAACTTCGACTCTATTTGCCGATCAACTGCAGACACCGAACGGTATTCTCCGTTGGCGTGATGGCGTACTGGTAACAGCTTGTCCCGATATCCTGTATCTGGAAGACACCGATGGAGATCTGAAGGCTGATGTTATTGAAAAGCTCTATTCGGGATTTTCCGAAGGCAATGAGCAGCACCGCGTCAATGGTTTGCGATGGGGACTCGATAATTGGATTTATCTGGCGAACGGCGATAGTGGTGGGCAGATTCTGTCTCATAAAACGAAAGAAACACTCAATCTGGCTGGGTTTGATTTACGCATTCGGCCGGAGACTGGTCAGATGGAACTGGTCGCCGGGCGGACGCAGTATGGACGTAATCGCGATGACTGGGGCAACTGGTTCGGGTGTAATAATCCGAATCCAATTTTTCATTTTGTCCTCGACGAACGATCGCTGAGTCGGAATCCTCACTTGAGCCCGCCGCCGGTTCGCCGGGATATTCGCATCGGCGATTCACGCGTTTATCCAATTGGGCCGATCATCAGCCACTGTGATACGAAGTACCGACCAGTTGGAGCGATCCCTCGGTTTACTTCGGCATGTGGGACGATGGTCTATCGTGATGATCTGTTCGGCTCCGACTATAAGAATGTGACCTTCACCAGCGAACCGGTTTACAACATTGTGCACGCCCGACGACTCACGCCCGACGGAGCCACATTTCAAAGTCACAAATTGCACGAGGGAGAGGTGGAATTCTTTCGATCCAAAAATCCGTGGTCGCGACCAGCGGGATTGCATGTCGGCCCCGATGGTGCGTTGTATGTTGCTGATATGATACGGGAAGTGATTGAGCATCCTGAATGGATTGATGATGAGCTGGAAAAGACATTGAATGTTCGCTCGGGAGAAGAACTGGGGCGGATTTATCGAATTGCTCCCGTGAAAACGGCCCGCCGAATTTTCAAGCCGCTCAACGATCTTGATACCAAGTCACTTGTCGCTGCTCTCGATTCATCGAGCGGCTGGCAGCGGGATCAAGTGCAGCGGATGTTGATTCAGCGAAACGACGCTTCAGCGACTCAACTGCTGCATGAGTTATTGCAGAATTGCGATCGCCCCCAAACACGCTTGCAGGCTTTGTGCACTCTGGATGGAATGGGGCTGCTCAGTTTGAAAGTAACACTCGGAGCCGTCACGGACTCACATCCCGGTGTGAGACGTCACGCGATTCGCTGTCTCAATCAATTCATGCCCGGTGCAGCTGATGAACCGACTGTGAGTCGGACATTAGCGGACCGAACAACAGATGAGCCTCAGGTTCAACTGCAATTGGCATATCTGCTCGGAGAATGCGATGCAGCATGGGCGGGAGAGTGTCTGGCGGCTTTGCTCAAACAGGTCAAAGCGGATCCGTATCTTGTTGCTGGAGTGCTCAGTAGCGTTCACGAGGAAAATATTGCAGGACTGTTCGCCAACACTCGCAGGCAAAGTTCAGATCCTCAGTTGATTGGTCAACTCGCCGCAATGTCTGTGAAATTTGGAGAGGTAAATGCCGTTTCGGGGTGGCTTGGAGAATTATCCTCAAATGATTCAACATGGTTAACGCTCCGGCAGTGGTTCGATCAACTCGGTTCCCAGACAGTCTCTCTCTGGAAAAAGCTTCCAGCAGAAGATGTTGCTCAACTCGAAGCACTGCTCAATCAGGCTCGAACGAGAGTCAATGATGGAAACCGACCAATGCCCGAACGTATCACAGCGATGCAACCGCTTGGGTATCAGCCGGGGCATTATTCGTCTGATGCGGAACTGTTGTCCCTGTTAATCGATCCTCAGTTTGATCCCCGATTACAACTCGCGGCGACCGTCAAGCTACTCGAAATCCCCACCGAGGCCGTCCCTAAACTTGTGCTGAAGGGTTGGCGAGGACACAGTCCAGAGATTCGTGCTACGATCCTCAACGGATTACTCAGTCGTGATGGTTGGATCTCCCCGTTATTGACCGCTATGGAAAATGGCGACATTCGTCCCACATCATTATCCGCAGAGCAGCGACAGCGATTAACGAAGCATCGCAGCCAGGAGATACGTGACCGATCCGAACAGTTACTCGGCCAGGTCGATGCAGATCGTGCTGCCGTGCTGAATCAATACGAACCCACGATCCAACTGGTCGATACAGGGAACAGGAATACCGAGAAGGGTCGCCAGTTGTTCGTCAAGAATTGTTCGAGCTGTCATCAACTCGACAAGACAGGTCAAAACATCGGCCCGGATTTGAGTCGACTGCTCAATCGTTCCGCAGATGCGTTGTTGACTGCAATCATCGATCCCAATCGAGCAGTAGAAGCCAAATATCTGCAATACCAGATTGTCACACGACGTGGGCAAGTGTTGACGGGAATTCTTCAGGAGGAAACAGCATCGAATTTGACTCTTGCCTTGAGCAATGGAAAATCGACCGTTATTCCCCGTAGTGAAATCGAACTAATGAACGGCAGTCAACTCTCGTTGATGCCAGTCGGTCTGGAAAAGGAACTGTCCGTCGATCAACTGGCCGACGTGATTGCTTATGTGATTGATGCGACCTCAAAAGCCTCCGATGATGAGTCTCAAAAGACCAGCGAATAACTTTCCAAGCCATGTCCTCAACTGATGACCAACAAACCGAGTTAACTCCGATTGGAATCACTATGCCTGCCCGAAGATTTGTTGTCACCTTCTGTCTTTTTATTGCACTCAATCTCTCAGCTGTGTTGGCAGAACAAGCCGAGCCACCCGGTTTGTTTGTGGAAGGATACACCAACGAACTGAGCTACACTCCGGGTGAGACTGTTCATTTTCATTGCAGTTCCTCAGCCAGCCAGATGGAGATGACAATTGAACGAGTGGGGGCGAAGCGGACCCAGATGTTTCAGAAAGGTCAGATTCCTGTCGGCTATCATCTGATTCCAGATCGAGCATCATCTCATGGCTGCGACTGGCCGGATACATTTCAATTAACAATTCCCGAAGATTGGTCCACCGGATATTACGAAGTCAAAATGACAGTTCGCGACGGTGGCGGCCAATTCGTGCAACGCAATCGCCGTGAAGCCAGCAGCAGTTTGTTTTTTGTTGTGCGGTCGGCGACACCGGGGAAGCAGTCGAAAATTCTTCTTCAGCTCTCAACCAACACTTACAACGCTTACACCAACTGGGGCGGTCATTCACTGTACTCATATCACGATCGGGATGGCGTGCAGGGGCATCGGGTTTCGTTTGATCGGCCCCTCTCGTCACAGTTCTATAAATGGGAACTACCGTTTGTAACCTGGGCCGAACAGAATGGATTTGCTATCGATTACGCGGTTAATTCGGATCTCGAATTTCATCCCGATATTTTGAAAGACTATCGCCTCGTGCTCAGTGTCGGTCACGATGAATACTGGTCGGCCAAGATGCGGGATCACCTCGAAGCATTCATCGCAGAAGGTGGAAATGTCGCTTTTTTCAGTGGCAACACATGTTGCTGGCAAGTCCGCAGCGAAGACGATGGTCGGGCATTGACCTGCTACAAACAGTGGTACAATATCGATCCCCTGTTCCGCAAAGGCGATCACAAGTTGCTGAGCACATTGTGGAGTCACGAATTGATTGGTCGCCCCGAAAATGAACTGACTGGCGTCTGCTTTCTATATGGTGGTTACCATCTCAGTCATGGTCAATATATGGATGGCTCAGGCAGTTACGAAGTGCATCGTCCAGAGCATTGGTTGTTTGCTGGCACAAATCTCAAACGGGGCGACCGGTTCGGTGGGGAAGCGACAATCGTCGGTTATGAATGTGATGGCTGCGACATGGTGTGGCGGGAAGGACTTCCCTATCCGACTCACAAAGATGGGACGCCAAAAACATTTGAAATCCTGGGAACTTGCCCTGTTCGCTGGCATCCAGATGACAGCTGGTGGTATCCCGAATTCCCCAAAGACCGCGAAGGCTCCGCCACTCTCGGTATCTACACGAATGGCGGAACGGTCATAACGACGGGCTCGACCGATTGGGCCCACGGCCTGACAGGTAAAACGCAGCTCGTGGAACAAATCACCCGTAACGTACTCGAAAAGCTGACTCAGGATTAGCTTGGAACTTCGTCGTCCGACATCCCTTATTGTTCAGGGCTTACTGTCTCGTCTGAATGATTCGATACAACGTAACGTGCTGAATGTACCGTGCGCGATTATTGGACAGTTGGCTAACGATTGAAACAGAAAATGAATAATGATCGGGTGGCACAACATGAGCAAAGCAATCGGCGTGGTCGAGCGCATTTCCCACGCCCATCTCTTCGTTTTGGGACGTGCCACCCAAGAAGTCGCTGACATAATTCGTATCAATCTGTCCACAAATATGAGTTGTCCTATGGAGATCAGGCATTGCCAGACGTAGTACTGACTAATAAGTGCGCACAGTGATATCGAGTTGCCTTACTGCTTCGATTTCGGTTTGAGATCCGCCAATTTATTAACGGAGATTCACAAATTAAGTCGTGACTCGGTCGTAGCAATCGGTTGAAACAGCCGATTTGTTGCCCTGCACTGACGACTGGCATTTGAATCGATATACTTTGATTTGTTCTTCGGTGTTTCATTTCCTCCGAAGGGTTTTCAATAGAAAGTAAAGTCGATGAACAAGTGGATTTTCCGCCGATTCCAGATCGTCTGTTTGCTGATGCTGATCTGCTTTGATGCGATTGCTCCAGCGGACGAGGGTGTTAAAAAGCTGATTCTTCCTGGAGAATCGTTTCTGGTCGATGACCATCCCGCGTTTATCATGTGGCCAGCCAGCGAGAAGCGAAAAGTTCCTCAACCTTGGGTATTCTATGCTCCCACGTTGCCAGCTTATCCTGATAAGCATGAAAAGTGGATGCATGAGCAATTTCTGGAGGCCGGTATCGCGGTCGCCGGGATTGATATCGGGGAGGCATATGGTAGCCCCCGAGCACAGCAGGCATTTACCGCGTTGTATGAAGAACTCGTTGGGAATCGTGGATTTGCTCCGAAACCTTGTTTGCTGGGTCGCAGTCGAGGGGGCTTGTGGGTCAGTAGTTGGGCCGTGAAGAATACGGATAAAGTATCTGGATTGGCAGGTATCTATCCAGTATTTGACTTAAATACTTACCCAGGCCTTAAGCGAGCGGCTCCTGCCTTTGAGATGACAGCTGAAGAACTGGAAAAGCAGCTCGATCTATTCAATCCGATTGCTAAAACCTCTGCACTGGCAGAGGCCGGCATTCC
Organism: Rubinisphaera italica; assembly: GCF_007859715.1. Taxonomy (NCBI): domain Bacteria; kingdom Pseudomonadati; phylum Planctomycetota; class Planctomycetia; order Planctomycetales; family Planctomycetaceae; genus Rubinisphaera; species Rubinisphaera italica. Next base: position 3,472,313 of record NZ_SJPG01000001.1, read on the forward strand.
AGTCTGTATTATTCATGGAAATGCAGATACTGTTGTTCCTCTCCATGAAAACTCCGAGACACTTCAAACTCAATACAAACAAGCTGACAAATCAAAACTATGTCAACTGATGGTGCCCCATGGCCAGGGACATAATTTCTGGACAGGATTTTTTCATTGCCAGAATCTCGTGGAGTTCACGATCGAGCGGGCTAAAGCAGGAGCGGGACTGAAAGTAAAGAACTCAAAGCATCAGCAAAGCTCCGCTGATACCGTGATTTATAAAGATCTCGAATACAGCCGAGCAGGCGAGCAGGCTCTTTTGCTGGATCTGTATCGACCTGCGGAGTCTACTGAAGTTGTCCCTGTGATCGTTTGGGTTCACGGCGGGGGCTGGAAAAATGGAAGTAAAAATCGCTGCCCTGCGACCTGGCTTGTCGAACAGGGCTATGCCGTTGTAAGTATTAATTATCGCCTGACGGACCAGGCCCAGTGGCCTGCACAAATTGAGGATTGTCGAGCCGCAGTGCGATGGGTTCGAGAAAATGCAGCAGGTTTTCAACTGGATGGCGACCACATTGCAGCCTGGGGAAGTTCGGCTGGCGGTCATCTGGTCGCTCTGATGGGCACACTTGATGCCCCGAAAAATGAAAAAACATCGAGCAGGGTTCAAGCGGTTTGCGACTGGTTCGGACCAACCGATTTGCTCACCATGCCCCCCAACCTTCCGGAAAACGGGAGGACGCTTGAAGATGTTGCGAATTCCAATGGAGCGAAACTTCTTGGCAAAACAGTCATCGAACATCCCGAACTTGCGAAGCAAGCCAGTGCGTATTATCAGGTCAGTGCCGAGGATTCTCCATTTTTAATTATGCACGGCGACAAAGATTTTAATGTGCCTTTGATTCAAAGTCAGAAGTTTCACGACAAGTTGCAGGAGGCTGGCGTTTCCTCAACACTGATCATTGTTCCCGAAGCAGGACATGGCGGTAAAGAATTTCAGGCCCCGGAGATCCAAGAAGCAATCAAAAGTTTCTTCGACAAACATCTCCATTAATTGTCACTAAAATCATAGTGTCTCTGGATGTCAGGCAAGGACTTCGTGAACGACATCGCCGTGGACGTTGGTCAGGCGGCGTTGGATGCCGTTGTGGTAGAAGGTGAGTTGTTCGTGGTCGATGCCGAACAGGTGTAAAATAGTGGCGTGAAAATCGTGCCAGGGGATTGGGCGTTCGACCGCTTTCCAGCCGACTTCATCGGTATTGCCAAAGGCAAAGCCCGGCTTCAGTCCTGCACCTGCCATCCAGCAGCTGAAGCCGTAGCGGTTGTGGTCGCGTCCAGGACCGACTTTGTCAGCATCGGATTGAGCAAAGGGAGTTCGTCCAAATTCCGTCGTGAACAGGACGAGAGTTTCATCGAGCATGCCTCGCTGTTTCAAATCTTTCAATAATGCGGCAACTGGTTTGTCGATCCGGCCTGCTTCGATCGTATGATTCTCTTTAACATTCTCGTGAGCATCCCAACTGGCGCGCGGACTTCCCGCCACGGGTCCACCCGAAAAAAGCTGGACGAATCTCACGCCCTGTTCAAGCAGCCGTCGTCCCAACAAACACCGACGGCCCATGTCTGCTGTTTGGGTCTCATTTATTCCGTATTCCGATTGCGTCTGTTCCGTTTCCTCTGCAAAACTGCTGACTTCGGGAATGGAGGTCTGCATTCTCGCTGCCAGTTCATAACTTTTCAGGCGAGCATTCAAAGCCGACTGGACTCCAAGTTGATTCACGTGTTGCTCGTTAATGGAATGAATAAACTCACGGGTCGCAGCATCGCTTTGAGAGTTAACTTCACGAGCCGGGAACAGATCGCGGACCGGTTGTGCACCTCCACGAAAGACAACGCCCTGATGATTAGAAGGCAGAAACGAACTACTCCATGTCGAAGCACCTGTATTCGGTGCACCACGTTCATCATTGAGCACAACGTAGGCGGGCAGCGATTCATTTTCGAGTCCCATCCCGTAGGAAATCCAGCTGCCCATCGAGGGGAAACCATTGAATTCAAATCCGCTATTGGCCAGAAAGAGTGCGGGCGTGTGATTGGCCGACTTCGATTCCATCGATCGCAATATCGTCAAATCATCGGCCAGTTCTGCGATGTGAGGAAACATATCGGAAATCATCAAACCGGACTTTCCGCGAGGCTTGAACTCCCAGTCCTGTTGACGCAGCAGCCCCATTTTGCCGAAGAAGAGATCGGGCTGCTCATCGGTTTGCAGAGACTTGCCGTGAAACTTTTTGAGTTCCGATTTGTAGTCGAACGAATCGACATGGCTCATCCCGCCAACAAGGCAAATATGAATCGCTCGCTTGGCTTTCGGTTGTAACTTACTGTCTTTCAAAGCAGCTAAGGTCGATTCTCGACTGAGAAGCGTCGCCAACGCAGTCGCACCAAGGCCATTCATGCCCCAGTTAAAAAACTCACGGCGCGTCTGCAAATTAAAATTATTCACCATTCAGTCAATCCTCACAAATTCATTGAGATTGAACAAACCACGACACAAAGCGGACAGCCCATGGTTATTCACCAATTGCTTTGACAATTCGAGTTCCCTGGAATTCGGCTCTCTGGAAACCGCCAACTGCCAGGCATGTACGACTTGAGCGTCAACGTTTTCGCCGGCTTCACTTTCAACACGCTCCGCGAAATAGTCGGCCATTCTCAAGACAAACACATTGTTCATCAGACTCAACGATTGCAACGGCGTCGTTGTCACTGTGCGGCGGGGAGCAGTCGCAGAGGGATCGGGACAATCGAACGTATCGAGCAGTGCACTTCGTCCGCCACGAGGATTGAATCGATAGATGGTTCGCCGCCAGAATTCTGGACCATCAACATCAATCGGTTCGTAATAAGTTGTCCCACTATTCAATGTGACGGAAACATCCTTAAAACTCGGCCCCCCCTGCTCGGCTGACAACTTTCCAGAGACAGACAAAATCGCATCCCGCAGAATTTCCGCTTCCAACCGTCGAGAATTGCCACGCCACAACAATCGATTACCGGAATCAATCTTTTTGGCCTGCTCCCATTCTGTCAGACTCTTTCCGTAAGTCGCCTGACGATATGTGCTCGAGGTCACAATCAATCGATGTAACCACTTGAGACGATATCCATTCTGCTGAAACTGCAATGCCAGGTATTCGAGCAACTCCGGATGCGAGGGGCGGCCTCCGTTGAATCCGAAGTCATTCGGAGTATCGACGATGCCCGTTCCAAAGTAATAATGCCAGACCCGATTGACAATCACCCGTGCAAACAAAGGATTCGCAGGATTGGTAATCCATGCGGCCAATTTCCGACGTCGCTCAGCTTCCGGGGCATCTGGTGGTAGGTCAAACGAACCCGACAATGCAGGAATTGCTTCCGTCGCTGCTGGCGAAACGACCTCCCCCTCATTGGCAGGGTCTCCACGCAAGTAGACTTTCGTAACTTCACCCTTGCGAGGAGTCAACGTGTAGATTTTCTGGTTGGTAATTTTTAACTGTTGATCGCGTTCATGAGTCAATTCCGCGATTTTAGATTTAAGTTGGATACGACGTTGGCGTTGAACTTCATTCAGCCAGTCAACAATTTGCGTCTCTGAGACATAATCAATAGCCCTGCCCGCGGAGGCAGCAACCTCCTCTGCAGTGAGTGCCCGATTATAAAAAGCGGCGCGATGAATCTTACCTTTCAGATAGCGATTTCCTTCTGGTGGCTTGTGCCTTAATCCGAAGAGGATTTCCGTCTCGTCAGCAGCATACTTCTGAAGCGGCGATTTTCTGATCGGTTGTCCATAAGGCATTCCGTCGCGATATCCAATGATTGTGCCATCTTCCTGATACACAATGGCTATGTGTACTGCTCGATTGTCGGCCTCGGTTTCCTGCGTTCCCCTAAACGATTCCGTTCGAGCAAAATTATTACTGCCCGACATCCAATGGCCAGATTGCTGTTCGCCGAAAACGATCGCATCGAACAGACTGCCATCTCGCTTTTCAATCGACATCGCACCTCCGCCCCGTTGATCGAGACTGGCGAGTTGAACCCAGACTTCCAGAGTTTTCTCAGAAATATTCTGAGAGATCGACTCCGTTTTCACATAACTGCTTCCATCCAGGACCAGTGCTCCCTCTTTGAGCTGAACTTGCCCAACAGCCTCGCCATCGAGAGAGCCAACGGAGTCCAGTAAGTTTCCGTCAAACTCCCAACGAGCATAAGGAGCTGGCGTTTCTGGAATAAAATCGTTGTTCGTTTCACGTTCCTTCAGGATTTCAAGACGTGCTATCTCGTCAATTTGTGATAATTCTGACTTCACAGCCGACAGTTTCTGCTCAATCTCCGCCAGTATTTTTCGTTCGCCTGGAATCGATTCAACACGTTCACCATAACCGAGCCCGGAAATAGCCGAAGCAAACTGATAGTACTCTTTCTGTGTAACGGGATCGAATTTGTGGTCGTGACAACGGGCACAGTTGATCGTAAGTCCTAAAAAAGTCTGACCGACAGTCGCCAGAACTTCTTCAATTTCGTCGTGCCTGGCAAGTAACTTCATCCGCTTGCTGCCACCCACTACCGTGTTATGCACACCCGCAACCCAGAACCCAGTCGAAGCGGCTCCTTCGATATTCCCCTGCTCCAAATCGCCAATTAATTGCCTTCTGACAAATTCATCGTAAGGCATGTCGGCATTCAGAGAGTCGATCACCCAGTCACGATAATGCCAGGCATTCTCCCGCTGAAAGTTTCTTTCAAATCCATCGCTTTCTCCAAAGCGAACGACATCCAGCCAGTGCCGTCCCCAGCGTTCGCCATAGTAGGTGGAATTCAATAATTCCGTAACCATTTGCTGGTACGCTTCCTCAGAAGGATCTGCAATAAAATCGGCCACTTGCTCTGGAGTCGGCGGCAAACCGATCAGGTCGAAATAGAGCCGACGAATCAGAGTTCGAGCATCCGCTTCCGGCGAGGGTGTCAAACTCGACTGCTCCAATCTCTTCATAACAAACGAATCAATCGCACCGTGGATCCACTCCTGTTGATCTACTTCTGGCGGATTCACCTCCCGCAATGGTTGCAACGACCACCAGTCGCGACCAGCTCGTGTTGCAGTCGATTTTCCCAACGGATCGATCACGCCAGCAGGCCACTCCGCTCCCTGCTCAATCCAGACTTTCAGTAAGCGCTTCTCATCATCAGACAGGGGATGCTTCGGCGGCATTTCATCGGCCTGAACGCGTTCCCACAATAAACTGCCTTCAGAATCTCCAGCAAGAATTGCTTTGCCACTCTCTCCACCGGTGAAGGCAAGCTTAGCTTCAGTGAGAGTCAAACCTCCCTCAGGCTCGACAGCATTGTGACATTCCAGACAATGAGAAACAAAGAGAGGAGCGATCTGCTTTTCGAAGTCGATATTCTCTGAAGCGGCAGCATATTCACAAATAGGTGATGACGAGAGAATCCCAAAGCAAAGAGAAATCCAGCCTAGATTTTGGATGATTCGGTTTCTCAATACAAAATCTCCTGAAATCGAAATTCCATCAAACTCAATGAGTAAAGATGGAACCATAAAAGTCGCAGAGCGGATTTATTCCTCCCCCGATGGTAGCATTCGATCACATAAGTTTCCATGCATTTGTCATGCTGATTGTTGAAGTTTGCATACTGCCAATGACTTCTGTGAGTACAAAATCTCGTTGCAAATCTGTAATAATGACATAACATCAACTAAATTTGATCGATCAAATTACTTCGACTCTGTTCATCCTGATTCTGGATGAATTCCCTTATTCCCAAGCGCAAGGACAATCGATATGGCAACCGCGACGAAAGACATTCAGGCTTACACCGCAGCTGCGTTTACTCCGCCGCAGAAGTTTTCACAATTCTGTCAGAACGGTGGAAAACCGCTTGGTGGAATTATTGACGGCAAATCAGTCCCAGGTTCCATGAATGCCACCTTCGAATCGACCGATCCTGGATCTCAGGAGATCCTCGCTCGTATTTGTGAAATGGGAGAAGCGGAAGTTTCCATGGCTGTTGATGCGGCGACGAAAGCCTTTCATGGCGATGGTGTTCAAGGCTGGAAAAGTGTTGATGTCGAAGAACGAATTGAACTGGTCAATAAACTGGTCGAACTCTGCGAGCGGGATCGTGACGTGTTCCTCGCCTGCGAAATTCTCGATGGCGGAAAAGTCTCTGAGTTAGCCGAAGGTGATTTCGGTCAGATTCGTGCCTGTGCCGAATACTTTGTCGATATCGCCCGCAAAATTCCGATGGGCGATGGTCCGAGCATGCAGGTCTCACCCGGTGTTGAAGGTTTCACTTATCGCGAACCCTGGGGAGTTGTCGCAGGAATCATTCCCTGGAATTATCCAATTGTCCTCACTTCATGGTTCATGTTCCCGGCTCTACTTTCCGGAAACACAATTCTGATCAAACCAGCCGAAGACACTCCGCTCTCTGCTCTCTACATCGGCAAACTGGCAGAAGAGGCCGGTTTTCCACCCGGCGTGATTAATGTGTTGCCCGGTCGCGGCGAAATCACCGGCCAATGCATCGCGGAAAATCCGGGGGTTCGATACATCTCCTTCACCGGTTCTCCGGGCGTTGGTCAGGCGATTCTGCGAACCTGCGATCGTCACGGCACCCGCATGAAACGCGAAATGGGCGGCAATGGTTCCGCTATCGTGCTGGGCGATGCCGATCCCGAAGTGGTCGCCCGCATGGTCGGCAAGTACACCAATCAGCATTTCGGGCAGACCTGCTGCACGATTCATCGCGTTTTTGTCGATAACAAAATTGCAGACGACTTCATCGACGCTCAACGCGAGTTTATGGAAAACCTCAAAATCGGTTATCAGGCCGATGCCGGGACTCAATTGGGAGCCGTCGTGAATACCACTCAGAAACGACGCATCCTCCAAGCTCAGAAAGAAGCAGGCTGGCGTGGCGGTCAGGCAATTCTTGCCGGCGGTGTCGCAGAAGTGAGCGGCAAACAGGGGAACTACATCAAACCTGCCCTTTACAAAACCGCTCCCGGTGTCGATTGCAATCCGCAGGAAGTCTTTCACACGTTCGCCACCATTTGTCCTGTTTCCTCAGCTGAGGAAGCGTTGCAGTTGGCGAACAGTTCGCCATACGGATTGGGAGCCAGCGTATGGACTAAAGATATCGAAAAGGGAATTGCCCTCGCCAAGCAGTTCCGCGATGGAACCTGTCAGGTGAACTGTCACAACTCCATCGCTTATGGACTCCCCTACGGCGGTCAGGGAATTTCCGGCGGTCCGGGAGCAGGCGTGAATTGTGAAGAGACTTTCCTGGATTACACGCAGGTGAAAGCCGTTTATGTGGCTGAGTATCCTGGTTAAGATCCCTTAAAAAAATACGGGTGGCTTGGTGACCTCGATGAGGATCCCCTGCCACCCGTTTTTTATTGAGTCGAAAGTTAAGCTGAAAATCTATTCAACGAGATCTCCGAGAATTAAAATCTGTCCGACACGGACATTGGTCCCTTGAAACTTCGGAGCTTTCAATTCGACTTCCGGATCCTTCAAGCGAAACGCAACCGGCTGCCGATCGGGCTGTTCCTCATCAACCTTGACAATCACTGTATGCACTTCATCGGAATCTAAACCACTGGCAACGGAAAGCGTCGCAATTCGATGATAGGTGCAGTAACTGTCAAACCGTGCCACAGGTTTGTCGCGTTGATTTCCATCGACCGTAATCCAGACCTGCCCACCATCGGGGCCGAGGAGATCGTAAAGCTTGGCGGTCGAGCCTCGAAATTTGAAGGTTAATGTGCTGCCAGGAGTTTTTGTTTCCCAGAGCGTGCCCATTCGTTTTCCAAAACGTCTGGCGAGTGACGCATCGTCCGGTAACTGCTTCCATTCCGGTGAGAGCATGCTCTGCTCAATCGGAACCATTTTCGCAGCCTGCCAGTGATCGTCCACAAAAGTGGTACTCAACTTGGGTTGATGATCCTTAGGCGTGGATGTTTTCTCCATTTGCGAAACAGCATCTGCGACAATCTCCGAATAAATCTGATGCCCTTCATCCAAAGGATGCACGCCATCGGAAGAGAATCGCACTACGCCTGCTTTCGTTGGCTGATCACTCTTGAAAATAAGCTTCCCGGCCTGTTCCAGTTCGACGATTTTCATCGCGAAGTTGATTGAAGGAATTCCATAGCGATCGGCCAGCATTTCCATTGCTGAAATCGATTGCGGGCATTCCCCTTTTCGAAGCGGTTCTTCAAATCCGGTTCGGAATGTATAAACAAAGCAGATATCGATGCGGGAATTCTGAGCCCAGGTTTGTCGGACAATCCCTTCCATCGCCTGCCAGATTCGTTGCGGAGAAGCTCCGCCATCGTTGACTGCAAACTCGACAAATAACAGATCCGGCTTGTATTTCAGAGCATCTCGCTGCAGACGAAATACGCCCAGATCGCTTCCTGTCCCGCCAATAGCCGCATGAATTTCTTCGACTTCGGCATCAGGAAATTCATTGGCAAACCACTCGCGGGTTTTCACTCGCCAGCCATTGGCAGCGGTAATCGAACCTCCCAGATAAGCAATCTTAACCGGCTGCCCATCCTTCAATTTGGCAAGCACGTTGCCCAAGCCATCGCGAGGTTGAATCAGCTTTGGTTTGACAGCCGCATATTCAGGAGCGGCCTGCAGAGTTGTATTCAAACTGGTGAAAACAAAGCCGACTGCGAGCGAGAAAATTGCCAGCCTGCATAAATTCAGTTTCGTCGAGATCATAAAAAATCCTGTCCTGCAAAGTCCAACATGAGTGTTCACTCAGTTTACTAGGTCCATGACAGGAATTGAATTGATTCCCGTGCCAATTACTCGCCGACGCAATAAAGATATTTATCGGAACGCAGAAAAAGATCGCCATTACTGATGGCCGGTGTCGCATTAAACGTTTCATCATCCTCCGTCACGCGATTGACCGCCAAGGGCTCATAGGTGTCGCTCGCTTTCATGACGTAGGTGAGTCCGTTCGCAGCCACATAATAAATTTTCCCATCCGCCAGGACTGGTGAAGAATAATCAGCACCGCGTCCACGACCTCCTCCAAAGCCGAAGGAAGATTCTTCTGCCACTTCTCCACCACCGAGTCGTGATTTAAAAATTTCTTCACCGGTTGTCGCATTCAGGCAGGTCACAATTCCGGAAGACATATAATACAGACGTCCCTCGTAAACAACGGGCGTGCAATAACGATTACGATCCCGTCCGGACCAGACCACGTTTGCTGCAGAGACATCGCCCGATCCGCCGGCCTTCACCGCAATCGAACCTCCACTCCGGCCAGTTATTCCAAAAATCGAACCTTCGGCAAAGACCACACTCGAACTGAAAGAATCACTTGGAATCGCTTCACAGAACCAGCAGAGTTTTCCAGTCGCGGCATTGATGCCCCAAATTTCATACGGAGCCCCAATCACAATATCGGTTCGGTCATCCTCACCGGGAGTGACAATCGGCGTTCCCCAGACATCACCCAGCCCAGACGACTCGGCTTTCCAGAGTTCTTTGCCGGTTTTCTTATCCAAACCAACGACTGCACGTCCTTCCGGTCCTGCCGTCACAACCAGCGTGTCATCCACGACTATCGGACTCGATGCCGAGCCCCAACGCTTCGGATCAGAGTTGGTTCCAACTCCAGTTTGCCACAACTGATTTCCTTGCAGATCGAATGCCAAAGCCCCGCTCTTGCCAAAGAAGACATAAACGTTTTTCCCATCGGAAACGGGCGTATGCGAAGCATAACCATGCACGGGAACTCCCATGCCTGTGTATAGATCTTCCGGCAGCACTGCGGGGACTGTCTTTTCCCACAGTTGTTTTCCATTTTTTCGATCAAAGCAGAGCAAATGCCGCTTCAAATTTTGTGGATCTCCTGGCTCGGAACGGCTTAGACCATAGCCGGAATAACTCGTTACAAACACGCGTTCTCCGACCACAATCGGGCAAGAAACCCCAGAACCTGGCAACTCGGTCTTCCACTTCAGATTCTTTGTCGGGCTCCATTCTGCAAGAGTTTTCGCATCATCGGCTGCAATCCCCGAACCATTCGGCCCACGAAAACGAGGCCAGTCGCCGGCGTGACATACAGATACAGTGATGGACAATAACACCCCAACCGACATCAATGTGCAAATGTTTTTAGCCATCCTGATCATTTCTGTATTCCCCTGACAGATTTTCCGCGTCTGAAGCAACTTCATCAATTGATTAAACTTTGAAACACGAAAGCTGTTTCGTGGAATCTCGAAAATCGGCTGATTTTCTGGACATATCAATAAAGACTGCTCCCTCCAAATCAAAGAGGGAAACGGACAATTCCCCCGATCCGACTTGGCGATGACGAGTGAGCCGCAATAATAGAGCAAGCTCTTATTCTCTTGGGTGGATGGGGTCGGAGCGAAGCTTAGCCCCCAGATTCGTTAAACGTACTCGGGGCTTACTTTCATTTCGACCCTAGTTGTTCCATGAAAGCTTGGTGCTTTCACAGAAGCCACCCATGATTACATGGATAGATCAAATTAAATCTGAGCCTTGCTCAATAACAATACACGGAAAGTCAAAACGTATGTCACAACACCCCACGACCTTGCAGGAACTTCAGGAAAGTGGCTGGAAATCTCGAACTGTTAAAGAGGAGCTTCGTCAGAATTTTTTAAAGGCTCTTTCGACAGGAGAAGAACTGTTTCCCGGCATCATTGGATATGACAACACAGTCATTCCGGAAATCAGCATCGCCTTACTGGCCGAGCATGATATGCTTTTTTTAGGTGAAAAGGGGCAGGCGAAGAGTCGTATCATGCGTTCGCTAGTCCGCTTTCTCGATCCTGAAATTCCCTATCTCGATCATCCCGACATCCCTGTGCACGACGATCCGTTTCAGCCGATTACCGCTGCCGGGAAAAAATATCTCGCTGAATCAGAGCCTCAGGATGTCAAAATCGCCTGGTGGCCTCGCGAAGAACGCTACGCCGAACGACTTTCCCCGGGCACAAAATTTGCCGATGTCATTGGTGAAATCGATCCGTCAAAACTGATCGGCGGCGTGAGCATGTCGACCGAAAATGCTCTGCACTTTGGCCTGATTCCCCGTATGCATCGTGGCATTTTTGCCATGAACGAGTTGCCCGAACTCGATGAACTGGTGCAGGTCGGCCTGTTCAATATTCTTGAAGAACGCGATGTGCAGATTCGCGGCTACCCGATCAAATTTGACCTCGATATTCTAATTCTCTTCTCCGCCAACCCAGCCACTTACAACCGCAGTGGAAAAGTGATTCCTCAGTTGAAAGACCGCATCGGGTCGCTCATTCAAACGCACTATCCCCGCGATCGCGACTTGGGAATTCAGATCACTCAGCAGGAAGCCGGAATTCACGACGATGAAAATTATCCTGTTGTTGTTCCTTATTTCATGCGGGAAATTATCGAGCAGATCACTGTCCAGGCCCGGAAATCGAAATACATTGATCAGGACTCCGGCGTCTCTGCCCGATTCTCCAACGCGAACTATCGGACCATGATTGCCAGTGCTCGTCGTCGAGCCGTCTTGTTGAAGGAGCAGCCAGCTGTCCCTCGCATCAGCGATCTTGGCCATCTGACCGCTTCTTCATTGGGCAAACTCGAACTCGATTTGATGGGCAGTCATCAAATGCGGGAATCGCAGGTGCTCGAAGCGATCATTGCCGAAGCGATTCGCATCGTCTTTCAGGAGTACGTTGAAGAGCACGGCCTCGAAGAAATCTCACAGATTTTCGCTCGTGGCGTAAAAATCGAAGTCGGCGACCTGCTCCCCTCCAACCATTATGCAGAACGACTGCAGCATGTCCCCCCCATCTGGCAAAAAGCCTTCGAACTCAATGCCGCTGAGGATGACGCCGTCCGCGCATCCTGCGTTGAATTCGTACTCGCCGGTTTGCATGCGACGGATCGTATCAGCAGGGCTCAATATCACGGGCAGGTGACATATGAGATTGAGTAACTCCATTATTGAACTGAATCGTCGAAATATGTCTCCACTCTCTGACGAATTAATTCGACCAATTCCTCATCCATAAATTGGTAATCATCTGGAATATCCAGATTGACAATCTTTGGCAGGTTATTGTTGCGAAACATTTTCCGAATTCGAGAGCCGTATTCCGACTCCATGACAAAAATTATATCTGCCCATTCAACTGTTTTTGCGGTCACTGTTCGCGAACTCTTGTCACTCACTCCTGCTGACTGCACCTTGAAACGATCATCATTACGATAGATTGTTTCAGCAGTGGGGCTACGCCATTTATTACGACCACACACAAACAAAACGTTAATCATTGAAACTCAGCTTCATTCTCACCTCTCCCCTCTAATCACTCACCTTTTTTTCCAGTGCTTATCAGTAAAGTTCATAAACTGAGTCCAGTCATAGAGCGTCAATCCGTGTCCACCGCTGCGGACGTGATAGCCGATGTTGCCTTGTTGAACGGGTTCGTTCAGGGCTGGAATCTGATTCGTTCCAAGTCCGGTTTTCCCATAAATTTCGTAAGCGGTCGAGGCTTCTTTACAGGAGAGAAATTCGCCGCGGGGGTCGGCCCACAAATCTTCGTTGGCACTGGTGACGTAGAGTAACCGGGGAGCAGCCAGCGCGAGTAGCATGTGCTGGTCGACGGGTATTTCGGATTCGTTTTCGTTGTATTCGGAAAACTTTTCACAGAACCAGTGCGGAAAGGCGCGATTGATGCGGCCGACGGTTTCGCCATATTGACGACGGGACAGAGCAGCTCCCCCGCAGCCGGAGTTGTTGGAAACAACCATCGCGAAACGCTCATCGGTAGCACCGGCCCATAGCGATGTCTTGCCACCACGAGAGTGCCCAACGACAGCGACATGTTCGGCGTCAATCATGCGATCGGTCTCCAGGTAATCAAGCACACGACTTGCACCCCATGCCCAGGCTGCCAGAGTCGCCCAGGCATCATCATGACGTTCTCCCTCATCCAACACACCATGAATCCCATTTTGAAATTTGTCGTAATCATCGGGGTCGATATCGGCATTGTGAAAGGCAACCGCGGCATATCCACGAGCAACAATTTCTTCAGCGGGCCAGTATTCGATTTTATTCTCGCGCGTCGGATCGATATTCGTTTTGTCCCGATTGCATATCAACAAATACGCAGGCACTGGGTGTTCAGCGTCATTCGGAATGAAGATCACGACATTCACCGAGAGCGATTTGCCGTTATTCTCGAACGTAATTTTCACCTGCTTGCGGGTTGCCTTGCCATCCATCGCTTTGGGATCGACATCATAAACATCAAAGGACATCTGCTCAGGACGTCCGACAGGGTTTCTTCCGTAGACGTGCTTGCGGAAGAGTTCCAAAATCTCCGGACGGCGCGTCGATTCCCATTCTTTGACGGTCGTGACCTTCTCTCCAGCATCTGTTGTCAAAATGTCGGGGAGAGAATACTCGGGAACTTTTTCTTCGCTGTAAATAAAATCCCGTCCGCCATTATTCGAACTCGAACGGCTTTCAAACTTCTTGACTAAATCTGGATCAGCAGTCCAGCCTTTCGACTGATCCTCAGCTGACACAGTGCCACTTATTGAAAGTACACTCATTGCTAGAATGAAACTCACCGAAACAAGATTTCGAAACATGATTTCTTTTCCCCATGTGGACGTGTGACGTTTTGTCCTATAATAGACAAACTCCGAAACGCATTGAAGTCTGTCGATCATTCATATTGCCAGACTAATATACGATTCCTTCAACGAGAAATAAAAGCTATGGCTTCAGCAAAACATGGTGGCATCGTTCACACTTATCAGAAGTACGATCCCGTCAATCTCCCCAGCCCGACTCAACCGCCTCCCGATATGGTTTCTTCGGCTTTTGAACATTCACTGATGTTTGGAAATCATCGCAAGCTGACTCCGGAAGAACTGGCCAGGGCTGTAAAAATTGATCCGAGTCAAATCCAGGGATTCGGCCCCAGCCTGGAAACCATTCAGGCAATGCTTGAAGAACGCAAACGCAAAATCCTGGCGACTTACGAGACAGATACCGTTCAGGATCGAGCCGCTAAGCTATTGGTCGCCAAAGGTCGCGAACAGAAGCCGCCGAAGCCACTTGCTGAGAGATATCGTAAAGCGATCTTTCATGAACAGATTTACGAACTGGAACGACTCTGGTATGCCAACGATGATGAACACAATCCGTTTGCGCATCATTTATTGCAGGTCATGCAGACAATGGGGGATAAATATCAGGTCGATGAACTCGCTTCCAAGTACGACTTTACCGGTCGGGAATCGATGACCGTTTCCGAGGCACTCGAAATTAAAGAACAGCTCGAAAAGATCGATGAACTGCTTGAGCAAATAGCTGAAGCGATGGAAAACGCGACCATCGGCGTGATTGATATGGAAGCACTCGAAGAGTTTGCCGAGTCTGGCCAGATGGATGAATTGAGAAATCTGCAAAAGCAGGTGGAAGATTATCTCAAAGAAATGGCCGAGCGGCAGGGGCTGGAACTGGATGGCAATGGAGCCTTCCGACTGACTCCAGAAGCGTATAAAATCTTTCAGGGAAAACTGCTGTCGCGAATTTTCTCGAACCTGCAGGCTTCCCGCAGTGGGCGGCATCAGGGACCGATTGTCGGCGAGGGAGCTGTCGAAATGCAGCAGACCAAGCCTTACGAATTCGGCGACTCGATTACCCAAATGGATATGTCGCAATCGATTATCAACTCGATGTTGCGACAGGGAACCGATCAACCGCTCAAGTTTCGTAATGAAGATATCGAGATCCACAAAACCCGCAATTCTCCCAAGTGTGCAACGGTCGTAGTGATGGATGTCTCTGGCTCAACTCGCTACAACGGTCAGTATATGAATGTGAAACGGATGGCGCTGGCTTTAGATGGTCTTATTCGCAGTGAGTATCCGGGCGACTATCTACAGTTTGTTGAAATGGCATCGTTTGCGAAACCGGTGCCGAGGGGCGAGATCATCAATCTGCTGCCGAAGCCGGTGACAATCAGCGATCCCGTTGTGCAGTTGAAAGTCGATATGAGCCGGGTCGATGTCAGCGAGCCAATGATTCCGCCACACTTCACCAACATTCAACATGGGCTTCAGCAGGCCCGGCGATATCTGGCGACTCAGGATACGCCGAATCGTCAGGTGATCGTCATCACCGATGGACTTCCCACTGCTCACTTTGAAGAGAGTTGGCTTTATCTGTTGTACCCGCCACATGAGCGGACGGAAGAATTCACATTCCGAGAAGCGATGCTGTGTCAGCGGGAAGGGATCACGATCAATATTTTCCTGGTGCCGAGTTGGTCACAAACCGAAGAAGACATTCAATTTGCGCATAAATTGGCAGAAACTACACAAGGCCGGGTTATTTTTACTGCTGGAGATGATCTGGATCGTTTTGTGATCTGGGATTACGTTTCCAGAAAAAAAGAAATCCTCGGATAAAGATTTGACAGAACGGCCCTGCGGACGGCATTATCAATGTATCTGAGTTGGAGTGGTGCATACTGGACATCACTTCAAGATTAGATTTTAACCTCGCTCTATTGATATTGATGAAGTCGGGCTATGAACGAATCTATTGAAAAGATGACCCTCCGTGAAAAGTTGACCGAAGCCGATCGTCTGATGCGTGAACTGGTCGATCATCTCGACAATGGCTTCATTCCCAAAGCCCGTAATTTGAGCAGGACAATTCAGGAACATGGTTCCAATACGGAATCACTCTCCGACATGAGTGTTCGCCAGCATGCCGCTGAAATCATCGATGATCATCGCTTTTCTGAACGCCTCTATCAGAAAATCGGTGCCCTGCTGGTCGCGATTGATGGAGATGTTACGTTGATTCAGGAAGGTCAGTAAATCGGAATCCACTTGGATGGCTTCGGGCTAAGTAGTCTAATGCAAATCTATTATGCTCGAACCGATTGAAATTCAGTAAGTCGCTCTCCTGCTGGACAAGCTTGGTAATACAGGGAAAATTATCTGTTTAGCGAGTTCTGGCAAATCTTCCGAGGTGTTGCCAAAAGTCGACACCCAATTTGGCAAATAAATTCAAGTTCGCTCTTGCGACCGCCTGCACCGGCTGAGAACATGAGCGACATGATCACTATAGCCAAAGACACATTGCCTCAGACGTTCCTCAGTTACATCGCCTTTCGCACGGCGATGCTTGACACAATGGAACGTGTTTCCTGGACACTGCAATTCGATTCCCTCGAGGAAACCGGATTCGGCTTTCTGACCGAAGTTCCGTTTCTCCGGGCGGTTCCGCCGCATGTGCAGATGGATCTTCTGGCTACAACCTGGTGGAAACATATCAGCCCCGATGTTTACGAAGCTGATCTCGTCGATGAAGCAATCGTTTATGCCGCCTGTGAAACGGCTGCTCGATCCTGCGAAGACGAAGCGGCTGTTGTCAGTCGATTACTGGCTCGCGGTCCCGTGGATGTCAAAGTGAATGTCGATGCCAGTCTTGCAAACGAACTTCGTTCGCTGCATCTGAAACTTTCCAATGACGGAGATTTCCTGCTCATCGGACAATTTTCCGATTTGCCGCCGGACGAAGCCGATCGCCTGAAAAAGAAGTTTAACTTCGACACCGCTCGCGCAGAAGCAATGTTCGATGTCCTGTCTCGCTGGAACATATCGCCAAACTTCGAAACCCGTTGCGATGCTCTCTTGACCGCTAATGAAGCGAAACGAACCTACGACTTGATGTGCCGTAAAGTCGAAAGTGCTCGACAAAAGTCGTAAGAACATCCCTTATAGGTTGGCTGGACTCGAAGCACAGCGATTGATTTTACAAGCACGAAGCACAAGCGAGTGTGTCAAACACGCGATAACACACTCGCTTGCGATTCGTGCTTGTAGGACCAAAATATTTGACAACATACGTGAGAAATCCAGGCAAACCCGACTTAGCACTTCTCACGCATTTCCAGCGAACGGCTTGATTGGTTAGAGTGTCTGGAATAGAGTCAACGTTCAGAAAAGACTCGATTTCCCACTGGACACAAGCCCCCGGACCCTCGACCACTCATGCCTTCCTCAACGAAAAAAACACGCGTCGCCATCATTGGTGCCACCGGTTACACCGCACTGGAACTCATTCGCATCTTATTACGACACCCGCATGTCGAAATCACCGTCGCGACAACGCGCCAGGAAGATGCCCCCCAACTGAGTGAGATTCATCCATCACTGAGAAATCGCATCGACCTGGCCTGCACACTGCTCAATCCACAGGAAATTGCTCAGGCAGCCGACGTTGCATTTACCTGTCTGCCACATACCGCCAGCATGGAAGCGATTCCAAAATTGCTGGCCGAGAATGTGAAAGTGATCGATTTGAGTGCCGATTATCGGCTCGTCGATCCCGAAGTTTACGAGCAATGGTATGGCCATGTACATACAGATCCCACACGTCTCGGCACCATTGTGTACGGCTTACCCGAACTGTATGCCGATCAAATTCCCGGTCAGGATCTGGTTGCCAATCCCGGCTGCTACACCAGCACCTCGATTTTGGGATTGGCTCCTCTGCTCTGCGGCGGACATATCGATCCTGTCGGCATTTGCATCGATGGAAAAAGCGGCGTTTCAGGAGCCGGCCGCTCTCCCAAAATGATCACCCTCTTCCCTGAGTGTAATGAAAGTGTGATGGCCTACTCCGTCGGCAATCACCGCCACACGCCGGAAATCGATCAGGTTCTCAGTGATGTCAGCGGAAAAGAAGTTGAAGTTGTTTTCACACCCCATCTCATCCCGATGGATCGTGGCCTGCAATGCTCAATGTACGCCCGAGCCAGCAGCGATGCCTCGGAGAAAGAAATGCTGGAAGTCATGCGGAAGTTCTACGAGAACAAGCCCTTCATCCGCGTGATTGAGGCACTCCCACGTACGAAAGATGTCGCCCACACAAACTTCTGCGACATGACAGTTCGCGTCTCCCGAGGAACCGTACAGGTCTTTTCAGTACTCGATAATTTGATTAAAGGTGCGTCGGGAGTCGCGGTGCAGAATTTCAATCTGATGTGCGGCTACGACGAAACAACAGGCCTGCTGCCGTAGTATCAAATACCGTTTGAGGTGTGCCACTGCTGACTTGCCCAGTCGTGTTGAAACGAGTTTGCGAATATCTGAATATCATCATCAGTGAGATCTCACACTCGCTTGCGATTCGTGCTTGTACTCGATTCTGCATTTTAGCCACTCTGGCATCTGGATTGCGACTCTCTCTAAAGAGTTCAAAACCTGCGATAATTACTGGCTTTCTGGTGAGAAATCGCAACATCAATCGCCCTGTGTTTCATTCATGCAACATCAGGTGATGCATTCCAGAGATTGGCAAACAGTGATGAGACTTCTCAATCAATTCACTACTGAAATTTGTAAAAGCCTATTGACGTTCTGTTTCGTGATCGCCTTACCTTCGGTCGCCACTGCAGAAAACTGGGCATTTCAAAGATCCTACTACAGCCATGCACTCACTCCGGAAGTGGCTGCGGTTACTCCCGAACCTTATTATCGCTCGGCTTATCGTACGCCGTATAAATCAATTTATCCTGGTATGACTGTCCGCTCGTCCTTCCGTATTAATCGTCTGCAACTCCAAAGTGGATTAAGTCGCGATTCCCAGTACATCTATGAAGGGACTGTCGAGTTTCGCCCATAATAGTCGAACCTCGGTTCATACATTAAGATGCTTCAGGTATTAATCACTTAATTCCCTCCTGACGCATCGAATTGTCATGAAATCATCCTGGTCGCTGGATCCTGAAATTACTTATCTGAATCACGGCTCGTTTGGACCGTCACCCAATTGTGTGCAACAGGCTCAACGGGAGTGGATGTCGCAACTGGAATCCAATCCGATGGAATTCCTTGTCCGGCAGCGGGAACGCTTGCTCGATGAAATGCTGGCAAAACTTGGTCAGTTCATCGGCTCTCCCGCGAACTGCCTCATTCCCGTTGAAAATGCGACTTTCGGCATGAACATCGTCGCGAACTCGGTCCCTTTGCAGGCCGGGGACGAAGTTCTGCTCACCAATCATGAATACGGAGCCGTTGAACGGATCTGGCAAAAGAAAGCCGCCTCTGTGGGAGCAAAGATCGTCATCGCCACGCTACCCATTCCATTTCAGGATGCCGATGAAATTGTCGAGGCTGTGTTTCGCAGTGTCACTCCTCAAACCAGACTGCTTGTCATCAGCCATGTCACCTCTCCGACAGCACTGGTATTACCGGTCGAAAAGATCTGCCAGCGGGCCCGCGAACAAAAATTAACAGTCTGTATCGATGGCTCACATGCCATTGCGATGCGGCCGTTAAATCTGAAAACTCTCAACTGCGATTTCTACACCGCGAGCTGTCATAAGTGGCTATGTGCTCCCTTTGGAACGGGGTTTCTGTACGTTGCTCCCCAATGGCAGCAAAACATCTCGACGGTCAATACCAGCTGGGGTGGCACAATGTATGGACGAGAAAAAAGCTGGCAGAATGAATTTCTGTGGGTCGGAACGAGCGATCCATCTCGCTTTCTGGCAATTTCAAACGCCATCGATTTCCTGGAAGACTATGGCCTGGAACGCTTTCGCGAAGAAACTTATCATATGGCCTCTCAGACCTATGACCTGTTCTCCAAACAATTTCGGACAGAGCCTTACTCGACTCGGCAACAGGACTGGTTCGGTTCCATGGTGACTATTCCACTGCCGGAAAGCGTCCCGGTTCCGGCTAAATGGACGGGGCGACCTCATCCTCTTCAGGAACGACTGGCACAAAAACACAGGATTGAAGTTCCGATCGTCAAATGGAGCAGCCGCATGCACATCCGGATTTCCAGCCACCTTTATAATGATTTTTCTGAACTTGAACGGCTCTCTCACGCTCTCAAAGCAGAGATCCTCTGAAAACTTGATTACTGCGATATTCGATTATTCATTGAATCTTCATCTCCAGCCTTAACATTTAATCGCCATGAGTTCACATTCTGTCTCAACCTCATTAAATTAATCTGAAGACTTGAATAGTCTGCAATATTGCTCACTGAGATTCATCTGGAGAACAAAAATGCGTTCATACGCCTATCCTGTTATGATTTATGGAATTGTTTTGACCAGCTGCCTGTTGATGCCAGTCAACTCCTGCACTGCTCAACCTGCTGCCGACCCGAGTTTGCCTTCCGGTACACAACTTGTGATCAAGAGGGATGCAATTCATTTGATTTCTCCGGACCAGTTCCGTGTGCCGATCAGTCTCAAGCCAACTCGTCAGCTGGATGTGCGGTCTCTGGTCGAAGGCATTGTGCAGAATGTCCGCGTCAAAACAGGAGCGAAAGTCAGTGCTCAGGAAGAAGTCCTGCGAATTGAATCTGCCAAGGCGACCAAGCTGTTGGAAAGAGCCAAAGCAAACGTGAAAGCTGCGACCCTGCGTCGCGATCTGGCAAAAACCCAGGTTGGTGAAGGAAAACAACCACAGGCCGCTCTCGACTTGGCAGAAGCCGAACTCGATGTCGCAGAAGTCGATCTCGATTTGGCTCAGCTGAATTTTGATAACACTTCTGTCAGAGCACCCTTTCAGGGGGAAATCCTGCAGGTGAATGCTGTTCAAGGTGCCTTTGTCAATGAAGGGGATTTGCTGATGTCCCTGCGCGATTCTTCGGAACTTTCTGTCCGAATCCCCGTAAATCGCAATGACGTCAAAGCTGGTGACCAGATGGAAGTCACCCTCGACAATGGCTCGGTCAGTGGAACTGTTCAGACGATTTTGCCTCTCACTGAAGAGTGGCAGGCACTGCGTCAACTCGTCGACACGGCTGCCATTGCCGTAGTCGTGATCGATAATAAATCAGGCAAATATCATGATGGACAAACCGCTTATTCCAATATCGTTCCACGCCAGCCCGTAATCGAACTGGCAAACACTTCATTGAACAACTCAGAAACAGGAACTCGAATTGTTCAGGTTATTCGTGACCATGTCGTTCGCGATATTGAAGTGGAACTTCTCGGACCAGTCGGTGAAGGTCGTTCGTATGTGACCGGCCCTCTACAGGATCGGGATGAGCTGATTACGGAAAGTTCTCAATCGCTGGTCGATGGGACTGTAGTTATTCCCGCGAATCCTGCAAAACCTGACTCTACCCCTCAAAAACCAGGGAATACTCCAGCAACTCCAGGCAATTCCCCAGCTTTCTAAGCGGACTCATTTATAAGACCAGTGTGGTGATAATTCGTCTTTTCCTCATCCGTACAGGGCGATATACTGCCACCAACTCTTTATCTATGGGCTGAGTTTTTAAGCAAGGATGCTGCCGATGTGGTACGACGTTGTCTGCCTCGTGATTCTCGCGCTGTCTGTGTGGCGCGGGTTGGTCAAAGGATTTGTCTGGCAACTGGCGACAATTGCCGGGCTGGTTATCTGTTTCGTATTTGCGGAAACAGTCTCGCTCGCTATCGCGCCGATGACGGGTCTCCAAGAACCATTGAGCCGCTGGGTTTCGATTCTTGGCCTCTATATTGTTGGCTCGTTTGTTGCCTTTGCAATTGCCCGAACCATAAAAGGTGGGCTTGAAAAAGCAAAATTCGATGATTACGACCGCCATCTGGGAGCGATTTTCGGAGCCATTAAAGGGGCCATCATCTGTCTGGTCGTTTCGTTCTTCATGTTTACAATGACAGAGAACACACGAGAAACCGTCATACACTCTAATGCGGGTTATGCTTCGGCTGTGCTGTTTGAGCAGATTTATCCCGTCCTCCCAGGTGAGCTAGAAGCATTGTTAGAGCCCTATATGGATGGTTTTGATAAAGATTCCATCGCAAAACACAAGCACGATCATCCTGTTGGAAATGGTTATCTCGGCAGTGATACTCACGATCACGAAGAAGATCATGACGATCACGATGGACACGACCACGGAGATTCTTCCGTCACACCTTTGCCAAATCCTTTTGGCAACAATAACAATTCGACTCCAAGCCCAACCATTCAGCAAATGGTCCAGCAAATCCCCGGCCTCTTCGGAGAAGATCTGCAACAGATCGTCTACAAGTCGATTGAAAATACAAGCCCGGAAGATCGAGCCGATCTCATCAAGGAACTCAGCACGGGGATGCCGGGGCTGATCCGTCAGGTCGCCGACCAGTGGAAAAACGGCCGTCCTCCAGAAGTTAAAGCCAATACTGAGACCGACTGGAAACAACACCGGGCAACGCTGCTCAAAGAAATTGCCGGCGTCTATTCCGACCATCTCGATGCCCAGCAGTCGATTATGGAAGAAGTCGTCTACGCCTTGCAGGGCGTTCCGGATTCCGTCACCGTCGCTGTTCTGGAAGACTGGCATGCCGATCTATTGAAAAATTCACCAGATCCCGATCCAACAACCGATCTCTACACACGCCTCGATCAACGCGTCTTCAATCAGCTCAACAAAGCCCGCATCTCGCTGGGCTCATTGCCATCAGATTTGCAGAATCGACTGAGTAATCTTCGGTAGGCACAATCATTTCGAACGTGCCACGGCTCACAGAGCCGTGGCACCGTAAAAAACTACATCCCCTGCTGCATACTCGCACAGTGAAATGCTCCCAGTCCCCAGACGAGATCGCTCGCATCGATGCCGATTATTTCTCGATCGGGAAATTGTTCCTGCAATATGGATTTGGCCTGTTCATCCTGCTTACAGCGGAAGGTCGGCACGATCACAAAGCCATTTCCGACATAAAAGTTGGCATAAGAGGCGGGAAGTTGATGGTCTTCATACATCACCGGTTCTGGAAGTGGTAAGCGAATGATATTGAACGGCTGATTGTGCAGATCGCGAAAGCTCTTGAACTGTTTGTGCATGCTTTGCAATAACGGAAAACCAGGATCGCCTTCACAATCCGTCCAGCTGGCCACGATATTCGTTGCTGAAGTAAATCGGGCGAGTTGATCGATGTGGGCGTCGGTATCATCCCCAGCCAGAGAGCCATCTTCGACATCAAACAACCAGAGCACCTTGTCGGCCCCACTCACATCGCACAACGCCCGTTCGATTTCCTCTTTTGTCGACTGAGAATTCCGATTTGGATTCAGCAGGCATTGAGAAGTGACCAGCAGAACTCCTGCTCCGTTATTCTCAACACTGCCCCCTTCCATAATCAATCCAGGCGAATAATGATCGAACCCCAAAATCTCGGCGACTTTTCCGGGCACAGCATTGTCACAGTCAAAGGGAGGATACTTGCCGCCCCAGGCATTGTATTCCCAATCGATCATCAAGGGTGGCATCTCTGGTTGAGTTAGAAACCACGGACCATGATCGCGAACCCAGCAATCGTTAGTCGGCACATCGTGCAGAAATACATTTTCTACATGACCGACCAATTCCTTCGCCTGAGTCAGGGCATCGCCACTGGCAAGAATATTGACGGATTCAAACCGCGAGATCTGTCGGGCAAATTCTGCGAAGACTTGCGGAACCGGTTCGAACTTTCCAGGCCAGGACTTTCGATTGTGCGGCCACGACAACCAGGTTGCTGCATGAGATTCCCACTCAGCCGGCCAACGGTAACCCATTTCTTTGGGCGTTAACATTTCAACCATTAGTCGAAGCATCCAGAAAACGCTTGCATAATCCACCGTAGGCATCAATGCGTCGATCCCGCAGGAATGGCCAGTGCGTTCGAGCAGTATTGATGAGCGAAAGATCGCAGTCCACGTGCAGTATTTCTTCTTCTGAGTGGGAGGCTTTTGTCAAAATATTGCCGTAGGGATCGGTCACAAAAGAGCCTCCCCAAAATTCGATCTCCCCTTCTGCACCGACGCGATTGGGAGCAACAACATAGACACCATTGGCGATCGAATGCGAACGCATCATCGTTTGCCAGGCAGCATACTGACTTTCGCCGAACTCCTCTTTTTCACTCGGATGCCAGCCGATAGCCGTTGGGTAGACTAGAATTTCTGCTCCGGTCAGAGCCGTCAAGCGAGCCGCTTCAGGGAACCACTGATCCCAACAGACACACACGCCTATCCGACCGTATCGCGTGTCGAAACTGCGAAACCCCAGATCACCCGGTGTGAAATAAAACTTCTCGTAATAAAGAGGATCATCGGGAATGTGCATTTTCCTATAGAGACCACAGGTCGATCCATCGACGTCATAGACAACAGCCGTATTGTGATATAGGCCATGAGCACGGCGTTCGAACATCGAAATCACTAACACGATTCCCAGTTCACCAGCCAGTTTTCCCATCGATTCGCTAATCGGCCCCGGAATTGGCTCGGCTTCCTCAAAACGGACATGCTCTTCTGTCTGGCAGGGATAAAGTCCGTGAAACAGTTCCTGAAGACAGACGACATTTGAGCCAGCTTGAGCAGCCTGGCGTATTTTATTTTCCGCATGAGCAACATTGGTCGCTTTGTCGGAGACGCAGGACATTTGAATGGCGGCGATGGAAATTGATTTTTTATTTTGATTTATCATTGAGGATAAGGATAGATTTGAATTGTTTTAAAAAAATTCGGAAGTTGAGGAAACAGCGATTCGGAGGGTGGCGGGGGCGCTCCGCATTAGCGGAAGCCCCCGAAAGTTAACGATTCGGGGGCTTCTCTTCGAGAGCGCCCCGCCACCCATTATCGTTTTTTGATAATCAAGTTTTAATAAGAGTTCCAGATCCTTAAATGTTCTGGGTGCTGTGCTTTGCTACGACCCCAGCCCCCAAGTTTATCAAAACTGGCATCAATCGACTGGCCACCAGTTATTGATTTCCTTCGTCAATTTTGACACCAGTTCCGGCTTTGATTCTGCTAGGTTTTTCTTCTCGAACGGATCAGCCGTAATGTGGAACAATTCCACTGGTGCGTCTGGTTCGCGACCTTTGTGCGGCAGGATCAGTTTCCATTCTCCATCAATCACCCAGCGGAAGCGGAGTGATGCGACAGGATCGGTCATGTGCTGAATATCATGTTCCAGGATTTCACCAAAGATTTTGTGTCGCGACTTCACCGCTTCGGCATCCAGCAGATTTATCCCATCCATTTCCGGAGTGATTTCCGACTCAAGCCCCACGGCATGCAAAACGGTCGGTACAAGATCAATCGAACTGGCCAGATCAGTTTCGTTCATCTGCGGCTGCACATGACCTTTCCAGCGAACCATGATCGGTGTGCGGGTTCCACCATCGTATTGGGATCGCTTGGAGCGAGGTGCATATCGTGACGCATTTTCTTCTGTAATCCATCCATTATCACAGACATAAAGAAAAATCGTATCCTCGGCCAACCCTTTGCCATCAATAAAGTCGATCAACTCGCCACAAGTTTCATCAAACCATTCGCACATCGCCCAATATTTGGCAATCGACAAATGCGGAGTTTTCTCTTTGTACTTATCAAGCAGACGCTGCGGAGGATTGTGTGGTGTGTGAGGCAAAAAAGGAGCGTAATACACGAAAAATGGTTTCTCTTCTTCGATTGCCATATCCACAAACTCTTTGACGGGCTCAAGACCTCCCCGACCAATTTTCAATCCCAGATCCCCATGTCGCCCACCCCGCGTGCGGTCGCCGTGTGTCATGCCGTGAGTGAATCCGCCTTTAGAGAAGTGACCTTCCCACCATTTTCCGGATTGATGACTCAAATATCCCTTCTTCTGCAGAATCTCGGCGAGTTTAGGATCATCATCAATTTGCTTCAGATATTCATTGCGGATTTTTAGGTACTCTTTGCTGGCAAATTGTTTCCTTTTAGGAAGGTCTTTCAATTTGGCTGGCGGCGGAGGGTCGTTGCCCACAACACCATGCTGGTGGGGATAAAGCCCAGTAACCATTGTCGCTAATGATGGACGACAGAGACTGTCGGGCACATAGCCCCGGCGAAACGTAATCGATTCAGCAGCCAGTCGATCCAGATGCGGTGTCTGAATCTCGGGGTGTCCCATGAAGCCGTAATCGGTCCAGGCTTGGTCGTCAGAAATAATCAGCACAATATTCGGAGATTTTGCCTCCAAATTTGATGCCGCTAAACAGACAAATAGAATCACAATTGCATATAATCTCATGAGCGCTCAATCCTCTGATCTACCAGTGGTGACTGAAAACTATCGACTCAAGCCGATAGCTTAGAGCCGTGGGTTGCGGACTAATGTCCCATCATCGCCCACATGCTCTGATAAAATTTCGATTCGCCCAGGGATGATTCTGGCATCGGGGGAATCGTTTTCTCCCATAGTTCTCAGGGAAGAATTCGTACTCGATTCGATTTCGCTTCAAGGATGCAATGCGAAGGTTATCCTTTTTTCTGAGTCATTAACCCGCGCCAGCTTTCCAAAGCTGCGTAACCGTCAAGCCTTCGCCAGATCGAATCATCCATTGATTATGTCGGTCGATTGTCGAATGTGTCAAATGGTCGTCCAGAAACTATTGCAGAGAGTTTTCCGTTTCATCCGATAATGAGTGATACCGCTTAAGCAGTCATGAGAGATTCTGATGGGGAGCACTACAATCGCCACATTCAAAAGCCGACAATTACTTGGAAAATATCGCATCGAGCGCAAACTTGCCGATGGTGGTTATGCTTCGGTGTATCAGGCCTTTGATACCATTGAAGGAATTCGCGTCGCCATCAAGGCTCCTCATCCCGGTTTTGTGACCGATGATACGCTCAGCGATTTCCGCCGGGAAGTCCGCATGCTGGCCAAGATGGATCATCCGAATATCCTGTCCATCAAAGATGCCAGCTTTATCGATGATCATTTCGTCATCGTCTATCCACTGGGTGAAAAGACACTTTCAGATCGCCTTCGCAGCCGGATGTCAATTGCGACAATCCTTAATGTGACAACCCAAATGCTCGAAGCAACCGCTTACGCGCATTCTCAGAAAATCATACACTGCGATATCAAACCCGAAAACATGCTGATTTTCCCGAACAATGTTCTCAAACTGACCGACTTCGGAATCGCAAAAATCGCCCAGAAAACAGTCCGCGGAGCCGGGACCGGGACGGTCGGATACATGGCCCCCGAACAGGCAATGGGCAAGCCTTCGTTCCGATCGGATGTCTTTTCACTCGGTTTGATCATCTACCGAATGGTCAGCGGACAATGGCCGGAATACCCGTACGACTGGCCTGGCCCGGGGATTACCAAAGTCCGCAAACGGGTCACCTCAGGCTTTGTCGAATTCCTCGAACGCTCGATTGACCCGCGACCACGCGGACGTTTCCGGGATGCGATCCACATGCAAAACGTTTTCCGACGCGTTCGACTCAGCGTACTGCGTAAGCACAATTTACCAGCCACGACACCCAGAAACGTGCTGACAAATCGCGCTGCGTAGTTGACAGCTATTGTGCTAATTGAGTGGCTGGGGTCGTAGCGCAGCGAAGCCTCCAGATCTTCACCATTGATTTTTGTCGCCTTACCCTCTGAAAGAGGGTTAGAGTGAGAAGCAAACAGTGTGGATTGCAATATGCACGTCGAAGTGATCCCCTCATCCGGCCTTCGGCCACCTTCTCCCCAGAGGAGAAGGAAAGTGAGTTATGTATAAACAATAGGAGCACCGCAAGGGCGTGGTGAATTCGATTTCCACGCCCATCACTTCGTTCTGAGCGTGCCACCCTAATCGATAATTCTACTCCTCAGAAAACTCAATGCCGAATTGTTCGAGACGTTGAAATGCGAGTTCCGCCCACGGGCCACGTTCATCGTATTCGAGATATTTCTGCCACTCGTTAATGGCCCCGGCTGAGTCCTGCATTTGATACAGTGTTTCTGCCTTCTGGAGGTGGGCCTCCGCATAAGCCGGATGAATGGCAATTGCCTCATCAAAGGCTTCGATCGCCTGATTGAATTTCCGCAATTCGGTATAAAGACAACCGATTTGCGTCCACGATTCCAGATATTCGGGATCATGTTCAATTGCGGAGAGATATCTCTCCAAGGCGGCTTCAGGTTTTCCTAAACGATAAAGCGCATCGGCCAGATAAAAATGCGCCTCAGCATCGTTGGGACGTATTCGCAGGGCTTTACGGAAACAACGAATTGCCCCCGAGGTGTCTGACACTTCTGCCCGACGACACCCTTCAACCATCCAGTCTTTTGCGGTTTTGGAATCGGGATCCGGTGAAACGAATTTCAGAAGATGCGAGTTCTGAAAACTTTCAACATCGAAAGATTCGGGATCGGACTCAGCCACTTCCTGAGAATCAAAGCTGAATAATCGCTGCCGGGTTTGAGGCTCGAAGTAGCCGTGCTCGTCTTTCATGACCAGTTGACGATGATCTGAAAGCATTTCCAGCTGTTCAAATGCCCGCCCAGGTTCCTGAAGATATTTTTGAACTAACTTCAGGCTGCGACTGAGTTGCTGCTGTGTCGCTCCTGCCTGCATCAATTCGGAAAGGCGGCGGGCAGTTGTTACTTCCTGATAAGAAAAATAAGGCAGTCGAAAGATCTTCTTCTCGGCTCGAATCAGGCCTGCACGTTCCCAGCTGCGAATCACCTGCACAGGGATTTTGAGCAGCTGACTGAGCATTGCCGGGGTGTAGAGACGTTTAACATCGACATTTTCCACAGAAAGCTGCAGCATCTGCAACCAGTCGGATTCGCTCACGACTCGAATGGGAAACCCTTCGTGTATCAGAGACTCAGCCTGCTGAAGTTTGACCGAGGGCTTGCCGTCCTCTTCGAGTGGCCAGCCTTCTTCACCGACGATCAGCAATGTCGTGTGACGAGAAATATGGTGGACAGGCTGCCCACCATGTTCGGAAATTTGCAAATAGGCCTGTTCATGCGTCATCGAAGCCAGTGTCCCCGTTATCGTGACAATTTCACCCGATAAAACCGGTGTATTGTCGCCAGAGACTTCTTCAGAAGCCTCTACAGGTTTCAGGCCCGATTGATTGAAGTCGGTCATTCGAATTGTGTGTCCGACATCGTCCATGGCAGAATAAAAATCCCTGATAAAAGTTTCTCAACAGCCAGAAATGATAGCGGAGCATCTTTCGACAAATGACTTTCCGCCCGTTGGCATTTCGAGCTTGATCTGAGTATAAATCATTTGAAGTTTGATTTCCTGCCAATTCCGCTAAGATTTCATACAGGGATTGAACTCCCTGACATTGATTCAAAAAAGTCGTAGGTCATTCTGAAAACATAACGTCGAAGGAATGAGTTTAAGCTTGTTCTACGGGTTACACATCAGCCAATACCGATCATTAAACAACCGCTGGAAAAACACATGCTTGATAACGTCGCCAGTCGATTTTCTGCTCTTCAACAGCAGGATGCCGAGATTTTTCAGTCCCTCGAACAAGAAATGGGACGTCAAAAAGAAGGTCTGGAACTGATTGCTTCCGAGAACTACACCTCGGCTGCGATTCAGGAAATCGTCGGCAGTGTCCTGACGAATAAATATGCCGAAGGATATCCCGGCCGCCGTTATTACGGAGGCTGTGAATTTGTCGATGATGCCGAAACATTGGCTATCGAACGAGCCAAAAAATTGTTTGGTGCCGAGCATGTGAACGTGCAGCCCCATGCGGGTTCGCAGGCCAATATGGCCGTATTTATGTCCATCCTGAAACCTGGAGATACATTCCTGGCTATGGACCTGGCTCATGGTGGTCACCTGACACACGGGATGCACCTGAATTTCTCCGGTATCCTTTACAATCCCGTGCATTATGGCGTTCGGGAGTCAGATCATCGGATTGATTACGATCAGGTTGCCAAACTGGCCAAAGAGCATAAACCGAAGATGATTATCGCCGGTGCCAGTGCTTATCCACGAGAAATCGATCACGCCAAATTCGCTGAGATCGCACGCGATGTCGGCGCAAAACTTATGGTCGATATGGCTCACTATGCGGGTCTGGTAGCCGGAGGAATTCATAACAGCCCGGTTCCTCATGCCGATTTCGTCACCTCAACTTCGCACAAAACATTACGCGGTCCTCGTTCCGGTTTTGTGATGTGCAAAGAGGAATACGCCAAAGATCTGAATCGTACAGTTTTCCCTGGACTACAGGGAGGCCCCTTGATGCACGTAGTTGCGGCAAAAGCGGTTTGCTTTGGTGAAGCCCTGCAGCCGGATTTCAAGAACTATGCCCAGCAGATCGTCAATAACGCTCAAGCTCTCGCTGATGTGTTAATGGCAGGTGGACTGAAACTCGCTTCCGGCGGAACTGAAAACCATCTGATGCTCGTCGATGTGACGTCCATCGGCACCACGGGCAAAGTGGCAGAAAAGGCTCTGGATCGTGCTGGAATCACAGTGAATAAGAACATGATTCCGTACGATCCCCGCAAGCCACTCGACCCGAGTGGAGTTCGCATCGGCACAGCTGCTCTCACGACGCGCGGCATGACTGAAGACGACATGAAGAAAGTTGGCGGGTGGATTGTCGATGTGCTTAAGCATGTCGATGACGATGATGCAATCGCTGGCATCCACGAACAGGTAAAAGATTTCGCCGTTGAATTTCCAGTTCCGGGAATTTAGACGAAACCACGAATGTAGAGCAGGTCATTGACTGAAAATTGAGCGTTTAAGCCATCAATAGACCACTTAAGTAAACTGCAAGCTGCAGTAGATCGCTGATTTGTAAATTTGACCAACGTTTTGCAATTGTCATGTCAATTGCAGCTTGATAATATCCGCCCTCTTGATTGGCATTACCAATCCACTTCAAGCATGTGCTGAAGACATGGATGTCCTTGTTTCGGCTGTTTGAACTCATTAAATCCAGGAGCATCTCTGTGCTGCATCTCGATTTAGAGGTAGGCAAGTCGATTGAAATCGACGGCTACACGGTTACTGTTCTCGACATCCAGGATGACGAGGTTTTCTTTCAAATCGACGATCCGTCAACTGAAGACCAGGTCGCCCTCATTGGCGATTGTGTCCGACTTCCACGTTGATTTCAGAAATTCTCATCGATTCACAAGCACGAATCGCAATTGAGTGTATTGATAAGTAAATGCACACTCGATTGCGATTCGTGCTTGAAATCGTATTGAATGCTTGCATCGCAAATTACTCGATAAGCCGCAGCTCGACCTTCTTCTGCATTTCTTCACCGTCACGCAGAAAATGAAGCGTGACAGAATCGCCGATTTCTTTTTTATCAAGCGCGGCAAACAAATCAGCTTGAGTTTCAATTGGCGTCTCATCGACAGCGATAATCAAATCGCCAAGAATTAATTCGCCCTCTTCATCATACTTTGTGCCCCGCAAGCCGACCTCCGAGGCTGCACTGTCGGGAGCAACATCGCGAATCAGGACACCTGTTCGCTGCAGTCGCCGACGCACAGTCGCATCATCGAAGATAAACACTCCCAGTCCCGGTCGACTGACTTTTCCATTCTGAATCAACTGCGGCACAATACGATTGAGAATATCTGCTGGAACAGCAAACCCAATTCCTGCGGAAGTCCCTGTTGGACTGAATATTGCAGTATTGACCCCAATTAATCGCCCTGCACTGTCCAATAATGGGCCGCCGGAATTGCCGGGATTAATTGCGGCATCGGTTTGAATCACATCGCGGATCACACGACCATTGATTGCCTGAATTTCCCGGCCCAATCCGCTGATCACTCCTGTCGTTAAAGTTTGATCCAATCCAAATGGACTTCCGATTGCAAACACTTTTTGTCCGACCTGCAATCCAGACGATTGCCCCAATTTGATCGAATGCAAATTGAGACGTCGGGAATCAATCCGCAAAACGGCAATATCGTGTGACGGTTCCCCCCCGACAAGAACGGCATTATGCGTCGTGTTGTCTGAGAGCGTTACTCGAAAGCGGGCAGCATTATGAATGACGTGATAATTCGTAACGATGTAGCCATTATTGTCCCAGATGAACCCAGTCCCCGACCCCAGGGGAGTTTCCTGAATATTGAAATTCGCTTGATTGGCTGCCAGATCAGCCGTCATGATATGCACGACGGCTCGGGAAGCATCATTGAATATTTCAATGGTCGTCTGCTCATCGGCTGCCAGATCGCCACGTGGCGTTATCGGTAAGGACTCTGCATCTGGATTAAACAGGGGCAGCGGATTGGGATAGAACTCCCGTACAATAAAGACAGCCCCACAAACCAGCAGTGCAATCACCAGCCAGCCATTGACCATCGGCCCGGTTTGTGCATCACGTCGTTGTGAAAATTCACCAGATCTGTTACTGGCATCAGAAGAAGTTTCATTCATGACTTTCACTCCTTCTGAATGGGCTGAGGGATTCAGGGTTTAAGCGAAGATACAGAGAGTCCAGATTTAATCTCGGCGTTTGATTACGCGCGCCAGATCATCATACATATCCCATAATTCGTTGATTAAATCTGGAGATAGTGAATTATAGTCCTCTTCAGAGAGTTCTGAAAGCTGTTGCTGACTTCGACGGAGGTTATTAACAACCCGCTTGACGATTCTCTGTGGAGTTTCTGCTTCAGCAACACCACTCGATCTCGATGAGACGGGCTCGGATTGAGAATCATCGCCAGTGTATTCACCACGAGCATCTTTACGGTATGGAGAATAGGGAGTTTGTTCGCCTTCACCTGATGAGGATCGTGATCCGGTTGCTTCAAAAGGGACATCGCTTACCCCTGCACCAGCGAAATCACCTGGTTCGCGAACTGATGCGGGCGCAAAGTCGAGGAGTTGCAAACCAAGAGGGTCTGCATCGGTGGTTAAGTCTTCCCCATGGACCGAACGTCTCCAGGCACGCATCTCGGCAACTGTCGCTTCATTTTCAAGGGCCCAGCTCAGGCACTCCGCTGAATCGTCCCAGTTAATCGCCACATAAAAGTGAGACCATTTCAATGTGGCATATTCTTCGCGGACATCATGGAAAGACTCCCAGACGCGACGACGCTGAAAAATCTGATCAGCCGAGAGACCAATCTGAGCGCCAAAATCACCATCTGTCCGCCCTCGGGCATATTTTTCTGTCCAGCGAGCAGCACATTCACCAATGACCCAGTTGCAGCTCGATAAGGCACCTCGGGCGCGTTCGATCAGTTTTTCTTCTGTTTCAGAACCATCGGAAACACTGGGGTTATTCTCAGCATCTATCATTTTTTATAATTTCATCAGTTGGAATAGGGATTCAGGAAACTTGCACTCGATGGAGGGCATTTTTGAATCTATGTTAATACGGATCGTTTTGATCCTACCCAGATTCGCAGTGTATTTCCAATAACGACTCCCGAGATCAATTTCGGATTTGAACTTCAACCCGAAAAGTCATTTCAGATTGCTTGCTTTACCCAAAATGGCTGTGCTATAACTCGACTACTTGAGTGAAATTTTGAGAAAATACGATTTCAGTTATTCTGCGAGAACCTTTTGAAATGGCTGATGTCAAATCAAATTGTTGCCGATTTAATTGGTACCTCAAAGTGAGGAAAACTAAAAAACCTCAAACTCAAGCAGATCAGGAAACAATACAACGGTGCGGTAGCCAAGTGGCCTAAGGCGATGGATTGCAAATCCATTATTCGCGGGTTCGAATCCCGCTCGCACCTCTTTTTTTTCTCAACACGCACTCATTAAAGCCTCGGATTTTTCCGAGGCTTTTTGCATTACGAATTCCACTCTGAAGTCGTATTGTAAAAAATAAGCAGACCGAGTCACGAACAACTCGGCCTGCTTCAGTAGTCAATTTCCTTCGTTTTGCTTGATCGCATTAAGCCTCAGAATCCTGCTCGGGATTATCAGATTCCGGCTCTGGAACATCTGAACCTCCTGAAACCTCTGGAGTAGTTTCTGTGACAGGTTGCTCCTGAGCGGGATCTGCAACAACCGTATCTTCCGCCCCATCCACCGCAATCAATGCAGGAATTCGAGCCAGAGCCGCCAGTTGATCCCCTTCGGAGAGTCGCATGATGCGAACTCCCTGAGTGTTTCGACCAACCTGGCTGATATCGGCAGCTCTAAGACGCTGGATTTTTCCGCCGGTGCTGATGATCAGGACATCGTCGTCATCATCGACTGCCAGAATGCCAATGACATTGCCGTTTCGGTCTGTCGTACGAATGTCGCGAAGACCTTTGCCGCCACGGCGCTGACGACGATATCGCATACTACTACGCAAATCCGGCTCTTTCGCTTCATCGGAATTATCATCTTCCGATGCTTCCGCTTCCACGGCATCCTCTTCTGGCAATTCGCTGGATTCTCCGTTCCCTTCTGGAGCCTCTTCGCTTTCGCTGCTATCCGCAATCCCAAATGGGGTGCGTTTTCCATACCCGTTTTCACACGCCGTCAAAAGACAAAGGTTTTCCTCTGCCACGACCATGCCAATGATATGATCCCCCTTTGAGAGAGAAATTCCTTTCACACCACGTGTATTTCGGCCCATCGCGCGGGCATCTTCGTGATGAAAACGAATCAGCATCCCTTTTGAAGTCGAGAGGACAACATCGTCGTCAGGAGAAACTTTGACCACTTCGATCAACTGATCATCATCATCGAGCTTGATCGCAATGATGCCCCCCCTCATTGGTCGACTATAAGCAGTCAGTGATGTTTTCTTAACGATTCCTTTTTTGGTGGCCATCATCAGAAATCGTTCGTCATCGAATTCACGAACATCTACACAATTCGCAACATACTCACCCTCTGCCAAAGAAAGCAGATTGACGAGAGCCCGTCCCTTAGCCGTTCTGTTTTGCAGCGGCAAATCGTAGACCTTTTGCCAATAAACCTTCCCGAGATTTGTAAAGAACAAGAGATAGGAATGCGTACTGGCGACAAAGACGTGCTGGATGGGATCCTCGTCATCCTGCTTGGCCCCCGTGATGCCTTTTCCCCCTCGGTTCTGGGCTTTATAGGTCGTTAACTCCGTTCGTTTGATGTAGCCACGCCGAGTCAAAGTCACGACCATCGGGGCTTCGGTGATCAGGGCATCTTTATCGACATCGCCAAGTTCTTCATCGGTAATTTCCGTACGGCGTTTATCGGGATACTTTTTCTGCAACTCGTCCATCTCATCGCGGACAGCCTGACGGATATTGGCTTCGTCCGAGAGCAGATGCAGGCATTCCATAATCTCATCGAGCAGAGTGCTGTGCTCATCCCCCAGCTTTTCCCGTTCGAGATTGGCTAGAGAACCGAGCTGCATCGAAACAATCGCTTCGGCCTGATTCAACGACAGCGAATAATCTTCCTGCACTCCCTGCTCACGAGTGAACTCGGTAAAACCTCGCTCTCCCAGGGCGCGGGCAATCATTTCTCCCGGAACCTTAATATCCCGTAAGCGAAGTTTGGCCTCTGCCCGGGATGGTGATTTGCGGATCGTATCGATCACCTCATCGATATTGAGCTGAGCGATCAACATCCCTTCAACCGTATGCTTGCGCTTGCGAGCTTCAGAGAGCATGAACTCGGTGCGTCGTCGAATAACGGAAACACGATGCCGAATAAATTCGAGCAGCATGTCTTTAACCGACATCAATTTCGGACGGTTACCGACTAAAGCCAGCAGAATGACACTGAATGTCGTCTGCAGCGTCGAATACTTGAGCAATTGAGCCAGCACGACATCCTTGTCCGCATCCCGTTTCAGCACGATATGCAGCCGAACCTGCCAACTTGGAATTTTACGATCGGTCAAATCGACAACGCGTGAAATCCCTTTGACTCGCTCATCTTTGACAAGTGCTTCGAGTTTCTCACGGATGCGATCCCGAGTTTCCATATAAGGAATTTCTGTGACCACGATGACATCAGAATTTTTCTCCGTTTCGAAATGAGTCCGTGCACGCAGTGTGATTGTCGATCGTCCAGTCAAATAGCCCTGACGAATTCCGAATCGGCCGCAAATGACGCCACCGGTTGGAAAATCGGGACCGGGAAGAACTTGAATCAAATCGTCGACACTGCACTCTGGATCATCGATCATCAATTTGACCGCTTCGGAGACCTCATTCAAATTGTGAGGTGGAATACTGGTCGCCATGCCGACCGCAATTCCGTTCGATCCATTCACTAATAAATTGGGAAAACGAGCAGGCAAGACCGTCGGCTCGACTCGTACCTGATCGTATGTCGGAATGAAATCGACCGTATCCCGATTGATATCCGCAAGCATATCAGCCGCCACATTCGACAGCTTAGCTTCCGTATATCGATGTGCAGCAGGCGGCAAGCCCGCCAATGAGCCGAAATTTCCCTGTTTATCGACCAATGTCTCCCGCATCGCCCAGTTTTGAGCCATGCGAACCAGTGTCGAATAGATTGCTGCATCACCGTGGGGATGGTAATTGCCCATCGTTTCCCCAGTGATCTTCGAACATTTCGTTCGACTTGCATTCGGCCCGAGGTTCAAATCGTTCATGGCGACCAGAATGCGGCGTTGAGAAGGCTTCAGACCATCTCGAACATCCGGCAATGCTCGACTGACAATTACGCTCATTGCGTAGGTCAGATAGCTGTTCCGCATTTCATCCTGAATATCGAGCTGGGTAATCCGATCATCACCGGGCGCGGCAAATTTGCCAGTAGGGAGGTTGCCGTCGTCATCATTTCCGTTACTCAAGGGGTGCTCCTGCAGACTCTAAACGCGTTGAAATGGACTCAATCTGGTATACCCTGCGGCATTCACAGTGATCAGAGGCCCTCTCGCGTGAGAACTCCTGACCAACCACACAAAATCGCCATAATCATTTATTAAACAATAAGTTACAGCGAATAAACTTCATTATTCCGGACGAAATCCTCTGTATTAATTCAGAGGGAAATTCCGAAGAAAATTATTAGCGTCAGTTTACCAAAACCAGCCCTGGAGAGCAATTGATCGGCTCCGACTTTCCTGCGCCTATCCTCTACAATGGCAAGCACTTACGAATAATAATGAATTCGGTTTCCGAAAAAGTTATTCCTGGCGGAATCTGCGTGACACTTAAGCTAAAATATGCTTGCCTTCACCCTCGAATGAAAATGAATCAAGAATTAAGATTTTTCCATCCGTTACACCTTTACCGATTCTATTTCGTTTTCTTCTCTCAATATCAATCATTTGCTGTCAGGAACGACCTCAAGTTATTTTTCACCCTATTCTACAGGTATACACACTTAGAATAGAAATCGAATGATGATTGCAATCCAAGACACAGTTGACGTTCTCGAATTCAGCGAAGAGCATCTGCAAATGCTGCTCGACTTAAACAACATGATTGTAACCCCTGATAAGGAAAAGAGTTACAGTTTACACCAAGGTGTACATGTAGGCAAAATCGATCAACACATGCTCATGGAATGACTAAGGTAAATTCCTTCAGTCATTGTGCCGATATCCTTATAAGCACTTAAAGATCCACGACACGCTCAGTTATCGAATCAAGTTTCAGTGTCATCAAGTGGTTTCTCTCTACAGCCACAAGCAATTTGAGAGAAAACGAATTCATTACCAAGTTGCGTGTGCTTAAACACAATAAGTTCTTCGGAGTTTTTTATGCAGGGTCGTTCACGGATACTCGTCATTGAAGACGACCCGATATTTCGCAGCCTTGTGGTTTCGTTTCTCCGCAAAGACTATCTGGTTGCTGTCGCAGCTGATGGCAAAACTGGGTTAGATAAAGCAATTATTCATCGCCCCGATTTAGTCATTATCGACTTTCAGATGCCTGGCTGGGATGGCATCACGACCTTGGTGGAATTCCGCAGACATCCGAATTTTTCATCAACAAAATTCGTCATGCTCACATCCGATGCCTCGAAGGAAACGGTTGTCTCTGCCATTCATGCTGGCACAGATGACTACATCATCAAGACAACATTCAAAAAAGATTTGTTCATCGCCAAGATTCACAAACTTCTTGCACCGGTTGTGGCAAAACCAGTAATTTTGAGTTCCTATCAGCAGAAGACTCAGAATTTGAAATATGCAGAGATCAGTTCGCTACCCAAAAATACCGTGTCAGATTCACACACCATTTCAAAATCTGTTGCAGTCGCATCACGTCCCACCAGAGCAACGAAGTCAGACTCTACAGATCACAATACCGCATTAACTTCAAATTCGAACGCAAAGCCCCAGGCACCGAATGTTGAAGAGATGGAAATTGAGCTCATGATGGACGAATGGGATTAGAGCAATTCCAGCTGCATTTGCTCAAGCAGAACTTGACCTGATAGACGCTTCTTATCGGCCCTCGCCCTTTCAATTCTTAGATTTGGGCCTCAGGTAACGGTAACTCACCCCGTTCAAAATTTCAGCACGAGCACGGAAGCATCATCGTTTTCGGAATCTCCCATTTGGTGAGATTTCACCCCCGACCAGATCCCCTGAAAAATACTCTTTGCTGAATGATTCAGTCGTGGCTGAGCAGCGGCTACAATGCCATCCTGACGGAACTGGCGGTGCTCCCGATTGAGTGCCTCGCTGATCCCATCCGTATAAAACACCAATGCTTCACCAGCCTCATAATTGATTTCCGACTCGGAATAATAGGCATCACCATCTACACCCATTATCAGACCATTTGATGCCAGATATTCGACTTTTTCTGTTTGAATATGAATGGGTTGTGGGTGACCGGCATTGCAATATCGAAAAGTGCGTGTCGTCAAATCGACGAGGCCACAAACGAAGGTCATGAATTGATGAGCTCCTGTGAGATCATCCAGCATCTGATTCAAACGTCCTACAAATTCAGCAGGTTGAAATTTCTCGATCGATTCTGCTCGAATCTGGTACAGCATGGCATAAATGGCTCCACGCACTGCGGTCATCACCATCGCAGCTGGCAAACTATTCCCAGACGCATCCCCCATGGCGACAAAAAACTGACTTTCACTCATCGGGAAAATCTCACACAAATCCCCACCAACGTCATATCGACTCATACAACAGCCATGAGCATCAACAGAACCCGTCCGATCTGAAAACAGGATTTGACGGGCTGGTTGAGTTAAAGCTGCTAATTTTAATTCCGTCCTCATTCGACGATGATCAGTATTTTGTTGATCACGCAAACGCTCTTCAAGATCTGCTCCCAATTGAGCCGCAATGGATTGCACGACATGCAATTCCCGATCGTACACCTCCCGATTTCGCCGATCAAACACCCAAACGGTACCGATCACTCCCGTGGTAAAGCGAACCGAAACGCAAATGCCTGTCATAACATCAGTTGGTAACCAGACACGCCCTTGGGTGTGATTTCCTCGACAAACCCCATAACCTTCGAGCATCGCCAGTCGGTCAATGTTTGAATCCGCCAGTTTTCGCTCGGGAAAGGGTAACGGATTTAATGACTGATGCACATAAGACTTCAATCGCAGTTCCTGACCAGATTCATTCAACATCAAAAAGGCGGCACCGCGATAATTCGTCAACTTGAGTATCGACTCCAGGCTAGCATCAATCGAACGATTCACAGCCAGTGGGGCATCGGCGTTTTGGTCTGCAGCTTTTTTTGTCGAATACTTCCTGACGTCCTTAGAACTGATTCGAGAATCATCTGGGGCCGACAGCACACGTGGAGATTCCGCCAGATGCACCAGGTGATCTGCAAAGTGGCACAACTTGAGTACACTTTGATCCGCAGTTTGAGCAGAATCAATACGGATTCGCATCACACCTTCCCGCCCTGGCTCCAAATGCACTTCCCGTTGCCAGATGACTTCGGAACCATCCCAAAGTTGTCTCGAACATTCAGTAGACTCAGATGTGATTGGATAATACTCCAACCGCATACGATCACCTGACATGCGCTGACAAGCATTTCGCAACCAATTTTCCGTCACATTTTCCTGGCCCGATGACGACATTTCTCTTCATTCAATAAATATTATTCCTGTAGAACGGTATTCATTTCATCGTCATGTTCAGCCTTTTACGCCGCTTTGACTCGATGACATTGCTTGTTTTTTTCAGAACTGCACGACAGCAATATCCGACAGTTCGATAATCGGTATAATCGATAGAACGTGGTCAAACACTAAACCTCTCACAACAGATGCAGCTTAAAGATCCATAACATGAGCACTCCTCTGAATCATCATCCTCGACTCGCAGTCACCATGGGAGACCCTGCGGGAGTAGGGCCGGAATTATGCTTGCAATTGTTAAATCTCAAGCAAGTCACATCCATTTGCCAGCCATTGATTTATGGGGATGCTTCCATTCTCAAGCGAGTTTCTGCACAACTCTCAAAGTCACCAGCAGATGCGTTTTCGATAACTGTCCCAGTGATTTCATGGGATCAGTTTCAGCAGAATCCAATGGAGTTCTCCCAACCCGCAATCATCGACATGGGTTGCGAAAACCTGCAGAGCCTGTCGCCTGGCGAAGTTTCAGCTCCCGCCGGGCAAGCCGCTTTTTGCTATCTTAATCGAGCAATCCATACTTGTCTGAATAAG
Organism: Rubinisphaera italica; assembly: GCF_007859715.1. Lineage (NCBI taxonomy): Bacteria > Pseudomonadati > Planctomycetota > Planctomycetia > Planctomycetales > Planctomycetaceae > Rubinisphaera > Rubinisphaera italica. The sequence continues at coordinate 3,512,775 of NZ_SJPG01000001.1, forward strand.
TGGACGGATGCCTTGGTGACGGCTCCCCTCCATAAAGAAGCTTTGCATCAGGCGGGATATCCTTACCCTGGCCATACAGAAATTCTGGCCGAGAAAACGGGAGCAGATCCAATTGTCATGATGCTGACCAGCCCGGAAATCACCTGCAGTCTCGTGACGACACATGTCGGCCTGAGCGAAGTTTCATCCCTGCTGAGCACTGAGCGGATCTGTGAAACGATTCAACTGACACATGCTGCGATGAAACAGATTCGTGGCCGCACTCCGCAACTAACCATCTGTGGGTTAAATCCGCATGCGGGAGAACACGGCTTGTTTGGCCTGCAGGAAGAAGAGAGAATCATTCAGCCTGCGATTGAATGGGCCAGAGAGCAAGGCATTCTGATTGAAGGCCCCTTTCCCCCTGATACGGCTTTCATGAAACGCCGTCGGGAAGTGACCGACGCCTACATTTGCATGTATCACGACCAAGGCTTGATCCCCCTGAAAGCCCTCGCTTTTGATGACGCTGTCAATGTCACGCTCGGACTTCCCATCGTTCGCACATCCGTCGATCACGGCACCGCATTCGACATCGCCTGGCAAGGCAAAGCCAATGTCAACAGCCTCAACCAAGCGGTTGAACTTGCGATAAAACTAATAGGCGTGAGGCGTTAGGCGTTCATTTACCTTCCCTAAAAAATCGGTTTTCCGCTCTCCCCCTTCCGCTTTTGCGACTACTTATTCAATATTAGCTTTCCATTTCGGGTTAATCGCAACCGGTACAACTGACCTTCATGCTCAAGGAGAACTTCGCGTTTTCCCCGTGACAATTCAGAAAAAGAAATGCGATCATTTTCGGTAGAAGACGCATTATTCTGAGGGGATTTTGGAGAAAGATCATTGTCATTCGACATGGTAGGAATCCGTTATTCAGGGGGGATCGTACTGGAACGACCTGGCTGGCAAAAAATAACAGAAATTTTGGCTGCAGGGGCTTGCTGAGTCGTTGAACGACCGCTACTATATTGAGACTGAGTCTCAATTTCAACTCATCTCCCGAAGTTTTGACTCTCCAGCCAGCCACTTGAAAAAGAGCCAGCCAACTTTTGAAGGATTCTCCGATGTCGGAAATCACTCTCGGTTAATTTGCCGAAAGAAAGCTGAACTCTTTTTCATGGAGGCATCCTATGCGCCACGTTTCCCACCCCCTTCGTCGAGCATTCACTTTAATTGAATTGCTTGTCGTCATCGCGATCATCGCTATTTTGGTCGCATTACTGTTGCCAGCCGTCCAGCAAGCCCGAGAAGCAGCCCGGCGAACAAGCTGCAAAAACAATCTGAAACAGATCGGATTGGCGATCCACAATTATCATGACATTTACACAGCATTTCCGAACGCGAATGCCAACAGTGAATTAAGCGGCGGCAGCCTTTTCACATCAATTCTGCCCCTGGTTGATCAAGGGAACATCTTCGATCATTACGATTTCAACCTCACTAATTCCGATCCGTACAATGTCGTTGTAACCAGCCAAACGATTTCTTCTTACATGTGCCCTTCTGCCCCCATCCGGCGCCAGGTCCCCAGTTGCGATTCTGATTCTGGACGAGCCGCAGGTACCTATGCCGTCAATATTGGAAGTCGAGATTACAATCAATACTGGCCCTATTACGGCTTGCCTGCTCCCTCTCTGGATGGACCAATTGTTTACACGGGTTCTCAGGATGGTTCGACGCGATTTCGTGATATGACTGATGGCACGACAACAACCCTGCTCATCGGAGAAACCGCTTTCAATCTTCCCGACTATAAATTTTCATCCGGAAGCTGCATGGGGGAATCCCGCTATTCTTACACTTACTGGTCAGTCCCTTACCCCGGTTCCACAGCCTGCACGACGGAATTCGGCTTCAATCCTCATGATGTCAAAGACGACGGCATCTTCGATGACAACTGGACTCGCACATTCCGCAGTGAACACAAAGGGGGCGTGCAATTCACAATGGTCGATGGTTCGGTTCACTTCATTGCCGAAAACATTTCTGCTGAAGTGCTTGATGCATTAGCGACCAGAAATGGCGGGGAGGTCATTGGTGAATTTTAAACCGAGGCTCAACCACAATAAGCAGTTGTTACTCGCTATGTTTTCTGCGTTTTCAATCGGCTGCTCTTCCCAAACCGATCCTTTTATCGAAACTCGACAGGAAGTCGCTGGCTTCGTCACTCTCGATGGAGAACCTCTCAAAGAAGGGCTGATTCGTTTCGTGCCCGTGGAAGGAACTCCCGGCCCTAAAACATCAGTCAAAATCGAAAATGGAACTTATCTCATCGAAAGTCGATATGGACCAGTTGCAGGAACTCATCGGGTCGAAGTCGAGTCTACAGATGATGGTGGCTTTGCCCGCGATGACGAAACGGCTCTCAAGCATCTCAAGGAAAATAACATTAATAAAATTGATGTGATCCTTGTACCTGAGAAATATGGAGCCAATAGTCCATTGAAGGCTATCGTCAAAGAAAACGAAACCAACGAATTCGAATTTCAACTTCAGAGATAATGCCAATTCGTAGCGACGTCTCCCGAAACTGAAAATTCATATGTTCTCACAAGAACGACCTTCTATAATCAAATAACAGACCTTATGGAGTAATTGACACTCCACAAAGGATTTCCACACCAAAGGAAACATTCTATGATTAAAAAACTTCTTCCACTCAGCCTCATGACACTAACTCTGTTCAGCCACATGTCAAATTCCGTACAGGCTCACTTTCCCTGGCTGGATGTCTCCGAACGCCAGACTGCCGATCAGAAACTTGTCTGCTATTTTTCAGAATCGCCGACCGACGATGATCCCACACTCCTGAAATATGTTGCCGATGCGAAAGTGTATCGCCTGCAACGCAAGGGGGATCCCATTCTGCTGGAACGGAATGATATCGAAAAAGAAATGTCTTTTGCGATTGAACCTGATCAGGCCGAATCCATTTTCATCCTGGACCATCAACTCGGTGTGATGAATCGGGGTGAGAGTAGTTTTCTCGTCAAATACTACAGCGAAACGGGTCCTTCATTGAAATCCTGGGCCTGGAAGCAAGCGGAGTCCATGGACAAAACTCTGGATTTCACAGTCATTCCCTCTCTCGATGAAAATAAATTAACTGTCATTGTCAAACATCAGGGAGAACCTGCTGTCGGAGCTGAAGTCACTTTCGTGCACGACCTTGTCGAACTCGACAGGCAGGAAACCGATAAGAATGGAACTGCAACTGTCGATATCAGCAAGCAAAGTATTCATGCCGTTCGTGTGAAATTTGTTGAAAAGCAATCGGGAAGCCTCGACGAGAAATCTTATGACGAAATTCGTCATTATTCCACACTCACCTTCCCAGCTGCCAGTTACGAGACTCTGCAAGTCAGCACCCCTTATCCGGAAATTCCTGAAACGGTCACCAGTTTCGGAGCCGCGATTTCGGGCGATGTTCTTTACATCTATGGCGGCCATACCGGCGGCGCTCATGAATACTCGAATGAAGGTCAGGCAAACACATTGTGGGCATTGGACCTGAATACGAAAAGTGAATGGAAAGCTCTGGCAAAAGGCCCACGTCTGCAGGGACTGGCGATGGTCGCTCACGATGGCAAGCTGTATCGCATAGGTGGCTTCACGGCCGAGAACGCAGAGGGTGAAGATCAGGACTTGTGGTCACAGGATTCCTTCTCGATGTTCGACCCAAGAACTGAAAAATGGACCGACCTTCCTGCTCTGCCCGAGCCACGATCTTCCTTTGATGCCGCTGTTCTCGATGGCAAAATCTATGTGATGGGAGGGTGGTCCATGCAAGGCGATGCCGAAAGCACCTGGCACGATACCGCCTGGACTTTCGACCTGAATGATCAAGCAGCTGTGTGGACGAAACTTCCAACGCCACCATTTAGAAAACGTGCCCTTTCGGTTGCCGCCTATCAGGGAAAAATTTATGCCATCGGAGGGATGTCCTCTGAAGGCAAGCCGACAACCGAAGTATCCATTTATGATCCGAAAACTTCGAGCTGGTCCGCAGGGCCACAATTGATTGGTCATTCCATGACCGGTTTCGGAACCTCTTCATTTGCGGCTGATGGGCAGTTGTTTGTTTCCACTTACGATGGCACTTTGCAAACCCTCTCGAAAGACGGTTCTCAATGGAACAACTTGGGCAACTTCGAAAATGCCCGCTTCTTCCACCGCATGGTACCTAAGAACGAAAACAAACTTTTACTCGTTGGTGGCTCCAGTATGTCCGTTGGCAAGTTTGAAGAAATCGACGAACTTGATTTGAACACACTGTCAAAAAACTAGTGCCATCGTGAGCATTTGAGAATCAAATATGTTCGGGGCATACGATGACAATCGAGCCTTGAGCATTTTTATTAATCTGTTATTGAATTCAATAAAATCCAGAACTCCCACAAACGCAACTTTATTTTAGCCACAGGGAGTACAGAGTTCACAGAGTTCACAGAGATTTTTGAGAGTGTTTGCACTCGGAATATGGTCGCTGATTCCAGACTGTCATATGATTCAGTTATTTTTCTCTGTGCTCTCTGAGGCTATTATTAATAATAACTGAAGTTTGCATAACCTCAGTTACAAGCACGAAGCGCAAGCGAGTGAGTCTATTGCAAGATCAATTTGAAAACCGGAGAAATAAGAACTCCTAACAAAACTGAAATTTAGTTTTTGCACCACAGAGGCACAGAGGACACGGAGAAGTCTTGATATCCAAGTCTTATGAAGAGTTCGATTACTTGAGCATGACAGACCTTTCCGAAATTTTCTCTGTGTCCTCTGTGCCTCTGTGGTTTTAATCTTTCTCAAAATCTGTTGAGTCATTTTCGAAGTTTGGTTTCAAACTGAAGTTTTGCAATACTCCAGTATTAAATCTATTCAATACAAACACTGAAAACTGGAAACCAAGATGAATCGTCTTTTCAATTGTGTTGTCATAATTGGCATGTTGACTCTCCCCTGCTCCGCAACAGCTGCTGAGAATTGGACTGGGTTTCAGGATCATCAGCAGGTTAAACTCGATCAATCCTGGAACTGGTCGCTGCCCCCAAAAACAACCTGGAAGATTCAACTGGATGGTTATGGCCAATCGAGCCCAGTCACATTAGGCAACCAGATCTTTATCACCAGCGTCCAAGGGGAAAACAAAGACAATTGTCTGATCACTGCTTACTCTTTGAATGATGGCAAACAGCTCTGGCAGCAATCGCTGGTAAATCCTTCACCCGTCGAAGCGACATCATATGTGAGCAAGGCGGCTCCATCTCCTGTGGTCGATGGAAATCAAATTGTCACATTCTTTGAAGGAGGTTTACTCGCCTGCTTTTCGCTCGATGGAAAATTAAACTGGCAGAAAAATCTCATCGAAGATTTAGGACCAATCGATTCCCGTCATGGTCTCTCATCATCACTGGAACAAAACGCGGCCAATGTCTTTATCTGGGTCGAACGTCAGACTGATCCCTATGTGCTGTGTCTGGATAAGAAATCAGGTGAAGTCCTCTGGAAAGCTCCCGGTTTAGGCGTGACCAGCTGGGCCAGTCCACGAATCATGACTGCCGAGGGACGTGATCAACTCCTGTTGAGTGGCATCGGTAAGATTGTTGCATTGGATCCGGAGACGGGTTCTCAAATCTGGGAATTTACAGAGATCACTGGAAACTCGACACCGACACCTTTTCCACTTGCTGACGGCCGCTTTTTAATGGGAGCGACGACTGGACAGGGAGATGGCAACGAAGGTCGGGCGGCTGAATCGAATGGCGTGATCGCAATCTCCAAAACAGTTGAAGGAACATGGTCCGCAAATTATGCATGGAAAGCCAAAAAAGCGACCAGTTCGTTCGGGACTCCCGTTGCCAACCAGGAAATGACATTTTTCGTCAATAGAACGGGCATCCTATTTGGTCTCGATCTCAAGTCCGGCGAAGAACGACTGGCTGAGCGAACTTCGGGCAGCGTCTGGGCGACGCCGCTCTTAACCGAGAACCACCTGCTCCTGTTTGGTAAGTCAGGAACACTCGATATTTTTCGGCTCGGCGAAAAGCCAGAACTGGTTCAAACTGTCGAGCTGTTTACTAAAGAAGCTGACGCCACGAATCCATTCGCAGGTCCAACTTTATATGCCGCAATTGTCGCGCAGGATCACATTCTGATTCGGACTGGGACAGAAATGACTTGTCTGGAATCGGCCAACGAATAAATTCTCATCGCGATTTGAGTTTCCGCGATTTCAGTATGTTTCGCGGCGAGTCAGATTCAGGTTGGAATGCATGAGTATTTCCAGCAGGATCATCAGGATCATTCAGTCGAACCTGACCACATTCAGGACATTGCCAGATGGTTTGTCGGGCTGAAAGTAGTAGCCGCCGCAAATTCATGCAGGCGGCTTCTTTTTCGCGTGCTGATGGTCCCGATTTCTCAATCGCATTATCGATATGTCCCCAAAACTCATCCAGATCCTGATCAGCAATCCAATGAGCAACATAGGAACGATTATCGGTAGAATTCAGAAATCTGAATCCGCAGCCACATGTCATCTCGACTGAACCCATTGATCTTTTCCAACAAAACCCAATCGACGATTGATCAGGCTCAGGCACAGCCACTCTTGCACGTTTCTGGAACCGGTCCAGTCGCAAGAGATTCTGTTTCGACGTCTGCTGCCGAATCACACTTATTCTTATGTGATTTTCCCTGATGCAACATTTCCGGATCGGTTGTGCGAGCGGTCATCCAGGCATACAGGACAGTCGTAGCCAAAGCAGCTCCAGCTGTTGTCAGGAACATGGGACGAAAACCGAACTGATCGATAATTGCGCCTAACAATGGTGCAAAGACAACACCCCCAATATCGATAAAGCACAGAACGAGCGTTGTTCCGGTTCCACGGTATTGTCTCGGAAAGTGTTCCGTCCCCAACGAGACCACACATGGAAACAGTAATGCGTGAGCGAACCCACTACAGATCGCTGGCAAAATAAACTGCCACTCGGCTGTCACAAAACAGAGTCCCGTATATCCAATCACATGTCCGATCATACCCAGGACGATCATTCGATGCCGACCATAAACTTTACTGGTATGACGGGTGAGCAAGCGAACGATAAACGCACTGACGGCGTACGCAGTGAAGTAAGTGCCTACTCCCTTCAAACCTAAAGTCGTAGCGTATCGCGCAATAAAGACTGTCGAACAGGCAAAAGCCATCCCAATCATGATTCCAACAATAACAACCCATCCAGGCCAGTATCGTTTCAGCAACGGCCACGCAGCGGGGCTGTCTCTCTGAAGTTCCATTCGTTCATGCCGGGTGATCATCGCAACAATCACCAGATAGACCCCCGCCATTACTGAAGAAGTTCCCAGCAAAACACTGTGCCTCAAAAGGCTATCAGGTGTGAATTGTAAAACAACGTCTCCCAATTGTGAGCCGAGGATCATCCCCAGAAACCCACTGGAGCCGAGTGTTGCAATCATTTCCGTACGACGTTCCGGCGGAACTTGATTTTGAATATGTGTCATCGAACAGGCGAACATCCCCCCCAGACCGAAGGCGAAAAGCGTCCGTCCGCCATACATCAGAAAGCCGAGTGATGGCAGGAAAACCATGACCAGCATGCCTGTCAGATACAATAGTGAACAGGCAATCCATAACGGACGGACTCCATATCGATCGATCCATTGCCCGAGAAACAGCCGTCCGACCAGTGCGCCTATGGATCCAACACTCACAATTGTCCCGGCAACCTGATCGCTTCCGCCGAGCATGTTAATCATATCGGCAAATCGAAAGGTGAGTGCATTGGCCGAAACGAGAATCAGATTGGCGATGTATGCCCACCAGAATATGGAATTGTAGATTGAAGCGATCTGCGGGGATTCTACCTGCGAAATGGTGACTCCCTCCAACGTACCCACGCCTGAAGTCGTGGCGTACTGGTCGGGAATAGAAGAACTCATAGCTGGTTCAATTCAGGAAGGAAATTAAGTTTGTAGACCATATTCTACGGAGATCAGGCTGACTGACAACCTGTCTTTTCGAGCATTGCAGGATTTCTGCATCAGCTCGAAACGCATCAAAACATAAAGACATTTCAGCGTGTCCGGTTGGACTCGCATAATAACCTGATGCTCAACCCCCGTAAGCTCCGTAGCGTTTCAATCCTCGCTTCAACATAACTCGATTGGCAAGTAACAATGCAAGGACCCACACACACTCGACACCAATTTCAAACCAAAGGTTCTGTTCTGGAATCTTCTCCAGGAAAATTGCGGCGGGGAAATATGCCAGATATTTGAAAGGCAGATACTCAATCGCATGAAATATTGGTCCAGGCAGCCAGTCGAGGGGGATCATGTGGCCGGAGAGAAAATAATTGAACATCATATAAATGAACAGCAGCGAGCTGACTTCCAGAAACCAGAAACCAATCAGCCCGATCAAGGCTTCCAGTAAGAAGCCAACCAGAAATCCCAACAGGAGAGATAACACAAAAGCCAGCCAGACTTCGGCAGATGGCGTCGTCGGAAAATAACTGCTGCAAAAATAAAAGACGACCGCAAAGGGAATTGTCGCAATCAAATAATAAACGAGCTTATGAGCCATCCGATGCCAGAACAGATATCCCAGTAAATCGATCGGCTGGATCACATATTTTTTAATACTGCCATCACGAATATCGTTTCCGATCCCACTTGCTAACCCTGGCATACTCGAAAACGCACGTGCGACCATCGCCAGCAGATAGTAGGCCACCATATCTTCATAACTGTATCCGTTGAGCGATTCGATCTGCTTAGATGTTCCGATGGAATAAACTTTGTGCCAGAGAAATATCTGAGTGACAATCGGCAGAAAGCGAATGAACGTTGAAAAGAAAAAGTCACCCCGATAAACGAGCCGCTCGGCAACACAGGTTTTGAAAATAATCCAGCTGATATAAACCGACGAGAACACCGCTTCACAACTGGCTACCAGTGCTGATTTCCGAGTTGTATTTTGCTGACTCAATTTCAATCTCTCTGGCTAAAATTACTTTGGAACAACGGATGGGCTTAATGGTTTGCGGTGTCTCTCGATAGCTCGAAAGGTATTAAAATTTAATTCATCAGGATTGCGGGGCGTTCTGTAAGAGAGGAAGTCTTTGAAGCAAATCGTATCTACTATTTCTATCTGTGAAAATCCGTGTCCATCCGTGGTTCAAATTTCACCAACACACTCAACCTCGATTTCTCCCAACTAAATCAGACAACGGCCTCTTCCGTTTCCGGCTTTCGGTGACTGTCGAAGAGTTCTGCGAAGACGTCTTCCAGAGGGCGATCGTGAACTGTGATATCGTGGATGTCATACCGATCCAGTAAAGTGGCCAGGATATGGGAGACCTGTTCGCGTTCGACTTTCAGTTTTGCGACACCCAGGTCAACACTGAGCAATTCCCCGAACCGCTCCAGGTCCTCTGGAATTTCCCCATCAGAAAACTGCAGGGCGATTACTTTGTGCAGGCTGAAACGATCGACCATATCGCTGAGGGAACCATCGTGGCGAATTTCTCCTTCATCGATAATGATGACCCGTTTGCAGAGCGCTTCGACATCTTTCATATAATGCGAAGTCAGTACGACCGTGATCCGCTCTTCCTGCTGATAATATTTCAAGAATTCCTGCACACGTTTCTGACTGACAACATCCAGTCCGATCGTCGGCTCATCCAGAAACAGAACGCGAGGATTGTGCAGCAAGGAGGCGATCAATTCCATCCGCATCCGTTCGCCGAGCGAAAGTTCGCGAACCGGTTGCCCGATTAAACGCTTCACCTCCAGGAGAGATGTCAGTTCGTCCAGTCTGCGGTTAAACACATCTGCCGGGACTTTATAAATGGCCTGATGCAGTCGAAAGGATTCCTGAGCAGGCAGGTCCCACCAAAGTTGATTTTTCTGCCCCATCACCAGCGAAAAATTACGTCGATAAGCATTCTCCCGCTTCCAGGGAACATGCCCGAGGACAGTTGCGGTGCCCGAAGACGGAAAAATCAGACCAGAAAGAAGTTTGAGAGTGGTCGTTTTGCCGGCTCCGTTTGGTCCAAGAAAACCGACAATTTCCCCTTCCTGAATCTGAAAACTGATTGATTTAACCGCATCGACAGTTGAATATTCTCGCTTGAATAAATGCGATACCGATGCCCACAGACCTTCGTGTTTGCGATAAACACGATACTGCTTGCCAAGTTGGGAGACATCAATAATTGCAGACATAAATTGAGCGATCGTTCGGTGATTCTTTTTCTATAGTGTAGATGCTAATTTCGCGATCGCCAGTCAAGTGCATCTGAGAATTCACGATCGAATTCAATTCCATAATCACTGTTGTGTAATATTATGGCCACGAAGGCACGAAGAGAGGTTCTACCTGTAGCCCAACATACTTCTTCCACCACGAGCAAATTATCTCTCTCATTTTGGCGTGTTAGCGATTTATTACCAACTGAACAAAAAAAGGCAGGTCTCAAGACCTGCCTTTTCTGGAATGACTTCACAGCCAATGCTTATCGGCCCTGGACGATTTTCATCTGACGGAGCACAGAGACATAGTCACTGGTGATTTCCAAAACTTCGTCGTTATAGAACGTTTGAGGAAAAATTTCTTTCTCTTCGTCTTTCTTCTCATCGTTATTGAGATCCGGGAAGAGATCGTTGTTTTCGTTATCATCCTGTGCCCGTTCTTTTCCAAGGACGGATTCATTCAGGCTAACGCTTTTACGATTCTTGCGTTCCACCAAGCGGGCGATCTGTTTTTCCAGTTTCTGGAATTCCTCAGTTTCCCCAACACGTTCCCGGCTTTCTTTCTGGAGTTGATCGATGATCGGCCCCGAAGTAAAGCCAGCATTGTAAACACCTTTGGCCCGGGGAATGTGATCGAATTCCAACGCATTATCCAGGAATGATTCTCCCAGATCCATGTGATCGATTCGAGAAGGCAGGACGATGTCAGATCGTACGCCCCGGTTTTGTGTGCTGTCTCCATTGACGCGATAGAACTGCTGAATCGTCAACTTGAGTGCACCTCGGTCTTGAGGCTGGAACAATCGGAAACGGAACAGAGGATCTGCCACCGGCATCACATTTTGAACAGTTCCCTTTCCGTGAGTTGTGTAATCTCCTACGACAATTCCACGATTGTAATCGACAATCACACCAGCGAAAATTTCTGAAGCCGAAGCGGAGAGGCGGTTGCAAATCACGACCAAAGGCCCATCGTAAACGAGATCTCTGTTTTCATCTTTGTGAGAGCGGACGGTGCCATCAATTTCCTTAACCTGAACGACTGGTCCTTCAGTGATGAACAGCCCGGAAACACCAATCGCTTCGCTGAGTGCTCCACCACCATTGTTTCGCAGATCGATCACAACAGCATCGACGCCACCCTGTTGATTGAAATCAGCCAGAACTTTGCGGACGTCTTTTTCAGTACTTTTAAAGTCACGATCACCATTTTGAGCACCGGCAAAGTCGCGGTAGAACGAAGGAATGTTAATCACTCCAACTTTCACAGGTTGCCCAATTCGGTCCTGCAGGTTCAGAACTTCGCCTTTAACTTCCTGCTCGTTCAACTCAATTTTCTGACGAACCATTTCGTAAACAGCAGTATCTCCGCCTTCGGCTTTTTTCACACGCAGACGAACTTTTGTACCACTTTTTCCACGAATCAGGCGAACAACGTTTTTCAGTTTCATTTCGACAATGTCGACAAATTCGCCATCTTCCTGACCAACTGCCACAATTTTATCTTTAGCCTGCAGGCGACCATCTTTATCGGCTGCTCCCCCTTTGACAACTTCGTACACAACGGTAAAGCCATCTTCGTATCGCAGTTGTGCACCGATTCCTTCAAGAGACAATCGCATATTGATCTGGAAATCTTCCAGTGTCTGTGGAGACATGTAGCTTGAGTGTGGATCGAAAGAACGAGCCAGAGCTGTCAAATACATTTCAAGAATTTCATGATCATCTGTCAGTCGCAGGTTGCTGGCAATCGTTCGGTACCGGCGATGCAACTGTTCGCGGATCTCTTTGATGTCCTCTTCTTTATCTTTTTCTTCGAGCTTGAGATCGAGCATTTCATATTTGATTCGCTTCCGCCAGCGTTCTTCCCGTTCGGCTTCAGTTCCATAATCAATCGCATCGGCATCAGTAATAATATCTTCATCGACAGTAAAATCGAAATCCTGATCGATCAACTCGTGGGCACGGTTTATCTGCTGATCAACCAGATCGAGATAGCGGGCAAACACTTTACGGGCAAAGTCAATATTGCCAACCAAAAGCTGATCATCCAGATTTTTGCGATCCTTCACGAAGGAATCGATGTCTGACTTCAGGAAGTAGAGTTTGTTGGGATCGAGATCTTCGATGAATCGGTCGTAAAGCCCCATCGAAATTTCATCATCGATTTTGTGCTGACCGATGTGCGATTTTTCAATCATTTTGCAGACAAGACGAGCCGTCGCAGTGTCGCCGCCATTCTCGGTCGCAAGTTGTTGAGCTCCAATCGTGGAAACGATGAGACAAACCCCAACAATAGAGAGTAGCGCGATGCGTCGAAACAATGGCGATTTCATAAGAGATTCCCACGTAAATTTTTTAGAAGATATCATGGCCGATTGCCTGCCGAATCTATTGGAATCAAATCCAGTGACCCGGATGCGAATGTGCGAAAATCCTGCAGGCAGTCCCTGAGGACAGGTTCGGAAAGGGGAATCACGATCACTTGTAAGCGAATCGCTTGTCAGTCATCTCCTCCCTGAGTACCCGACTTCACTCAATCGTAGCGTTTTCCCCAAACCACGGCAATATGCAGATGGCTTGATGAGCCAGATCGCTTTGAATGTCATATTAGAGAGCAATTTCAATTTGATCGAATCAGCATCTGCTTTCAGGATTTTACGAATTATTAACGTCATCTGTTTGATTATTGCGCATTTTCATAACAAACAAAGTTCTCATCAGCTGCTTATGCAGTCACTTTCCGGTATCAATCCTGTCGACGACTCGAATTCCCGGCTGCTCGTTGGCAGTATCTGAATGAGCGATTACAATCAGGTTTCGATAAGAATCACCTGAATTGAGGAACACTATGTCTCGGCGAATTTTAGTGACGGCTGCCCTGCCGTATGCCAATGGTCAAATCCATATTGGACACCTGGTCGAGTATGTCCAGACCGATATCTGGGTCCGCTTTCAGAAGTTGCGTGGGAATCAATGCCTGTTTTTCTGTGCCGACGATACTCACGGCACCGCGATCATGATTCGTGCTCGTCAGGAAGGGCGCAGCGAAGAAGAAATGATTGCTGAAATGAAGGAATCCCATCTGCAGGATTTCAACGATTTCCAAATCGAATTCGACAACTATGGCAGCACAAACAGTCCAGAAAACAAGGAATTATGTAATCGAATCTGGGTCGCCCTCCGCGATGCAGGCCTCGTTTCTGAAAAAGATGTCACTCAACTGTTCGATACCAAAGAAGAGACTTTTTTAGCCGATCGATTCGTTAAAGGGACTTGCCCGAAGTGCGGTGCAGAAAACCAATATGGGGATAACTGCGAGGTTTGTGGTTCGACTTATAGTCCCGGAGAGTTAGTGAACCCGATTTCGACTCTCTCAGGTACAACTCCGGAAATTCGCACAGCTCCCCACTTATTTGTGAGTATCGAAAAACTACATGAATTTCTCGAGGAATGGACTCAAACCGGCAATCATTTGCAGCCGGAAGTGAGCAACTATCTCAAGAAGCAGTTTCTCTCTGAGCCACTTCGCGACTGGGATGTCTCTCGCCCTGCCCCGTATTTCGGGTTCGAAATTTCAGATGCGCCCGGTCACTACTGGTATGTCTGGTTTGATGCCCCGATTGGTTATATTGCATCGACTTGGGAATGGTGTAAAAAGCAGGATGAAGGCCTTTCAAAATACTGGCAGAGCAATGACACGGAAATCCATCACTTCATTGGGAAGGATATTACGTACTTCCACACACTGTTCTGGCCAGCCATGCTCAAGACGGCTGGATTCAATTTGCCTACTAAAGTCCATATTCACGGCTTCCTGACTGTCAATGGCGAAAAGATGTCCAAGAGCCGCGGCACATTCGTGAATGCCCGCACCTATTTGAATCATCTCGACCCGGCTTATTTCCGATACTTCATTGCCTCTAAGTTGAGTAATGGACTCGACGATCTTGATCTGAATCTGCAGGAATTCATAGATAAAGCGAATGCGGATCTGGTTGGAAAGCTGGTCAACATCGCCAGTCGCTGTGCAAAGTTCATCAACGGCAACGAGATGAGCACCCCATATCCCGATGATGGCGGGCTGTTCAATGCAGGAGCCGAAGCGGGTGAACGGATCGCGGCTTGCTATGAAAATTGCGATTACTCTCAGGCCATGCGAGAAATTATGCAACTTGCGGAAGTCGCTAATAAATACATTGAAGACCAGCAGCCGTGGACTTTGAAGAAAGATCCAGAAAAGCAGGACGAATTACGGAATGTCTGCTCGATTGCCTTGAATCTGTTCCGGCAAATCGTAATTTACATCTCGCCAGTCCTGCCAGACCTGGCCACGAAAACAGGCGAATTACTCAGTGAAAAACTCGATGCATGGAGCCAGGCTTCGACGCCCTTAACCGGGAATACGGTCAATAAATTTACTCACATGATGAAGCGAATTGAAGAAGAACAGGTTCAGAAAATGATTGAAGAAAGTCGAGAAGGTCAGGAAATTCCCGAAGAGAATACAGCTCCAGAGTGGGATGATTCTGCCCAACCGCTGGAAGATGAACCGATGTCGGAAGAGTGTTCCATCGATGATTTCGTAAAAGTTGATTTGCGAGTCGCCCGTATTCTGGAAGCTCAGCACGTTGAAGGAGCCGATAAGCTTCTGCAACTGACCTTGAGTCTGGGTGGAGAGAACCGCCGCAATGTGTTTGCAGGCATTAAAGCTGCATACAGCCCGGAAGACCTGGTTGGTCGATTGGTCGTATGCGTCGCCAATCTGAAACCCCGCAAAATGCGTTTCGGCCTGAGTGAAGGCATGGTCTGTGCTTCTGGTCCTGGCGGAAAAGAAGTCTTCCTGTTAACACCCGATTCGGGGGCACAGCCGGGCCAGCGCGTGCATTAATCATTACGGATGAAGGATAGCCCAGATAGCTTCGCTATCTGAGTGGTCGAAGGCCTCTTGAGGACTTCAGATTGTTGACTGAATTTCCCACAGTCTACTTGCGCCTGCGCCGCCCCGAAAGATTCTTTCGGGGCTAACCAAGTTTTAGTGAGCAAATTCATTGTCAGGTGAAACGCCCCGAGTCAGTCATGACTCGGGTGGGGTCGAGTCACCTTGGGCTTGATCTCAAAAGTCGCACAAGGATCGTGAGAACACCCCTGCAATAACCGGCAAGGCTCGCCTGAAAATAAAAGCACGAAGCGCAAGCGAGTGTGTCACAGAGTTGAGGACACACTCGCTTGCGCTTCGTGCTTGTAGAATTGCGATCCAATCAATTGAACTAGAGCATATTCAATAGTTACCTGCAGCGTTCAGCAGGAGCAAACACATCGTTTTAGGACATTTGATGTCCATGCGACTGCAGATACCATTTGAAAATGGTCTAGCAAAAATTACCCCTCAAACGTCTTAACAACCAGGCAGGCATTGTGGCCGCCGAAACCGAAGCTGTTGGTGAGGATGTGAGACATCTTTATCTGACGGGCTTCATTGGGGATGTAATCGAGATCGCAAGCTGGATCTGGATTTTCGAGATTGATTGTTGGCGGAGCAACCTGCTCCTGTAACGCCAATGTACAGATCACGAATTCCACACCACCAGAGGCTCCCAGCATGTGACCGAGCTGGCTTTTCGTACTTGAAACAGTCAGTTTTTTCGAATGTTCACCAAAGACCGTTTTAATGGCAGCAGTTTCGGCTTTGTCGCCAAGTGGTGTACTCGTGCCATGGGCATTGATGTAATCGATGAATTCGGGTTTGACTCCGGCATCATCCAAAGCGCGTCTCATTGCATAGGATGCTCCACGACCTTCGGGATCGGGGGCGGTCATGTGCGTGCCATCTGCGGACATGCCGTAACCGACAAGTTCGCCGAGAATGTTGGCTCCACGAGCTTTGGCATGTTCGAGCTCTTCAAGGATGACAACACCGGCTCCTTCGGAAAGGACGAAACCGTTGCGGTCAGTATCGAAAGGCCGACTCGCCCGTTCGGGCTCGTCGTTTCTTTTGGAGAGTGCATTCATGCGGGCAAAACCGGATAATCCCATCGGGGTCATCGCTGCTTCGCTACCACCGGTCACCATGACATCGGCTTCGCCATATTGGATCAGTCGATAAGCATCACCAATTGCATTCGTTGCTGAGGCACAGGCAGTAGCAACCGCTGAGTTTGGTCCTTTGAGCCCCCAGTTCACTGAGATATTCCCACTGGCGGCATTGACCATCAGCTTGGGTATCATGAAAGGAGAAACGCGGGATGGCCCTTTATTATAGAGCGCGTCGTGTTGATCTTCGATCTCATTCAGTCCGCCGATCCCACTGCCGATCAGCACACCATGTCGGTAGGGATCTCCCTGAGAGAGATCGATACCAGCTTGCGTGATCGCTTTATGTGAGGCGACCATACCGAACAGGACAAAGCGGTCCATGCGGCGTTGTTCGCGAATATCGAGCGGCATGTGATCCTCGGGTTTGAAGTGGCGTACTTCACCCCCGAAAGTGACTTTGTATTCTGAACAGTCAAACCGTTCAATCGGGCCAATTCCGCTTTTGCCTGCGCAAAGCTTGTCCCAAAACTCAGCCACTTCACAGCCGAGCGGGGTCACAACCCCGCATCCTGTGACTACAACACGTCGGCGCATCGTTCAGGACTTCTCCTGAATATATTTGACAGCATCACCAACGGTACGAATTTTTTCGTAGTCGTCATCTGGAATTGTGATGTCGAATTCTTCTTCAAACTCCATGACGAGTTCAACCAAATCCAGTGAATCGGCTTTCAGATCGTCTTGAAATGAGCTTTGAGAGTTGATTTCTTCCTTAGGGAAGTTCAGCTGCTCGCTCACAATGCCGATAACTTTTTCCTCAATGTCCACTCGAACCCTCTCCTGTTTTCGGGTTGATAATTCTGGCAGGCCAATCCTGTATTCAATGGCCCAATATCGCGTTTCTCGTTCAGCCTGACAAGTCCGACTGAGAATTAACTGCCAACAGTAAAATTGACATTGCTTCCGTGGTATATCGCTTTTTGAAATTTGTGTAAACTCTAATCCCGACCTGTTTTTACTCATTTTACAGGAAGCTGGGAATCCGTGGCAAAATCTCTGAAATAAATGCTGAATCCTGCTGGTGAATTGCTCCATTTAAACCTGGCGATTGGTGGCACTGTCAAACAAAGCCAGTGCCACCCTGATTTAAAATTGGATCAAAGTATCAGGCAATTGATTCATCGTTGTAATTTTCGACGCTTGCTTTTCTGGCAATCCGCTTCATCAAGCCTTTTAGAACTTTCCCAGGACCGATTTCATAAAACTGCTCGACACCCATTTCCAGCAATGCATTCATCGATTTTTCCCAGAGAACAGGGTGCACGACCTGCTTGACGAGAATATCACGAATTTCAGAGGCATCGCTATGTGTTTTCGCATCGACATTGGAGACTACGGGAATTCGCGGAGCATGAATTTCCACAGATTCCAGAACCGCCGCTAACTTCTCCGTTGCCGACTGCATAATTGGTGTGTGAAACGCTCCAGCGACTTTTAACGGAATCGCCCGGCCACCTGCCTCTTCTGCAAGCCCGACGACCTTGTCACAGGCAGCCTGATCCCCGGAAACGACAATATTCCCCGGACACAGGTAATTCGCAATCTGAATCAAACCAGCATCGCTGGCTTTGTCGCAAACCTGCTGAACTTTTTCTTCATCGAGAAGCAGAAGACTGACCATCCCGGAAGGAGTCGCATCGGCTGCAGCCTGCATGGCCTGACCACGCACTCGGACAACCCGCAAACCATCTTCAAAAGACATCGCTCCAGCAAATGCCAGTGCCGTGTATTCGCCCAGACTCAATCCAGCTGCCACTTCGACCTGATCGAATGCCTCTGGCGACTGATCTTTCACCACTTCCAGCGACGCCAAACTCGAAACATACAAAGCCGGTTGACTGATTTCGGTCGCATTGATTCGTTCCTCAGGACCTTCGGCACATAATTTCAGGAGATCGAAACCGAGGATTTCAGCAGCTTGATCAAATAACTGACGTGCGGCAGGATATTTCTCGGCAACTTTTACGCCCATTCCAATTTGCTGGGCGCCTTGTCCGGGAAACAAAAAGGCTGTTTTTGGCATTATTCAGTCTCTCTTCCTCGCTCCCAAGGTCCTCCCTGGGAACGCATGATTCCGAAGCTCCCGCTTCGGTAATATGGATATTCATTTTCTTAGGGACTTGAAGCAGAGCTTCAAACCAGTGTGTTCCCAAGGGGCCCCCCGGGAACAAGAATAAGGGCTCGAGTATTAAATTGGAATCCTCACTGTGGGCCTCGCTGCATTACGACCCCAGCCCCATTGTAAACTATGCGGTCGGGGTAGGTGAACCGGCCAGATTATCAACCACCATTTGATTGATCTGTCGTTCTCGCATTTTGATGCAGGTTCCCAATGCATTCGACATTGCATGAGCATCACTGGAGCCGTGACTTATCATACACAAGCCATCGACTCCCAATAAGGGGGCTCCTCCAAATTCGCGGTATTCATACCGGGCGGCAGCGGCCTTGAAGGCTTGGCCAGCTTTATCACGTTCGGTATCGAGTGCACCGACAATTTCGCGAGACAGGACACGGAACATCATATCCGCCATCCCCTCACTCACCTTTAGGACGACATTCCCGACGAATCCTTCGCAAATGACAACATCGGCTTCCCCCTGGTAAATGCCTCGCCCTTCGACATTGCCAATGTATTGATCCTTCAAATACGAATTCGAAAGCATTGCATGGGCTTCTCGAACTAAATCGGTCCCCTTGCCATCTTCGCTGCCGATATTCAGCAATCCGATTCGCGGACGCTCGATGCCCAGCATCTCACTGGCATAAACAGAGCCCATCACGCCGTATTGATAGAGATGATCGGCTCGAGCGGCTGGATTTGCTCCGACATCCATCAGCACGCACTGTCCTTTGAGAGTCGGCAGCACAACTGCAATACCAGGCCGCTTGACCTGCTTGAGGAAAAGCCGTGTTCGCAAACCGGCAGCAACGACGGCTCCTGTGTTTCCAGCACTGACAACAGCCTGCACCTTCTTCTCGGCCATCAATTTCCAGCAGACCGTTATTGAAGCATTCGGTTTTTTTCGCAAAGCTTCCGTCGGTTTTTCGTCCATGCCGACAAATTCGGAAGCATGTAAAACATTCAAACGATCAGAGACATTATCGTGCTGTGCCAGGAGTTCATTGAGTTGATCAGCAGGACCGACGAGATCGACGACGAGATGATCCCACTTCGCCAGAGCTTTCAATGCCCCATCGATATTAATGCCGGGAGCGTCATCTCCCCCCATTGCGTCCAGGGCAATCCGCATGAATCCATCATCTTTCCGCAGACCGCTCCTAATAAGCGGCCAGTTCGTCAGTAATGCTTATCTAACTTAAACAGCAAGTCATTGTGGCACTGGCTCTGCCAGTGCATTGTAACTTCAGTGCCAGTCTCGAATTGCACTGGCAAAGCCAGTGGCACACAACTCAATGCTTCAATCGATAAAATTGACTAGTCGTCTATTTCGACTACCGTACGTCCCATGTAATGACCGCAAGTCGGGCAGGCGACGTGACTTGGGGTTGCCTGACCGCACTGTGAGCAATACTGCAGCTTGAGCGGTTTGACGGCATCATGACTACGACGTTTGCGGGACCGGGTTTTGGACTGTCTTCTCTTTGGAATTGCCATGATTCACTCACTTACGAATGTGGAATCTCCACATCATCCTGTAAAATAGTTGACCGATTCAGTATTGCACACACGCCGGCGTGCTTGAATTCAAGAGTCTCACCAATTACTGATGAGACACTATTCATTGTTTTGCATTGCTACACAGAGTGGGATTTTGCCACCATTCCGGTAATAAGCGAGCATTCTCGCAAAAACGGCGAGGTTTGCAACTGTGTCAGCCGGTTCTCGTCTTCTAATCATCTCAGAAGCACGATAACGGAGTCTCAATGCGGGAATCCTATGAAGATAACCTCTTTCCTGTCAAGCATTTCGGAGATTTACGACGCAAAACCATTCTTAACAAATGAATTGGCAAAATTTGTATCCACGAATGTTATGCAAACTTGCAGGTCATAAGATGATGAATGGATCATATCTTAATCGTCAGCATAATTTTTTCCGCCCCCGCAGGACAGACATCCTACCTATCCTACACTAAGTTGAATCAGAGGATGAACTTCATCAGGCAAACAAACCCGAAGGCGCAATTGACATGTCAGCAAAATTTCTGATCGTCATCGAGAAGACCACAAAAAACTTTTCCGCATTTTCACCAGATTTGCCTGGTTGCATCGCCACAGGTGCTACTCACGAGGAAGTCGAAGAACGCATGCGGGAAGCGATTCCTCTTCACATCGAAGGCATGCGGGAAGCTGGAATTGATGTTCCTCCTTCTTCTGTTACGGAAAATATTGAAGCCTGAACCCAAAAAAGACTCCCTGATGCCAGGGAGTCTTTTATGTGCTCATTAAGTCAGTCGAGCTGAAGCGGACAATTTTTTACCACACTTTGGTAATATTTCCGCTGCCGATGTGCAGGACCAGATTGTTGCTGGCTTGCAGATCGTAGTTCAGTGCGAAGCTGAGCGAATCGAATGGTGAGAATGTCAGCCCTGTACCGAACATCAGGAAGTCGCGACCGGTGTCGAGTCCGCGGGCACTGAAGCCGGGAACTGGTGCTGGTCCGAGGCCGGAGACGATGGCGTTGCTCGTTTCCAGATACTCGTGCATGTAGTACGCATGAGCTTCTGGAGTCAATCGCCAGCAGCGTTCTCCGACATGGTCCCAGGCAATGCTGGAACCAAAGATACTTCGCAGTGAGTCCATGTCTTCTGAAGTCACAATCAGATTCGCTGCTCCTGCCCCAGTCTCTGCAAATGCATCCTGAGAAATATGCACATATTGCAGACCGACCATTGGTCGGTGGTAGAAGTTACCCCAGTAATGATCCCAGGCTCGTTCCAGATAAGCAGTCGCCTGCTGACCTGAAAAATCACCATTGGCAATTGTATTCACATTGCCAATATTGATTTGACGCTGGGAATCGTAATCGTCATATCCGAAGCCGACTGCTGCCAGGAAGGTTCCCTGACAATCTGCAATGTTCATGTAGGCACCCGCGTGAACATTCTCAGCATCGACACCCTGTGTTGGATTGTTTGTGTCGAGATAAGATCGTCCGTAGGCTCCGAACAGTCCGAACTGAACCTGATCGTTATGGAAGGTCGAGAGACCGAACATCGTTCCGTTTGAAGAGTATTCACCCGGTGTCGGGTTCATTCCCGAATCGATTTCTCCGCCCAAAGCATAATAAGTGATCCAAGCATCTTTGGGGTTACGGCAACGAACTCGGCAAGTCCCTTTGTCGCACTGACCGCGAACGACAAGACTCTCGTATTCCTGACCAGCCAGATTAATGTTCAATTCCGTTTCATCAAGCCCGGCAATAATCGGATTGAAGACACCACTTGGAGCAGTCGATTTGGCAACCTGACGGCTCAGCTGACGATACAGCAGAGTTGTCGTCTGAAGAGCAGCTGCAGGAGCTGAGGCATAGACATCGCCTGAGAGTTGATCGAAAGCATCACGAACCAGATCATCACTACCTAACAGGTCGATTTGATCTCTCAGATTCTGGAAGCCCGGATTGGGAGTGTTCTTAACAAGTTCAAGATACTCGCCGAAAGCGATTTGATTGTCAGTAATCCCGATCGTGCCAAAGTTGGTATCGTTGGCAATTTGGAAACCGTAGGTGTTGGTTCCCATGATTCCGATGGCACGACGATTTGCGATATCGTCGGTAAACATTGGATTCGCATTCACTGTCACCCCGCCAGCGGCGTTGATGAAGTTGTACTGAGTACCAATTGTGTAATCGGTAGTTCCGGCAGGTGTCTGGAAGTCGGTCACATTGACCGTTCCACCATTGACAGTCGCTGTGCCCGTGACGGCAATGTTGTCGACATCAGTTCCAGGAACCGGAGCCGCACTTGGCAGAGCCTCAATATTCAAGGTACCGGCAGTCACAAAGTTGCCGTTGATGTTCTGAGTTCCAATACTGTTTCCGGGAGCAATGGTACCACCGACATTATTGGTCACATTACCATTCACGGTCCCTGTACCATTCATGGTACCGCCATTGTTGATGTTGAGTCCCATGGCGGTATTGATGGTTCCGTTATTATTCAGGATGCCACCATTCACATTGGAAGCTGCGAGGTTCGCTGTGAGTGTTCCTCCTGACATAACATTTGCAGTTCCGCCAGTCTGCTGATAACCGGAAGTTGTTAGAACTCCACCACTGGTGATATTCAACACGCCAGCATTCTGAGTGTAGTTTCCGCCAGCTCCCATAGCATTCAGGTTACCAGAGAGATCGACCTGACCACCGTTGGCGGTGAAGTTGTTCGAGTTAAGAGTTGCTCCAGAAAGGACAACCGTATTACCTTCTATGAGCACAAACTGGTCGGACGTTGTCGTTCCAGCTGTGACTGCGAAACCATTTCCCATTGTCATGGAATTATTAACTGTCACATCATCCAGAAGAGTTGTTCCAGAAGTGACGAAACCACCAGTTCCGTTGATGGCCACATCGAGTGCATTGAAAGTACTTGTGGCATTGATGCGGCCTGCATTGTTGATGACCACATTGTTAACAACATCAGTATCACCAGCAAAGTTGGCTGTTCCCCCATCAACTGTTAATGCGTTGACATTGAAAATGCCATTCGTGTTGAGTGTTCCAAGTTGCAATCGAGAATTGCCAGCAGTGACGTTTCCATTAAGCGTCGTCGTACCGTTGAAGAAATCGAGATCGAGCACGGCTCGGCCACCTGTAGTGCCCAGGATGTTGCCACCATAAGTGAAGTTGAACGCACTGTTTCCAGTTGCAGTTGCGGTTCCATCGGCGTTGGCAAGCTTACCGAATGTCAGCATTGGTGCGGAACCACCACCTGGGATGAACGCATCGCTAAAGATATTACCGGTAATACTCGCGCCCTGCATCACATTGATAGTGCCCACACCCGGAGTCAAAGGATTGACTGTCCCTACTGGCTGAGGATTACCAATTTGAATGGCATTTGTCGCTGCGTTGATCGTGCCCGTGATATCGAGTTGATCGACAAATGGCACGGTGCTGTTTGGTACCACATTCTGATAGGAGTTAACACCGTAAGCAAAAACGTAACCACGTCCATTCATACCGATCGCATTGATCGTTCCCTGTTGAACAATCGTGTTTCCCGAGCCTGAACTGACCAGCACGCCGATCCCCTGAGAACCGTTCGTGGTAATGGTTTGACCTGTCGCGATATTGACCCGGTTGTTATTGGCATCAGAAAGACGAATACCGGTTGCAGCAAAACCACTGGCTGTGATGTTACCTGTTTGCGTCAGCACATGATTGTCTGCCTGCAGGAACAGTCCAATTCCGTAATCAGCAGTTGGAGTAGCAGCTCCAAAGTTTTGCGGAGCAATTCCATCTTGGTAGATGGCGGTGCCGAAGTGATTGGCTGGATTGTAGCCGTTGTAGCCGATGTCATCGAAGATCGCCAATTCGCCGGGTGCGTAGTGTGGAATATTAAGAATGGAATTCGCGATATTCGAGGAGTTATGATTTGGCAGGTTTGTAAACGCTTCATTCACCCCATCGGTTTGCGTCCCATCGAGTGGCAATGGCAATCCGTTGGGACCGAAGATGGTCAGTGCAGTCGCACCCTGAAAGGTGTTGTTTCCGTTCCCATCGGGATTGATCAGATTCAAATACGGTGCGTTGACATTGTTGCCATCCGCTGCGACGAAGTTATTGACATCGTCCACATTGCCGACACCCAGTAAAGCCGCAATATTGAAGATCGCTTCCTGTTCAAGCGAACGGGCTTCTGTTCCTAACTGAAGAATTCGATTGGTTCCAAAGTTTCCGCCAGCTCCAGAAGCAAAAGAAATGCTACCATCAATCTGGGTTGCTGTTGGAGCAGGCACTCCACCCGTTGCCAGAATATTGTAGGTATTGGTCTGGGCAGTCATACCTGCTGCGGTTTCTTGAGAAATCGCTAATCCACCGAACTGAGCCGTGCTGTCATCCTTAATCAATCGAATCACAGGCGTAGTGGCTGGAGTCGCGTTCAGGGTATTAGACCAATAGGTAAAAGCTCGTCGAATGGCGGCTTTTTCTGCATTGGTCCAGGTTCCGAGGTTAGCATTGGCGACGACGTTGCCATTGGCATCGACGGCCCCTGCTCCACCATTATCACCCTGGTCCCAGAACTGGATTGTGAACGTCCCCACAGTCTCAGTTGGCTGGCCACCGCCCGGCTGAGCCGAGGCTGTGTTCGGCAGGAATGCCAGAAGTGTCGTACAAATGATGCCGAGCACATATTTTAGCTGGAGTTCAGAACGAACTCTGCTCATCCAGCTCTGTTTACATCTCGTAGGACCCAGTGATACCATGAATTCGCTCCGCGACGACTTTAGAATTGAGAATCCGTTCTACAACGCACGAATCAAACAATTCGCACATTCGTCTTAATCGAATTTTCAGCCTGTAAATGTTGATACGATCCGCAAGACTTACCAAATCGGAACCAGAAACTTTGTCTTGCAATTGGAATCGCCTGCCTATTCCCCTCAGATTAACATCACAGGCTATTGAGACCATAAAACCTGTTTCTGCGAATTCTTACAAATCCGCTCAGTTAATTCGATTTTTCCTAACGAGCACGCATAGCGAACTGCGGGATTTCCATGAAAATGCCAATTTGGATTACCAGGCACCCATTAATTGTGCAATTCACACTGATCACGACCCTCCTTATAAGTTTCGTGCTCGGCTACTTCTATCCGAGTCATCGAGAGTTCCAAGCGATTAACAGTTTCAAGGAGATACATCCCGATTGTCACATCAATATAAAAACCACACAAACAGCTCCCGATTGGGTTTTTGAACTTTTACAGAAAGCGAAACTGGAGAAATACGCAACGCGAATTTGGCGAATGGAGATCCATGGCGTCTTCAATTCCTCACGTCAACTCACCTCCGAATTCGAACTTGATCTGCTGCCCTCCTTCCAGAAACTTCGGAAACTTACCGTTACTGGCTGCTTCCTTAACTCCAATTCGATGTCAAATCTCAGTCAGCTCAAATATCTTGTGCAGTTACGCATCGAGAGCTGTGAAATTGTCGACGATGGCAGCCTGACCCTGCATAATCTGGAATCACTCAAAGAGTTCTATTCCAACTATTTGACGCTGAAAAAAGTGGACCTGAAAAATCTCCCTCGCCTAAAGATTCTTGATCTGAAGAATGCGAGAATTGGCGATGAACTGATCGATCAACTCTCACCCGTCTCTGGATCCCTCACTTCGTTGGGGATCGCGAATTCGAATATTTCCGATGAGGGGCTGAAAAAACTTCACCACCTCACCAAACTGGAGTTCGTCGATTTACGATTCACCCGCTCCTCACCGACTGGTCATCCCAACTTCACCTGGGAAGGTGTGACGCAATTAAAATCGCATCCGACTCTGGAAAACGTCGGAATTTCGTCCACGTTTGATGCTGAGATTCTCAAAAAAATCAAAGCCGAAGTTCCCCGATTCGTCACCAGATGGGACGCGCCTGTCCGACCGGAAGATCGTGAGCGAAGAATTCTGGAAGTTGAATCGAACCATAAATTGGAGAGAAATTGATTATGGGATGGGTTTTTGGTGCGGGGATATTGATTTTAATTTTACTTTTCGTTTCGACAGCCACTTTTTTGATTGCCGTTTATGGAGTCTGCACGACCAATCTGGGTAGGAATCAATTTATTTATCTGCTGACTGCGTGTGGAGCCATACAGGGCTGGACTTTCCTCGTGATTATTCGATTCCCTGGAATAGATGAACTATTATTTGAAATTTTGTGGTCCTGTTATTTTTTGATCGAGATTTGTTTACTTGTATTTACAATGCACAGAATTTCACGGTAGAATAATGCACCCTGAAATTGTGGATGACTTTACCGAATCATCCTATCCGTATGAAGGTTTTCACTCTAATAGCTGTGTTTGTGGAGAAACGTGAAATGCAATTGAATAAGAATTATTCACAGCCAAATTACTGGTTCTTTTTCATCCCCTTTTCGATTTCAGCCTTGATCGGCCTTGCCAGTCTAATCGTGGCGGAAATGTTTATGCCCGACAATGCAGGTGGTATGGCTGGGAAACTGGCTATTTATCGCTGGATAGGATCAGGCACGCTCTGCTGGATGGCGATTGCAATCTGGTCGTGGGGAAAGATTCGAGAAACTTCATCGACAAACAGGAGTCTATCCACCAAATAAATGGCTTCTGTGATTCCCCGTTGGGTTACGCTTCGCTAACCCAAACTACGAATTACTGCTCTGGCTTTCCAAACTCAATACCGCGGCGAGCATGTCGGCTGGGAGGTTGCTGGTCAGTTGCAGCCAGACTCCAGTGATCGGATGAGCGAATTCGATTCGAGCCGCGTGCAGGGCGTGGCGTTTGAGGCCTGTTTTTTCGCAGCGGATTTCTTTCATCCGCCGGCCTTCCTCAAGCGTTTGTCGCGATGCGGTTTTGAATTGGCCGCGTGGTCCATAAAATTCGTCACCTGCTAAAGGGTGGCCAATCGCTGCAAAGTGCACGCGGATCTGATGGTTCCGCCCGGTGACTGGACGAGCCATCACGAGGGAATAATCGCCGACATTTCTGAGCCGTTCCCAATGCGTTTTCGCCAACTTCGCATTCTTGGTATTGGCTCGGGTCGACATGAGAACTTTCGAGCCGAAGTGATCCTGACCAATCGGCAAATCGATTGTCCCGGCTGACTCTTTGAGATTCCCTTCCACCAAAGCAATATACGTTTTAGAGACGCGCGAATGTTCGAAGGAGTCGACCAGATTCCGATGAGCCTGATGAGTTTTCGCGACGATAATTAACCCTGTCGTCTCACGATCGAGCCGATGCACAATGCCTGGTCGCAGCAAACCCTTGATCGGTGTCTGCTGATCAAAATGAGCCTGCAGAAAATTGCAAAGCGTTCCCGACTGCATATTCCCGGTCGGATGCGCGATCACCCCGACGGGTTTATCGACAACCACAATCCAGGCATCTTCATACACGATATGCAGCGGAAACGGTTCAGGATCGTACAGCGTTTCCGGTGGTTCGAGCAGTTTCACCTGCACAGAATTTCCGGGCCATAAACGACGCATCAAATCAGCCGGCTGATGATTGACCGTTAACGCATTCCAATGCGCGAGCCGTTGAATCTGCCAGAGCGAATAATTCCGCAACTGCTGCACCAGAAACGCATCCACACGAGCACCGGATTGATACGGCTCGACAATCAATTCCAGTGAATAAACCATTTTAAATGCAGCAAATACTTTTCATAAAGTCCCCAACAGATGCAGGCACAATCATAACCCGAAGCGTCAGCGAGGGGACGGCTCCCAAATAAAATTTCGGTTAAACTCCGATAATTTGAGCATGTATTTGTTCCCAAGCTCACCCGTGGGAACATGCAAAACCTTATTCGGGAATATTTGAATTCTCGCTATTCAACCTGACTGCTTCCTGCTGCTTCAGCAAACATATTTTGAAAATAGGAACAAGTAAATATTTAATAAACACTGGCACCAATAAAATCACTCCACAGGATATGAGTATTTTCTGTACGTCCTTGGAATCGTAAAACCACAGCAAGGCAGGTCCTGCAATTAGCAACTGAGCAGTCAAGAGGAAAATTGTCAGCATCAAATATTTTCGTTGACAGAGCCAGATATCTCTCCCAATTCTAAAGCCAGCAATATATCCCACGATATAAACTGCGAGTCCGATTGGGATAAAAAACCAACTTCGCCTTACAACATCAAACAAATTCAAAAACTGCATCAAAAGAAGGTGCCAGCTGGTAGAAGAGCCTGAGATCGTGAGATGCGTGAGATGCGTGCTCCGCGGAGTCAATGTCATTAACAACATCAAAAATCCAAAAAAAAACATCTTTCCGACAATTAACCCAGTTAATAATCTGAAGACCATCCGTTCCAGAGTATTCAATTCGTCATCGATTGCCATGACTATTTTCATTCAATAATTCTGCTGATAGGTTTACCTGATCGTTGGCAGGGTAAGTCAAGATGCATCCAACGATGGAGGAGAATTTTGATCGGATAAGCTTGAATTCTCACTCTTCAATCTAGCTGCTTCCTCCTGCTTCAGTAGCCAAATTCTGTAGTTTGGTAGGTGTAAAGTCTTGATATATGCGGGCACCAGTAAAATGAACACATAAAAAATCGATATTAGCAACCACAAAGTGAAATCATCGCTCAAAAGCAAGAATGGCCCAGCAAGAATCAATTCGGCAGTTAACAGAAATGCAATCAAAATTACATATTTTCGTTTACAAAGCCAGATGTCCCGACCAATCCTTGATCCAATCAAAAATCCAATTACAGTGATAACAACTAAAGGTGTTATGATTCCCCAAGGGTTCATTACAAAATGAAAGTTGTCACTCAACCACTTAATCTGATTTTGCCAGCTTGGCAGTAACTTCAAAGCAGTGGCGCTGAGACTCCAATAGATTAGTGACATCAAAATTATTGATATTCCAATGAGGAACATCACCGCAACGACTAAACCAGCTATGAGCCTGAATGCTTGACGCTCATGAATACTCAGTTCGTTTTCGATCGCCATGTCAATTTCTAACTGCAAATAAATTGTGGCTTGCCTACTATAATATTTCGCCCATTTCAGAAATTCATAGCCGAATCCAACACCGTTCAGCAAGCCAGCAGTGGCACACATCGAGTGACATTTAGCGATAGTTAGACCAGTAGGGTGCGTCCTGACGCACCGTGCAGCAGATGTGGAGTGTAACAAGACAATAGAGACTTTATGAGAGTGATATACTAATGACTTTTAAGGTATCTTTTCACTGATTATTCAGACTTAGGATGATATTCACAATCGATGTCATGGTGCGTCAGGACGCACCCTACGATTTCGTCTATCATTCAATGTCGTCTGATTATAAATTCTACGTCGAAGGAAACACTGCTGGGCAAGCCAGCAGTGGCACACGTTGATGGAGATTGAACGGAAGTCAAAGCACTACGGTTTCGTAGCGACTTTCGGTTTTGGATTTTCCGTTCCCAATTTCGCATCCATGTGATTTTTGATGATATCACGAACCTGCAGCAATGGCTCGCGGATTTGCAGGGCTTTGTGGCCTTTGAGTTGTCCGATGTCGGCTGTGAATGTGGGGTAACCTTCGATGTGCAGCGTAATGCCTTCGCTGACGTCCCGTTCGGTCAGAATCACATCTCCAACATTCAGGTGCAGTAAATCGGAAGTGCTCATGGTCGTCTCAGCTAATACCGCCACCGTTTCCACCTCGGCGGAGCCAATGCCGACTTCGAGTTGAGCTTTTTCTTCCGAGGTCAGCTCGTGCTTCGAGTATGCCGACCAGGTATCTGAAGAGAGTTTGCCAACGAGTGGTTCAATCGTGTTGAAGGGAATGCACAGGTTCATAATCCCCCCGCAAATCGCCCATCGTGATTTCAAAACTGATGAGCACAATCACTTCGTTCGGCGGCACGATTTGTACCAGTTGAGGATTACTCTCAATCTGGCTGACCCGCAAATTCAATTCACTGATATTCTTCCACGAATTCTCCAAAGCAGAAATAGCTGACTTTGTGATGCGGGAGACGAGTTTCAGTTCGATTTCCGTCAATGGACGTGTAGGAAACGATTGGGTCGCCGATTTCCCTCCGCCGAGCAGACGGTCGACAATCGGATAGATAATTGAGGGATTCAAATCGAGAATGATGTGACCGTTGAGTTTGTCGGAATAGAGCAGATTGAAGCAGGTTGGGTTTTCGAGACTGAATACGAATTCGCCATAAGTCAGCTGGTCGACACTGATCAATTTCACTTCGATAATCGAGCGCAGCATCCCACTGACCGCTGCCCCGAATTCGCGACTGAAACCTTCATGGAGGGCCTGAAAAGCCCGCATCTGTTCTTTACTGACTCGTTCAGGACGTTTGAAATCGTAGACGCTGATCTGGCCGATGGATTCGTTAGAATTATGAGTCGACGGAGGGGCATAGCCACTCGTTTCAGCCGGTGCGGCATCCAATGCCGCCAACAGCGATTCGACTTCTCCCTGACTGAGAACATCGGCCATGCTTCGTCCTCCCTGACGATTGCCTACTCGTTACCGCTTCAGCGGATCTGTCCAGCTCCCTGGACGACATATTTATAACTGGTCAACTCACGCAGACCGCACGGTCCGCGAGCGTGTAATTTATCGGTACTAATTCCAATTTCCGCTCCCAACCCGAATTCACCACCATCATTAAACCGGGTCGAGGCATTCACCATCACCGCTGCAGAATCAATTTGTGTGGTGAATTGTCTGGCAGCCCACAGATTATCGGTCACAATCGCTTCAGTGTGACGGGAACTGTATTTGTTGATATGACTGACAGCTTCATCCAGAGATTCGACGATCTTCGAGGAAATAGTCATTCCTAGAAACTCTTCACCAAAGTCTTTCGTTGTTGCTTGCTTGGCCGCTGAGACGTACTGACAGGTCCGCTCACAGCCTCGAATCTCGACACCTGCTTTGAGTAACGGAGCGACAAGTTCCGTCATATGCTTCTCAGCAAACTCGGCATCCACAACCAGCGACTCAGCTGCGTTACAAACACCGGTGCGATGACACTTGCTGTTGAAGAGAATCTCCTGAGCCATTTTCAGATTGGCATCCCGATTCACATACACATGGCAATTGCCATCAAAATGCTTGATGACAGGCATCCGAGCTTCTTTGGCCACGCGTTCTATCAGCGACTTCCCGCCTCGCGGAATAGTGACATCAATTTTGTCACTACGTTTCAAGAAGTGTCCGACCGCTTCCCGATCAGTTGTTTCCACCATTTGCACGGCATGTTCGGGCAGATCGTGTGCGATCAATCCTTCCACCAGAATTTTGTGGAAGGCATGATTACTGTGAAACGCTTCTTTCCCGCCCCGCAGAATGACCGCATTCCCACTTTTGACACAGAGAGCCGCGGCATCGATGGTTACATTCGGACGTGACTCATAAATGAAGAACACAACACCGAGAGGAACTCGAACCCGGCTAACCAGCAAACCATTTGGTCTGACGGTACTGTCGATAATTTCGCCAATCGGTTCTGGAAGTGCAGCAATTTCCCGAACAGCAGTCGCAATACCCTGCAAGCCTTTTTCCGTCAGACGCAAACGATCGACCATCGCCTCGGTCAACTGATATTGATCGGCATTGGCAAGATCATTCGCATTCGCACGAATCAATTCTTCCTGACGATCCAGCAACGCCTCGGCTGTCGCATGCAACCAGTCAATTTTCTGTTGTCCGGAAGCAGAAACCAAAGGAGTCGTCGAAGCGGCTGCCTGATTGGCAACGCGGTCGGTGTATTGTGTCAAGTCTTCGATAGTCGTTGTCATGTGAGTAAGGGTTGAGTGTTTAATGTTAAGAGATTGTAAGAATGCGTATTAGGGCACCCTATCATTATCATTTGGTTTAAGAAGTGTGTAAGTATCTGCAAATAGACGGTTTGAGTCAACGGAGGAATCGGGAGAGGTAGGAATGAACCAATGTTTATTTCCTGACAGATCAATTATCACAAATCTGAACTCAACATCGTAGAGGACGAACCCTATCTCCCTGCCACCAAAGATGTTAGAATCTCCATCCGATAATACATGGTAACATTTTCATGAATATCCGGAGCAAATTTTGACGGCCCTGAATCTTCAGCAGCTCGAACCAGATTCCTGCGAAGGGTGTGGACTCTGCTGCCAGGGAATAGGATCGCCAGTCTTGTTGTATCAGACGGACGAACGAACTTCGGGTTCACATCCCTTCCGACCAGCCGGCTTACCATCTAGTTTGATTGCGGAAATCGATAATCATTTTGGAGGCTTGCGACGCGGCGAGGAACCTCAGACACAATGTTTGTGGTTCGATCCCATTCAGCGACAATGTCGACATTACGAGTGGAGACCGCAATTCTGCAGAGATTTTGAACTGGCAGGGACTGCCTGTCTGATATTACGGCACTCCGAAGGCGATGACTGAATAATGATTGGGTGGCGGGGGCGTTCTGTTTCTGCGAAAGCCTCCGAAGGTTCTACGATTCGGGGGCTTCTCTTCAAGAGCGCCCCCGCCACCCTCGGAGATCACGCTACATCAGAGGTTCAATTTTCAAATGCTCCCAGGCGGCTGCGGTGACCATGCGGCCTCTGGGAGTTCGCTGGATAAAACCCTGACGGAGCAGAAATGGCTCGACTTCATCTTCGAGAGTATCAGGCGGACAGTTCATGGAGTGGCCAATGGCCTGAATACCGGCTGGTCCTCCGGTAAAAACCGTGATGAGAGTCGTCAGATAGCGACGATCCATCTCTTCGAGGCCGATGGCATCGACTTCGATCATCGCCAGTGCTTCTTTGGTCACAGCTTCTGAAATCGGACTCGGTGCATTTCGAACCTGAGCGAAATCGCGTGTCCACCGCAACAGATTATTCGCCTTTCGCGGCGTCCCTCGACTTCGAATCGCCAATTCGAGAGCCGCTTCTTCTGTCAGAGATGTTTTCAGTTTTTTGGCATTCCGCATTAGCAGAGTCGCCAGTTCATCGTGTTCGTAAAAATCGAAATGGGCACGATTGACGAATCGATCCCGCAGGGGAGCAGTCAACATCCCGCTGCGAGTGGTCGCTCCCACAATGGTGAACGGTTTTAAGGTCATGTTCACTGTGCGGGCATTCAAACCTTCGCCAAGAGCAATATCGACGCGAAAGTCTTCCATAGCCGGATAAATAAACTCTTCCACGGCTGGGGGCAGACGATGAATTTCATCGATAAACAGAATCGATTTTTCGCTGGCACGCGTTAAATAGGGAAGTAAATCCTTGGGAGCGCGGAGAGTTGGTCCGGACGTGATTTGAAAATCGGAATTCATCTCCTTGGGGAGCACCATTGCCAGAGTGGTTTTTCCGAGACCGGGAGGGCCTTCAAAGAGCAGATGCCCGAGCGCATCGCCCCGATTTTGAGCCGCTTCCAGAATAATTTGAATCCGCTCGACGACTTTCCGCTGTCCCACGACTTCACTAAGTGATGAGGGACGCAAATCATCATCGTGTTCGGGATCATCGAACGCAAAAGCGGTTTTGGTGGGTGGAGCCCCAGGTGGGATTTGCCCCTGATGTTCTGCTCCTGTGACAACGGTTTTTCTAGCCATCCCTGTTCAATCTTGATTCTGTTGAGGAAACAAACAGTTCCAATTCATTTATATACGCACGAAGCACAAGCGAATGTGAAAGGTGCGTCAAGACACACCCAACAGCTCTTGGAAACAAGCTCAACCCGATTGCCGGTAGATAGCCGTCCCCTCTCTGACGCTTCGGGTTAAGATTGTTTATGCAAATTCAGACACTGCAGAGGATATGTCAGAATGTACCTGCGGACAATCCCAGCTGTTGATCCCCGTCAGCAAATCGGCTTTAAGTCCTGATTAGTATAGCAGATATGACATGAATTCGTTCAAATATCGAGTTTCATCCCTTGCAGGACATCTCATTTCGACATTCTGACTGGTTTTTGCCACACATGGAACAAACGTCTTCCCCCGTCGCCGATGATACAAAATATCGCAGAGAATTACTCCAGCCGGGCTTTCTGGCTTTGCTGGCGACGCAATTTTTCACGGCTTTTAACGACAATCTGTTTCGCTGGCTGGTCGTGCCGATTGGTCAGAACTTTCTGGGCGACAGTGCCGCCCTGGCCTGGGGAGCAGTCCTGTTTACGCTGCCTTATCTGATTTTTGCTCCAGCTGCCGGTTTTCTGGCAGATCGTTTTTCTAAGCGATCCGTCATCATTGCCTGCAAGCTGGCGGAAATCTTTGTGATGTCGCTTGGCGTGTTCGCCATCTGGCATGGGAATGTGTATCTGCTGTTGTTTCTGGTGTTCTGTATGGGCACACAAAGTGCCCTGTTCTCCCCGGCCAAAATTGGAGCGATCCCCGAACTGCTTTCTCTGAAAGCGTTGTCGGAAGGAAACGGCTTGATGGCGATGATCACCATCGCCGCCTGTGCTCTGGGAACGTTCGCTGGCTTGAAAATTTACGATTTCACTTATGACGAAGCGGGCCTGCTGACGAACCTGACTCCGATCGCAGCTTCGCTATTAGGGATTGCGGTGATTGGCTGGATTGTCAGTTTCTTTGTGCGAACACAGCCAGCTGCCGATGTGAATCGCAAATTGCTGCTCAATCCGATTGAAGAACTTCGTCCCAGTCTCAAGCAACTCTTTCGCGATCCTCCCCTGGCGCGAGCCGCATTGGGAATAGCCGCGTTTTACTTCCTGGCGATTCTGTATCAGGTCAATATCGATGCCTTCGGCGAACATACCCTGCACATGGATAAAGGACAAATCGCCTTTCTGATGCCGATGTTGGTCCTGGGAATTGGTGTCGGCAGTGTGCTGGCGGGCTGGATTTCGGGGGGGATGATTCAGCTCGGAATGGTCCCAGTTGGCGCGGTGGGTATCGCCTTTACGACAATGGTGCTAGGGATTATCGGTTGGAATGTCGATGCGTCGTCGGCGGAATCGATTAATACCGGTTACTACTCGACGGCTGTCTGGCTGTTTTTGCTCGGAACCATCGGCAGCTTCTTTTATATTCCGCTCGAATCCTTTCTGCAGCACCGCAGTCCACATGCAATTCGTGGCACCATCCTCTCTGCTGCAAATGCGCTGACGAATTCGTTCATGCTACTGGCCATGGGAATGTTCTTTGTTCTGCGCGAAAACGCGGGTTTAAGTCCGGCCTGGGTCTTTATGATCGCCGGATTGTTGGCGTTGCCGATTATTGTGATCAGCTTTGCATTGTACTTCTGTGATTTCCTGCGATTCCTGCAGCGGTGTATTTCGAACTGCCTGTATTCCGTCCATCTGCATGGGTTTGATAAACTCCCGCGTGAAGGGGGAGCGTTGCTGGTTCCGAATCACATTTCCTGGTTCGATGGCTCGATGCTTTGTGGATTTGCTCCGCGGTTTGTGCGATTCATTATTTATGCGAAATATACCCGCGTCTGGTGGTTGAAAAGTTTCGCTTCGGTCTTTCGAGTGATTCCTCTTTCACCAACTGAAGGGCCGAAAGCGATTATCAAATCGCTCAAGGATGCCCGGCACAGTGTGCAGAATGGGGAGATGGTCTGTATTTTCCCCGAAGGTGGGATTTCTCGAACCGGTCGGTTGATGACCTTTAACAAGGGTGTTCTGAAGATCGTTCAGGGAACCGATGTGCCGGTCTATCCGATATACATTCACGGCATGTGGGGCAGCAAAGTCAGTTTTCGGAATGGACTACTGAAGAGTCCATTCCGCTGGCGACGAAGGGTCGATATTTATGTCGGCGAACCTCGTTACAACATTGATCATGTCGCGGGATTGCACCAAGCTGTCGAGGAAATTTCAGCCGAGTCGATGCAGGATCAAATGTTGCGACGTCCAGTTCTTCCCCGGCAGTTTGTCCGGTCCTGTCGTTCCAGCCTGTTTCGCAGAAAAGTTTCCGATTCCTCATCTCTCGAACTGACCGGTGGAAAACTGCTCGCTAGCAGCATCGCCTTCAAACGCGTGCTGGAGCGGAATGTTTATTCGAAGTCCGAACTGAATATCGGAGTGCTGCTGCCGCCCTCCGTTGGTGGCGTGCTGGCGAATACTGCATTGGCGCTGAGTCGAAAAGTTTCAGTCAATCTGAACTATACACTCGACGATGCGGTCATGAATCATTGTATTCACGATGCGAGTGTGAAGCATGTTCTGACCAGCAAAAAGTTCATCGAGAAAAAGCCGGTGCAACTGGATGCGGAACTTGTCTTTCTGGAAGACCTGAAAGAGCAGGTGAAATCGACAGATAAATTGATCGGGGCAATTTACGCCTATTTACTGCCCAGTTTTCTTTCCGAGCGAATGCTCGGATTACTAAAAATTGATCAGAATGATTTGCTGACCATCATCTATACATCGGGTTCAACGGGTGAACCTAAGGGCGTGATGTTATCTCATTTGAACGTGTTATCGAATGTGGAATCTGTCGATTACATGTTCTCGCTCAAACACGAAGATACGTTAATCGGTATTCTTCCCTTCTTCCATTCGTTCGGTTACACAATATCCATGTGGCTGGTACTGGCGATGAAACCGGCTGGGGCTTATCACTTCAATCCGCTCGACGCCCGGCAGGTTGGCAAGCTGGCCGAAAAGTATAAGGGAACCATTATCCTGGCGACGCCAACGTTCCTGCGATCTTATGTGAAACGAATTCCAGCCGAGCAGATGTCTCATCTCTGGTTGATTGTCGTCGGAGCCGAGAAACTACCCGCTGATTTATCGCAGGCCTGCGAAGAAAAATTTGGGGTCACTCCGATTGAAGGCTATGGTTCGACGGAAATGTCGCCTCTGGTCGCTGCGAATCAGCCGGATCATAAAGATGAAAACTCGGAATTCACGATGAACCGTATCGGAACGGTCGGCCAATGTGTGCCGGGAGTCTTTGGAAAAATTGTTGATCCCGAAACCCACGAAGAACTTCCCCACGACAAAGAAGGACTGCTCATGGTAACTGGTGCCAATGTGATGCAGGGTTATCTCAACAAACCTGACAAGACGGCTGAGGTCGTGCACGATGGCTGGTACAACACGGGCGACTTCGGAAAAATTGACCCCGATGGTTACATCACGCTGACAGGCCGACAAAGTCGATTTTCAAAAATTGGTGGCGAAATGGTGCCTCATATTCGGATTGAAGAAGTCCTCAATACGCTGCTCGAACAGATCGCTCCGATGACCAATGCGGAAAATGATGATGTCGTCAAAATTCGCCTGGCGGTCTCAGCCGTTCCTGATGAGAAAAAAGGGGAACGGATTGTGGTACTGCATCTTCCGCTGGGTGAGTATCGTGAAAAGTTGATCAAGGAGCTTCACAAATCCGACCTGCCCAACCTCTGGTTGCCTGGTAATGATGGATTTATCGAAGTCGAAGAAATTCCACTGCTGGGAACCGGCAAGATGGATCTCAAGGCGGTGAAATTACTGGCGATGGAGCATTGTGGTCAGCCTGTTTGACGTGCCAAAATCTAAAATATCACGAGTGGCAAGGACATTCTCGAAGAGAAGCCCTCGAATCGTAGAACTTCGGGGGCTTCCGCTGAAGCGGAGCGCCCCCGCCACCCCATACTGTTTTTTCCTCTCACTCCAAAGATCGATTGGGGGAACGAACTGAAAATCGGGCAATACGGATTTTTTACATCCAGCGTTGTAATCGGTCGAGGATTTCCTGGAGGATGAAGCGGTCGGATTCTGGGCGTTTCGGGCTGTTGACGTGAGTTTCGTCGGTTTCAATCCAGTTTCTCAAGTGCAGGAATTGAGCCGCATTGTGCTTATAGGCGGGGACCGGCACGCGAAACGCGAAATGCCCCAGATACTGCAGCGTATCGTTCAATTCGTAGAACTCATTGTTTCCGGTTTCCCAGAATCGATCCCGTATTGCAAACAAATCGGGAGCGAATGTCGATAAGCCGAGCAGGTAATCGGAACCGTACATCACCATATCGATCGCCAGATCATTCCCTGTCATGACCATGAAGTCGGGGCGTTGATTATTTCTGATTAGGAGTCGTTCCCATTCGAGTTCCCGCGAGAGAGAAGAATGTTTCGCACCGATACATTGGGGAATACTGAGAAGCTTGCTGTATAAATCGAGGGAATAAATTTTTCCGAAGGGAGCGAACATGGTGCCGAGTTCAAAGGCGATAAAACGGTCTGTTCTGCTTGCCAAAGCCGCATATCGCCTGGCGATTTCTTCGTCGGTTCCGCTGGTTAACCCGTAGGACTGAAAGAGTACGGACGTGCCGCCGAAGCTGTCGATCAATTCGATTTCCGTGTGGTATTCGGACTGGCGAAAGGCATCCCCTTCACGATCACCCACATACGCCCCGGCTACAAATTCCTTTCCCGAAGCGATATCTCGCGTGCGGGAAAGAACCTCAACTTTGGTGGCAGAATCGATCAGATTCGCATAGCCGGTGTCCATATTGATCGCTGGAATCAGCCCCGCAGCATAAGTTCGTTCGACATGGGCATCGAATCCGTTCCAGTCGACAGCCCCCGTACCTGTCAAGGGTAGCAAAATTGCAGAATATCCTTTAATCTTACGGTTCGGAATGATCAATTCGATGGGATTCATATCTCGCTTCATTTCAAATACAGGCACATCAAGGTTATTCCATTCAGTGTAGTCAATCACAATTGCATTTAACATTGTGGTAAAAAAATCTGCCTGTTGCGTCTGTCTTTTTAGATTCGGATTGCTATGATCGCTATTTATGGTATCCTCCATGGCACCTGAACATAAATATCATAGCATTGTCTACGAATTTCGTTAAGCCACTCTTCCAACGAATCATCACTCTCGACAATGACGATTTGATCAAGACGACAAATGAGCGGTAGAGGATGAAAACAGATGGCTAAAAAAGTATCGTCGCAACTATGGCTCCAGGGACGGGTCCCCAGTGGATACTGGGATCACGTTACGAACCAAAAAGCCTATATGCGTTGGTTAGCTAAAGAGTTAGGTTATAAAAAGACGGAAGACTGGTATCAGGTTTCCAAGCAGGATTTTCACGTTCGCTCTGGTGGTGGTTTGCTGGCCAACTATTATCATGATTCTCCGCAGCAGGCCGTGTTAGCACATTTCCCCGAGTATGAATGGCGACCATGGCTGTTTCGCAGTACGTCCCAGGGATTCTGGCAGGATAAAAAGAATCGTCTGGCCTATATGGACTGGCTCGGCGAACATCTTGGTCTGAAATCTCTGGAAGACTGGTATAAGGTGAGCCGCTCGCATTTCCACACCAATCATGGTGGAGGCATGCTGGCCAATTATTATGGCGATTCTGTATTCCGAGCCCTGCGGGAATATGCTCCCAAGAAAAAATGGGTTCCCTGGCGATTTGCAACGGTTCCTCAAGGCTTCTGGAAAGAGCAGAAGAACCGTCAGACTTACCTTCGCTGGCTGGGAAAAGAACTCGGCTACGACAAGCCTTCCGACTGGTACAAGTTGACACGCCAACATTTCTCTGAAAACCATGGCGAAGCACTTTTTGCGACTTATTACAATGGATCGATCATGAAGGCCTTGAAGGATTACCGTCCTTCGCAAAAATGGAGTGCTGACAGACTGCGTGAGGCACGAAAAGAGTAATTCAGTAAGAGGACTTTTTTATTACGTGCCGACTTGACCGAAGCACACCAATGTGCATCCGCTCTAATTATCAGGTTGACCCTGACTTATATTCATTAAGAATTGATTCTCAGAATGCCCGCGCTTGATCTCAGTGAATTCGAATGGAAAACCGTTCTCCGCAAGTTGACGATTGATGACTTTAATGAATTGATTGCCCTGCAGGAACTTTGCTTTCCCGGCATGGCGGTGTGGGATATTGCGCAGATTGAAAGTCAGATCGCAAACTTCCCAGAGGGGCAACTCTGTATCGAAATTGACGGGCAACTGGCAGCGACTTCGAGCAGCCTGATGCTCCAGTACGATCCCGATATGGCCTGGTACGACTGGAAGAAAGTTGCCGACGATGGCTACATCCGTAATCACAATCCCAAAGGCGATACGCTGTATGGCATCGAAATCATGGTGCATCCCGATTTTCGGGGGATGAAGCTGGCTCGTCGCCTTTATGAGGCCCGCAAAGAGATCTGTCGTCAGAAAAACCTGCGACGAATCATTATCGGCGGTCGCATTCCCGGCTACTCGGAACATGCTGATAAATTAACCGCTCGTGAGTATGTCGATCAGGTTTTCGACAAAAAATTATATGATCCGGTTTTGACCGCCCAAATTGCCAACGGTTTCTTCCTGCAGGGCTTGATTTCCAATTACTTCCCTACCGATACTCACTCCAAAGGCTATGCGACCTTCCTGGAATGGAAGAACCTGGATTATCTTCCGAAATCGAAACGTCGAGTCGCGCACACGATCGAACCGATTCGTTTAGCCGTCGTGCAGTATGAAATGCGACAGATCTCCGGATTCGAAGATTTTGCCCGGCAGTGTGAGTTCTTTATCGATACCGCGTCCGAATATCACAGCGATTTTGTTGTGTTTCCTGAGTTGTTTACGACTCAGTTACTCTCCTGCACGAGTGTAACCCGACCAGGCCATGCGGCTCGGCATCTTGCCGAATACACGCCGCAATATCTGGACTTGCTGACAGAACTCGCTGTTAAGTATGACATCAATATCATCGGCGGATCGCAGTTCGTCATTGAAAATGAAACCCTTTACAACATTTCCTACCTTTTCCGCAGGGATGGAACGCTCGGGAAGCAATACAAAATCCACATCACACCCAGCGAACGAAAATGGTGGGGGGTTTTACCGGGAGATCGAGTAGAAGTGTTTGATACCGATTGTGGTCGGGTCGCTATTCTGATCTGTTACGATATTGAATTCCCGGAACTGGTCCGGATCGCGGCTCAAAAAGGGGCTCAGATAATTTTTGTGCCGTTCAATACCGATACGCGTCACGGCTACCTGAGAATTCGTCACTGTGCCTTGGCTCGGTGTGTCGAGAATCACGTTTATGTTGCTGTTTCCGGCTGCACAGGCAACCTGCCTTTTGTCGAAAACTCCGATATTCATTACGCACAGTCGGCGATTTTCACCCCGGCTGATGCCGAGTTTGCCCGGGATGCCATCGCGGCTGAGTGCAATGCGAACATCGAAACGATGATCATTCACGATGTCGACCTCGAACAGGTCCGCCGTCACAAACTCGGCGGCAGCGTCCAGAACTGGAACGATCGCCGACGCGATCTTTACAAAGTCGTCTACAAAGAAGATGGCGAGGATCGTGAAGTCTGAGTTACTGGTTCAGAAGATTGTTTCAGGTGGTCAATCGGGGGTCGATCGGGCGGCTCTGGATTTTGCATTGAAACACGGCATCCCCTGCGGAGGCTGGTGCCCGGCAGGGCGTCGGGCGGAAGATGGTGTCATTCCTGATTGTTATCCGCTTCAGGAAACGGAAGAACGTCGCTATGATGTCCGCACGGCTGCGAATATCATGGATTCCGACGGAACCCTCATAATTTCCCCGGAACCGCTGCTCGGTGGTACGAAATTGACGCAAGATCTGGCTGTCAAAAAGGGAAAACCTCTGCTGATCCTCTCCCCAAATGGATTATTCACAGCCGACTTGATTGAACCTTGGCTCAAAGAGCATAAAATCGAGGTATTGAACGTCGCCGGGCCGAGAGAATCGACCAGTCCGGGAATTTCTCGTCAGACGGGAAAGCTACTGCAAGCGTTGATCAAGAATTGAACCTCCAGGTCAGGCTGTGCCTGATGTTTTGAACCGGTAATTAACTCATTACGAGTGGTGCCACGGCTCTGTGAGCCGTGTAATTCGAACTGCACGGCTCACAGAGCCATGGCACTAATTATTTAACATAGCTGAATTGTCAGGCAGAGCCTGACTGACGGCGAAAAATCTAATCACAGAAGTGAAACATGGCTCAACAATACATTTTTCAAATGGAAAACCTGACCCGCATCTACGATGAGAAAGCGGTTCTGGAAAATATCTGGCTGTCATTCTATCCGGGTGCAAAAATTGGAGTCCTCGGCAGCAACGGATCCGGAAAAAGTACCCTGCTCCGAATTATGGCTGGGAAGGATAAGGATTTCATGGGCACGGCTGAGCCTGCCAAGGGTGTCAAAATCGGTTACTTCGAGCAGGAACCCCAGCTCGATCCCCAGAAAACCGTGGGAGAATGCATCGAAGATGGTGTCGAGGAATCTCGCGCGATTCTCGATCGCTATAACGAAATCAATATGAAATTTGGTGAGGAGATGACTCCCGAAGAAATGGAAGCCCTCATCGAAGAGCAGGCTGCCGTTCAGGATAAGATTGATGTCGGCAACCTGTGGGAACTCGATCGTCAACTCGAAATCGCGGCTGATGCATTGCGTCTGCCACCTGCTGAGGCAATCGTTGAACATCTCTCTGGGGGTGAAAAGCGTCGGGTCGCCTTGTGTCAACTCCTGTTGAAAAACCCGGATATGATCCTCATCGACGAACCAACCAACCATCTGGATGCCGAATCGGTTTCCTGGCTGGAGCAGTTCCTCGACAAATTCCCGGGCACCGTCGTTGCGGTGACCCATGACCGGTATTTCCTGGACAATGTCGCTGGCTGGATTCTCGAACTGGATCGCGGACACGGATATCCCTACGAAGGGAATTATACATCGTGGCTTGAGCAGAAAATGAAGCGACTGGAAGTTGAAGAGAAACGGGAATCGCGACGGCAGAAAGAATTGAAGCGGGAACTGGAATGGTCGAAAATGTCTCCCAAGGCTCGGGCGACTAAAAACAAAGCTCGTTTGCAACGACTGGATGACCTGCAAAGTCAGCAATATGACGAACGTGAAGGCGCAGCCGACATTCAGATTCCGATTTCCCGTCCGCTGGGAGATCTTGTTGTGAAATTCACGGGAGTTTCGAAATCGTTTGGCGATCGGACCCTCTTCAAAGATCTCGAGTTCAACCTGCCTCGTGGAGGAATTGTCGGCGTCATCGGTCCGAATGGAGCCGGTAAAACGACTCTGTTCAAACTGATCATGGGCACAGAAAAACCAGATACCGGCGAAATTAAAATCGGCGAAACGGTCGACCTGGCTTATGTTGACCAGAGCCGCGATGCACTCGATGGCAAGAAAACGGTTTACGAGGAAATCAGTGGTGGACACGATACCCTTGAAATCGGCGGCTCAAAAATCCACGCACGTGCCTATTGCGGACGTTTCAACTTCAAGGGTTCCGATCAGCAGAAATTTGTCGGCGATCTCTCTGGGGGAGAACGAAACCGCGTTCATCTTGGTAAATTGCTGCGATCTGGTGGAAATTTAATGCTGCTGGATGAACCGACGAACGATCTGGATGTCGAAACATTGCGGTCCCTTGAAGAAGGATTGAACAACTTCAGCGGCTGTGCAATGGTGACAAGCCATGATCGCTGGTTCCTGGATCGAATTGCCACACACATCCTGGCCTTTGAAGGCGATGGAAATGTTGTGTGGTTTGAAGGGAATTACAAGATGTATGACATCCAGCGAAGAGAACGACTCGGGGATATTTCGGATCGTCCTTCTCGCTCGCAGTTTAAGCCGATTACAAGATAACTGAGATGTTCCTTCTCCCCAAGAGAAGGAAATTAAAGATACCCAACAGTCTGATCGACGATTAATTCGGGAGTTTACTCATTACCACTTTCAACGACTATTCCTCAGCCGCTTATCAGGCGTGCTTATTGCCCGAGAACACCGAAACATATTCGTTGAGTGAAGTCCGTACGAACGGAACCAACGGCGACCTGCTCGACATCCGTTATGACTGGGACAAAATTCCTGTTCCCTCGAGCCTGAAGGAATTCGAAAAACGCTGGTCAACCCGTAACAATCCCCTCGATTACTCGGGTGTCTGGCGGTTCCGGGAACTGTTCCCTTTCGCTCCAGAGAATCAAATCGTCACGATTGGTGAAGGTCAAACCGTTCTGCAGCAGAATGATGGTGTCGCCAAATATGCGGGAATCAATTCGGGTGGACTTTATCTGCAATACGAAGGAATGAATCCCTCCGGCAGTTTCAAAGACAACGGCATGACTGCCGCCTCGACTCATGCCCGCATGGTCGGTGCCAAGTTTACCGCCTGTGCTTCAACCGGTAATACGAGTGCATCTCTGGCCATTTATGGAGGTATCACGGGACTGTTTCAGGTACTGGTATTTGTCGGCTCGGGAAAGATCGCTTACGGAAAACTTTCACAGGCCCTCGATTACGGAGCCGTCACTTTGCAAATTGATGGCGACTTTGACGATGCCCTCAAACAGGTGCGACGCGTTTGCGATCAAGCTGGCATTTATCTTTGCAACAGCGTAAATCCCTTCCGACTCGAAGGTCAGAAATCGATCATGTATCGCGTACTTGAAGGACTCGGCTGGGAAGTTCCCGACTGGATTGTCGTTCCCGGCGGAAACCTGGGCAACTCGAGCGCGTTCGGCAAAGCGTTCATGGAACTCAAAGAACTCGGTCTGATTGACCGCATACCAAGATTGGCCGTCATCAATGCAGCCGGTGCTTCCACACTCACCCGGATGTATAACGATGAAGGTCTGCGCTGGAATGACGGTAAGCCTGATCAGAATCTGATCGCCGAATATTTCCGACGCATGGATGAACAGGACGGCCGAGCCGGTACGCTGGCTTCGGCGATTGAAATCAATCGACCGGTGAATTTGACGAAATGTTTAAGAGCACTTTCCGTTTGTGATGGTGTCGTTCGCGATGTGTCCGACGAAGAGATTCTCGATGGCAAAGCCCAGGTTGGTCGGCACGGTTTCGGCTGTGAACCAGCCAGTGGTGCCAGTGTTGCCGGGGCCAAATTGCTGCGGGAACAGGGTATCATTGCGCCGAGCGATCGGGTTGTCTGTATTTTGACGG
Organism: Rubinisphaera italica; assembly: GCF_007859715.1. Lineage (NCBI taxonomy): Bacteria > Pseudomonadati > Planctomycetota > Planctomycetia > Planctomycetales > Planctomycetaceae > Rubinisphaera > Rubinisphaera italica. The sequence goes on from NZ_SJPG01000001.1 coordinate 3,557,767, forward strand.
GCCATCAATTAAAGGATCCGACCGTAACTGTCGCTTATCATTCCGGCGATCGTGAAGCTCTCGCCAAGCATGGTGCAGTTGAACCTCACTTTGGGAATGCCCCCATTCGTGTCGACAACGATTTCGACAAAATCATGGAAGTCATCGAGCAATATTCGGGGGAATAGTTGCTGGGGATTGAATCCAGCATAAGAAACTCCGTAAAATTCGATAGTATGAATTTCGAGAGGCGAACGAATGCAGAATATAGCACTGAATTGCTCAGAATCCTTCTGAGTACAAAACAGGAAACGGTTGAAGTCGATGAATAATCCTTATGAAGATCTGGAATATCTCTCCGAAAATCTCCCTGACGAAGGAGAGTCGGTCATCATCAGTCGACGTCGTGGCCAGTTGGTTTGCGAACCTTTCATGGATTCTCAAACGGGTTCAGAAACGACTGTTGGCGTGATCAACCGCGAATTTTACGGACGGCTCGTTGCCACGAATGCGAAACTGAGACACTTCTGGTCCCGTCCACTGATTCTGTCTTTGCTTTTGATTTATGCGGTCAGCATTGGCATGCAGCAGTTCATTCATCTGGGCTGGTCAGATTGGGTTCTGTATCTGGCTGCAGCGACAGTCATTCTGGTGTCCGTCGGTTCGCTGGTTCGATTTCGACAACGGATTTATTTCCGTTCGATTGTCTGCCCGCTGCTTCAGCAGTTAATGAGCGATCATCAGATCGACAAATATTCGCTGATTGCCTACCTCTCAACACAACGGCAACTTGGACCACTTTACATGGCGATGACTCGCTGGACGTGATCGTCGGTTAAGTATTCTTCCATTAATTAAATTGCAGACTTTCCCCCTCGCTGACGCTTCGGGTTAAGAGATTAGATTTGATCAACACCATGTCTCACCGCTCCGCTGCTCTAGTCTCGATTCCCGGGCTTCGTGCTCAAGACATCGCCCAGATGCCAACACTCTCTCGACTGGCGGGTGAAGGTTCGCAGATTCCGCTTGTCCCTTCGTTCCCGCCCGTGACCTGTCCCGTGCAAATTTCCATGTCAACCGGAGTAGATCCTTCCGAGCATGGGGTGATTGCAAACGGTTTTTACTGGCGGGATAAGCATCAGGTTGAAATGTGGACGGCTTGGAATGAAGTCATTCAGGCACCGCGGATTTGGGACCGACTGCGGGAACACGATGAGGAACTCACTTCAGCGGTCTGGTTTCCGTTACTAACCAAAGGCACCTCTTCAGATTATGCCTGCACTTTTGCACCCATCCATAATCCCGATGGTTCGGAATCGCTCTGGTGTTATACAAAGCCAACCGAACTTTATGGCGAACTCCGGGATGAGTTGGGTCATTTTCCACTCAAACATTTCTGGGGACCACTTGCGAATATCAAATCGAGTGCCTGGATTATCGACTCGGCTATCGTCGCCGCTCAGAAATATGCTCCACGGTTTTACTTCATCTATCTGCCGCATCTGGACTATGCCGCTCAGAAGTTTGGTCCAAACAGTCCGGAAGCGAAACAGGCTCTTGTCGACTTGGATGCAGAGTTGGAAAAACTCATCAGTGGTTTTGAGCAGGCTGGTTTGAAAGATGTGCTGTGGCTGTTCGCAGGAGAATATGCAATCACAGAAGTTGATGCGGTTTCCTATCCGAATCGATTGTTACGCGAAGCAGGGTTATTGACCGTCGAAACCAAAGACGACGGCGAGTGGATTGATTTTGCCAACACACCTGCCTGGGTCCTGGCGGATCATCAGTTTGGGCACGTCTTCGTGAAAGAGGCTGGCAACATTGAAAAGGTCGCCGAAGTTCTGCGAGCCGATCCCCTGATTGAACAGGTACTGGTAGGAGCGGAACGTGCGAGCTTGAATCTCGATCATGAGCGGAGTGGTGAAATCGTCATCATTTCCAAACCGAATGCCTGGTTTGCCTATTACTACTGGCTGGATGATAACAAAGCTCCCGGCTTTGCCCGAACGATCGATATCCATCGCAAACCGGGTTACGATCCGTGCGAGATGTTTATCAATATGCCGAGCATGCAGACACCGCTCGATGCAACACTCGTCAAAGGCTCGCATGGTTATCCTGCCGATTCTCCTGCGCGAGAGACCGTGCTGATCAGTTCAGATGCCAGCCTGATTTCGGGTGATCGCATCCGCGATGTTGATCTGGCCGAGATTGTTTATAAGAACTTTGGAATTGAATAACGATCATTTTTTCCAGAACTGCCAGGGCTTCTTTTTATCTGCTTTTGGTATCGATTTCGGTTTTATCAGTTCGTCAAACGATTTCGGCTGGGGACGGTCACCATTGGAAACATCATTGATGATGTTCTGAATGTTGTGATTGATCTTGTCTTGAGGATCCAGTTTCAAAGCCGCTCGAATCGTTTTTTCAGCCTCCGGTAATTTCCCCGCCAGCAAATAGGCGATGGCCAGGTTACCAATCGTCGGAGAATTGTCTGGCTGCAAACTGGCAGCATGCTGATTCACTTCGACGGCTTCATCAAACTTATTGAGACTCAAACAGGCTCCTGCCAGCTCACGAGGAATTGCTTCCACTCCTTTTTCCAGTTCGAACGCTCGACGAAAAGCTTCATACGCTTTTTCCGTATTTCCAAGAGACGAATGCCCTTTCCCATAAAACCAGAGGGCATTCCACCAGTCAGGCTCTTCAGCAAGAACCTGATCCAGCAATGTTAAAGCCTCCTGAACATCTATTGCCGCCTGTCCGGTCAAAAATGGCTGACCGGGATTATGAAAATGTTTCTGGATAATTTCAGAAGCCGTTTTATAATAAGCCTCCACTGGAGTTGATGTCCGTCCAATGAAGAGTTCTTTACCGGAGTTCTTATCTCGATAGACTTCGACATTCCCCTCAACGCGCACAAACTCCATATCCTTCATGTCCTCTTTAGTCCCGTAAAGTAATCCAGAACCGACTTTAGGATCCCAGCCTTCATAGGTAAAAAGATTTTGGGGATCTGTTCCAACTTTCCAGGCAATTATCGCCTTTTCCCAGCGTGTTGAAGCAAGCCATTCGCAGTAAGGAGTCACCGACTGATCAAACTCGTTCACTATCACGAGATCAGAATCCGGTCCCTGTGTTCCATTGATGTCCAATTCTTCGAGAGACTCCCGATATTTAAAAGCATCTTCCTGAGTCATAAAACTGCTGGACCACAGATGGTCATCAGCAATTGTTTTACAGTTGGCTGGTTTCAAGGTGCCATCATCGAGCAGATGCTGAATGCGACTTTTCAGCATGACTACGGCATAACCTTCAATGGGAATCGTCATGGAGCGTCCTCACTTGTGTTAATTTTCAAACAGAATTTAGCAAGTTCCCCGCTGTTCCCGCGCCTGTTCATACTCAGCAATAAAATCACTGACTGACGTGCTGGCAATAATTTCGGCGATTGTTTCCAGAGGCAAATCATCAAGTGATTTGAAGCGAATACAGGATTTTCCCATGTTGAGCTTTTTATTGGCTGCTTTAAATGCCTTGACGAGCCGCCCCATTTTCCCCGCCTCCTGATAGACGCACATCAAATACAGCGAGCAGTAATTCTTCTGCGAAGCCAGTGCGATGTAATTGAGTGGTTGTTTGTTGTAAGTCTCCGGATAGCGATTCAAGGGAACTTCATAACTGATCATTCCCCAGTTCATCGTCTCCTCATAGCCTTGCGGCAAATTATCGAGAATCAACTGGCGCAGTTCGCTGATGATCTCACGCCGATCTTCCTGTAAAGAATTCAGGTAGTCAGTAACCGTTTTTGCCTGACTGGAAACCATAGGATTTCATCCAAGATAGTGAAATTACTGAAACCGCTTATTCAATTCCGTCAACCCATTGACAACAAGATCCCAATCTCCAATCAGAACATACGTGCGAAACTGGTAATCGGTCGCGGGAACTCCTGAGGTGTTTCGATAGCGGCAAACGCAATTCCATTTCACGACACGATGAGCGGGAAAATCAAATCGACCATAGCCAGGTCCTTGCCAACCATCGGGAAAGTTAACCGGCGGCATGACGCAAGCCATAGCATGTTTTTTATCGGTTGTGGTGAATATTAAAGGATGTTTCTGCTCGCCGGGACCAACGGAAATCGGCAATACTTCGCCACTCGATAGATTGTAAGTAAAAAACTGATCGAACTCAGGAGGCATGTAGCCAGTGAGCACTTCGAACTGTGCGAAGTTATGCCGTTCATCAATCGGTAAACCGAAAGTGGTCTCATACTCAATGACTTGAGGCAAGTCTTTGATACCAATCTGCACACGTTTGGTAAGCGTATGGTTGGAAAGAATCGTTTGATTCTTAGCTGGATTTCCAAATGACTTTCCGTTTGGTGGTAACCAGAATGCCATTTGAGTAGTCGTCTGCAACAGATTTTTATCAGCAATCAGATGCAGCAGTCGACTTGAAGAAGTCGGGCCAGCACTATCGGCGACCGAACCGGCTTCAGTCGGGTTGAAGGTTTCGGGAATCATCGGAGAACCGAAGTCGAAGTTCGTTGCCGATTGCAACTGACGACCGTGATCGGCGCTGTTAATGAACTCTTGACCATTCCAGGTTATGGAATCAATGGCGCCAGCAAGTCTCTCGGTTGTTGTGATTACGATTTCTGAATTGGCCAGTGGACTGCTGATCCTGCTGTTGCCCGAGACCTTAAACTCTTCAGATGAAACTTGCTGCGATGAAAGACTCATGCCGTAACAGAGGGAACCGAAAAACACAATCAATTTTACAATCAGAAACATTGAGATCGCCGCAATTATTATCCACTAATTTTTCACTGCGAATTGATTTTTTCAGGCAATTTCACAACAGCAAACCATGTAGCTGACTATTCTCCAAGTCATTAAAAAGGCGATGCTGAAGGTGTAGTTGCTGCAGGTGTTTCAGGAGATGCAGCAGGCGCTCCATTTCCATTGGGGGCTGGTTGAGCCGGGGCACGTTTTACGGCCGGTTTTTCAGTCGACAGATCGACCGTCTGGAGAGAGAGCAGGATTCGATTTTCCAGCTCTTCTCCCGCACTCACATTTCGAGGTAATGCGTAGACCAGTGCCATTCGCATGTCGCCATTCTGGTAGAGATAGACCTGGTATTGCCGTGCAAGACCATCTTCGGCTGGTTCTTCTGGAACAAGGGTGATCGTTGTGAATTCTTTGGGAGGTGCAAACTTCTCATCTTTAGGTTCGGGAACGGTTTCATGAAACCATTTATTGACGCGATCGGTCGCTGTACCACTTTTTTTCTCATCGATCACAACTTGTAATGCATCGACCATGTCATTCAGGACATCTTCATGAAACTTGAGGGGATCGCCAATCTCATCTTTCGTTTTGAAAGTCCGCCAGTAGTCATAGTTTGTCAGTAAATAGAGATAACCAGTTTCGGATGAAGTGGCTCCGGAAGCATCAACCGTTGTGAGATTCGCTTTCCATGCAGCTGACATGCCGGGAAGTTCCATTTCCACAAATGTGGGCTGTCTCGGATCGACCTGCGGAGGTTCATCCTCTTCAGAGGATTTGGGACGTGGTGGAGGAGCGGGGATTTCTGTTAGCTGTTTGGGAATCCGAATCGTCACGCCATCTTTCATGAACTGCGGACTGAGATTCTGATTCAGCCGATCGATGAAATCGAAATAGGTTGTCGTGAATTCCAGACGATCCTCGTAGGTTTTCGTGCCACAACCAACACAGACAAAGGTCAGAATCGAGAAAACGATCCAGCCCGACAGAGAATTCATTTTCGAGCACTGCGCCCATCGAGAGCAAAACATAGGTGAAATTTCTATTCGAAGATATTTAGCAGCCAAGTCCGGTCAGACGAAGGCGATACGATTGAAATCGGTTCATAATTGTGCACTGATTTTCGTTGATCGAGAGGCTAGAGTCAATTGTGGCGTGGCCTTGCAGGTAAATTTGAGCCGGATCAGTTAGAGCGTGAGGTTTCGGAAGTAAGTGACGAAATGAACCACCAAGACGCCGAAATTGAGAGATTTGAAGTATGACCACAAGATTGCGACTGTTTTTTTGAATCACGAGTCATTTCATTCAATTTGAATAAGCTCTGTTTTTTACCTGCTTTCAATCCTTGGCGTCTTGGCAGTTCATTAATATATTGGGCCCTTTTTCCTGTGATTTCGCCTGAAAATCCGGTCTTGGCTCATTTTCGTGCTTTCGATAAACTTCCGCTGCTATTCCAGGGAGAATGGTTCCAAATAAGACACTCTTTTCATGCGTCATCCGGTTATACCCATCCTAATAATGATTGTCTTCTGCCTCAGCCTGGGCTCAGGGTGCGTCAGTCGCCGGCTTACGATCCGTACCAATCCGCCGGGGGCACTGGTCAAATTGAACGGCAAACGGCTCGGTTTTTCGCCCGTTTCCACCGATTTCACTTACTATGGTACTTATGAAATCGAACTCGTGAAGGATGGTTACGAAACCGAAACCATTCTGCAGAAAATTTCCGCTCCCTGGTATCAGAAATTTCCAATCGATTTTTTCTCGGATAATCTCTCTCCATTTCAGGTGACTAATCGCCACGAATATACCTGGCCATTACGACCCAAGAAAATCATTCCTACCGACGATCTCCTCAATCGAGCCAATCAGTTACGTTCCGATGCTCTGATTGGTCCTTAGCTCTTTTCAATTCTCATCTCAATTGATTCCAAACCACACTGATGGGTCTTCGCCCTAAGTGTCTGTCCTTTCGCAGCCTCAGCAAAAGCGTGAATCCATCATGGCAGCATTTCGAGAACACGTAACCGTCAGTGGCGTTTTAGGGTTGGGATATGGCATGACTGCCTGGATTGCTTATGGCTTCACGCCGATCGAATCGACTCTGGCGGGATTTCTGACCGCATTTGGAGGGATGTTACCCGATCTGGATTCAAAAACGTCGCGTCCGGTTCGCGAACTTTTTGGAATCCTGGCTGCCGTAGGGCCGTTGCTGGTCTTAGGTGAAACGTTGAAAGCCTTGCATCTCCCACCCACTCGTGAATCGGGAGCCTTGACGTTCATTGCCCTGTATTTATTAATCCGCTATGGCGGAGCCTATCTGGTCGGAAAAGTCGCAACGCATCGGGGAATGTTTCATAGCATTCCTGCGGCATTAATTACGGGACAAATTGCCTTTCTGGCTCATTGTGATTCCCCCATTCCGACCAAATGGCTGATTGCTCTCGGCATCATGATTGGCTTCTTCTCGCATCTGATACTCGATGAAGCCTACAGTGTTCAATGGACTGGAGTTCGTGTCCGACTGAAGAAATCGGCAGGGACGGCTCTTAAAATGATTGGCAAAGATCATGCCGCAAACATTGTAACGTATGGCATTTTAATCACACTGAGTTATGCCGTCGCGGGGAATATTATCCTCGACTTAGAGAACAACAAAAAAACTGTTGAACTGGAACCAGTCCAGTTGCATCAGACTGCTGAGTTTCCAGACGATTTGTCGGATACTGTAGTCCGATAAGCAAATGAATTGCACAACCAGGTGAGCCGAGTCAGTGAGGACTCTGTTATTTGCATCCTCACTGTGTGAGACAAACTGGGGGCTTCGCTTCGCTACGTCCCCAGCCACCCATTGCTTATGTTATTTATAATTGCCCTGCCTGAATGCTCTTCCAGGTCCACCAGATGACGTAAAAGCTAGTGAAGATTGTGTAAGCAAAAAACAGACTCAGCATCCACCCTAGCATATTGCCAGCCAGAACATCATCGTCATCGATTGGCTGATCCTCTGGAATGGCTAATTCATTATCAATCATTGTCTTAACCTGTTATTGACCTACAAATCTATTATTTTAAGTTCAGTAATTCGCCCAGCAGATTATCGTGTGGGAAAGGATGCCCCTTGTGTTGTCGGAAACCTTCTCCGTAGGCGAAGCCATTTTCTTCGCCGCGGGTTGCACTCCAGCGTTTGCAGCTGTCGAGATATTCATCCATACCGTGAATCGCCCGCAACCACTCGCGTTGACTCGCATGACAGGCCAGCATTTCCAGCTTTAAGTCCATCTTCTCACTGATGTCCACAACAAACTGTGGCGGCATCGGATTGCCGTAGTAGTCAGTCCCTTCAATGGGATCGACATAATACAGATGTGGCAAGTGATCCAGATAAGGAGCCGGGTCCCATTGATGGGTTTTGTAATTCGGCACTGTGGCTCCGAAACAGGCATCTTTCACAAGCACGCTGGTTGCTTCATGGTCGCAATGGTAATCGAGCGGTGGAGCAGTGATAACGATATCGGGTCGAGCTTTTCGAATGATTTCGGTCACACGACGACGGGAATCGTCATCGTTAAAAATCGCCAGATCACCGAATTCTCCACAGACAAACTCCGCCCCCAACATCTGAGCCGACTTCTCTGCCTCACCACGCCGAACAGCCGCGATTTCCTTCTGCGATAAATCCATACTTCCTAGGTCGCCCGCGGTCATTGTGCAGTAAACAATTTCACAGCCTCGATCTTTCAACAATGCTAGCGTGCCCGCGTATTGAAGTTCGATATCATCGGGATGAGCATGAATTGCCAGAATGCGTTTGGGTTGATCGGTCATGGATGTGGTCCATCAAGGCATTTGAAGCAGGATAATTGGAGTCGATTGAATGTATTTAATTCTGACAGGAATCGCATATTGATGCAAACTAACGACATTGTTCAGGCACCACCTTATTCGGTTAATTCCTTCGGTTTTCCAGTGATAAATCCAATGATCTCGGCACCGTCCTGGAAATCAGGATCAAACTCAATCGCGACCGTGTCGTCGAAAACCCACCTGACCTCTTGTCCGTTTGCATTTCTGTATGTCACCGGCTCTTCAGCTGTTAATCGCAACATGACCTCGTCAATGGAATCAGAAGCAAAGTAGCGAACCTGATAATCCAGGCTTTCCGTAGGCTCACCCGCAACTTCACAGTGGTATACTGCTATGACAAGGATCGGCATGTGGAACTATCTCCAAATGACAAATAAGAAACTCCAGAGTGGTGGATGAAGTCGATAAAAGATCTCAATTAAATCGTAGGTATTTCCCGCACTCTTCTTACGGCTGCGCCGCCCCGAAAGAACCTTTCGGGGCCACCCAAATGATAAGTTACATATTCGTTTTCGCATCGGTTGCATCACCCAGAATGGAATTCAGGGCGGCTGTGATCAGCGGTTCTTGGCCGTGATCCTGAGTGTAAATTCGGAAGATCAAGAAGCTGATCGGAAGTTGTCGGAAGAGTTCGTCATCGTTCAGTTCTGTTGGCATTCCGACTGCGGGATCGAGCAGAAAATTTTGCCCATTGACCGGCAGTTTGGCACTCGGTCGATGGTAGTGCTGGGCGACATCGTATCGTAAATCGATGTCCCGAAGTTCGCTTGGCAGCCGCTCTTTCACGCGTTTTAGAACCAGTTCCGGCTCGGAGAATATCGTCATCCGGGCAGCACCGGCTGTATGGAAGTTCAATGTTCGTTCGCAGGCCATTTTCCAGCTGACATCGCGACGCAAAATTGCATCCCATTGTCGTCCCAGTTCCTGAATCTCAGGATTCGAACTCTTCGACCAGCGGGCAATATCGACCAGAAAAGAAGTCTCTGTCAAATGCAGATATTCATCGAGATGTTCGAGTGGGTTACCTGGGAAGAGATGTTTCATCGTTTGTGGGAACAGATCTTCCAAGGCGATATCCAATGCCCGAACCGTACGATGAAAATAGATAGTGCGGAACAGATTCGCCCGGGTCTCGATAAAGTTGACCAGTGTAGGCAGCCCGCGAATGTGAATGGTCAACCCCTGCGGCGTGAAGAAGCTGTAGTGCAGCAGCCGGGAGATATCGAAAGCCTTCGTGTTGTAGCCTGACATATAGGCATCGCGAAGGACGAAGTCCATGTTGTCGACGGTATAAATTCCGCTGAAGAGAGATCGCAGTCTTCTGAGCCAGACGGGGTGCCCTTCGTCATCCTGCACACTTTTGGGCCGCCGAATCAACCAGCCGATTTGCCGGGGGTCGAGTACTTCGAGGGGTTTAAAGGCTCCGTGAGGATTTCGACGCACGCCTCGAATGAGATCTCCGAGTTCATGCTCGATCAGATAAGCTCCGACATCTTCGTGAGTCAGGTTGTATTGATCGAGATAATGATCATCGAAGAAGTGACCGAAGGGGCCGTGGCCAACATCATGCAACAAAGCCGCTAATCGGCACAGACTTTCCACATAAGGTTTGCTGGGAACGCTGTCACAGGAATCGGCCAGGGAATCGTACCATTGATCAATACACCGTGATGCCAGATGCATTGCTCCCAGAATATGCTGAAACCGCATATGTTCAGCCGAGGGAAAGACCCACCAGGCGGTTTGCAGCTGATGAATCTGACGCATCCGCTGCACCCAGGGATTATCAATAATCTCCTGCTCAGACGTTTCGTTGTCGGGCAGCCCGTACCGCGAAGTGAAGGAGATGTATCCGTGAATCGGATCGTGAACGAGACTTTCAGCCAGATAATCGTGAGACATGTGGGGATCAAATGTTTTTCAATGGGTGAGGGAAAATATATGCGGATTGATTTTAGCAGATGAATGGGAAAAGGTTAGAGATTAGAGGGGAGAGGTGAGAGTATTTTTTGGAACCCATTCTAACTCTAACCACTCACCTCTAATCTCTAACCTCGATTAACTCGGCAGTTTCTTGCCGGAGACCTGGTAGACGTAGGCCATGATTTCGACGAAGACTTCGTAGAGGTCGACAGGGATCGGGTGGCCGACTTTGACGTCTTTGTAGAGAGCGCGGGCGAGCGGTTTGCGTTCGATAATGGGGATGTTGTGTTCGCGAGCAATCTCCCGGATTTTCATCGCGATTTCGCCCATCCCTTTGGCGACGATATACGGAGCTTCGTTTTTTTCTGGATCGTATTTGATGGCAATCGAAATGTGTGTCGGGTTCGTAATCACGACATCAGCATCCTTCACCGAACCCATTTCCTTTGCAGAGGCGAGTTTGCGGTGGGCCTCTTTGCGACGCTGACGCATTTGCGGATCGCCATCCATGTTTTTCATTTCATCACGAATTTCCTGCTTCGTCATTTTGAGATCCTGCTCATACTTCCATTTCTGGAAGCTGTAATCGAGGATCGCAATCACGAGCATCGCCAACGCCAACTGAAATGAGAGCTCAAGAATGGTCGAGCCGATCATTTCCATGACGACGTTCGTCTCGGCATTTCCCAGAATTTGCAGTTTAGGCAGGTTTGTATAGATGAACCACGAAGCAACTGAAGCCATCACGATAATTTTGGCGACACTGGTCCCGAGTTTCGCCAGACTGGCAACGGAAAAGATTTTTTGAAAACCTGAAATCGGATTGAGTCTTGTCCACTTCAAACTGAGTGGTTCGCTCGTGAACAGAAATCCAATTTGGGCCAGATTAGCCAGCAGAGCGGCACAGAACATTAATGTCAGAAATGGCAGGATAAAATCGGAGACATGATAAAACATCTGCCTCATATCCTGGGTCACACCAGCGGCATCGAGTTCGAGCAAAGCCGGCCCGGAGAGATAGGTTTGCAACATGACTGCAAATCCCTGAGCGATACCGGGTCCGAAAAACAATAAGCCCCCCGTCGCGACCAGCATAATAGCAGCCGCGTTAACATCCACACTCTTCGCCACGTTGCCCTTCTGACGGGCCTCGCTGCGACGTTTGTCGGTTGGATCTTCAGTTTTGTCACCCTGATCGGAATCAGCCATGATGGGTTAATTAAGTATTAGATTTGTAGGGTGCGTCTTGATGCACCGTGTTGCCTGAAATCGTTCTTCCATAAGGTGCGTCAGGACGCACCCTACAGTTTATTGCCCATTCGAGATTAAGGAATGAGTCATCGCGTCGAGGACTTGCGGGAAGAGTTCGACGATGCCATCTGCGGCTCCGGAAAGTGTAACGGTAAGAATCGTCAGGCTGACCATCGCTCGAATCGGAAAGCCGAGGACGAGGACATTGACTTGGGGAACCGTGTAACCGAGAAAGCCCATTGCCACGGATAGTAAAGCCATAGCCGCAAGTAATGGTGCGGCAATTTGAATGGACAATGCTAACGATTGAGCCATCAGATTTCGCATCACTTCGAGCGAACCGGCATCAGCCCAGGCCATCCCAACGGGGATCACTTCAAACGTGTTCATCAGGCTCATCAACATCATCAGATGACCATCAAATGGCGGCATCACTAATAAGGCGGTTGTGCCGAGCAGAAAAAAGAGTTGTCCCGTTGGTGAAATACTTGTTCCCAGAGCCGGGTTAAAGATTTCGCTGAGTGCGGTTCCCGTCTGCTGATCGAACGTTTCGCCCGCCAGTTGTAAGCCGGTCAGAATGATGTTCACTCCCAGCCCGAGCATCATGCCGATCGCCAGTTCGGTGGAAGCAATCCAGATCAGATCGAACAACGTCGAAGGCACCCCTTTAGCCGCCAGAAACTCCTGGCGAGTCAAGCGAACTTTCTGGATTTCCTCTTCAGGGAGATTCGTATCGAGTGCTTGCGAATGAAATGGACGCGGGACTTCATTTCCTTCAAGGACTCCGTTTTGATCGACATCAAGCGTTTCAAAACCACGTGCACGGATGTCCGGCAGGGAGGGCGTCACTATTAATGCCAGCGAGAACGCAAACAGAAATTTGACATTCGAGGGGATCGAGGTATGTCCGAAGAATGGTCCAATCAGCATCAGCCCACTCAAGCGGACCAGCACCAGGATGAATGTCATAAAGTAAGCCAGCGCGGCATCGACCACCAGATGATGTGCCCAGTTATTGAGGGCTCCTCCAGAAATCTGATCAATGGCTTCAAACATGAGTGGGAATGTTTCAAATGAAATCAGTAGTTTGCAGGGTGCGTCTCGACGCACCAGACTCGGCTTCACTTCCAGAGTGATTTTGAGAGCTTCTTGTACAGTATTTTTACAGGTAATGAGTTTCCTGCATTCGAATGTCCATTCCGGTGCGTCGAGACGCACCCTACTGCTATGTTTTATTTGTCGTTAACTACAGGTTATTGGGAATCGATTGCCACAGGTCTATGGTGTACTCAACAACCATGCCGAAAATCCAGGGCATCAACACAAGTACCGACCCGACCATGGCGATGATCTTCGGCACGAAACTGAGGGTCTGATCCTGCAATTGTGTGACGGCTTGAAACAGACTGATCGCCAGGCCAACGACCATGGCAATCAGCATCACAGGTGTGCCAACCAGTAAAGCCAAGACGATGGCAGATCGAGTAATTTCGACGGCGAGATCGATGTTCATGTTTGGTCTAGGGTCTAGGGACTTGGGTCCAGGGTATGTTCTTATAATCGTGTGCCATGCTTGTATCGCGAAGCAGGACAAGCATGTTTGCGGGAGTTATCTATTCAAGTATTTGATTAATCTGTGCATTCCGGAAACATCCTCTTTCCTTCACATTGGGGATAGTATTCTTCCCTTCTCCTTGAGGAGAAGGTGGCCGCAGGCCGTATGAGGGGATCACATCGGCGTTCTCATTAAATTCACGCGGATTTCCCTAACCCTGAGGGGAGAGGGAACATGTCTTAGATCGTTAATAATTTTCTCACCCTGTGCCGGTAAATGGTTGGACGCTGTGGAGGAGCATTTCGACCGTGAGGTACCAGCCATCGACGAGGACGAAGAGCAGAAGTTTGAATGGGAGTGAAATCAGAACTGGTGGCAGCATCATCATGCCCATGCTGATGAGAATCGAGGCGACCACCATATCGATAATGATGAATGGGAGATAAATTTGAAATCCGATAATGAATGCCGTTTTCAATTCGCTGAGCATGAATGCGGGAATTAAAACCGTTGTATGGACTTCATCAAAGTTTTCAGGAGCCTTCCAGTTGGAGGCTTCGGGGGTGCCGGGGGCCGGGCGTTGATAATCGATGAACATCCAGACGGCATTCTCGTTTCCGGTGCGGAAAATCTGATCGCTCATAAACCGCCGGATCGGCTTCAGAGATCGCTCGGCAGCCAATTGCAGGCCCACTTCCTGATCCTGCGTCGTTTCATAAGTCGATTCGGAATAGGGTTGAATCCCATTCTCATACGCTTGCTTCCAGACCGGCCACATCACCATGATTGTCAGGAACATGCCGAGCGAAAGTAAAACCTGATTCGGGGGGAGTTGCTGAGTCCCCAGTGCCTGCCGCAGAATCCCGAGGACAATGACGATGCGAATGAAACAGGTCGTCATGATCAAAATGGAAGGAGCCAGACTGATCAGCGTGAGCATGACCATCAGCTTCAAAGTCGGCGTTAATCCTTGTGGAGACACCAACTTGTCGGGATCGAATCCCTGAGGAAAAACAGACTCCGCGGGTGCCCCAACGATGTCCGCTTGCCCGGATTCCAGCGGCAATAAAGGAGCAATGGGTGATCCCGAAAGGTTGGAAATCATGTCCGATTGCGCGAATACCTCCACTGTTCCAATTGATAAAACGAAGGAAGCTATAACAAGGAATCCAATAGCACTTCTCGCAGGGATCATAGTCGTCCCTCCCGCGCGGCTTCGAGTGTTTTTTCCAGATCCGCAATATCCTCAGCGGAAATTGAGGAGGCTTTGCGAGCCTCTTTGAAGGAAAAAGAAATTGGTTCCGAGGTGATCGGCTGACGTCGCTGCTGTTTTTGTCGCTCGCGATGCTGGCGATCGAGATTGACTTTTTCAGAATTTTTCAGGCCGCCCGAAAGCAGCATTTTGAATGAGGATGTCATATCGGATTGAGGTGCAGCGGTTTTGCAGAGTCCGCGAATCTGATCGACTTCGACAGGATCGGTGATTTCTGCCAATGTATTCAGGCCATCCAGTGAGGAACCAAGCACTAGTATTCTTTGCCCTGCTTTGACAAAAACAATGCTGTGTCGCTGATCGACAACCTTACGACCGAGAATATCGAGCACTTCGGCACTAAGATTTTGAGACGCAAAGGGAATCTGTTTTTTGACGATTCGTGAAAGGAAAAAAATGATGCTGATTACACCGGCAAGAGCCAGGACTGGCGTCAAAAATTTACTAACGCTCGATTGACCAGAGTGACTCGCTTTGGTGCCATCTTCGTTCAAAGCAAATCGTCCGGTCGCCTTTTTCAGGGGGATCGGATCGACTCCAGAATCTCCTGGAGATGTCTCGGAAGGTTTAGAATTAGCAGGAGCCGATTGATGAGGTATTTCTGATTTCGGTTCAACAGTCTGTGACTGTTTGGGCGGAATTTGAGATTGAAAGGATTCGGGAAGATTGATCGTGGGCGAATAATTTCTCACCGCCCTGGGTTGCTGCGGTTGTGCAGAAGGAGCTGAGAAATAAGGACTTTCCGCCGGTTGCTGAGCCCAGACTTCTGACGTGTTTGGCTTCCCAGTTGGAAATTCGTCTGCAGTAAGAGAAGCCGAAAAGGAGGCAATCAGCAGAAGAGAGAGTAGAACGAATTTTGACGCAAACCGACCGAGCAATAATGAAATCGCCTCTGCCAATTTCGGTTCTGTCTGTCCGTAACGATTCCCTGAGAGAAGCATCCGTGCCCCCACTCCTCAACGTCGCAGATGTACTGCGGCATTTAACTGTCTGGAATCGAATGACCTATTTTTGTGGTGTCAAAATTTCTGCGACACGCACACAAAAGTTATCGTTCAAAACCAGGACTTCCCCCCGGGCAATCAATCGACCATTCACGAGAATATCGACCGGATCGCCGGCTAATTTGTCAAGAGGCACAACGCTTCCCGACTTTAACGAAACGACTTCTTCAATCTGAAGTTCCGCACGGCCCAACTCAATTCGCAAATCGAGTTCGACATCCTGAAGCAGGTTCAACTCGCCACGTTGCGAGTTCCCCAGAACACGATTCAGGTCCTGTAGTGGGAGCGAAGTCGCTCCCGAAACATCTTTTTTTTGACTGGAATGATTGCCGAAGTCTGCGGAGATCGCAGCAGCCAGATTCGCTTCCGCTTCATTCAATAACTCTTCGGTCGCATGACTTGGCTTAGGTTTAGGTGGCGTTTCCGAACCGGAAAGCTCGGGTGACTGACCAGAATTTGCCCCTGCCAGCAAGGCCTCGATGTCACTGGCATCAAGCAAATCTCCATCAGAAATATTCTCTGTGTTATCCGATGATGATTCTTCATCGGATTCTGAAGACGGAGAATCAGACGAAATGCCATCTCGATTATTGAGCATGGCCTCAATTTCGCTCGGATCGATCATGTCGTCGTCAGCCACGTTACTCTCCGCGAATCCAAGAGATACTCAATACAAAACGCTTACTACTCAACTCTATCAAATTACTGTTCCATTTTTCGATAATCCGTAATGATGACGGATGTCACAAAACTCTGACTGAGAATTTTGTTGATTTCTTCGCGAATCTGCCGTTTCACCATACTCAAATGTGGATCATTCAAATCTTCAATGGCGGCACTGCGAATGATGGTATTGACCGTTTGTCGAATTTTGTTCTTATGAGTTTTTTTAGCCTCTGTAAATGGCTCTGCCAGATGAGAGGGAACTTCAACATGCAAATTGAATGAAACATGAATTGCCTGACCGCCACTAGATAAACTGTTTGTGCAGTTAAATAACGGTGAGATATCGACTTCTGTGGTTTCGGTATCGTCGAGAGTTTCTCCGGCCAGGAATGTCGGATCTTTGGGATCGATCTCTCCGGGATCCGATTCGCCGAACATGAAATACAGCATCAGAAACTGAACGATCATCACAACAATCAGTAATCCGGCAATTGCGATGAACTTCAACCAGAATCCGCTTCCAGAAGGCTTGGCAGATAATGCTTCTTCTGTCTGTACTGGTGCTTCGGGAGTTTCTGTCGCCATGTCTCATCCTCCATGATGAAAACCATTTGAGTCGCTTCAATTCTGAATTCTGCTTTGGGATCAAAATTATGAACGGCCTCAGTCATTTAAGGCCGTGAATTTCCCAGTTCGCAGAAAACAATCATTCCATCAGCGTAATTCAAGCAGGCCATTTCCAGACCAGTCTTCGCATTTTGCCCATCCCTCCGGGAATCAGGCGTATTTTGCGTTTAATTCGCTTTAGGGCTTTATATACGTGTCAATCAAAAACACGTCAACCCGATGATTGAGCGATTGCTGATCAGAATCGCGCGTGAGCATACGCGGTTCGGTGTCGCCAGCAGCACTGACGATGATGCGGTCTCGACTGATTTTCTTCTCGTCGACTAAGTATTTTGCAACGTTTTTCGCACGTGCAAAGGAAAGATCGAACTGATTAGCATATTGACTATCAGCTGGGAGTGGGACGGGAGAAGCATGGCCACGGATACAGATCAAATTCGGCTTATTGCTGATGATCTCAGCCAGGATGTCTAAAGTTTGCTTAATCTCATCGCTCAGTTCGGCTCCCTCAGGATCGAAACTGGCTGGTCCACCAATCGTCACAACAGATCCGTGATTAATTCGGCTGACGGCTTTATGAGCCCCGACATGACCTTCATCGTCCTGACTTTTGTGTTTAAGTCCTTCCTCAGACCGCATTCCCTTCGATTTGAAGGAACTGTATGGTGAGTTTGTCTGGAATGAAGGACCGGGAACACCACTGACACTCATTGGCGACGAACCGAATCGTTCGTTCAGTGCGTCCATCATCGCCCGCATTTGTCCATCCTGCTTCATCTGACTGAGTGAAACCAGCATTATGAAGAAGGTGAGCAAAAGTGACATCATGTCCCCGTAGGTTACTACCCACTCGGGAACTCCAGGCGGTCCATCATCATCCATTTCCGCCTCCAGATGTCCTCATTGTTGGTTAATTGCAGATTCTATTGCAGTCGGGTTAGTAACTATTAACTACGCCGCCTCTTTGTCTTCCGACGCTCTCTGGCTCACAGGCAGGAAAGTGCTCAGTTTCTGTTCGAGGACACGGGGATTGTCTCCATCCTGAATGGAGAGAATCCCTCTCACAATGACTTCGCGAACTTCCAGTTCCCGTTTGCTGTAGAAGCCGAGTTTGTCGGCAAAAGGAAGGAAAATCATGTTGGAAACCATCGCACCATAGAGTGTAGTAATCAGTGCGACCGCCATACCGGGACCGATAGCCGCCGGATCGTCCATATTCCCCAACATGATGATCAACCCCATTAAGGTACCGATCATTCCAAAGGCGGGAGCATATCGTCCCACCGTCTCCATGAGGCTTTTGCCCGTTTTATGCCGCATGGCGACGGCTTCCATTTCGGTTCGTAACACTGCTTCCATCAATTCGGCATCGGTCCCATCGACCGCCATTTGTATGCCCAACAGGATGAAGGGATCGGAAATTTCTTCCGTCTTACTTTCCAGTGCCAGAATTCCATCCCGACGAGCGATTTCGGCAAATTCAACCAGTTGGCTGATGACCGGTTTCAAATCGCTGACTTTTGGGTTGAAGACTTTCTTCATCACCCCGGGAACAAGGAATAACGCTGCAAACGGAAAAGCGATGCAGGTGGCTGCAATCGCCCCCCCAATCACGACAGCTGCAGAAGCCGCATCCCAGAAGGCAAGGAACGATCCGCCCGGTGCCAGCATAACAGCCAGCGCCAGCAGCCCGAAAGCCATGACCAATCCGCCTACGGTCGCCTTATCCATTATTCCTGACTTTGGTTGAGAAGTGTGTTTCAGATTGAGTGCTGAGAGTTGAAGGCTCAAGTAGGACAGGCATCCTGCCTGTCAAATGCCCCGCTCACCGTTAGTAATAGACAGGCAAGATGCCTGTCCTACAAATAGGTTATGTTCCCATCCCAGGAATCCGTCGAACCGAACGCGAATAGTCGACACTGCGTTTTACGACTTCATCGACTGATTCGAGCACAATGAGGCGATCATCGGATGTCAAAGTGATGTAGGTATCAGGCCGACTTTCGATATAGCGGATTAATTCCGCATTGAGTACGAATTGATCGCCATTGAGTTTTGTTAATTTAATCAAGGGATGCTCCTTCACACCCGAATTCTCTGAGCCGCACTACAAACGATTATTATCGACCTAACAACAACAGTTCATCGACGAGCCGTTGTACGGAATCGATCACGCGGGCATTTCCTCGATAGTTGGTCGAGGAGACAATCAAATCGACCAGATTTCGCCCGATATCGGTATTGGACAATTCAATCGAACCGGAGCGAATCGTTCCCGCTCCGAAGTTCCCAGCTGTCACCAGGAAAGGTGTTCCGGAACTGACTCCTTCCAGGAATGTCGTATTCCCGTTATCGAGCAAACCCTGGGGATTTGAAAATCGAGCTAAAACAACCTGGCCTAATGTCCGGATGATTCCGTTATCAAAGATACCATTGATCACACCCGTTTCATCAATCACGAAACGAGACAACGATCCCGGACTCGAACCATCCTGCGATTGCAGCGTGATTGCACTTCCTGCTGAGGTAGTCGAAATCCCGGTTAATGTCGAAAAGTCGATATTAATCTGCATCGGGCTGACCGCAGCAGTATTGTTCCGATCAATTGAGAACTGCTGAATAGCTCCCGATGAAACCTCCCCGACTCCGTCAAACACAAACGAGCCATTGGCAAGAACAACATCTGCATCACTGTCATCGTTACTTTCCAGGAAGTAACGGAATGTTGAAGAGGTTGAATCTCGGGATTCCAGATAGGTCGTCAGCTTAACGTTGACTTCCTGTCCGAGAGAATCGTAAACGATGAAGTCAGTAATCGAACTTTCACCATCAGCCGTCTGATTTTTTGAAAATGGAATTTCAACAGTGGCGGATGTGGTTCCGTCAGTTTTGGTGAAGTCGCCCAGAGTCAATGAAATATCATTAACCGATCCTCGATTCCCGATAACTTGAATAAGACCGTTCGCATCAATCGTGATGCCGGGATTGGAACCACCTTCAGTAGGGACATCCCCCCCACTATGAATTCCGAGTGTTTGATCCATCATCGTCAACAACTCAGCAAGGCTTGTAGTCGCAGTCACAGCCAACGTTTGTGGCTCTAATAACCGTCCCCCTTTTCGTGGAGTAAAAGTGATGACATCGTTAGCATTAAAAAGTGCCGTTGTATCCCCATCCTTGTATAAATCAGTCAATAAGGTCGTCCCCGAGGCTGTATCTCCACCGACAACAGTTCCTCCAGCGGTATTTACGAAAGCATCCTGTGAGGAAAGTGTCGTTCCCTGCGTGGAGACACTACCTGTAGAAAGCACTGCTCCACTGATTTCGACATTTCGCGTCTGCTGAGCGACGGTCAAATCCCCCAGAGGAATTTCGATATCGGTCAACTGAGTGGTGACCAGATTAAAATCTTCATCAACACCATAACCCTGAACACGTAAGCCAGCTGGTGTAACCAATGAATCTTCACTGCTCAAATTGAAATTGCCAGCACGGGTATAAACATTCCCGTCAGATCCACTGACAATAAAAAATCCATCCCCTTGAATGGCCAGGTCGGAAGGGCTTGCTGAGTTGGTAATTGAGCCCTGCGTGAAGTCTTTGACGATCGCAGCCGAATTGGCTCCCAAACCGATCTGCTTGGGATTCGTCCCCCCGTTACCAGTGGTCGGTCGCGAACCGACTGAGAGTGTTCGAGACAACTGCGTCTGGAACAATACGTTCGAAGCTTTGTAGCCGTTCGTACCGGCATTGGCAATATTATTACCGATGACATCGATCGTCTGTTCGTTAAGTGCCAGACCATTCAATGACGTCGTAAGTGCGGACGTTAATCCCATAGTGTCCCCCGACAGTTAATCATCCCTGACAAACCCTTCCCCCCAGGAACGGATTTGTTGTCGTTTTATTTTCCGAAGCTGATCAGAAGTCAGTGATTCATTGACATAACGATCAGCATCACAGTCTCTATCGGCATCCTGCGGAAAAATCCGCAGTCTTCTCCTATTTTACCATTTGTCACGCAGCGACATCGCTGACAGCCGTAATGTTTTCAATTGGTATTTCGTCTTCGCCAATTCCGACATAAGCTTTGCCATCTTTCAATATGGCGCGAGTCACTTCCCCTTCGACGGTTTCATCTTCACCCGTCAGCGGGTTATTCACGGTTGCAGTGACATACCGCCCGATCATCGAAGCCGCAGATGAGGCAAATGAAGCCGATGCGGCACTGGTCTGGTTTTTCGTAAGCGTATCAAGAGATTCTTCCAGATCGATACTCGCCTGCAGACCTCGCATTTCAGAAATCTGCCCTAGCAAAGCTTCATTACTAACCGGCTCGGTCGGATCCTGATTTTGCAATTGCACAATCAGAAGCTTGAGAAACTCTTCCGCATTAAGGGCATTGAATCCGGTGCTCGCCTCATCGACAACACTGATCGGTTTCCCATCGGGACTGTAGACCGTATCAATAACAGCCATGTTCTATTCCTTATCTGACAATAATTGTCTTCAAACTGCTGCCCGAAAATCGATCCATTGATTTCAAATGACGACAGCAGGTGACGCAATAATAGACTTTAGATTTGCACATCCATTTCACTCACACCAATTTTTGAAGTGGGTGCATTTTGTTTTTCTTCGGCTTCGGTGGTATCATCCCGTTCAACTCCAGTGGTGCCATATTGCTCCCGCTGGTGCTGCTGATCCTGCGCCATATCGCTTGAACCGGATTCACTCGAAAAAGAGTTTCCTGATTCATTGGCGAGTTGCTCGTTAATCTCCACTTGCAGTTGGTCAACCTTAATTCCTTGCTGCGTCAGGGAATCCTTGAGTAATCCCAATTGTTCAAAGATCACGGCTCGAGCCGCAGCCGATTCGACTTCGATTTTGGCTGTCACTTGACCATTTAATCGATTCACTTCGATCTGCATTGTCCCCAATTCCGGTGGATGCAGGCGAATTTTCAAAGCCTTCCCCTGCTCGGCTGCCTGCTGAATAAAGCTGGCCAGCCTTTGCGGAACTTCACTCTTGGAAGTATCGAGAACCGGACGTACGACTTCCGCTTTCCCCTCAGAAACTGAGGGGCGATTCTCCGCAGCGAGTGTATTGGTCTCAGTCATCCGTGTGCGACTGGACTGCTCATCAATCGACGATATTTTAGAGGCAACAGTTTCCAGCGTAACGGGCTGCACATCAGAGGTCGGATTAGAAACAGTCTGTCCACTCACATCGTTTGTCGAAGGCTTCGCCTGTGGATTGACGTGTTCTGTAACCGGAATTGAAGAGTTTCCATATCGAGAAACCTGCTGCGAATTTGATTCGTCAGAAGTGTCCTCATTTCCGGAGTCCACTTCCGTTGGCTGCTCCTTCTTATGAACCTCGATTTGACTTTCTGTCTTGAGTTCGACTTTTCCTTCATGAACAACATCCTCAGCTTGAGGAATTTGAACAGTTCCATTTGACTTAGCCGATTCCGGCTCCGAATGGCTCTCTGGCAGATCGACACTGTTCTGACTTGGTGAAGAATATGCACTCGGAGTTTCGTAAGTGACATGAGAACTCTGTTTGGATTCAGATTGATTCTCTAAATCCTGCTCCTGATCAGTTGCCTGTTGAACCTCAGTTTCGGCCTCGCTATTCGTGCTCGCCAATGATTCAACAGAATAGATTGGCGACTCTTCTCCAACTTCTTCGTTTTCAGTCGATTGATTTTGAGGTTCCGGCTGGCTGATAACGCCAACTTCAGAAGAAGTTTTCCCAGGAGAGCCTGCAGCTTTAACTGCGGCCTGCAGTTCTTCCATTGAGAGGACTGGCTGACTTTCCAGCGGACTCTCCGTTGAGTTTTTATTCTGATCCAACGCTTTGAAAAATGCTGTTGGGGCCAATGTTGCTGCACCCGTTTCGGAGAAGACTGGCTCATCCAGAGCCTCTGCTTCTGAAGTGTCGATCTGCTGACGCTTCGCTGTGGCGGATAGTAAACTTAACGGCATTGTGACTTCGACTGAATGATCAGTCTCCGGAGCTGAGAAATTGTTTTCTGGATTCGATGATTCCAGATCTAAATTTTCCTCATCAGTATCCGCAATCGGAGTTGTATTTACAGATGCTAAGGAAACTTCCAATGCCTCTTCTGGAATGGCTGAATTTTCCGTTGGCTCATTTCGCGTCTCTGCTTGTTTCGGTTTTGTCTCTGCAGAACGTTCGACGCTTGTCTCACGAATTGGTGTACGACCGGACGGCTTTCTTGATGATGCCGATTCAGGGCGAGCATTTGAAGTCGATTCCAGTGCAGATTGCGGTTTCTTCGACTGGGATTTTTTCAGGCGATCTGCGAAAGCTGGGCGATTCGCGTTCGCAAGAGGCTGAGTGGCAGTCGAACTCTTTTGAGATTCTGCAAGATTCGTCAGCGTACGTTCGGCGATAAACGTAATGGGAGACAATGCGTCCTGGCGTGACAACATCCTTGTGCCCGTTTCTTATCCACAGGAAAATGCGATACGACTGCATCCATGCAAATCGCTCCATTGATGATCTGCGATAAATTACGGTTTTCCAGTAAAAGTTCCTCAAGAAATAACTTACGACTCCAGTACAGATTTCCAACCTGAACTTCGTTACGAAAATTACTGAGGAGTGAGATTACTTTCCGGTTGATTCAACATTGCCTGTCTGGCGCGCTCAGCAGGTTCAATCAACGGTTCGCCGAAATAGATCGCCTTATATATTTCTTCGGCTTTTTCGTAACGTTCCTGCGGATCTTTCCCGGCTATTCTTGTACGAAATTGATCTAAAATGCGAGCTGCGTCCTTCTCTGCCATGCCCTTAATCAAGAGCACAGAGTCACTTACGGCTAATGAAAGCAACTTTTCGACCGCAGATTCGGCTTCCATTTTCAGCAGAATTCCTCGGGCTTGTTCAACGGATTCCGATTTGATTTTCTCGTATTCTTTATCGAGATCTTCCTGAAAGGTTTGCTTAACTTGCCTAAGCTCCTCACGTTCTTTCGTAACCAGCTTGGCCTGATCATCAATCGCTTTCTTCAGAATGGCCAATTCGCTTTCCCGAGAAGAAATACTCAGGATTTTCTCCGTTCGCATCTCCACGACCTGATCGAACGAAGTCATATGGACAGGTTCCTTCACTTCAGAGAGAACAGCTGGACTGGGCTCGCCTTTCAAAATTGCTGCAATTTCCAAAGTCGACTCTCGTGTCAGATTACCCTCGCCCCAGGCATACAATCCCACCAGCATCGCTGTGAGCAGCGTCGCTGTAGAAAAGATACCGATGACGGTTCCCAGTATTCGAAACATGACTCAACTCTCTTCTATTTACGATCTCAAATTAACAGCTGCCCAGGCATCCTGAAGTTCGATTTCAGACTTTTTCAACTGCTTTGCTTCATCAACTTTTTGCTGTTTCTCTTTCAAACGCTCCAACGCTTTCACAGCCGCATCAGCCTGCTGGACAGCCTGCCGACACAACTGCAGTTGATGTTCATATCGTTGAAAGTGAGACATTAACTCCCGCTTATTTTGATCGAGTTGAGAGACGTCGTATCTTAATGAGGCCATGCGACGGATATTGACCTGACCTGAACTGTTCTCATTGCGTATTGTTTCCAGACTGAGTTCACGCTCTCCCCGAAGTGATTCCATTGACTCTTCACAATTCGCTCGATCACGCATCACCTCAGCCATCAACTGCCGACATTGGTCGAGCTGAAAGCGACGATAGGTGAGCAGAGATTCGAGTCGAAATTTGAAGGACATGGTTGGTCGAGGGACCTGAGTCTAGGGACTAGGGATTGTATTAGTTGGCCGTTGCCGATTGAGGTTCCGGTTTTGGGATGGTTGGGGTTGAGATCAACTGGCTACCCAATTTCAACAAATGCTGAATGGTTTCCTGAGCAGGCATGTGTTCAATAGAAGATTGCTGCAGGAACCGATCAATGAGTGGTTTCAATTGCATCGCTCGATCGACTTCGCGATTGGAACCGGTTTGGTAGGCTCCAATATTGATCATATCTTCGGATTGCCGATACGCTGCCAGCAGTCGCTTCAAGCCTTGACTGGCCTGCAGATGTTCGGGAGTGACCAGTTCATTCATCAATCGACTGATACTCGAGAGCACATCAATCGCTGGCCAATGAGACTGATGAGCTAAATCACGCGAGAGAATAATATGTCCATCCAGAATACCACGAACGGTATCCGAAATTGGCTCATTGGTATCATCACCTTCAACGAGCACGGTGTATAATCCGGTAATACTGCCCTGCTCTGTACGTCCACTTCGTTCCAGAAGTCGCGGAAGTTGAGCGAACACGCTGGGCGGATATCCGCGGGTCGCAGGTGGTTCGCCAGCTGCCAGACCAATTTCGCGTTGAGCGATCGCAAAGCGGGTCACGCTATCCATCATGAGCAGAACGTTCAGGCCAAGATCTCGAAAGAACTCCGCGATAGCTGTTCCTGTATAGGCACATTGTCGTCGTAACAATGCGGATTCTTCACTGGTCGCAACAACCAGTACACTGCGGGCACGTCCTTCGGGACCGAGATCGCGTTCCAGAAATTCTCTGACTTCCCGACCTCGTTCTCCAACAAGGACAACCACATTCACATCTGCTGAGGCATACTTGGCCAATTGTCCCAGCAATGTACTTTTTCCGACACCACTGCCTGCAAAGATTCCGAGCCGTTGCCCCTGACCGCAGGTCAGCATACTATCGATGGCTCGTACACCCGTTTCCAGAGTTTGATCGATACGGGGACGATTGAGCGGAGGAATGGGGGCAGACTGGAGTGGAATCGCATGTGGTAAAATTGTATTGGGGCCACCATCGATATAATGTCCACGTGCGTTGACAACACGCCCCAGCAATGCCTCACCGACTCGTAAGGACTGCCTGGTCTGTTTCAATTCAACCAGATCACCCCCTTTGACACCGGCCAAATCCTGATAGGGTTGAATGATAATTTCATCGTCATTCAATCCGACGACTTCGGCATCGACAGCAGAGCGGTGAGCACTGGAAATCCGGCACAAAGCGCCGAGCGGAGCCGGCAAACCTTTCACATGCGCAGACATTCCTGAGATGCGCGTAACCCGTCCCGATAAGCCATAGGGCATTACACCATCCAGCTTCGTGCTCCACTGAAGTTGATTTCGTCCGTCCATGAACGTTTTCTATAAATTCGTTTTCAAAAATGCAGGACAGGCTGTGCCTGACCTACGAGTAGACTAACTCGCTTCTCCCAGCAATTCCTCGGCTATGCGTTGGAGTTGCATTTCGATACGGGCATCAATCTCACCATATTTCATTTGAACGATGCACTCTCCTGATGCCAATTCTGGCTGGCCAATTAACTGGACTTTCGTCTGATGAATTCTGCTGGTCACCTGTTCGAGCTGATCACTCAGTTGTTCCAGGTCCTGCTCGGAAACATGCAATTGGATTTCGGATTGCCCCATCACAAGTTTCAGGACATCTTTGATTCGATCGGCAACAATCGTTGGATCGTTGGCGATCGACCGATGGATCAACTTCCGAGTGATCGCGAGCACTAACTCGATTGATTGCTGCTGCCAATACGCTTCTGCATCCTGACGCAGATCCTGAATCTGGCTGGCCGCCTGCTGCAATCCTGGAAGGACGGCTTGCAACTTTTTGTCCACCTGAGTTTTTGCTTCCTGCTTCACTTTCTCTTGTGATGTTTTCTCAGCCTCCTGCAAACCCTGTTGCAGACCAAGCTGATGACCTTCTGCTTTGGCTTCCTGCTTGAGCTGTTCGATTTCTTCCTGAGCATCGAGCAACATTTGACGAGATTGTTGCCGGACGGTTTCCAGATAATTTTCGCAGCGTAGTTGCAGATCTTCAAAGTTAAACTGGCCACCAGCCAGCGCTGCGCTAATCGTATTCGATTTCATGACTCGGGTACTGGAACTCATTGCGATCTCAAATCTTCATATTTTTATGCAATAAACTGCTCGCTGGAATTCCCAGCGGAAACGGCAATCTCTCCAGAATCTTCGAGACGTCGAACAACATCGACAATTTGAGACTGCATCGCTTCGACATCGCTGACGCGTACGGAGCCAAGGAACTCCATTTCTTCCCGGAGCATTTCAGAAGCACGTTGGGAAAGGTTGGAAAGTATTTTCTCGCGAATCTCTTCCGAGGCTCCCTTGAGCGCCAATGCCCACTGGCTGTTATCCACTTCTTTGAGGAGCGATTGAATGGCTTTGTTATCGAGTTTCATCAGGTCATCGAAGACGAACATCAGTCGGCGAATTTCATCGGCCAGTTCACTGTCTTCCTCTTCAAGATTTTCCAGGATGCCTCGATTGGTCATGCGGTCAGTCAGGTTGAGAATCTCCGCAACAATCGGCACACCGCCCGCTTTTTCAAGTTGCTGATTGATCGTGCTAAGCATACGACCTTCGAGACTTTTCTCGACGTCATCGACAACTTCCGGACTGGTCTGCTCCATATGAGCAACTCGTCGAATCACTTCGAGTTGTTTGTTGGCTGGCAATCCACTCAAAACTTCCGCAGCCTGTGAGGCTGGCAAATGAGAGAGGATCAATGCGATGGTCTGCGGATGTTCTTCGACAATAAAAGTCAGAACGTTTTCTGCCCCCACTTTATGCAGGAATCCGAACGGAACGGAATTCATGGACTGACGAACATTTTCGAGGATCGAAGCCCCATCGCTTCCGAACGAATCTTTCAGTAAATCATCGACGGTCTGCAACCCTCCCCGCTCAATCGGCGTTCGTTCCCGAGCAGCTGAGTAGTATTCGTCAAGTACTTTTTCCTGCTCTTCGCGGGAAACATTTTTGATTTTCGCAATTTCGAGCGTTACCTTTTCAACCAGTTCGCGCGGCATCTGACTGATCACTTCGCGTGCGAGTGGCTTTTCCAACGTCAATAATAAGATGGCTGATTTTCGAATGGCATCCATGCGAGACTCTTTGATTCCAGTAACAGGAATAAACGCTTACAAAATAGTTACATAACTGACAAGACAGGCTGGATGCCTGTCCTGCCTTTTGATTACTTCGCTTCCTGAATCCAGGAACTGATGATTGAGGCAGTCATATCGGGATTTTTTCGAACCAGGCTTTGGAGATGATCGACGCGTTTCGTATCTCCCTGAGGAGTGAGATCGTCGTATTCTTCCTCTTCGGCTTCCTCAGTGACTTTGCTTTTTGCGAGAGGATCTTCTTCAGGAATTTCAGGAGGCGTCTGGCTTCGGACGGTTTTATTTAACATCCAGAATGCCCAGAGTGCAAAAATACTCAGTGCGATCGCGCTGCCCCATTGCTTGAAGAAGTACGATAAGGTTTCTGTCCACGGTGTGGTGAAAGTCTGCTCCTGATGGGGCGTCGCAATGTAAGACCCAATGTCGATAAAGTCGCTCGCATTCTGTCCGGTTGGGATCGGAATAATTTTGGAGACACGCTTTCTGAGAGCCTCTTCCACTTCCGGCTGATATTTCTGAGCAGCCGCCCGAATCTCATCTTCCGTCGATTCCGCTGTAAGTTCACCGGATTGCATGGCGACAACACGATAATACGATTCTGGAACAACAACCGAGACGCGAACATTCTCCGGCAAGGCTCCAATAACAGCCTCCTCAATCACTTTGTAGGAAGGAGCGGTTAAAACAGACTCTTTGGTTGTGGAAGTATCCTGCGTTTGTTGCGGCCGCTGAGTGGCAGCCAAATTCATCGGACCATTGGCATTTTGCCCGGGCTCTTTCTGAGTGGCAAATTGATTGCTGTTGTTCTTGACGTTGTAGTTTTCACTGTAAAGTGTCGAGCCCTGCGTCTGCATGATCTGCTCGCGACTAACCGAAGTTTTGATATTGTCGATATCGACGTTTACCGCCACCCGTACATCATCGATGTAATCAATCGCCGAGAGGATGTCGTTACGATACATCTCTTTGAGCTGCTGTATTCGCTGCAGGACACGATCGTTGAAGGGATCGTTTTCGGAAGACTCCTGATGTGCAATCCCACGACCGAGATCGAGGACGGTCACATCACCCGGTTTCAAATTCGCTTTCATGCCCGAAATCGAAACACGAATTGCGTGCACCAGCGTTTGTGGAATTTCATGACCGGGTTTGGGACGAACTGAAACAGTGGCCGTCGTTCTCGGCTGCGCTGGCCAGCGGGCTTTCTCTTCCTGATCCCATACGACATTTGCATAATCGATATCCGGCAAAGCCGAGAGCATTTGACTGGCAAGTTTTGCGCGAGCGATTTCCTTGCGTGTATCCATCTGTTTGTTGTTGGCGAAGGGGCCAATGTCGGTGTATTGCTGCTCCCACTCTTCGGCCCAGTTCTGAGGCAGACTGCCTGCTGCCAGGAGAGCCGCGTTGTATTCTTCGACTTTATTGGCAGGGACGAGCAACCGCTGTCCACGACGTTTGAAGTCGGTTTTACCCTGACTGATCAGCGTCTCTTCTGCACGAATCAACTCAGCCACCGAAAATGTTTTGCCGACGGAAACTGGTGAGAAACTTCCTTCTCCAGAACCGTTCCACGCCAGATATCCGAACCCACCAAGAATCAAGACCGTCACCGTGACCATGGTCATCCGTTGGCTGACCGGCATCGACACGAATAAATCGCGGAACTGACGATATGTTTCTTTGAAGATGTCCATATTCCCAATCTTTGAGAATGATATCAGTGAAAGTAATGTTGATTGCTTTGAAAATTAGTGAACTACATCCGCATCTGCTGAACTTCCTGGTACGCGCTGACCACTTTGTTCCGCACCTGCATCATCATTTTGAGAGCCATATCGGCTTTCTTCATACTGGTAAAAACTTCCGCGGACGTGATATCGCCCCCCATCAATCGTGTTTCAATATTCTGCTCGGCAGTGTGTCCAAGGTTGCTCGTTTCCTGGATCGAATCAAACAACATCTTCTGAAAATCGACCGGCTGGGATCCTTCAGTGCTTTTGACTGGGGGGGTCCAGGTTGGCAAATTCGCAGGAGTGATTGAGGTTGGCAGAATCGAAGGATTCATGTGATGTTTTCCTCAGGGAGGAGATGTGAAGTATGCGGGAGGGATCAGGCGAGAATTCGCAGTGCCATGTCGCCGATTTTCTGAGTGGTATTGAACGAGACGACGTTGGCTTCGTAGGCACGAGATGCTTCTAATGCATTTACGAACTCTGTGACAAGATTGATATTTGGGTAACTGACATAACCTTCACCATCCGCGTCGGGATGATTCGGCTCGTAAACTCTGCGAGGATCGGAAGTTGTGTCTTTTTCAACTTGATATTCGACTCCTGCGGCTTTACCGTCAGATTTTT
This sequence comes from Rubinisphaera italica, assembly GCF_007859715.1. Classification (NCBI taxonomy): domain Bacteria; kingdom Pseudomonadati; phylum Planctomycetota; class Planctomycetia; order Planctomycetales; family Planctomycetaceae; genus Rubinisphaera; species Rubinisphaera italica. The sequence goes on from NZ_SJPG01000001.1 coordinate 3,588,044, forward strand.
CAGCGGAAAAGGCAACGAACCGTCTTTGAAACGGAGCGGTATTCCCTTCGGCATCCCGAGTTGTGTTGATATTGGCCACGTTCTCGGCAATTGTGTTGAGTCGTTGACGCTGTGAAACCAGGCCACTGGTAATGATGTCGATTGTGCGAAACATGAGTGACTCCTGTGTTTTAATGTTGTAGATGAGCAAGTTGATTCGGTTTGCCTTAAACGACACGCTCGCTGATCACCGCCTCAAGCATGCTCATTTGAGATCGCATCACTTCGATGGCGAATCCCTGGAGGGATGCGTTCTTCACCATTTCCATCGACTCCATTTCGATACTGCGGTTGGCTCCATCGTGGAAAGTCAAGTTCCGGTTGTTAACCGATTCTGCAACGGAAAGAGACTTTGGAAAATAATCTTCGAGTTTCGGCTGAACCTGCCCCATTTGTCCGGTGGAGTTAAGTACCGAAGGATTTCCCAGACTTGCCTGCTGCCAATGCAGTTGTGAAAGGGAGGGGCTGCCCGGAGACTGGCCCAGCACATTCGGTAGCATCGGTTGCGGATGGGCGTTGTGCCTGCGTGCCTGGATGGCCTGTTTGAGCGATTCTTCAAATTTGTCAACAGACAGATCGCGCGTGCGATAATCGGGTGTATCGATATTGGCGATATTTCCCGCGAGCACCTGATGCCGCTTCTGACCAAAAATGGCCGCCTGCTCGAGGATGGGGAGAGTTGTCTGTTGTAAAATGGGATCAAGCATGATGTTGTCCGCGTAATGTTAAGCTGTAGGTCAGGCACTGCCTGACATGAATAATAATGGACGTCGAATTTCGTCAGGCAGTGCCTGATCTACTCATTAAAAATTACTGTCAAATTGAGAGGATTGATCGTCATCGTGATAAGCATCCTGAACCGCGATTCCACCAGAGACCAACTCGAGTTGAGCACGGGTATGATCCCGCTGGGATTGCATTTGCTGAGTACATGCAGCTTCCTTTTGCATAACTTCAGCCAGATTCTGCTCGGTCGCGTCGAGCAATTGCTCGCACTTCGAGCGGATCTGAGAATTCAGAGAATCCCTCAAGTCACACCACTGTTGCTGCAGTGGTGGTTCTCCATTGGAGTATTGATGTAAGGCTTCGATCACGGTTTGTTTCCGCATCAGTAGTTCAATCAAGCCGCTATAATCCTCACTGGAAATGAAGGTCGATTGCTCGTCCGTCAACTCTGTCAATAAACGACTGTATTCAAATCGATGTTGAAAGATAGACTGCATCTCATCAGCAGAATATAGTTTCGTAGTCATAAATTGTCTTTCAGGAGCTCGATCGATTGTCAAATAGATGAGTTCAATTGAATGTTTGGGGATCCGCATCGATTGCCAGGTCATACAGGCGAATGGATTGTTCGAGTAGTTTTTCCCATTCCTGCTTGGTGAAATTCGTTGATGTATGTGGGAATGGACCTGGAATCTGATTTAAGATCACGCGAGCCTGTTCCAACTGACGCCGAGCTTCTGCATAAGCATTCAAATTGCGATAACATTCCGCGATGCGATAGTAGGCAATCAGAATGACAGGTTGCCCGGCAAAATAAAAAGCGGCATTGCTGTATAAGTCGATGGCTTTGCGGTAGGAATCGTCATCGTTTTCAAATTGACCAAGATCGAATTGAATATGAGCCGGTTCGAAATAGGAATCGCGCAGAAATTGTTTGGAAATACTATCGAGTTTGCCACGTTGGTCCAGCAACGATAACTCTTCACTGAGGATCTGATACTGTTGACTGGATTGATCCAGATAGCGATAGATTTCGCTTTTGAGTTCCTGCTTCATGTTTTCTGTTTCTGCCATGCGCAACTGCGATTCAGGACGTCGAGCCCGGAACCGCAATCCTTTGGCGAGCAACCAACGGGCTTCGTGGATCGATTCATGATCGGGTATACGTCTCACAAATTCATCGAGCCATTGAATGGCTTCTTCGACTCGTTTATAGCGCTGGTCCTGTTGTGGAGATTGAGCCTTTGCTGGCGTTTTTGGTTTGAGTTGCAAAAAGTCTGGGCGGGTTTCAGTGACATGAAAAAGTGTCCGCCCCAATGCAAACAAAGCCTGTTGCCATTCGGTGGCTTCCGGTGTGAGCGGACTTTCGAGAATCAGTGACCGCCAGACTGCTATCGCTTCATCGGTTTGTCCGTTCTCGAGCAATGCACGTCCCAGCAAGAGTTGGGCATCGTAAACAAGTTGATCTTTGGGATAGTCGCGGATAGTCGCCTGCAGTATTTGGATGGCCTGCTCGATTCGGGGTTCTTCATCGTAACCATCCAGATCGAGTAGTAATTTTGCTTTGAAATTGAAAGCCGCTGGTAAGCCCGTTCTGGGATTCGAGGCGATGTATCGATCGAGCATTCGTAATGCATTTTCAAAATCGTTACCCCGACGATAATATTCGCTCGATTCCCAGAGGGTTTGAGCGTATCGATTGGTCGCCCGAGAACTGTTAGCCAGTTGTGCATACGCATGCCCGACATTTTTCCAATGATCCTGCACATCCTGAAATTTTATGACATCGTTCGTTTGAGATTCATACTCGTGAGAAATCAACTCCGCACGCTTCCGGCTCACGAGTGCGGTCAATCCATTCGTGTATCCTGTGGCGAACAGAGGAACCATTTTCTGAGTCAGTTCGTGCGCCAGGCGATATTGCTCGTAACTCTCGGAATTCCCCCAGTCTTCCCAGGCATTCCGAATCAATTGGCGTGCTTCATCCAGATCGATCCAGGGATTAGCAAACTGATCGGTCGATTCGACATTCGACAAGGCGTGTAGAAAATAAGTAAGTGATTCTTCGTGAAGACCTCGTTTGCGTGCGATATCTCCGGCATACATGTTCGCTGGAAAGTAGACAGTGGAATCAGAAACTGCTGCTGGTTTACTAAAGTGTTTCAGTGCAACATCGAACCGATCTTCTGCAGCATATGTCATTCCCATCAGAAAATGTCCCTGCAGGATCAATTTCTGCTCTAAACCCGATTTCATATCAATAATCTGACTTAACAGTTCGCGAGCTTCTACCGGTTTCTTTTGATCCAGAAGGATCCGAGCTTTGAGAATTATGAGATTATCATGCAATTCTGCCAGTCGTTCCAGGGAGAGCTCATCGACAAAATCGAGTTCTTTTATACTGTTAGCCGTTTGAGTTGCTGCGACAAGATCGCCATCCTGTCGCTGTAAATCAGCTAAACATAGTGTTGCCAGATGGCGTTTTTCTAATTCAGAATATTCGAGCTTATCTGTCTCGGATACTTCGCCAGCTTCTAAATCAGCGTCGCTGAGCTGGGGTTCTGGAATTGAAAATTCGTGTCTGAGTCCCTGAATAATTTCGGAACGTTTCTTGTGTTGTTCAATGATATTAGTCGGATGAACCAATGAGGATTTCAGCACGTTGGGATCGAGATAACACTGCGCAAGCATCAGAATGATATCATCGCGATCTTCCTCTGCGATATCGTAAGCCGATTCGAGAATTTCCCGGGCATCGTAGATTTGTCCCAGTTTGTAATAGCAGGAGCCCAAGGCGTATTGCCAGCTGGGAATCAATTCCACCATCAGCGATTTTTGATTCGCCCTTTCCAGATAGCGCATTGCCAGTCGGTATGTCGGCTCGACGATTCCCTCGTACCCGACTGCGGCTTCCTGGGAAACCCGCTCGGCTTTACGAAATAGGGCAACACCGATGACATATTCGAGCGACCCCCCAATTTCCGGTTCCGCGACTCCTTCATCCAGCATTTGTATGGCCTGCATATAGGCCGTTCGTGTTCGTCCTTGTCGAAGGAATTCGATTGACTCCACCGTCTTTTCCAGAGGGGTCATCTCCGGCTCACTGATCATCACCCAGATTCCCGTCGGCAATCCAATCCCAATAATGATAGCCAGCGCCAGCATGGGATAGATTCCGAACATCGACGTGCTCGATTGTTCAATCGGCAAGTCGTCGAGATCGGTATCAGATTCGACAGGAGGAGTTGCGGCCATGAGAGCCAGACACAGTTAAATGGGCGGGATAATCAGTGTTTTTGTGCGCGGAAAAACCTGAAGCCATCCTTGATCGATGGCAGAAAATTGAGGATGAGAACTTTGACAGTAGGAATCTTTAGAGAAAATTCCACATTTGTGTCAATATGACCCGGATTTTTGCAGTTTTTTCCAGGCATTGCACCAATAAAAAAGCAAGTCAAGTCATGTTCGACTCAACTCGCCTGAGCTAGAGCAGTTCCAATTTGAATGTTCTGCATTTGGACTGATGCAAACAACAATTCAGGACATAAAGCATAAATGCAAAGGCACATTGATACCCATGCGACTGCAGAAACCATTCTTTACCGAATTCCAAATGAATACCGGAAAATAATTAAACCCAGGTGGCGGGGACGTTCCGGAGGTCCTTTTCAAGATGTTACAGGAAATCCAGTGACCAATCGGAACAGGGCTTAAATGGTGTACGGTAGAGAGAAGTTTTATTTCTACTCAGCCGGCGGTTCACTTGCCTTAGGCGTATCCATGCGTACTTGTGTTCCCGAGATTATATCGTGAAGTGTTTTGCGATCTGGCCGGAAACAGGCGATCAAATTTCCGATCCCGGCTGTGAGAAAGCAACTTATAAACCAGAAGGAAAGAAAACGAATCACGGCTTGCCCCGTTGTGATTGGTTGACACCGTTCATCCTCGGCTACAAACAGTTTCATGGCTCCTTTGCCGGGAGTTGTCTGTTCGTAACCACTTTCATTTTTGATGAAGTAGAAGGCAAACGCGATGGTTGGCCCAATGGAAGACACACATAAACTGATGATGTATGCGGTCAATGACTCGAAATCGGCGTCAAATGAAGTCGCCACATAATAAATCATTCCGAGAACAGTGCCGTTTAATGCCATCAGTGCCAGCACATCGATTACATATGCCAGGCTTCGCATTCCAATAGGTGCAATCACAGTTGTTTTGCGATTGCGGATTTTGTCGTTGCCATCTTGTTTCTTGACATAAGTCAGCTCCTTCTTGGAACCGATCAGATTCAATCCTTTTCGGAGATTGGCAGTGAACAATCCGTTCGCTCGTGCGGTTACAACACTGGAAAAACCAATCAGAAAACAGCAGAGAATTCCAATGACAATGGGAAGAATCAGAGCTGTGTAGTTTTCGGATTCCAAATCTTCCTTTTGAGCAATTGCGCCCCATTTGTCCTGGGCTGCAGCTTTACGATCATCCATCCCTGAGGATTCGGCAAGTTTTATTTCCACTTTGGCTCGATGCAATTGTGCATGCTCCTCGTGCACTTTCATAAACTGCTCAAACTTCTGTCCTCCGACAAAATAAACGCCAGCAATACCACCAATCACAGGTAAGTTCACAGCCAGAAACAGCAATGCCCACATCAGCCCAGGTACGAACGTTAGACGAAGTGTTTTGGCAACCTTAGGAAAGATCCAACCTTGGGATTCCACAGGCATCGCAAGATGAGACATCGCTTGCGGAGTGAAAATGAGAATCGAGATCCAACCCAGGCTAATACCGATTGCTGGTCCGATGCCTATTCCCATTGAATCCAACAGAATTCCCAGACCGCCAAAGACAATCCAGAATGGTAATCCATAAATAAAAACCCAGAACACAAATTTGATTCCGCTCATGCCACATAACGCAAAATCGAAGCGAATCTTCTTGATGGTGTCTTTCTTCTCCATCGAAAGTTGCACGATTTCGAGATGCTGAACCAACAACCATCCCAACGGTATCATCGTGGTGACCGTTGTCAGGAGTGTCCAGAAACCAAATGGTGGACCAGTGGCCACCCATGTCAGCCAATAGCCGCAGAAGCAGGAAAGAACAAAGAAGAAAGCAAGAATCCATCCGGTCTTCATCACCTGTTTGAAATTCGACTTCGTAAATGCAAACGGCTCTTTCCAGAGGCTCGCGTAATACGATTTTGGATCGATTCCTTTCGCTGCCATCTTCGAGCGACGGCGACCGGCTGTGGTCAATTGTTCGGGATCGAAGCCACATTCCGGACAGGTCGTTTCCTCAGGTGGAATTTGTGCAGCACATTTCTGACAGAGGACCACACCAGCTGCTTCAGCATTTCCCAAATCGATGTTCTCGAGAAATGCATTGCTGTCCTCTGACGTCGGCTCTTTCGTTTTTTTGCGACGTGTAGAGGATGGACTCTTCTCGGAACCGTCAGGAATTCTGACCTTCTTGCTGCAATTCGGGCAACGGACCCCTTTTCCCGCTGCGGCATCAGGAGCTTTGATTCCGTGACCGCAATCAGGACAGCGAAACTTTATCGACATGAACTGGCCTTAACGTCTATCAATCGAAGTGAGTGTTGATTTCCAGTGTGAAATGAACTTCGATTATTCAGTCTTGGCGTACGAAACGCAACGAAAGACGTAGAGGTTGCGTGATTCTGTGAGAAAACAACAGGAAATTATCCTCCTTCCCAAGGACCTCCTTGGAAACGCCAATACTCGAATCTCCGCTTCGGGGCAATAACATTGCATACCGAAACGACTTGTAGCAGAGCTTCAAACCTGAGTGTTCCCAAGCAGCAGCTTGGGAACAAGTGAATTTGATCGGCACTCACGTAAATTATATCCGCGCATAAAAAAAGGGCACCGGAATGATTCCGGTGCCGCGGGGGGAATGTGCTAGTTCGCCCTGCTCGCGAGGGGGGGGGACAGGGAGCGAGCAAGCAGGACGCACACATTCAAGGGGGGATCAGTTCGTGGCTTTCACCACTTGGAGGGCAGGTCCGTCCGTCGACGAGCCTGAAGAAAGAGAGGAGTTTTCGGACAGAGTGGTCCGAGCACGCCAACCATTCGATCGAATCATCGAAGGAGCAGTTGGTTTGGCAGGGGATGCCGGGGAGTGGTTCGTTTGGACAACCTCTTGGTAAGTCGCAGGTTGAACATGATTTCGCTCTTTGGATTCATTCATTCCCGAGCCGAAGGGGCTGAATGTTCCGCCGTTATCTTTTTTTGCTGGTTCTGGTTCAAATTTGCTGTCTTTTTCAGCCGTTTTCTTCACGGCAGGAGTCGGTGCTTCTGCTTTGCGAACCGAGATCGGATCAGGCACAGGAGCCTGAGCAGTCACAGAACTGTTAGCACCTTCCTGGTAAGGTACGAATCCGAATGCAGTCTGAGTTCCAATCGGCACGGTGCGATAACTTGTCACTGGAAGAGACGCAACAACCTGTTCGTCTTCCCAGCGAATTTTTCGAACTGCAACCTGTCGAGTCGTTGTTTCAGGAACCACACGGGCCACCTGATAACTGACCGTCTTTTCTCCGCGAATCGCTACCTGACGAGTGACGGGCACCTGCTGAGCAACGACATTCGAACAATACTTACGATGCGTTGTGACCGAAGGCGTAAACGCATTTTTGAGGGATTGCCGTGTGCGGTTAAACATGCCGAACAGGCCAGGCGAGCCATCATACGCACACGGTGAAATTTTCTGATTCTGCTGCTGATAGCTGACCCAGCGTCCCATATCGCGTTGCACAGTTTGATACTCTGTGACATTCTGATAAGAGACCGTTGGGATCTGAGCAGTTTTGGTTTCGTAAACAGTTTTATATTCGGTGAACTGTCGATCTTCGTAAGCCGTTTCAACAATTGGCTTACGGACAGTTTGAGTCACCTGACGGTATTCGGTTACAGGAACCTGACGATAAACAACCTGCTGCTGAGAGCAGACGTTGCAGGGATCATATCCGGTCTGTTGTGGTGCATAGGCAACTTGCTGAGGAGCAAAGGAAACCTGTTGAGTTGCTGCACATTCATTACAACCTCCGTTGCCTCCAAAGAGACCATTACGGAAGAGTTGAGCATCTGCTTGATTGACAACCGACAGCAACAACGCTGTCGAAAAGGCGGCCGTCCAAGGACGGAATCGTGGAAACGACATGGGCACAGTCCTGGTTAAGTGAAAGTGTATGATTGGGTCTGGGTCAGTGATGAACGCAAGTCTTATGGAAGACGGGGTTCAATCCCTCACATCGAGTTTTCAGGGCAGGCTCGCATCGATGATCAGGGTGAAATCTCACAGCCGCGTCCTTGCGACTGCTGACTTCGAAATATCGTTCGTTGGGCAAACGATGAGATGGGTCAGTGAAATGAATGTCGGGTGAAACTCGCTGTCGTCCTGACTGCTTGCCGTCACCTGACGAGGCGGGTTTTAATGCAAGAATCCCCGGACGGTCAAGAGTTTCCCAGAAACGTTCTGAGCTTGAAAGAATTACATCAAGTTCGGGGGCAGAACGTCTTCTAACATCTGAAAACCACTTATTTTTAAGGTTTTTCGAGCAAATTGAAAAAACGACTCAAGTTAGGCGACTGCAAGTGAAAGTAGGGTGGGCTAGCGAAGCGTATCCCAATAAATCGGAAAAATCACTGAGAACAATTATATTCCGAATCGTTTGGTTATGAGTTTCAATAACCTAACCGACATTGAGTGACTTCTTGAATACATTTAAGGCGAGCCGAGTCAGTCATGACTCGGGTAGGTCCAATTAATCAGCGACTTTCCTCTGTTCAAAATATCTCACAGGGATCATGAAAATACCCGAGTCATGACTGACTCGGCTCGCCTGATCAAAAAAAAATTCCCTACAGCACTGTTGCAGTCACCGACATTCCACCCTGATACAACGTTTCCGACAGTGCCTGACGGTAAATGATGCCGATCAGTTTCCCTTTATTGTAGACGGCTCCCAGATCCTGTTCGCTTTCCTGCAAAATCAGCAAGGCTTCCAGACGCGAGGCATCCGAGTCGATTCGAGGCAACTCGTGTTGAATTTCCTGAAGGGGTGCCCGAGAGAGCAGCAGATCACTGACACGAAAGTAGACTGGCAATGGCCCATTCCCAGTTTCTGTCACAACGGGAGCATAGACCTGGCCATACGCTTTGGCATGTTCCATCAAATTCGACTGAGAGAGTTCTCCATCGAAACTGAAAGCCACGCTTTTCGGAACGATGAGAGCCTGAATCGATTTGCTGGCGTTGACGAAAATCCCTTGCATCAGATTGTGCTGCACGTCGGTCACAATCCCTTCATCACGTCCCTGTCCAATCACGCTGGCCAAAGGACGACGTCCCAGTATTCGCAGCATCGGCTGCAGTTCGGTTCCACCAAACTTTTGAAACAACTTTGTGAGGATCATCAAAGGCCAACTCATCGGCAGTAAAATAAAATGAACCACTTCAAAGAAACGAAAGTAGCGTTTGAGCATCATTAGCGGTGACCGATAATGCAAAGTCTTCGGCAGCAATTCCCCAAAGATAAATATCACCGGTGAAAGTAACACCGTCACTCCGACTTCCATCGCCTCGGAAAGACTTCCCAACGCTCGAATTGCTCCATACCCAATTGCGCAGGTCGTTACATAATTGGCCAGATTATTGCCAATCAGAATTGTTGCCACAAAACGAGAGGGATCGCTGACATATCCGAAGATGCGTTTTGAAAGCTTGTCTCCAGTTTGTGCATCTATATTGAGCCGGAGTTTACTCGCCCGATAAAAGGCGGTCTCGATCCCACTGAAAAATGCAGAAAGTCGAATCCCCACCAGAAACAGCAACAGAATACCTATCCAGACAATCATTCAGAGCCCTCCGTATTCTGAAGGAAACTGTTATCACCTGGTTCCAGTAGAACACGCACACGCCCTGGAGCGGTCACATCAATGACGCGAAGCTTCCAGCCCTGCCAGAGCATTTCATCGCCCACTTCCGGAAACCGTCGTAAGTTCTGATGCAGCAAACCTGCAACGGTTACACTCGGTTCCTGATCGGAATCGAAATCAATGCCTAAATGCGATGCAAGATAACGAAGCGTTGTCAGCCCATCGAGATGGAACGTGTGATCGCCAATTTTCAGCATCGCCTCCCGCTTCAAAATCCGTCGGGCTCGACTTGGGGATGTTGAGAGAATCGTGTCCAGTAAATCTTGTTGAGTAAGTAAACCAATGGTTTGGCCATATTCATCGACCACAACTGCAACATGACACAACTTTGCACGGATCAGGCTCAAAGTCCGAGCTGCGTCCGCACACCAGGGGACATACACAACGGTTTCACGAAATGATTTTAGACCTTTGGATTCGGAGTATATGGTCCCATGCATCCAGAATACGCCTTGCACTTGATCGGTACCCGATTCAACAATCGCGGCAAAGCCTCCTGGCGGAGTGGAATGACCAAAGTCCTGCCAGATCGCCTCTTCATTAACTGTCAAATACGTTCCCCGCGGCCGCATGATTTCTTCGACCGCGATTTCTGACAGGTCTAAAATGTGATGCAAAATAATCCGCTCATTGGCGATCATCTCACTGGATTGCGAAGAAAGATCCACCGCTTTTTCAAGATCCTCGGCATCGATAATGGTTTCTTCCTGGAGTTTCGGCCAGAAACCCCGCGTCAAACCTCTTGTGATGACCGCCAAAATCGGGAGAACACGATCGAGCATGCGAACCGAAATAGATAACGGCCATACCACCAGACGAGAAATGGCTCCAGGAATCACAACGGAAAGGCTTTTGGGAAGGACTTCGCCAAATAGAATGATCGAAACAACTCCAAAAATGCTCAGCAACCAGCCTACACTATCGTAGCCATTGATGAGCAATCTGCGAGAGACCACCACACTCACAGCAAAGTAGGAAAGATTGATCACCAGATTCCAGAACAATATCGCGGTCAACAGTCGCGAAGGATCGATCAGCAGTTGGACGATTTGCTTTTCACCCGGTTTACCATTCCGAAAGCCTTGCAGGTCATCGCGAGTCAGCGAAAAAACAGCCGTTTCACTGCCTGAGAAAAAAGCCGAAGCGACCGTAAGTGCAATCATAATACTGACACCGGGAAGCCAGAGTGTCAGAGATTTCAGAATTTCTTCAGCCATGAATACTTTGAACGTGGGAGTAACTTCTCAGGAATAGAATCAACCTGAAGAATGATACGATACGTTCAATATTATTTCGACAATCAGCGGGATTCTGTCTGATGAATTCGAGAAAGAGTTCGAATCTTGCAGTTCCAACAGTTGTAATGTGCGACCAGTCGCCCCCAAGTAACGGTCTTGATTTACAAATCGACGCGCATCCAGTACAGCCTGTTGCGATCTCCGGTGAAGTCCAAGTGTTGCAACATCGTTTCGCCGTTTGGTTCCGGGAAATCGTTGAATTGAGTTCGGCCTTTCCAGCGGATTTTGACACGATCTGTAAAATCGACCAACTCCGGCGTCAGCCAGAGTGTGACGCGATTAGCTGCCACTTTCACGTAGATATTATTACCGGGCGTGATTGTCGCTTCGACAGGCAGGGCCGTCGCCGGAATGAGACGGCCTCCTGGACTGACTCGAGGATTGAGGGTTGCTTCGGGTAGCCCGGAAAATTCGAACCAGTCGAAGCGGTTATCGCCAGATCGCATCGTGACTCGCTCAAATTCCAGCGGTGGCAATTCGCGAATATGCAGCTTCATCCAGTCGAGAATCCGGGGAAGTTCATCCCGATAATCTTCCCCGCCACGCTGTTTATACTGTGTCAGGACGACATCCTGACCATACTTCATCATGCGTGTCCACTCGCTGGAATTGGCGTTGTAGAGATCGCCATCGAGTTCGCCGACTACAAAATAGGTAGGCAGGGCATCGCAGTTTTTCCAATAATGATGCGCGTATTCGTTGAACCGGCCGCCAATCGAAATCAAGCCTGCAAATTCGGAAGGATGAGACATGCCGACATCCAGAGCCGCGCTGGCTCCCGTACCATGCCCCGCCAGAAATACATGGTCGCTATCAATTGCCAGCCGCTTGCGGGCATCGCGTAAAATATCGAGTACGATTTCGTGCACAGCCGAGGAACCCGAAATATCTTCGGCTGGCCATTCCGGTGAAATAACAATGTAACCATTCCGATGAGCAGGCCCGCCCAAAGACGAACCACCCCACCAGGCAACCTCCGCTTGAGCAGGAACTCCCGCAGATGGCAAAGCCAGAACCAGCGGATAAGACCGATCCGCAGAGTACCCGAGTGGCAGCAACACCTGATAGCGATAGGAATTGCCAACATTCATCGTATTCAATGTGAAGGGCACACCAACTTGTGAGGCAGGAGTTTCGTAAGCTGGTCCCATATTCTGCACGATTGCTGCGAGAATATCGGGACCGATCCCTTCAAGCTGGGAAATAGAATGATAGATTTCCTGCTTGCGAATGGGATTTGTCACTTGCAGATAAGAACGGACCAAATCGCGGGCATCCCAGTAACTGATGGCGGTGTCAGCATCGGTTTCCGCTAATGCAGGACCTACGACCCAACCGGAGTAAGCCAGAGCCAGTTTTTGCTCTGCCGACAAGAATTGGTCGTCCAGGTTCTGGGTAAACGGTGTCAGCTTTTCTAGATTATGCCGAGTGAGACGTTTGTCGATGACCGAACGCATATCCTGAAAGCGGACTAATTGTTCCGGGCTTTTGACTTCAACCTGCAATCGCGATAACTCCGCACGAATCCGGTCCATCTGTTCGTATGCAGCTTCATGCTCGTTAATGATGCGATCGACTTCTTGCAAAGTTGCTTGGTTGATGTCCTTTCGCGGGAACTGATGAGCTTTCTCATAAACGAGTTCATATTGCCCTGCTGCGAGTCGAGTTTTGAATTCGTTTAAAAACTCCAACGCCTGGAGCTGTCGGATCAGCAGGCGGAGTTCATGGATACGATTCGCAAAATCTGGGAATTCTCCTTCTTTTTCAATGCGATCCAATTCCTGCTGAGCCTGCATCAGCATGTCGGCATCAATGAAAAATCGAACGATTGCCAATCGATCATTCGGATTTTTCTCATTGATGGCCATTGAGAGCGTGGATCGCAGGACATCAGGTGGAATATTCTGCGTGGTCACTGCGTATTCCCAGTTCTCTTTGAGGGCTTTGAGTCTGACATAATCAGGACGCAACAGGGAAATCGACTGCACGACATTCAATTCTCCCCGAGGTGTATTCAATGCGATGATTCGACGACCGAAATCCGAAAATGGTTGAATGACGCGATAACCGCCGACAGATCCGAAAGTCATCGTACGCGAACCTGGTGGAATTGTGATATTAAACTCTTCGACATTCGGCGAGCCGAGTTGAATTTCCTGCACCTGAGCCTGCGGCAGGTAAGTAATTCGGGGACCATCTTCAAATTTCGTGAATGGATAACTGGTAATCGGTCCCGAACTTCCGCGACGAATCAGATCCAGAGTCAGCCCCTGAACAGGTTCTGGCTTGCCTTCAAACTCAATCTTGAACCCACTCCGCATTATTGCCTCCCCAGCCGTAAGCGGAGAGACAAACAGCAGAACCAGCATTGCTGTGAGCAACTGAGGCCACATCCCCGAGTTCAAATTGCGTATTTTGAATGAAATGGTGAACACCTTACGCGCCAGTAGGAAACTCATTTATCATAAGAATCGGCAATTTTAACATAGCCCCGACACTCCCCGAAGCATTTTTTAGGCGGGAATTAGAGATCATTGGAAATTACTGAGATTTGGACTTTTTGAGTCATAAGTGAAAGTGAGCTGGCTTGAATCATTGCCCCTTACTTTTTTGTCACAGCGAAGACGTTCAAACTCTGCCCGCTTGCAGTGCATAGATGGTTACGATAATGTGTTTCAAACGCTGTAAAGACATCATTTTCATCAGAAAATCAGACGACAGCTCGCATTTATTACGCAACTTATGAGTAAGGGGAACTAATGTATAAAGTCACTTTGATTCCAGGGGATGGAGTTGGCCCGGAAATCGCTGAAGCCACCCGTAAAGTGATTGATGCGACTGGCGTAAAAATTGAGTGGGATCATCAGGAATGTGGTATCGAAGTCATCGAAGCAGAAGGTAGTGTGCCCGATCGAGTGATGGATTCAATCCGTTCCAATAAAATCGCACTGAAAGCTCCAATCACAACCCCCATCGGAAAAGGTTTCCGCAGTGTTAACGTCTTCCTGCGACAAGAGTTAGGCCTGTTTGCCTGTGTGCGTCCCTGCAAAAGCTATCCCGGAATGCTCTCTCGCTATTCGGATGCGAATGTCGATCTCGTTCTGATCCGAGAAAACTCAGAAGACCTGTATGCAGGCGTTGAATTCCAGGCTGGTGAAGAAAAAACGGCTCAGTTGATCAAAACAATCAACGAATTCGCGACTGGCAAGAAGATCAATACATCAACGAGCACAACGGGAATCAGCATCAAGCCGATCAGCCGGGAAGGTTCTCGAGAAATTGCCAACTTTGCCTTCGATTATGCGATTCGTACCAAGCGAAAATCCATTTCATCGGTTTGCAAAGCAAACATCATGAAATATACGGATGGCCTGTGGTACGATGTTTCCCGCGAAGTCGCTTTGGCTTATGGAGCAAAGTTTGAATGGGAAGAACTCGCCAATGGCGTGCAGCCTTCTCCCGAACTGGTTGGAAATGTTAAAGATGGCAGCAGCCTGACTTACACAGAACGTCTCATCGACAACATGTGCATGCAGCTGGTGCTCAAGCCAGAACTTTATGATGTCATTCTGACTCAAAACCTGTATGGCGATATTTTGAGCGACCTGTGTGCAGGACTCGTCGGCGGATTGGGAGTCGCTCCTGGTGCAAACGTCGGCCCTGATGCAGCGATCTTCGAAGCGACTCACGGCTCTGCTCCGAAATATGCGGGTCAGAACAAAGTGAATCCAACCGCTTTGATTCTCTCCGGCAAACTGATGCTCGAATATCTGGGCGAACTGGAAGCTGCTCAGAAACTGGATCGTGCTATCGGAGCCATCATCGCTGAAGGCAAAGATGTCACTTACGACCTGAAGAAAGATCGCAACGACCCAACGGCCGTCGGAACCCAGGAAATGGCAGAAGCCATCTGTAAGAAGATGCAGGAAATGGGCTAAAGCGAATCGCGTCCAATGAATTCAAAAGAGGCACGTCTTTCCGGAGACGTGCCTCTTTTTTATTGTTCATCAATAATTTTTGTGTCAATGACAAAATTCCAGTTCGCCCAAAAGATTCTTTCGGGGCGGCAAAGTCGCAAGAAGCCAGTTAGAAAATAAACCCTTAAACTGCAGTCCTATTGTGGACTTCGTCCACCCAGATAGCGGAGCTATCTGGGCGACCCTTTTTGCTTACTGAATAAAATTTGCAAATAAAAAAAGGGCTGAAAGCTGATAAAAGCTTCCAACCCTTCGGATCGTTATGGAGTGTGAATGAGTATGGTTTATTCGATCATGCACCAATACTGCCGAAGAGACGAAAGCCGTCTCTTCGATAACAACACAGTTCAATTTGTGTCTGGATGTAATACATGTCGAAAGCTAACTGCAGGTGAATGATACGTCTTGAGTAAATCATTGATGGTTGGAACCATTGCGATGCAGGTCTTATCGTCGTTCCTATAAAAAAACACCCGAGTCAGCCGTAGCTGATTCGGGTGGATATGGTAAAGACCCTCCTGATCTTAAAAGTTAACATTCCTGTCAAATGAACTTTGCGTTAGCGGAATCGGTAGTCCGGGTTTTCCGTGTTCCAAGTTGCATCGGCCAGTTCGGTTTCAAATACGATATCGCTGAACTGATAGCAGGAAACCAGAGATTCCTGTTCGACATCGACCATATTTTCGTTAGGCCAAGTGTACGATCGGCTGTAAACGGGCAAAGATAATTCTTTATCAATCAGAGTAATTGCTTTGCGAAATTCTGGTGACGATTCTTTGGAAACGTATTCCACGTAAACTTTGATACACGGACGATCGTTAAAGGTATGCCCTTCTTCGATAATACAATTTGGCGTCTTGGCAAGTTCCAGGTCGTGCATGCGGATTTTAATCAATTCGTTGGCCATTGTTTTGAGACCAGCTTGAGTCACCGGATGCTGAGATTCTGCCTTGGCTCGTTCTCCATGCGGGTCGAGTTTAAGAGTCGGCACGAACCGACCTTTTAGCCCACCCAGTTTCACAAGCATACGACCATCATTTTCATTCTCTGTGTAAAGTAATTCCCGGCCTCGATCGCCAGTCATCCATTTCATGTAAACGGAAAAGGGAGCATGTCGCAATTTGACTGCGATTTGCTGTTCGTCACGCAATTCTCCTTCGATGCGCTCCTGCCGATTAAAGATGAAGGAATACTTGTCCACATTTTCGAGCCGCGCCACTCCTTGTTGAAGAATATCAATAGCCTGCTTGATAGCGATGACATTGGGATTAGCCGGAACAACTTCTGCCGTCGAATTCAACTGGTCTTGAGGATTCGGAACTTTCTGAGTTTCGAGAACCTGGATGTCTGCACGATCAGGAGTTTCGATGATCGACTGAACTTCCAATCTGGAGAGTCTGGTTATCTGTATCGGATCGTCTGCAATGGCAGAATCGAAACTGAAGTACAGGCAACTGAAAACACCGCCAGTCAGCATGGCCGCTACGAAGTTCCGTAGACTGTCAGATGCTTGTTTTTTAGATCTTTGAAGATCTCTCGTCATGAGATGCTTCCTGTTATCTGCACGCAACGGGACTGCATGAGCCGCCCTGTCTATTAATTGGGACTCTGTGTGAATAGTCAGGAGTCTGAGCCGATGAGTCGTCAGTGCCCGAACAATTCACAACAGGTGAAGTAATCAGTGACTGACTTGGGCTGCGTTATGGATACTTTCAGAAATGCCATTCTGAATCGCATCTTGCGGAATTGGCAACGATAAGTCATTCGTGATACTTTAAAATTCGGCTGAGTGACTTCATCGCAATGACCAATTTTTTTGAAGAATTAATAACCGCATCAAGAGTTTCAACAGTTGCACGCTGTAAACTTTAAGCAATTTCTCCCGATCAAACAGTTTCAATAACCGAAACAATCAGAAGAAGCTTTCTAATTTCCCTGTTTTGTCGTCACGTCTTTTTGACATTGAATTTTGATGACTACAGGTGTTCCCGGAACCGGGACAGCTTGCGGATTGGCTTCATAGCCTCGCTGACCATCACTCGCACTGCTTTTGATGGCGATGTCGATCATTGCGGAAGGAAAATTAGCGACGCAAATTAAATCCCCCCCGTCGGCCAAATAGCGTTTTTGTCCGGTGGTCGGATCAACATCAATAATGCTGCCGGCAAATACCCAGTCGGCATCCAGAGGACTGGGCTGACTCGATTTTTGCAGATCCTGAATCGCTTTTTGAAATGCGGGATCATTCGAAAGAGTCAGGAGTTTTTTCTGATCTTCAGTAGACATCATGCCGAAGTGCAGCAATTCCTGATTGGTTTTGTCGTACATCAAATCAGAATCTTCTGGAAGTGTCAGTCCAGCAGGCAGCGATGCGAGGGGAGCGATGAAATAGCGGCGGGTGACCGTCTGAATCCACTCACGCGAATCCTGCTCACGAACGGCTCCGTCGTCTGCTTTCCATAAGATTGTAATCGCGAGGACTTCACCCGTGGGAGCTTTGAAAACGGGATCGAACGAGACCGGCTCGCCCGATTGAGCCCCTAATGCAAGCAAAGCCGTATGAATGGGGGTCGCGGAACAATTGGTGGCGAGAATCGATTCGTGCTCTTTCGTTTGCTCGGGACAGCAAAGCATTTCAAGTAAACCTTCCTGCAAAGCGACGGTCGCCTTCAGATAAATCGCTTTTGCAGGCCGATCCAGAAACAGAGTCTCCTGAGGATTGAGAGGAGTCGCCTGCTTCAACAATTTCTGCAGTTTCTCCGGGAGTGCAGGCGGAGCGACTTGTTGATCATTGCTCAATGCTTTCTCATCCGCCGTAACCAAAATCGGCACGACACTCATCAGAAGAATCGTAATCAACAGACAACTGATGCGAGAAATCATATTTACGCTTTCCACAGAAACGAATTTGAACTTACAAGTATCAGGATCAACTCTCTAGCCATTGGACACTAGCCACTGGCCTTTCATCGTTCAATATGCTCCGGATCTGACACATCATATGGATCCTGGAACGTTTCCAGAAAGAGTGCTTTTCGTTCTCTGGGCAGAATAAAGTCGAAACCACAGCCCTTGAAGAATTCTTCCGAAGACGTAATCGCCATCACTTCGAGGATGCGGCGCTCGCGAGCCATTTCGACACAACGGGCCACAAGTAATTTTCCGATGCCGAGCCCCTGGTAAATCGGTGAAACCGCCAGTGAACGGATCTCGGCCAGTTTACTCGAATAGATTTCCAGCGATGCGAAGCCAACCAGTTTTTTGTCGACCTCGGCGAGAAATCCTGTGCGGACGAGCAGGTCAATCTCCCCCTCAGTACGTGGCAAAAGACGATGTTCGGCTACAAACGGATGGATGAATTCGAGCAGTCGAGCCGCGTCTTCTTTCTCCGCAGCGCGGATTGAAACATGTTCATTCATAGTCTCGGACATGCCGTCGGTTTGCCTTTTCATCAGTAAGCACGTCAAAATGGGATCAGAGCATATTTCATTTTATCAAATCATCAATCACGATACACCTCTAACGCTGTCAGGGATCCACTGGAAAATTCTCCGCCCACATCTTCGGACTCATCTCTATTGATTTTGAATCCATCTACGATCAATCAAACTCATTTCATCTGGAGATGGGCGATTGGCCTTTTTGGAATTGGCTTGATCCATTTGGTCGGTCAATATTTGATCCGTGAACCGAGTGAACGCTTCTGGATGTTTCTTCCCGGTTATATCTGGCTGCTGGCTTATTACCTGCAAGTGATCCCCAAGCCGGAGTTGCCTCGGCAAAGTCTCTGGACTCGCTGGTTTATGCTGATCATTTTGTGGTCGTTTCCGATCCTCTTTTACGTCGGCCTCGTCAAGTTGTGTCAGTCCCCGTTTTCGTGGCGTGAATTGTTGATCGTGGTCTATTTCTTCGTATTCTGCATCGAAATCCCCCTGCTCTACTTTTTTAATGGGCTGGATTTTCTGGATGCCAATGTGAAATCCCGTCTGAATAAATTCTGGGGAGCAATCGGACGGGTGCTACTAAGAGGCTGTGCCTATCTGATTCTGATACCGGTTCTGCTGACGATTTTCGGAATCCATCGTCCCAAACTTTTGCCAGCCGGGTTTCAATTCGCTGATCCTGCTTTCGTTGAAGCCATTGAGTTTGAGAGTCGAGAAGAGAATCCTCTGGTCCTGCGGGGAGAATACCTGACGCATCCCGCTGCGAAAGGGAGCGTGATCGTCTGTCATGGAGTGGGAGCAAATCGAAGCGATATTTCTGCCATCGTCGAACAGGTTTATGAGAGCGAGTATAACGTACTGACTTTTGATTTTCGCGGCCATGGTGAAAGTGATGGCCACACCATTACCTACGGCACCCGCGAACGGAGAGATGTGCTGGGGGCTTATGACTATCTTATTTCCCACCCCGACACTGATCCTAATAAATTGTATGCCCTGGGCGTTTCGATGGGTGGGAGCGCTCTACTACTGGCGTTGCCGGAAATGCCTCAAGTTCAAGCTGCGATTGTCGACTCCTCATTTGCCGATCTGAATTTGATGGTGCATCATCAATTGAAATATTTTCCGAAAGGAATTCGCATCGGAATGGTCTCACTAGCCAGGCTGGTGGGCTGGATCGAGACAGGCTCCGATTTAACGGCGATGCGTCCTCTCGATTCCATCCGTGAAATCGACTGCCCAATCACAATTATTCACGGTCAGGCTGACCGTGTCGTTCCTTTCGAACAGGCCGAACTGCTGAAATCGAACTGTAATAAGCTGAAAACCTTTTATGCTCCTGAAGATATCGATCATATCGGTACAGCGATGCTACAACCGTGGTTGTATCAGGAGTTGATTCGGGGTGCGTTTCGAAGCGATGAATAATGCCACCAATCAAAGCTTAATCGAGACAAAACCAAATGGGGGTGGCGGGGGCGCTCCGCTTTAGCGGAAGCCCCCGAAGGTTTATTAACTCGGGGGCTTCTCTTCGAGAGCGCCCCCGCCATCCTCGTTTAAATTATGTTCCTGAATATATCATTTTGGAATATTCTACGAGTCTATTTGCAAGCAACCTCCAATCATGCTTGCCCTGCTGCGCGATGCAAGCATGGCACCGGGCACTTGGTTTTGTAGTCAATGAAACAGGTTCCTGTCGACAGGTTACTCGGAATGCGGTAGTTTGATGTTTATTCGCATTTCGCTTTATGTCTTCAAACAACTGTTTATAAGGTAAAGGGTTTATGAATTCTCAGATGGGAAGACGTCACTTCTTAGCGGCATCGAGTACATTGGCATTGGGGGCAATTTCCTCGCCGGTCTTCGCTCAGCAGAAAATGCAAGGCGCTAAGTCAGCCTGGTGGTGCTGGCGGGGGCCGAATGGAGATGGGACTTGCGATCAGACAATTTCGCACTCGCTGCAAAAAGACAAAATGAAGTGGGCGACTCCGGTGCCGGGCCGTGGACATGCTTCCGCTACTGTCACTGAAAATGCGATCTATCTCCCGACAGCCGACAGGGCTCAGCAAACGCAGTCTGTGCTGGCCTTCAATCGAACGGATGGAAAACCGTTATGGTCGCAGGTCATTCATCGGGGAGGATTGAATCACAAGAATCATCCTAAGAATACGGAAGCGACCCCGACCATTGCTTTCGATGGAGAACGGCTATTTGCCGTCTTCTTCAATGCCGATGCCATCCATGTGACTGCTCTCAATCCACAGGGCGAAACGCTCTACCAGAAAACACTCGGCTCGTATAAACCTGATAAATATCCTTATGGATATGCCCCCTCCCCCATTATTTACCAGAACTTTGTTCTGATTGCAGCTGAGTATGAACTCGAAGCGTATATCGTGGCGCTGGATCGGGCGACTGGAAATGAAATCTGGCGAATCAAACGCCCCAATAACTATTCGTTTTCCCCTCCGATTGTCGCGCGGACGAGCGGACGAGATCAGTTAGTCATCAGTGGAGCCAATCAGGTTGCCAGTTACGATCCGATGACCGGTCAACAATTGTGGACAACCGCAGCCACAACAGCCGCGACTTGTGGCTCGATTGTGTGGGATGAAGAACGTGTCTACGCCAGTGGAGGGTATCCGAAACCCGAAACGGTTTGTATCGCTTCAGATGGTTCAGGTCGAGTGATCTGGAAAAACGATCAAAAATGTTATGAGCAATCGATGCTCTATCACGAGGGAGCCGTCTATTGCGTGAACGATACGGGCATCGCTTATTGCTGGCGGGCGAGTGATGGACAGCTGATGTGGCGGGAACGCTTCGGGGGACCGTACAGCAGCTCGCCGACTTTGGCCAAAGATGTCATTCACGTCTTCAGCGAAGCGGGAGAGCATTTTGCTTATCGACCGAATCCCGAACGCTTTGAACTGCTCGCTCGCGAACAGGTTGCCACCGATGTATTTGCTTCGCCTTCGATTGTCGAGAATACGATGTATCTACGAGTGGGAAATACGGGACCTGATGGAGTGAGGCAGGAGTATCTGGCGGCGTTGACGTAAGAAAATGAGTTCGTCGAGTTACTTCAAAATAAAAATGATAATCCGGACAAGAGATATGGAATTCGCTCTCGATTATTTTGAAAACATGAGACAATAGAGTTATCGTGTTGAGATCACACATCTGTTGAAGCATCCTATCGAGAAAGACAGAGTCATGAGTGCTGCATTTCTGACCGACGACAAAGAACCGCGAACGGATACTGAGAAAAAGGATGACGAAGAAAAAATTGATGAAGCCTCTGAGGAGTCTTTTCCTGCCAGCGATCCCCCGGCTTTCAACCCGAGTCACCCTTAAGGATTCCCAGGGCAAATAGTAAATAGTAATATGACAGCAATCTTTCTGAGAGAAGAGGATGTCCGGCAACTCGTCAATATGTCGGATGCCGTTAAGGTGACCGAGCAGGCATTTCGGCATCTGGCTGAAGGAGCAGCGTTCAATCAAACGCGTGGTCGACTGCGAACCAATGATGTGATGTTACACGCACTCGCAGGAGTCGACCGGACAGCCAATCAGCTTGGCTGGAAGATGTACACCACGACCCGCACTGCCGCTCGATTTCTCGTCGGCATTTACAATGGGACTTCTGGGACACTGGAAGCTTTGATCGAGGCCGATTATCTGGGACAACTTCGCACCGGGGCTGCTTCAGGAGTTGCAACGAAGTACCTGTCCCGGAACGATTCTGAAACTCTTGGTTTAATCGGTACTGGCCTGCAGTCTCGGACTCAAGCCTGGGCGATTGCTGAAGTTTGTCACTTGAAGCAGATTTTCATCTACGGTCGAAACGCAGCGCGACGCACGGCATTTGCAAAGCAGCTCGCGGAGGATCTTTCCCTTGAAGTCATTGCCTGCGAATCAGCTGACCAGGCTGTGGAACAAGCCGATGTGATTGTCACGGCAACAACCAGCCAAACTCCTGTCTTTGATGGTAAACGCCTCAAAGCAGGGACACACATCAATGCTGTTGGTTCCAACTTCCTGAAGAAAACGGAACTTGATCTTGAGACACTGAAAAAAGCTGACATCATCGCATGCGATTCTCGTGACCAATGCCGCCTGGAAGCTGGTGATTTTGTCGAGGCTCTATCAAAAGGTATTCTCAGTTGGGATAACGTTGCAGAACTTTCGGAGGTCGTCACGGGTCAAGTCAGCCGCGATACTGATGAGCAGATTACGCTGTTCAAATCTGTCGGACTGGGCCTTCAAGATGTCGCCCTCGGCTCTCTGATTGTTGAACGCGGGAAGGACAGAAAAATAGGAATCGACTTGCCGTTCTGAAAATTCTTCCTCAGAATCTTCTGAATTGAAAATTGAGACTTGCCTGAACTGATGCTATGATATCAGCCACGTCTGATAAGTAGCCCGGGACTCTTCCTGGCAAGCCGAATCAATTTATTGAGATTCCGTACATGCGTTTGATAAATTATTCCTGTGACCTTTCCAAAGCCCTGAGATTGCTGATTGCCACTTTCGTTGGTTTTGTCATGCACCAAAACTGCCTTGCTATTGACGGGCAAAAGAAACAGTTTTTGGCGACCTATTGCAGCGACTGTCACACGGGTTCCTCTGCAGAAGCCGGGTTGGAGATTGAATCACTCAGTACAACATTGACCGATGCCGGAACCTTTGCCGTGTGGGAGCGGATATACGATCGAGTCAATGCAGGCGAAATGCCACCCAAAGATGCCGAGCAACCGACTTCGACGAACCGCCTGGATTTTCAGCGGCTGTTGCATCTACAATTATCAGAGACTCATCGCCAGAGCAAGGGAACCGTATTAAGGCGGTTGAATCGTCGTGAATATGAAAACACGTTGAACGATATATTCGGGACGAATCTGAATCTGGAAGAGATGCTGCCAGAGGATGGGCGTTCTCACGAATTTGACAACGTCGGCTCAACTCTGGGGCTGTCGATGGTTCACATGCAGTCATACATTGATGCCATGTCCCAGGTGCTCGATGCGGCGATTGCAAAGACGGTCGATAAGCCAACGGAAAATCATATTGAAGCCAGCTACAAAGGGTCAGGCGAAGGCGATAAGTTCATCGGCAAAGTCTGGAAAGAGTTGTCTGATGGTTCGGTCGTTCGCTTTGAAGGGGGAGGCTACCCCTCCGGCATGATGCGAGGTAGTGGCGTGCGTGAGCCAGGTCGATACAAGGTGAAAGTGAATGGATATGCATATCGTTCGGAGACACCGATTACATTTTCTGTCGGAGGCACCTCATTCCAGAGGGGTTCGGAAAAACCAACTTATGGATACTTCTCATTCAAGCCCGGCACCCCTGAAAACTCTCCACAGTCGATCGAATTCGAAGCCTGGATCGAATCCAATTACATGATCGAAATCGAGCCTTACGGCATTTCGGATCCCAATCGTTATAAGCGGGAAAATGTCGATGAGTATCAGGGACCGGGACTGGCGATACACTCGGTAATTCTAGATGGCCCTCTTGCGGAAGAGTTTCCATCACGTGGTCACAAGCTGATATTTGAAGGTCTGAATCGGACAGAGATTCAACCGGGTAATCCGAAGGACAAACTGAAATCCTGGTATCGACCTCGATTTGAAATCCAATCAATCAACACGCAGTCCGATGTCTCGAATTCATTGATGCGAATTGCAGAAGCGGCATTTCGTAAACCAGTGCAGAAATCTGAAATTGATGTCTATCTCACCTTATTCCATAGTGAGCGCGACAAAGGCAACTCCTTTGAAGATGCATTGAGAACAGCAGCAACGGCTATTTTTTGCTCGCCTCGGTTTTTGTTTCTGAAGGAAACATCAGGTCAGTTGGATGACTACGCTCTAGCCAGTCGACTCTCCTATTTTCTGACACGGACAACACCTGATGCGGAACTGCTCCGTCTCGCAGAGGCTGGCCAGCTGTCGAAACCGGATATCCTGCGGCAGCAAACAGAACGATTACTGACTGATCCTCGGTTTTCAAGATTCCTGACAGACTTTACTGAAGCCTGGCTGAATCTGCGGGAAATGGATTTCACCGTCCCGGATAGTTCTCTCTTTCCGGAATACGACAATTACCTGCGTTATTCAATGCCTCTCGAAACGGAAGCTTTTTTGCAAGAGTTGATTGCAGCGAATCTTCCGATTCAAAATCTCATAAAATCCGATTTCGCCATGCTCAATAGCCGACTGGCAACTCACTACGAACTGCCTGATGTTGCCGGAGCCAAAGTTCAAAAAGTAAAACTGCCAGCCAATCATTTGCGGGGAGGATTGCTGACACAGGCGAGTATTCTGAAAGTCTCTGCAAACGGAACGAATTCTTCACCGGTCGTTCGCGGCGTATGGGTGATGGAACGGATTCTGGGAGAAACGCCTTCACCCCCTCCACCCGGGATTCCCGGAGTTGAACCAGATATTCGCGGTGCTTCAACACTGCGAGAGTTACTCGATAAACACCGCTCACTGGCAAATTGCCAGCCGTGTCATAATGTGATTGATCCCCCGGGATTTGCTCTCGAATCGTTCAATCCGATCGGTGGTTACCGTGAACGATATCGTTCACTGGGAGAAGGAGAGCGGGTTAACAAGCAAGTCAACGGTCGTGGAGTCCGATATCGACTGGGGCCGGAAGTCGATCCCTCAGGTCAATTGGCCGATGGCCGCAACTTCGACAACTATCTCGAATTTCGAGAACTGCTGGCGAGCAAACCGGAAATCCTTGCTCGAGCATTCACAGAAAAGTTACTGACATTTGCCACCGGACGCGAACTTGGATTTTCCGATCGTGAGGAAATTGACATAATAGTTGGGCAATGTGCAGATAGTAATTATGGCATGAAAGACTTACTGCATCAGGCAATTTCCAGTGACATCTTTCAGCAAAAGTGATGGGAAACAAGGCGGAAGGTTGAAGGTTGAACACAAAACTAAAGTGGGTCAGTAAAGTAGATCAGGCAATATCATGAAACGAAACGCGATCAATCGACGGCATTTCCTGAAAGGTGCAGGGACGATTGTTTCTCTGCCACTGCTCAGTGCAATGTCACCTGCCTATGCGGCATCGGGTACGACGAAAGAGCCTCATCGGTTTGTGGCGATTTGTGGCGACTTGGGATTTCATACGCCTTATTTGTTTCCGGAGCAAACAGGTAAGAACTATCAGCTCACCCCGTATCTGCAGCCACTGGCTGCTCATCGGAATGAGATGACCGTCATTTCCGGATTGTCGCATCCTGAGCAAAACGGTAATAACGGTCACGCATCCGGGATGACCTGGCTGACTTCAGCCATGCGTCCTGGTCTGGCGGGTTTCAGAAATACTGTTTCACTCGACCAACTGATGGCTCATCATCTCGGTGGAACAACTCGCTTCCCTTACCTGTGCCTCTCCAACGGCGGCGGCTCACTTTCCTGGACGGCAGGCGGAGTCGGGATTCCTTCGGAATCTTCTCCATCAAAACTGTTTGCAAAGATGTTCATTTCTGGCAATGAACGGGAAGTCAAAAACGAACTGAGAGAACTGGAACGAGGCCGCAGCATTCTTGATACGGTTTTGTACGATGCCAATAAGCTGGATCGCTCCCTCGGGGCGAAGGATCGTCACAAACTCGATGAATATCTGACTTCCGTCCGCGATCTTGAAGTACGAATCGGACAATCCGAAAGCTGGGCGAAACGACCCAAGCCGGCTGTCGATTATGCTCCCCCACAAGATGTCGCCGATAAAGTCGATATTCTGGCTAAACAACGCTTGATGTATGACATGATGGCCTTGGCTTTGCAAACCGATTCGTCACGTGTGATGACCTATGCTTTAGGGGGTTTGAATGCCGTTCCCAGTAATATTCCAGGTGTCAAAACCGACTGGCATAATCTGTCTCATCATGGCAAGGATGATGCCAAAATCGAAGAGTTGAAAATCATTGAAGAACATGAATTTATCGTCTTCAATGAATTTCTGAACAAACTCAAAGCAGTGGATGAACAGGGTAAAACATTGCTCGACAACACTTCCATACTGTTTGGTTCCAATCTTGGAAATGCGTCTTCTCACGACTGGCACAACCTGCCAATTATCGTTGCAGGAGGGGGCTATCGACATGGGGCGTATGTCGCACACGATGAGAAAAACAATACTCCGTTCGCGAATCTGTTCGTGACGTTTGCTCAACGAATGGGTTTAGAGATGGATCAGTTTGGCTCTAGCACCGCAGCTGGTATTCGTGGCCTCGAAATCAGTTAAGATTGCAAAAGTTTTCATTGAGAACATTTTCAAATGGTATCTGCATTGGCTTGGACGCCTGTGCCCGAATAATGCTGTGTTTGCTCCTGCCGGACACCGCAGTAAATAATTGAATATGCTCTAAAAATGCCAACACAGAATGGGGGATGCAATCAAACCAGAGAATGCATTCCCGAACTCATATTGCAAAGCAAATCACTTGAATCAGCTCCCTGAGTTGTCGACGATCATAATTTGCCGTGCCTGGAGTTTATCGACGATATCGCTAAGGCCTTCTTTGACAAGTTCTCCCATGGGAACAACCTTAACCTCACCCGAATTCATCGAGCAGTTCAGATAGTAATTTTTATTTTTTCGACCTCGACGACCTCGCGTTTCTTTCATCGTAATGGTGACGTGATTGATATCGTCAAAGTTCAAATCGGCACTTTTGTCGGAGGCAAAGCCAACACGAGTTAAAATCATACGCTCCGGTGTTATTTTGAGCGAATCGCCACAAAAGCTGGGTATGAAAAATCCTCCCACTCCCAAGGCGATCAGTACGGTAAAACCACCCTTCCAATACTCTTTTTGCCTAACGCGATAGACTCCATACCCCAAGGCTGCAATAAAACCTGCAATAACCATCAGGATTGTATTGAGATCGTATGAGTAAATACTTACATCGCCTTTTACTGTTTTCTTGACACAGCCACAAATCAATAGCAGGCAAATTATACCGAGACAGCGCATTACGGTTTGCAAATTCATGAATAGAGCACTTTCTTAAATTGACTGGTGACTCGTTGACGAAATGTCAGAGGAATAGCAGAACTGCAATAGTGTACTTTTGTTTTTGCGATGTCAATTCAAAAGGAATGGTATATGATAAAAATTGAAAAATGAGCCAGGAAAGATCTGGCTTCACCTTAAATGCTTCATCAGGGAAATGAGTTTCCTGGGGTGCAATAGTTATTTGATGGAGTGATTCCGATGTCCGTTCTTAGTCAAACACCTCTGAAACTTGTACTATTCTGTATTTTAGGAATGGCCATCGTTCCAATTCAGAATGTCTCGGCTCAAGGAAAAAAGAACTCTGGCAAAAACGAATCCGATCAGAAGAAATCAAAATTCAATCAACCGGGAGACGTACCAGCAAAGCATTTGCAGTACGATGCCAAAAACAATCGTTGGTATTTCGACGAGCCGAGTTCAACTCCTTATCAGCCTCAACTCGGTCCGATACTGACGCCTCCTCAATTCGATAATCGACGGAACAATTTCACTCCCTCTAACAATTCCAACAACTTCAATAATCCGGACAACAGCCCCCGATTCACGCCTCCCGGACAGACCTATAATAATCCTCCGACATTCAACTGGGGTGGATCCGTCTCTCCTCCTGCGAATACACAATACCCGAGCGGTTATCAACCTGGGTTTCAGCCCGGTTACCAGCCGGGGGGAGTTGTCGGAAATGATCCTTATCGCTATCAAACACTCGCGACTCAGTTGCGTTCGAATACGAGTTATTTGCAGGCTCTTTCCATTCGGGAGAATATGTCGCGGGAACAGTCTCAATTGATTGAAATCGCCCGGCAGCATGCCGATCAGTTTGCGAACCTGCTGATCCGTGGAGCGGATTACAATCGATTACAAGCCGAGTATGGGGCATTCGATCAAGCCTGGCACCCGGCTGCCCGATTGTTTGCTGAGGGACCGTATTCAAATCGCATGCTTTATGTGGTGAACTCCATCAATCAACTCGATAATACGTTTCATGCCGAGATGCATTTCGAGCAGGCAAATTCCTACAACCGGAATCAGGTTGCAAAACTGGCTGATGAATTGGCTGGTCTGACTGCACAACTCGTTCGAGAAAATCGTTATGGGGGAATTGCACTGGATGAACGTGGCCGTCGGTATCCGGGAATTCTGGCACAGTCTGCAAATTCCTTTCAGAATACCGTCCGGCGTGATGGCGACTATGATGATGTCGCCCGCTCTTTTCAACAGGTCGATTCTGCCTGGGCAAACTTGAGCTCTTCGCTGTATCAAACTCCGAATTTCGGCTTACAGAACTGGCAAACTGGCCGCAGGATTTTTCAGGTGATGCACGACCTGCGCGATGAGCTGACAGTCGCACCGACCAATCAACCGCACAATGATCTAACTCAAATTGTCGATCAACTGCAGGTCGAATCGCAGCGAATCCTACAATTGACTCGGGAGCAGAATAATCGTCGCGCCGCCTATGCAGCCTGGGCTTTTGCTCAGGACTGTCAGGATCTGAGCATCGCAATCTCGTCCGGCTACGGCAGTTTTCATCGCCAGATTCCTCAAACCTTATCCGCGTGGTCCGAAATCCGACAACTCCTCGACGGACAGCAATTTGTGCAACCAATTCAAATTGTCGAACGGAATTTGAGAGTGCTGGAGTCTTTGAATAATTGATTTACCCCAACGGATACGGATACTTCGCCGTGATTTCATCGATCCGTTTCAAAGTCGATTCATCCAGAATGAAGTCACAGGCGGGCAGGGTTTCATCGAGTTGAGCCAGCGAATTGGCACCGATGATCGTGGAGGCTACGAAGTCGTGTTGCTTACTCCAGCAGGTCGCTAATGTTGCCGGGGTGATTCCGAGTTCCTGAGCCAGTTTGCAGAGTTCTCGGGTGGTGGCTAACGATTTTTCGTTAACGAATCGTCGGACCATCACCTGCTGACGTTCTCCTTTTTGCATATAAGTTGAGAAGCGGGCTCCTTCGGGAAATTTTCCATCGAGATACTTTCCCGTCAGCACCCCACCGCCGATGGGAGAATAAGGGAGACAGCTGATTTTCTCACGACGGCAAATCTCGGCCAGAGAATCTTCAAAACGACGATTAATCAGGCTGAAATTATTCTGGATCGATTCGTATCGGACTGTCCCGGAAAGCTCAGCTGCTGATAACGATTTCATCATTCCCCAGGGTGTTTCATTGCTGCAGCCAACATAACGCACTTTGCCTTCATGGACGAGTTCATCCAGAACTTCGAGAGTCTGCTCGTAAGGAAAGTCGGGATCGGGCCAGTGGGTTTGATACAGGTCGACATAGTCTGTTTGCAACCTGCGGAGCGAACCCTCAATCGCTTTGCGAATGTGATGGCGATCGATGCAGGTATACCCTTCTCGCACTGGAGGGACGAACCAGCCGTGTCCTGGACCACAGAATTTTGTGGCGATCTGTATGGCATCTCGCGATTTCGTTTTCATCCAGCGACCGACAATTTCTTCAGTCCGATGCACCCATTCTTTTTCTGGTGGCACGGGATAAATCTCAGCGGCATCCAGAAAATTGATCCCGGCATCGAATGCTCGATCCATAATCCGGAACGCTTCGGCCTCATCACAGGTTGAGCCAAAGGTCATTGTTCCGAGACAGATGTCCGAGACGATCAATGATGTTTTCCCAATGCGTCGACGTTCCATGAAGAATCTCTTCGTAATTTATTGATGTGAATGTATGTTTGCTCAAAATTCAACGTGTTCCCAAGGTCCTCCCTGGGAACGAGGAAACGCGGTATCTTGCTAGATGGTCCTCCACTTAGAATCTAAAGTTTTCGCGCAAAAATCGCAAAGGACGCGGAGTGTCCCCCAACTTACTCAGTCGAATTAGTTAGAATTCATACTGCAAACGTCATGTGATCGTTTTTCTGGATGACCATCACATGATTGAGTGTTATGATGAAGTGATCCCGAATTTCAAATCCTTTTATGAGATCCTGTACTGACATGCGGAATCAGAACTCTCTCCTGAAACGAGTGTTGATCTACTCGATTGTTGCAGGCCTGTTGGCCTCGTCGAGCAGACCAGTCATTGCGCAGGACGAATTATCAGCAGAAAACGTGCTGGCAGCGATTCAAAAAGGGCGACGTTATCTCATCAGTCAACAACTTCCTGATGGGAGTTGGAGTACGGAAACGGCCTCGCCTTATAAAATTGGGATTTCATCCCTGAGCCTGCTCTCGCTGATGAACTCTGGCCTCACCTCGGATGATCCCGCAATCTCTCGTGGATTAAAATGGCTCCGGCAACAAAAGCCGACGTTAACTTATGAAATTTCGTTGATGATCATGGCTCTGACGACTGCAAAGGAGGGAGCCAAAGACAGTCTGCTCGTATTCAGTCTGGCTCAACAACTGGAAAAGGGACAGCAGCGAACAGGCCTGGACAAAGGAGGCTGGGGATATTCGAATAGCGGCAACATGGGGAGCGGAATGCCTGATCGCAGTAATACCCAATATGCCATTCTCGGACTGCGTGATGCCGCCTATTATGGCACTCCGGTTGATCGGAAAGTCTGGGAGGGTGTTCGCCAATATTGGGAGAACAGTCAACTCCCCGATGGCGGGTGGAATTATAAGCTGGAAGATGGTCGCCAAAGCTATGGCAGCATGACGGTCGCCGGAATTGCCTCGCTTTCGATTGCAGCCGCTTTTCTGAAATCGAGCGAAGATACCAATCCCGATGGAACTCCCATATGCTGCCAGCCTCCTGAACCTAACGAGGCCCTCGAACGTGCTTTCCGCTGGATGGGGCGAAACTTTTCCGTACAAACCAATCCGCTCTACGACACCTGGTGGCTGTATTATCTGTATGGTCTCGAACGCTCCGGTCGATTGAGTGGTCGTCGTTTCTTCGGCTCTCACGACTGGTATCGCGAAGGGGCACGTGTATTATTGGCTCGACAATCAAAACGGGATGGCTCCTGGCGAGGGGAAGGAGGCATGGAAGGACAACCAAATATCGGCACTCCGCTGGCTTTATTGTTCCTTTCCAAGGGACTGGCTCCTGTCATGATTAACAAAATGAAGCTAGGCCCCCGAGATCCCGATAATGCGGAACTGGTGATTGGAGATCTGTGGAACCGTCACCCGAAAGATGTCCGTAATCTTGTCGAACATATCAGCACACTTCCGAAATGGCCCAAGTTGTTGACATGGCAAACACTCGATTTTGATAAAGCGGTCGCGAATCAGAATGTACAGGAAGTTCTACAGGCTCCGATCCTGTTTGTGACATCCGAAAATGATCTGAATGATTTGATGACTGATCAGCATGTTGATCTGTTGAGGGAATACCTGATCAATGGCGGATTTCTGTTTGTCGCACGTGGTTGTGAAAGCAAATCGTTTGAAGAGGGGCTCCGTCGCCTGATCCAACGGCTTTATCCCGATGGCCTCAATGACTTGATGCCACTCGCGGAAACGCATCCGGTTTATCGCAGTGAGTATCTACTCGATCCGGCGAACGTACCACTGCAGGGAGTCGATGTCGGATGTCGGACCGCCATCATCTACTCGCCGGAAGATCTCGGTTGTCTTTGGGACAAACGCATGGTTGTCGATCCTCCCGATCGGAAACAGGATATCAAAACAGCCATTGCCAGGAGCTTGCGGATTGGTGTGAATGTTGTCGCTTATGTCACTGGCCGTGAGCCGCCGAATAAACTCGACGAGCAGCAACTTGTCAGCAAGCAGGACGACACCGATACCCTGCGTGGGATTCTCGGCATCGCCAAGCTGAGACATTCCGGCGATTGGGATGCCGCTCCAAATGCAATTAAAAAATTACTGCTCACTCTGGAGAAATCCTTCGGGGTTGTCGCCGGAACACAGCCTTATAAAATCCCGGCTGGCGATCCCGAACTCTATCGTTTCACCCTGCTCTATATGCACGGCCAAAGAAACTTCGAACTCTCTCCCGACGAGATTCGCAATGTTCGCAAATACCTCGAAAGTGGTGGCGTTCTCTTTGCCGATGCGTGCTGCGGGGCTCCGAAATTCGATGCCAGTTTTCGAGATCTGATGCAACGCATGTTTCCCGATGCACCAATGGAGCGAATCCCGGTCGATCATGAAATGTTTTCCCAGGCAATCGGGCACAACCTCGAATCGGTCAAACGGCGAGCGCCTTCTAATAACCAGAATGACCAGGCCTTGAATCCGATCGAACGCGAAGGACCTCCATTTCTTGAAGGGATTTCTCTAAATGGGCGTTATGCGGTTATCTATAGCAAATACGATATTTCCTGTGCTCTCGAAAAACAGACCTCGCTTTCCTGCATCGGCTATTCTCCCGATGATGCCGCAAAAATTGCGATGAACGTTGTTCTCTATTCCGTCCTGCAGGATGTCACCCCCAACGAGCCATGATGAATAATAGTCGCCATAACATACTCATGCCTGCCAACAGAATTCTCATCAGAAAGTTGGGAATCCTGCTGGTATTGATCTCATTGTTCACAGCAGCGGTATCCGCACAAGATCGAGTACGCCCTCGCGCCCTGGCCGTATCGCCGGATCGTTCCTGTGTGGTCACTGCGAATCGAATTGCTGGGACACTCAGTTTCGTTTCGCTACCTGAGATGCAACTTCACAGTAATGTTGAAGTTCGTGAAGTCGATGTCGGGAATGAACCTCTGGATGTTCTCTGGTTATCGGATTCCATAATCGCAGTGGCTGTGTATCGCGATCAATGCGTGAAGCTTTTTGAACGAGAGGGATCTCGCCTGCAAATCTTGCGAACGATTTCTCTTTCCGGTCATCCCGTCAGCATGACACATGCCAGAAATTGCCAGGAGTTACTCGTTTCATTACAACATCCGGATTCGGTTCAATGCATAAGCGTAGATTCGGGAGCATTACTCCGAGAGTATCACTGCGGCAACCTGCCTCGTTTTCTGGTTCTCTCGCCCGATGAAACCTGGTTTTGTGTCACTTGCGAATTGCCCGGCAGTCTCTATTGCTTTGATAGAAATACTGGACAGTTACTCAGTCGTCAGGAAGCTCATCAAACGGCGTTCAACCTCGGTCAACCAGAGTTATTCTCTGGCAGTGAAGTGATTGTCCCCCTGACAATCAATCGAGATTTTCCGATCACCGAAGGAAACTTAACTCGCGGCTGGGCAGTCAATAATCGACTGGCAAAGTTCAACGTTCCATCTGGTAACGAACTCGAGCAAAGTCAATTCGGACTCGATGTGCGTGGGCATGGAGTCGCCGATTTAACTCTTGTTCGTTCCAATCCAGCCGGCACTAAACTAGCCGTACTGGCCAGCGGCGTTCAGGAACTCATTCTCCTGAAAACGAGCGATCTTATCTGGCCGACATCTGGTGTTGATGATTTTGCCCCGCATTATCTGACAGAGACTCCCGGAATTCTCACACGCATTAAAATCCCCGGACGTCCAATCGACTTGGAATTCCTCGACAATGAAACAGTGCTGGTTGCCAATGAGATGCAGGATTCACTCTGCCTGATAGATTTAAAGCTTGGATCAATTACTAAAGAATTAAAGCTGTCTCACTCGAATCACAAATCCGAAATTGCTCGTGGGGAGCAAATCTTTTACGACGGACTGCGATCTAAAGATGGGTGGATGAGTTGCCACACCTGTCATTACGATGGCCATACCTCCGGGCAGATGTTCGATACTCTCAATGACGTGACCTACGACACCAAAAAGCTGACACTCTCGCTGCATGATGTGGCCAAAACTGAACCCTGGACATGGCATGGCTGGCAGCCCGACTTGACAGAGTCGATGTCAAAATCACTGCGTGAAACGATGCATGATCCACACGCAGCATCTTTCGACGATGCTCGTGCGCTGGCCAGTTATCTGGAAACTCTCAAACCGATCTCTGCAACAAAGTTGCCCGCTTCGGTCGATCGAGAAGCTGGGCAAGAACTCTTTTATGGAAAAGGTGGTTGCATTTCCTGCCATCAGGAGCCAGACTTTTCCTCAGGATTACGATATGCTGTCGGTCGTGTGGAAAGTCATTCGATTTATCAGGTCTTTAATCCCCCTGCTCTCCGTGGAATTTCCTCGCGAAGACGATACCTGCATCACGGCCGGGCTCATTCCCTCAAACAGGTCCTCACCCTTTATCATCGCCCTGAAGAGACTTCAGGGGCAGAATTGACAGAGGATGAAATTGAACAACTCGTTAATTTCCTTTCTGGATTGTGAATTCCACGTTGCTCACAATTCCCAAATTTTGCACAAATCCCACCGAAAGATGTCATGATTGATCTGCAAGTCAATGGTTATGCCGGCGTCGATTTTAATTCTGACGAACTGACACTCGAGCAAGTTGAGCACGGATGTGAACGTTTGCGTCAAGATGGCGTCAATGGAATTCTGGCAACTATTATTACCGCAGACCACGATGCGATGTGCCGACGACTGGCAAATGTTGCGAAAATTCGAGAGCAATCATCGTCTGTCGCTCAGATGATTATTGGCCTGCATATCGAAGGTCCGTTTCTATCTCCTATCCCCGGATACATCGGAGCTCATCCGACGGAACATGCCTGCCCGGCTAATCTGGATTTGACGAAGAGATTACTGGAAGCCGGTGATGGCTTGACGAGACTTTTCACACTCGCCCCTGAACAGGATCTCACAGGGGAAACAACTGGCTGGTTGAACGATCAGGAAATTCTAGTCGCAGCCGGGCATTGCAATCCCAGTCTGGATCAACTGAAAGCTTCGATTGATGCTGGCTTGAAGCTGTTCACACATCTCGGAAACGGTTGCCCGATGCAGATGCACCGCCACGATAATATTATTCAACGGGCTCTTTCTTTATCCGACAAACTCATTATTTGTTTCATTGCCGACGGAGCCCATATCCCATTGTTTGCCCTGAAAAATTATATTCGATGCGTGGGGATTGAACATAGTATCGTTGTTTCAGACACCATCAGCGCAGCTGGCCTGGGGCCGGGAACTTACCATCTCGCCGATCAGACCGTTATTATTGAAGAGGATCTAGTCCCCTGGGCAGAAGATCGTTCTCACTTCGTCGGTTCGGCCTGCCCACTGAAAACCATGGTCGCCAATCTGCAAACAATTGGGTTGACTTCATTGGAAATCGATTGTCTCGTCCGGTACAACCCCCGGAAATTACTGGGGATTTAATCTTTGCTTATCGCAAGAGATTACGGGTTCTCTTTCTGCTTCTGACATACATAGTCAACCATCGGCAGAATCATTCCCAAAATGATCATTTGCAATGTCAGTACCACGACAAGCAGGATGCCGAAGATCAATTGAGCCTCGCTCAAACCCATGCGCGAGACCTTGGTAATCCCGATCAGCATCACAAATATTGCAAACACCCAGCACACGATCTGTCCAACCTGCACGTCAAATCGCGATGAACTTAGCTTGCGGCTGAATAGCTTGATAAGTTGCGAAATCGTCATTTCGTTTCTCAATTGTGAATCACAAGAACATTCTTTTTTGTTGAGATAAGACAAAAAGGAATCGTGAAGATTCATTTTGGATCGATTTTCTTCAAGCAAGAAACACTGCTTGCTGTTTCTTATTTTTCTAATTTTACATAAATCCCTCTTGACAAAAATCATCTGTACTACCACTATTAGTACAGAAGGAACACGCAATGAATTTTCAGGTCAATCCATCCAGTTCGCAGCCGATTTATCGTCAGCTGTCACAACAGATCCGCGAAGGGATTGCCCAGGGACACCTCGCGCCGGAGGATCAACTCCCTTCGGTTCGTGAACTCTCTAAATTGTTGGTCGTGAATCCCAATACAATTGCGAAGGTTTACACGGAACTCGAACGGGAAGGTGTTTTAACGACCCGCCCTGGTTTAGGTGTGTTTGTGACGCAACCCCGTATCGAATTGACGAAAGCGATCCGCGTGCAAAAGCTGCAGGAATCGCTGGATATCTGTCTGACATCGGCGGTGTATCTGGGTTTCGATGCCGATGAAGTTCGCCAGATTGTGGAAGCTCGTCTCGGCAAGTATCAGTGGAATCTCGTGAAGGGGAAGAAATGACAGACCTCGCTCAACCGGTCCCTTCTCCTGCCATCGAAGTGCAGGGCTTGACGAAATATTATGATGGCAAAGCGGTTGTGAATGATGTCAGCTTTCAGATACCCACTGGCTGCGTCTTCGGATTCCTCGGCTGCAACGGAGCCGGGAAATCGACCACGACCAAAATGCTGATGGGCATGGTCGTTCCCGATTCGGGCTCTGCAAAACTGCTCGGACACGAAGTCTCTACACTCGATCCCCAGGTTCGCGAACGAATCGCTTACATTGCAGAAGGACATCCACTCTACTCCTGGATGAGTATTCGTGAGGCGATCCGCTTTACGAAACCATTTTACAAAAAGTGGAATCAGGAATTGCTCGAACAGGTGCTGGAACATTTTGGACTGCCCCTCACCCGCAAAATCCGCAGGCTTTCCAAAGGACAGCAGGCTCAGGTTTCGCTGGCTTTGGCAATCGCTCCTCAACCGGAGTTACTGATTCTGGATGACCCGACATTGGGGCTCGATGCGGTCGTCCGCAGAGAATTCCTGGAGTCGATGATTCAAATCATCCAGCGGGAAGGCCGAACAATTATGTTTTCGTCTCACATTCTTGGTGATGTGGAACGAGTTGCCGACCGGATTGGAATTATGGTTGATGGCCGCCTGCAGGTCGATTGCACAACCGAAGAGTTCAAGCAATCGGTCAGCAAACTTGTGCTCGAATTCGATCGTCCGGTGAATGGATCGATTGCATTTCCAGAGTGCAAGGGTGTTGTGGGCAGTCGATCGATTCTGAATCAACTGGAAGTGATCATTGTGAATCTCAATGACGAACATCGGCTCCTGGCTGAGCGATTGGAGCCGAAGCAAATTGAAACCGAATCGATGAATTTGGAAGATTCCTTCCTGGAATATACTCGCACGAATCGAAACAGTGTTCCTGTCTTTGTCGATCAACTCAAATCTCATTCGTGAAAGTCTCTCCCATGTGGCCACTCACGCTCGCTTACAAAGAATTCCGACAACTGCTGCCGATACAGATCGTTGGTTTCGCAATTGTTCTGCTGACAATCCTGGGAATGTGCGGTATCAATTTACTCTACTTTTTTAATAGTAATTCACATGCTGAAATTCCTTTTTATAACATCACCACATTTCAGTTATTACCAGTGGTTGGAACCTTGCTGGCAGGAACCACCGGATACTGGCAAACGCTATCCGAATCGATGCGCGGGACGTGGTTGTTCCTGTGGCATCGACCAGTTTCCCGAATGCGAATTACCTTGGTGAAATTAGTCAGCGGAATTGGCTTGATCTGGCTCGTGATGGTCTTACCCATGCTGGTCTATGCGTTGTGGGCAGGCAGCAAAGGAAGCATCGCTGCTCCCTTCCTTTGGGAAAACACTCTCATGTACTGGAAGAGTTGCTTCGGACTCTCGATGATTTATCTGAGCTGTTATCTCTCGGGATTACGACAAGCCCGCTGGTATGGAACTCGTCTCTTGCCCGTCCTGGCAGTCAGCGGTGCTTTCCTGTTGACAACGACAACAGAATACTACGCAGGTCTCTCGCTACTACTCATTTTCGCAGTCGATGCCATTCTGATCGCAGCAATTTTCACGCAATGCCATCTCGAAGATTTCTCCTAATCACTTCGTTTTCAGCCTTGGAATTCAATGATATGTCTACTCCATCGAAAACAACCAGTTTCCCGACCAATATCATTCTGACAGCAGGGCTGTCCATCCTGTATGTCATCATCGTCACCTGGGTTTCCACCACGGTTGCGACGTATCTGCTTCCACAGAAAGAACAACATTCTCAAAATGTAACTGTTCTCGGTGATGACACGGTACTGATCTATCACAATACCTGGCATCGCAATATTTCAGACGTCTACTACACGACACTCGATGGAGAAAAGTACATATTAAAGCAGAATGAGGTGGTTAGTAATGGGATTTCCTTGATTGGTGAAACGCAGAAATATTACCAAAGCTTGACTCCCTTCACTCCCTCGATTTCAATCGCAAGTTTAATGGGAAAAGAGCAAAAACCTAATTACTGGTATTTCATCTACGATAGTAAGTTACATTCGACGGGTTATTTCGTGGCTTACCATCCTGTCACTAAACAAATCATTCATTACCTGGGTCAGAATGGCTTTCAGAATTCTATCCCAACTCCTGAAGAACAATTTCCCATTTACGGCACCGCAACAAACCAACTTCTTACTTTCCTGCTTATGGATGAAAGCACCTACAACTGGAACTCCTATCCTGGTATT
The DNA here is from genome assembly GCF_007859715.1 of Rubinisphaera italica. Taxonomy (NCBI): domain Bacteria; kingdom Pseudomonadati; phylum Planctomycetota; class Planctomycetia; order Planctomycetales; family Planctomycetaceae; genus Rubinisphaera; species Rubinisphaera italica. Next base: position 3,626,873 of record NZ_SJPG01000001.1, read on the forward strand.
CCCCAAAGCACTGGATACCAGAAATACCAGCGACAGGATCTCTTTCGCGATTCCGGTTTACTTCTGACACGCAAAGGGGCAGTCAAACAGATCAATTTCATCACGGGTGAAGTCACAAATTTTCTCGATCGCAGTGATATCCTGAGCATGAAGTTGTGGAGACTGCCAAAGAATCATTCTCCAGAGAACTGGGCAACCTCAGACCGCGAAGCGGAACTTGTTGTCTCCTTTCGCACACCGGAGTCCGTGCTCACTTACGGCTTGCTGGAAGATAAGAGTTTTCAAGTGAAAATCCCGGAAGAACTGCATAAGCAAAATTTTTCCTTACATTATCTCAAGGGAAAACAACTCCTGTATGAAGTAATGGAAAGAGATCTGCAGACGGGAAAATATGCAACGGATCTCTACTGGGCTGATTACGAAGGAAACATTACTCAAACCAGAGATGATGTTATCGTAAATTATTACCCTAATGATTTAGATATACAAAAATGGATTATAGCTGGCGTACAACCGGCTCCTCTCACTTTTCTTTTTTGCATGCTGACAGTTCCTGTCGAACAAATTAAGCTACAATACGATCTCTCGACGACAGAAGCCGTCATGAAGTTATTTCAAATGAGCCTGCCTGTCGTCATATTGCTCTTGGTGATCTCAGCAGGTCTTCTCTTTCATTACCGAAGTTATGCGAAGCACAAAAATGTGAAACCTCGCCGGTGGGAATACGGATTTATTCTACTGATGGGACCGTTCGCTTACCTGATACTTCGCTGGAGCCTGAAATCGCATCCTGTTTCAACTCCTGCATCTCAACGAAACAATAGCATCGAAATTTTAAGACCGCTATTGAAGCCAGTTTCAGAAACCGCGATTTGAGTCTGGTTGCGAAAAGTCTACCAGCGATGCACATTTTCAATCGCTGACCGTATCAAACTTACTCCCCGCTCCAGCACGTTTTGTCTCCATCGGTTTGAACTCGGACAAAAGGCTTCCTGAAGTTTTTTTCGAGCCGATTGAAAGGCCTTCGAATCAGGGGCACCAAATTGGGCATAGTAATTCTCCTGGCGCAACGTCTTCAGCATCTTCAAAGAAGAATAGGTGCCGAACTCAGCACATGCGGAAATTGTATGGGAAGCTGTCGAATTGCTGTGCACCCAGCGAGAAATGCTCCCACGTGCCTGATAAGGTGGTTCGTTTTGCTTGTGAAAAGAATGCAGGCTTTCACCCGAATATGCCTCTTTCAACCAGCGTTGAGTCTGCTCATCAAGCGGGGTATCAATCAGCAATTCTCCCCGACCGTACTTCCCTAATCCGGTATGAAAATCGAGATGACAACAGTGGGTCGCACCTGCAATCCAGGCAGGGAAATACTCTGTGAATTGCCTGGTCGTCCAATTGGGAGCATCGCCCCCATAGAATAACCCGTGAGGAAAACGATTCTGCCCCGAGGCGATCGCCTTGAAAACTTTCTGATAAGGATGCTTCAGCAATAACTGACCCGCCTGGAGTAGGAAAGAACGTTGCAATTGCGATTGATCAGCAGGATTCAGAAATTGATCGAGTTGCCCATACAACTCATTTTCATCTGTTTGATAACTTTCCCCCTGAATCAAAAAATTACGATTACCATCGACATTCTGCTCATCCACGCGTCGAACATAAGCAAACCCCCAGGGATTCAATGCGTGGAGCAGGACGATGCGCACATCAGTCGGTAACTCATTCGATTTCAGATATTCGAGAATCGCCAGTTGGACAGCCGAGCCTAATTGTGCTTCCGCACCATGCAATCCACTCGAAATAACGATAACACGTTTTGCCTGCGGATCTCCTGTCTGTGCAACATCGAGCGACAATTCTTCCTGCTCAGGTCCTTTCTGAGGATGAATCAATGAATTCACCTTACCATGCGCCTGCTCAGTCGCTTCAAGAAATCTCTCACGTGCAATCCGGTATGTCTGAAAATAAGTCGGATTCATCGTTCACCTCATTGGGCACAAGTGGTCTCTACAAGAGCTGACGTAATTAGAATAAATAATATCACTGTCATAATCGTTAAACTCAAGCACGGATAATGTCCAGTGACATTCTGAGTGAATGTCAGGAAAACACCTGAACGTCTGCGATAAATTGCGGTTGTAGCAGTTCTCATGCTGACGACTGTGACGATTATAGCATCTCCTCCTGCCTGTATTGAAGAAAGCGTTCTGGCCTGTCGATACGAATTGTGGACCGGTAGTGATTGCACAAACAACTGCATGATGCATTGCAATTCTGTTGAACTACCTCATCTCCACAAATGAAATTCCATACGGCATTCACTTGGGTCAAGCTTCGTCAGGGATCGAGTAAGGCGAAGATTTAGGGTTAGCCGATTCGACACTCAACATTACGATGAGTCAGAGTCTATGATCAAAATCATTCACGCAATCTCGGCACTCAGTTTACTGCTCGCCCTTTGCTCAACAACACAAGCGGGCTGGCCAAATTGGAAGTTCTGGCAGAAGTCATCGAAAGACTGCGTCGATGTCTGCATTGACGATAATTGCTCACCGACGTGCTGTGATATTCCTTGTTGTGACGAAATCGGCTGTTGCGACGAATTGAAACCAATCTCATTTTCTGGTCGATTGTTTAATCGCCCTGTTCATTGGTTATCTCGCGTATGTGGGAACGAATGCTGCGAAGTTGATTTGTGTTGCTCCGATGATGATTGCTGTATCGGTGGGAGTTGCTGCGAAACCGACTGCTGTGCCGACACGATGATCGATATCAATCACAATAATCGATGCAAAATTCTGGCAAAACTGATCTATCGTTCCCAGACCGCTTGTTCAATGTTTGATCGTAGCCGTGCCATTCATCGTATTGGTACAGACTTCTGCTGCAAAAATTATCCAGAAGTCATGTGTGCCTTGATGTACGCTATGCATGACTGCGAAGCCTACGTTCGCGTTGAAGCTGCAGACGAAATTGGGGATCAACTTCGGAAAAGTCACTGTTGTTGTTCATGTCAATTAATCAGTGTACTCAAATGTGCCTTGAACGATGAGAATTGGCGAGTCCGACGTGAAGCAGCCCAGGCATTGAGACTTTGCGGTTACTCAGTCCCATATCGCTTCGGTAAATACTGTGTTGAGGGATGTCTCGACGGTTGCACTGACGGATGCTGTATTGATGGCTGCTGCGATAATTGCATCGATGAAAGTTGCCTGCAGTCTTGTCCGATTTCTCAGGAAAACAAATACTATAAAACCACTGAGATAAAGATTGAGAAAGAGGACGCCCGGGTCACTCCCAAAGTAACCACTCCTCCAATGCCCGAAAAGGTGGAAGTAAAAAAAGAAGATAACAAACCCGCTCCCCCGTCAGCGGAACGGGAAAAAATGAAAAAAGGAAATTACGTCCCCGATGAAGACTCAACCAGTTTCATCATGCCCAGCATTCGACAGACTGTCGGCATGCTGTACTAAAATCAAATTCGAAATACTGAATACGATGGCATAAGGCACGGAAGCCTCGTTAAGAACAGACTCGCATCACGCATGCGAGTCTGTTTGCATGTGCAGAGAATAAGACAATTCTCAGGACCTCATCAGTCGTTGGAAAGCTGATCATTTCGAAAAGAATTGTGGAAGCGAAAGCTGATATGAATCATAATGAACTTATCGAACGAACGATGAAAACGCTGGAGCGTTCGCATTCTGCCAATGCGATGGCTGCTCTGGTTCATGCATTGCAGGTTGATATCCCTGCCATTCGCGATACTGCGGCTCGGATGATATTGAGAAGTGGAAGTTCACTCGGCAAAATTGAGATCATCAAAAATATCCAGAAATTATCGCCGGATGTCGTCGCGTTACTCAGTTCGCAAAATCATGATATCGCGGTTCCACTCAGGCACTGTCTCTTACATGGTGACAGCGCTGTCGTTCTGCGTGCTTTAGATACTGTTGAATCGGCTCAATTGTATGAGGAAATCCCCATTCTGTTGCAACTGCTTCGCAAAGCGACAGGGGAAACGGCTGATCGCTGCGAGCAAGTGCTCTCGCGACTGGTCGATTCGCTCAGCGAAAATACGGCACAGGCAAAAAATGAGAAACAGATTGCCTATCAGCAATCTTGCGAGTTAGCCATCCAACAGTTTTGGACAGAATTATCCACCCATGAACTCTCACATCGTCCGCATGTAATCGTGGAATCGATTTTGATTCTCGCTCATGGTGATAATGCCATCGCACGCATGTTACTCAAAGATTCTTCTAACGAAATCCAGGCGATCGCATGGGATGTTTTGCAAGAATCCCGACACCCAGGCGTACTGGTTTTTTTGACTTCGGCTTTGAATGTGAAGTATGTTTCACCGAAAATGCTGGATATCATCTCTACACGACAAGACATTGAATTCCAGCTCCAGATGATTCGTGCGACACCGATGCGCCCCTCTGTTCATCAGGAGCGAAATTATCGGCAACTCAATGGGTTGATTTGGTTACAGGCAACAGAGGAATTCTGGAAAACGATGCCTCCAGAACTCCATCCTCAGATCGTTCAACTGATCCAACTGATGTCATTCAACGCACCAATCAAAAAGTCATTTGCGCATAGTATCTTCCTCCATGCAGCCATTCCCGCCAGAAAGGCGGCTTTAGAATTTCAGGGGTTAATGAAGCAGGAAGAGTACGATGCCTGCGTTCTGACAGCTCTCGATTCCGATGATTCCGAAACCGAAGCCTGGGGAGTGACTCAAGTTCGCGATTCGAATCTGACCAACAAATATCGGCTGCTCGTCAATCGACTGGATAGTCCTCACGAAGAAGTCGTGAATCAGGTGCGGGACATCCTGGGGCGTTTCGATGTACAGCGTGCGATCGAGTTTTGTGAATCAGCCAAACCCTCTATCGGACCGAAACTGGCAGAGTTATTACTGAAAATTAATCCCCTTGCCATTCAGGAACTGAGCCGGGAACTGGCCAATCCCGTCCGGTCCCGCCGCCTGCGAACTGCTCAGGCGATTCATTTCATGCAACTTCAAAAGGAATTATCTCACGCACTACTGGAATTATTGCTCGATAACGATTCCATAATACGAAGAGTCGTTGTAGAAATCCTGGCTGATGTTCCGACCCGACAAATTCTGGCAACACTCCAATCTCTGCACGACGATCCCAGCCCACGTGTTCGGGAAGCGGCTGTGGCTGCCATCGAAAATATTGTTCAAGCACTCTCGGAAGAACAGTCTCCAGATGTCGACGCGACTGTAAAGGAACGCTCATAATGGCCCTGACAATACTCGCCGACTTATCGGATATTTCGCGTCATAGTAGAGGCTATGGCTCAACCAATTTTGTGCTGATCCTGGCAGGATTTATTGCCATCGTCTTGATCGTTGGACTGATCATTACATTGCTGGAGAAAATCCGCTCTTCCGATTCACCAGCCGATTCGCAGAATAATGCCTCGCTGCTGCAAACACTCGCCCAGGAACTGGGACTGACTGCAGAAGAACTTCTCTTCATAGAACAATTAGCCATTCAGGAGCAATTGCCAGTAGCCGAGTTGCTGTTCGTTGACCCCTCATTATGGAAGAGCAACCTCGATGGCGAAGCAGAAAAACGTGAGATTGCTCGCAGTGCCATGTCAAAAATTTTTGGGGTCGAAACTATGCAAAGCCAACAGCTACAAGAATCCCAACCACTCACATCGGTATAAGAGATTAAAGTTAAGGTCGATTCGAACTTCTAACGTGGCCAGTGTTCAGCAGTGTGTAGGTAAATCATTATTCCACTCCCCTCTGGCAGCTTAACACTGGCCTTTTCGCCCGATCCTCACTCGGTTAACTCATCCGCCGTATGGACCAAGGCAGCCAGGATGTCCATCGTGGTGATAATTCCCGTCAGCACACTTCGCGAGTTCGTTACGGGAATACGGTGTGTGTGAAAGTCGCACATCAGTCGAGCGACATCGATTAATGTGGCATTCTCGGTAACAGAAGGAGCATTTTCTGTCATGCGATCGACTACTCGTTCCTGTGCAGCCGAGGTTTTCATTAGTTTTTCGAGAGCAGCTGCAGAGATGATACCCGATTCGACACCAGAGACCTCTTTCTGATTCTCCCCTCCGGTTTGATTCCGTTTGACACCGGTTAAATTTCGCAATGAAAACGTGCCGACCAGATGTCCCCTGCTGTTAACGACCGGAGCACCAGAATGCTTATGTTCTTTAAGCATCTCAACGGCATCGACCAGAGTCGTCTCTTCTGGAAGAACGAGAACTTCGGTCGACATCACATCGCGGGCGACCAATGTTCCCAGTCGTCCTGGCATCCTGTTCATTGCTTCTCCCTCGATTAACTTCATCTCAAGACGGTGTCGTTATGCGAGCCGCTTGACGATATCTCGCCAATGCCAACAGTGGAAAATAAATCCTGTAATAATGGTAACGCAGATAGAACACCTTGGGAAATCCTGTCCCGGTAAATTCAGTCTCATTCCACGACCCGTCGGCTTGTTGAGTCTCGATCAAATAACGGACAGCATCGGAAACAGCCGTCGAATGCGATTCCCCAGCAGCAACCAGAGCCAGAATTGCCCAGGCTGTTTGTGAAGGTGTCTCGACCCCTGTCCCTTTTAATTCTGGCCTGTCATAAGATTCAGGGGTCTCGCCCCAGCCGCCATTAGCTTGTTGACGAGCTTTCAGCCAGCAAATTGACTTCTGGATGCGGGCATCTTCAGGAGAGATCCCAACAGCAATCAAACCGACAACAACCTGCCAGGTCCCATATATGTAATTCACTCCCCATCGCCCGGGCCAGCTTCCGTCCTCTTCCTGATGTTCCCACAAAAAAGTCAACGCCTTTTGAATCGCCTCGTGCTGGGAATTCACACCTAACATCGCCAGTGCTTCCAGAACACGAGCGGTAATATCGGGCGTGGGCGGATCGATCATCGCATTATGATCGGCAAAGGGAACGCGGGTTAACAGTTCAAAATCATTATTGGAATCGAACGCTCCCCATCCCCCGTTTTTTGATTGCATCGCCAGTAACCACTGCACTCCGCGGCGAAACGCATCCAGACTCGGCTGCAGACGAGAGACATCACTCATTGCCGATTGCCAGTGCTCAGACTTTCCAGACACTATAGTTGAAAGTCGTTTTTCCAGACTCCGCTCCGACTGAGGAACCAATTCCGCCAGCCAGTCGGCATGTAAATCATCGGGCAAGCTTTTTAAAAGTGCCATCAAAACCATCGCGGTATCATCGACATCGGGATAAAACTCGTTGTTGAATTCAAAGCACCACCCCCCCGGCTCCACATCGCGATGCGTAATACTCCAGTCGCCATAAGAACGGATTTCCTGAGCCCGCATCCACTTCGAACTAGCCGCGACTGCTTCTTTACAATCAGCCTGACCAGTTTCTGCCAATGCCAATGTCGCAATCGAGGTATCCCACACGGGAGATTTGCAAGGCTGCAATCGAACCGTCTTTTCTCCCTGAGCATTTTTGCCCTGGAGAATCAGAGCATCCAGTTGTTGCCGCGTTGTGACAACTTCATAGGAATCGTCTTCGAATCCCAGCGATTTCAGAGCGACCAGCGACCAGACAATCGGCGGAAAAATCGCTCCGAGTCCATCGCTGTTCTGCAATCGCTCCAGAATCCAGCCAGCCGCGATTCGAATCGATTTATTTCGCAGCGGTGGTCCGCCACATCGTTCAATCAGTTTGTAACCACGATCAAATTGACGAAACATCCACGCCCACGGAATCCGCGAGCGGTAAGAAAGATCGTCGACTTTCTCCGTCACATCATTACAGATGGGAAGCTTGCGGGCCGACTTGATGAACAGTTCTTCAATCTGCTGCTCTTCCGGCAAATCCCGATGGGGCTTGTAGGCCCACAGCAAACTCAGGGGCATTAAAATCGTTCGCGACCAGGCCGACATATCGTAAATGGACAGCCGGGTCCAGCGAGGCAAAAGCACCAGTTCAGGCGGCACAGCCGGGCACTGGTGATAGCTGATCAAACCGAGTAGAGCCATATAATATCGCGTAAAACTGTTGACCTTCTCCGCCCCGCCCGCTGCCAGAATTGCCTCGCGAGCACGCTGCATGTATTCGGCTTCGGGAGCATGCCCGGTAATTTTCAATGCCCAGTACGCTTTGACTGATGCACTGATTTCCAATGGCCCATTTGGAAACAACGCCCAGCCATCATGCGAACATTGCTGCTCCACAATATACGCGGCTGCGGCTTTGGCAGACTCTGAGTTTTCTTCGCCTAAATAAGCCAGCAGGAGAATGTACTCCGACTCGAGAATCGTATCCCCTTCCAACTCGGCTACCCAGAATCCTTCGGCGTGCTGTCGCTCTTTCAGAAACTGAGCCGTCGCAGAAATCGCTTTGCCCAAAGGGCTTGGATCATTTTGATCGCCCCCGAAGAATTCAGAACGATTGACACTGACAGGAAATTCGGGAGCGGAACCTGAGTTAAAATCGGTCTGTGCAAAGCGTGCATCTGGTCGTCCTGACTCCATCTCGTCCCACTCCATCCTGAAGAGATCTGCATATTCATTATTCATCGAGCAACGGCGGATAATATGCTGTGAGCCAAATGATAGTCAAATCTGGATAATAAATCATCCTCTGTTTTCAATCCGATGGACAAATATCTCCGTAGGAATCTGATTTTCAGAACCGCAGATTCACACGGATAAACGCAGATTTTTTTGCATCCGTGATTATCCGTGTTCATCCGCGGTTCCACTTCAAAATGTGATATGCCGCAAGAATGAAGCCGATAAACTCTGATTAACCTTGCGATTTGCTCTCTTCAGACTATTCTCAATTAGTAGACTTTTTGATTATTCTACCAGAACGGATCGGATTATGGATTTCGTATCTCACGAACTGACACGGGACATGCGTCTGTATGTGCCGCATAATGATGGGTGGGAGGCAGTCGTTAAACCGAATGCCGTCAAAGAATACTGCTACTATCGCAACCCGGGCGAAGAACATTTTCATCTACTGCAGACCGGTGAACTTTATGTGACCAGAGGCAGCGAAAAAGTCTGTCTCAACTGCGCGATGCGTCAGGGTATCCTGACCGATAACCGCCAACACTGGCAAGAGCCGAAAAAATCGCGGAAGACTTCGGCGGATGAGAAGTTGATTTAGACCGCTCGTCGTCCGTAAACAACTTGCACTTTTAATTTATTGAGGAAAGTACCTGCGACGATTACACCCCATCCCGAAGAAAATATATTCCAGTCGAAACACGGTTGATCAAGAATTTGCGTCAATGGCGTGCAAATCATGAAGAGTTATTTGAAGAAGATTGCACAGTCCGATACGAGATTGCCAGTAACCTTGAATATTATATTTATGAATGTTACAGCTATTTGCCAAAATTAACTGGCGACTGGTTCACTGATGGAATCAAAGAACTTGAGATACATCATTCCTCGAATAAGCCAAACTGCTTCAAGCTCCTTGGATCAGTCTGGATGCTAGGAAATGAGTCTGGTTCTATAATAGAACCATTTGAAATTGACATCACACTGAATCCATTGAATGATCAATATTTTGCAAAGACAAAATTTCGTTTCGGCTTCAAAGGTTCAAATCGACCGTCAAAATTAACAAAGTATAATTTTTATGTCGCTGGAGCCATGGATAATCGGCCTCGACGCAGTTGCGATTGGAGAATCGCAATCGAATTGTCACCGCCCGACCCAAGTGGTCATGAACTTGAGTAGTATGATATTAGGACACACTGGAATTCAAGAAGGTTACTTTAAGAATCAAATAAACTAGTACATTCTCAGGATAAAGAAATTCAATCTTATCTTGAGAAACTGAAATAATATCAGACCCTTGATTTCGCTACTTATCAAGATTCCCAATCAGGCTTCATGACCTGATTGAGAACGGCGGATTGCCACCATGTGAATCGTCGCACCCTTCCGAAAAATCGCTGCTAAGATACTCAATCCAACGGCAATCGGGGAAAGCAGAATCACGAGAAAGCTTTCAACCACCATCACGGCCCAACTGCTCAGCTGTTTTTTCCCGAGTTTTTCGTGATTATGCAATCGCGTATAGAGCCGATTTCGGGGAAACCAGCCCGTCTTATTGAGGGCACTCTGGATCCAGCCAAACGGATTTTGCCTGAGGCTGAAATGGTGCTGGGAATGGCATGTAATCCGGTTGAATCCAGCAATCTCATCAGTGCGGGGAGTGAGAAATGAAATAAATGCCGGGGAGGATCGAGATGAAACCAGTCTGCTCCGGACCACCGCGCCTGCCAGCTGAAAAAATTAGGGGACTGTGACAATTAGGTTGTGTTGAAAAGCGTTGAAAAGTCATTCAGGGGAAATGAATTGACCCCGTGAGTGATGATTCAATCTCTATTTACTCTGCTGGTCTGGTGCTTTTTGAATATCCAGATCGCAAAAGCAGCCAATGAAAGTATTATCATTGATACCATGATCGTTGAAATGACCATTGTGAAGGGACTGCTAAAAAACTGAATCGAACCTCCAAGACAGTAACCCCATTGATCGGAAAAAAATAAGGAAGAAGAATCTGTTTTAAAAATTCCGCACATGCGACCGGTTGCATCATGAAACGTGTAATCATACTGAACTATAATCGCATGGGCAGGCGTTGGGGATGTTGATGGAACCGATGAGGTAGCAGGAGTTGATGCAAAGGCAAATAATACGCAACTGGAAAGGAGAACTGAATTTATTCCCATCATTAATACACTGAAGATAAATTGAATTCAGAATTTCAATCGAATGCATCACATTCACTCCGCGAATGCTGTGAATTGATCTGATTCGAATTCATCGAACCAGATTTTCAGGTTCTACGGTACAATATTCGCACAATTGTTCTTCTTTGACTGGTTTGACTGGTTTCTATTCGAATCCTAGTATCATCAGGTGAAACATTGGACGTTGAGCGGTCGGATTGCCAGCCGTTCATTCTCTCATTAAATAAATATTGAATCCCGGCGTGATGCCGTTGAGATAGCGTATTAGAAGGTTTTCAGGTAAGCACATATGAGTAAACCACCATACGGATCCAATGAGAATCCAGAACCGCCTGAGGAAGGGTCTTCGCGTAAGAAAGAGAAAAAGCCATCCAGTGTTTCCTTCTGGTTGCTGCTGATCGGCGGTGTGCTCCTCGCTGCTGTGTTCACTTATATTACAAATGATACTCAGGTTAAGAAGATCAAGCTCAGCGAATTTGAACGCAAGCTCGATTCCGGCGAGTTCAATAAAGACAATGTCCACGAACTGGTTTTTGGCATAACATCGGTCACGTTTCAGAATCTTTCCAAAGCAGATGCTGCTGCTCTGGGAAAAAATCAGGCTGCCAGTGTAGATGATTCTAAGCCTGCTGCAGATGTTCCAGATGAAGACGGAACCAGTGAAACAGAATCTGAAGAATCAGCCAAAGATGATGCCAAAACGGCTGACACAAAAAGCCTGCTGAAATATCGAATTAATATCGTCGGGATTCCTTCTGAAACGCTCGCGGGTGTGAAAGAAACGCTCAAAGCCAACGAAATCGATTACGATGGTTCCTCGCCGCCGGCTCAAATCGAATCGCTATTGTATTTGCTTTTCCTCGTCTTATTCATCCTGTTCTTCATCATGATGTTTCGTCGCATGGGCGGAGCTGGTGGAGCGATGTCGTTCGGTAGAACTCGCGGCAAACTTGTTTCGCAGGACGATGTCAAAACAACATTCGGCGATGTGGCAGGAATTGATGAAGCGGTGAGTGAACTGCGGGAAGTCGTCGAATTTCTGAAAACGCCGGCCAAATACCAAGCCTTAGGCGGTCGTATTCCCCGCGGAGTTTTACTTGTCGGCCCTCCGGGAACTGGAAAAACATTGCTTGCTCGAGCGGTAGCCGGGGAAGCGGGAGTTCCGTTTTACGGACTCTCCGGTTCTGACTTCGTCGAGATGTTCGTCGGCGTAGGTGCGGCTCGCGTTCGCGATACTTTCCAGCAGGCGATTCAACGTTCACCCAGCATTATCTTTATCGATGAACTCGATGCACTCGGTAAAACTCGCGGCAGCGGAATGCCGGGCGGACACGATGAGCGTGAACAAACTCTCAACGCATTGCTTGTTGAAATGGACGGGTTTTCGAATGAAACCTCAGTCATCGTCATGGGAGCCACAAACCGTCCGGAAACTCTCGACCCTGCCTTAATGCGTCCCGGTCGATTCGATCGGCATGTGTTGGTGGACAAGCCAGACTACAAAGGTCGCGAGCAGATTCTGAAAGTTCACGCCTCACGCATCAAAATGGGAGAAGATGTCAATCTGGGCCGGCTCGCGAAACTGACTCCCGGCTTTTCCGGTGCAGATCTGGCCAACCTGGCCAACGAAGCCGCTTTGCTGGCCGCTCGTAACGATAAGAAACATGTGACGATGGCGGAATTCGAAGAAGCAATCGAACGTGTGGTCGCTGGTCTCGAAAAAAGCACGCGAATTATTGGTGATGAGGAACGGACACGGGTTGCGTACCACGAATGCGGACACGCGCTGGTCGCCTGCTGTCTACCAAAGACCGATCCAGTTCACAAAATCTCAATTATCCCGCGCGGATTTGGTGCGCTGGGATATATCCTGCAGAGACCGACCGATGATCGTTATCTGGTCACAAAATCCGAACTGGAAAATCGGATCTGCGTGATGTTGGGCGGTCTGGCATCTGAACGTGTAATTTACAGTGAACAGTCAACAGGCGCGCAAAATGACCTCGAAAGAGCTTCCGATATGTCACGACGTATGGTGACAGAATTCGGCATGAGCGCGAAAATGGGAACGGTCAATTATTCCACGGCCAGGCGTTCTCCGTTTTTAGCAGGCAGTGGAAGCAGTGTCGATTACGAACATTCTCAGGACACCCTTCGTGAGATCGATCAGGAAGTCAAATCGATTATCGATACCTGCCTGGCAGAAGTGACTGGTATGTTGGAAACGCACAAGGACATTCTGGAACATATGACACGAGACCTGATTGAAATGGAAGTCATGGACTCTAAGCATCTCGAATCCATACTCAATCAATATGAAAATGGCCCAAAAATCCCCTCCAGCGCTCATACCGACCCGGCAATCAATCATGGGCAAGAAATGGCGCTGGAGCATCAAGAAAAAGAAGAGTCAGAAGAAACGCCTTCAGATACCGAGAAGCCGGACAAAACTCAGGAATAATGTGCAACGGGGTTTAGACTCATCAGAATTGAGAAACAGCAGAGAATCAGCTATCGTGCACATTCGTATTAAGCTCGCGAAATCGATGCCGTCTGACCATGCTCTAAATCAGCATCGGGATTGGCATCAATTTGAATAACTCCTGAACTGCCACCCACCTCAAATATTTCATTGTTCAAAGGAACTCCCACCATGAATCAACTCCTCAGTCTTTCACTGACTGCAATGGTTGCCATCAGTCTGATCGATGCTTCCGCAATGGCAGAAGATTGGCCACGCTGGAGAGGGGCTAACAACGATGACAAATCTGGGGAAACTAATCTCGACTGGAGCTGGGACGATGATGGCCCTGAATTGGTTTTTAATGCGGAAGGTTTCGGGCGTGGTTACGCCAGTGTCTCGATTGTCGATGGGATACTTTACACAACCGGGAATGTGGATGGTGGCGAAGGAGATGGACAAGCTGTCATCGCAGCCGATGCCTCAACAGGATCAATCATGTGGACAACCTTTCTGACCGAAGGAAATCCAGAACACAGTTATCCCGGTTCCCGCTGCACTCCAACTTACGACAATGGCAAACTGTATGTTGTGGCTTCTTCTGGAAAAATTGCCTGTCTGGATGCCAATACCGGTAAGAAAGTCTGGGAAAAAGACTTTAAATCAGAATGGAACGGCAAGATGATGTCCGGCTGGGGATATTCAGAATCTCCATTGGTCGATGGTGATCATGTCCTTTGCACTCCCGGTGGTGACGAAGCGATGATTGTCTGTCTGAACAAAAAAGACGGCTCCGAAGTCTGGCGATCCGCTGTCCCTGAATTTACGGAACCAGAGTTGGAAAAAACCGAAGGGAAAGATGGAGCTGGCTATTCTTCAATTGTTGTTTCTAACGGAGCGGGCGTCAAACAATACGTGCAGTTGATCGGGCGGGGCGTTGTTGGAGTTCGGGCTTCAGACGGTAAATTTCTCTGGGGTTACAATCAGGTCGCAAACGAGGTTGCCAACATTCCGACTTCAATTGCTCAAGGTGACTACGTGTTTGCCACCTCAAGTTACGGTGGTGGTGGTTCTGTATTGCTCCACTTGAAAAAGGATGGAGACGGCGTGTCAGCGGATCCTGTCTACTGGCTTGAAAAACGGACATTCAACAATCATCACGGAGGAATGGTTTTGCAGGATGGTTATTTATTCGGCGGCCACAATCAAAACCAGGGCTTCCCAACCTGCCTGAAGTTCGATACGGGAGAAATCGTCTGGGGTGGCGATGGGCTTCGCGGAGAAGGCAAAGGCTCAGCGGCTATTCTGTATGTTGATGGCAAAATCATTTTTCGCTATCAGGATGGTCTTGTGGCCATCATCGAAGCGACTCCCACTGACTACAAAGTGGTCAATACGTTTGTGCCGGTTTATCAGGAAGATAAAAGCTGGGCGCATCCCGTGGTTGTCGATGGCAAACTTTATCTGCGTGAGCAGGATCGCCTGATGTGCTATCAGCTCAAGAAGTAATTATTTGACAGAAATCCGCAGCCGCACACATTTTTTTGCGTGCGGCTCCTTTTTTATCGGCTCTCATAAAGATTTTCAAAATGAACGCTCGGATGAAATCTCTGCTGGGTAAGCGTCCTTTAATTGCCCCTTCAATGCTGAAGTGTGATTTTGCCAATTTGCATACAGATATCGCTCGGCTCGAAGCAGCGAATGCCCCCCTGCTCCACATGGATGTGATGGATGGACATTTCGTTCCGAATCTCTCCTATGGAGCACTCGTCATTGAGAAGATTCGCAAATGTACCGACTTACCATTCGATGCTCATCTGATGATCAGCGATCCTGAAAAATACTATCAGGACTATGTAAACGCCGGATGCGATGCAATCACCATTCACATCGAAGCCGTTCCTGAACCGGGAGAATTGCTGGAAAAAATTCGAGCGTCAGGGTGTTCTCCGGGCCTCGTTCTAAACCCCGATACACCTGTCGAGGCAATCAAGCCTTGGATCTCAGCCTGTGATCTGGTGCTCGTGATGAGCGTAAATCCGGGTTTTGGGGGACAGAAATTCATGCCAGTAGCATTAGATAAACTCTCTGCCATCAAAGAGTTACTGCGAGACGATCAGTTTCTCTCTATTGACGGTGGCGTCGCATTGGACACAATAGGGGAATGTGCACAGCATGGGGCAAATTTATTCGTCTGTGGAAGTTCGATCTTCGATAAGGACGATTATTCTGAGGCGGTTTCGGGTTTATTAGCTGAAATCAATATCAAAACTCGATAGACTGTGCCGTTTGGATTCCGATGCAAAATTGCATTTGAATGTATCCGTCAGGAACGAAGAGGTTCCAGGCAATTATTTCGCTAATTCACGGTTGGTGTATGTGCAAAATCTTTCTGGTTCGTCCCGGACAAACCGATTACGATTCCCAGCACAGAGTTCAAGGCTCTTTGAACCTGCCTCTCAATGAGGGTGGATTTCGAGAAGTTGAAACCTTGATCGAGTCGCTGGCAGATCAGGAAATCGATCTGATTCTTTCAGGCCCTAACGAACCTTCTCATAGCACTGCTGAAATCATCTCCGAAAAACTGGATGTCCCTTTTAAGTCCTCTGAACTTTTACGGAATGTCAGCCAGGGAATCTGGGAAGGTTTAGAAGTCGATGAAGTGAAGCGCAAATACCCAACTGTTTACCGTCACTGGGAAGATGCGCCTCTGGAAGTCGCCATTCCCAATGCCGAACCAATTGAAGCAGCAGTGAAACGTGTCATCAAGTTAATGAAACAATATGGGCGGAAAGATAAACACATTCTTATTGTCGCCCCTGAACCGCTGGCGACTTTAATCGCCTGTAATGTCGAAGGCCGAAAGGTCTGCCTGCATCATCAGCCTCAGGACATTAAACGCTGCAAACTGCAGAAACTGCACCGAGCTTAGAATGCCCAGAGATGTGTGGCCAGTGTAAGATTGGTGTAATTAAGAAAACACTCAACCCTAAACAATCAACCCTCAAGCAACCAAAGTATTTCGATGACTGACGAAGAGCCGAATTCAAATGACCGTCCTGCGAAACGAGGCGTTCCTGAGGGATTGTGGCTGAAATGTCCTGAATGTCAGGCCACGGTTTTCCGTAAACAGGTCGATCGATTACTTGGTATCTGTCCTGAATGCGATCATCACTTCAAAGTCGGAGCACGAGCCCGACTCGAACAACTGCTCGATGTCGGCAGTTTTGAGGAGTGGATGACCGAGATGCACTCGGTCGACCCGCTCGGCTTTGTCGATTCCCGTCCCTACAAAGACCGACTGAAATCCGAACAAAAAAAGACCGGCATGGTCGATGCCTGTATAGCCGGGCGTGGTTACCTGCGTGGGCGTCCTGTAGTGATTGCTGTGACAGATCCCGATTTCATCATGGGTAGTATGGGATCTGTTGTGGGAGAAAAACTGACTCGGGCGACTGAAAAAGCGACCGAACTTCGACTACCATTGATTATCGTCAGCGGTTCTGGAGGTGGTGCCCGTATGCATGAGGGAATTTTATCCCTGATGCAAATGGCCAAAGTCTCCGCAGCACTGGGAAAATACAATGAAGAAGGCGGTTTTTTTATCTCTGTCCTGACAAACCCAACAATGGGAGGTGTCGCCGCCAGCTTCGCATCTCTGGGAGATATTGTTGTTGCTGAAGAAAAAGCGATGATTGGTTTTGCGGGCCCACGAGTCATTGTCGCGACTGTCAAAGCACCACTGCCTGAAGGGTTCCAGACCAGTGAATTTTTGATGGAACACGGCTTCGTCGACCGGATCATCCACCGTAAAGACTTACGTTCCGAATTAGCCGCATTCATCGACTACTTCGAAATTGCTCCAGCCAAGGTCTGATGAAACGAAATAATTACCTGAAAATCAGAGTCGAAAATAACTTGATCCAATTTGCTGGCTACTTTGGCGTCTTGGCGGTTAAATAAAGAACTGCCGTTTTTTCAATAAGCTTGAACCAATTAAAAACTCGAGCGTGTGGGTTAGCCTCAACCGGCATGGAAGTCAAAATGCAATTGATTAAAAACCTCTTTCAGCGAAATCAACCCAAAGTCGATCGTGTGAATCTAAAGACACGATTTGAGCGAATTTCCCAAATGGGACTGGGCACAATGTCCAAAGTCTGGAAGGCGAACGATCGCCAGAACCAGCAATTTGTTGCCTTGAAATTGATCGACCGCGAAGCCCTCGCGAAAATGAACGCCCGCTTTCCCGGCTTGAATCGTCCAGAAGA
The DNA here is from genome assembly GCF_007859715.1 of Rubinisphaera italica. Taxonomy (NCBI): domain Bacteria; kingdom Pseudomonadati; phylum Planctomycetota; class Planctomycetia; order Planctomycetales; family Planctomycetaceae; genus Rubinisphaera; species Rubinisphaera italica. Next base: position 3,644,386 of record NZ_SJPG01000001.1, read on the forward strand.
AGGTGTGGTGGGCAAATCACTCGAACATCCTAACATCGTTAAAACCTACGAATTCGGTCTGAGTACCGAAGACGAACCGTTCATTGTGATGGAATACATCGACGGTTACGGCTTACAGCAGCTGATTGAACTGCAGAACGAAACCCTGTTGAAACATCGAATGAAATGGATCATTACGATGGGAGAAGCTCTGCAATACTTTCACGAGCAGGGCTGGATTCATCGCGATTTCTGCCCGAAAAATATCCTGACGACAACCACTGGCCGGATTAAACTGATCGACTTCGGTTTAGCGGTCCCGAATACGCCTCCATTCCAGGCACCGGGCAACCGAACGGGAACAGCCGACTACATGGCTCCTGAACTTGTTCGACGGCAACGAACCGATCAGCGAATCGATGTCTATTCCTATGCGGTGACCTGCTATCAGATTTTCTCGAATCAACTGCCATACGCTCAGGGACGAAACTTGCAGACCATCGTTAAGAATATGAATCAGCCCCCAAAAAATATCCGGGAAACCTCACCCGGAATCCCGGAACCTGTGGCACAGGTCATTGAACGCGGGCTCGAAAAAAATCCCGACGAACGCTGGCAATCCGTGCGCGAAATGACAATCGCCTTCCGCAACCTCGTCCGCAAACGCCCCGCAACACCAAAGTGAAATGGTCGAGGGTCTATGGTCCTGAGTCCAGGAAGTAGGTTGACCCTATAACTTTTCACCCCTTGCCCCTTGACCAAAAGCCCTGGCCCCAAAATGACTCCTCGTGAATTGACAGCTTCGTTGAATCCCTCGCAACGGGATGCGGCAACGACGGTTGAAGGGCCTCTCCTGGTTCTGGCTGGAGCCGGGACTGGGAAGACACGTGTGATCACAACCCGCATGGCTCTTTTAATTAACCGCGGAACGGCAGCCGATCGCATCCTTTCAGTCACTTTCACCAACAAAGCCGCCAAGGAAATGGCTGAACGTATCCGGGAATTGATTGGTCGCCGCAAAGTGAAACCGTTAATCTCCACATTTCACTCTTTGTGTGTGAAAATACTCCGGGACGAAATTGAAGTCCTCGGCTATCGAAAAAACTTCACCATCATTGATCGGGGCGATCAGGAATCGCTCGCGCGTGAAGTGTTACGAAGTATCCGAGTTCAGGAATCGACTCTCAAGCCGGGAGATCTGCTCGCGATTCTCAGCCGTTGGAAAACGAATGGCGTTCAACCGGAATCAGCAGGTGACCACGCCCTCGATGACCGGGAATTCCTCGCCTCGATGGCTTATCGAAAATATTGTGATCGACTCCGAGCTCGCAATAGTGTCGACTTTGATGATCTACTCCTGTTGACAGACCAACTCTTCGCCAAGCATCCCGATGCCCTGAAACGTCAGCAGGATAAATTTGATTATGTCCAGATCGATGAATATCAGGACACAAATCAGCTACAGTTTCGTTTGATTCAAGCTTTAGTTCGATCTCACAATAATTTGTGCGTGGTCGGAGATGACGATCAATCAATTTATGCGTGGCGAGGAGCAGAGGTCAAACATATCCTCTCGTTTCAATCGCACTTCCCGACTGCCAAAATCGTTCGACTCGAAGACAACTATCGTTGTACGGATGAAATTCTGAATGTTGCCAACCGCCTGGTCAGCTTCAATCGTGAACGTCATCACAAGGTGTTGCGATCCACTAAGAAAGCAGTCGAGCCAGTTCGCTACGAAAAGTTTTCCGATGAAGTGACCGAAGCCGAGCGAATCGGTTTGGAAATCAGCTACATGATAGCCAAGAAAAATCGGCAACCTTCTGATTTTGCAATCCTATTCCGAACAAACGAGCAACCCCGAGCTTTTGAATCCGAATTGCGACGACGACAAATCCCTTATGTGATTTTGGGGAGCCAATCCTTTTTTGATCGCAAAGAAATCCGGGATTTGATGGCCTATATGCGGATCATCTCTCAGCCTCGCGATGAATCCGCATTGCTGCGCATCATCAACACCCCTGCCCGTAGCATCGGCACGACGACGATTGAAAAAATCATGAAACGTTCGATCATCGAAGGCTCTCCCTTCTTTGAAGCGACACGTAATGCAATCGCATCCGGGGAACTTTCAGAACGAGCCGGTCAATCAGTATTGAGGTTTGAAGAACAACTCAAAACCTGGCGGGCAATGTTTGCCACGACCAATCAATCTCTCGGACAAAGTCTACGCAAGTTGATTGAGTCACTGAAATACAAATCCGAAGTGGAGCGTTCCTACAAAGAACCAGCTCAGGTGCAGACGCGTCTCGAGTCGATCGAACAATTGGCCGATTCTGTAGACGACTACACACGACGCGTCGCTAATCCGCGTCTGCAGAGTTTTCTGGATGAAATCGCCCTGAACGACCGTGATGAATTTGGCACTGACAAGAAAAAAGAACTCGATCAGAATGCGGTTAAACTCCTGACGATTCACAGCGCTAAAGGTCTCGAATTCCCTCGAGTGTATCTCGTCGGCATGGAAGAAGGTCTCTTGCCCCACAAACGTTCGGTGGAAGGGACCCGTCAGGATATTGAAGAAGAACGTCGTCTGGCCTATGTCGGCGTGACTCGCGCTCAAGAATCCCTCACGCTTACATTTGCGGAAACTCGTAGAAAATGGGGCAAACCCCGCAAGACAGTCCCTTCGCGATTTTTATTCGAAATGCGGAGCGACAAACAAAACGAAGAAGCCGTCGAGGCTGAATAAATATGGGAAGACTTCATCTGAAAGTTGTGCCATCCTCTTCCCGCGACCAAATTGTCGGCTGGCTTGGAGAAGCACTGAAAATCAAAGTGAAAGCTCCACCCGAAAAAGGTAAGGCCAATGCATCCGTGATTGAGTTAATAGCCACCAAACTGAACATTCCTCGCGAATCCATGTCCCTGATTAGTGGCGAGACGTCCCCTGTCAAAGTGATTGAAATACAGGGAGTTGATAATCCTCAACTGAAGCAGCGGGTTGAAGATGCTTTGAATTCGATCTGATATACTGATCGACAAGCACATGCTCATGATACCACAATTCGGATACGTTAGAATTATTATCATTTCATCTGAAACTTTCAAAAATACATTGATCTCACATGGCTAATCTTCCCCCACTATTCGACACTCATGCTCATTTGGACGAACCTTCGCTGGCTGCTGAAACGGAACAGTTGCTTACTGCGTGTCAGGAAAACGGCTTGGTTGGTGTGCTTACGATTGGAACCACAGTGGAGAGTAGTCGTGGTTCGATTGTGTTAGCAGAAAACCATGAACGTATTTGTGCAGCCGTCGGGATTCATCCGAATTATGTTTCCCAGGCTGGTCCTTCCGACTGGGATGCTATCGTCGAGTTTGCTCAATATGATTCCGTAAAAGCAATCGGCGAAACCGGACTGGACCGCTACTGGGATCACTCGCCAATCGATTTGCAAGTCGATTACTTCAAACGTCATCTACAATTGACACGCGAGACCGGGAAACCTTTTATTGTGCATTGTCGGGATGCAGAGCCGGATGTGTTGGAGGTCCTTGCGGCTGAGTATCAGAAACATGGCCCCCTCAATGGTGTGATGCACTCATTCTGCGGTTCGGCGGAGACGGCTCAAAAATGCCTGGACTGGGGCATGATGCTTTCCTTCTCCGGCATGCTCACCTTCAAACGAAATGTCGAACTTCGTGAACTCGCAGCAACTGTTCCGCAGGATCGTGTGTTGGTCGAAACCGATGCACCCTACCTGGCACCGATGCCGTATCGTGGCAAACGAAATCAACCTGCCTATGTGAAGCATACCGCCGAAGTCCTCGCAGATTGTTACGGTATGAGCTATAAAGAACTGTGCCAGATAACGACGGCTAACGCGATGCGTTTCCTGAAAATCAATTAAACTCAAAAGCAAAATCTCCACGGAGGAAGATCATGGCTCGCATTAAAGAAGTTCGGGATGAACGAAACCCCGGCGAAGAATTGACCGTTAATGGCTGGGTCCGAACCCGTCGGGATTCCAAGCAGGGCTTTGCCTTCATCGAACTGAATGATGGAAGTTGCCTGGGAAATCTGCAGATTGTTGTTGATCAAGACACAAAAGGTTTTGCCGAGTCGACAAAAGAGATTTCGACTGGAGCTGCACTCACGATTACGGGTACTCTCAAGGAGTCTCCTGGAAAAGGTCAGCGTGTTGAACTGCATGCCAGCGAACTCAAGGTCCTCGGTACCGCCGATCCCGAAACGTTTCCTCTGCAGAAGAAACGACACTCCTTTGAGTATCTTCGCGAAATTGCTCACTTGCGGCCACGCTCAAACACATTCAGTGCCATCGCCCGCGTTCGCAATGCCGCTTCTGCAGCCATTCATAATTTCTTTCAAGAGCGTCACTTTTTGTATGTGCATACGCCAATCATTACGACAAGCGATTGCGAAGGAGCCGGGCAAATGTTCCGGGTCACCACTCTCGACCTGGCTCGCTTAGCAGGCATCCAGACAGAAATCGATTACTCGCAGGATTTCTTCGGTAAAGCCGCTTCACTGACTGTGAGTGGTCAGCTCGAAGCAGAAATCTATGCGACGTCCACCGGCCCCTGTTACACATTTGGTCCAACATTCCGAGCTGAGAATTCCAATACGACTCGTCACCTGGCTGAGTTCTGGATGGTCGAACCGGAGATTCCCTTCTTTGACCTGAACGACAATATGCAGCTGGCACAGGACTTCATCAAGCATGTGATTTCTCACGTGCTCGAAACCTGTGCAGAAGATATGGAATTTTTCAATCTGCGGATTGAGAAAACCGTTCTCGAAACACTCCAACACATTGTCGACCACGACTTTGAACGAGTTTCCTACACCGATGCCGTCGAGATCCTCACTTCCTCAAAGAAGAAGAAGTGGGAATTCCCGGTCGAGTGGGGCCACGATCTGCAATCTGAACATGAACGTTTTCTAACCGAAGAACATTTCAAAAAGCCGATTATCCTGTTCGATTATCCCCGCTCTATTAAACCGTTTTACATGCGGTGCAACGAAGATGGCAAAACCGTGCGGGCGATGGACGTTCTCGTCCCGCGAATTGGAGAAATCATCGGCGGCAGCCAGCGTGAAGAGCGTCTCGATGTCCTTGAAGCCCGCATGAAAGAGTGCGATCTCGATCCGGAAGAGTACTGGTGGTATCTCGACTTACGTCGCTACGGCACCGTGCCACACGCCGGTTTCGGTCTCGGTTTCGAACGACTCATCCAGCTCCTCACCGGCATGCAAAACATCCGCGACTGCATCCCTTTCCCCCGCACACCGAAAAATGCGGAGTTTTAAGAGGTGAGGGATTAGGGGTAAGAGGTTAGAGTTATCACGATAAATGAGTGACGGGTGGCCCAGGTTGATGCGAAGCATCTACCTGGGTGGCGTAGCCACAAGAGGTCAGAGTGCTTTGATCCTTGACCACTTACTCACTCTTTTGATTTCTTTCGTCCACGTTTCTGATGTTCCATCGCTTCCATTTCTGTGGCGATGCCTTTGTCGCCCTGGTCGATCATCCATTGATTGAGTTCTGATTTTAAATCCTCGATCACTCCTGAGTATTGCCGATTCTTGGCCAGGTTGTGAATGTTATGAGGATCTTTGACAACGTCGTAGAGTTCATACTCGGGACGATGCTGATATTTTTGCGTGTATTTTTGAGCTTGTTGATCACCCGCTTCGGCTGCTGCCAGCATCGATTGGAATTCCGATCCCTTTGTGCAGGCATTGGTAAACGTTGCTTCGGAATTCAGATTCCAGATGAGTCTGTATTGCTGATTGCGAACTGAGCGAATCGGATAATTCTCGGATCCATTGTTGATGCCGCGAGTTGTCATCAAGCCGAAGGTAAAATCTTTGTGCGAGGTTTTCTCTCCCAGTAAGACCGGTAGTAAACTTTTTCCATCAAGTTCTGCAGATGGTTTCCCGCCAGCGACTTCAACGAATGTCGGCAGGACATCGACGTACTCGACTAAGGCGTCGGTCACCGAATCCGGTTGAACATGTCCAGGCCAGCGGACGATCATCGCAGAACCCAGTCCCGCTTCATAGCAGGTCCACTTGGCAAACGGCAGGCTGTTTCCCTGCTCGGAAACGACCATCACGAGAGTGTTCTCAACGAGCTGATTCTGTTTCAACAATTTCAGAAGCTGACCGACCTGACTGTCGTAATAAGTGATCTCGGCCAGATACTTCGTGAACTGCTCGCGGACGTGAGGCGTATCGGGAATGTAGGGCGGTAACGTCAACTTGTCGGCATCGTATTGAGAGGCATCCCCTTTGTTCCAGGGTGTGTGAGGTTCGTTCGAGCAGGCGAACAGGCAGAAAGGCTGATCGCCTGCTTTGCACTCTTTGAAAAATTGCTCTATGACCTGCATGTTAGGATTATTGTTCTTGCTGGAATACTCAAACGGAAAGACTTCCTTCGGTGCGATATGTGTCTTGCCGGAAAGATGCACGCGATAGCCAAGCGGTTTGAGATAGTGAACAATGCTCTTTGTCCCTGCCTTCGCAAATGTATGATTTGGATACGCCCCTGACTTCACCGGATACAACCCCGTATAAATGTTATGCCGTGTGGGTGAACACATCGGAGCCGCCTGAAAACACTGCGTGAATTTCATGCCTTCGTTGCATAACGCATCAATATGCGGCGTTTGAGCTTCACCACCATAGCAGCCGAGGTCACGATAAGTGCAATCGTCGGCAATGATGAAAAGCAGATTCGGACGCTCTGCTGCACTTAATGAGTAGGACATCAAGAAACATATTAAGCCAAAAATGAATCGCATCGCCATTCCCCAAGATATTATGTTCAAGCACGCAACACAGCAGTATTTTCAGACAGAGACGACTGTAGCAAAATCGATCAACCTCATTAGATCAAACATTACTGAAATGTCGTAACGTGTATCATAGCAATGAGTAATGAAAATTCCACTCGGAGAGAAATTATTGGCACGCCAAATGCATTTAATTATAGACGCAAGAGGAGAGTTGGCCCGCACTCTTCTTGCATTCTAAACATGGCGTAACCGACGGTGTAGTTGGTTACGCCTTGTTTTTTTATGCGCGGACGCCAACTCACGAATGTGAAAGCACAATGATCGCCAAAACATCCGAATGCTCTGTTCCAACTAAATATTAGGATGGCACTGGCGAAGCCAGTGGCACACAACCCGATTTATATACTGGAACAATACACGAGCGATAATTGGCTCGGCTCGACTTTACGACAACTAAATGTCGTAGTACATCAGGAATTCGCAGGGATGAGGTCGTTCGCGGAGGGCTTTGACATCCCGCTCGGTTTTGTACCAGATCCAGGTATCGATTACGTCTTCGGTGAAGACATCTCCCCGAAGCAGGAAATCATGATCGGCTCTCAAGGCATCGAGAGCTTTGTCGAGACTGACCGGTGTTTTCGGGGAATTATCCAATTCGCCCGGCTCAAGATCATAAATATCTTTATCGAGTGGAGGACCGGGATCGATTTTGTTTTGTATGCCGTCCAAAGCGGCCATGACAATTGCAGACATCGCCAGATAAGGATTCGATGAAGAATCTGGAAATCTGAGTTCAAATCGCTTACTGTTTCGGTTTGAAGTGTGGACTGGAATTCGAATCGCAGCCGAGCGGTTTCGAAAACTGTAGGTCAAGTTGATGGGAGCATCGAATCCTGGCACCAGTCGTTTGTAACTGTTTGTGGTCGGACAGCAAAATGCCATGATCGCTGGTGCGTGATGCAGAATTCCGCCCATTGCATGCAGTGCCAATTCACTCAGACCCCCGTAGCCGGAGTCCGCAAATAAGGTTTCGCCATCTTTCCAGAGAGAAAGGTGCATATGCAAACCTGAACCATTATCGCCCCAGAGTGGCTTCGGCATAAAAGTGACTGTTTTACCGGCTCGGGAAGCGACATTTTTAACGATATATTTGAATCGCAGTAGTAAGTCAGCTGCCTGGAGCAGAGGCTTGTGAGCCAGATCGATTTCTGCCTGACCGCCAGTGGCAACTTCATGGTGATGAGCTTCGATTTCGATGCCGCATTCTGTTAACGCCATCATCATGTCATTCCGCAGGCTGTGCAGAATATCGCCTGGAGGAACTGGAAAATAGCCCTCTCCCTTGCGAATCTGGTAACCGGCGTTGCTCTGAGGCCCTTCCGAGAATTTCCCGCGAGCCCATTCCCCTTCGGCACTTTCCAGGTGGTAATATCCCTGATTAATGGTTTGATCGAAGCGAACATTATCGAAAATGAAAAATTCCGGCTCAAGTCCGAAGCGGATTTCATCGGCAATGCCTGTCGACTTCAAATAAGCGTCTGCTTTTCGGGCAACATTGCGCGGATCTTTAGCATAATCGACCCGGGTAATGGGATCCTGAATGTTGCAGGAGAGACAAAGGGTGTGGGGCAAAAAGGGATCGACGAAAGCCGTCTCGGGTTGAGGAACGACGAGCATGTCGCTTTCATTAATCGCCTGCCAGCCATACATGGAGGAGGCGTCGAAGTCGAAACCTTCCTCAAATGATTTCTCTGTAAGGACTTGCACCGGAATTGTGAAGTGCTTAAGTGTGCCGGGAAAGTCCATGAATCTCAAATCGATTGCACGAACCTGATGTTCTCGACAAAGAGCTAAAATCTCTCTGGGAGTCATATTGAGCGCCTGTTTCGTAGTGAGCCAATCTTAGGTGTGGACGGGCAGTTTGTATGATCAAAGTCGTATTTCATGTCAAATCTGTTATGCAAACAGTATACCGTCTAGCTATTGTGCGCATAATTTAAGCAAAGAAATAGTCATAATTTGAAATTCAGAGAGACCTTCGTGCTTAAAATCGCAATTGGCACACGGAGAATAATTTCTTAGGATGAGTAGAGCCTTCGGCAGTTCAATCAAAGATTGCTGGTTCTGGGATGAATTACTGACAGATTTTCGACTGTAAATTGAAATGCCACGCTTTGTACTCCTCGAACATGACCACCCAGCCTTGCATTGGGATTTCATGCTGGAATCAGGCGAAACTCTTAAGACATGGCGATTACCGGAACCATTCGTGACCGCTGATGTACATCCGGTACAGGAATTGCAGCATTTATCAGAAAATGAGATCAAACTCACGGTCGTCCAGTTACCCGATCATCGTATGCGATATTTGGAATATGAAGGGCCTGTCAGTGGAGATCGTGGTTTCGTAAAGCGGATTGATCAAGGGATGTATATCCCGCTCATGCAATCGGAAATCTGCTGGGAATTACGTTTGGAAGGAGAACAGAGTTCCGGTTTTCTCTCTCTTTCCCGAAAAAACAGCAACTCTCCCAAGGAATGGGAATTGGTTTATCTTCCAGAACAGAGGGAATAATTTAGTTTACAAGCACGACTCACAACCGAGTGTGTGACTTGATGTTGAGTTCACGAATATTGAAATGGAAGTCATGTCGTTAACTGAGTTCGAACAATTAGTGCGTGCGAATCAAACCTGGTTTCGGGGGCCTCAACCTGAAACTCAAGAAGTCATATCTCGTGCCGAGCGCGAACTGGGTGTCAAACTTCCAGCCACCTTGCAATGGCTCCTGCTCAACTTTGGATATTGGAGAGGAACGGGCGTAGCTGCGTTACCGGTGGTTGTCGCAAAAACAAAGGCTTTTCACCCCGCTTTTCCTCAGAATTGGATCGTTCTAGCCAGCGAGCTTGGGACTTGGGAAACGTCGAACTCAGCGACTTCCCTGGAAGAACGGCTCATCATCCTCGAGTCCTCCAGAGACTTCATTGAAGATGGTAAAAATGTCGTTGTCTGCTCGACCGATGGGAAAATTCATCAGCGATATTCCTGTTTTTCTGCTTATGTCTATGCCCGAGTGACGGCTCTTTCCAGACGAACGCTGGATAATTATCGGACTTGCCCACTTTGGCGAACGGGCAAATTGTCTCCCCTATTGACTGATGGAATCAATTTTGACCTGCAGGAATTCAGTCGGCGACTCTGGGAAACGATGCTCATTCACGATGTCCTGAGACATTCCGGTCAAAGGGCATTTCCTCGCAAATCTTTTCTCCCACAGAGAACGCAGCCAAGCAATATTCAACCTAAAGTCATTAATTATTCGACGATCGATCAACAGAATGAAATTTCCGATATCATCAATCAAGATCAATCTCATCATCATTCAGTGGCGTTACAGGATCCGCCCGTTATCACTTTTGAGACCGAGAGCCCACAGGAGAAATTCGCAGTTTCTCAAGTAGGTGAGATGGTGCAGGAACGTCGCGAGTATTTGAAATCTCAACATGTCGATGTCGCCACGCTTTTTGAGCAACGAAGTTCTTCTCCACGACAAGGATCACTCTTTCCTGATGACCTCCCATCTGGAAAAATTCTGCTGTTCCCTCTGAGTTCTCATCTTTCAGAAACTGACAATGACAACTTTCAGACTGAGAGTGGAAGAATTGTATCGCTGGTGGAACTCCAGACATCGCACGGTTCAATGCGCTGGGTGGCGACTTGGTGGCTGGAAGGAGAGACGATTCCCAGTTGGATGGAATCGCACGCGGTGGTTGTCAAAACTAAGGAATTGCTGCAGAGAATCCCAGCACGCTTACTGCTCGAAGTCCAATACTGAGTTAAGATTCCAGTCGACTTTTCTTCCGATCCGTATCGACGATAGCCGCGATACGATTTGCTGAAATGGGTTCTTTAGCTGGTTCTCTGCTCTGAGTCGAGACGATCATCGGATACGCCCCAAGTGGTGTCACTTCCGATTTGACCACACGCAAGCCTGCCTGATTCAACAACACTGTGACCTGATCTGAAGTGCGTTCGATGAGTTGAATATTGAATAGTTTTCCCAAGGATTCCTGAGCGCCAAATCGATTCTGATAACCATGCGTGAACAATTCCGCATTTGGCGACATCATATTTTTCAGCTGCTTTAACAAGCTGAGCAGCACTTCGTCAGGCAGATATTCGATAATTCCAATCAGCGAAATCAGATCGTATCGTTTCTCACTCCACTGAATCATCATTTCACAGACATCGCCACAGCAGTAGGATATCTGCTGATTCAATCCCCGCTCCTGTGCGACTTGCTGGCCACGTTCAATTGCTGAAGCATCCCGGTCGACGGCATCGACAATCACGTTTGATGAAGTCGCCAGTATTGCCTCCTGTATCTCCAGTGCTGGTCCAGATCCCAACGCAAGTATCCGGAGTTTTTCCCGTTCGCGATTTTCTTGCATCCAGCTGACAAACTCGTGGAGCACATATTTCCTACGATTGCGAGCCTCCATACTCAATGGAAGTCTTTTGAGAGCGTACCAATCGGAAAGATTTGCTGGCTTCGCATTCTCGTAAATAAGTTCCATGGACTGCCAGCCGCCAGGATTCCGGAAAAACTCTCTCATCAGTGGAGATTTGCTGGTTTTCATTCTCCGCTTGAGTACTGAAGTCGGAATGAGCTTCGTTCTGACAAAAGCAAAAATACGCATGCAAAGCTGCTGTATTTGCGAAGGAGACTCGTATTGAGGCTTTTCCGGTGACATACGTTTCTCACTGATCCCATATGGATAAAAGAAGGGAACCGTCAAACGTGTTACATCCGAACGCTCAACTGAACTAATCAAACCCCTTGTATATCGAAGCTTAAGTCTGTTGAGCATTGAAGTCGATTTTCTGGTTGAGGTATTGATTGTATCCAGGGTTATTGCGTGAGAGTTTGAGAGTTATGCGGAAAATATCATTCTTATCAATTGTCGTGCTGGTACTTGTTATTACCTTGAATGATTCCGTATTCGCCAGAAATGAATTCAGCCCTCAGGGTCAGACGCAATGTGTCGCTCCCCACGTCGTCATGATTCGGGGAGTGGGAGGATATTGGCCGAAAGTCGATCATCTTGCAGAAGGAGTCATGCAGCAGGGAATGACCGTTTCCATACACCATCCCTACACAGCGATCAAAAAAGCAGGTCAGATCGCCTGTTATTGCCGAGAGAATACCCCAGGTCAATCCGTCAATATCATCGCATACAGTTTGGGCTGTGATGCGGCGATTGTGCTTTGCCAGAAGCTCGAAGAAATGGGAATGTGCGTTGATAGTATGATTTTAATTGAAACAACATTCTGCAAGAATGAAGTCCCCGGCAATGTCCGCTACTGCTTTAATCTCTACGAAGAAAGAGGCCTGAAAGATCGCATTCCCATTTTCCGTGGAGTCCCTCTACAAGCCAGTAACTGTTCGACAGTCATGATTAACGCAGAACTCAAAAGCACTTGCCTGCCTGCAAGAAAAATCACGCACTTCAACATCGCCAGTAAGAACGTGACTCACGAACTTGTGCTCGAAAAATTACTCAGTTGCCATTACTGGAATAATGGCTGGCATTGCTGCGAGTAAACGATAACAAGCACGAATTGCAAATGGGTGAGTCACACTTGAGAAGACACACTTGCTTGCGTTTCGTGCTTATCGAATTGAATTCGAAATCTATTGAATTAATTCCTCGCCAACTCTCGCAACACTTTATGCAGGATGCCGCCGTGGCGGTAATACTGTACTTCAATTGGTGTATCAATTCGGCAGGTCGTTACAAAGTGGACTTCGTCACCATTCGATTTTGTTGCAGCAACTTCGACGGCTTGTCCCGGTTTCAACGTATCATCCAAAGCGATGTGGAACGTTTCGGTTCCATCCAGGTCGAGTGACTGATAGTCCTCACCTTCACGGAATTGAAGGGGTAGAACTCCCATACCTACGAGGTTGGAACGGTGAATTCGTTCGTACGATTTTGCAATAACCGCTTTCACGCCGAGTAGATAAGTCCCTTTTGCGGCCCAGTCGCGAGAAGATCCGGTTCCGTATTCTGCTCCTGCTAAGACAACAAGAGGTGTATTGTCTTCCTTGTACTTCATCGCCGCTTCAAAAATCGATGTCTGTTCACCCGTCGGAAAGTAGACCGAAACACTGCCTTCGGTACCGGGCGCGAGTCGATTTTGCAGGCGGATATTCGCAAAGGTTCCACGAGTCATAACGCGGTCGTTACCACGACGTGAACCGTAGCTGTTGAAGTCGTCAATCGCGACCCCCTGCTCCTGCAGATAGAGACCAGCTGGAGCAGTCGACTTGATGGCACCAGCAGGGCTGATGTGGTCGGTTGTGACGGAATCGCCGAGTAGCACCAGACAGCGGGCTCCATCGATCGATTCAATCTCTTTAGGATCTTTAGGCATATTGACAAAGAATGGTGGTTCCTGCACATAGGTGCTTTTCGGATCCCATTCAAAAATTTGGCCTTCTGCTCCCGAAATTTGCTGCCATTGCTCGGGCCCATCGGTTGCTTTCGAGTATTCTTCCACAAATATTTCTGGAGACATACTTCCAGCGATGGCACTGAGAATTTCTTCGCGAGTCGGCCAGAGGTCTTTCAGGTAAACAGCATTGCCATCCTGATCGGTTCCGAGGGAATCGTTTGCCAGATCGATATTTACCGTTCCTGCCAAAGCATATGCAACAACTAACGGCGGGCTGGCCAGATAATTTGCTTTGACCTGCTGGTTAATTCGACCTTCAAAGTTTCGATTCCCCGAGAGGACAGCGCTCACAACCAGATCCCCTTCGGAAACCGCTTGAGATACTTCCTGCTGTAATGGTCCGCTGTTACCAATACACGTCGTGCAGCCATATCCAACCGTATTGAAACCGAGGGCTTCCAGGGAAGGCATTAAACCCGCTCGTTCCAGATAATCGGTCACGACCCGGCTACCAGGAGCCAGTGAGGTTTTCACCCACGGTTTGCGAGTCAAGCCTTTTGCAGCCGCTTTCTGGGCAAGCAATCCAGCGGCCATCAGCACCGAAGGATTGCTAGTATTTGTGCAGCTGGTAATCGCTGCGATTACGACGGCTCCATCAGTGATTTTAGGATTTTGTCCATTGAACTTCACTTCAACTTCGGGAGAGTCTTCCGTCCGCTTGAAGGTTTCTTCGAGAGCCTTTTCCCAGACAGGTTTCATATCGTTGAGCAGGATTCGATCCTGTGGACGTTTCGGGCCAGCCAGAGAAGGTTCGACAGTGCTGAGGTCGAGTTCCAATACAGATGTGAAAGTGGGATCAGGCGTATTCGCATCGTGGAACATCCCCTGAGCTTTATAGTACTTCTCGACCAGTTCGACTTCTTCAGCTGTCCGCCCCGTGCGTTCCATGTATCGCAATGTTTCCTGATCGACCGGGAAGAAGCCACAGGTTGCCCCGTATTCAGGAGCCATGTTAGCCAAAGTCGCCCGGTCGGGAAGCAGCATCGATTGCAATCCAGGCCCGAAATATTCCACAAATTTGCCGACGACACCATGAGCCCGCAGCATTTGGGTGACTGTCAAAACGAGATCGGTCGCAGTTGCTCCTTCTGGAAGTTCTCCCGTTACTTTGAATCCAACCACTTCGGGCATCAGCATATATATTGGCTGACCGAGCATGACTGCTTCAGCTTCAATACCGCCAACTCCCCAGCCGAGGACACCAAGACCGTTGATCATTGTCGTGTGCGAATCGGTACCAACCAATGAATCCGGAGACAGAACTCCATCTTTCTGCAGCACAACTTTGGCCAGATATTCCAGATTGACCTGATGAACAATTCCGGTCGCTGGTGGAATGACGCGGAAGTTGTCGAACGCCTGCTGCCCCCAACGGAGGAACTGATACCGCTCCATGTTTCGTTCAAATTCGATTTCGACGTTCTGTTCAAGAGCCATGTTATTGGCAAAGGCATCGACCTGGACGGAGTGATCGATCACGAGGTCGCAGGGGACCAGGGGATTGATTTTTGTAGGATCGCCCCCCATACGCACCATCGCTGAACGAAGAGCAGCCAGATCCACAATCGCGGGCACCCCGGTGAAATCCTGAAGTACAACTCGACCAGGATGAAAGGGGATTTCCACTTGCTGAACGTTCTGAGCATCCCAACTGGCCAGATTTTTGACATCGTGAGATCCGACGACAAAATCATCCCAGTTTCGCAGACACGATTCGAGTAGAACACGAATCGAGAAGGGCAATTTTGAGACGTCGCCCAATCCCTGTTCAGCTAGAGTCTGGATGTTGAAAAACTGATAATCCCCAAAAGAAGTTTTGAGAGTTTGCTCTGCATTAAACGGGTTGGCTTGACTCATGGTTGTACTCCTGAAACGAACCTGAAAACGGGTTCGTCACTGCATCGGTCTTAAATTACTGCGAGTTCTGCTAAGCGTAACCGATGCCTGTGTATTCTGAAAGCGATCCGACTGGCATGTGTGACGTTTTTTACACTGGAGTCACACATTCAATTATTCTTATTAATCTTTGCCGATTGCGCAATTTGAACGTGCTGAAAAGGGCCACATCAATAGTTCTTTATTCAAAGAACCGAATTGATTGGAAAGACATGATATGATCATCCGTCGAGACTGGCAGGAACTCTGTTAAGACTTGATGAATTCATGCATTGCGGGCTGTTGTCCAGTTGTAAATTCGTGACAATGCACGAATAAGTTCATGACTTGACTGAAAGGCGGAAAGATTCCGTTTGAGGGGAATGAAGTCCCCTCTTCAGTTTCAATACCCTCCTGAAATCCCCGCAGGCAGAATTAAATTGCCGAGCCGGAGTAAAAACGAATGTCTGTGAAAACGGCTGATCGCATCGGAATGACGATTGCCGGTGGTCGCTATGAAATCCTCTCTCATATCGGCACGGGAAGCATGGGCCACGTTTATCGCGCGTTCGATAACCGTCTGGAAACTTACGTCTGTATTAAAGTCCCAACAACGGCTCGCCTTTCCGATCCAGATTTTGTCCGCCGCTTCGAGCAGGAATCTCGCTTCCTCGTCAAACTTGCTCACCCGCAAGTCGTCAATATTATTGATGTCGGTGTTGAGGATGACACTCCTTACATCGTCATGCAATTTATTGGCGGCGGCACCCTGCTCGATCGAATGCAGGATGCGAATGGGAATTTGAATCCGCGTCCCATTAAAGATTTGAAACACTGGCTACCGAGTGTTGCCAAAGCTCTCGATTTCATGCATGAGCAGGAGTGCATTCACCGCGATGTCAAACCTGCAAACATCCTGTTTGATGATCATAACAATGCATTTCTAGGTGATTTCGGCTTGTCGAAACTTCTAATGGAGGAAGATTCTCCAGAAGACAATCGCTTGACGGCTAAAGGAGCTGTCGTCGGGACACCGAATTATGTCGCGCCAGAAATCGTGCTGGGCAAAACTTACGATGGACGAGCCGATCAGTATTCGTTGGCGATTACGGTCTATGAATTTCTGACCGCTCAAACGCCTCTCGAAGGACCAACCGCCTCAGCAACAATGGTCAATCAGACGACCAAACAACCACCCCCACTGACAAAGTTCAGCCCGAATATTCCGCTGCCATTGAATGCAGCCGTGCTGAAAGCTCTTTCAAAATCGTGTCTGAAGAGATATTCGAATTGTGAAGAGTTTGCCGATGCGGTGATGTCCTCCGTTTTCACCGGATTGTCGAGCCACAGCATTCCAACTCGCCCGTCAGATCAGAGTTCAGTCACAGGCCAAGGTTCAACGGTCGTCAATCGTCCGCCGAAATTCATAGCCACACAAACAGCAAAAGCGGTTTCGCCTGGAAAAATCCCCTGCCCAAAGTGCGATAAGAAACTGGTCGTTGGCTCTCAGCACGCGGGCATGATTGCCACCTGCTCCGGTTGCGGCAGCCGACTGCAAATCGCAAACGATGTCGAATCACTCACGCTACTGAAGTTGAATCCGAATTACAACTCGAAGATCCATGCCGCCAGCAGCCACGAGAGCGAGCATGTCAGCACTGTGCTTAAAACAGAAGTCTTCGGAAAAGCACTTTCCGAACGGCAAGCGGTCTATCTGATTGGAGGGACGCTGCTTTCCATACTTGTTGGAGCCGTCTGGTTTGGCCTGCAATTGAGCAACGAAACCGTCAAGCAACAAACAAAAAGACAAACGCGAACCATTTCCCGTGAAGGACACAGCGAGAGAATCGAAGTCGCCAAAGTTCCCGTTGGCCTGGCTTATAGCTTTGTGCCTGAAGAACAAGCCTGGATTGATCAACAGATTCAGGACTTCAGCAAACTCAATTCCGTCAACGCTAAAGTGAATCTGGCATTTAATGCTCAGTCTGACCAGACATCATTTCAGTTAATGAAAAAAATTCTGGAAAGTGGATCCAATAACCACCCTGCTCTACTCTCAACCCGCTCATCATTCGAAAATCAGCAACTGAAACAATTGTGGTCTGAGAAGTATCCAGAAAGCCAGATGTTTTCTCGAGAAGAAACTCTCTACTCATCGCCTCTTGTCTGCCTGATGTGGCAATCGCGTTATTTCGAATTTCAGAAGAAGTATGGCGAGGTCAACCTGAAGAACATTCTTCAGGCGGCTGTGAGCGATGCCGACTGGAACACAATCGCTGGAAAACCTCAGTGGGGTCTGTTCCGTTTTTCCATGCCTTCCTTTAACGACCCTTATTGGGGAGATCTGATGCTGCTGACAGCTTCCCATCAGTCGCTCAATACCTCCGAGCCATTAACTGCTTTGCAGATCAGTGATGCAAATCTGCGAGACGACCTTCGACGACTGGATAAATTAGCAATCAATCCGAGATCCAGTGAAGATGCGATGCTGGAGATTGTGAATCAGGCCGTGCAGTCTGGTCCAGATTATGCAGACGTCCTGATTATGACAGAGCAGGCTGCCCTGAAGGCTTTGCCTGATCTGGAAAAAAAGTGGAATCAGTTCGTGCAGGTCGTTTATCTCGATCCGGCTCCACAATGGCAAAGAACTGCGGGAATTATTTCACAAATACCCGCCGATCAGGCTGATGGTGCGGCGACATTTCTGAATCATCTCCTCAATTCCGAATCGATGACAAAACTCGCCAACGAAGGTTTTCGTCCAGCCAGTGGAAGCCTGTCTCCATTCGACAGTCCGATCTTTTCCCGCTATCGTCTGCGTGGTGTTCAGGAAACGCCTCCCAATCGAGTGGCGATTCCGGATGCTGAAGTCATGCAGACATTACGAGAAACCTTCGAACGCGTTCAACTGCAGTAGACACAGGCGTCCAAGACCATTTTCAAATGGGTGGTTATGCAGTCGCTTGGACTCCAAATGACCGTAAAACACTGAGCTTGCTCCTGCCGAACGCTGCAGGTAATTTTTGAATATGCTCTAGATTTCGGCAAGCATAACCGCCTGACCAACTCACTATTATTTTGAAAACGTCTGCAATCGAGCGGCCGTCAATGCATTCTTAAGCAGGTTCGCAATTGTCATTGGCCCCACACCACCGGGAACTGGAGTGATCGCAGAAGCAATTTGGGAGACGGGAGTGAAGTCGACATCACCGACTAGCTTGCCATCAACACGATTGATCCCAACATCAATTACAATCGCCCCCGGCTTTACCATCTCAGCAGTCACAAAATTGGCTTTACCAATCGCGGCAATCAAAATGTCCGCCTGACGGGTGATCTCCTGCAGATTCCGTGTCCGACTATGACACGTCGTGACCGTTGCATCAGCTCCCCGCTGAATCAACAGCAGTCCCATCGGCTTGCCAACAATCTCACTGCGTCCCAATACAACCGCATGCATTCCTGAAGTGTTTGGACAAACTTCGGCGATCAACTGCATACAACCAGCTGGTGTGCAGGGAAGAAAACGGGGACGTCCCTGCACCAGTAAGCCAACATTTTCAGGATGAAAGGCGTCGACATCCTTCAGAGGAGAAACGGAATCGAGCACCGCCTGCTCTTCAATTTGTTTCGGCAATGGCAACTGCACAAGGATGCCATGCACATCCTGATCGGTATTGAGCTTTGCGATCAAATCCAGCAATTCATTCTGCGAAGTCTCGGATGAGAGCCGATACAGTGTGCTTTTCACCCCCGCAGCGACACAGGCTTTTTCTTTATTACGAACATACACCTGACTGGCAGGATCTTCACCGACCAGCACAACCACCAGATGCGGCGTCACTCCCGTTTGACTGGTAAAAGTTTCGACTTCGCCACGCAGTTCTTCACGAAGCCGGGCTGCTAACCCTTTGCCATCCAATAGAGTCGCCGACATCTGATTGCTTTCGTGTAACAATATTTGCAGGTCAGGAATGGCCTGAGATTTTTTATGAACAATATCAATTTCGTCAGGCAGTTCCTGACCAACACTATTTCAGATGATGTAAATCAATGGGAACAAAAAGATCCAAACCAAATCCACAAAGTGCCAGTATAGTCCAATATTCTCAACGTATGTAGCCGCTGAGGTTTTCAAGGCTGGTCCCCAAATCAAGACCGTTAAAAACAGAAACATACCGATAATCACGTGCAGGGCATGAGTTCCTGTAATGAAGAAATAAGTCGACGCAAACAGATTGCCGTATTTAATCGGGTGAGGATCGTGAACCTGAGCCATCTGTTCATTGAACCGTTCATCGTGCCTTAACCATTCCAAGGCTCCATTCACGCCCCCTTCACTCAGGGCGACGGGAAGCGTTAATGGAACCTTGTATTCTGCAGACTCTGAATGCTCTGCATGAGTTCCCAAAACAACTGTCCCTGCAGAAACTCCATCCCGAATCGTCGACAGGGCATCGTTAAATTCCTTCCAGGCCAACAACTCAGCCGGTGGATTCTCTCCCGCTTCTGTCAACTTCTGTTGAACGAAAGGTATTTTCTTCAGTGCCGATTCCTCGCCCGGCATCAACTTGTGAGTCCACTCATCGAAAGCCTGCTGGAGTTCGTGAACGGCTTTATCCATCGCCTGTTCATCATCTTCTGCGACATGACCCGGAATGATGTCATGTACGAATTTCCCACGATACTCGACCGACTTAATCCCGAGAAAAACACCTCCCAGAATTAATGCCCCTGCCAGACAAAGCTGCGTTCGCCCAATCTTGCCGGCCTGAATTGAAGCGTGAGCCAACACAACCAGAAAACTCGAACAGATGAGCACAAACGTATTCACGCCACCAGCGATCACATTGATATGAGTCACTTCCGGATCCGTCGGCCAGCCAGGGGAACCAAAGCGAAGTACGATGTATGATCCAATCAACCCCGTGAAGAACATAATCTCCGTACCGAGAAACAGCCACATCGCCAGTTTCGAATTCGGCAGCGGCAATCCCATCTTCGGAGGAGTCGGCGGCTCGGCAACAGCTTGATTCATACAATTATTCTCACGATGCTGATTTCGTTGTTGTCAAACCGTAGGGTGCGTCCTGACGCACCAAATTCGAGGTCGGATGAAATTTGAACCACGGATGAACACAGATAGATATTGCAGATCAGAGTTCTGCGGGTTAGGCAATATCTGAATAACTTCGTCTATGAATATAGATACAGTGACTTAAGTATTCAAATAACTGATTGTTAAGGACGTCAGGATAACCGGCAGGTAAAACAGCGAACAGAACAGCAGTTTACGAGCCGTCTGTCGAGTTTCGTCCCTCAGAAATCGAATCGAATACACCAGATAAGCGACTCCAAATGCCGCTGCAATAACCCCATAAACAGGACCGGCAACGCCGAAGTAAACCGGCATTAAACTGACTGGCAGCAATGCAATCGCATACAGCACAGCCATACTGCCCGTCACGTATTTCCGCGGCATTTGTCCCGGCAGCATGTGCAGACCCGCTTTGGCATATTGTTCACGATACATCCAGGCAATTGCCAGAAAGTGGGGGAACTGCCAAAGGAACATTACGGCAAACAACCAGAATGCATCTAATGTCAATCCATGCCCAGCCGCAGCAAATCCCAGAACCGGCGGTAAGGCTCCCGGAATCGCGCCAATTGTTGTGCAAAATGAAGTGCAGCGTTTCAAAGGCGTGTAGATCGCCACATACATGATGAGTGTCGACAATGTCAGAAAAGCCGTCAGCGGATTCACGAACAGCATTAAATGCAGCGTGCCATAAATCCCACAGACCGAGGCAAACAGAATTGTTTCAAGTGAGGTCACTCGTCCTGTCGGTAACGGTCGATTCTGCGTTCGCGGCATTAACGCATCTGTTCTACGTTCCAATACCTGATTCAACATACTTGAAGCCGCAGCCACAAGTCCCACTCCCCAGAGGGCATGCAGAAGGACGATGATATTAAACTCGCCGCGCGATCCGAGAAGGTAGCCGACGACAACCGTCGCCAGAACCATGACGGAAATCCGCAGCTTAGCCAGTTCAATATAATCAGTCAGCTTTGCTCTCCAGACATTTTCAGCTGGAATCGCAATCGCTTTAGCCGGCGAACTTCCCGGCTGAGTCGGATATTGACTCACAATAACTCCTCTATCGCTCAAAGAGCTTAAGTACAGCCTATTTTCAGGCCAATTTTATAAACAGAAAACGATTCGAGTGGCTTCATTGGAAACACTCAGTTTTATTTAACATCTGGGGGCTACGCTTCGCTTCGACCCCAGCCACCCACTTAAATTTTATTTCACATCACTTAGCTGCTGACTGACTTAAAACAGCCAGCTCAGAATATTTTTTCACATAACCAACCCGGTAAGTTCGAATCGTCAGCACCGCTGTCGCACCAATCACCAGCACGCCTGTAATCATGTGAGCCGTTCGAGAAATCACCTGTCCTGCCGATTCCGCAACTGCCACAATGCCCATCGAAGGCACACCAAATTTCATGGCATAAGTGACCAGTCCAATCAGGACCTGCAGAACAATCAATCCGAGCACCATTCCCATGCCCCGCTTCAACCAACTACTGTTCGAGCGAAACTCAAAAAACGACACGATACCAACGACTACGATTGAGAGTATCCCCAATCCAAGATGTTCATGGATGGGAGCCCGCATACCCGTCATAGGATGCCGAATGATGCCGCCCAATGCATATTGAATCAGCAGATAAAAAAGTAAAAATGTCGAAGCAATTTTTGCTCCTTTGACTGAATTCGCAGAGAGCATCGCTTCCTGATTGGACCAGCGTGAAGAGGCGACCGTAGCCGTGATGGCCATCAAGGCAAACACGATGGAAGCAAACAAACCATGCAGCATGGCAAGTTCCGGCATCCGCTCCAACACTCGAAATCCACCGATCATTCCCTGACCAATCACCGCCAGCAAAACTCCCGTCCCCAGCCAGGTTAAAGTGCTTGTCGTTCGTTTAGTCCAGCAAAGTCCTGCCAGAACGATGGCAGCGATACCAATCACAACTCCCGCCAGGCGATGTCCATGTTCGAGAAACTTATCGTAGTTCTCTTTGTTCGTTCCCATATCTTGAATCAAACCGAGCCAGGGATAACTGAACATGGTGTATTCATCGGAATTCGGCCAGTTCGGAAATGCCATCCCGGCATTCGCAGTGGTCGTCATCGCCCCCAGAAAAATCGGTAGCAACGCCAGCGCTGTTGTCAGCACGGCTACGCGATGAATCCAAGGCGTCGGGATGTCGGGTGAGTTATTCATAGAGAGCGTTATTTGGAGTTTATTCTCTTTGTTGGGTTACGTTTCGCTAACGCAACCTACATAAGGGTAGCAATCACACTGTCGAAGTGAGTGTCGGGTCGTAAACTTCCCGCTCGGTTTGAGGCCAGTAATCTTTATCGAGATGGTCTGGACTACTGTATTCATAAGGCCCTCGATAAACGAGTGGCTGAGATTCAAAATTACCGTGGGGCGGTGGCGAAGGTGCCTGCCATTCCAGTCCGTTGGCATTCCAGGGATTCTTCGGAGCCTTCTTACCCCAGATCAGACTGCCAAACACATTGATCAACAACAGAAACTGAGCAGCCCCCATCAGAATTGCCGAGTAAGTCATAAACTGATTCAACGGCAGCAAATGCTCTAAATATTCATGCAGATATGGATTCGCGTATCGCCGTGGCATCCCTGCAATTCCCAGCATGTGCATCGGGAAGAAGGTGCCGTTCATGCCGATGAATGTCAAAACAAAATGCAACTTGCCCAGTCGCTCGCTCATCATCCGACCAAACATCTTCGGATACCAGAACTGGATCGCAGCAAAGATACCAAATAATGTTGCTCCAAACAGAATGTAATGGAAATGTGCGACAATAAAGTAAGTATCGTGGATATAAATATCGACCGGCACCGCAGCCATAAAGATCCCGCTCAACCCACCGACGATGAACATCGACACAAAAGCGACCGCATTGAGAGTCACAGTATTGAATTCAATATGCCCACCCCAGATCGTCCCGATCCAGTTGAACACCTTAATCGCCGAGGGCAGCGCGATCATGATGGTCGCCACCATGAAGGTCATTCCCAAGGCCGGGTTCATTCCAGAAATGAACATGTGATGCCCCCAGACGATAAACCCAAGACCCGCAATTGCAGACATCGAATAAATCATCGGGCGATATCCAAAAACCGGCTTTCTGCACATGCAGGAAAGCATATCTGAAATCATCCCCATGGCCGGGAGCAACATGATGTACACAGCTGGATGCGAATAAAACCAGAACAGATGCTGCCACAAAAGTGGCTGCCCACCACCGACAGTCGCCTCGGCATTGTTGATGACGATTCCAGCAGGAACGAAAAAGCATGTACCGAATTCACGATCAGCGATCAGCATCAAACCAGCTGCAGTCAGAACAGGCAAGGCGAATGCCTGTAAAATCGCGGTAATGAACATTGCCCAGATTGTGAGTGGCATGCGGAAAAACGTCATCCCCGGAGCCCGCATGTTGATGATCGTCGTCATGTAATTGATCGACCCCATCATCGAGGAGACCCCGACAAACGTGATGCCCAGGAGCCATAAGGTCTGGGCGAATCCCGAACCGGGAGCCGCATCATAAATCGCTGCGAGAATTGGATATGAAGTCCAACCCGCAGCAGGCCCACCCTCATAAAACAGGCTCAAACCGAAACAGAAAGTCGCTGGCCACATGAACCAGTAGCTCATCATATTCAGTTTCGGAAACGCCATATCGGGCGCACCGATCATCAGTGGAATCAGAAAGTTTCCAAAAGCCCCAGCCAGAATCGGGATAATGACCAGGAAAATCATCACAGTTCCGTGCATCGTAAAGAGCATGGTGTAAAACTCGGGTGTGATCTGACCGCCCGTTTCGGCAAAAAATGTCGTGTTCACGAAAGGCATTTGTGTATTCGGAAATGCCAGTTGCCAGCGAATCGCCAGTGCGAATGCTCCTCCGACAAGCATCAGGAGCAATGTCGAGAACAGGAACTGAATACCGATCACTTTATGGTCGGTCGAAAAGACGTACTTGCTGATCCACCAGCGATTATCAACATGGTGGTGGCCATGAGAATCACCAGAATCGCCGTGTTCTCCAGAGGTCTGGACTTCGCTGGTCACAGATTCACTTTCCGTTCTTGTTGTCGATCCCTGCATGATGCAGGCGAATTATTTTAAGGTCAGGCATGCCTGAGAGAATATAAAATTGACGTCCTTTTCGTCAGGCAGTGCCTGAACTACACCTGTCTTTTAAAATTACTTTTATTGCTATTCAACATAGCCATCTTCAAACTGTTCTTCATGAAGCGACTTCATATAAGCTTCGTACTCAGCAGGAGGATGGGCGATGACTTTCGCTCCCATTTTATAATGGCCCCATCCGCACAATTCGGCACAGACCAGAGGATATTCCCCGGGTTCTTTCGCCTCAAACCAAACCGGAATAATCATTCCGGGAACGGCGTCCTGCTTGATTCGCATCGTCGGCAGGAAGAAGGAATGCTGCACATCCTGAGTTCGTAATTGAATTGTGACGGGAGTACCAGCCGGGACATGCAATTCGTTCACTTGATACATATCATCGATTTGCGGCTTCCGTTCCAGTGTTTTTCCGGGAGCCGGGTAACGCATTCGCCATTCAAACTGACGGGCATTCACTTCGGCAATAATATTTGTTTTCGCGGCTTCGGGATAAGCAGAATTCATGCGAAATCCTGCCCAGGTTCGTGTCTGATACAATGCAAGAAACAGCAGGATAATTCCGGGAATAACCGTCCAGATCATTTCCAGTTTATGATTCCCATGGCTATACCAAGCACGGCGGTCTGCCGGTCTTGAGGAAGCAGTCCAGAGTACGTAACCAATCGCGACTTGCGTCCCGATGAAGACGACCGTGCAAATGATCAGAATCACATAAAACAGGTGATCGATCTCGACGCCGATGGTTGAATCGGAAAGTCCGTCTCCCGGAAATCCCCATTTCAGTCCCGGCGTCATCGCGCAGACAACCAGCGCCAACACCGGCCAGATCATCAGAAAAAATATCCACCACAAACGCTTCACAAAATACTCCCATCAGGCATAGGGGTTATTTATAATTATTCGATTAAACTAACAGCAGGACTCTCGCTGGCTTCCGATTTTGGCAACTTTGGCAAAGGCATCGTGTCTTCATGTGGAAGATACATCACATAGTTGACAATATCCCAAAGTTGCTGGTCCGTCAGTGATTTTCCGCCGAAGGCCGGCATCGGTGTCCCTTTGATGCCAACGTATAACCGCCGAAAAATATCAATCGGGCGTCGTCCGCCGCGATAAATGTCGCTCGTCAAATCCCGAGGCTTTAATGGGTTGAGCCAGTCATCATGCAGGCCAGGCAAACTGAATTCCCCTCCATCAGGACGCTTTTGCAATTGACGAGTTTGAAATCCATCCCCCTTGCCACCATCTCCATGGCAGGATGCACATTGAGCATCTTTTCCCAAATATAATAGGCGTCCATTTTCGATAGAAGTCAGAGAAGGATCCGCTGCAGAAGGGCCGTAAGGATCGGTCTGAGGAACGGAAGCGTGCACAATTGCATCTTCATCGTCGGCTTCCATCCAGGCATCCGCCAGATCCAACTGTCCAAAGAATGCGATTTCAGGATAGTCGACTGCCAGAAACTCGTTCATTTCCTCTTTGAAGTCGGACGTAATCTCTTCGATCTCTTTAGGATCCGTCTCGCCTTCGAGTTCATCTGCCAGAACTTTTTTGTTGAAATCGAGTCCAACTTCAACATTGAGCATGCCCTCGGTTTCCCCGCGCATCGCCAGAAATTTCACGTAATTAACGATTAAATCCAGGCTTTCCTCTGAGAGCAGTTTGAAGGAGGGCATGTAGGTACCGGGGATTCCTTCGATTAAAATATGCTTCAAATCAGCCGTTGAGACATGATCCCGTGAACCTGTCGAAGTGAATTTGAAGATGCCTTTTCGATAATCTCGCGGCTTCGGCTCCATATATCGAGCAGTTGGCCCATCGCCCGAACCCGAAACTCCATGACAATGCTGACAGTGTTGCTCGTAAAGAAACTGCCCCTGATGAAGCTTGTAATTCGGATTCGCCGCCAATTCCAGCCCCGGCTCAACCAACTCCAGATCCGGCAAAGCCTTTGAAAGCGTCAGCTTGCCAGACTCAGCATCATAAGCAGCAATCGTAATCCCATCCAATTCCGCAATCGGATCGGGAAGTTCTTCTTCGATCGCTTCCATCGTGACATCAAATTGATCTTCAGGATCAAAGAGAAACTGCAGTCGTTTACCCACCAGATCGACATCTGTTTCGACAGGCTCGATCAGTAACTCCGTTGGCTTTTCTGGATCAAAATCGGCGATTTCCAGTGTAATTTGACCACGATCGACTGGGAAAAATGCGGGGATGGTCGGCTGAGCGGGCGAGCCAAAACTGGAAACCAGCGTGTTTTTGACTTTCACTTCCGCTTCGGGGAGAAGTTCCTGTGTTTTCTCATTGAAAACAAAATCGCTCTCCACTTGATCACATCCACTCAGTCCAGCGACGACACACACCAGTAACAGCCAGAGTGAGGCAGTTGTTGGTTCGGGAATGAAATTTTGAGCGACAAATCTATTCAACATCGATTTCTCGGAGCATTATTTTACGGGGCAGGATATGGAATTGGCTGGAAATCACAGTTCAGACAGGTAATGAGTAATTTCCACAGGAGTAATTCCAAGTACAGCTTATTCTCCCGATCTGACGGTCAATATCAAGCCGCAAGGACTTGTCTATAGAGCCTTTGCGACAAAGTGACGCATAAACAAACAGCGATTTCACTTCCCGATGCAGAATCGACTGAACACAATATCAAGCAAGTCGTCCGTATGCACCTGTCCGAGAATCATTCCCAACTCACGCAAAGCTCCACGAATCTCCTCGGCGATCAATTCATCCCCTGCAGTCGTTTCTGCCAGTAATCGAGCAGAGTGAACATTCAATCGAGCCCGTTCCAGAGCATCCCGGCATCGAGCAGCACTCGAAGACAGCAATTCACTCCTCTGGCTTTTTCGCGATTCATATCGGTCAGCAATCAGCTGCCAAACTTCCTCGATTCCCGTATTCTTTTCGACACTGACCGCAATTTCACATTGTCCAGACGGCGATTCTCCCTGTAAATCCTCCTTGGTCCTGATTCTGACCACGGGGATTTCTACAGTCATCAACTCTGAGAAACGATTTTCATCATCGACCTGTTCCTCAGTACTCAAATTCGCAGAACTGCACCAGAGAATAAGGTCAGCTTGGGCAACCTGTTGCTGCCGATGGATTTGCGCTGAATGAGAGATGCCCGATTGATCCAGTTCCCAACCAGCCGTATCGAGAATTTCCAGTTGCATTCCAGAATGCGTGACGGTAGCCGAGAGATAGTCTGTGGTAGTGCCCGCGATATCGGAAATGAGGGCTTGTTGACCTGCCAGACAGTTAAACAGAGTGCTCTTCCCCGCATTCGGCAAACCAGCCAGCACAACACGGAAATGAACCCGATTCAACATGCGTCGCTCTGCCGATTCGCACATCGCAGCCAGTTCCGCTTCGATTCCGATCAGGCGTTGCAGAAAATCATGCCGATTGACGAAGTCGATATCTTCATCGACAAAGTCGAGCCCGGCTTCGAGATCGGCCAGATCCGAAAGTAGAGTATCCCGCATCGTTCGCATTGTGCTCGAGATGCCTCCCGCCAGCTGAGTTAACGCCTGATCCAACTCCCGTTCCGACTCCGCATCGATCACCCCCAACACCGCCTCCGCCTGCAGTAAAGACATTTTCCCTGCCAGCACCGATCGCATCGTAAATTCGCCGGGACGCGCAGGACGGATATCCCATTGATAGAGTTTAGTCAGCAGGCTTTCCAGAATGGGCGGCGATCCAATCGTATGAATCTCAGCCGTCGGCTGTCCTGTATAACTTTTCGTCCCCGGCCAGACGAGCAATGAAATAGGCAACGGAGCTTTGGACGCACCAAAAGGAATCGAACAGCAATAACGCTGAGCAATCCGACGGTGAATCTCCAGTTCAGGCTGAGCCTCACTCAGAAACTTCGCCAGAACTTCAAGCGTGTCGACACCACTGATCCGAATAATCCCTCGCCCCCCTGCCCCGGGCGGCGAAGCAATCGCGGCTATCGTCTGTTCGGTATCCAGTTCAGTCGTTGAGTACATTTTCAATTCTTTAGGTGTTATCTCTTTGTTTCAACTTGAGAATGGAACCGCAGATGAACGCGGATATACGCAGATGAATTTGATCCGCGTTTATCTGCGTCCATCCGCGGTTCAAAATTACGAGTGCGTCAAATTCGCCAGCAGCAGAATCTTATAGCACTCGAAGCAGGATTGCTGATATGATATTTATACACCAACACCATTTTTAATACCGAATCAGGCTCTGCGATATGGAAACGCTTGCTGCTCTCTGGCTGCCGATTTTTGTTATTTTGTTTACGATTACAATCGGGGCTCTTTCCTGGTTTGTGTTTGTCCGCTCGATTGATATTCCCTGGGACGATCGAAATCGTAGTCCGCAGGACAAATCACGGGAATCGAATCAGAAGAATCAATCATGACAGACGATCAGCCAACCAGCCCCGAAGGCCTGCTCTCCAGCAGTGATTTTTTTTTCACGACACGCATTGTCGATACCGCCGCCGCATTAAGCAAGTCGGTGCATGTCGCGACCGATATCACGGCGATTCACAAGAAATTAGAACATCGACAAATCGGCTTGTGGATTATCGATCTCGACTCAGCCGAATCCATGCTCGGCGAAGTCGCCGAGTTGACTGCACAATATCCCGACCTGCAAGTCATCGCTTTCGGCTCCCACGTCGAAGTCACCCGCCTCAAACAAGCCCGCCAAGCCGGCTGCCACCTCGTCGTCCCCCGCAGCAAAATGACAACGGATTTGGTGGAGTATTTGACGGAAAATTTGAACGGTGGATAATAATCAGGTAGGCTGGGTTAGCCGCAGGCGTAACCCAACAAAAGCTACGATTAATTCACTCTCGTTGGGTTAACGAATGCTTCATCTTACAAAGGAATGTAGGCGATGAATCTTTATCATTTGTGTCGGCTTGGATCAATAACGTGCATGCTCATTTGCATGTCGTGCCACTTCTCTCAACATGTGTTCTCTCAAGATTCGCAAAGTTCAAGTTTGCCAGCCGGTACGCCCAATAACGAACTTCGAACATTAGTATCCAATGCGATTGAATCCAACCATGCGTCGTTAGGGGGCTTGGAATGCACCGTCAAATGGAAAATTACACTGAATTTAGACGAGTCAACAGCAGAGGACTCCATCGATATCGGAGATTTTAAGTTGGTTGAAGCGAGAGTCGATCCCGAATATGAAAAATTCCGACTGACTCAGACATCGGATCCCATCCGCAAAGTTGTCTTATGTGGTAATAATCTACGAGCAGAATCGTATTTAGGGAATTACCACGAAAATGTGATTGCCACAAATGGAGAAGAGTTTCAAATCTTCATGCCCAAGTCAATGTTGAGTGACACTGAATCCGGACCGGTAATAGTCCGCACAAGTATGGACGACGGATCGATCGGCGGTATGCCACTTGTTGACCCGCGTGATTATGGGGCTCAAAGCGGTATCGGTCGAATGACTGACGCATTGACCAATTGGATCCTCGAATTTTCAAGTGAAGAGATCGACCCTAACACTGGAAGCCGGTATGTCCTGCTTGGCCTTAAGGAGAACAAACCTAGATTTCCTCATCTGGCCGAACGCTGGATGCTGAAGTGCGATCCGAAGTTTAATTATTTGCCGACTTCTGTTGTACAAAGACGAGGTGAGTTGTTCGAATCGAAATCGACTGTGGAATACACATCAATCCCCGATAAAGAGCAAGTTTATTTTCCAACGGGATCGGTCTTCATGAATCTTAAGGAACTGCAGGAAGATGAAACTGCGTTCGAAAACCCCCAGAACATTGTTTTTACCGTAAGCTTTCATGTTCACGACGTCAGAATCAACAATTCCCTTTGTGAGAAATCGCCTTTCCAGCCCGTTAAACGGGGGACGTTAGTAAGGGATTCAATTAAGGGTAAAATTTATACAGCTGAATAAACAGACTCAGAAAATAGCCATGTGTGTTGGGTTAGCCGCAGACTTAACCCAACACACATTATGATCAATTCACAATCGTTGAGTTACGCTTTGCTAACCCATCCTGCATAGCTATTTTGGAGATCAAAGAGATGAATGATCGACTTGACGATAATAAACAAAATGTGAAAGCATTTTACGACTTGATGTTCAACCAGTGCCGCCCTGCTGAGGCTGTAGAGAAGTATGTGGGTGAGAGTTACACCCAGCACAATCCTGGAGTGGCTGATGGCAAGGCAGCTTTCATTGAATACTTCGTGCGAATGGCAGAAGAATACCCCGGCAAGCAAGTCCAGTTCGTTCGGGTCATCGCTGAAGGGAATTATGTTGTACTGCATTGCCACCAAATCTGGCCGGGAGGCTCTGACTGGGCAGGCATCGATATTTTCCGCCTGGACGATAACAGCAAGATTGTCGAACACTGGGACGTTCTTCAAACTGTGCCAGAAGATTCAGCAAATGAAAATGGGATGTTTTGATATTAAGAGGAACTCTATTTACTTAGTCAAACGAACGTTCCAGACTTATCGTGAAGGTGAATACTTTGTAATTTCATTATGCCTAATCAGTGCAGTAGTGCAGTAGGGTGCGTCTAGACGCACCATTCACTCGAAGTTAGAACGCCGTCTTAACACCAGTTTAGTTGGTTCCACCGTTGAACTGGAGCATATTGAGATCGCCTGAAACTGATCGTTGATTGGACTCTGAAATCATAGCAAGGTGCGTCAGGACGCACCCTACAAAACTTAGCTCGAAGGCAATCAACAGTTGTTGATCAGAAAAGTTCACTTTGCATAAGTCCTCCTTTGGAACGAAGGAGATTAATTCCGATTGAACATTCACAACGCAGCATGACATCCAGATGTGTTCCCCAATCGTCTTCAATTCCGTTGACATCTGCAACGGAGTCAATCAGTAGTTCGGCTGCTGCCCATTGCTTCCAAGTGCATGCAAAGCCAAGAGGAAGTTCATTAACCTGATTTCGGGCATTACAATCTGCGCCATAGGCAATAAGTATGGATACCGTTTCGATATCCCCATCAGACGCTGCTTGCATCAATGGAGTGTTACAGTTTTTCCCCATTCGACAATCGGGATGCACTCCCCGTTCCAGCAACCAAGGCAGTAGAGTTCTATTCGACCAGATCGCCTTAAAGACGATTAAGGACTCATGTGAATTTAGGAGATTTTGAAATCTGTCAAGTAACAGTGAGAGTCGATTTCGATAATTGCGGCGAACGTAAAAATCAGCTAGATTAAATATACGTTGCTTTTTATGATATCCCTTGATTCTGATGTCGCCGTCAAACTCTGAGTCACAAATTTCAGCACTGGCTGGTACTTCCATCTTTCATTCTCACATCAACTCCGGCAGCGCATGATGTTGTTGATCGACCAGATATTGTGGGCGGCCTGAGAAATCATCCAATGTGATGGCGTGGGGATCTAGGCCCATGAATTTATAGAGGGAGGCGAAGACTTCGCCGAAGTGGATGGGGCGTTCAGTGATTTCTGCTCCGAGGCGATCAGTCGCGCCGATAACCTGTCCGGTGCGGAAGCCGCCGCCAGCCAGCAAGGCTCCGCCGACTTGGGGCCAGTGATCGCGGCCGGCATCTTTATTGATGCGGGGGGTGCGACCGAATTCACCCCAGGCCACCACGGCGACATCATCAGCCAAGCCCCGTTCGTGAAGATCGTTAATCAGAGCGGCCAACGCCTGATCGAACTGAGGTAGATGTGTTTTCTTCATACCATTGAAATGGTTACTGTGAAAATCCCAGCGGCCGAAATTCAGGGTCACTACGCGAGCACCGGCTTCAACAAGTCGACGAGCCATCAAAAAATGCTCGGGATTCGTCGGGGCACCATCGCCATAGTTTTTCTCACTGCCCTGATTGCCGTAGCGATCGCGGACTTCCTGAGGTTCCTTGGAAATATCGAGTGCATCGACCAGTTTACTGGAAGTGAGGATATCGAAGGCCTGCTGAGTTAGCAGATCGAGACCGGCCATTGTGCCCGAGGCATCCATATTGCGGCGGATTAAATCGAGCGAACTCAGCAACTCCTTGCGGCTCGAAAGGCGATTGCTATCGACCTGACCGAGGACCATATCTTTACGAGTCGGGCCAGAAGGTCGGAAAGCGGCATGGCCGACGCCGAGAAATCCGGGATGTCCGGGCGATCCATAGGGAGGATGTCTTGTATCGGGAGAGAGTCCGACAAATGCAGGAATCGCCGGGTTCGTTGGACCCTGGACGCGGGAAATGGTGGAACCGAGGGAAGGCCAGCCGCCGGGAGGCTGATTTTGCGTGGTGTGTCCCGTATAACAAATGAACGAATCGTGGGCTCCGTTAGGAGAACCATAAACCGAACGAAGTGGCACGCACTTATCCATCGCCTGAGCCAGATTTGGCAAATGCTCGCAAATCTGCAAGCCGGGGACGCTGGTTTCGATAGGCCGATATTCGCCGCGAATTTCCGAAGGGGCATCCATTTTCAGATCGTACATGTCCTGATGAGAGGGAGCTCCGCACATGTAAATCATGATGATCGATTTTTGAGACTTCCCAAGCCCCGCACGCGATTCTGCCTGTAACAGTTGCGGCAAACTGAGCCCGCCCAACCCGAGGCCCCCTATTTTGAGAGCGTCTCGACGAGAAATTCCATCGCAAAGTTTATGACTACGGCCGGCAATATTCAGCATGGTAGGTGGCCCTGTTTATCTGGTGGGAAGCGCGGAAGGTGTTTATAGGCTAACACTTACATCGGCAGCGTTCAATATGAGACTTGTGCTTTTTACAATTCTCGGGCAAATTGATTATGACCATCAGAAAGCAGAAATTTCATTAAAGTTGACTGAAAAAACGCTAAAACGCCTTAGAAACAGGGCAAATCGCTCATTGAGTTTTGCAGGAACTGCGGTTATCGACATGAATAGCTTGAATCAATCTTGACCTGTTTTCGATATTTCACGAAATTTCCGCTCCATCACTGTTTCAGGGTGGGGCGACCGGGCCTGTCTTTTGTCGTCATTCAACTGGAACTCTGCCACCTCTTTTGAAATCAATCAGGGACAGACCGTGAATCCTGCATTCTTCGCTCTACCATCACTTATCCTGGCACTTCCCTTCGCAGTGGAAGTCGCTTTGTCTGCGCCAATTGTTGAGGCACCGACTCAGGAGTCGCCTAACTTCGGACTGCATCCGGAATTCGATCTCGTAATTCGCGGACAATCTCCGCAAACCTACGATCTCGGCCCGGGCACACAAACGCAGATCGCGCCGCAGTTCGATCCGAACATGGGTTCCTATCCAAACTCAGGTCAAATCTATGGCGGACAACCTGTTCCCCAGGGATACGATCCGTTCATGGCTTCGCCGTATGCCGGTGCGACGGGCGATCCGATGGCTGGTCAGTTCGGCTATGGAGTCGTTGGACCTCAACCGGTTCGACTCGGCTGGTCGACACACTTCGATTTTGCCTGGTTGGGCGAAGCTGATCTGCAGCAAGGCCCGGTGGCCGGCCAGCAGGGAAGTTTGACTCAATACGAATACAACTTTCGGTTCGACAATATCACGATGGCTCCGAATGGCTGGACCTGGAAACAGTCTCCTGAAATTAACTACACAGAAATGAACTTCAAAAATATTGAAGCCTCTCAATTGGCCGACCCCGTTGTCGCCCCTCCAGCTGGAGTCCCCGTTGCAATAGCCGACAATTACTATCGTCTGGGTTATCGACTGGAAACAACATCGCCTCAGTACGGACTGGCCAGCTGGCGATTGGGATTCACTCCTTCGATCAATTCCGATTTTGAACGTCAACTCAATTCCAAAGCCTGGAACTTCGATGCCGATGTGACTTCGTACATCCGCACAAGCCCGAATTTAATGTTTGTCGCTGGTGTGTTGTATTGGGATCGAGCCGAGGACATTATCCTGCCGAATGCCGGTGTGGTCTGGAATCCCAACGAGTTCTGGGAAATCCGTGCGACCTTCCCGAAATCGCGAGCAGAGGTTTTCGTGGGAACACCGTTTGGCCTGGCAACCTGGATGTACATGGGAGCTGAGTACGATGTTCAATCGTGGCAAGCCGGAGAAATCAGTGGCAATGCCCAACTCCAAACCGAAGAATGGCGCGCGTTTGCCGGTTTCCGCTGGGAAAGCTGTGCCTGGGAATCGTATCTCGATTTCGGCTATGCGTTTGATCGCGAATACAGCGTCCACGGCCTGAGCTCTGTCGTCCCACTCGATCCCGGCGAAACCTTCATGATTCGCTATGGAATGTCTTACTAGTCGAGAGTCCAGGGTCTAGTGCCTTGAGGGCATTGGACCTCATGGATTTTTCATCGCCGATTTACATAACATACGAATTCGTAAGTCAGGCTACATGCCTGACTTTTTTTATTCCCCCCTGCCCCTAAACTCAAGTCTCTGGACCAATCATGTCTGACTCACCTGTTGCGATTATTCTGGCTGCCGGGAAAAGTACCCGGATGAAATCGGAGACACCGAAAGTTCTGCATCAGGTTTGCGGCCAGTCGATGATCGATCATGTGATTAACGCGGTTCGTGAAACCGGCGTTCAGAAAATCGTGGTCATCGTGGGTCACAAAGCCGACGAAGTCAAAGCGGCTCTCGATCATCACTCAGATGTCGTGTTTGCATTGCAAGCCGAACAAAAAGGAACCGGTCACGCGGTCATGATGGCCGAAGAAGCTCTCAAAGATCACACAGGTTCCGTTCTGGTTCTGGCTGGTGATACGCCGTTACTCAAAGGCTCGTCATTACAAAAACTGCTCGATGTTCAGCAGGAAAACGGAGCGGCTTGCATCGTGGGAACGGCGATCACCGAGAACAATCATGGCCTTGGTCGGATTGTCCGCGATGAAGCTGGTAAATTTCTGAAAATCGTCGAGCACAAAGATGCCAGCGAAGTCGAATTGCAGATTCAGGAAATCAACACCGGCTGCTTCGCATTTCAAACCCAGTCCCTCTTCGCGGCTCTGAAAAAACTCCGCCCGGAAAACCAGCAGGCCGAATATTACCTGACCGACTGTGCCGAAATTCTGCTCAATGAAGGCAAAACCGTTCTAGCCGCCAACACCCTCGACATCCAGGAAGCAATGGGCGTCAACACGCAGGATCAGCTGGCCGAAGTCGAAAAAGTGATGCTGAACCGGTAGTTTCTCATTTGATGTGGCACGCCCAGAATGATGGCGTGGTTAGCATGCTCTGGACTACGCTTTTCACACTACTCAGGGACTTGTCACCAATATCGTTGATCCCCGCAGGATAGCCCCGAAAGATTCTGTCGGGGCGGCAAAGCCGCAAGTTACCTGCCGTGATAGTCAATCCTCAAACGCCTGCCTCTTGTGGCATTGCCACACAGTTAGCTGCTTCGCATCAACCTGTGCCACCCGCGGAAAAGCTGCTTTCTCAACTCAAAAACGAGCTTTTACTGATTTTCTGTCTTTCTGGAAAAGTAGGAAGGCAGGCAGGAGCCTGCCCTACGTGGCTGTGCTTCGACCCCAGCCACCCGTCGGGCCTACCTGCTGACGCCACGTGATCAGACAATGCCAATTGTTGGAAATCGCGAGATTCGGAGAAAGAAGTGACAAGCCCCCCGTTATGATGCCAGTTTTAAGGTCATATTTCTGAAAGGAACTCACCTCTGCCTAAACATGCAAACTCCTCAAGAATTTTTATATTATTGAGGAGTTTGCATTGTTGTCCAAGCAGGCAGAAATGCGGCTTAATATTCACCAATAACTTCTTCACCATCTTTAGTTCCCAGTGCGACATAAAGGGGGCCGTCGATATTTTCCGAAACGAACCTGACTGCCCCATCAGCGAGAAGAAACTGGCAACCCCCGGTATGCTTACTGTTGAAAGCTTCCGGTTCAGTTCCGTTGATGCGCCAGCCTGCTGTGTCAGTAATATTTGCAGAATTATCATGAACATCGCTGACAATACCCATCCATAGCCCTCCTCTATAGGTTCCTGTTGTCCCAGCTTCACCTATCAGAAAAGTATTGCTGGTACCATCTGTGATGTCCCGAATTCTGGTTCTAATACTACTTGTTCCAAATGCAAAGGCATTGTTGGATGCGTCCCGAGTCACGGCTTTATAGTTGGATTTTCCACGACTGCTAATTTTCGTGTTAAGCCCACCCCCCGGATCTGAAGGACAATTGTAAGTGTTAATAATGGTATTTGCCCCCTGTCCTGCTGCCACCAATGCGGGAGTGCTGTTCCAGCGAGTACAGTCAGAAGCCCCTTTGGAATTCAGGTCATCATAAAGCGCAGCTTGCTCGATGTAAGGGAGAATGTGAAATCCCCAGCCATTAAACATGTCCAGTGTCGAAGCAGCATCTGTGCTGCAGGACCCTGGAGCTGTGTTGTAGCCGTAAGGGAAAATTTGATGGACATCGTGGTAATTATGCATCGCTAAGCCAAGTTGTTTCAGATTGTTCTTACAGGAAGAACGTCGAGCCGCTTCGCGTGCCTGTTGAACCGCTGGAAGCAATAAAGCCACCAGAATGGCAATAATTGCGATCACCACCAATAGTTCAATCAGCGTAAAAGCTTTTCGAGTAATCTTTCGACGTAGATTCATCATACGTTAGGCCTTTGAATAAAGCTAAAGAAGGGGATTGATAGAATTGACCATCCTGAAACACAAGAATATTTGTACAGAATAACACAATCATCTAGGATTTTGGAGTCAAATTTCGTGCATATTTATTATTTTGAACTAATCATGTCTCATGACATCTTCGATATCGATGAACGAGTTACTTGGAGTGAGAATCGTGCCCCCCAGTTTTTACGCGTAGAAACAAGCACAAAGCATAGTTAACATTAAAGATCACCGCTTAACCGCAACGCGGGTGGGCCGACCGACTTTGTCGGTTGGGTGCTGAAAGCACAAGATGTCTCACCGTTCGCTCTGCATGTTTATTGAACGGCAAATTATCTTCAATCTCCAAACTACGAGGCCAGTTCTGACGTTTTCTCGCTTGAGAACGCGAGGAAGTGAATCTGCTTCTCGTTATCGACACTAAGTTTAACCATTGGTTGACTTTGGGGATTGATGGACATCCCTCAAAATAAGAACCTGCAGGGTGGTTTCACCTTTTCGCTTCGCGACCAACCGACAAAGTCAGTCGGGCCACCCTGCGAATCGCAAAATCATCTTGCTCTTGCGAGCCTGTGACACCTGTCTGACTGCTCATTTATTTTTAAGTTCATCTGGCTGAACACTCTCTTCTCCTGTAATGGGGAACTCAGAAACCATCACCGAAGTATCAGGAGCTTTGCCTGAATAGAAGGAAATGTAATGGTTGTTTCCGAGTGCCGTCGCGTTTGCGTTGCCGGAATCCCAGGCGATTGGGCTGGCGATGGTGATGGCTTCGGAGTCGGGCCAGTTGAGAGGATGTTCGAAAACGCTCTCGGGATCGACGACGCGACAACGAAGGATTCCTCTGCCGCGTTCGTAATAGTAGTTGCTCAGCAACCCGGTTTCTTCGTCGAGGATCAGG
Organism: Rubinisphaera italica; assembly: GCF_007859715.1. Classification (NCBI taxonomy): domain Bacteria; kingdom Pseudomonadati; phylum Planctomycetota; class Planctomycetia; order Planctomycetales; family Planctomycetaceae; genus Rubinisphaera; species Rubinisphaera italica. The sequence goes on from NZ_SJPG01000001.1 coordinate 3,682,371, forward strand.
CTGGGAGTGGAAGCAGAGATATCGCTGATGTTCGTTTGAGTTTTCGTCCAGGTCTTACCGTAATCTGAAGAGACTAACTGAAATTGAGCGGGGCCGGTTTCCGTTCTGCCGATCGCGAGAATCCGACCATTGCCGAGATAAACCGCAGAGGGTTCCGTCGGCCAGTTTGGTTTGGTCAGTTCGGTCTCGACAGGGGTTTGTGTCCAGGTTAAACCATCATCCTTGCTGGTCAGCGTGCCCCACGATTGGTTCGGTTTGTCACTGTAATCTCCAGCGAACCACAAAGCCATCAACCCGACATCGGGGACTGAAAAGACGTCAGTAATCTGCATCGGCTGAATGGCGAGTTCCGGTGTTGCGATCCGTGTGAAGCTCACTCCATCGGTGGTGCGGTAAAGGTCGTGATTCCAGTCCTTTCCGATGCGTCTTACCCAGAGTAGCATCGCTCCTGCGGAATCCAGTCCCTTACCGACAGTGACTTCTCCATAGCCCAGAGTCTCGGCGACAATGGTTTCGGCTGTCCAGGTTTTTCCGCCGTCCATGGAGGTGCGAGCATAGACGCCGCGGGCGTCTTCGTGAATTGTATGAGCTGAACCTCGGCTGTAAGTACAGACTAATTTCTCATCGAGAGCCTGAATCATTGGCCATGAGTTATAGCCGGGCACATCCTGCACGATACGGGGCTCTGCGAGAGCTTTTAGAGGTGTCACCTTGACCATTGCCAATCCAGTTGGACGGGTGAATGTATCCCCCGCATCGCCCGGTTCTCGCTGAATGCGAATCCACAGCGGAGCCTCCGGTTCAACTTCATACCAGGATTCCAAGACAATATTTCGTGAATAGAAAGGACCGGCTGGAAGTGCAGTTCGGACTGTCTTGCCAAGATGATACCGGGACGTGAATGGGGCTCCTTCGATCATTTGAGACAGATGAACTCGATAGACATCCTCAAACTCTGGACTGGTTGTCGGGTCATTCGACGTTACAGTAATTTCAACTTTGATTGCAGCGCATTCCTTTGAAAAGCCGGTCACGACACCAGCTACGGACTGGCCGGTTGTGCCTCCCGAGAGTGACCACACCGGAATATGGGTTGAACCACTGGACATCAGAACCAAAGATGGTTTGCCTGTTGCAATCGACAAGTTGTTTGCTGCGAGGAATCTTGGTGCACCAATCGAGTTATCCGATCCTTGTGCTTCGATGTTTCGAGAATTTTTCGTGGTAATCGTTGCTTGATCTTCTGCATGCGAATTCGTAATCAGAATGGAAATCAGAGCGATTGGTAAGAGAGTTGCTTGCAGAGATCTGAATAATATTCTGTGCGATGTTGTTTCCGAGTGATAATTCATAGTTTTGTATTCCTTGGTAGCATGCATGCCGAGTGCATATCCACGCTTGCCGAGGGCATGCTGAATGCAGTATTGGGGGCAACTTCGGGCAAGCCCAATCTGACTCGATTTACATGTTTGTTATTGTGCGTTCATTTGAAAGAATAACTTCCAAATTGTATTCGACACGCATTGCATGCTCACACAAGTGTGAGCATGGCACCCGGCAGGCGTCAATCAAGATTCACTTCATACAGTCCATCAAGGAAGTCATCGAATGAATCGGCAATCGCAGAAACATTCGAATAGTTTGGTGGGCCTTGGTCCATCTCCGTTTCGTGGTCCCAAAAAAAGATCCTCCCCATATTGCTGCCGCCAGTGCCTATGCAAACAAGATTACCACCTGGGTCATGAGCAATTGGGAAAAGGTCGTTAGGGATTCGAGACTCGTATGTCTTCATATAGTTCTCTAAATTGCTATGTGATCCCACCTCAACACCCAAAAACCGATGAACCGACGAGCCGTCCTCTGAACCAACGAGTGTAAACGCATCCGGTACTGGATAACCACCGTTGTGAGTTAGCAGAAATTGGCGGAAGGCAGACGGCAACGCAACGCCCCATTGCATTTCCAGGTCCGCCAGCCGTTCTTCGTTCAATCCGCCAGTAGCGTCCTCAATTGTTGCCATAATAGTCTCCTTAGCCATATTTGTTCGTTGCTATTCCGCCAGTGTGCTTGATGGCATCGTGAAGATCGGTAGGAAGTAGCTGCATGCGCCCGCAATCTTGTTGATGATGTCAAGTACATCCCTGTGGCGTTCTGCAGTGGCGATACCACAAGAGGTTAGTCACATTCGCCCCAGTCTATGGGAATTCCAACAGTGCGTTGTTGTTCATACCACCTGAATGTCGCCTGATTTTGTATTCAAAGTTGAATACAACACTGCTGGGCAAGCCAGTAGTGGCACCCGTTAGGTGACATTAAGCGGTGACAGAGCACTATTAATGACCTACGGCAATTCAGAATAACTGATATTGCCTTCTGCTTTTAAGCGTTTGACCGTTTCCTGCCAGAGTTGTTTGTCGAAGTGTTCGAGGATTTGTGGGCGGGCGTCTTCCGGGGTGAGTTGGCCGGGGATGACTTTATCGACTTTGAGCAGATGCACGCCGTAGACGCTGCGGAAGGGTTCGCTCATTTCTCCTTCTGGAGTTTGAAAGGCAACCTCAACAATTTGCTTTGGCATCTGGCCGGTGAAGGCGAAGGTTCCGATCAGCCCTCCCTGTTTAGCCGTGGGGGCTTCTGACATTCTGCGAGCGACGTCTGCAAAACTGACTCCATTTTTGCCGACCGTCTGACTGGAATTTCTTAGTTTTCGCAGAGCAACTTCAACTTCAGATTCACTCGCATCGCGTGGCAGTTTGAGGAAAATCTGGCTGACGGTTCGTTTTGTGCCATCGAGTTCCTGCTGATGTTGCTGAAAGTATTCGCTGATCTGACCATCGGTCAAAACTTGTCGCACATAGCGTTGCCAGGCGAGTGGCAGTGAGATTTCTTTGCGCAACTGTTCGCGGGTGAGGTGTAGATTTTCGAGGGCCTGGTCGGGATCGCCTTCCTGAGCCAGAATCTTTTCGACGTGATTCATACGGCGTTCGACCAGCAGTTTTGGAGCAGTGATGCCACGCGATTTGAGGAATTGATCGATCAATGTCCGCTCGACCAATCGTTCCCGCATCCGCTCGAACGTTTCGCGATTGTCGTTGCCATAAACCCCCAGCGTCTTCATGGCTTCGTTGACCTGATACTCGGTGATTACTTTCCCATTCACTTCTGCAGCCGGTCGAGATTGCTGAGCGAAAGCTGTAGTTGGTTGAGCAATCCCTATCGACAGTCCGATGAATGCCAGGAGAACAGTGGTCGTCAATTCATTCATGAAAGAAGCCCGGGTGAGGTTAGAGATTAGCGGGAGAGGTTAGAGTGTTTGATTCATGGTCTAATAGCCTTTGAAAAGCATATTGGAAGAGTAACGTAAATCCATTCCGTAGTTCAAACCTGAACACCACCTTCAACCTTCCGCCTTCCGCCTTCAAAAAATTCCCGACTTGCCAAAGACGCATCAACAAATCTACAATCTTTGTTATAGCAAGCGTTCAACATACAACTCCAGTTCAGGCGGGCAGCATGATGCGACGGGATGTGGCATTGATTTTGGCGGGTGGCAAGGGAAGCCGGCTGGAACCGTTGACGCGGGACCGAGCTAAGCCGGCGGTGCCGTTTGGAGGGAGTTATCGCATCATCGACTTTACGTTGTCGAACTGTCTGAACAGCGGATTGCGACGAATTCTGGTTTTCACTCAGTATAAAGCGGCCAGTCTCGACAGGCATATCAATCAGGCGTGGCGGTTTTTGTGTCGGGAGTTGGATGAATATGTCGACATACTTTCTCCTCAGCAACGACTCGACGAGCAGTGGTATCAGGGGACAGCCGATGCGGTTTATCAGAACATCTACTCGATTGAGAAAACACGAGCCGACAATGTGCTGATTCTTTCGGGCGATCACATTTATAAGATGGATTACTCCGAAATGCTCGACCGGCACGTCGAAGCCTCCGCTTCGGTTTCAATTGCCTGTCTGCCGGTTTCGCTGGAAGAGGGGCGGCAGTTTGGTGTGATGTCTGTCGATGATTGTGGTCGCGTGATCGACTTTCAGGAGAAGCCCGCCAAACCACAGCCGCTGCCGAACGATCCGACGAAATGCCTGGCTTCGATGGGCGTGTATGCGTTTCAGTCTGATTTTCTGTACGAAGAACTCTGCCGCGATGCGACTCTCCGCGGGAGCAGTCACGACTTCGGAAAAGATATTATTCCCCGCATCATTCACGAACATCACGTGCAGGCATTTCCGTTTCAGGATAAAAATACGGGGGAATCGGCTTACTGGCGGGACGTCGGCACTATCGATTCCTATTATGCCGCCAATATGGACCTGATCTCCGTCGATCCGCAATTGAATCTGTATGATCAAAGCTGGCCGATACGCAGCTATCAACCGTTGTTGCCGCCACCAAAATTTGTATTCGCTCAAAAGAAGCAGTCCCCCCCACGAGTTGGAGAGGCAATCGACAGTCTGGTCTGCACAGGCTCAATCCTGTCCGGAGGTCGGGCTGAAGGCTCGATCATTTCGTCGAATGTGCGGATCAACAGTTGGGCGACGGTCGAAAATTCGATCCTGTTCGACAATGTCATCGTCGGCAGACATGCCCACATTCGAAATGCGATCATTGATAAAGGCGTGGTCATCCCCGAGCATTTCCGAATTGGTTTTGATCAAAACGAAGACCGACGCAATGGATTCACTATTAGTGAAAATGGGATCGCAGTTATTGGAAAAATTGGCTCTCTGGCAGAACTTTCCACTTGAGAAAATTTCCTCTCATTCGCTTAATTTTCTCAATCGCGTCTCAAGAAATCCTTACAGATTACCCAGTCTCCCCGCTCTTCCGTTCTGTCGAACATTAGGCAGAATGAATATGTTCGAGTTGCAGGCATTTTTCAGGAAAATTGGATTTCATCGGGCATAGGTCGATATACTAATAGGAGTTGAGAATTCTCGCATTTTTGCGACATTCTCCTCGGGTTGTCGATCAAGCACATCCTGATGAAATTGATGTCGATGGTTAATCGCGTCAGGCAGTGCCTGACCTATAGCATTGTAATCGTGGAATATAAAGATGCCGTTGAAAACCGAAGAAGTAGAAGAGCCGGTTCTCAACCTCACTCCGATGATCGATATTGTATTGTTACTGATCATCTTCTTCATGGTGGGGACGAAGTTCTCGGATGCGGAACGTCAATTCGAAATTGAATTGCCAACAGTTTCCGATGCGCTTCCGCTCACCGAATTACCAGACGAAGTTGTCGTGAGCGTAGCCAAAACGGGAGAGATGTTTCTTGGTGATAAACTTGTCACAATTATCGAACTCGAAGATGAACTCAAACTTGCCAAAAAACGCTATGCCGATCAGGGTGTTGTCGTGCGCGGCGATGCAGCTGGAACTTATCAGAACGTGATGGACATACTGGCGATTTGCCATCGTGTCGGGATTACGAATCTCTCACTCGCTAATCGCGTGGCTGAGGAGGACAATTCGTGAACGTCTCATTTCAGCAATTTTACCTCTGGTTAGCTGACCATTTCCAGGTTCCTGCAAACATTGTTGAACAATGGGTGTGGGGGGGAATTGTCCTCGGGTTTATCTTCGCAACCGTCCATTTGATTACCATGCTGGTCACGCGCTGGGGCGATCATCATGCTTCCTCAAAATCGCTTCTGTTTTCATTACTGGTTCATTTGGGATCAGGTGTGGGCGTAATTGCTCTGGCTCCAGAACCTGTCCGTGAAAAAGTTGTTCGGGATCTGGAACCGATACGTATTCACGATGTCCAAATTGCAGGAGTGAGGCAAACTCGCACAGACGAGGCGGGCAATACACCGATCTGGGAATCGGTGCCTCTGACGGAAACAAATCCTCTCTCACGCATGGAGCGTGAGCAGTTTCGACCGACTCCTTCAAGTATCCCGGAACGCAATCTGGAAGAGCCGATTAATCTCAGTGCGGTGATGCCGGAACCGGATCAAATCAAGACCGCTCCTGTGGAGCAGCCGGAACTGGCGATGGCGACTCCCGCACCGCAGAATCGGGAAATTGCAGCAATTCCAGAAATTGAATCGCCGGAAATACCTGCACTTCCCGTCCCGAGTCCTAATGGAACCGATCCCGAAGTTCCCGAGCGCAGCCGTAGTCAACTTCCTCGCAGCATGACTCTTTCTGAAGATGTTCAACGGCCATCTCCCGGTGGTAGCGACAGTATCAGCCCTCAATTTAAAGATCAGGTTCAACTCCGTTCTCCGGATATTGAACGGGGTCCCCGGCCGGAACTTCCGAATAAGGGAATTGTTTCAGAGACTGTCGAACGTCGCAAAACTCCGGAGCAGGCGACTTCAGAAAATCTCATTACCGGAGAAATGTCTCCGAACGGGGATGGTTCTTCGCAACCAAGTCCCAGTGAAAATCGTGTTGTTACTCGTTCTCCTCGCGTGGGGAATGCACCCGCCAATGAAATGAATACGCCAACTCGCAACTCGGGTCCCGTACCAGATACGAAGTTTGAACCGTCATTGGCGATGTCAATTCCGATGAAACAGGGCAGCGACGAAATTCCGCGCATGACAGGCTTCCCGGCTCCGAATTTTGATGCTGTCCGTCGAGATCAATCCGCGGAAATCCCAGCGACATATCGTCTGCGAGATTTAGAACGCCGCAAAGATATTGCCAGAAAATATGGCGGCACCGATGCTTCTGAAGAAGCTGTCGAACGAGCCTTGACCTGGCTGGTTAGTACACAGGAACCAGCTGGTTTTTGGGATGGATCCAAACAGGGTTCCGGACAAATTGAAATTGATGAAGCGGGGATCGATCGTCAAAAAGCGGGCATCAACGCCGACACCGGCCTGACCGCGTTGACGATTCTCGCATTCCTGGGAGCCGGTTACACGCAGGAAGAAGGCAAGTATACGGGAGCAGTCACTAAGGCGATCAACTGGTTGATTGACCAGCAGCGTGAAGATGGCTACCTCGGAGGAAATGCGACTCGTTATGCTGGCATGTATTGTCATGGCATGGCGACATATGCTCTAGCCGAAGCTTACGGGATGAGAAGCGACCGGACGATCAACGATAAACTGAGTCAGGCGGTTCTCAAAGGCGTTCAGTTCACAGTCGGAATGCAAAACAAAGAGGATGGTGGCTGGCGATACCTGCCGGATTGGTCGGGCGATATGAGCATGTTCGGCTGGCACATGATGGCCCTGAAAAGTGCAGAAATCGCAGGAATCGATATCCCCGAAGAATCTCGAACATTGATGGTCAAATTCCTGACCGATCGCAGCTTGGGAAGCCGCAAAGGATTAGCCGCCTATCACCCGGAGTATGGTCCAGAGGTCACAGCGGCGATGACTGCCGAAGGACTTTTCTGCAAACAGATGATGGGCATTCGCCGCAGTAACCCGGCCAGTCAGGAAGCTGCTCAGTACTTACTGGCCAAGACGAATGCCCCCAAAGCCTCTACTCCCAACCTCTACTACTGGTATTACGGCACACTGGCGATGTATCAGTTTGGTGGCGAAGAGTGGAATCAATGGAACGGGCAGGTACGTGAATTGCTGATCGCCAAACAACGCAAGCAAGGCCCGTTGGCAGGTTCCTGGAACCCCGACGGCCCCTGGGGCGGCTACGGCGGCCGCATCTATTCAACAGCTCTGGCGACGCTCTCTTTGGAAGTCTATTACCGCTTTTTGCCATTGTATCGGATTAATGATCAGTAGAATTTCTTAACCCGAAGCGTCAGCGAGGGGAAATCGTGGGATGTCATTTGACCAGGAATACTCCACTATTCATTTTCTATTGATGACACAAACGCGTTGTAAATTAATGCTAAACTGAAATCTCATTCGGTCGCCGTCCCCTCGCTGACGAATCGGGTTAAGATACTTTCGTAAATTTGCTTCACAAACGCTGTCGACCTTGAGACTCTACCAGATATACTTTCGTGATACGATATGTGGACTGAAGAGTGACACAACACGAAATGTTTTCGGCAGACGACGAAAGACCACCGATGAACCGAGTTGCCGTTTTGATGCGAAGCCTTGTCTTGATCACTTTGCACTGCTCATTGATCGCAAATTTATGTCAGGCCGACGAGCCTTCCTGGACCGGACAACCTCTCGAATGGGAGGGGGATCTGGCTTCGCGGATGATTGATGGGATTGATCAGTTTCTACTTCGGAAGACGGAGGAGTCGATACTGGAAAGAAGTGTGTATTGGTTACATGACACGAATTCTGTCGAAGCCTACAATGAATCGCTTCAGGAAAACCGTGATCGGTTAAAGAAAATTCTCGGCCTGCGCGATGAGCGAATCCGACTTTCCGCTTCCGAATGGAAGGATAATTTTGAGCGATCGAATAAAATTGCGACTGGCGATGGCTATACGATTCATGCCGTAACCTGGCCTGTGCTTGCTGATCCCGATCCGAATCGGAAATCCACCGTTTCTGTGACCGCGGCTGGCTTATTGCTGGTTCCTAAATCTCGACCGATTGCCAATGTTATCGCGATTCCCGATGCCGACCAAACTCCAGAGCAACTGGCCGGGCTCGTGGAAGGGATTGATCGAGATTCGCAGTATGCTCGCCGACTTGCCGAGGCTGGCTGTAATGTTCTCGTACCCGTGTTGATCAACCGGGAACTCAAAGCTCGCAATGGTCGAGCCGTGATGACGAATCGGGAATTTGTGCATCGCTCGGCTTACGAACTCGGCCGCCATATCATCGGCTACGAACTGCAGAAGATTCTGGCGGGAGTCGATTACTTTGAAACAGTCAGTAACGAGCATCAACTCGAGTTGAAGACCGGCGTCATCGGCTATGGCGAAGGAGGCATGCTCGCATTATTTGCCGGGGCTCTGGATACTCGCATCGATTCCACCGCAGTCCTGGGATTTTTTGGGCCACGCGAACAGATGTGGTCTGAACCTGTTGATCGGAATGTGTTTGGATTTCTCAAAGGATATGGGGCTGCGGAAGTGGCAGCGATGGTGTTGCCACGTCAATTGATTATCAATGAGTCAACGCCACCAGACGTCCAGTTAAAAAGCGAAGGCGGTGGAGCTCCAGGTTCGATTCTCCCTCTGGAGACCACGTCGATCAAAATGGAAGTCGACCGTATAAGCGAACTCGTTGATAAGTTACCGGAAGCTTCAAAAAACCTGCTGCATTTTCCTCAACCAAAGATAAAGTCCACACTCGTTTCCGACAATGCACTAACTGAGTTACTGCTTCACCTTGATCCTTCATATCGAGTACGCAATGGCGCGAAATCGAACACTGATACTCTGCTGCCACCAGAGTCTCCAACAGTGCCGAATGGGGATTCACCGAAAGCGATTCGCAACCTTCCCAATCTGATCGCCCGCCAACAACAGCAACTCGAAGAGCTTGACCGACACAATCAACTCTTGTTGAGGGAGAGCCCGTTTGTGCGACAGGAGTTCATGAAGAAGCTGAATTCGTCTTCATTGGACACATTTCAGAAGAGCGTTGATAATTATCGAAGCCTCTTTCGGCAAGAGGTCATCGGCGAATTAGACGATAAACGCTTGCCGCTCAATCCCCGGACTCGTTTAACCTACGGTTCAGAATTGTGGACTGGCTATGAAGTCGTCCTCGATGTCTTTCCCGATGTCTTCGCGTACGGTGTCTTACTCGTTCCGAAAGACTTGAAAGATTACGAAAAGCGCCCCGTCGTTGTTTGTCAGCACGGTCTCGAAGGGCGTCCGACCGATACGTTTCTGGAGAATCATCGCGCCTATGCCAATTACGCAGCTGAGTTGGCCGACCAGGGGTTTGTCGTGTTTGCTCCGCAGAATCCCTACATTTTCAAAGATCGATTTCGCACTCTGCAACGCAAAGCGAATCCACTCGGGAAGACATTATTCTCTATCATTGTGCCGCAACATGAAGCGATCACCGAATGGCTGGCCTCGTTACCCTTCGTCGATGAAAAACGAATCGGCTTTTACGGTCTCTCCTATGGCGGGAAAAGTGCGATGCGAATCCCGGCTCTGGTCGACCGTTACTGCCTGTCAATCTGCTCGGCTGATTTCAACGAGTGGGTGCTGAAAAATGCGTCGACACGTCACAAAGAAAGTTATGTCTGGACAGGCGAGTATGAAATTTTCGAGTTTGACCTGGGCAGCACGTTCAACTATGCCGAGATGGCGACCCTGATCGCCCCCCGTCCGTTTATGGTCGAACGAGGCCATTTCGATGGAGTCGCAGCCGATGAATGGGTCGGGTACGAATTCGCAAAAGTCCGTCACCTCTATCAAGCCAAACTCGGCATCGGCGACCGCTGTGAACTCGAATGGTTCGTCGGCCCGCACAAAATCAATGGCCAAGGGACATTCGATTTTTTGCATAAGCATCTGGACTGGCCGGAGCGATAGCCTCTGGATCCTCAGGTAGTGTACGCTGTGCGTACACTACTTTCTGTGGCATCACTTTCAATTGCCGGGAACCAAGCTTGTGTCTCGCGAAAGCATATTGTTTAATACTGTTCTTTTGTTTTTAACTCGTGTGATCAAGTCGACGATCTATTTTTAAGCTAGTGGCATATCATGGCGATTTCACTCGAATGTGAAAACTGTGGGAAAAAGTATCGTTTTTTAGACGAAAAACGCGGTAAAAAAATGCGATGCAATGCCTGCAAGCATATCCAGGTAATTAAGAACTCTAAAAATATTCCTCCTGATGAGGAATGGGCACTCAACGATCTCGAATTGGATCAATTCGAAAGTGAGACTTTACCCTCCCCTAACCCCCGGACTTCTCCGCGAAAGAAGTCAAAAAAGTCGAAGAATACTACCTGGTCTACGAGTGACCTGATCGTGCGAGTTTTAGGAGCTGTCGTAATTCTGGCAGGCATCGTTAATGTGATGATCGTTAATCAGAGTACCAGAAGTGCACATGAGTCAGAGAGATTTACAGCGATGTCTTACTATGCGGGCTTCCCAATGATAATAGCTGCCCTCTTCGGAACCGTAATGATCGCTTATGGTGAACATCCCAACCGACTCGAACGAAAGACAAACCGGATAAGTGGGATAAAATTTCTTATCGCGGGTGTCATTACGACTCTGTTATCCATCGGATTGATGTATGGTGTCGTACAATCCGGGATAAAGCCCGGAGAGTACCCAATCCCATTTCTAAAAATTCTATTTTTACCCTTGTTAGCAGGTCTTGGCTTAACCCTAGGTGGTGCATTAGGAGCAATACTGGGACGGGATCCGCGTGAAATGTCGCTACCTCGACGCTACAGGTGAATTAACTCTAGATAATTATGGGCGCCCAATACTCAAAATCATTTTTCGCAAGAGACTATCATACTTCTCCAGATCCTTCTCGGATTCACACGTGCAAACAACTTTGAGTTTGTCGTTGCCGCTAGGAAGTGTTGCTCGATAGCCATAGGCCATGCCGCCGTTAACAAATCCCCGGTCTCCTTGGAATTTGGAGATACGGGAATTGCCGGCTTTGGTTTCGATCTTTTCGGGAGATTCTTCCTCGTAAGGTTCCATGATGCTCTGCATATCCGATTGCAGAAAATCGTGGACGGCTGCGATCGGTTCGAGTTCTTCGGGAACTTCTTCATCCTGAATCGTGCCTCCTGCAGAGGCGATATCGCCCATAGCCGAGGCTTTGAGGTTGGTTCGAATCGAAACCGAAATATCGTCGCCGGTAATGCGAATCCACTCGGCTACACCACCTTGCCCGCCATCTGTTTCGAATTTCCATTCGGAAGGGTATTCGACACCAATGTTCCCCTGTTTGGATTTGCCCTGGGTCATCGGGAGCTACACCTGCTGAACTTCCTGAGGCCCAGACGGTTTGAATTCCATTTGCGACACCGCAAATATCACACCACCCCAGAATGCGATAAACAGAAAGATTGCACCAATCATGACCGGTTTGGATGCCCCTCCAGCAGTAACCACTTCCAACTCTTCCGTGGTAGGTTCATTGCGAATGGAATCTTTCCCGCGAACCTTTGGAGGAGGAGCTTTGAGTTTCTCAGGCTTACTGCGGCTCTTACTGGACTTACTGCTGGAAGACTCTTCTAACTCCGCGACGAATTTTCCACCACATTTTTTGCACTTCAGTTTCTTGCCTTCTTTTGAACGATCCGACATCGAATAAGAGGCACCACAATCGGGACAGTACGCTTTGAACGCCATGACCACTGCCTTTTCAGAATTGTTCTTTAGATTGGAATGAGCGATCCACGTCGGAGCGGGATGCCTGTTTTTATGATGCAAGCAGGTAGGGAGTGAATACTGTAACTGATTGCATCAGGATTTATCCATATGTGCTCTTAGCATAGCAAACGATCGTGAAAATCGTCCAGCAATTATGTGAAATTCTTCAGCATTATTCGCGGAATCGTCGCTGAAATTTCAACTGACTGCCGAAGTATCCGTGGCTGATTTAATCCCGAGCGGACGGAGTTTCTCCTGCAGTTTTTCGCGAGCGAGTCGTAATCGACTTTTGGTGGTCGCGGCATTGGCATCCATAATCTCAGCAACTTCCGCCAGATTGAGCCCCACATAATGATGCAGCACAAATGTCTGTCGCTGTTCTTCAGGAATCTCTTCGAGCATCTGGTCGACGATTTCGCAAAACTCCTGATCGTTCAGCTTCTCTTCAGGAGTGGCAAACTCACCAGCGATACGCGAGAGCCCCGTATCGTTTTCCTCATTGCGGGTTTGGTAAGCTCGAATTAAGGCGTCGTGAGAACGCTTACGAACATTATCGATCAGCAGATTTCGAGCGACTCGGTACATCCAGGGTTTGAAGCGTCCGACCGGCAAATAATCCCACGCCTGATTGTAAACTCGCAGCAAGGTTTCCTGAGACAAATCTTCAGCCAGTTGCCAGTCACGCGTATTTCGCACAAAATAGCCAATGAGCGGTCGCTGATGCAGCGCAACCAGTTCGTTAAAAGCCGTATTGTCTCCGGTCTGAATACGAATCATCAGATTGTCGTTTTCATCATGCATGATTGAAAATGGCTCTGATTCAGAGCTCTGCCAATGCGATCGTTAAAGACTGGACGATAACGCCGCTCAATTGAATAAGCGGCTTCCTGCGAATTGCATTACGTGCAGTGTCGCAAAAATCGATTATAATTGCGATTCCACACAGCATCGACCGGCAAAAACTTACCGAACATCAGTATTTAAACTGCTACTAGAGACTGAAATACAGGCTGAATTTAAATATTCTGATCAACAAAACCTCAAGGACAAATTTTGGCACACTATCAATTTACTTACGGCAACGATCGAAAATTTTCGTTCGAACTCAACGAATCTCTCGTCCGCTGGGCTCAAACGGGGCCTGCCACCAATTCCGATATCACCGCAGCGATCCAGGCGACGTTGAGTGATCCGCTCGACTATCCCCCAGTTCACGAAGCCGTTGTCCCTGGCGATCGTGTCGCGATTGTCGTCGATCCGGAAACGCCTTCCTGGCCGGAAATTGTGAGTGTCATTGGCAGTCAGCTGGAGAAGCGGGGAGTTGAACCAAGTTCATTACGAATTTCGCTCAATGCAGAAGTGGAATCAAACAATCAAGCGGGTGTTTCGAAGGTTCCCTATGCCATCGTCCCTCATGAACAGGTGATGGAAGGCCGTGCGGTCTATCTGGCCTCAACTGCTGAGGGAGAGCGAATTTATCTTCCCGAGGAAATTGGAGAAGCCGATTACATCATCTCCATTGGCCGATTCGGTTTCGATGATCACTGGGGCTATCGGGGCACGCACTCCACTGTATTCCCAGCTTTCGCGACCGAGGATGAAAAGGCGAAGTATCTCGGGAAAGGTCACCAGGAACTCTCTCCGGAAGATTCCCGTGGCGTCCGGCAAATCATCGATGAAATTGGTTGGCTACTCGGACTTCAGTACTGTGTGCAGGTGATTCCCTCGGGATCAGGCGAACTTTCACAAGTCCTTTCCGGGGCTTGCGATTCCGTCTATCAGAAATCGGTTTCACTGCTCAATGACGCCTGGCGTTCGACCATTCCGACTCGGGCTGAAACCGTCATCGTCTCGATTCCTCATGCCAATGAAGTCGATGCCTGGGCCGCAACTGCACGGGCTTGTCGAGTTGCCGAAAAGCTAACGACTGACGATGGTCGCGTCATTATCATGACCGATCTGCAGAAATTTCCGGAAGACCTGCATCGACAATTCGAAGCCTCCTCCGATGCCGGTCAGGTGTTGCGAGCACTCAACCGCAGTCCCTATCCTCAAGCACGAGCGGTGGCTGCGCTGGCAAGCCTGGCGAATCGGTTTAAGGTCTATCTGCGTAGTAATCTCGAACAGGATGTCGTCGAGAGTCTGTTTTGCATCCCCTTGGCCGATGAAGAAGAACTCCGAAATGCTCTGCAGGGCGGCGAATCCTATGCTCTGCTCCAGGGCGGGCAATTTGCTTATGTCGATTCTGCAAACTAACAAATACTTTTCTCGCTTTTGAGGGGAAATGTGAAGGGTCATTTGGTACATTGCATCAATAACAACTGATGTTCATTCCAGATTTACAAGCACGAAGCGCAAGCGAGTGTGTAATGATACTGACTATCTAACTCACTCGCTTGCGCTTCGTGCTTATATTAAATGATACTCTTCATTGACCCATTCAAGGGACCACTCATGATTCCACGATTCGCTCGATTTTCCTTTCGTCCTTATGTAGTTGTGACAGCTCTCACGCTTGCGATGCTGTCCAGCTGCACAAAGCCCGAAAATTCTGGTGGGAAAAGTACTGTCGGCAAGGATGACAAAGTTTCACTGGCTTTCATTACCAATGTCGTCGCCTCCTTCTGGGAAGTGGCTGAGAAAGGAGCCGAGGCTGCCGGGAAGGATTTCAATGCGGATGTCAAAATTTTCATGCCGACCGACTATGCTGCCGAGCAAAAGCGAATCGTGGAAGATCTGCTGATTCGGGGGATTGATGGCATTGCTATTACCGTCATCGACCAGGAAGGTCAAATGGACATGCTCAACAGCGCAGCCGAGCAGACGAATCTTGTCACCCATGATTCCGATGCTCCCGAGACAAATCGCCTCTGTTACATTGGTATCGATAATTACGACGCTGGCCTTGCCTGTGGCGAACTCGTTAAACAGGCCATTCCCGAAGGCGGCGAGATCATGCTGTATGTTGGCAATCTCGATCAGATCAATGCTCGTCTGCGACGTCAGGGAGTGATCGATGCGGTTCTCGGACGCGAGCCCGATTCGAGCCGATACGATAACCCCGGCGAAGTCGTCAAGAACGACAAATACACCATCCTCGATACCCGCACCGATGGAGCCGATTTCGCCAAAGCAAAAGCCGATGCTTCCGACACCATCTCCAAATATCCCAACCTCGCCTGCATGGTTGGCCTGTTCGCCTACAATCCCCCACTCTGTCTGCAAGCAGTCAAAGACGCTGAAAAACTCGATCAAATCAAAATCGTCGGATTCGATGAAGAAGGCGGTACGCTGCAAGGAATTATCGATGGAGAAATCTTCGGCACCGTCGTGCAAAACCCGTACATGTACGGGTACGACTCCATCCGCATTCTCGCTGGACTGGCTCGTGGTGAAGATCTGAAAACACTCATGAAGGCGACAGAAGGCGTGCTGGTTGAGGAAGATGAGACCATCCTCTTCCCAGCTCGAATCATCAAGAAAACACCGAATCCGGAAGCTAAAAATGAATTCGAAGTCGAAACCTTCTGGGCGAGATTGAAAGAGTTAACTGAGTAATTAATCTTTCGTGCCACGGCTGTGTCAGCCGTGCGAATTCGACTTGCGAAAGGTGGCTGGGGTCGAAGCGCAGCGAAGCCCCCAGATTTTTGACATTCGCCATCATATATCATCATGAATTCATCAACTCCACCACGTCTCGAAGTTCGCGGCATCACCAAACAGTTCCCCGGTGTGATCGCCTTGCAGGATGTCGATCTGCATGTCGCCCCTGGTGAAGTGCTGGCAGTGGTCGGCGAGAATGGAGCTGGCAAAAGTACGTTGATGAAAATTCTGGCCGGCGTGCAAACAGCCGATGCCGGTCAAATGCTGATCGAGGGAACTGCCACCGAATTCCAATCTGTGGATGATGCCCTCGATGCCGGGATCGCGTTGATTCATCAGGAGTTGAATCTCTCCGACAATCTCGATGCCGCCGCCAATATCTTTCTGGGACGCGAACCGAACGTCCTCGGCTGGATTCGTCGCTCTCAAATGGAACAGGAAGCTCGCCACTTTCTCTCTCAGGTCGGCTTGGAGATTTCTCCACGAACTCTCGTTCGAGATCTGGCGATCGGTCAACAGCAGTTGATTGAGATTGCCAAAGCTCTTTCCATCAATGCCAAAGTGCTCATCATGGATGAGCCGACCTCCTCGCTTTCACAGCGAGAAACCGAAACGCTGATGCAGGTGATCGATCAACTCCGCGAACAGGGCGTCAGTATTCTTTACATTTCTCATCGACTGGCGGAAATCCAACGAATCGCAGATCGGGTTACTGTATTACGTGATGGTCAGAATGCAGGCGAATTGCAGAAAGCAGAAATCACGCATGCTGCGATGGTCAGCCGCATGGTTGGCCGGGATGTTTCTAGATTCTATCAGCGATCCTCCCACCAACCGGGCGATGTCGTTCTCAAAGTGCAAGACTTTTCTACAACCGCATGGCCCACTCATCGGAATACGGTGACGGTTCGTAAAGGCGAAATAGTCGGACTGGCTGGTCTTGTGGGAGCAGGCCGCAGCGAATTTTTAAGAGCCGTCTTCGGAGTCGATCGACCGCTGACAGGGTCATTAGAAATTGACGGAGAATCGATTCCTCTGCAAAATGTCCGCTCTGGAATTGCAGCCGGGTTGGCACTCGTGCCGGAAGATCGCAAGCAGCAGGGCTTGATTCTCGAAATGTCGATCCGCGAAAACGCTTCGCTGGCAAGTCTGTCTGCGCATGCGAAGCATGGCTGCTTTGTAGATGCCGCTTACGAACGCGACGTTTGCGAGGAATTCCAAAAATCCCTCGGCATCCGCATGGCTGGTCCGACTCAACTGGTTGGCCTGCTCTCAGGCGGCAATCAGCAGAAAGTTGTGCTGGCTAAGTGGCTCGCTCTCAAGCCGAAAGTCTTACTGCTCGACGAACCAACTCGCGGCATCGACATCGGCGCCAAAGAAGAAATCTATCATCTGATCGATCAACTTGCCAAAGCTGGTGTCGCCATTCTATTCGCCAGCAGCGAAATGGAAGAAATCATCGGCATCTCCGACCGCGTCCTAGTCATGCGCGAGGGGGAGATCAAGGGAGAGCTGACCAGAGAGCAACTGAGCGAACAGGCGGTCATGGCGCTGGCGACGCAGGACTGAATATAGTTTTTCCAAATCAAAAACGGGTGCCATGCTTCGGGGTATAAGGTCACTCAATCCGTTATGGAATTAGCGAATCCTGGAATCCTTTATAAAGGAGAACAATCTGGGTGGACGAAGTCCATAAGAGGTCTCAAGAGAAGTGGCACCATCCATGCGATTCTGCGAACGGCTGTGCCGCCTGAAAGAAAATCATCCAGGGCCAACTGGGAGGATTTGTAGAATCTTGCCTGTATGTGTCCAGATCTGACGAGCCGACATGACTTACCCTGATGGGAGACAACCACCTCCAGTGCCTTGCCGAACAATCTGAAGTGGCAAATCGATCGGAGCGACCACAACCCTTAAAAAATATTCCTCGATTCCAGTAATCATGGAGGTTCCCGCAGCCAACGCTGAGCAACATTTTGTTGCAGACCAGTGCAGTTTTAAGCCGTCGTATGCATCTGGCTTGTTGGACGTCCTTGCTTGATGCTTATCGTCTCATCACGGCTCGAAGCATCCGGACCATCGGTTTGGCAAGGGGGATACGTCTAAGAATTCCTTTCAGCTTGAGAAAATGCTGATAATCGGAGTCCAGATCTGCCGCCCCTTGTGCAGCCTCGGCAAGCTGACTCGCGTGGTGACGTATCTCTAACAACGAGGGAATTGGAGACGAAAGTTTTAGATCGCCAACGCGTGTGACGAGCATGCTGCGTTGATTGATGGGATTGACTTCTATAGTCTCGACCTCAAGCCCCTCCTGATTGGGGTACCACTCGGACCAAGCAAGATGTTCCCCCCAAGGCTCAGCCGCTTCATCCTTTGGATCCTTCCAGTCATCCCAGTAGATCACAACACCCGGCCTTAGCAACGGCCGCACGAAATTCAAAAGTTCGATTGTTGAGCGGTGTATGTCAACATCCACATTGATGAAGACAACATCATGGATCGTTTGTCTCAATTCGTCCGTAAGGCTATCCGAGAAGAAGCCGTCTATGAGACGGAACTGTCCGTCGCCAGGCTCAATCCCCAAACCGGAGAGTTTGCCAAGTAGCTCGGTCTTCGGAGCCGCGAATTCCCCGGGGCCATGTCGTTGAGGTGCCCAGACTTCACTTGACTCAACAGGCAAGCCCTGCCATGAATCAAAGCCTATGAGGGTGGACCCGGAGTACTTCTCAAGAATTTGCTGTGCTTGATAGCAGTATGTCCCCCCCTTGAATACACCGAATTCCAAACAGGTCCCTCCCTGAGGGAAGACATAATGTGCAAGATGGAAAGCTCTATGGAATAGGCTCATATGGAGCAGGCTCCTTCTGTAATGTTCTGGTCATACTGTGGTCAAACGCCGCAGGTGAACGGAATTTGTTTTTATGTCATTCCTGATAAAGATCGTAGCAGTTTTCCGCTCCCCCCGCATTCTTCGTTGGACCTGCGAGAAAGTGCCCCGCCTCTGGAACCGTAATCGGGGTCACCCGACCAATCAAACGCTCGATAAGCTCACACGCGACGTTCGATAGGTCAGGTCGCAACACGGGTGAGCCAGATAGCTTTTCTTTCTGGGGTGGACGAAGTCCATAAGAGGTCTCAAGAGAAGTGGCACCATCCATACGATTCTGCGAACGGCTGCGCCGCCTGAAAGAAAATCATTCAGGGCCAATTGGGAGGCTTTCAGGAATCAACGGTGATGATCCCAAATCTGTGATCCTTCCAGATTCAGAATCGACCTGAAAGTACTGGTAAGCAGGAGTCGAAGAAATCGTAGAACCAAAAAGCACTGCGACGATCGGTCCTTGCGGAGTTGCCCCACGAACACGCACCCATCGAATGATTCTTTCCGGGTATGCCTCAGCGAAATGCTGGCGGACGGACTTGATGTAACCCGGTTGCCGTTTTTGATAGTACCAGGCAGCAGCAACGATGAGACCGAGAACGGCAAACACCATCATTGGGATGTCCCCTGCAATCAGGAATACATACAGCCGATCACTCCAGGTCATATCTGTGGCAGAGAACGCAGCAGTTACTCCTGCAATTAACGAGCCTCCAAAAAGGAGAATTCCCCAAAGGGGAATCAGACGATTTCGGGATGGTGTTTGCTCAGCATGTTCCACAAAAAGCACTCCTGGCTAACAGGGATTCAACCGCGGTAGTGCAATAAGTCTACCACATTGCTGCGGCAAATTTGAATCAATAAATTCTGAAAGTGAACAATGCCAAGACAACAGGTGACCCAATTTGATTTGCTGACTGGATACACAATATCCAGAAACAGTCTTTAGAGAGAAAGGATACTCCAAAGATTTATACTTACGACTGCACCACCCCTTAAAGAGAAACATTCAGAGCCAACCACAAGACTGAAACCCGCAACCACCGGATCGACAGTCTGAACGTCAAATTCCTCAACCAATTCACCCACAAGAGGATACGTCAAGAGAACCAACCGGGTTGCGCTACGTTCCTCATGACCATTCTCGGGTCCCCCCGGAAATCCAGGAAGAAATCTTTGAAATCATTCACAACAATCCAGATTTACAGGAGATTGTCATTAACTGGGAATATATTTCTATTTCTGCTCAAAGGGCCTTGATGGCAGTAGTTAATGAACTCAGTTAACGTCGGCCGAAACCGGACGGCTACGAAATATTTTCCTCTTCAAAGCCGCCCAACTTCGCCGCTCCGGTTCACGGCATTGTTCTGTCACGCGTCGAGGGAGTGCGTTCGATTCGGATAAAATACGGACCGCCGAACGCACCATCTTCGTGCGTATGAATGAGGGTCCATTCGTATGTTTCGGGGAACACGGCGAATTCTAGTTGGTTGTAGGCGGATAGATCAATGATTCGACCAGTATACCTGTGCGCGGTGCATGGCCCGCCGTTCTCCGAGATCGGAAATGCGGTGATTCGTGACGATAGAAAGAGCAAAATCAGTTGGTCATCAGTAGTCTTCAGCCATTTGTCGATCGCTTTCAGTCCTTGAGTTTCGTGGAGATCGTCAGATTCCACCGCGAATACCGACGTCCATCGTTTTGTGATGGCAAACGATTCTTTCCGTGGGAGCTCCGTCAGCGTCACGCCATGGTCCACGAGATAGCGATGGAAGTCGTCAAGCAATTTGATGGCGAATCCTCCGGTCATACTTCAGTGACAGAACGCCCCGCATCACGGGGTGGCGGGAGTTGACGTTGATTTCAAAAAACGGCTGGCCACCGCCACTCCCGTGCATGCGATGGTTCTGCCGTTTCCGAGGCGTCAGATTGCCTCAGAGCCAGTATACGGTATCCACACGTGCGCGTCATCGAACTCTACGAAGTATTTGGATGCGGGAAGTTGTTTTAGAAGCGATTTGCTTGCGACGATTCCGCCAAATGAACCGTCAAGAATCTTTGACGCCCAATCTGTGTTGAGTTCATCAACGTCGAGTAAAAAGTCGACGTCCCAGCCAACCATCGCGAGCTGATAGCCCGGTGCGCCGCGTAGACATTCATAGAGAAACACACCCAGGCGAGTCAGTTGTGCGTTGGAAAGAGGAATCCGTTCGTCGGTTTCGTCAAGTGCGACGCCGCAACCAACGTTTGCAGGCACAATCAACACTTGGAACCGCGTCGGATCGTTGTATGGGTATCCGGAAATAAGCGGGGCGTGAATCGTGATTGTGTATTCGTCGATCTGTACCGGGCCAATACGGGATTCGAGCCACCGGCGGCAGCAATCCGCTGCGCCTTTGTCGCCCGCGAAGCCAGCTACTAGTTCAAATGCAATTGCCATCTGGCTTCGACTTTAAGGCAGAACTATTGCAATCACCCGGTCGCGACAAGAGATTGTCCATTGTCACCCCCCCCGATGTCGCGACTCGGGTGCATTGCCTGGTTCTGCCATTCGGCCAATCATCCAGAGGAACCAGCGGTTGCGGTTAGTGTCTCAAACAGCGATTCGATCCGATCGAACTTCGATAGCAATTGCTTCTCAAGACTGTCCATCTCCCCTTGAAATTTGCGTACTTCTTTCACGACGCTTCCCTTGTCAACAGAGACACGTTGAGTCACGGCCTGCCCAAGAATCTGCTTCTTGACGACAATGCTGTCGGGAACGTTCAGGATTAATTGATCGTTCTCTACGCGTACACTTTCAAAGATTGCGATATCGCCCCGCGAAGTTTTGCCGTTTCACTTGCGGCCGTCGCGGTTGACAATCGAATGTCTTCCGTGTTCTTCTGCAACCTAGCAATCTCTTCAATGAGACTGGGAATGCGATCAGTATTTGACTTGCTTCCGACAAGTTCCTCTCTCACGGACGTAAGCGTGGTCTTTTGCTCTACACGATCGTTTTCGTCACCAACACTCTTGATGATACTGAGTACGAGGGCAACAGCCGCCACAACCACAATGCCCTTGCCTGCCATCGTGAGCTTTCCATCTTTGCGAGGATCACCTGCTATTCCATATGTGACGCCCGCCAGTGCAACGACAGCGAGTAAAATGTCAACCCACATACGATTCCTACAATCTTTGGCAGAACAGGTATTCGACCGCCGAAGTACGGTAATGTTTTACCGCATTTATTCGGTTGAGTATGGATAAATAAACTTAATTATGAAAGAATGTCTAGCTAGTTTGCCAGAGAACGCTGACGATCCAATGATACGATACCGCATCGGAGTACGTGCGATGCCGCAACCTTCACAAAACCAGCAAGTGCACACTTCTGATTTGAACCCATCAATACCAATTGTACCTCAACCTAAATTTCTCGAACAGGTTGCCAATGCTTGTCGCTTCAGGCAGTTTGCGTATCGTGTGGAGTCATTCACCGTGCCCTTATCCAACGATTCATCCCGTGGATCCAATAAAAAAAGCCTCTGGAAAAATCCAGAGGCTTTTCAAATTTCGCAGGTCAGGAAGAAGGAACTTCACTGACCTTAAGCGACCCCGACGGGACTCGAACCCGCAACCACCGGATCGACAGTCCGGTACTCTAACCAATTGAGCTACAGGGCCAAATTGTTTGTGTGGGAGCATCTTAGCTAATCCACACAGGTAGTCAATTACTTCGGATATTTTTCGTTTCGACTTGATCAAATTTCCTGCATACGGCACAGTAACAGGAAGCATCATCAGATCGAAAATGATTCTAAGTGTTTGGCTGGATTCAGGATAGGTCTATGCACCCTATTTAGGAATGAGAAGCGAATGTTTTTGATACGACAGATTTTTTTGCCGTCAGGTTCGCGAAAATCGCTTCATTTCTGGATTTGTACTTCCGGGATTCTGTGCGGATTGCTTAATCTGGGATGTGATTCTGCTCCGTCCTCCCCTGCTCCTCCCGCTGAAGAAGTTGTCATTCCTGAGTCGATTGAAGTGGAAATTCTCGCGGGACGTCCCAGGATCAATCAGAGTGATGCTCTTCGGCTGAGGCCAGTCGAGCCGGAGATGGCTTCAGATTCACTTCCTCAGGCGAATATGCAGGCTGATCCTGGTCCGAAATTCAGTGAAGCCGAGTTGAATGAGCTGGGGATTGAAATCTTCTCGTCGACTCAGTTTGAGTTGCGAAGTGATGCGGTGCAGCCATCGAATGAGGGTGAGTTCAAACGGCTGCCCGGCTACGTCGATCAGCTGATTGCCTGGGTTCAGGAGAAACGGGAAGTTCAGAATGCAACCAAAGTGCGGGGATCGATCATGGAGGACCCTGCACTGTTCCTGCAGGCCGGGTTGGCTCCTGAGGAATTGAAAGATATTCGACATGGTTTGTATCGAGGTCAGGAATTCTGGATGCGGGAGCAGGAGACGGATTATTTCCGTCGGCACTTGATGTTTCACGAAGTGGTCCATTGTCTGCTTGATGTACATGGATACGCAATTCCTGTTTGGTTTCATGAAGGAATGGCCGAGCGGATCGCGGTTCATCAGAATGATGAAAAGGGGAACGTTTTATTTGCACAGGTGCCGGGGGATGTGCAGGTCGATGGTGGTTTTGGGCGGATGCAATTGATTCGGGAGGAAATTGCAGCAGGTCGTTTCAGGACTCTGAATGCAGTGCGTGAGATTGAGCCTCGGGAGTTTTATTCGGGAGATACCTCTTATGCATGGTCTTGGGCAATGTGTTATTTCCTGGCGGAACATCCTCAGACGAAAGTTCAGTTTGCGTTATTATCTGATGCGAAATCGGCTCAGCAGTTTCAGCAGATGACCGAAGAAATGCTGAGTCAGCAAACCGATCGACTCAAAGCCGACTGGCTGGTCTTCACTTCTCAACTGGAACCGAATTTTAATTTTCAAAAAATGCTGATCGACTGGTCGGCTCGATCTCAGCTGACGTCTGCTGATGTCTCCTTCAGTTTGGAGGCCGATCATAACTGGCAGAATTCTGGCTATCAGGTGACGGCTGGAAAAACATACCAGGTCACAACTGAGGGACAATACATTGTCGACAACGATCCCAAAGATTGGATCTGCGAGCCTCAGGGGGTTTCCGTGGAATATGTCGACGGGTTTCCTCTCGGAATGGTTCAGGCAGTCATTTACAACATGGAAACGCCGGATGCCCAAAAGGATAGAGTCTTTTTGAAGCCGATTCGGATTGGTCGTGAGAAAACCCTGATCGCTGCAAAATCAGGAATGCTATTCTTCCGGATTAACGATCACGCGAACAGCTGGGAGAACAATCGGGGAGAGATTGCGATTCAAATACAAGCACGAAGCGCAAGCGAGTGAGCCTTTCCAAATATGAACACACTCGCTTGCGCTTCGTGCTTGTCAGTGTTGATCAACTTACGACGTAACCGCTGGCAATAATCATGAGGATGATCTTCAGGACAATCATCGAATGCACAGCAGCAATCGTATCGTCGATCATGATGCCGACGCCGCCTGCGAGTTTTTCGAAGCGTTTGATCGGCCAGGGTTTGAGGATGTCGAAAAAGCGGAAGATGATGAAGCCGAGGATTGCCGTCGTAATTGTAAATGGCGAGAGAATATAAAGGATGGGAAAAGCCGCGATTTCGTCAAAGACGACCCACGGCGGATCTTTGCGTTCGAAGTGCTTGGCTCCTGAACTGCAAATTGGCACTCCTACAGCAAAGAGCAGAATTGTCACTGGGATTAACCAGAGGCCAATCACACCCAGACTGCTTAAGCCCCAGACGAGTGGCAAGCCGAGAATTGTGCCGAATGTTCCTGGAGCAAATGGAGAGAGGCCGGTTCCTAAGCCGACCGCCAGCCAGACCCGACCATCACGAATGGAACGGTGACGGACGGATTGATCGGCAATAATTGGTTCAGTCATTCCTGAAACGATTTCTACGTGCTATAACAAAATGCTTGTCTGTCACAATCTGTGAATCAATTGAGCATTTTAGCATGGATCCAGAGAATGAGAACACCGGTTGGAGTGTGTACAAACAGTTAATATTCAGACTTTTATTGCTTCAAAAGACATAACGGTTTACTGATGAACGTTTAGCCGAAATTACTAACTTAAGCCGTCCCCTCGCTGACGCTTCGGGTTAAGATGACAGGACTTAGTCGAAGTATTTTTCGACAATCCACTTGGGCTGATGGACATCGGGTTTGCGTGGATGGCCTGTAAGGTCTTTGGTTTTGGGTTGAGGATTTTTGACGGTTAACGTCTGCTCATCTCCGACTTCTGTCTGCCAGGTTTTCATCAGTTCGAGCATTTTTGATTTTTGCATGGCGTATTCTGGAATCTCCGCCAGATTATGCATTTCGTGAGGATCGTTTTTCAGATCGAACAGCTGCTGAAAATTGATCTGTGGATAAACGCAAAGCTTCCAGCGTTCATCACGGACGGACCGTTGAGTGTTCTGATAGGGCAGAAAGATAGAATCGCGTACCGATTTCTGTTCGCCCTTGAAAATTCCTGAAAGACTTTTTCCTTCTACTCGTTCTGGAGCTTCCACTTCAAGTTGACCACATAGCGTGGGATAGATGTCGAGGAGATAGGTAAAAGCCTCACTCGATTTCCCCTGAGGAATTCCGGGGCCGACAAAGATGAGAGGGGCTTTCATGCTGTGTTCAAAGACGTTTTGCTTTCCAAGTAAACCATGACTACCCATGCCGAGGCCGTGGTCGGCTGCGTAAACGATGATGGTGTTCTCACGTTGTCCAATTTCATCGAGAGCTTTCAAAATGCGACCGATTTGCTTATCCATGTGAGTGATTAAGCCATAGTATTCACAAAGTTGATCGCTGATGACCGATTTCTCTCGCGGCCAGGCAGCCAGCATTTCATCGCGGATGACCAGATTGCCATTGTTGAAGTCGAGCTGTGGTTGGAAGTTTTCCGGGAGAGGCGGGCGATTGTTGTAGTACATTTCACGATACTTCTCAGTCGGATTCCGAGGATCGTGAGGAGATGTGAATGCGACATACGCAAAGAATGGCTGCTCGCCTCTCTGAGTTTTCAAAAATGAAACCGCTGCGTCGGCAAATTGTTCACTCGAAAAACCATCTTTGGCGATCCCGCGGGAAATCAGCTGGCCATCCTGAATATCTGAGAGTGGAACCCGAGTGTGGTCGGACATGCCTCCCATGAAAACATTCTGGCCGTGCTCGAAACTTCTTAGAATCGACTTCCCGCCGTTGTGCCATTTGCCAGTCGCAAAGGTTTCATACCCCTGCTCCCGCAAAAGTTCGCCGAGTGTGACTTCGCCATCCATATTGTTATTGGAGTGCATCCACATGCGGCCCGTATGCAACATCGCCCGGCTCGGCATACAGACGGCTCCACTGTTGGAGCCAAAGCAGTAGTTGTTGCGGAAACTGAATCCCTGTTCGACGAGGCTGTCGATGTTGGGAGTCTGAATATGCTGATTTCCCCAGGCGCCAATGGTGTCTGTTCGTTGGTCGTCAGCAAATAGAAAAAGGATGTTTGGCTTGTCAGCAGCCTGAGCGATATTGGCTATGCCAAAAAATAGTCCGATCATCATATACAAGTATCGCATTAAGGCTCCGTTTCAATCTATCTGGATTTTGGCGTTTGTCTTTTCGATTTCATCATGAGAAAGACTGCCGAGCGAGTCAACACAACAGGATCACTTCATATGAGTTGCACTCTTGAGTCCTTCTGGGAATGATAGGGAGTCTGAAAGTCAGTCACTATTCAAACCAAATATCAAAATCATTGTTGAACAAAGGATTTTACATGCGATCAATTCCTCTTCTGATACTCCTGCTTACGGCCTGTCTGAATTTGACAACTTCAAATCGTGTGATTGCAGACGATACTAAAACGAAAGCCCCAACCAAACTGAAAGGTCTCTTGATCACTGGAGGGTGCTGTCACGATTACGAAAATCAGAAACGAATCATTACCGAAGGTTTAAGCCAACGATTAAGTATCAGCTGGGATATTGTCCACGAAGGAGGTTCGGGGAAAGATCACAAGGTTTCTGTCTACGAAAAGGAAGGCTGGGCCAAGGATTACGAAATCATTGTCCACAACGAATGTTTTGGTGGTGTGACAGATGATGAATTTGTGAAATCGGTTGCGGCTGCTCACTATGGCGGAACACCAGGCGTCTTCATTCACTGTGCATTACACAGTTACCGCAACTCAACTAAAGGGGCGGACTCCTGGCGAGAAGCAATCGGACTGACTTCCGTTCGTCACGACAGAGCCAAACTTTCCCTCGATGTCGTGAATCAGGCTCCTGATAATCCGATCATGAAAGCGTTTCCAGAGAAATGGGAAACACCGAACGGTGAGCTCTATCAGATCGATAAAATCTGGGAGAACTGCACGCCACTGGCCACTGCTTACAGTGCGGAGAATGAACGTGACATGGTGGTGATCTGGTCGAATCAATTCGGTGGCACAAAAATGTTCGGTACTTCACTGGGACATCATAACGAGACCATGAACACCGACGTCTGGCTGGATGTTGTTTCCCGAGGCGTCCTCTGGGCAACCAATCACCTGCAGGAAAACGGTAAACCGGAAAAAGGTTATGAAGGCACGGGCGTTAAGCCGATCGTGATCGGGCCTATCGAAGCAAAACCAGATCCTAAGTTTGAAAAGAAGAATTGAGTGGGTTCACAATCAGCGTTCTTCTCAATCTCGAAGTCCCCTCTCCCTCCGGGAGAGGGTTAGGGCGAGGGGCAATCGATGTTGATTACAATAAAAACATCGAAGCGCCCCCCTCATCCGGCCTTCGGCCACTTTCTCCCCAAGGAGAAGGAAAGGAAACCGCTCCCCAAGGAGAAGGAAAGAACACCGCTCCCCATGGAGAAGGACAGGTTGCTACAGTCAACTAAGCAATACATAGTTTTAAGACCGCGTCGACATCAAAGTCTGAACATCATAAGCCCGCTCGCTTTGTGCACGTTCAGGATCGTCTTTGTATTCAAGAGCCAGCTGATACAGTTCGCGACCTGCTTCGGTCGGATACTCGGAATTGACGCATGCACGACAGAGTGAGCTTTCCTCGATGCCAATGCTTTCGTGCAATGTGTCAATTGGAAGATATCGCAAGGAGTCGGCTCCCAGTTTTTTCGCCATCGCTGCTTCGATAGCCGGGGTCATTTCCGGGCCGTCCATGAATTTCGGTGCGAACAATTCGCCGATGTTGGACATATCGATGCCATAAAAGCAGGGAGAGATAATCGGCGGACAGGCAACGCGGACGTGAATTTCCTTGGCTCCACCACGAACTCGGATTTGATCGATCAGTCCTTTCATTGTCGTCGAGCGGACGATCGAATCTTCGACGAGAATCACTTTGCGATTGCGGAAGACTTCTGGGAGCGGAGTGAATTTCAGGCGGACTTTGTCGGCTCGATCTTTCGATTCAATAAATGTTCGCCCGACATAACGATTTCGCATCAAACCTTCCAGACACGGAATATTCAGTTCGTAGGCCATCGCAGAAGCAGCAGACTTGGCGGTATCCGGAACGGGAACGACAATAGTATCTTCGTCGATTTCCAGCCTTTCCTGCTTGGCCAGATGTACGCCGAGTTGTGTTCGTGAAAGATAGACGCTGCGTTCGTCGAGAGAGCTGGCGGCGTTGGCGAAGTAGATCCATTCGAAGAAACAATGTGCTTTTCGAGGACTTTCGGCAAATCGATGTTTTTCGATGCGACCATGCTGAACGAGAATCATTTCACCCGGTTCAAGAGTGCGTATGCTGGAATTGTCGAAACCGAGATTCCAGAGCGCGACACTTTCGCTGGCCGCGGCAAACATCGGGCCATCAATCGCATAACAGACTGGACGGATGCCAAGAGGATCGCGAGCAATAAACATATCGCCGCGAGCATTAAGGAAGACAATGTTATAAGCACCATCGAGTTTTTTACTCATGCGGCTCATGGTGCCGACGAGATCGCCTCGGCCATGAATTGAGAAATCCTGAGAGAGCAGATGCATAATGATTTCCGTATCGGTTTCACGAGCCAGATGGAAATCGTCCTGTTCTTCAATTTGCTCTCGAAGTTTCTGATAGTTGGCCAGTTGGCCGTTGAATCCAAAACTGAACCATTTGGATTTTTGCACATGAGAACGTTCAAACGGTTGTGCATAACTGCGGTCATCGGTGCCGCAGGTGGCGTAGCGAACGTGGCCAATGGCGGCTCGTCCGTTGTACTCTTTGATCAGTTGCTCGGCTTTTTCTTTGCGTCCCAGTCGGAAAACTTCATTCACTCCGCCAATATCTTTATGAGTGCGGATGAGCTGCTTTCGCTCGGTGTTGTAGCTCGTCATTCCGGCTGCGAGCTGACCTCGATTCTGAATATCGAGGAGCAGGCGAGGAATCAAAGCGGCTGTTTGATTCTGGTCGTTATTTGGGACAAGCGGGGAGACATCATCGTGAATGAGATGATAAACCGCAGCAATGCCACATTCGTGAAACAGTTCGGCCATGAATTTACGTTCCGAAAGAGTCAGCGATAATCAGGGGAGCCCATTTTAATGGGATTCGAGCAGCCGGAGGAATTCAAAACTCAGATTTTGATGTGCAATCGGCTACGGATCGTACTTTTATGCAGCAGCTGCAAAGAACTGATGGTATCTCTCGCATACAACTTTATCATACCCATGCGCCATTCTGTTTCCAGTTCCCTATCCCCATTCCCTCAGATTCTCAAAGAATTTCGTGTGAATTTTTCGGACTGGGAGATTCTTGGCGATCAGGAGTCCACCATGAGCAGGTCATGTTGTACTCGTTCCCAAGGTCCTCCTTGGGAACGAGTGAAATGATTTGATGTTGAGAATACAAGCACGAAGCGCAAGCGAGTGTGTCTAAACGGCATTAGTGGACACACTCGCTTGCGCTTCGTGCTTGTAATTTTATGTCTGCAACTCTGGGGCTTTGCTTCGCTACGCCCCCAGCCAACCTTTGTTCAAATATCTATTGACCAGTCGCAAACTGTTTCAGACCGCAGGCATCCCGGGCACGTTCCAGAACAGTACGGCCCTTCTCCCTGGCGGCTTTTGCTCCGGCTTTGAGGACATCTCGAACATAATCGGGATCCGCTTCGAGTTGCAGTCGTTTTTCACGAGCCTCGCCGAAGTACTCCAGAGCAGCATCCAACACCTGTTTTTTAGCTTCACCGTATCCCATTCCACCGGCTCGATAACGTTCTGCCAATTCCTGCTGATGTTGCTCATCCGCAAACAGACGATACAGAGCATAAACCGGGCAGGACTCGGGATCTTTGGGATCTTCGACGGCTTTGGAATCGGTTTTGATCGAATTGATCTTCTTTTTCAGCTTCTTTTCTGGCAAAAAGATTTCGATGGTATTGTTATAACTTTTCGACATTTTCTCGCCATCGGTGCCGGGAACTTTAGCGGTCTGATCGAGCACACTTGCGTTAGGCAATACGAACACTTCAGTTTCGTAGAGATGATTAAATCGCTGGGCCACATCCCGGGTCACTTCGATGTGCTGTACCTGATCGTTCCCAACCGGAACGACATCGCTGTCGTACAAAATAATGTCGGCAGCCATCAGAACAGGATATGTGAACAGACCGGCATCGGCTGCAATCCCCTTGGCCTTCTTATCTTTATAGGCATGGCATTTTTCGAGGAGGTGCATTTGAGTGACCGTCATCAGCAACCAAGTCAGCTCAGAAATTTCCGGCACATCAGACTGCACAAACAGGCTAGCCTGATCAGGATCTAAACCCAATGCCAACAAATCGACCGCTGCTTCCCAGACGTATTCCTGAAGGAGAGCTGGATCGCGAACTGTAGTCAGTGCATGTAGATTAGCAATGAAGTAGAAAGCTTGCTCGTTGTTTTGCAGAGCGATGTATTGCTGGATGGCACCAAAATAGTTGCCCCAGTGAAATCGGCCTGTCGGTTGAATGCCGGAAAGTACTCGCATCGGTAATTTCGCTGCTTTATTAGTAGTGATGATTGGGCGGCGGAGGCGCTCCGCTTTAGCGGAAGCCCCCGTGACGTATCAACTTTTCGGGGGCTTCTCTTCGAGAGCGCCCCCGCCACCCATGTAATATGTCAGACACGAGATACGTGCTAATGATTCAGTCGGAAAATTAATTTTTGGCAATATTGGTCGATTCCATCACAGGAGATCGCGGTTGCTGGTCGATGCGTAAGGTTCCGATGAAATCTTCGAGACGTTCTATACCTTGTTCCTGCATCACACTGCGTAGTTGTTGCGTTAATGTGCCACTGACAGAGGGATTGAAAAAAGTAGCCGTGCCGACCTGCACTGCTGAAGCCCCTGTGACCAGAAACTCCATCACATCATCGATGCTTGATATGCCTCCGACACCAATAATCGGAATATCAACGGCTCGCTTGACTTGATGAACGATCCGTAATGCAACAGGTTTGATAGCTGGTCCACTCAAACCGCCCATAATGTTTCCGAGAATCGGTTTTCGGGTTCGCCAGTTAATCGCCATTCCCTGGAGAGTATTGATCAGTGAAACCGCATCGGCTCCGCCTCGTTTGGCAGCATCGGCAATCGGGACGATATTCGTGATATTGGGCGTCAATTTGGCGATGATGGGATGATCGCACGCATTGCGGACAGCTCTCACAACTTCTTCCGTCGATTCGGGATTTGTACCGTAATCGACTCCACCACTTACATTCGGACAGGAGATATTCAGTTCGAGCCCCGCCAGCTTCTCGAAAGGTGCCAGTTTTGCGGCCATCGTCTGGTAATCTTCGACACTTCGACCGGCGATATTCGCAATGACAGCCGTATCGAGTTCCTGCAGGTAAGGGATATGCTTCTGGATGAAGACATCAAGTCCGTCGTTATCGAGCCCGATAGAATTGAGCATGCCCGATGCAGTTTCGATAGTGCGAGGCGGCGGATTTCCAATTCGGGCTTCCCGGGTGACTGTTTTGGGGATGATGCCGCCGAGCTCTTTGAAATCGACGAAGGGAGCCATTTCCCGTGCATATCCGAACGTGCCGGACGCGGTCAGGATTGGATTTCGGAGACGAAGTCGTCCCAAGGTCACATTCAGGGAAGTATCAGTCACGGATTCAATTACTGTCGGTCAGGTACTGCTGCAGAATCAAAAAAACGCTCAACGTGAATAAACACGCTGAGCGTTAATGATTCTCAAGTGATTTCACAGCCAAAGTGTATCGCCCGACTTGTACTGATACAAATGAAGTCGCGCCAGGCCCATATTGGCTGGAAATTATCTACTATCACTGAACAATGATCATGGCAAAACCCGAGCCATGACTGGCTCGGTTCGCCGGAGCATTATGAACCAGTGTTTGCACATGCATAATGCTCTAGATCACGCCGCCGTGAGTTCGGTACGGTGTCGCCAGATCGGGCATATCCAAACCCCAGATGCGTTCCCAGATATTGGGAACGTGCCGGAAGGATTCAGATTGATAGATCAATTGGCGTGCTCGGCGGTCGCGTTCTGCCGACCAGATCGGTACAAAACAGCCGACCTGAGTCCCGGCAATCGCAACCAGTATGAGGATGCAAATGAATCTCCGCATTGTCGCCTCCATGCAACACACAAACGATGTCATCTCGTTTGCACACAGTCAGTCTGAATCTGGGGGGCGTTTCACAATTCCAACAGAGAATTGCTGATGACGTATAATTTACCCCTCGACAGAGGATGTCTCTCTGGTGTTGATATCGTCTTTACGGAAACTCATAGTGAATCGAATCAGGTAAAATATGCCGATTTTTCCGATTTTGCCATGTTGATGGAGACAGAGCGTGACTGCATGTCCACTCTTTGACACACGACTGACCAAAAAGCAATTATCCAACAAAAAAAGCACAGACAGGAATGTCTGTGCCACTTGCATCTGCATTAAGTAGATTCAGCCTACTGATTATAAGGCGAAGAAACCGGTGGAGATTCGATTTCTGCAATCTCTTCAGCCGGTGAACTTTCTGGTGGCACATCGGAAAGTGGTGCAGTTGGAGTCGATTCAATGGGAGTCGAAGGACTGATTTCTGCTGATGCAGAAACGTTTTCGCTTTCAGCGGCCTGGCGTTCTTTATCGAGCATCAGCTGGCTGACGCGTTCTTCCATCTCTTTGCCCGGCTTGAAGGTCACGACGTACTTCTCTTCGACATCGACCCGTTCATTCGTGCGGGGATTACGAGCTTTCCGGGCGGCACGTTTTTTCACTTCAAAAACGCCGAAGTTACGCAGTTCGATGCGATGCTTGGGATCTTCCACCAGCGTATCGATGATCGACTCGAACGTCTTCTGCACGATCGCTTTCGTTTGCAATTGCGTCAGGCCGAGTTCTTCAGAAATCGCCTTCACAATCTCTTTTTTAGTCACGGCTGAAAATCCCTTATCCTGGCTCGACTGCAAACAACCCCTCCCACACCGGGAGCGATCTAAGTGTATTCACAGTGAGGATTTACTGTCAACCCGCTCATTGGGCTCATTGGATAGGAATTCACGATTCGACTGGTCAAAAAAATGAGATAACTCATTATACTCCCATGGCTTATGATACTTTTCATGTAATTTTTTTAGTTGCAGAATCGCTGCTTCGGTTATTTCACAGCATTTTTCGTCATAAGCTGGGTCGCAAAAGAAGATTCGGCACCCCGTCGGACGATTTTCCCGAGCCGTACATAAGCCTTTGTGTTGATATGGGCAGGCCTGGTTGACCGCTTCGCGAGCCGTTTTTTCAGGGGTATTGTGTTCAGTAGGCAGTTCCTTACGGAACAGAATGTCCGCTTCGATTCTGGTTAGAAAGAGTTTGTGACCATAGTCTTTGAACCGACAACATCGTCCACTGATATCACAACGTGGACTGGCAGCAGCGACCTGGGCATCGACCCAGTCGTAGACAGCGAGAACTTCTTGTTCGAAGGTGTCAGGCATTAGGCATTAGGCGTTAGATTTGAGGTTTGTTACAACTCTAAGGAAATCAGGTGAGCTGGCGCAGTCATGCGACGGGTGGGTACGAGTCATTACTGACTCGACTCGCCCAAAGAAATTATTTCGGGACTTCTTTAGGAATAATCCCCGCCTGCTGACCGACAATTGTTAATTCTTTTCGCATATCCCTTAAGGCCATTGGCTGTGGACGAAGATGAATAATGGTTTCGCGACCTGCTGGTATTTTGTGATCGGCATCCACATCCGCAACCATCATCAAGGTCGGAATGCGTTTGATCGAGACAGCAGCAATCAAATCTTCGTAGACATCCTGTAGATTTTCTCCATTCCGAAGGGTCGTCATACACAGAACGATGTGAGGCGGATCAGTATTTATCCGCCTGACTGCTCGTTCGACATCAGAAATAACGAGCACCCGAAAACCATGCCGATTGAAATAATCTCGCAGGACATCCTGCTCACGAGGGCGGCGTTCGATGCACATCAGAATCACTTCCTCAGGCAGTTCCAATTCTCCCGATTCCTCATCTTTCTGCTGAGCCGCCGCAGTCATATCGAGCTTAGCTTTTGCTTCCATCAAATCGGTTAGTAATTCGGTCGGGGACTGATAACGTTCATCAGGATTGATGTGAAGTAGACGATCAATAATAAATGAAACCTGCCTCGGGCAGCCGGGCATTGCATCGCTCAGTGCACGAATATTTCGATAGCGGGTAATCTGTTTGCGTTCTTCTCGACTGCGAGTTCGAGGATAAGGCGGTTCTCCCAGTAACATTTCATAAAGGATGGTTCCCAGAAAGAACAAATCGCTACGGGGATCGTTACGGGGGGCTCCGGTTTTCTTTTCCAGTGTCGAATATTCGAGAGCATGCTGGACGCCTCCATCACCAACTTTTTCAAGCAATTCGTCATCGGTTGCCAAACCGAAATCGATCAATTTGGCCGACCCATCGACGCTGAAAACGACATTGGTCATTTTCAAATCGCGATGCGTAAACCCGAGCTTGAGGGCATACTCGAGACCTCGAGCCATATCAATCGCATATTTCACGGTTTCTGCAGGTTCAATCTGTTTGCGGATCTGTACGAAATCCTTGAGATTGCCTCCCTGAACAAAATCCATGATGAAAAAGTGATAGCCGTTCTCAGAACCAACACTGTGAATCGGCACGATATTCGGATGCTTCAGTTTCATCCCGAGTTCAGCTTCGCGCCGAAACAAATCGACTGTTTCGGGATCATTAACCCATCGATGCCGAAGCAATTTGACGGCTACGACTTTTCCAGTCTCAATTTCTTCTGCTCGAAACACCCGTGCAAAACTTCCTGCGGCATTGGGATAGAGCAACTTACAGCCACCCAGAATGAGCACATCGGTATCGAGTCGTTTGATACTTTCAACCTGAAATGGCGTGAGTACGGACGTTTCAAGCATCACATCGAGCAGGTCGGAGCCGGTCTTATTCTTGCCACCCAGTTTACGCAGGCTGGCATTCGCCTGATCTTTAGTGATCAGCCGCATGACAACAAGTTCTTTGGCCAGTCCCTTCGATGAGCTGAAATCCATCAGTCCGTATCTATTCTCTCATCAGCCTCTTAATGTCTGCGGAAGAGGTCCCCGCACTGCAGACTCATCAGAGGATTGTGCATCTGTCACAGGAAAGTATAACAATTATAAAAAATTCATCGTAGCCATGCTATAAGCCTGAGGAAAGAGATGACTGCACAAACTTATCCAAGAACGTCTAACAAATCGTAATTAAGTCAAATTCACTTTGGGGTGGCGGGGGCGCTCCGCTTTAGCGGAAGCCCCCGAACATTGTTCTGCTATTCGGGGGCTTCTCTTCGAGAGCGCCCCCGCCACCCTCGTTTTTCATAAAGTTCGCAAGGAATTCAATTATGGATGTGCTTTTGAAGTCCAAAATCTGGCGAGTCCAACCCTAAAATCCAATTTCGGTCGAGATCGACACTGGTTTATGGTTATGATGATATTATTCATTCAAACATTAAGTGAATTACTTCACGACAGGAATAAGATATGTACCTTCGGTTGGCCAAGCGAATTCTCATGGAAAGTGATAAACGCTTGCTGTGGAAATTGTTCTACAACATGGGGCTGAAAGGGAGCCGCTCGGTTCAGTTGCATAAAAGACGGATGAAAAAAGGCGAGTACTTCCCCCCATTTCTGTACGTATCCATCATCAACAGCTGCAATTTGCGGTGTCAGGGATGCTGGGTCGATGTCGCTCACAAACAACAGCGAATTGAGCCGGAAGCCTTTCATCGGCTTGTGAATGAATCCAAAGCCGAGGGGAATGTCTTTTTCGGCATCGTTGGTGGTGAACCGTTCATGCACAGCGGCTTGCTCGATATGCTCGCCGAACACCCCGATTGTTATTTCCAGGTCTTTACGAATGGTCATTTCATAACCGATGAAGTTGCCAAACGACTGCGTAAACTGGGAAATGTCACGCCGCTGATCAGTGTTGAAGGCAACGAAATCGTCAGCGATGAACGTCGCGGGCGGGCGGGTGTTTATGACAAAACGATCGATGGTATTCAGAATTGCCTGAACAATAAAATCTTCACTGGAGTTTGCACCAGTCTTTGCCAGACGAATATTGACGATCTGCTGCAGGAATCGTGGGTCGATCGCCTGATCGAGATGGGCGTGATGTACACCTGG
Organism: Rubinisphaera italica; assembly: GCF_007859715.1. Taxonomy (NCBI): domain Bacteria; kingdom Pseudomonadati; phylum Planctomycetota; class Planctomycetia; order Planctomycetales; family Planctomycetaceae; genus Rubinisphaera; species Rubinisphaera italica. The sequence continues at coordinate 3,718,774 of NZ_SJPG01000001.1, forward strand.
TTTCACGTTTATCGTCCGATGGGCCCGAATTCGTCTCCCGATTTATGTCTGACTCCCGAACAGCAACTCCGCGCTCGCAAGTTCGTTGTCGAGATGCGTGCCAAAAAGCCAATCATCATTGTCGATGCCTACTTCGATGGCGAAGGGGGCGCGCTCTGCCCGGCTGCGACGGGAATCACGCATCACATCAATCCATGGGGCGATGTCGAACCCTGCCCGATCATTCAATTCAGTACCGATTCGATCCACGAAGAAGGCCGAACGATCAAAGAAAAAATCAACGGCTCGGCTTTCCTGCGAGAATTCCGCGAACTGGCAGCCGACACCACCCGAGGCTGCATTGTGCTTGAACGTCCCGACCTGCTGGCAAATCTTGTCGAAAAGCACGGCGCCAAAGATGTGACTGCCCGCAAGACGGCTCTCCCGGAACTGAAGGCGATGACCGTTCGCACCTCTCAATACAATCCCGGCAGTGAAGTTCCGGAAAAGAGCTGGGCTTATCGCATTGCAAAACGCTTCTTCTTCAACGATTTCAATGTCTATAAGGGGAAGGATCACTCCAAGGCTTCTGCTCCGGCCATGATTCAACGTGGTGAAACAATTGCCGCGAATGGATCATCGAGCGGCCAGACATCAACTCTGGTGGAGTTGGAAACTGGTAGTTTGAACTCTCAGTGATGACTGAATTTACAAGCACGAAGCGCAAGCGAGTGTGTCGGATTTTCTTGTCCCCAAGGTCCCCCTTGGGGACAAGAAAATATTCAGAGAAAATCTATTTAGAGAGTTCCTGAATCTTCGGATCATCCGGAAACACACTCTGCACTAAGCGAATCAAGCGTTTTTCTGTGCAATCAAAATCTCCCCATCCAATCAGTTCTCCATCTTCAAACACACCAAGGTGAGCGCACAAAAAGCAGATCAGTACATCAATGCTCTTCACTTTGCCAGTAAATTTTATTCTTACTCCCGGCATTGGCCTGCATCCCTTGGCGCCAAGAATCACATTGAAAGACTTTTTTGAAGTCATAAAATTGATAAATTCAGAAGCAATCTCAGGATTTAATCCAACTGGGCCTTCAATGATGGGATAATCCTCTACAGTGGCTTGGCCCCAACTTTGCCACTGGGAAGAGGGATCAATAGTAAATGCTTCGACAGTTGCAGCATTTGAAACGATTTTGTAATTCTCCTCATTTTTGTAGACCTCTTTTTTAAACTTTTCTTCAGATAAATAAACCTCACCAAATGGATTCTGTTCAGTCAAGGAGGAATTATTTGAATCGCAACCCAAAACCACTACGAATGCCAATAAAATTAACACTCCAAATGGATAGCAATCAGATACGTATTGTTTAAATCGATCAACCCTAGTGGACTGTGCCATTTTTATTTAACCCTGAGTTGAACAATAAACTCACAACTTATTGACAGTGATGGCGTCGACTCACTCGCTTGCGATTCGTGCTTGTATTTTTATTCCGACGCAACTGCTGGTGTCCCGAGTTGAATCTGGAAGAGTTCGATCAACTTTTCGATGACGGTTTCCATCGATCCCGTAATCATCGCGCCGGAGGCGAGTCGATGACCGCCGCCGCCGAATTGTTCGGCGACTAAGGTGACATCGACCCCTTCCCGGCTGCGGAGGCTGGCTTTGATCTGGCGGTTTTGTTGTTGAACGAGAATGAAGGCGGCTCGTGTTCCTTTAATTTTCATGCACTCGTTGACGAGGCTTTCGGTGTCGGCTGGATGTGCTTTCGTTTCGGCAAAATCAGCTTGAGTCACGTAGGTATAAACGAGCTGACCTTCACAGGCGAGTTGCACCCGCTGTAATGCAATGCCTGAAAGCTTGAGTCGTTCGAGCGAGGCCTGCTCGTACAACTTAGTGTAAAGCTCCGATGGACTGGCACCGGCTTTCATGAGATCCGAAATGATTTGCATCGTCTCGGCTGTGGTCGCCGGAAAGCGGAACCAGCCGGTATCGGTGGCGATGGCTGAATACAAAGCGTTGGCTTCTTGAGGAGTCGGTTGATACCCGCAATCAACCATCAAATCATAAATCAAACAGCCGGCAGCCGGTGAAGTCACATCTTTGAATTCGTGAGCACTCAAATCATCGGAACTGGCGTGATGATCGATCACGACCTTGATGGAGTCCGACTTCTGCATCTTTTTGCCGACATCGCCAATTTGAATCCATGCGCTGGTATCGACAATGATATGGACATCGCATTTCTGCAGAGATTCCGACAAGGCTGACGAATCGTTGAGGCAATGGACTTTGTTCTCGGGATCGAGAAAATAAAGATGTTTCGGAGTTGAACTCGGATTGATAATCTCGACGGTTTTCCCCATCGATTCCAGCAATCCTGTCAATGCAAGTTCAGAGCCCAAGGCATCAGCATCGGGCCGGACGTGGCTGGTAATCACAAAATGCTGGTTGTTGTCAATAATTGTACGCAATCCGGACCAGTCGATACTCATAGTTCTGCTTTCAACTCCAAAGCTGGCCTGTGCGATAATTAATAGTGTTTTCGTGTCCACTCCTAATTGTGCTGATGACACTCGTCATCGATTAGTCTACAATTTTTTGATGTGAATCTGTATCTCACAGCACCGGAAACTTCATAACTCAAGCATCATTTGTGTTAATAATTCGGGTTGATGATCTTGGACATGCACTTATAGGAGTGCATTGAACTGGTATCGACGCTCAATTCTAAGCCTTGAAAAGGCACTATGGAGAGAAACGTGATGGATGATTCCACACAGCGGACTTCTCGATCAATTTCGGGGAAAAGCAAACTGCTCGGTTTAATTGTTGTTCTGGGAGTGGTCACTGCCTGGGCGATCTGGATGCCTGCCTATCCGGAAAAACGATCTCTCCCTACAGAAATCAGCTCTAGTTCCCCAACTGAGACAAGCAGTTCTGCAAACTCTGGAGTCAAAGAGCCTGAAAAAGAACTGGAATTGCCTCAGGAACCAGTCACTCCCGATCAACTGACTAAAGAGCAGATTGACGCCATTGTCTTGGGAACCTGGCATTCACAGTACTACGGCGAGCGACATCTGATTGTCCGCGAGGACAGAACAGCTACCATTTATTATCAGGCCAACATGATGGCCCGCATGTTTGTCGGCTCGCACCTGAGAATCGAATACAGCTGGAGATACGACCCTGAAAAACAGCAGGTCATCTTCACGATTACTGGAGGCGGACCTGAGTCCGGGCTCGAATATGTCAAAAAAACCTGGGGAGACGATCTGCGACAAACTGTCGAAAGCATCTGTGTATCAGATATGTATCTCGCAGACCTGGATGGAAAAACGAAGCATCACTGGTCGCGATTGACGGAAGTCCCGGAAAAAGTAATGGCTGTTTTTGAATGAAAAACTTGCAGTAAAGCGAAAATCAATCTCAGTGAGTTACTGCTAAATGTTGATTTCAGAAAATGATATAACCTGTATGACTTTTACATGGGACACGGAAACGGCTGTCGACATGTTCTTCGCTGTGAAATTCTTGGCTTTGAGAGACAACTTGATTGTGACAATCTGTTCAAGTCAAAACAGGACGCGATGCTGCAAATTAATGACATCGCATTTGAAAAATTTCGAACAGGACAGTTTAGATTTCAACCAACACATAGGCAGGAAATTGCTCAAAGCCTTATTCAACTCTCTAATCTCCAGTTGATTGAAGCGATGTACGAGGACAATCTCTTTGAATCCGAAATTGTAAAAAGAGAATTGATTCATCGTAAAATCATGGATGATGATATTTATAAAATCGGATTTTATGGCAATGACATCGCTAAAACACAAGCAATTGATCTTATGAAATACAAAGTTCTTTAGCCTGACCTACCACTTATCAATTAGAACTCACCTTGATGACCTCCCCTCGAAATTCAGAATCTTCCAAACGCAGTAAATCCTCCTCTCCTGCTCCCATGCGAGGCGGAAAAGTTGATGAGTCCAATCGAAACTGGGAATTACTGATCGCCGGTGACTTCAACGATCGGCACGTCGAGCTACTGGAAACGCTGGTCGAAGTACCGAAAAACAGTTCGGGAACACTGTATTTCGACTCCAACGGCGGGAGTGTTTACACGGCCATGTCTCTCGTCACGCTGATGCAGGTTCGTGGACTTAAAGCGACTGGCATTGTGTTGGGAGAATGTTCCTCGGCTGCTCTTTTACCCTTCGCCGCTTGTCGCAAACGGTTTGTCACACCACATTCAACACACCTGTTCCATCCGATGAAATGGGAGAGCGAAGAAAACGTACGGCTGGAAGAAGCAGCCGAGTGGACGCGTCACTTTCAGCAGTTGCAGGAAGTGATCGAAAATATGCTGGTAACATTGTTTCCGATTGAACGCTCAAAACTGGATGCCTGGACCCAGCCGGGAAGGTTTGTCACGGGTAGCGAACTTGTGGAAACGGGATTGGCAGAGTTTGTCGAGGCACAATAGATACAATTGCTATTACTTTGCCTGTGCTTTTTCCTCGGCTGCACTGCGTCGAATGTATAACGGCTGAAGCTGAAAAGGATCGTCGCTGCCTTCTTCAAGAAAACGCAGGCGTCCACAACGAGCAACAGTGGCTGCATCGGGAGACCAGTCATCTTCAGGGGCCAGTTTCCAATCTGCAGGCCAGGTCTGATTGGGAAGTTGGCGAGTCAGTCTGGGAATTCCCAGACCTGCATAGATGACACCGGAATGATCGTGGTTTTTCCAGACATCTAGCTCTTCGGCTATGAGAGGACCAGAAGGAATCCAGACATCATCCTGAACTTCAAACCGTTGCCAGGCAACCTGACCTTTTCGCAGGTCTTCAATGACTTCGACCCGTTCGCAAGAGATAGTCAGACCTTGTGCGGTTGCTGCAAAAGTTGAAACCGCTTTGAGAGGGCACCCCGTCACATAAGCAAACGTCTTCGCGAACGTAATGCCAACACGCAATCCAGTAAAACTTCCAGGCCCGTGTGTGATTGCCAGCAATTCGATCTCAGACCAGGAAACCTCGTTATCCTGGCAAAGCGATTGCACAGTCGAAAACAGTTTCTGAGTCGGTTGTCCGAAATCGGACTGGAGCGGCGAAATCGCAATCAATTTCTCATCGCGCACTAAAGCAACAGAACTCTTTTTGCCCGTACATTCCAGCCCAAGAATCAGCATCATGTTCCTTTATTGAGTTGCAGTTCGAATGCTAAGAGGACTTTTTTCAGAAAAATGGAACCGCGGATGAACGCAGATATTTCGCATCAGTGTTTATCTGTGTCCATCGGTGGTTCAAATTCGTTTCTGTTGATCTTACTTCGCGATTACATAACAGATCAAATCGCGGCTACTTGAAGGGATCTGCCTTGAATGATATTGTTCGGAAGCTTTTCCAGAAACCCATAACACCTACCGACCGTCAGAAACTGAGATGCGTCTCCCTTTGAGTTGGCTCCGCAAGCTATTAGAGCGTATGGAATCCCGAGATTTCCAGCTCTCCAGCAAATGGTTTCTGCTCTCGATGATTTTAGGTGTTGTGGTTGGGCTAGTCACGGTTGTCTTTGACCATCTTTCTCTGTTCGTTGAAACCATCGTTCTACGGGGACTAGTCGGGTTTAATCCGGGCGAAGCCGAGGGAGAATTTGACCCGTTTGCGAGCCTGCTGGATTTATCACGAGGCCCAGAGCCCTGGATTTTGTTACTGGTGGTGACCCTTGGGGGATTACTCTCTGGCTATCTGTTGCAGAGATTTGCCACAGATGCGTCAGGCTCAGGAACCGGGGCGACAATCCATGCATTTCACTTTCGTCAAGGTTATTTGCGGTGGCAAATTGTCTGGGTGAAAATCCTCACCACTTCTATCACCGTAGGAACGGGTGGCTCGGGTGGTCGTGAAGGTCCGATTGCTCAAATCGGGGCGGCTTTGGGAGCCTGGCTGGGCCAACGTCTCCATTTGACGAGACGCGATCGTCGGATCTTACTGGCTGCCGGTATGGGAGCTGGTGTTGGTGCGATCTTTCGGGCACCGCTGGCCGGTGCGTTATTTGCTGCAGAAATTTTATATAAAGATGCCGACTTCGAAGCTGAAGTGATTGTACCAGCGGCAATGTCGTCCATCATTGCTTATGGCGTTTATTCCATGTTTCTCCCGCAAGAAATTCGATATATGCCGTTGTTCGGGCAGGAACTGCGATTCAATTTTCTATCGCCATTCGAACTGATACCGTACACAATCATGGCGATTGTGATCGTTTTTGTTGGCATTCTGTTTACCAAAACCTATCACAACACTCACAACCTGTTCGAGAAAATCAAGCTCCCATTGTTTGCACGCGTCGGGTTGGGCGCGTTTTCTTCGGGAGTGATCACGCTATTATTTTTCTTTTCTATTCCGGGACAGGATTCCGTAATGGGCATCGCTGGTCGCGGATATGGAACTCTCCAGAATGCATTGACCGGAGCTCAGCCTCTGGCCATCGGGGTACTGGCAGCCATTGTGCTTGGAAAAATTGTGGCGACCTCGTTTACTGTTGGCTCGGGGGGATCAGGAGGAGTCTTCGGTCCTTCCATGGTCATTGGAGGCTGCACAGGAGTTGCAGTTGCTCAGTTTCTTCAGCCTCTGTTCCCGGAAGGATTGATTCATCAACCTCAGGCCTATGGCGTTGTCGGGATGGCAGGATTTATCGCGGGATGTATTAACGCCCCGATTTCAACGATCATTATGGTTTCGGAATTGACGGGTGAATATAAACTGCTCATTCCGACGATGTGGGTTTCGACGCTCTGCTTTCTGATGATGAGAAAGCACAATTTGTACTTACAGCAGGTCCACTCCCGGCTCGAATCTCCTGCACATCGAGGTGATTTTATTGTCGATGTGCTGGAAGGAATTCGAGTGGAAGAAGTTTATCGCAAGAATCGCCCGTTGCGAATGATCCCCGAATCGATGCCGCTCGAACAGATTGTCCACATCGTCGCCGATACCCATCAGCATTATTATCCTGTTGTTGATGAAAAAGGTCGGTTGGTCGGAATTTTCTCTTCCGATGATGTGCGAGCCTATCTGTATAACGAGCATATCTGGAGTCTTGCCAACGCTGGCGACGTAATGACGGTCAATCCGATTACGATCACTGCTGACGACAACCTCAATACGGCTCTCATGCATTTCACAATGAAGAATCTGGATGAACTCCCCGTTGTCTCCTCGACGGACCGTGGAATTATCATTGGCATGCTTCGACGCAAAGAAACGATCGCCTGCTACAACCGGCGGCTCGTCGAATTGAAACACTCCTACGATGATGAGGATTCGGTCCTGGTGACACCGAAAAACAAGCCTTAAATTCCAGCCGTGTGATTCAGAACCGACCCTGGAAATGCTATAGTGCTGTAAATCCAATCCCATGGGACTACAACCGCTTTGTGTAAACAGACAAGATAACTCTCAATTATGCCCGCAGATAAGAATGATTTGAATCGATATGGGATTCGCGTCCTGGTGGTCGATGATGATGAGCCGCACGCTCAGGCGGTCGCCGATGCGCTGAAACGGATCAATTGCGATTGCACGGTTTCGGCGTCGAGCAAGCGAGGCATCGAACTGATCGAAAGTGAGAATTTCGACGTTGTTGTGACCGACCTGATGATGGACGATTACGATGGTCTCGATATTCTCGAACGCACCAAAAAAGAATTGCCCGATGCCGAAGTGATTCTGCTGACCGGTCACGGAACGATCAACTCTGCGGTTGCCGCTATGCAGGGCGGTGCTTACACCTACATGACCAAACCGCTCGATATCAACGAGTTACGAACAGCGGTCGAGAAAGCAGCGACGCGTGTACGGCTGATTCGGCGGAATGCGGAGTTGAATCGCAGACTCGATGAAAAGTTTGGATTTGAGGGTGTGATTGGCAACAGTCCGGCCATGCACAAACTGATCGAAAAACTGAAAAACGTCGCTCCAACAGATGCAACGGTGCTGATTCAGGGAGAAAGCGGAACCGGAAAAGAACTCGTTGCCCGCGCGATCCATCAAAACAGCGATCGTAAAAACAAACCCTTCGTGCCATTGAACATCTCTGCTCTGCCGGAAAGTATTCTGGAGAGCGAACTGTTCGGCCATGAACCGGGGGCATTTACCGGAGCGTCAACAAAGCGGATTGGGAAATTCGAATACGCAATTGGTGGCACTCTCTTCCTCGACGAAGTTGGCGAAATGCCGATGGAAACACAGATTAAACTGCTGCGAGTGCTGGAAGATCGAAAAATAACCCGACTGGGAACCAACGAAGAGAAGCAGATCAATGTGAGGCTGGTCGCAGCGACGAATGCTCCGCTGCAGGAGATGGTCGAAGAAGGATCTTTTCGACAGGATCTGTATTATCGCATGCAGGTTGTGACGATCTATCTGCCGCCACTACGCGAACGTCGAGTCGACATTCCGCTACTGATCGATCATTTTCTCAAAGATATGTCGAAGCGATACAATAAAGAAGTCACTGGCCCCTCTCGTGCGGCTCGGCATTCTCTGATGGAGTACGAATGGCCCGGCAATATTCGTCAATTACGCAATGCAATTGAACGCATGGTCTTACTCGATACCGATGGTATTCTCGATCTTGACGATCTCCCTGAAGAGATTGCCCCACTGGAATACAACGAAGAAGAAGCCGCTGAGCATCTGGCTGGGATTGGTCTGGGATACGATCAACTCGTTGGCCAGCCTTTACGTGATGTGGAAAAATACTACATCGAAAAAGCGCTGGAAATGACAGGCGGCAAACGCGAAGAAGCCGCCTCCATGCTAGGCATTGGAGAGCGAACGCTATATCGCAAGATTAAAGAATATGAGCTAAAGAATTGAGACCTCGCAGGAAACTCAATCTCCTTCAAAACTGTTCGATCCAATTCGATAAGCCGTCGCTCCTGCCAGGAGAATCCATAGTGCATCGAACGGGCCTAAAGTCGTAAATACAGTTACGATGGAAGCCCACCCAAACAATGCAGTCACATTGAATGCCCCCTCGAATTCTTCGGCTTCTTTGATTTTGGCAGCCTTTTCTTCGGCGGAAAGAGCAGCCCACTGCACTTCTGCCTGCTTCCAAATCTCGGTCGGGTAATCCTTGGAATAATCGTAATTTTCGAAATCCGTGTTATCGTCATCCTCATATTCTGGCCATTGAATTTCGAGGCCGGCAGCTTCTTTCTCTTCGACGATGACATCGGCATATTCGGAAATCATGTACGAGTCACTGGCTTTGAACTCTTCCAAGTCATTGACCGCCGGCATGAGGGCCATAAAAAACATCCAGATCGCAAAGATTTTGCCCGCAAATACAGAGCCTATGGCGATGAAAACAGCGACGATTCCCGAAGCGGTATCTGCATTCTCCCCGGCTCCCATCAGCACGCCGAATCCGACCATGCCTCCAATTGCCCACGCGATCCAACCGACCTCATAACCTGTTGCATAAGCAATTCCACCCCAGATTAGAGCCCCGATAAAACCCGCTACACAGCCTCCAATCACCCAGCCAATAATGCCCAGTCCCTCATACGACTGAAACTGACTTCGCTTTTGTGAACTGGAGGATTTGACCTTCGCTTCACTACTGCGAGTATTTACTTTTCGGGTGACGGGTGCTGGAGCAGGTGGCAAATCGTCGGACTCAATTCGTTCTCCCGACTTTTCCAGTTCGTCGACTCCATCCAGCCAGTCATCATCTTCGTAAGAGAAGGGATTGTCCTCTTTCTTTTTTTCTGATGTTTGAGGCTCAATTCGGAAGGGTTCCCGGCATTGTGGACAGCGAATTTTCTTACCGACCAGTTCAAGTTTTTTGATTTTCAGCTTTTTATCACAATGCGGGCAGACAGCGACGATCGAAGTTGGCATGGAATATCTCAATTTGGGAAGTTAATCGTGTTTCGATCGCGCATCGCATCGATAATGTAAAAACGTTTACCCAAATCCTACCATAACACATCACTTTGTTCACGCATGAACAATCCACAAGTGGAAAATTATTCGTTTTCACGATGAGTGATTCAGTTTTCGCTATTCAGCAGCATTCAAATTGAAGCAGGCGACTTCATTATCATTGCGGATGAGCAAATAGCCGTTCGAGAGAGTCGGTAATGCTCGGGTCGTTCCCGTCAGGAGTTGAGCACGTTTGACTTCCTGATACTTCGCATCGTCCGCTTTGGCGATGACGAGTTCTCCATCGGTTTTCATGATCAGCAAATGCTTGTCGGCGCGAATGAGCGTCGCGTAGCCGAAACCGGATTGACGCCAGTTTTCTTTTCCAGTCTCCGGATTAAAGCTGACAAGATCGGCTGGTGGCCCATCCTGGCGTCCATCAATACCAATGAGCGATTGATTCACCGGCACGGGAGTCGTGTACTGAGAAGCCAGCGGTTCGAGTCCACTGTGGAGGACTTCAATGGATTGTTGATCGAACTTCGCCCAGACATTTCCAATCCCGTAGCTGGCTGTCAAAAAGAGATGATCATCGATAACCAGCGGAGCAGCTCCATTGACGGTTGGTCCCCGCATACCGAAAGGCGTTTGAAAGAGAAGTTGACCGGATTTGGGATTGAGTCCGACAGTCTCGTATCGCGTGCAGAAGATCGCGATGGGTTGATTGTTGAATTCGGTGAGCACAGGAGCAGAATAACTCGGTTGCCAGGCTCCATTCTGCCAGAGAGTTTTGCCAGTTTTGAGATCAAATGCGACCACGCCGGCATTCTGACGGAACCCGCCGACATTCACCAGAACCGCGTTTTCGAAGATGACAGGAGCACTACCAGCTCCAAAGTATCCTTCATCGGCTCCAAAGTCCTGATGCGTCTGTCGCGTCCAAATCACTTTTCCATCAGAAAGTTGCAAACAATGCAGGTCTCCGCTGGCACCAAAGATGACTACACGATCGCCTGCAATTGTGGGAACGCAAAGCGGTCCATCTTCCGGCACGACGCGAGGCTGATAGTTCGTGGGAAACTTCGTTGTCCACTTGAGTTGACCATCAGTGAGATTGCGAGCTTCGACGATTTCTTCATCATCAATCCGGTGGACGAAAACGGCAATCTGATCACTGGCAGCGACACCCGCTACCCCGGAACCGACAGGTGCTTTCCAGATTTTTTCTGGTCCCGCCTCGTCCCAGTTCAGACCGAGTTGTTCACCACGAGCAACCCCGTTTCGATTTGGCCCCAGGATTTGAGGCCAATCTCCGGCTTGAAGGGTGACGGGATTAAGTACCAGTATCGTCAGGAATGAGGTAACGATGACCGATGATCGTAACATTTGAGCATATCCATTAATAACAAATGCAGCGTGTTTCTGGATGCACTCTGCCAATCACTGCAGGTCTGGCCAGCAGTGGCACACGTCGAATGACATACCATAGACAGAGCAATCCGGTATTACGACCGAACTGGCCACTCATGGTAGCATTTGTTGCAGTGGAAGGCGACGATTGTGGCTGTGCCGGGAATTGTTCGACCTGAGGAGTTCAAATCGGCATCGTTCAATTCTATGGGATCGACGGCACAGGATCCGCAGGAACAACAGCTGGTGTTCTCGTGGAGCAGTCGAGCACGGTTCAAAGTCGAGGAACCCAGTTCTTCTTCACGATATGCTTTGATTCTAAGCCGCGGAAATGGAATGATAGAAGGTTCGTCCAGAGCGGTACCGCTGGGGCGGTAGATCGATATGCAACTCATCCTTGAGCCTTTCTTTCGACCGAATGATCAAAAATTTAAGTCACGGGAATTCAGTCTTCAAGACTGAGAATTCGCGATCCGAATGGAATCCATCCATTCGTTCACACCAGTTCTCAAACTCTGTCTGAGATTGGTGCGGTGATTTTTACCCTCGAAAAAATTGATTGACAAGTCAAATTTGCTCTTTTTTGTCAATTGGAAAAATACGCAATCTATTCACACTGTGACGAGTTCAACGTCAATACGATCCAAATGCTTGATATTAACGCAGTTATCGAGTTCTGCCTGTCCACAAACAACCGTTCCCGGAACATATAAGCGAAAGGGGCCTCCCTTTTCGAGGGGGATTTCCTCTCCATGAATCTCATAGACAAGTACAGCCCCCACGGGGATTAGTTGCCACTGAATCGACTTTTCAAATTGATCGTGACTGGCCTTGAGGCTGATTAGTTCAATATCCACTCCCTCAGGTTTGAGGGATTCGAGCAGGCTGCGAAACTTCAATCCCCGTCCTGGCCGACCTGGAATGAATTTTGAAATATCGGGAACCTGATATTCGTGAGGGAATTGGACAAATTTAACACGATCGAATTCAATCGAAACTTCACTTCCTATCGTTATAAGGATTTTCATGGCGATCCATCCAGGGTTTCTAATGCGGCTCTATTACTCTGTTCCAACTAAAATTTAGGGTGGCACTGGCTTGGCCCGTGCATCATAACTTCAGTCTTAGTCGCGACTTGCACTGACCAAGCCAGTGCCACACAACCCAAAGTCTTATGCGTTACAATCCACTATTTTCGCTTTTAATCCTTTTATTACCCAAAATTTAAGTTGAGCTGAACGGCTATTGCCTCATTTTAGCGAGGACGCCTTAAAATTATAGAATCTCTTAAGGGCATAATTGTCTTGGCTGGTTCCTCTATGTCGACTCTGCTAAGCTGACCTGCTTGCAGGAAACGAGTTGAGACTCGTCGACGATATTGAGGCTAACGTCTTTGGTGAAAATCAGTTATGACATCAACAATTGAATCAAAAAAACTGGAAACGATGTCGGAAGCAGCCGTTCGGACCTGGATTCAGGAGAACGTGGTTCTGGAGGATTTTGTCGGTAAGAAAGTGCTGATGGTTGTCCCCGACGCGACGCGCACCGCTCCACTTCCTCTACTATTTGATGAACTTCATCGACTGCTCAAGCCGAAAACTGAGGCACTGGATGTTATTTTCGCCCTCGGCACCCATCCTCCAATGTCCGAAGCTCAGATGTGCAAACTGCTCGGAATTGATGAAACCGAACGGCAACGGCTCTTTTTTCAGCTCGGATTGTTCAATCACGAATGGGATGAAGACGAGCGATTGACGCAACTCGGAGTGTTGACCGAAGATGACACCGAAGAAATTTCCGGCGGGCTGATGCGGGAAGAGGTCCCCGTCAAAATCAATAAACGAATTCTCGATTACGACATGCTGTTCGTTGTTGGCCCTGTTTTTCCGCATGAGGTAGTCGGGTTTTCAGGAGGGAACAAGTATTTCTTCCCTGGGATATCCGGTCCGGAAGTGCTCAATTTCTTTCACTGGCTGGGAGCTTTAATTACAAATGCGTCAATTATTGGTGTTAAAGACACTCCCGTCCGTCGCGTAGTCGATCGAGCCGCCAAACTGATTCCGTGTGAGAAACGGGCCATGACATTTGTCGTCGCTCCCGATGCCAGTTTGTATGGACTTTCCTACGGCACACCCGAGTTTGCGTGGAATGCTGCGGCCGATATTTCTTCGCAGGTCCACATCAAATGGCAGGATAAGCCGTTCAAGCAAATCCTGTCCTGTGCCCCCGAAATGTACGATGAATTGTGGGTGGCTGGAAAATGTATGTATAAGCTGGAACCTGTTGTCGAAGATGGAGGCGAGCTGATTATCTATGCACCTCATTTAACGGAAATCTCGATCACGCATGGCGATTTGATTCGCGAAATCGGCTATCATGTTCGAGATTATTTTGTGAAACAACCAGAAAAGTTCAGTCATATTCCTCGCGGCGTATTGGCTCACTCAACTCATGTTCGCGGTGGTGGAACATTCGAGGATGGCGTTGAATCCCCACGCGTCAAAGTGACTCTCGCTTCGCAGATTCCGAAAGAGGTTTGTGAAGAAATCAGCCTCGGTTATCGCGATCCTGAGACCATCGATATCGAATCCTTCGCCAATCGTGAAGATGAGGGAATCCTGCTGGTCCGGAAGGCTGGCGAGCATTTGTATCGACTCAAAGATTGAAGTACACGGATACTATTTAATAATTTGTGATGAAATCAAACATTCTACAGGCAATGCCTGTTTTCTAATTCAAATAATAATCAACTATGCCAAATACCGATTATCAATCACGTCTCGAATTCGCTCTCGATGCAGCTGAGCAGGCTCAGGATCTGATTCTGAAGTATTATCAGAATCAGGATCTGGCGATCGATTCCAAAAAAGATGACACGCCCGTGACCGAAGCTGATCGCGGAGCGGAATTGTTAATCCGGGAACTGCTGGAAAAGAGTTTTCCAGAGGATGGAATTCTCGGCGAAGAATTTCCGGAGAAGCCGGGGAAGAATCAGTTTCGCTGGATTCTCGACCCGATTGATGGCACAAAGTCTTTCGTGCATGGCGTTCCCCTGTTTGGTTGCCTGATTGGACTGGAAGAGATCGGCAAGAATGATGAGCGGCATTGTGTTGTTGGCGTCTGTCGTTTTCCTGCTCTCGATGAAGTGGTGTATGCAGCCAAAGGTTCAGGAGCCTGGTGGAAAATTAAAGAGAACGAACCGATTCCCGCACGTTGTTCCACGAACACCAATCTTTCAGAGGCTTGCTTCTGCACAACCAATGTCGCCCGCTGGGAACAGTTAGGTCTCTCGAAACCGTATTATACTCTCTGCAATGGCGTGCAATTGACCCGAGGCTGGGGTGATTGTTTCGGACACATCCTGGTCGCAACGGGCCGAGCCGATATTATGGTTGACCCAGTACTGAGCGAATGGGACGCAGCAGCTCTGCTGCCGATTCTCGAAGAAGCCGGCGGCCACTTCATCGATCGAGATGGAAATGCAACCATCTATTCGAAAAACGGTATGTCAGTCACAGCTGCGATGAAAGATCAGCTGCTGCAGATTATCAACGACAAATAAATTCAACCTGTAAGTTGCGAAGATCTCCAGACACCCGAACCCCGAGTCCCGAAACCCGATCACATGATAGTCAGCTGGAACTGGTTAAAAGATTACGTCACCCTCGATTGCGATCACGTCACGGCTGCAGAAAAGCTGATGATGTCCGGTTTGAATCTCGAGGAGATTGAGTCTCAGGGTGATGATTTCGCCATCGATCTGGAAGTGACCAGCAATCGTCCAGATTGTCTGGGACATATCGGTGTGGCGCGGGAGTTGACTGTACTGTTTGATAAGACATTACAGATCCCAGCCGCAGAGATTTCCACTTCTTCCGAAAAAACTTCAGATGTCACTTCGGTCGAGAATCAATCGCCCGAACATTGTACTCAGTATCAGGCACGCATCATTCGGGGCGTGAAAGTTGGCCCAAGTCCGGAATGGTTGCGAAAGCGATTGGAAACTCTTGGACTGCGATCCGTCAATAATGTCGTCGATGTGACTAATTATGTGCTCCTCGAATGCGGCCAGCCATTGCACGCGTTTGATTTGAATCGACTGGATGGAAAGAAGATTGTCGTCCGACAGGCGAAAAAAGGGGAAAAGATTCAGGCGATTGATGGCAAGGCCTACGAACTGGATGAGCAGATGTGCGTTATTGCCGATGCGTCTAATCCGGTTGCTATTGCTGGTGTGATGGGCGGCAAAGAGACCGAGGTTGATGAATCAACAACTGACCTGCTGATTGAAACGGCCAACTTTGCTCCTCTATCAGTGCGCCGAACAGCTCGCAAACTTTCATTGTTCAGTGATTCCTCTTTCCGTTTCGAACGAGGAGTTGATGTTCGCCAAATCGACTGGGCGAGCCGACGTTGCTGCGAATTGATTGTGCAGGTCGCAGGCGGTGAGATCCTGGAAGATTCGATCAAGGTCGGAAATTTTGAGCCAGTATTACCAGAGGGGATCACATTACGATTCGCTCAGGTTCCTCGGATTCTGGGAATTGATGTGCCGGTTGATGCGAGCCGAGAGATTCTGAAAAAACTTGGTTTGACCGAGCATGATTTTCAAGGCGAGTCTGCCATCTATTCTCCTCCCAGCTGGCGTGCAGATTTAACTCGGGAAGCAGACCTGATTGAAGAAATCGCCCGCATCTACGGCTACGATCAAATTCCTGAAAACGATCCTCCTCTGGTTCGTGCGACGGCTAAGTCCGACCAGGATCGGACGACCGATATCGTTCATCATGTCTTCAATGCTGCGGGCTTCTATGAAGCAATTACGATGTCGTTTGTCTCAGCCGAACTTTCTGCAGCCTTCAACCCGCGTGGACTCGAAACACAATTGCAGGTCGAGCATTCATCACGGAAGAAAGACAATCAGCTGCGGTCATCACTCATTCCAAGCTTGCTGGTTTCTCGTCGAGCGAATGAACGAACTGGAACCAGCAATTCTCAACTTTACGAAATCTCGCGAGTCTTCACAGGCTGGACCAAAGTGGGAGCGATTCAGCCGCTCTCCGTTGGCTGCGTGACCAGTCAATCATTCTTCGAACTCAAAGGTTTGCTCGAAACGCTCGTCAGCACTTTGAACCCACAACTCCACTTCGAAGCAACTGCTTGTGAAGCAACGGGCTATGCGAGCGGCCGAGTTGCCAGACTGAGTTTAAACGGGAAAGACTGGGGTTGGATTGGTGAACTGGATCGAAAGGTGCTGGATCAAGCGGGCTTGAGAGATGCGGTTACTGCTGCTGAGTTTGAATTGCAGCCGCTGATTGACATTCTCGACCAGGCTCCTCAGGCACAGGCAATTCCACAGTTCCCAGCAGTCGAACGGGATTTCAACTTCCTGATCAACGATGAAATCACGTGGCAGCAGTTGTCCGGGACGATTACTAAATCCGGTGGACCTCTTTTCACGGGTGTGGAATTCGTCAGCGAATATCGCGGCAAGCCGATCGAATCCGGAAAGAAGACTTATCTTGTGCGAGCAGCGTTTCGGTCAGCAGAACGCACCCTGACCGGCGAAGAAGTCGATACTGCTCATGCCCAAATTGTCGCTAATTGTGAGCAGGAACTGGCGGCTGTCCTGAGGTAGTTTTCTCACGTCTCTCTTCAATCCATTTCAAACTCCTCTTTGATAAGCAGTCAGGTGTATGAAAAAGATTGAAGAACTGGATGGGATTCGCGGGCTGGCAATCATTGCCGTTATTCTTTTTCATTGCCTGCGGTTTTCTCATACGATCCCTGCTCTCTCTTTTCTTGATCTCGTCTTTGGCAGTCTGTGGATTGGTGTCGATCTGTTCTTCGTGCTTTCTGGGTTTTTGATCACATCAATTCTCATCACACAGAAAGAGGCTGAGCACCGACTCAAAAACTTCTATATTCGACGAACTCTGCGGATATTTCCGCTTTACTTCTTTGTACTCGGTATTGTCCTTCTCTTGAGTTGTCTGAATATCTCCCCTTTCCGGGAGGTCTTCAGCGATCTGGTCTATCATTTTACTTACACCTTCAACATCCGTGTTGCCTTGTATGACTGGCCTGAAGCTCCGCTCCTGAATCATTTCTGGAGTTTGTGTATTGAGGAACAGTTTTATCTGGTGTGGCCGTTTCTTGTATTTTACACATCTCGAAAGAGACTTCATCGGATTTTAATAGCCGCCATTGCCTGCTCTCTTATTTGTCGATTCGGGATCCTGCTGACGACTCAATCATGGGCGACTCAATACGCCTTTCCGCTCTGTCGATTGGATGGATTGTCCATTGGAGCCCTTATTGCATTACGGTTTACCAGTGAGCAACCCAATTATCGACTTCCCCAAATCATTGGCACAATATCTCTTGGAGCGACAGCCTGTCTGTTTCTGATTTTTCGAGGCTTTCGCATCGAAGATCCCATTTTGATTTTCATCCTGCCCACCTTGATAGCCGCGGCTTACTTACCGATTTTCTGTACGGTGCTTGGCGTAGGGGATTCGTTACTCAAAAAAACTTTACGTTCTCGTATTCTCCGCTGGTTCGGAAAATACAGTTACGGCTTGTATGTGTACCATCAAATCATTCGAGTGCTTGTGCGTGAATATTGGGGCATTACAGAATCACCGCTCGGCTTGATCGTTGTCGGAGGACTTTCAGTTGGTTGCAGCGTACTCTCATTCAAATTCCTGGAAAGCTATTTTCTCTCTCTGAAAACAAAATATGCCCCTCATTGATTCGTTCGCGTCTCAAAACACTTTTCTGATCTCACCTCAATCAGATATCATGACTTCAGATGCGCTCTCGAACATATTCAATAATTACCTGCAACGTTCAGCAGGAGCAAACACGGCGTTTTCAGGACATTTCGTGTTTATGCGACTGTAGAAACCATTTAAAATGGTCTGATATTGGAATATCTCTAATGACAATGACGTCGAAAAAACCTGGACACGAAAACGACTCTCAGCTGACGGTCAACAAGTTACAAAAATCGATTCAGGAGATGTTTGGTCACAAAGACTCCCAACGCGGGGTCGATGGAACCTTCATGTGGTTTATGGAAGAAGTCGGCGAACTGGCCGGGGCATTGCGCTCGGATAATCGAGAAGAACTCGCTGGCGAATTTGCCGATGTGCTCGCCTGGCTGGTTACACTGGCCAATTTGACGGGGATTGATCTGGAGCAGGCTGTCGCCAAGAAATACTGCAAGGGTTGCCCGCGCTGCATGGCAGAGGTTTGTGAATGCCAGATTTCTGCGAAGCCCTAAACCGCGTATTACTTCCTGCTGAATTCTATTATCGAGATGTCGTTGACAAAAGCTCATAAAACCTCACTCCCTGATTGCATTGATCTCTGGCGAGATGAAGAAATTGATTTGGGAGTCCGTACACTTCAGTTGACCATTCCCGAAGATCCCGATGCCTTGCTCGATCGCCCTGAGGTCCTCGAAGAAAATCGGCAGACAGATTATGTCCCCTACTGGGCTTACCTTTGGCCAGCAGCTCGATCTTTTGCCAACATCATGGCTTCGCTGAAAGATCCGCATTCAAAAGAATTGCTGGAGATCGGTTGCGGCTGTGGACTTGTTGGCCTAGCAGCGATGACTAATGGAATCGAAGTGACCTTCAGCGACAATCGACTCGAAGCTTTGCAGCTTTCGGAATATAACGCCCGACAAAACAATCTACAGAATTATGAATTGCTGCAACTCGACTGGTTTCATCCTCCCAAAGAAAAACGCTGGGACTGGATCATCGCTTCGGATGTCCTTTACGAAGCTCGATTTCACGAGCCGCTGCTGGAGACAATCACACAACTGATCAAACCAGGTGGGCAAATCTGGATTGGAGATCCCGGTCGCGCTCTCGTCCTCGAGTTTGTCCGAATGGCCCAGCAACGCGGCTGGGAGCCGCTCGTTTACGATGCCGACCTGCAACTTCGTTCATTTCCATCCATCGGACATTTCCAGTTGCTTGTCTTTAAAATCGAAGCCGATCAAGATAACATCAACGACAGCTGATCATTCTTCTGAGGATCGTTCGACTCCAAAATGTTTGGCTGCTGAAATTTTAATTCTAAGGATTAGGCAATGTCATTCAGAAATTTGCTCTGTCTCCTGTTGTTGACTCTGATCCCTGCTTCGATTTCTTTTGCTCAATCCCGTGAAGAAAAAGTCCGGTCGGATCGTCAGAAAGTCCTTGAAGATGGCTTCTGGATTTACAACGATCTGGCCAAAGGATTCGAACAGGCTCGTCAGACCGGCAAACCTCTTGTTGTCGTTTTACGCTGTATCCCCTGCGTGGCCTGTGTGAAACTGGATGACGAACTTGTCGATCAGGATCCTGTCATTCGACCGCTGCTTAAAGAGTTCGTCTGCGTGCGAATCGTTTCCACAAATGGTCTCGATCTTTCATTGTTTCAGTACGATACCGATCAATCCTTTGCCGTCTTCATGCTCAATGCCGATGGCACAATTTACGGCCGCTTCGGCACCCGCTCACACCGTACCGACTGGTACGAGGATGTTTCTCTGACGGGCTTAGCCAAAGCTCTTCAGGGAGCCCTGAAATTGCATCAGAATTACCCGTCTAACAAAGCAGAGCTTTCTGGCAAACGCGGAAAGCCCCTCGAATATGCGTCGCCCGAAAAATATCCGTCACTCAAAGATAAATATCGAGATTCAATCGATTTCGCCGACAGCAATGTCGTTAAGAGTTGTATTCATTGTCATCAAATCGGCGATGCTCGCCGGGATTACTACTGGAGTCAGGGAAAAAAGTTACCGGAAGATTTGCTGTTCCCTTACCCGCACCCGAAATCAATCGGCTTGATTCTCGATCCCGAATCCAAAGCAACCGTTAAGGAAGTCACCTCAAACACACCTGCCTCGAAAGCAGGTTTACGTGCAGGCGATGAAATCGTGTCTCTGCAAAATCAACCTCTCCTCTCTATTGCCGATGTTCAATGGGTACTCGACAAAGCAAACCCTGAAGGCGATCAGTTGACAGCGGAAGTTGTTCGCAATGGACGTCCACAGAAGTTGACTATTGAACTACAGGATGGCTGGCGTCGAAACGGCGATATCTCCTGGCGAGTTTCTACCTGGCAACTTCGAAGAAAGTACTTCGGGGGGATGAAACTTGAAGAACTGACCAGTGAAGAACGAGAGCAGGCAAAAATACCTGCCGATCAACTTGCTCTACGTATCCAGCATGTCGGCAAATATCCGCCTCACAACTTTGCCCGGCGATCCGGCTTCAAAGAAGGCGATATCATCACCAGCTTTGATGGCACTTTGGATCTGCTCACAGAAACCGACTTGCTAATTCACGGAGCCGACAACTTCAAACCTGCTCAAATGGTTTCTGTAACGATTCTGAGAAATGGTAACGAGATTCAAAAACAATTGAATTTGCCATAAGTTTATTAAACAATAATTACAAGCACGTAGTGCTTGTACGCTTGAACTACTCCATAGATTTACTCGAACCTGAATCGCGAATTTTGAGGCATTCCGTTTCCAGTCGCTTGGCAATCTCAGGGTGAGACTCGATCACATTCTTCGTTTCAGCAGGATCATCCTGCATGTTGAATAAAAAGTAAGGCTGTTCGAACGGAGTTCCTTTCGGTGCCTGCCGACCTCCTGAACCATTCCCTAACACCAGTTTCCATTCCCCAGCACGGATGGCAAACATTCCATTGGCCGAGTGATGAATCACTGGAGCACGTGATGTTTTTCGAGTCTCACCTTTCAGCAAAGGTAAGAGACTGAAACTATCGGGAGCGGCCCCTTCCGGCAGGTCTTTGTTGATCACATCGGCTGCAGTGGCGAAAAAGTCGGTCAGACAAATTGTCTCCTTCGATTTGGCTCCAGCTTTGATATTTCCTGGCCAGCGGACAAAAAACGGCACGTGATGTCCACCTTCCCAGACATCGGCTTTTGTGCCGCGAAAGCTATCGTTTGCCATGTGATGCTCAGGGCGATATCCCTGCACCGATTCTTCATCGACATGATCCTTATCATCATTTTCAAGTCGATACATGTAGGAGCCATTATCACTCGTATAAACGACAAGTGTGTTGTCACGCACACCCGCATCATCAATCGACTTGAGAATATTTCCGACCGTCGCATCAACCTGATGCACGAAGTCTCCGTATGGCCCCAGGTCTGTCTGATTTTGAAACCGGGGATGAGGCATGACCGGTTTGTGAGGAGCCGTTAGCGGGACATAGAGGAAGAAGGGAGAAGACTTCTCGGCTCGATCAGCAATATACTTCTCGGCCTGAGCTGCAATATCATCCAGAACATTCTCCATGACCAAATCAGGACTTCGTTCTCCCTTACGAAGAAAGGCCGGAAATTTTTGAGCTTGCTGAGTCAACTCGGGATACTCTGTGATTTTCCCGTTTTCAATATACACATAGGGTGGAAAATCGAGAGACGCCGGGATGATGTAAGAATAATCAAACCCATGAGTATGCGGTCCATTGCTGACCGGTTTCGAGAAATCGAACTGATCGCCATCCTTTACAAAACCGAGCCCCAAATGCCATTTTCCAACGACACCTGTGGCGTAACCGTTGTCTTTGAGAAACTCAGCAATTGTTAGGCGGTCATCTTGAATCAGCGGTGTGCCGTAGCCATTCAGCACGCCTTTTTTCAGGTATGTTCGCCAGCAATATCGCCCTGTTACAACTCCATAACGTGTCGGTGTACAAACGGCCGATGGCGTATGTGCATCCGTAAAATTCATCCCCTCTGAAGCCAGCTGATTCAAATTCGGCGTCGGAATTTTCGAGTCTGCATTTAGAGCCTGAACATCTCCATAGCCCATGTCGTCGGCCATGATAAAAATCATATTTGGCCTGTCGTCTGCATGAGCGAGTGAGTAGGCCATGAGGCTTGTTAGCAAGACGGTAAGCAGATGACGCGTTAAGTTGGATTTCATTATGAGACCAATCAGCAGTTTAATGAGTATTTTACTTGAGATGAAATGCCTCACGTAATTCTTCGATGACGCTATCAGGCATGACCGATACTTTGCCGATCGCCTGGGCGTCGATGACCGCTTCTGCAGTTGACTCCAGAACTTCTAAACGGTCAAAGACGTCCAGCACACTCGAACCGGTGACGAGCACACCATCGTTTTCCAGAATAGCAGCCGGATTGCTGGCCGAGACGTAGTTGGCTATCCCACCATCATTTCCGTATTGAACCCCGTACTCTGCACGTTGCACATCTCGCAAAAAGACATAACTTTCCGGTATCGTGCGAACATCCAATGGCACGTCCGTCGCGCTGAAAGCCGTTGCATTGACGGGGTGTGCAAACACAATCGCCTGCACGTGAGGATGCTTTTGATAAATCGTCTGATGAGCACGTGCGGCTCGACTGGCCAGTTTGCCGATTTCACGACGATCTCCATCGACGAGTACAAAATCCTCGGCTCGTAACAGTTCACGATCTTTTTGTGTCGGCGTGATAAGAAACGATTCGCCATCGACGCGAGCGGAAAAACTTCCCTCCGTGCTAATCAATAATCGTTGCCGGCATCCGCGTCTGACGAAATCACAAAGCTGTCGACGCAGTTCCTGTTCCTTCGCCGAGGCGACACCGGGATCATACGATTCAAAATCGACACCACGTTGAGCAGCCTGTTTCAATTGTTGATCAGTCAGATAGCGTACCTCTCCCAATTGATTTGCTTTGACGAGCGTTTTGCCTGCAAACTCGAACGCTTCAAATCGCTCAAAGGTTCGTGCCAGATCACTTCCCCCAACAACCACGCCGTGATTTTCAAGAATGACACTGTCGCACGATTGTGCGAACATCTTGGCAATGCTTTCACCGAGAGCCTCACTGCCCGGACAGGCATAAGGAGCAAATCCGACCTTTCCACAAACACTATGTGCCTGATGGAACAGCCTTGTATTGGGGGTCTGCCGGGAAATGCTGAACGCGACCAGTGCAACCGGATGCGCATGTACAATGGCGTTGATATCCGGTCGAGTTTCGTAAATCGCCTTGTGAAAAGGAAACTCCGAAGAAGGAGGATGAAGTCCGTCAATCGAGCCATCCTGATGCACACAAACGATATCGTTCCGAGTGAGATTACCCTTATCGACACGAGCGGGTGTAATCCAGATGTTCCCTGCAGAATCGCGTATTGAAAGATTACCACCAGACGTGGTTGTCATTCGATAACGATAAATGCGGTCCATCGTTCGCATGATTTCATCACGAGGATGGATGACGTTGCGAGGCTGATTCATTTTACGTTCGCAGTTCTTTGAGCAGAGAGATTCAGAACGTCAGACGATACGTGATCTGAAAATATTGATATGTGGTGGCGGGGGCGATCCGCCTTAGCGGAAGCCCCCTGAAAACTCAACGATTCGGGGGCTTCTCTTCGAGAGCGCCCCCGCCACCCTTTTCGAAATGACACACGTTATGAGTTCGGGTTTCAGCTTATTGGACTTCTTAGAGTGGTCTAACAACTGAAGTACTACGGTAGTAGTCCATCAGTGTTTCGATGGAGAGCACGCCACCCCCCATTCCACTCTTGTTGACTCCACCATAAGGGACGCCATGGGCAAACACGTTGTGTGCGTTGATCCAACTGTTTCCAGCTGTCATCGCTTCAGCGACTCTGTTGGCGCGATCGTCATCTTTAGTCCAGACACTGTTGGCTAGACCGTAATCGGTATCGTTGGCCTTTGCGATCGCTTCCTCTTCGGTTTTGAATGTCGAGAGATAAGCAACCGGCCCGAAGATTTCTTCACGGGCTGCGACATTGTCGAGAGAACCTGCCAGCAATGTCGGTTTGACATAATTGCCCTCGTATCCTTCCACCTCAGCAGGACCGCCGCCGCAGAGGCATTCCGCTCCGCCTGCTTTTCCCTTGGTCTGATATCCGAGCACGCGTTCGTGTTGCTTTGGATTAACAACTGGCCCCATTTGACTCTCGGGATCGAGTGGATGTCCGATTTTAATGTCCTGCATGAGATCCTTGCAGTACCCGACAAATTCATCGTAAATGTCCTGATGAATCAACCAGCGGGTAGCATCGCAACAGACCTGACCGGTGTGGAAGGTGATGGCACCGACAAGAGCTTCTGCCGTTGACTTCACGTCGACATCATCAAATACAACCGCCGCTCCTTTGCCTCCCAGTTCCAGTTTGACCGGAACCAGATTGCGCCCGCAGGCCTCTCCAACCAGTTGTCCAACTTCGGGCGAACCTGTGAAGGACATCCGTTTAATTTTCGAATTGTTCGTCAGTGCAGAACCAGCCGTCGCACCACGTCCGGTGACGACATTAATCACACCATCGGGCACACCCACTTCTTTAGCAAGATGAGCCAGGTAGATTGCGGAGAGCGAAGTATCTTCCGCGGGCTTAATGATGACCGTATTTCCTGCTGCCAGAGCAGGCGAAATTCCCCAGCCGATGAGCAGAAATGGAAAGTTCCAGGGGAAGATAAACGCACACGCTCCCCAGGGTTGTTTGAAGGTCCAGGCATCGTGGCCCGGAACATCCAGTGTTGTTCGCAATTGAACCTCATCGGCTAGTCCGACAAAGTAGCGGAGGGTATCCACAAAGTTCTGGATATCACCAGCAGCCTGAGCTTCAATTTTGCCAGCATCCAAGGCTTCAATTTGTGCCAGGATTGGTTTTCTTTCTTCAACCGCATCAGCCAGTTTTCGCAGAATACTGCTCCGCTCTTTCTGAGATAACCCTGACCAGGCCGGGAAGGCTTCATTGGCAATATCGACGGCTTTATCGATCTCCGCTGCATCCAGATCATGGATCTCTGCGATTTTTTCTCCAGAACCGGGATCGATTGTGGCAATCAATTCTCCAGATGCAGCCGGAAATTCGCGGCCGCCAACGAAACCCGCAAACGGACTTTGATCCAGAAATGCTGCAACTTCGGGAAGTACTTCAACTTTGGTGGAAACGCTCATCGTAATTATCTCCTTATCAATTTTGA
Organism: Rubinisphaera italica; assembly: GCF_007859715.1. Lineage (NCBI taxonomy): Bacteria > Pseudomonadati > Planctomycetota > Planctomycetia > Planctomycetales > Planctomycetaceae > Rubinisphaera > Rubinisphaera italica. The sequence continues at coordinate 3,744,124 of NZ_SJPG01000001.1, forward strand.
ACGACAATCTTTACTTCATAATAAAATCAGTAACGAAAGTCCTTAAAACTCGGTTGGCGGGGGCGCTCTTGAAGAGAAGCCCCCGAATCGTAGAACTTCCGGGGGCTTCCGCTAACGCGGATCACCCCCGCCACCCTATTTCAGTTCTGTCTTATCAAATATGATTTGTTACTCAATGTTGATTAACGTAGCTTCCGTAATTGTAAAATTAATACTTCGCCAAATCCGATTCAGCGGCTAATCCCAGTTCTTTAACAACTCGGCTGGCCTCATTAACCATCATTTTGAGTTCACTGGCCATTGCGAGGAACTGCCAGCCCTGGTCGATTCGCCGCTGGCAATCTTCGACAGTCATCGTATGAATTCCGACGGGTGTTCCCGTTTTCTTACCTGCGGCAAGAACCCGCTGCAGCATCGCTTCGAACTCTTCGGGAGTTGGATCGCTGCCATCTTCCGTGAAATTCCGCATCTGAAATTTCAGATCGTTCGGCCCGACAAAAATTGCATCGACTCCGGGGAGCGAATAAATCTCCTCCGCATTTTCGACTCCTTCCGGCGATTCAGTCTGTAAAACAACGAGGATTTCATCGTTAGCATGTTTGAAATAGTCGCCTGCAGCAGCATTGAAATTCAGCGCATGAATTGCTCCGCCCACAGAACGATCTCCCACCGGGGGATACTTGGCAGCAGCAATTGCAGCTTTGGCCTGTTCGACCGTATTGACCATCGGCACGACAATTCCCATCGCACCGGCATCGAGAACACGTTTGATATGATCGTGATCGCCGCGTGGGACACGGGCCAGCGGAACGCAACCTGCATCGGCGATGGCGGCAAACATGTGGGCAGCCGTCTCCCAACTTACCGGCGAATGCTCAATATCAACGGTTAACCACGGAAAGCCAACACGCGCCATGAAGCGGGTCGCAAAAATACTTTCCAGAGACAACCACGTTCCAACTTGAGGTTTGCCTTCTTTTAACGCACGCTTTACTGGGTTTGTCTTCACTCGGAATTACTTTCAAAATTGACAATATTATTATATGAGATGGTCACAGCGGTTTCTGTTCTACAGAGTCATCGTTACATAATCGATTCACTTTTCAACCAACAATCTCGCTGACATCAATCAAATGCACCTGCCGCCCTGCTCCGGTGTGAGGCGAATCGATCGCGATTGTTTTGCCATCGTTACTGGAACGAGGATGCAGATCGCATCGCCATTCTCCCTTATATTTTGATGGGAGATGGAAATGTCCCAGATCGAATCGGCGTCCTGTGGGAACGTGATACAGGTACGGTGTCTGCAATCGCTCGCTGCCCTGGGGATAGGTATCGTTCAGAATCCAGTCGCCATTCGCAATTGGGAGATAGGTGTTGTGACCATTGACCGCCATGACATCGGGAGCCACAACTTCCACCTGATCGGTCTGGTCTTTGAAGAGATAAAATTTCGAGTCTTTGCCTTCCGGTTTCGTCCAGGCACAAATATGCTCGGGATCTCTCCAGATAAAGTGTGACGTGTAACCCGAAGGATCGAGAATGTAGCGGTTCGATCCATCAATATCGGCTGTAAACATCCGCGTATCAAACCGACCCGTCGGCTCTGCCTCTGTCCCTTCACCAGTGCTTTCCCGCCAGCGATGCAGCACGATGAATCGTGAACTGTCCGGACTGATCAACAGGTGATTGAAGTAGTTCCATTTTTCCTGCAGCGATTTGCCTTGAAAAGGAATGGCAGCCGCATCGGCCAGTGAGAAAATCAATTGCGTCTCGCCGGTGGTCATGTCCATCCGCCAGACACCCGATTCTTCCGGTGCACGTTCGGTTCGACAGGGATCTTCCAGACCGACATATCCATAGCCGGGACGCATCCTTTGAATGCGGGAGAAATCAGCAGTGATCGCCCATTTTCCATCGGGACTGAGCGTGTAAATCGGCCGAGGCAATGTTCGCGTGGCTCCCGTTTGGATATCTTTCACACGGCAGACATGCTGATCCCCTTCCCGATCGTTCCAGACAACTTCCGATTTTGATCCCGGCCGCCACTGCAGCATGCACCCCTGCTGCCAGCCCCAGGAATCGCTTTTGCCGAGGGGAATCCATTCGTCATTATTTTGAGTATCGACCATGCCAACTGCGATGCGGTCGTCTGCATTCGGGGTCCGATGTTCAAACTCGACTTCATTGGAGAGGACGTATCGATTTGTTGGATCGAATTCCAGTTTGTCGTAATAACCGAACCAATGATGTTTAGGGCCTTTTGTGATCGTGCGAACGGGCGGCAGCTTTTCGGCAGGAGCCGCGAAGATTTGTTCCAGTGAGACAAATGGAACCAGACCTGCGGCTGCCAATTGCTTGAGAGCAGTTCTTCGAGAATGAAAGAGTGACATGAAAAACCTGATGAAGTAAAAATCTTAAGAATTATGTGCGGAGCTACAATCATATGAATCAACTCTGTTACAATACGGATTCCCACGACGATGCGAAAGTGTGCAAGCAATAACTCTGTGATGACCCAAGGAGCTTCTTGTGAAAATCAACCTGCGACACGTTTTTCTGTTCACATGGCTTTCTTTATCTCTCGCCACTGGAGTCTCAGCAGAACCCTGGAATATGCACGTCATCGACAATACATCGCGCGGTGCAGACGGTATAAAGCTGGCGGATGTGAATGGCGATCATCTGCTCGATATCACCACCGGATGGGAAGAAGGAGGACAGATTCGCCTCTACATTCAACCCGCACGCTCTCTCGTGAAACAACCCTGGCCGGCGGTCACCGTCGGGAAAGTCAAATCTCCAGAAGATGCTTTTTTCGCGGATGTAAATGCCGATGGTAAGCTCGATATTGTCAGTTGCTGCGAAGGAAATCAGCAGTCACTCTTCGTGCATTTGTGCCCGTTCGGACCTGCTCAGTTATTGAAATCCTCTGACTGGGAAACTCAGGCCATTGTCGATTCGCAAAAGAAAACCCGCTGGATGTTCGGACAAGCTGCTCAGCTGGATGAGGATTTGAGTTGGGAGCTGCTGTGTGGCTCGAAAGATCCGCATGGACAAATCGGCTGGTACGATCCAGTTGCGGAGAATCCTGCAGATGCGAACTGGTACCCAATCGGACCAGCCGGCTGGATTATGACTCTCGATCAGGTCGATATCGATCTCGATGGCGATCTGGACATTTTCTATTCGGATCGCAAAGGTCCCCGGCGCGGCTGCTGGTGTCGAATTAATCCGGGAGATCGCACTGATCCGGCCAACTGGCTGGAAATCGCTATCGGTGGTCAGGGAAAAGAAGTCATGTTTTTGACGACCACCGATGCAAACCATGATGGCCTAATCGATTTTGTCTGCCCGGTAAAAAATGGAGAGTTTGAAATTTATTGGAATGTTCCCTCACAATCGAAAGCATTAAAGACACCAACATTCAAGTCTGTCTCCTTGCACTACCCTGAGAAAGTTGGAACGGCCAAATGTGCGAGGTTGGTGGATGTCGATCTCGATCATCAACTCGATCTAATCGCAACCTGCGAACATGCTGAGAAAAAGCATGGGGTTTACTGGCTCTCTGGCTTCAAGCTTGAGAATGCTGCCTGTCAAATCTCAGAGCCAGTATTTCATGAAATCTCAGGAACGGAACAAGGGATCAAGTACGATCTGATCGAAATGATCGACCTGGATGCCGACGGTGACCTGGATCTGCTCACCTGTGAAGAACGGGATAATCTGGGTGTAATCTGGTATGAGAACCCGACTCGCTAACCAAACACTATTAAGATGGCTTTAAATACTGGTTCAAAGCCATCTTGTTGAATATTTCCGGCACTGATACGATCCGGGTTCTGAAAAGACAGGATGTTTGTCTTTTTGCATGAAATGAATTCTGCTTTCAGTTTGCAAAAATTGAAGCCTCTCAGACCAGATATTTCTGGCCATCGTGAATCTGATCATGGAAATTTTCACTGCAATTGGATTGCTGTTTCTGGGTGTGCTGGGAAATTCCTGGTTTTGGACGTCGTATACAAATCGGGTTTACAGTTTGCCGATACCATCGGAGACACTCGATAAATATCGAATTGCGCACGACATCGGCATCCTCACAGTCCCTTTCGCACTATTATTCAGCCTGATTCGCGTCTCGATGACATCGCATTATCAGATTGCGGGAATTATTGCTCTTCCTCAGCAAAATGAAATCTGGCTTTTCACACCCTGGCTGCTTTCAGGAGTCGGCTTGATCATGCTCAGTACAACGCTGCTGAAAAGATTTCTGAGAATCAAGCCTCCCGGCTATTCTGTCGACCATCGGGAAATCGTTCATACGGAACAAATCCTCGGACAAAAATCACGCGGTGAAGGCCCCTACCAAAAGCTGCTGAGAGTTCCCGGCAATCAGGCTTTTTCGCCGGAGTTTAATGAGAAAACATTCACATTCGACCGTCTGCCTGCAGAGTTTTCCGGTACGAAGCTTCTCCATATTAGTGATGTCCATTTTCTGGGAACTATTGATCGACCTTTTTACGAACTTGTTTTTGAGAAGGCACAGCAGTGGAGTCCGGACATGATCGTCTTCACGGGAGATTTGCTGGATCGACCGGAAAAGATCGAGTGGATCGACACAACTTTTGGACAGATGCATGCTCCACTGGGATGTTATTACATTCTGGGAAATCACGACTGGCATCTCGAATGCGATCCCATCAGGGAAAGAATGGCTAAACTCGGCTGGCAACTTTGCGGAGAGAAACCGGAATTCATCACGAAGGGATCAGGACAAATCGCAATCGCTGGTGATGAACGTCCCTGGATGGGAAATGCTCCTAAATTCAACCAGGTTGATGAGCAAACTTTTCGCATGCTGCTCAGCCACACGCCCGATAACATCAAATGGGCGCGACAGAACCAGATCGCTTTCATGCTCTCCGGGCACAATCATGGCGGCCAGATCAAACTACCAATTCTGGGGCCAGTCTATTCACCCAGTCGATATGGTGTGCACTACGCAGATGGCGTCTTTCATGAACCACCAACGACCTTGCACGTCTCACGCGGTGTTTCAGGAAAACATCCCCTGCGAATCGGCGCCCGACCAGAAATCAGCCTGCTCAACCTGGAACGAAGAAGCGATTAAGCAAAAGAACCTTGACACCAATGGAGTCAAGGTTCTTTTGAGCGGATGCTTTTTAACTGAGATGATTGAGTCCCAGCAAGCGGTCATCAATTGATTTTAAGAATACGATTCCATATCCGGCGAATCTAAATGAATTCGATAGACTTGCTTGGCAAATTTCGTCGGACGTGTGACACGCTGACGTCGCATCATTTCTTCTTCGCTCCAGGATTGCTGAATATCACTGCATTCCGCTCGGATTTCTGCAGGAGTCGGGATATAAGGAGCAACATTGCAGCCGTTGGTGGATTTTTTTGATTTCGGTGTCGTTAGTGTTTTCATTATCAAAGTCTCCCAGTTGAAAGTTGTTGTTACATCGGTGATAAGTTGCAACGACTGTGCCAGTTCAACCGGAACCCATGAAATAACCCGGGTCACTTCTTGTATAATGCATAATTACCTGTGTTTAATAAACGAAAACATTTAAATAATATTTTCCTGAGATCCTCCTCCTTCATTGAAAAGATTGTTTTTCTTTCATTCAAATTAGATTTGGGCTGTTGACAAGCCAGATTGATCGCTCAACGACCGACTGGAATATCGGCTTCTTGAGAAGCCATAAAATAAACTGCTTAACTCAACTTAACTCATCAACATTTTCAATTTCCTCAGAATTCTCACGCCTCTCAACAAGAGCACAGAATCCGCCATCTCGGTTCGCATTTGGCAAAATTGATTTCATTTCTGAACAAGTAAATTCCGGATGAGTTTCCAGCCAGCGTGAAATCAACTGCTCGTTCTCTTTCGGCTCGATGCTACACGTCGAATAGACCATCCGGCCATCTTCAACTAGTAACTCAGAAGCGGTATCAAGCAGCTGCATTTGGATGTCGTTCAATAGATGCAACTCGGTGATCGAATATCGCCAGCGCGCTTCGGCTCGTTTCCCCAGCACAGCCGTATTGCTACACGGTGCGTCGATTAAAATGGCGTCAAAAGGTTCGTCGGAGATATACGGATCCTCTCGATCAATCAATAAGGTCTTGATGCACGATATTTGTAAACGTTTTGCGTTTTCTTCAATCTGTTCGATTCGACGCGGGCTGACTTCAGTAGCCAGTAATTCTCCACGATCGAGCATCAGTTCTGCCAATTGAGTCGTTTTCGTCCCCGGACCAGCACACAAATCAAGTACCCGCTGTCCCGGATACGGATTCAATAATTTCGCGGCATGCGTGGCTGCGATATCCTGGACAACAAATTCTCCCGCTTCAAAACCGGGAAGGTTACTGAGCCGAACTTTCTGATCGATACGAATCGACTCGGGAACCTCAGTTGTCGATACTGCTATCTCTGCTTCGCGACAACGTTCTACCCACTGGGCTGGCTCGACGGCAATCCGATTGAGTCGGACATGCATCGGCGGAGCTTCCAGGGTCGACCAACATAATTCGATAAATTCTTCTCGCGTATATCGTCGATCCCATTCGCGAATCAGTGGTTCTGGCAAGCTGAACGCAAATCCCATATAACTTGGAAAGTGTGCTTCCAGATCGGGGAAAATCTCTTTGTTCAAGACACGGTATTCATGATTTTCGAACGGGTATGCATTCGCGGCGATTTCTTTCGTCACTTGATCCGTCAATAAACGTTGTACACCACGTAACACACCATTCACAAATCCGGTCCATTCCGGATGCGTGAGTAAACGGCAGATCTCTACCGTTTCGGAAATAGCGGCGTGTTGAGAGTCGGCTGGACCGAACAGCAATTCGTTCGCGCCCATTCGTAAAATTGTCCACAAAGAAGCCTGGACCTGATCGACGGGCCGGCTGACACATTCTTTGAGAACACGGTCAATTGTCCGCTGCCGTAAAATCAAGCGTTCCGACCAGGCGACCGCCTGGGGGCGAATCTCATCGTTGAGGAACAATTCCAGAACCTGATCCCGCACGAGTTGACCGGTTGTGCGATAGCGTTCAATCAGGATATAGACGGCATGGCGAATCGTCCGCGGAATTGAAGGAGGTTGCTTCTGACGTTGCTTACGAACCTGAGAGCGAACCGGACGTTTTCGTTGTGGCATAATGTTCTTCAATTCTGGGGAGTGTAGAGCAGATAAACTTTAACTGAAAATAAAAGCGCAGGTCTGGCTGTACCTGACCTACAGATCTGGAATTACTCAGTCGTACCTGCCGGAGGAGGCGTTTCGGTTTTTTCAGGAGTCGGCTGAGGCAATGAAGACCAGAAGACTGCGGGTTGAGTGACAGTATCGAATGTTCGCCCAATCTGTTGGATGCTCGGCATTGTCATCACGACATCCAAACCCTTTTCAATCTTTTCTGGTGAGAAGATCAGTCGTTCCAGTTTCAAGCCTTTCAGGGGAGTCAAATCGGTGACTGCGGAATCGGCAATGTTAAGACGCTTCAGGTTTGTATTCCCTGAGAGTGGACTCAAATCGGATATCGGAGTTTTTTCAATATCCAGACTCATCACGGGATTCCCCTTCAGGACAGTAATGTCCTGAACTTGAGTCTCCGTCAGCCATAAAGTTTCGAGAGGCATGCCGCGAATTGGTGAAATGTCGGTCACTTGCGTATCAAACAATCCGAGCTGATCCAATTGCATGCCTTCGAGTGGGGAGATATCGACCACTGGTGTATGTTCCATCCGCAGCTTTTGCAGGGGCATACCTACCAGGGGTGATAAATCTGTGACTTTTGTCCCTTCCAGATACAGTTCCTGCAGTTTCAAACCAACAAGGTTTTGCAGATTCTCGATCGGAGTATTCGTAATATCGAGAACACGCAGGGGAGATCCCTTGATCGGGGTAATATCAGAAACTTTTGTCCCCAGTAGATAAAGTTCCTCCAGAGGCATTCCCTCAAGGGGTGCGATCGATTCAATTGGCAGTTGCATCAGATTCAAATACTTGATCGGCAAACCTTCCAGAGCCGCGATATCAGTCACGCCCGATTGAGCCAAATTGACCGCAATCACCTTACCGCCCGCTTTCGTAAACTCCGCCTGATCATTTGCTCCCAGCTTTTTACGCAAGGTTGCCACGGAAATCTCAGGCTCTCCATCAATCGCTTTGGCGATACGCATAGGAGCCTGAGTCGATTCGGATTCCTTTGATGAACTGTTCTCTACTGCAGGATCCTGACAGCCTGCAAATAAAACGAGACCGCAAAGGAATGACCAATGAATTCGGCGAGCAATCATCAGCATGTTGTTGGAAATCCTGAATGAGTTATGATGTGCGAGAAAATTAATTAATTATCGAAAACGAAGTTTGTGGTAACCAACATGAAGACAAGCTGGAAGCTTGTCCTACTTTTTGCTGGAGAATCGATCTTCAGCAGCCATCATACATAGTGAGAAGAAATCTTCCATGACACCTTCGGAATCAACTCGCGATCAACAACTTGCCCAAGCTACCAATGCCCATCAGCAGGGGAATTTCCAAGCGGCCGAAGCACTGTATAGGCAATTGCTGGACTCCCATCAGGATGACAATGTCGGCTACTTGCTCGGAACTCTGCTTCTGCAGAAAGGGGATGCTGCTCTGGCAGTGGAACATCTCAAGCCGATTGCGGAGCGACATCCAGAATCGACCGATTTGCATAATAATCTGGGAGTCGCTTACCAAACGCTCAATCAGAGACAGGAAGCGGTCAAAGCGTTTCAGGCTTCTCTGAAAGCGGACCAGAATTACCCACAGGGGTGGCAGAATCTTGGGAAACTGCTCTTTGAAATGAAACATGTCCGCGAAGCCGAGAAATGCTATCGCGAAGCGGTCCGTTTATTGCCGGACGATCAAGCCTGTCGTCAGGATTGGATCCAGGCCTTGATTACGACCGAACAATGGACCGAAGCGTCTCAGGAAATTGAAACGTTGCTTCAGAAAGATCTGTCTTCTGAAACGGAGATAGAATGGAAGACACAAGCTGCTTTTGTCCAGGCTCAACTGCACAATTATGTGGAAGCGACCCGTTTGAGCGAAGAGGTGCAGGCCCGGCAGCCGGAGAATATTTCGATTCTGGCCAACCTCAGCTATCTCTACGAACATATTGGCGAAATCGACAAGGCAATTGCAGCCGGTCTTGAGGCTCAGGACAAGGCTCCTCATTCGGCTGAAATCGCCAATAACCTGGGAGTCGCCTATCGCTCAGCCCATCGAATGGATGAGGCATTGGCGGCGTTTTCCAAATCGATTGAACTGAATCCCGATTTGCCACTGGCGACATTCAATCGCGGAAGTACACTGCTGTTGACTGAAAACTATTCCGCGGGTTGGGCCGATTATGAACGTCGCTTGAGTCTGATACCACAGCCTGAAGAACTCAACGGATTAAAACGCTGGTCTGGGGAAAAAATCTCTGGTCAAAAATTACTCATCGTGTGTGATCAGGGGTTTGGAGACTTATTGATGTTCGCACGCTTTCTCCCCTTGATTCGAGAGCGTTCCGATGCCGTCACCATTTTCCGAGCACCACCGGAAATGCTGAGATTGCTCAATGCGAGCCGAGTGGAGGGTTTACCACTGGCAGATATTTTCATTTCTGAAGACGACCCGTTGCCTCAAGCCGATTGCATGTTTCCTCTGATGAGCGCAGCGTCCCAGTTCGATCTGGAAATTGAAGGAATCGGGATGCAGAACTCTTATCTGCAATCTCCTGAGAATCCACAGATCGTCAAATGGTTGGAAAGCACATCGGTGAATAGCCAGAAAACAGTCGGCTTATGCTGGCGTGGGAATGCAGCCCAGGCACAGGATCACGTTCGGACGATGACTCTGGAAACGTTATTTCCACTCAGCGATATTCCAGGGATACGCTGGGTCAGTCTGCAAATGGATGCCAATGAAAATGAATTGGAGACATGGCCAGGAGAGATCATTCCTGCGAAAGATCATGTTAAAGATTTCGCAGACACAGCAGCAATTCTCCAGGAAATTGACTTATTGATCACCGTCGACACCGCCATCTGCCATCTCGCGGGGGCAATGCAACGCCCAGTCTGGAACATGCTACCTCATACACCAGATTGGCGATGGCATTTGAACCGCAAGGACTCTCCCTGGTATCCGTCCATGCAGCTTTATCGACAAGCCGAATGGGGTAACTGGAAATCGGTAGTTGAGAAACTTGCTGCCGATTTACAGTAACCGTTGGCGAGCCGTGTCAGTAATGGTACGAGTTTTGTCACAATCAATATGCGACTGTATTCAGAGAATCAGTCGAATAAATTCCGACCATTCTCGAATCATAACGGACTCTGCTGTTAGAGCATTTTCAAAAATGAACTGCAGCGCAAAGCAGGAGCAAACTGAGTGTTTTAAGCCATTTGATGTCCATGCGACTGCAGAAACCATTTGAAAATGGTCTAACGGGAAATATCATATGATCCCATCACCGAATGGATCCTTCGATGGGCGGTTGTTCTGCGGAATATTCCGTAAAGACTGGTCTTTATTATTTGTCGAATTCACTTCTGGTTTTGATTCGGAATCGACTCGGTGAACTTTACCGTCTTCGGTTTCAAGAGTCATACGGGAGGCCTGCTTTCCTGCTGATGAAGAATCAGGTTTTGGTGAAGGAGACTCGTGAAGATGCAGGTCTTCCTGTTCATCCAGTGAGGCAAAGGCACTTTCACCGTAGTCGTCATACGAGCAAATGTAACCTTCGTTTTTTGCCTGAATCAATTCTTCCTCGTAAGCGGAGATCACGGTTTTCTGAATTAAATCGCGGCACTCCGAGTTAATTGGATGTGCAATATCTGCATAAAGTTTAGCACGGCCATCGTCATCTTTGACGGCTCGTTCGGGACGCAGGCGCACTCCGCATTGATTGCAGAAGGTCGCTCGAAGATGGTTTTTAAAATGACACTTCGGGCAGCGGTCGGTCAGCTTGCGGCTCGGCATCGCCACAAAGACTCCTTTTGTTCCCTGAATAATTTTCAGATCGCGAATAACGAAGCAAGAATCGAGTGTGATTGAGCAAAATGCACACAGCCTTTCCCCAGAATCCTCCATCAATTTGATGCGAACTTCAGTAATCTCCATAGTCTGCCTACTCCTCGAAGTTGCTAAACACGGCTGTGAGCGACAATTACAGTTCCCAGAGACAAACTTCGCAGCTTGTTGGCAACAGAGTTTGCTTCGCGTCGATTGCGACAAATCCCAAAGCAGGCTGTCCCACTTCCGCTCATCATCGTTGCTAAAAAATCCTGCTGCTGCATCACGGACAATACAGTTTGAACATCCTCGTTGAGTTGTTCTGCTGGTTCCTGCAAACTGTTATGTAAGTGGTATTTTACACGTGAGAGGTTCGGGCCGTGCAGAGCATTTAGCAGTTCTTTTGAAGAATGCGGGAATAGGGAAACTGTACAATTTGAGTAAACTTCTGCTGTTGACAATCCGGAATCCGGCTTTACGAGCACATAAGAAATTGGTTTGCCTGACACTGCCTGCAATTGCTCACCACGTCCATATCCGATAGCCATTGATTGCCGGGTAACGAAAAAAGGAATGTCACTTCCAAGCTCAGCCGCCATCAGGATCAACTCCGATGGACTGAGTTCCAGTTTCCAGAGCTTATTAAGAGCCAGCAGCGTTGTTGCAGCATCCGAAGAACCACCTCCCAGACCAGCCTGAGAAGGGATCCGCTTACGAAGCAGAATTTCGACACCCGCCTGACAATTCGTCCGCTCCTTGAGCAGCAAAGCTGCGCGGACGATGAGATTGCGTTGATCGGTTGGGAGAACTTCGCGGGCAGCCTGCCAGGGTGAAACATGATCAATCTGCAGGGAGACTTTCCCGCTTGAGGAAGACAGAAAGCGAAGCGTATCGTGCAGATCGAGAGTCTGCATGAGCGTTTCAATTTCGTGAAATCCGTCTGATCGTTTCCCCAGTATTTTCAGAAAAAGATTGAGTTTCGCCGGTGCCTGGAGAACAAGCGGCAACTCGAACCCGGTGTGCATAATCGGACACGTCCTGTGAACCGCTATCGAATTGAATTACTTGGAGGTCATTATAATGCCTTGGAATTCAGTTCGCAGTGAAGTTCGTTTTTTTTAGTAACTCTAATTAAAGCTACTCATCACAACCGAATTCGTCAATATCTCTTTGTCCAGTTCCTGGATTATGTGGATTTCGTGTCGTCAGCTGGAGTTTCATCAGAGTTGTCAGCCGCTTTGGCTTCGGGCGGAATCGCATCTGCTTTCTCGTCTTTATTTTTTTTGGCTTTCCCTTTGAAGAGACCACCAAACATCGACTTCTTTGGTTTCTCTTCTGTCTTACTTTTTGCTTCCGTCGTATCTGAATTAGCAGTGGAGACTTCAGGAGTCTTTGTTTTCTCTTTCTTCAAAGCTTTTTTGTCAGAGGTTTTCTCTGGCTGTTCGCCCTTAGGTTTCTTCTTCAGCAATCCGCCCAGGCTGAACTTCGATTTGGCTTCCTCCTTAGTTCCTCCCTCATCCGATTCTCCTTCTGCGGCTTGCTTCTCTTTGAGTTTCTCTTCTTCCGTTTTTTCTGGCTCGGGAGCCACAACGGATTTCAAATGGAAGAGTGGGTTCTTACCAAATTTCTGCTCACACTTAGGACATTTGGCTTTTGTAAGGCCGGCAGGTTTTTTACCACCAAATTTCTGTTCGGCGCGATGTTCTTCACACATCGCAACTTCGCCGCATTGACAAAGCCAGCCCACTTCTACAACGTGTAATGCGGGATCAGCCTGATAATATTCAGGTAACTCAAGCGATTCAAATTCATGCTCGGCTAAAGCACACGTGTGCGTAGCGGTCTGAGTTTGGAGTGGAATACCATCCATTTTCAGGAAATCAGATTGATCAAGAATCTCAGCCAACCACATCTGCACTTTGCGATATTGCGAGAGAGTCAAGACAACGCAACGCGTTGGCGGCTCTTTGGGAGGAGCAGGCTTCTTGGGTTTCTTTGGCTTCTTACCCGGTTTTGTTTGCGTTAACGAGGGATGTTGAGTTTCTGCTGCGATAACAGGAGCAGGTGGCAATTCTATTGCTAACACTCCCGGACCAAACACCTGTTCGCCATTTGTGAAGTTATTGTCATAAGGAGGCTGAACCAGGAACAACTGTGAAAGCTGTCCTTTGGGAAGAACCTCGAATCGATCTGTCGGAAGTGCCTGCATGGGCTTCCCTGATTGCAGATGTTCGGCCACATTCTGCCGAACCGTTTCCGCCTGTTTGGCAGCGTTCCCCTTCACTCCTTTTTGTTTTGGCCAGACGAAAATCAATTCATCGTTCCAGCGAATTAAATCAGGGGTTTCCCCTTTGCCTTTGAGGGCATTCGCCTTGGGCTTGAATTTGGCGATGGCGATTTCATGCCAGTGGACGCCTTCAATTTTGAGTTTCTCAGGCAGAGGCTCTTTTTTTGTTTCCTTTTCAGCCTTCTTACTTTTTGGCTTATCGATAATCGGAACCAGAAACGGCAATGTGCATTTGGGGCATTGTCCGATTTCTCCCTGATGGTATCGCTGAACGCGAATTTTACAGTCGCCGCAAGGTCCCTGGATGAGAAACGTATTCTTAGGCGCGGCTTTCTTCTTACGTGATTTTTGACGGGAAAGCTCTTTTTCCTCTTTCTCTGCCAGTTTGAGCAGGTCTTCCTCTTCTTCGACTTCTGGTTCTAGCTTGGCAACGGGTGCAGACTCGGCTTCTTCTTCGTCATCATCGAATGCGGGGGCATCGTGATTAGAATCTGGAAACCAATTCTCTTCCGCTTCGACCATGTCAAAGCTGACATCCAACTCGAAATCGTCATCGTCTTCGTCTTCGTCGAGTGATGGAATGGCAGTCGCATCAGACTGTTGAGTTTTCGCAGTTATTTCCTGGATTTCTAAGTCATCATCTTCAATGATCGCTGCCGGCCTCAGGAGCATTTCCTGATAGACTTTTTCCATGTCTTCCTGCATAAAGGCACCGCATTGCCAGCAGCGAACCAGCCCTTTGCGGTTCATGGCTTTGCAGTCACGACAGGCAATTTCATTGGAACCGTCGTAACGATCGTCCGAGGATGTATAAACATCCGCGACGTGGTCGGCTCCTTCCTGCAAAACATGGTGACACTGGGGACAGATTAACGTGTCATCCAGAATGAGGGTTTTGCATTTCGGACAGGTAGATATCGATGAGATCATAATGCTGAGAATACAGTTAAATTCAACGACGGAATGGCAATAACAGAAAAACGAATGTAGATGCTCTCAATAAGTGAAGGAGAATCTTCATTCATTGTGCAATATCTCATCGATCTTAACAGGAAATTCCTCCCAGATCAGCCTGATCACATGTTTTTTCCGATTCCACAATCGTTACAGAACGTGTAACCGCAATCGTTTACATCGCCAGCAGACTGTCCATCATCGAAATGGCAGCTGGTCCAACCAGTACCACGAAGATTCCGGGAAAGATGAAGAGCACCAGTGGAAAGATCATTTGCACCGCAGTTTTTTGAGCTTTTTCTTCTGCCATTTGCATACGTTTGACACGCATACTGTCGGACTGAACCCGTAATGCCTGGGCGATTGAGGAGCCGAAGCGGTCGGCTTGAATCAGAATCGCAGCCAGGGCTTTCATATCGTCGACACCTGTGCGAACACCCATATCGTGCAGCACTTCGCGTCGGGGACGGCCCATTTGTAACTGAAAGTTTGCCAGATTAAATTCTGAACAGATATCTGGAGCAGTATCTGATAATTCTTCCGACACCCGTCGCATTCCGGCATCGAGACCGAGACCGGATTCCACACATACGACCAGCAGGTCGAGTGCATCAGGCATCGTCAGGAAGATATTTTGCTTACGCTTCATGCGCAGATATCCCATGACCAACTCCGGAATATAAAATCCAAGTCCTGCTCCAACTGCAAACGCCGACCAGCCACTTTGGGTGTTCCCCCAACTGATGAATCCAAAAGCCGCACCGATAATCACGCCTACAATCATCGAAAGTAGTTTGATCGAAAGGAAAACCTGAGGAGCTGTGGGGGAATTAAAACCAGCATTGGCCATGCGGACTTTCAGAACACTTTCTTCCAGTTCCGTTTTCGGTTTCAAGGCCTTCGACAATGTCGGGGCAGCCTTGCCGATCATGCCGGAAACACCTTCCGACTTTTCCTGCTGTTCTTTGTTGCGACGTCCGGGATCGCGAATGTCCATCAGACGTTCGGAAACGCGATCGTCCTTTTCGCTGAAATGGCTGACGGCAAACCAGATCAAAGCCGAGATGCCGCCAAAAATTGCGTACGGCAGAATTGTGACCATATCCATTGTCGGAACCTCGAAATTGAACTTCTATAAATATTATTTGTAGGACAGGCATCTTGCCTGTAATTATTGAATCATTGATTAGCAGAAAACGCAAAATGTTAATTCAGACAGGCTGGAAGCCTGTCCTACCTGGCAACAACTCAAATCTTAATTTCAATAATCTTTTTAATGGTGATCGCCCCCAGTATTTGCAAGAAGACGGCTCCTGCAATCATCTTGCGGCCTAACTCTTCAGTGAAGAGGAGCATCATGTATTCTGCATTCAGGTAGTACATCACGAAAAACAGCACAATCGGCAGAGCCATCAATACGACGCCACTGATACGACCTTCCCCAGTCAAGGCTTGAACCTGTCCCATAATGCGGAAGCGTTCACGAACGATATGTCCGATCTTATCGAGAATTTCCGCCAGATCTCCCCCAGCCTGACGTTGTATCGCAACTGCAGTCACGAAGAATTTGAAGTCGAGGTTCGGCACACGACGAAATACATTCTTTAATGCCTGATCGATCGGTATCCCGAGGTTTTGTTCTTCGTAGGCCATTCCGAATTCGTTGGAAATTGGTTCTGGCATTTCATGGACGACCACCTGAATCCCGGATGCCAGACTATGACCAGATCGCAATGCCCGGGCAATCAATTCCAATGCATCCGGTAACTGAGCACCAAATCGGGCAAAGCGTCTTTTCCGTCGACGTAAAATCCACATGTACGGCAAAATGCCTGCAAATATTGCACAAACCGGCAATAACGGGGTAGGAGCATGAGCGGCCATTCCTCCGACAACTCCAACAGCTGCAAACACAATCGAAATAACCGCAAAAACTTCAATCCCAATCGGAGAGTGAGCCTGCTCGAAAATCAGTGGGAGATTTCCGAACTTGGAAATCAGATTGTTAAAGGCTTTCGACATCCCGCCGACGCCATCTTTAAGCATCTGCTTCTTGAGAATCTTATCGTCGTCACCATCTTCTTCCGTATCGTTCTTGTGGCCGGTCAGGACCTGCAGACGATCTTCAACATCGGTATTGCTGAAGTCATTCATTACCAGCATGATGGCAACAATAATCGCAACAACAGCGACAAAGGCAACAATTGAAATGAAAAGTGGATCCATGTGACACCTGAATTTATCTGATCGGCAATAGCAGTTGCTTCAGCCAATTCCTGCAAAACGAAATATTCTGAAATGCATGCATCTGATTGAAATTAAAATTATATACTTGTTCCCAAGGTCCTCCTTGGGAACAAGTTGAATTAATCATCACTTGTAGGTCAGGCACTGCCTAACCTACAGTTTTCAGTTATCCCAATACTCGGGCTGAAAACAAATTGCTCGGCAATCGAACTCCAGCCGCTTCCATGCGATCCATGCAGTGAGGACGAACCCCCGTCGATTCAAAGTGACCATACGCACGTCCGTCTTCAGAAATTCCATCCTGTACGAACAGGAAAATATCCTGCATGATGATCGTTTCCTGCTCCATGTTGAGCACTTCGGTTATATGAGTCACCTTTCGAGGACCACCCTGCAGTCGATTCGACTGAATGATCAAATCGACGGCTGCACTGAACTGCTGGCGAATCGCTTTCATCGGCAGTTCGATTCCGCCCATCGAAATCATGGTTTCCATACGGGAGACGGCATCGCGAGGATTGTTAGCGTGAATCGTGGTCAGCGAACCTTCGTGACCCGTGTTCATCGCCTGCAACATATCGAGCGTTTCTGCTCCACGACATTCCCCGATGATGATTCGGTCTGGTCGCATACGTAGTGCGTTCTTCACGAGGTCAGTCGCAGAGACGCGGCCTTTCCCTTCGATGTTGGCTGGACGTGTTTCGAGCCGTAGCACGTGATCCTGCTGAAGTTGAAGCTCGGCTGCATCTTCAATCGTAATGATACGATGATCTGGCTGGATGAAACTCGACAGTGTATTGAGCAATGTCGTTTTACCGGAACCAGTACCCCCAGAAATCACTGTATTCAGACGTGCCTTAGTGGCTCCTTCGAGGAACATCGCCATCTCTGGAGTGAAAGCTCCAAATTTGAGGAGACTTTCCAGCGTCAGCGGATTCGCCCCGAACTTTCGAATCGTCAGTGAAGGACCATCCAGAGCCAGCGGCGGGATGACGGCATTCAAACGAGACCCATCCGGCAGCCGGGCATCGACCATCGGGGTACTCTCATCGACACGTCGTCCGACGCGTGAAACGATTCGATCCAGAATCTGCAGCAAGTGAGCATTGTCGCGGAATGTGACTTCCGATTTGACAATTCGTCCCGCTTTTTCCAGAAAGACATTCTTGGGACCGTTGATCATGATGTCGGCCACGTCATCCATTTTCATCAGGATTTCGAGAGGGCCGAAACCGAAGGTCTCATCGAGAACTTCGTCAATCAAGCGTTCGCGTTCGGAACGGTTCAGCAGAGGATTTTCGGTATCGCACAAATGCTCGACAACAAGACGAATTTCTCGTCGTAGCGTATCCCCTTCCAAATCTCCCAGGCGAGACAGATCGAGCTTATCGACCAACTTGCCATGAATCAGACGTTTGAGGGTTTCAAAATCGTCCTGAGAAAAAACACCATTGCGGGTTGTGCGTGTTTGAGGAGGTTTTACAGGGGCCATCGAGAGTCTCCATCAGCGTTGTAATTGTGCATGATTCCATTGTTATGCTTGCAGAAGTTCGACAAGTTGATGCACGCTCTTCGCTCAGCATTCATGTCGCGTTCTACTCAACACTTAACCATAGTTCACAATGAGTACGTGCGCAGTTCAGAGTGATTACAATTGATAAGATTTTTCCCGAACGGCATATTCAATAAATAGAGTGCCTCTTAACAGGTTTGGACTGTATGAATTCTGACGATAATCCAATTTCAAATGACCCCTTCGCATTGATCGATCCTCAACTCTGGTTGATTACATCGGCCTCCCAGAATCGCCGTAGTGGTCTAATTGCAACGTTTGTGACAAAAGCATCGATCGTGCCGGATTGTCCGCGGTTTGTCATCGGACTGGCTCGACAGCATGAAACCTGTCGGCTTTTGGAAGAATCAGGCACCTGTGTACTGCATCTCTTCAGTCAGGAGAAATGCGAATGGGTAGAGAAGTTTGGAGTTCCGTCTGGCGCGAAAATTGATAAATTCGCACAGATTGATATTCAAACGCTTAAAACAGGAGCCCCTGTTCTTTCAGACGCAATCTGTGCATTCGATTGTCAGGTCGAACGGAATTGGGAAACAGGAGACCGAATTCTGTTCCTATTGCAAGTGGTCGAATCAAAAATGCTCAATCCGGGAACCCCACTCCGTTTCACTGAAATGTGGAATACAGCCTCGACGGAACTCTGCCAGAAGTTGTCGTTTTTGTTAGTAAGAGATCAGCAAATCGACAGGCAGGCCATTATGAAATGGCGGGAAGCATCTGAATAGAAAATCGATCTGTATGAAAGGAACCACGGATGGACACGGATAAGCACGGATTTTCAAGATCTGCGTTTATCCGCGTCCATCCGTGGTTCAAAATTCTATCCAACCTGCAATTGTTCTTCGAGAGTTGAAACAATCTCTTGAGCAGACCATTTGCGGGTTGAAATCTGGATCGATTCATTTCGTTCGAGCATCTGCTTCATTCGCTTTTCAGCCGACATGACCGTGCTGTGATTGCGACCGCCATACTGTTTACCGATTTCATGATAAGCAGCCTGCGTCCATTGACGAGACAGATACATGGCCAGCATCCGCGGCTGAGAAAGATTGCGGGATCGTTTGGCAGAAATCAAATCTTCCGGCTGGACCCCAAACAAATTACAGACGGCATGTTGAATATCAGATGTCCGTACAATCTTCAGACAGTCCCGCTCGAGGTCGCGTAAAATCTCGCGGGCGGCGGTAATGCCGACCATTCGTTTAGTCATGTGATGATAAGTCTGCAGGCAATTGATCGCTCCGATCAGTTCACGCACATTGCGTGAAAACTTTGTCGCGACAAAATCGATTGCATCATCTGTGACAGGCAGAGAAAGTTTATCGGTATGACGCCTGACAATCTCACGACGAGTTTCCAGATCGGGAGATTCCAATCGTGTGACCAGTCCTGAAAGGAATCGGGTACTCAGTTCAGGCCGCAGGTGAGTCAGCATTCGAGGATGTCGATCTGCTGCCAGTACGACCTGACGACCGTAGGAAATCAGTTCCTGGATCGTATGACAGAACTCTTCCTGAAAACCTTTCTTGGCATCCAGAAAATCGATGTCATCAACAATCAACACATCGACTGCTCGAAACTTTTTTCGGAAAGCCGGTAGCGATTTTTCATAAAGAGCTTTCGTGTAATAGTTCCCGAATGCTTCTGCGGTCAGGGACATCACTTGCCAATCGGGATAGTTTTGTCGGACTTCCCGATGTATCCCTTCGAGCAAATGCGTCTTCCCGATTCCAACCCCTCCGTAATAGTAGAGCGGATTGTATTGCTCGCCGGGATGTTCGGCGACAATTTTAGCCATGGCATGTGGGACATGATTTCCCGGGCCGGTCACGAAATCGTTCAGACTTGCAAATCGACGCCGGCGGGGAGCCAGTCGGCCGCGAATCTTTTGATTCTTTTTCATCGCAGGCAGAGTAGCCGCAGTTGTGACTGACGAACCATCCTTCGATTCTTCATTCGCAGAATGAGGTAGTGTCGTTACCACGGACTTCACTTCCGATGAAGATGAAACTTGAGACTGAAACGCACTCAACTGTTCTGCCGCTGCCGCATCGACTTCAAAGCGAACCTGCGCAGCAAGCCCCAGACATTCTCGGGCGATTTGAGTTGCAGGTTGCTGAAATTCTTTCGACATCCATTTAGTGAGAAAAGGACTGGCGACTCCCACCACTAACACGTCACCATGAATGGTAACCGTGCTGCGGTTTTGAAACCACTTCTGATAGCGTGATTCTCCAATGAGTTGTCGCAAACTCTGCTGAAATTTTTCAGCATATGGGCGATCTGTAGAAATCGATTGGGTCGAACCTTCATTGCTCGAATGACTCCATTCGGGTGGCATCTTGCGTCCCCAGCTAGCCGTTGGTTTTCCTGATCATCATCCCAAAGAATATCAATTGCGAAGATATTCGTTCTACCTGCTGGGGAGATCAGATCTTTAAGGGAGCACTGTGATTAAATCACATCCTTGTACAGCGAGTTATCCTGATAGACTCGTTCGATAAGTCTATTTCCCAGGATTTGATTCCCAACACGCAAAACATTCCCCGCCAGATTTCGCCGTAATGGCGAACTGGGCGAGTTCATTCGGTTGGTTATCAGAGAGTTATAACGGGTTATTAAATTGACAGAAAGGGTTGGTCAGCCCAAAAATTCGAGCTCGTCCCAAATACATACAACACATGGTAAATACTGAGAGTTTCTCAAAGTTATTTTATTCGAGAGGTCTCATTCAGTTGGTTGAATGGACTCAGGTTTTACTCACTCAGCGGCGTCGATCGTATCGATCTGAAACGGTGTGTCAAACGTAAAAATCTGATAAAGATTTCGCGAAGCTTAAACTTTTTTTCGGTTCTCCCAAAGGTCTTGAACTGCATGAGATTGCAGCATCACCGGTCGCAGAAGTAGACCTCAAAGTATTGTCCAAAACGTGCTGATTTCAATCTCCGTGTTTCTTCAGTGGGCGAAATAGAATCCGTTGTTCCGAAATCTGAACGAACCCCAACGATGCGTAAAGTCTTACTGCTGGATGATTTCGGGCATCTACCCCTAGAAAAACCGATTTCTCATCTCGTTCAAATTTCTGGAGCGCTTGTGCGAGTGCTGTTTTTGCAAATCCCTGTTTTCGGTATTTTTCTGTAATTCCGATATAAATCAATTCGACTTGCTCAAACTCGGTATGTTCTGCAAAAAAGAGAATCCCAACCCCTTCACCTTCATGTTCAATGACAAGCCACCATTCAGGATGGTACTTCCCCTGAGTCTGATGAGATCGAATGGCCTGCTCTCCGGTTCGCTGGCCCTGGAGTTCAGGAAAATCCTGTGAATTTTCATAAGTGCGATCGATCAATTTTGCCAGCTGATACTCGTCAATAATTTTCTGATAGGGAATCAACTTCAGGTTTTTGCGCATGGCAGATCTGGGCAGGCCGGATTTCATTGCAGCCTTCCTCGCCAGGAAAAGCAAATTCCCTAACTCTTGAAATTTGGACTTCTGGAAGACTTCCAGATTCACCTCCTGATCAGCACTGACGGAACACTGCATGTGTGTGCAATCGCAGGAGTGAGCAACCTTGGTAGCGTAATTGAGCAAGCAGTCTCGAATTTCGTTCCTCTTTTCGGCAATCACATTTTTTACACAGACCGAAGGTGGCCAGACCAAACCTGTTCCATCTGGCTGGACAATCAGTAGAATTGCTCCAAGAATAATGGGGGAGGAGTTTTGTTCGTCAGTTGTTTGACTGGCAACCAGTAAATTCGTCAGATCAAACTCACCAGTTTCCGCCTGATTCAGTATCAGTGAGACATCGTGATCAAGCTGAAAGGAACCGGAATCGCGAACCAGAAGTTCGAGCGCATCTCGCTGCTCTGTGATAGTTCGTGCAGGACGAATTTCCCCTGAACTCGAAAATGTCTGATCATTCATAATCAACCCACTTCGGGTAAGCGACGATATCAATTGTCATTTGCATTCAACTTTTTCAGAATAACCATCGGCCCTATGCACCATTCGGACACCATTCTGAGGATTCAACACGAACCTCGACCGATGATATCGCATCATAATGCCAGTCCATCCCTTTTCTCCAATCTAAGGAAAGGGTAATTGATGTATTTCGCAAATCCCTGGGGTTTACTTGGATTGCTGGCCTTACCGATTATTGCCGTGATCCATCTCTACCATCGACGATTTCCTCCTCTACCAATTGCAGGCCTGCATTTATGGACTCAGGAAACACGAAAGGACTCTCCTGGTAGAAAACGTGAGCAACTTCCCATTACTCGTTCACTACTACTGGAACTGCTGGCTGCAATACTGATTGCTTTACTTCTGGCAGATCCTCGAGATGCCTCAACGATGACTAAGCCCCACCTCGTGGTTGTACTCGATGATTCCGCCTCGATGTCTGCTCAAACCGGTGGAAGCTCTTCAAGGGAACGGGCAATTGACTGGCTTAAAGAGCAGGAATCCTCACTGGGACGTGGCGGCGTTGTTTCTGTATTGCTAACGGGTCTCCGTCCGACATTAATCGCTGGCCCCCGTGCGAGTTGGCAGGAAATGTTGATCGCGCTGGAAGATTGGCAACCCCAATCGACCAGCCACGATTTTGGACCAGCATGGGATCTGGCGGCTCAACTGGCCGGTGAACAAGAAGGCCGGATTGCGTTCCTGACAGATCGTCTTCCCGGCGAAAGCGAAATTGTCCCCGAACGAATGGAGACTGTTTCTGTCGGTCGAAAAATGAACAACGTCGCAATTACCGCCGCTCGCTGGTTATTCGATGCCGACACAGGCGAAGGAACTCTGTTTACACGCATTGCCAATCTGGGATCTGAGGAGGCGACGGTTCAACTCTCCGCAACGGCTGGCTCGAACCAGTTGATTGATGAGCCGATCTCTCTTCCTGCCAATACGGAAAAAGCAATGCAGTGGGCTGTCCCAGGAGGACTCTCACAGATTCAATTTAAAGCTGAAGCCCAAAATGATCCGCTTGCAATCGATCATGAAATCCTCCTGATTGAACCAGAAGTCCGACTGGTGACAGTCGCAGTAACTTTACCATCGAATCACTCTGCCTTTGAACCAATCAAAAAAATCCTTGGTGTGTTACCGAATGTTCAACTGGGCGATCCCCCCAATTCCGATTTGATCATTTCCCAGGCCGCGGAGAATCCTGCTGGAGACCGCTCGCTCTGGTGGCTGGGGATCGGTCCGTTAAATCCGAACACTGTCGCCGAAAACGGAAAGACGTTAATCGGCCCCTATCTGATCGAAAAACAAAATCCGTTGATGAATGGGATCGTTCTGGGTGGAGTTGTCTGGGGTGGAATCCAAAATGCGCCCGAAGAATTAACGCCCATCGTTAGTGCCGGTTCGACTTTACTCTTTGGACAGCGACTGGATACTTCGTCCAATGCTTATTTGCTCAATATCGATCTGGCCTCAACGAACTTAACAGAAAGTCCCGACTGGCCGATTTTCTGGACGAACCTGATCGAACAATGTCGTATTTCACGCCCCGGTTTTCGTCGCTGGAATTTTCATCTCGATGAATCAATTCCGTTTACTCTTCCGTTGGATAGCCTTGAAAAATCGGAGCAACTGACCCTCAAGCATGGGGAAACAGAAAAGTCGCTCGTTCGAATGGAAAATATGGAAATTCCTCCTCGATCCGAAGTTGGCTTGTATCAAGTGATTGATGGTAAAGAATTACTAGGAGAGTTTGCGGTCAATTTTTTCGACCGGGAAGAATCCGACTTAACACAACTGCTTCCCGGAGAGCGTCCTTCCAGTATCCGTGGTCCCGCACTGGGGATCCATGTTGATAACCCCTTCTCCTGGCTGCTGGTCATTGGATTGCTGATGACACTAGGAGCCATTTATTACGACTGGGCGATCACGCGCTCGAAGAAATTCGCGGCCTAAGCAGGCATGAATTAGACCATTTTCAAATGGTATCTGCAGTCGCATGGACATCAAATGTCCTAAAAACGATGTGTTTGCTCCTGCTGAACACTGCAGGTAATTTTTGAATTTGCTCTAGAAAACGACTGACGACATTTTATGAACACGCTGAATAAAGTTGGAATCGGCGCTGCAGTTGTTGCCTGTTATGGATTGCTGCCACTCTGGAAAGAAAATTCACAATTTGCGAATGTGGGTGATACACCGGCTGAATTACATGCCGCTCTCACTTTGGTGCTGGGCTGGTTGCTCGTATTTCGTACCAACAAGGCTTACGAACGCTGGTGGGAAGCGCGAACGTTATGGGGGCAACTTGTGAACGCAAGTCGCAATCTGTCAATCAAATTGAATCGACTGACTCGGCTCTCCGAAGCCGACCGATTGAAATGTCAGGAAATCCTCCGGACTTTTCCGCAAGTCCTGCGAGACCATCTGAGAAAACCAGTTGATCCGAATCAATATCCCATCTTCGATCAACTCGCCTCCTCAATTACCCATACACCAAGCAATCTGGTCAATCGAATCTACGAAATTCTGGCCGCTGGCAGGAAACAAAATCTGCTTGATGGTGATGAGCTGAGAGTGATTGATGAGGACTTGCGAGTTTATCTGAATATTTGCGGCGGGTGTGAGCGGATTCGAAAAACATTGATTGTCAGTTCCTACCGTACGTTCTCTCGACAATGTGTGTTCCTGTTTTTACTGACGCTGCCCTGGGGGATTATTGAGGACTTTGGCTGGTGGACTCCCATCCTGACGGGCATGATGGCTTACTTCATGATTGCCATGGAAGTCGTCGCAGAACACATCGAAGAACCGTTTGGTTACCATGATGAAGATCTGAACCTGGATGCTCTCTGCCAGACAATTGAATCATCGGTCAATGAGTTGATGTAGGTGTTTACAATCAGTAATTCCGGGGGCTTCGCTGCACTACGACTCCAGTTGTTCTATGAAAGCTGAGGGCTTTCATAGAAGCCACACTTTTGTATAAATCGAAAAAAGCGAGTGAGTCCCATTGGTCTGGACTCACTCGCTTTCGTTTCGTGTTTGTCTGAATGTATCAGAAAATTACGGCATCATGCGCATTTCTGCGGACTCGCCGCCGGCTGCCGGAATGTAGGTTCCTGTCACGTAGTCCATCACCATACGGTCAGCATTATATCGCCAGCCGAGAGTTTTGACGGAATGCTTCATTCGCATAATCCAATCCTGAGGCAGATCATCGGTATCGCGCTCGTAGTAGATTTTGACAATTTGATTTTCCAGAACATCAATCAGGCTTTCCGCATCCCGTTGATCCTGAATGTCGTCATTGGCGTGGATATGGCCATCACCGATTGCGAAGCCGTTTGTCTCGTCGTAGGCTTCCGCCCACCAGCCATCCAGCACCGAGAAGTTCAATCCACCATTGAGTACGACTTTCTGGCCACTCGTCCCGGAGGCTTCCAAAGGACGACGTGGGTTATTCAACCAGACATCGACTCCTTGCACAAGATGGCGTGTGAAGTTGATGTCATAATCTTCGAGGAAGACAATCTTACCGCGAAACTCGTCAGTCTCGGAGAGCCTGACAATTTTCTGCAAAATCGATTTGCCGATTTCATCAGCAGGGTGAGCTTTTCCGCAGAAGATGAACTGGACAGGACGATTGGCATCGTGCGCAATTCGAGCGAGACGTTTGGCATCGTGTAAAATCAGGTCTGCTCGCTTATACGGTGCAAATCGACGGGCAAAGCCGATCGTCAATGCCTGCGGGTCCATCATTTCTGAAAGATCGGCCAGTTCACTGTCACTCGCATTTTTACGAGCGGCCTGCTTCATTAAGCAACTCCGCATATAAACAATCAGGCGAGCTTTAAGAGCCTGATGAGTTTCCCACAATTCTCCGGGTGTGACTTGTTCGAACCCGGCCCACACTTCCGGTTCTCCGGTACGCAGGAACCACTCAGCTGGAAGTACGCGATCGTAAATGACTCGCATTTGAGTCGCCAGCCAGGAGTTCACGTGTACTCCGTTCGTAATGTGCCCGATTGGGATTTCTTCTTCACTGCGCCAAGGCCACAAACAAGCCCACATTTTTCGGGAAACAACACCATGCAAATTGGATACGGCATTGGCACGACGAGAAGTTTTGAAAGCAAGAACCGTCATACAAAACGTTTCGTGATGATTTTGCGGATCGACTCGACCCAATGCCATTAAGCCATGATGATCGAGTCCCAGTGCATCGCCCATTGGTCCGAGATGATAATCGATCAACCCACCATCGAAACGATCGTGACCTGCAGCGACAGGAGTGTGAGTTGTGAAGACACCTGAAGCAGCTGTTTCGCGAAGGGCATTGTCAAACGTCATCCCATCTTTATGCATGCGTTGACGAATAACCTCCAGTCCCGCAAATGCGGAGTGTCCTTCATTCATATGAATGACACGAGGATTGATTCCAATCGCTTCCAAGGCGCGCATTCCGCCAATGCCAAGTAACATTTCCTGACGGATTCGGGTTGTTTGATCTCCTCCGTACAAGCGGGCGGTCAAACTGCGAATTTCGTCAGAATTTTGTGGGACATTGGCATCGAGTAAATACAACCGGATGCGACCAACCATGACATGCATGATGCGGGCATAGATTTTTTCATTTCGAGTTTCCACGGAAATGATAATCTCTTTCCCGTCTGGACCTTTGAGAACCGTCAGAGGCATCGTTTCAGAATCGACCTCGGTATAAGTTTCCTGTTGCCAGCCGTTTTCATCGATTGCCTGTGAGAAATAGCCTTCATGATAAAACAGACCAATTCCAACTAGAGGAACACCGAGATCCGATGCACTTTTCAAATGGTCGCCTGCCAGAACTCCCAAACCGCCCGAGTAGACCCGCAGCGATTCGTGTATTCCGAATTCAGCGGAAAAATAAGCCACAGGCCGAAAATTCAGCAGTCCCGCATGTGTATCTCCCCAAGTGGAATCGGAAGCCAGATATTCTTTGAACCGTCGGAAGGCCCAGTTAATTTTTGAATGCAGAACTTCCTCGCGACAGCGTTTTTCAAGCTTGTTCGGAGTATATTCTTTGAGTAACTGGACGGGATTATGGCTCAATTCGGTAAACCGGATGGGATCGATGCGGCGAAAGATATCGTCCACCTCCGGCTGCCAGCTCCACCAAAGGTTATTTGCGATTTCAGTCAACTTCGCGTGGACAGTCATCTCTGCGGGCATGTTATGCATCCTTCATCAATTGTCATGCGTGAGTGCGTCACTGTTTACAACTCGGAAAAGATCCTAAACTGAGTGAGGTCAATTTATCTCTCTGTGAATATTTTGGATCATTCCTATGGCAGTTCAACACTCAGTATAGCGACTTGAAGACCGTGCTGAAAAGTTGTCCGCTTATTCCGTTTTGAAAAGTTTTTTACGTCAAAGTATATGGATACTTCCACTGACCGTCGTCCAATGAAAATGAAATCGTCTGCGATTCTTATCACACTCGCTGTTGGAATTGCACTGACGATGTGGTTCTGGCTTGACCTGTGGCTGGGAGGCGGATTGATTGGCGGGGATGTTTACACCTATTACTTTCCTCAGAAAACTTTTTATGCAGAAGCCCTCAAACAGGGACACATTCCACTCTGGAATTCGCTCGTCGGACATGGATATCCCCTGGTGGCAGAAAGCCAGACGGGTGTTTTTTATCCATTCAATCTGTTGTTTTATCGATTCCTGAATGTCAACACGGCTTACAATGTGAACCATCTGTTTCACTATGTTCTGGCATTCTGTGCGACAGTCTGGCTGGCACGGGATCTGGGAATCTCACTGTTCGGAGCTTTACTTTCCGGACTGGTCTTCGTGTATGGATGGTTTGCTCCACGATGTTGCCTTGAATGGGCGATTCTGACGGGAGCCTGGTTACCACTCGCTCTTGCTATGTTCAATCGCTATTTCCGAACCAGAAATTTCTTGTGGCTGTGGGGTCTTTCTGGAATACTATGTCTGCAATTGCTCCCCGGACATTTTCATCTGGCTTTCATCACATTGATTTGTCTCACACTGTGGTCACTATGTGAATGGATTTCAGAGTTACGTTCAAAAAAAACTCCGGAATTGACTGAGAGTGAACCTGATGAACCCTCTGTGAGCCGCTTTGCCAGTTCGACTGCTCAAACTTTGATATTTCCTGCACTTGCTATTTCGGTGGGAATACTCCTGGCGAGTCTGCAATTGTTGCCAACTTGGTCGTTGAAACAAAACAGTCAACGAGAAACATCAGCCTCTGCAGACTTTGATCCAGGATACGGACACATCCCTCCCCGATATCTCTCGCAAGTGATTATGCCCTGGTACTGGTATGGTCGGGCCCATGAACTTGATAACCGACTGAATGCGCATCAGTTTCTCGATTACCCGACCGCGACTAATCCTGTTGAAGCTCATCTGTATTTCGGGATATTGCCCATGATCCTGGCTGTTGCAGGAGGGATTTCATTATTTCATTCCCACAATGAAAGCGATCGACGATTGCTATGGCTGGGCGGGTTCGGGCTGCTGGCTCTTGTCTATGCAACTGGGTGGCTGCTGCCGTTGTTGCAAAACGTTCCTGGTTTCAGTTTCTTTCGAGGCCCCGGTCGCTATGGCATTGTTACGGCCCTTGCTGCAGCACTCTGGTCCGCTCGTGGCTGGGATACGATTCGTCAATTTTTGGGACCGAGATGGAAAGTCTTGTTAGCAATACTGATTGGCATCGGCACCCTGCTCGATCTTTCCTGGGTCAGTCAGAAAATCACCTATGCATTTATGGTCCCGGACACGCCGATGACTCGAATTGAAAAGAGTCCGGTTCGTCAAATGCTCAAAGACTTACCTGCTCCTGCACGCTTGTTTGGACCAGGGCCAAACTTATTGACAATTACAGGTGTCGCTGCCACGCCGGTTTATCTGGGAATCGGACCAGCCGAGTATTTCGATCCGAAACTGACCTATCCGGAATCCAAAACTGATGCGCCAGAAAGCCC
The DNA here is from genome assembly GCF_007859715.1 of Rubinisphaera italica. Taxonomy (NCBI): domain Bacteria; kingdom Pseudomonadati; phylum Planctomycetota; class Planctomycetia; order Planctomycetales; family Planctomycetaceae; genus Rubinisphaera; species Rubinisphaera italica. The sequence goes on from NZ_SJPG01000001.1 coordinate 3,773,231, forward strand.
CTGGGCGACATTCACTGCCGAACAAACCCAATGGCTTCAGCAAGCCGGGGTGACTCACCTTTTGACTTATGCACCACCCGATCCTCAAAATGAGTCCTTGCAATTGTTGTGGCAGGGAATGGACCCCTTATTAAATGGAGCCTGGGGGCGATATCAGGAACCAATCTATCTCTCTGCACTGCTCGGCACGCGGGGACGAGGCTCATGGGATCAAAACTCTGAAAGCACTTCGATCAACTGGAAGCAGGAGTCCTCTGAGCAAATAACTCTCCAGGTTGAAACTCCCATCGCTCAGCAACTCATCCTGACCGAACTTTACGATCCCAACTGGATGGCCACGATTGATGGTCAACCCGCTGAGTCAATCCGCATCGATGGCATGTTCCGTGGTCTGGAGATCCCCGCAGGCTCTCATCAGGTCACTTGGAACTATCGATCTCGTAGTTTTCGATGGGGTCTGATGATCTCCATTGCAGGATTTACAATTTGGGCGATGGCTGGAACCTTACTGATTACAAAAACTCGACGGCCATAAGTCATTAACCCCAAGGGAGTTATGCGATCAACCCTGATTGAGGTCACTTTTGAGGAGTCACTCCCTCTTGTTTCACAATGGGCCAAAACACGCATCTGGACTCGATAGTCTGAAACGACTACAATTCCGCCACGCGAATGGAATATCGCGTATCGGATTCTCTTCGCAGAGATCCGATGAATCGTATCGATCAGTTCTTGCAACGATCGACGGGGGACACGCCATTTGGGACGATTCAAGATCATACGGAGCTTCTCATGCGCCACCGTCTGGCAATCATTTTGCCCATTTATACAATTCTTATTACAGCCTCGCTATTTCTAGCATTCTGTCTGCGTTTTGATTTCGCGATGGGAAGCTCGGAACTCTTAAAATTCACAGCGGCTCTCCCATACATCATCGCAGCCAAGTTGCTGATTGCCGCGATCTCCCGCGAGTGGAATCGATCCTATCGGCATGTTTCCATTACTGACGGAATCCTTATTGTCGGCACCTGTGGATTTATGACAAGCGTTTTGCTGGCATTACACTATATCAGTCCGCAGTCTCCGATGTCTTTACCTCGCTCTGTCACATTAATTGACGGATTGATCAGCCTGCTGGCCATATTGGGATTTCGGATTGCCTGTCGTATGATCTGGTCCAGTCGAAAACCAAACAGCCGAGAACAACCGACAGAAACAGCGTTAATTTTTGGCTCTGATGATTCGGCTATTGGCATCTGGAAAATGGTCATGTCAAGCAACGGTCATTTGGGTCGATTTCGGATCGTTGGATTCATCAACTCAAGTGGAGAACGACAAAGATCCCTGATTGGTGGTCAACAAGTCTACTCGCTTGAAGATTGCTGGGAATCAAAGACTGCCACACCGATCCAGCATATTCTTGTACCAACGTCGACTTCAGGACGTGTCGTACGAGATTTATTAAGTCGTTGCCAGGAAGCCGACATTCAGCTGCATAAAGTTCCAACTGTTGAAGAAATTGTTGAAGGACGATTTCGACTGGCAGTTCGCGAACTGGATATCGATGACCTGTTGCGTCGCCCACCCACATCACTCGACCTCGAAAAGATCGGCCATTCGATCACTGGAAAAACGGTTCTGGTCACTGGTGGAGCGGGAAGTATTGGCAGCGAATTATGCCGTCAGATTATCGGATTCGAACCTGCCAAGTTGATCATTTTCGATCATTCCGAATTTGGCGTTTTCAAAATGGAACGCGAATTTGTAGCACGCGATTGCGGAGAGATTGAGCTGTGTTATCTCACCGCCAGTGTGCTCGACAAGGATGCTCTAGAAGGAGCGTTCGCCCGTCACCAACCAGAAATCGTATTTCATGCGGCTGCCTATAAACATGTCCCATTGATGCAGGATAATCCTTACGCAGCGATCCGCAACAATTTCATGGGGACAAAAGCCGTTGTCGACATCGCTCACAAACATCAAGTGGAACGTTTTGTGTTAATTTCCACCGACAAAGCCGTCCGTCCAACTTCAGTGATGGGAGCCACGAAGCTGCTGGCCGAAAAATATCTGCAAGCGATGTCTAACATTTCCTCGACAATTTACATTACGGTTCGCTTTGGAAATGTTCTCAATTCTGTTGGCAGTGTTGTACCGACTTTCCGCAAACAAATCGAATGCGGTGGGCCGGTGACGGTGACGCACAAGGATATGGTCCGCTATTTCATGACGATTCCGGAAGCGGTCCAACTCGTGCTTCAAGCAGGAGCGGTTGGAGGAACCGGAAATGTTCTAATTCTCGATATGGGTGATCCCGTAAAAATTGTCGATCTGGCCAAGGACATGATCAGCCTATCCGGGCTGAGCTATCCGGATGATATCGACATCAAGTTCACCGGTTTGCGTCCCGGTGAGAAAATGTATGAAGAACTGTTCTATGAGCACGAACAGAGTGCACCAAAGATTCACGAGAAAATTATTCTCGGAGCCGGACATGCTCCTTCGACCATGCAAATCAATGCCGATCTGCAACAGCTGCAGAGCTCTTTGAACAATAATCCATCCGCTCTGTCTGATACACTTTGGGAAGTAGTGAACCGCTACGTTGCCCTGGACGATGTCCAAATCGAATCCCGTTCCCGCACTGCGGCTTAATACGATTCAAACCGAATTTATTCAGAACGAGTGTGCCACTGCTGGCTTACCAGCAGTGTTTTTTATTGACTGTTTTGATTTTCAATTTGTTTTCTCCTTCCCAGGGTGACATCTTAAAAAAGGACCTCCGGGGTGGTGGAGGCGTTCCGCTTATGCAAAGGCCCCGGAAGTTCAACGATTCGGGGGCTTCTCTTCGAGAGCACCCCCGCCACCCGGGTTTGATTATTTTCCAGTATTCAACTGGTGATCACCAGTGTTCCAATAAATTGTTGAAATTCTCCAATAGAATCTTCAGGAGCTATTCAGAGAACAACTTTTAGCCTCTAAAATCCATGAAGAACCATTGAACCAAGCAACTGGAGCGTATATGTGGGATCTCTCAATTTCAATTCTGGTCTTCAGTCTCTTATCTGCTTCTAACTCTTACGCTGCAGAGCCCAACTGGCCTCAGTTTCGAGGCCCCTCAGGGCAAGGATATGCAGTCGGTGCAGAGATTCCAGTAAAGTTTGATGAAGAAACCAACATCACCTGGAAACAGGCAATTCCGGGGCTGGGCTGGTCAACTCCTGTTGTCTGGGGTGATCAAGTCTGGTTAACGACAGCTGTCGATCTGGAGGAAACGGAACCAGCACTCTCGCTACGGGCGATTGGCCTGGAAGTCGCGACTGGAAAAGTTCTGCATGAAATCGAATTGTTTCGTATACCGAATCCCGAAAAGATTCATGACGACAACAGCTATGCATCCCCAACTCCCATCATTGACGAACAAAACATCTATTGCCATTTTGGGACCTTTGGGACGGCAGCAATTGACCACCACACGGGGAAAATTCTCTGGAAAAATGAAGAACTGGAAATCGAGCATCAAGGGGGACCGGGAAGTTCTCCTGTTGCATTTGAAAATCTGCTCATCCTGACTTGCGATGGAGCGAACGAACAATTTGTCGCTGCTCTGGACAAAACATCTGGAGAAATTCAATGGAAGACGAAACGCTCTGCCCCATTACGGGAAAACAAAATCACTCATCGTGCTTTTGCCACCCCGTTTCTTTGGAACAGAGATGAAACGAATCTCTTAATCAGCCCCGGGGCCGATCAGGTTCATGCCTATGATCCCTCCACGGGCGAAGAACGCTGGCATGTGCGGTACACAGGCTTCTCGAATGTGCCTGCCCCGGTGGCCAATGGGTCCCATGTTTTCGTCTGTACCGGTTTTTATGAAACTCAGCTTCTGGCCATTCGCGCAGAAGGACGAGGCGACATTACCGAGACGAACATCGACTGGACTTATGATCGTAGCGTGAGCACGGTCCCGTCTCCCATCCTGATTGACGATATGATTTTCACAATCAACCCGGGTGGAATCGTCGTCTGCCTGAGTTGCGAAACTGGCGATGTGCTGGGAAAACGCCGCTTTATTGGCGCGTATTCCGCATCCCCTATCTTTGCTAATGACAAACTTTACTTTTGCAGTGAAGAAGGCAAAATTAGTGTGATTAACGCAGACCCGCAAATGGAACTCGTCCAGGTAAATCGTCTCGATGGACGCATAAAAGCCTCACCAGCAGTCGCTGGCAAGGCTCTTTATTTACGCACAGATACGCATCTGTACGTATTGAGAATCAATAACATCAAGCCGCCAATCACTTACTGAGCATTCACTACAGCACGATCCGCTTTCTGCATGACTGGCTTTTCACGAAAGGTGAAATTCATCTTGATGGCCTGATCGGCCAGGAACTTGAGCATCTTGTAATCCATGTGCGGGCAAAGCAGATGAGGAGCCGCTTTCTGCGTATTGGTACTGTCGAATGTTGGATCGTTTCGCCAGTAGGAATTGTAGACTCGTATATGCTCGTAGAAGAATTCTTCCAGCTCCGTGTGCTCTTCAAAATGCGTATCTGCCCCAGTAAGGGTCGAACCGTAAAACCGACACGAAGCACAGAGAGCCGCATTGATTGTGCGTGTTTCGACAGCATTCCGTGGTGTCAGGTGATAGGTATCGCCATGAAGTTTGTCATGCGAAAGAATATGAGCCATCACTGCCGAAACCCAGTCGACAGGGACAAGGTTTTTACTTTCGGTGCCATCAAGGTTAATTCTCGTTGGATAGACATCAGAAAATCCTGTCTCGCCCACAAGATCCTGATTCCTCAAAATTGTATGAATCAACTGAACGGCTGCATAAAATCCATGGAAGGTATTCGTAAAACCATTCTTGGAGTCTCCCACAATAATGCCGGGACGATAGACGGTCAGCGAGTCGATAAAATCGGAACCTCGGACCATTTTTTCAGCCATCACCTTACTCTCTTCATAAGGATTGCCGAATTCCTGACCGACATCGAGCTCGGATGGCAGAACCGTTCCATTCCGCAGTCCACAAACATAAGCTGTGGAAACATGATGGAACTCGCGAATGCCGGCTTCCTGGCAAAACTGCAGCACATTTTTAGTTCCGCCAACATTCGAGCGATAAGGCTCGGCTTCGGGACCGGTGCTGACAAAAGAAAGAGAAGCGGCATTGTGAATCATGCCTGTGCAATTTTCGATTGCCCAGCGAATATCATTGGGTTCCATGCCCAGAGAATCTTCACAAAGTTCTCCAGCCAGAACCACTGGACGCATCAATGGGCGATTCAGTTGATCTTCCCACGATTCCATGATCGATTCTATGCGGGACTCCGCAGACAATCGACGCGAAGGACGCACAACAACAGCCAACGGAACGTTAGCGATCGCCAGATCCTTCATCAGGTAACGACCTAACAGCCCGGTCGCCCCAGTCATTAATAAATAATTTGTCTCGGATTTCGCAGTATTAATCATTATTGTCGTTCCATGGTCCATAAATACCCCAGACTAACAGATTTGCCTCAACAGGATGAAATGTCAATAATATGTTGAAAGAAAACCAGTTATAAGAGCATATCGGCCATGAAGCTGGCAGAATAAGCAGACTTTTCCGATTGGAGTTGCAGTCGTTACTATCGTGAGTACCGTATGGCCACTCCGTATTATTTCATTCCTGCTGCGGAATAGTTTTGGAATGATTGAAGCTGATGTGGCCCACGGAGCTCTAACCGGACAGCTTGATCCTCCTCTTCAGACATGGAGCGTTTCCGTGAACGCAAGGCCAGCATCGCTGGTAACAGGACCAGATCGCCAATCAATGCGGCGATTAAAAGAGCAGTCATCAACATGCCGAAGCGTGCGGTCGGAGCAAATTGGCTCAAACTCAATGCCAGCATTCCAACCGCTGCAATAATCGCTGCTTCGGCAATCGCCGGGCCCGTATGATCCAATGACAGAGCCGAAGCTACAGCCGAGTCCCCTTCCTTCCTCAATTCGGATTCATATCGAAGCAGAAAATGGAACGTCCCATCGACAGCAATACCCAATGCAATGCTGCCCGACATCATCATGCCGATATCAATCGGAACTTCAAACCAGGCCAGTAATCCAAACACAATCAGCAAAGGTGTCAAATTCGGAATCATCGCGAACAGACCAATGGTGATCGAGCGTAACGCGATCATCATTACGATTGTGATAATCACAAATGCAGTCCCAAAACTCGACCAGAAGCCATCGAAAATCTGATCCTGTGCCTGCTTCACCAGTGGAGACAGACCTGTAATTTCGACTTGATAACCAGCCAGGCTCTTCTGGATTTCAGCAACCAGTTGCGTTTGATGTTCTCGAGCTTCCGGCTCGATGCGTGCTGAAATTCGCCAGAAACGCTGCCCACATGCCAGATAATCGCTCTCATCTGCTCGTGAGTTAGCTGACTTTAACAGCAAGCCGATATCACGAGTCGATTCTGGCATCTGATCGATCGTCGGAAAAAAACTGGCCGGTGATGAAGTACTCCGCACCCAGGGATGGACTGAAACCAACCGCTCCACCGCCCGAACTTCATCCATCCGATCCAGAAACGCTCCTTCATTCCCATCGAAATCCACAATGATTTCAATCGAATCCAGAGTGGTCAGATTTTCCTGAATCTCCTGAAAATCAGTCAATACTTTATTGGAGGATGGTAGAAAATCGAGTGGTTCGAGCCGACTTCTCAATTCTGGAACGGCTATTCCTGTCACCGCCACCAGGACCAGTGGAATCACAACTCCGGCATGACGGAAGCGGATCACTTTCGCAAAAATACTTCGCTGAACTTTCAGCAAAGAGGTTTCCCCAAATCCAGGAAATCCGAGTGCGGAAACGACAGCTGGCATCATCACCAGTGAAGTGACCATCGAGACCACACATCCAAGCGAAGCTGCGTATCCGAATTGTCGAACCGGCATAATGTCACTCATGCACAATGACGCCAGACCAATCGTGGTCGTCAATGTCGCAAACAGGCAAGGTTTCCAGGCGGCACTCAAACCGCGAGCAACCGCAAAAGTTCGATTGCGAAACGTGTCAAAATAATGCAGAAAGTGAATCGAAATCGCCAGCGTGAAAACCATCACCATCACAGGTAATGCTCCCAGAATGAAATTCATCTCACCCGAGAGAAACTTCACGCCAGCAGTTGTTGCCTGAATCGCCCACACTGTCAGCAAAATCATTGATGCACTGGTCCGCCAGTCTCGCAGCATTGCCAGCAGCAACAGAAATCCCAGGAATAACGTGAGCAGGAAGAACTTGCGATTATTCTTCGGACCACCGAGCCGATTCAATTCGGAAACGATGACTGGACCACCGGCAAAGGCGAACTGCTCGGTGGTGATCTGACAATACTCGAGTTGATCCCGAATTGCCTGAACAACAAGCCCTCGATCAGCAGTCCCTTCTTCGGAAAGCAGCACAAGTATCGCTCGATAATTTCCATCGACCGATTCCGTCATACCAATCAGACGCTCCTGAATTGCTTCTTCTGGAACCTGCAATTCACGCATCACATCCCGAAAGCGTTTCGAATCCCACGCCTGACGAACCCCCTTCAGAGTTTCAAGCCGTTCTGCCAATGCAGAAACCAGTTGAGGATTGTTGGCATCATTTTTGAAGCCAAGAACGAGCATCTCTTCACTGCCGAAGTCCTGCCGAAATCGATCATAGCGGAGTTTCAATTCCGACTGAGCAGGCAACCAGGTTTCGACATCGTTGTTCGTTGGAATCTGAGCCGCTTCGTAAGCCAGCAATGGCAACGAAATGAACATCAGCACCAGTAAATGCCGACTGTAATTTCGATAGAAGTTGTCGATATATTCGAGCACAGGAACCTGTTTCCGGGAATGTTCTGCTGGGGATTTCGGCGACGTTCAGTGAGTTGCTCGCCATAAATTCCAGCGGAATTATTATCATGATGCATTTCTGAAGACCCGGCCAGAAATGCCAGAAAGATTGAATGTAGGGATTAACCCTTATTGGCTATCGAAAGAATCCACACTGAGGATTGAGTCCAATCACATTCGTTGCGATCATTCGACTGCGAATCATTATCAGAGAGATTAAAAGCGCCAAATTAATCTCTTTCAATAGAATTGATCCCAACTGCCTAATCGTTAAAGTCAATTAACCGGCAGGACAGGCTTCCAGTCTGTCCTGCATATTCCTTCCCAGTCATTGATACACATTACAAGCATAAAACTGGGTGGCACTCTCAGAACAAAGTGATGGGCGAGGTAGTTTCCACCTCATGCTTGCGTCCCGAAAACTAAGGTCAGATGATGACTTCAGAATCCCCCCTCCTGTTCGTCTACGGCACATTAAAACGGGGCTACTGCCGCGACCATTATCTCCAGAAAGCAAAATTCATTGGAGAAGCCAAAACAGAAGCCAGCTATCTTCTTTACGACTGCGGTGAATACCCGGGACTGGTACATGACCCCAACGGTCATAATATTGAAGGCGAACTCTACGAAATCTCTGAAAATGCCTGGCTAACTCTGGATGAAGTGGAAGGTGTCTCTTTCAATTTGTATCAGAGAGCCACAGTTGAATTACTTGCTCCATATCACGAAATGAATGTGCAAAGTTATCTTTACCTTCGCTCCACTAATGGACTGAAGAAATGCGGACAACGGTGGTGAAGCAAAATTTCTTTAGCCGGAGTTTCGACGAAACACTGGCAGTACAAGTCCGCTTCTGGTTATGCTGACAATACCTCACGCATCAACACATCCATACCAACCAACCTTAGGAGCACACAATGATCCGCCGCTTTGTCATGCTGATGTTTGTCCTGTCTTACGGAGTAGCCGTTCACGCTGAAGATTTAAAACCTCAGATGAATGTGAAGTATGGACCTCACGAGCGAAATGTGATGGACTTCTACCCGGCCAAGTCCGACAAACCGACACCCGTCGTCCTTTACATTCATGGCGGAGGCTGGAGAGGTGGCGATAAGAAAACCAATCCGAAGCCGTTCCTGGATCGCGGGATCACCGTCATTGCAATCAACTACCGATACGTGCAGAACGGAGTTGCAGAAAACGTAGTTCCACCCGTCAAAGCACCATTAGGTGATGCGGCTCGTGCATTGCAGTTCATTCGCTCCAAGGCGGACGAGTGGAATCTGGACAAGAAAAAAATCGGAGCGACCGGAGGTTCTGCCGGTGCTTGCACTTCATTGTGGCTTGCATTCCACGATGACATGGCCGATCCAAACAGCGACGATCCGATCAGTCACGAATCCACCCGGCTCTATTGTGCAGCCGTCAACGGCGCACAGGTTTCTCTCGATCCCAAAGAATTACGCGAATGGATGCCCAACTACCGATACGGCGCTCACGCCTTCGGACTTCCAAACTTTCAGGCTCTGATTGATAACCGTCAGGACGTTCTTCCCTGGATTCATGAGTACTCGCCAATTGAGCTCGTTTCCAAAGATGATCCTCCAATCGCCCTGTTCTATCGCGGAGAAGTTCCCGTCGTCGGCTCTTCTCCCAAAGACCCGACTCATTCCGGAGTCATGGGGGTCAAGCTTGCTGAAAAACTCGAATCAACTGGAGTGGAAGTATTGCTGGTGACACCCGGTGTTGAGAATCCAGAGTTCAAAAACTCGACAGAATACCTGATCGATCGACTGACACGATAATCAATTTGATTCATAACCTTATGCCACTGGTCATATCTGGTGGCAAAAGGTTTTCTATTGAGATCAACTCGGGATCTCCGCAACTGAACAACGCCTCGAAACAAGCGAATCTCTCATTGTCAACGGAGCATAATACATGCAAGCACAGAAATATCCTGTGAATATGCTTGTGAGAATTCTCCTTCTCTTAGTGGTCTCGCAATTTCTGAATTCAGAAATTAGCGCAGAAGAACCGACTTCCGAGCAGCTTGATTTTTTTGAAAAGAAAATACGTCCTGTCCTCGTCACTCATTGTTATGAGTGCCATGCCGCGGATTCCAAAAACCTGCAGGGCGGATTACTTCTCGACTCCCGCGATGGTCTCCTGACCGGTGGAGATTCCGGCCCCGCTGTTGTGCCCAATGATATTGATGAAAGTCTGCTCATCTCCGCACTGAAGTTCGACAGTTTCGAGATGCCTCCCAAAGGCAAACTGCCTGAGCACGTCATCGCCGATTTTGAACACTGGGTGCGTGACGGAGCGGCTGATCCCCGCGAAGCAATAACGACCACAGGAAAGCCACGTGAAATTGATATTGAGGCGGGTCGCAGCCATTGGGCCTATCAACCCGTTTCGAATCCTGCGATTCCTGAAGTGTACGATCAATCCTGGCCAGCCAATGAAATCGATCACTTTATTCTCGCCCGATTGGAAGCAGCTAGTCATAAACCGACGAAAGATGCCGACAAAGAAGTTTTAATTCGTCGTCTCTATTTCAGCCTCATTGGATTACCACCGACTCCCGTAGAAATCGAAGCTTTTGTCAATAATCCTTCTCCGCAAGCCTATGAGCAAGTGGTGGATGAATTATTGAACTCCCCTCATTTCGGCGAACGCTGGGGACGCCACTGGCTGGATGTTGTTCGTTATGCAGAGTCCGTCACGTTGCGCGGTTTTGTCATGCCCGAAGCGTGGAGATATCGAGACTATGTGATTGACACTTTTAATGATGACCGCCCTTATGATCAATTTGTCATCGAGCAACTCGCGGGCGATTTAATTGACAGTACATCTCTGGAACAGCGTCAACGAAATCTGATTGCCACAACATTTCTAACAATGGGCAACAGCAATCTGGAAGATCAGGATAAGCAAAAACTGGAAATGGATTTCGTTGACGAGCAACTGGATGTGATTAGCCGAGGATTCCTGGCTCAAACCATTACCTGTGCCCGCTGTCACGATCACAAATTCGATCCGATCCCCACCCGCGACTATTACGCCATGGCGGGCATTCTAAAAAATGTCAAAGCTCTCAATCATGCCAATATCTCCAAATGGATCGAGGTTCCTCTCCCTGTATCCAATGAAGTTCGACAAAAGTTGGATGCTCATAATGCCTCTGTAACCGCATTGGAAACATCGATTGCTAAGCTAAAATCACAGCTACCGGCCAATCAGAATACAACTCCCAAATATCAGATTGTCGCAGTTGCTGACTTGCCTGGCATTGTCGTTGATGATTCCGAGGCTCGTAAAGTCGGCACCTGGAAAGATTCCCAGTCGTTCAAGAACTATGTCGGAGATGGTTATTGCCATGATGAAGCCAATGGTAAGGGCGACAAGACGATCACATTTCTCCCTAAGTTGCCCAAGGATGGCCGCTATGAAGTTCGGTTTGCCTACAGTCATTCGGTAAATCGAGCCGTCGATGTTCCGATTACAGTTTTCAGTGCCGATGGTGAAAAAAGAATACTCCTGAATCAGAAACAGCCACCCAAAATTGATGGACGCTTTGTCTCATTGGGAACCTATCGATTCGAAGTCGCTGGACAGAGTTTTGTGTTGGTCGAAAACAAAGGAACGACTGGGCACGTGATTGCCGATGCGGTTCAATTTCTTCCTGTCGATGAATCTGAGCTGGCTGACCAGAAATCATCCAATCAGTCGAGTACCAAAGAGGAAGAGACGCAGCTGGCTGAATTACAGAAGTTTGAATCGATTGAGCAAGAGATCCAATCACTGGAAGTGAAACTCAAGAAGCTGGAGAAATCGGCTCCCGTCATTCCGAAAACGATGACTGTTCTTGAAGAGGACAAAGGCGAAGACCTGCCGATTCATATTCGTGGCAACGTGCACAACCTTGGCGAAATTGCTCCCCGGGGCGTGCTTCAGGTGGCCAACTATGGTGCTGCTCCGATGATGCCTAGCGATGAAAGTGGGCGACTGGAACTGGCAAAATGGATGGCAGATCCCGAGCATCCTTTAACCTCTCAAGTGATGACCAACCGCGTATGGCATTGGCTGTTCGGAGTTGGACTTGTCCGGACGGTCGATAATTTCGGAACGACGGGAGAGAGTCCCTCTCATCCGGAACTGCTCGATTATCTCTCGACCCGATTTGTCGAAGAGGGATGGTCCGTTAAGAAGTTGATTCGTTCGATTGTGATGTCGCGAACCTATCGCCTTTCCTCAGTTGGGACGACTCCAGCCACAGATCCAGAGAATCGATTGTTATCGCATTGTCATCGAAATCGATTGGATGCCGAGTCACTCCGTGATGCGATGCTCTCAATTTCCGGGCAACTCGATTTGACACCCGGTGGTCGAACATTCCCGGAGAATCTCTCCAGTGACTACGGTTTTCAATTCAAGGAACCTCTCAGAAGTGTCTATGCCCCTGTGTTCCGTAACAGTCTGCCAGAAATTTTTGAGGCGTTTGATTTCGCAAATCCGAGTATGGTCTCTGGGCGGCGCAATGTCAGTACCGTCGCTCCGCAGGCATTGTTCCTGATGAACCATCCCTTTGTTCGCAAGCAGGCAAGTAAAACCGCAACACAGCTATTATCAGAATCGTTCGATGATGCAGACTCTCGAATTGATCATGCCTACATGCTGACGATTGCGAGACATCCCACGAACACCGAACGCAAAATCAGCCGTGATTTTATCGAATCGACAACACAACTGAGTTCAAGCCAGGAAGCCTGGACTCAGTTTGTGCAGTCGTTATTTTCCAGCCTCGAATTTCGATATCTCAAATAGCCTGAGGAGTTATTCCATGGACCATGTTTATCAAACTCCAATGACACGCCGAGATGTACTCCAGAAAACCGCATGTGGATTCGGAGGACTGGCTCTGGCTGGCCTCTGTGCAGAAAATACCGCGACTGCCGGCAAGAAAAGTTCATCACTTCAATCGATTAAAGAGCCACATCATCCCCCCCGGGCTAAACGGATTATCTTTTTGTTCATGCAGGGTGGTCCCAGTCAGGTTGATACGTTCGATTACAAACCGGCATTGGAAGCCAATCATGGCAAGTCTTTTACTTTCAATGACGCACGCACGATTGCCAAGACCGGAAAGCGGGGAACGTCTCAACATGTCATGAAATCGCCTTGGGAATTTCGACAGTATGGGGAATCGGGCCGAGCCGCTTCTGATTTATTCCCGGAAACAGCCAGCCACATGGATGATCTGACCTTTGTCCATTCCATGCACACGGATGGTGTCGCTCATGGACCAGCGACATTATTCCTGCATTGCGGCTCAACAAATTTTGTGAGACCTTCCTTTGGCTCTTGGGTCAATTACGGCCTCGGCTCCGAAAATGAGAATCTTCCCGGATTTGTCTCCCTGAGTCCTTCCACAGGAAACGGCGGTCCACGGAATTATGGAAACGCATTTCTCCCAGCGATTTATCAGGGGACTGCAATTGGCAATGCCAGTAAAGCGATTAAAGAGGCCACGCTCCGGAATTTATCCAATGCCAATTTGAGTCCCACTCAACAACGCAGACAACTCGAATTCCTTCAAAATCTGAATCAGGAGCAATTAGGCTCTCATTCTCAAAATTCCGAACTCGAAGCGGTCATCAATTCCTTTGAACTCGCCTGGCGAATGCAGAACAATGTACCCGATGTGCTGGACCTGAATCAGGAAACCAAAGAAACACTCGACATGTATGGCATCGGCGATAAGGAAACCGATGATTACGGTCGGCAATGCCTGATGGCGCGTCGACTTTGTGAGTCTGGTGTCCGCTTTATCCAGGTCAACTACGGCGACAACTCGGCTAACCCCGCTTGGGACCAGCATTCTAATCTGCCCAGACATGAACAACATGCTCGCGCTGTCGATAAGCCAATTGGAGCCCTGCTGCAGGACCTCAAACAACGGGGGTTACTCGAAGATACCATTGTCTGGTGGAGCGGGGAGTTTGGACGAACTCCTTACTCACAAAGCAATGGAACCGGTAGGGACCACAACCCCGGAGGTTTCACAACCTGGCTGGCTGGCGATTGTCTGAAGTCCGGACTTTCCTATGGTTCCACCGATGAGCTCGGTTCCACAGCTGTGGAAAACAAAGTTCACATGCACGACCTGCACGCGACATTATTGCACTTACTTGGATTGGATCACGAGAAACTGACCTATCGCTACGCTGGCCGAAATTTCCGACTGACCGACGTACATGGTCATGTTGTTGAGCCAATCATCAGTTGATTCAGAACCGCTGACAAAACATAATTTTGTCAAAATATTCTGGGTGGCGGGGGCGATCCGCGTTAGTGGAAGCCCCCGGAAGTTCGATTATTCGGGGGCTTCTCTTCGAGAGCGCCCCCGCCACCCGGGTCTTCATTACGGGAAGTTCTAAGCAAGTACTTCCTTAATCAAATGTCCTTCAACATTGGTCAGCCTGCGTTCGATGCCGTTGTGTTCGAAGGTCAGGCGTTCGTGGTCAAGTCCGAGCAGATGCAGAATCGTGGCGTTGAAATCGTAAAGCGGATGAATATCTTGCACGGCTTTCTGACCGAACTCGTCCGTCACCCCATGACTCACCCCGGGCTTAACGCCCGCGCCTGCCAGCCAGCAAGTGAAGCCATCGGGATTATGATCACGCCCCTTGGCCCCCTTCTGGAAGAACGGCATCCGGCCAAATTCCGTACACCAGACGACCAGGGTATCTTCTAACAATCCTCTCTCTTTCATGTCTTTGATCATTGCCGCAGTTGGCTGATCCAAAATGGAGGCATGTTTGTCATATTGTTCCTTGAGTTTGCTGTGACCATCCCAATTCAATTCCCCGCCACTGGCATAGGCTCCGTTAAACAACTGAACGAAACGGACACCACTTTCAATCATACGGCGAGCAAGAATGCAATTGCGGGCAAACGCGGCGCGGATCGGATTCGATTCATCATCCGCTCCATAACTTTTGAGGATGTGGGCAGGTTCGGAATCCAAATCGGTAATCTCAGGCACGCTCAACTGCATGCGAGCCGCCAGTTCGTAACTGGCAATTCGAGCAGCGAGTTTGCTGTCACCGGGATGCTTATCCAGATGACGCTCATTCATTCGCTGTAGGAGCTGCCTGGCTTCACGATCAGCCTCTGAAGAAATCTTTGGAGGTTTCAGATGACGGATCGGCTCTTTGGAACTTAAAGGAGTTCCCTGAAACGCAGCTGGTAGAAATCCTGGGCCCCAGTTGTTTGAACCATTTTGAGGGACGCCGCGTGGATCAGGAATGGCGACATAAGCGGGCAAATTTTGATTCTCGCTTCCCAGTGCATAACTGACCCACGAACCGAGACTCGGAAAACCATCCAGTGGCGTTCCTGTCGAAAGAAAATTTTCTGCGGGGCCGTGCGTATTACTTTTACTGGTGAGGGAATGCACAAAGGCGATGTCATCGGTCAACTCGGCCAGATGAGGAATCATCTCACTGACCCACTTCCCGGTTTCTCCCCGTTGACGAAACTCATACTGCGGCCGAGCCAGATCTCCTGCTGGGCCCTGAAACGTGACAGCCGGACCACCTTTGAGGGGTTGCCCGTCATACTTGATGAGCTCCGGTTTGTAGTCCCAGGTCTCCAGTTGACTGACGGCTCCCGCACAGAAAATCACAATGACATTTTTTGCCTTAGCCGGATAATGACTGGCCCGCGGTGCAAAGGGGTGAGCAGGATTAATCGCAGGCTGTTCTGCGAGCAGGCGATCGTTTGCCAGTAAATCCAGAAGAGCGATTGAGCCGAGAGCCGTCGCCGATTCGTTGAGAAAACCACGGCGATTCAAGAGCTGTCGGCCGTTGATTGAAATCTGCGGATTTGAATTGAACATGGTTCGTCTCTATGCTGGAAAACTGTAGGTCAGGCACTGCCTGACGAATTGTGCGTACCACCTTGAAAGTCGTCAGGCAGTGCCTGACCTACACATCTGGGTGACGAAGTCCATAAGAGGTTTTTCAGTAGATATCATGTTTAATAGCAAAATCTCTTACGGCAGCGCCGCCCCGAAAGAATCTTTTGGGGCCGCCCAGTATGTAAATATTATGGAATAAACAAAAACTCGTTGCTGTTAAACAGAACTCGACACAGTGTTGCTAAACCGTACTCACGGACGATCGGCTCAATATCCTTCAATTCTTCATCGCTGGGGTTGCGATTCAGTGCAACCAGATAGACCTGTTGAACCTGTTGATTCGTATCGTCTCCCACTTCCGACTGAACACGCTTCGCAAACTCTTCTGCCTGATCGATAACAAAGCGGCTGTTGAATAGATTGAGTGCCTGAATTGGTGTTGTCGATTCGATACGTCGAGCCTGACTTTGTCCGCCATCCGGACAATCAAAGGCTCCGAAAACCGCGTCTCTTTCGCGACGCACTTTGTGTGCGTAAATCATTCGACGCAGTCCATCTTGTTCAAACGTTTCGATTGGTGTATAGCCGGAAAGTCCGCCCCGTTGTTTGAACAGGTTATATCCCCGCCCGCCCATTTTCAGATTCAACTGCCCACTGACGGCGAGAATACAATCGCGAATCGACTCAGCTGACATCCGTCGCGCTGGCCACCGCCATAGCAGGCGCGATTCCGAATCAATCTTGGCAGCTTCTGCATTAAACTGAGTTGATTGGCGATACGTCGACGAGAGGACTATTTTCCGATGCATCTGTTTGACAGACCAGTCTGAGCGTATCAACTCCTGTGCCAGCCAGTCCAGCAATTCCGGATGCGTCGGCTTAGTGCCATTACGACCAAAGTCGTTCGGGGTATCGACAAATCCAGTCCCAAAATGCCATTGCCAGATGCGGTTTGCCATCACCCGGGCCGTCAGTGGATTCTCGGGGTCTGCAATCCATTCGGCAAGCTGTATTCGACGCTCCTGCTCGGGAGTTGTCGCGGGAAGCGTGAACTCGTCCAGTGAACTCAAAACAGCTGGAGTTACTTTCTCTGCTGGTTGCTCGGGATCGCCACGACGGAGCAGATGGATCTCATCCGGCTTGCGGAACTTGCCCGCAAATGCCAGCTGACCATTCTCGGCAGACTTGATTTTCGCATTCAGACTTTTTTGTTCGTTCAATAATCGGTTGGCCGCTTTGGCTTCTTCATTGCTCAAACCGACCGTTGAAAAACCTGATTTCTGCTCGTCCTTCGCACTCCATGATTTCCGATCCGAAGAGTCTGCAATCAGTTGCCACGTCTCTTCGTTGGCATTGATTTCGATTTGATACTCAATCGGCAACCGATCCTTCAGTTTTCCTTCTCGATCCCGCCCCCAGACAACGCGATCAATCTCCTGTTCTTGAGTGAATTCCAGTTCGACCCAACTCTGGTCGGTCTGATTAGACAACCAGCTTCGTGAATTGCCATATTTCCCATCGTTTAGAAACTGAGACTCATGTCGATTACTGACGATGGTTTCGCCCGAAGTTTTCACGGTTGTTCCCTGACTGGCCAGGGCGATGTTCTGGCCATTTGTATTGTAGACTTCGAGTTCATCAATACAGGGTTCAAGGCTATTGGTCGCGAGGACAGTGAATCGGAGTCGTTTTGCACGGACTGGTACAAAACGATCCGTATTCATAGTCGTGACAACGGGCGAACGCTGTGGTGGAACATATTTCAATTGTGTGTAATCGTCTTCAAAAATTGCAGCTTCGAGGGTATAGGAGGTCGGAAGTCGGTCGTTGAATTGTCCGTTGCGGTCGCGGCTCCAAATGATTTTTGAAATCCGTGTCGCAGTCGGCAGTTCAAAGATCACCCAACCGGTTCCTGGAGTGTCGGACATCCAACTGCTCGAGTTTCCATACACATCATTATTAATATGTTCGAGTTTATGACTGGCTGAAATCCGGCTGCCTGAAGCTGTCACCTTTGTGCCGTGTGAAGCCAGGGCGATATTTTGGGGAGACTCTTCATCGGTCCAGATTTCAAATTCGTCGATGCAGGGCTCGATCAATCCGAGTTTCGGATGCAGATTGCAATCGTGAATGGTGAACCGAACGAACTTTGCCTCGATGGGAGAAAAGGATTCGACGTTCAACTCGGCACTGGTCGTGCCTGAGTTATTACTAGCGTCCTGCCGCGGATGTGCCAGTGGTACGAAGGCGAGTAATTGTTGATCAATCTCTTCTACTCGTTTCCGATGCAACTTCGCTTGAAGTTGTAACGCTTCGGTTTCGGGAGTCTGCATCGGACGATCCCCATACTCAACTCCAGCGACAAAGGCCTGCATCGAGTAATAATCTTTGGCTGAAATCGGATCGAATTTGTGATCGTGACAACGGGCGCAGCCGATGCTCAGACCGAGGAACGTCTGGCCGATATTGTTTACAATCTCGTCTAATGCATCCTGTCGAGCCAGTCGGATCGAGGGAGCATCTTTCCCGATTTGTCCCGGCAATAAGACAGAAGCGGTGACCAGAAAACCGGTCGCTGCATCAGTTCCCATCGCATCGCCGACCAGCTGTTCTTTAATGAACTGATCGTAAGGCGTGTCTTTATTGAACGCTTCGATCACATAATCGCGATAAGGCCAGGCGTTCGGTCTTTCGGTGTTCACTTCAAATCCGTGCGTATCGGCATAACGAACGACATCCAGCCAATGCTGCGCAAAATGCTCGCCGTAGCGCGGAGATGCCAGCAAGCGATTGACGACTTTCTCATAAGCCGCCTCGCCATGCTCGGCATCTTCAATAAACTCGTTCAACTCCTGTGGAGTCGGCAGAAGTCCTGTCAGATCCAATGTCACGCGCCGCAACCAGGTGGTCGCATCCGCAGTAGTCACAGGGTTCAGGTTTTCCTGTTCCAGCCTCGCAAGAATAAAACGATCGATCTCATTGCGAGCCCATTCCGAATTCTCCACCGTAGGAACATCTGGTGAAGTCAGCGGTTTGAAAGACCAGTGATCCATCCGGTCTTCCAGCTTGGCAAGATCGACGCCGTCTGGCCAGTTGGCACCTTCATCGACCCAGCGTGTGAGCGTTTCAATCTCTGCTGCACTGAGTCCGTTTCCTTCCGGTGGCATCCGGTAAGATTCGTCATCGCTGGAAACCAGTTCAATGATTGGGCTTTCCTCAGACTTCCCCGCGATCAGACTCGGCCCCCAACCATCGCCCCCTTTGAACGCTTCGGATTTGATATCGAGACGGAGTCCACTTTTCTGCGTTTCGGCTCCATGACAGGAATAGCAATGCTTCTGCAGAATGGGCCGCACATCGTGTACATAATCAACATCGGCTGCTTTGGCGTGGAGAGATGACACGACCAGTAAAACTGCTGTTGCGAGAAGTTTAACCATCGATTTCCTGCCGGGGATTTGTGGATTTCATCACTTTGACAAAGACACTCACAATGGAAGTGTGAGATCAACACATCAAGTGATTTAACTTATGAATCAGTCATTCGCATGTACGAATCAACGAAAACTGATCATAACCGCTCGTCAGGAACTTGAACACTAAAATGTGAAAAATCGCCCCGATGAAACTGGGATTAAGCGTTGCTGTTAGCCGTCTCGCGCTTCGGAAACCAGCGTGACAAAATCAACGCTCCACAAGCGAACAGGCAAAAAGCCGCAAACCAGTCCCCGAGCATTAGATACAGACTACTGCGATTATCGAGGGGCACCGTTTGCACGAGTACTGCTTCCAGTTTCTTGCGATACGTTCCCGTATCAGGATCGATAAAAGAAATTTCGCGGGGCTGCCAGTTGACTTGATCTTTGGTCATGAAGACTTCGGGTTCGAGAACTTGACCATTGCCATCAATGCAGGATGAGATTCCCATATTGGCGGCTCGGACAAGTGGCTTTCTCAATTCGATGGCTCGGAACTGAGCCGTGATGAGATGCTGATCGTGTTCGCTTGATCCTGCAAACCAGCCATCGTTCGAGAGGTTAATCAGCACATCGACGGGCTTTTCCGATTGCGATTCAATCGCGTGTGTAATTTTTCGCGTGACATGTGGGACGGTATCTTCAAAACAGATGACCGGAGCAAAACGCCACGATTCATAATCAAACGGAACCGCTTGCTTGCCGGCAGTCAGGCCGAAGTTCTGTGGGAAGAATCCTGAGAGCAATGGATAGTCGGAACCGGGAATGTATTCTCCAAAGGGAACACGGTGAAGTTTGTCGTAGCGTTGATCGATGCCCGTTTCGGGAGTCACAAACTGAGCGGCATTGTATTGTGCCAGTCCATCAGTCGAAGCGACGTAGGCACCCAGACCAATCACGAGAGCCGCCCCGGCTTTCTCACTCATTGTGGCCAAGGTACTATTCACATCGCTGTTTCTCCAACTGCCGGGAGAAATATGCGGAGCAATCTGGCTTAAGTCGGCTGCCGAGAGATTTTCATCGGCTTCGAGAAGAGCATAACGAAACATGCCTTCAGGCCAGACAATCAGATCCGGCTGATGTTCAACTGCCATGCCCGTCAATTCATTATGAACCAGAAACGATTCTTCATACTCATTGGGCGGAACAACCAGAGAGGCCCGGAAATTTCCCTGAATCAATGCGACTCGGGGTCCAGGCTGGAAGTCGGCAACTGAACAACGGTAATAGCCGTAGCCGAGGGTTGATCCGAGTACGGCAGTGGCGATGATAAGCGAACGCATGGCTCGTGGTTCGATTTGTTCTGCACCTGGCTTGAGAATCCCGATGCGACGCATCCAGCTGGCTGGAATTTGCAAAGCGACAGCCGAAGCAAACAGGACCATCACAAAGCTGACGCCGTAGGCACCGACAAGATCGCTGATTTGAATCAGTTCGAGCCATAGCACTTGCGAATGTCCCAGATAATACCAGCCGAAGCCAGTGAAGAGAAAACCGCGTAAGTATTCGAGTCCTGTCCAGACAACGGGAGCCGCGACCAATAAAGGTAATTTCCAGCGATGAACGGCGATTCGAGTAATTCCGATAAATGCCGGGACATACGCGGCGATATAAAACGCGAGCGCCATCCAGCCGATATACATGAGCGGATCGCCATAACGCATCCACTGCAGAGCTGGAATTGTAAAACATAATCCGCCGACATAAGAGGCGAACAGCATGCGGCGAGTCGGTTGTTCGATGCGTATCAACAGTAACCAGGGCAGGATGGCAACCCACGCCAGTGGACTCCAACTCAAAGGAGGATAACTCGCCCAGAGCATCAGTCCCGCACAGGCTGACCAGATCGCCGCATAACGAAATTTGACAGGCTCGTTTTCTGCCTTTTCAATAATCTGCTGAACACTCAATTCCACGCGACCGCGTTTCCTTTTCTCCGTTGGGACTGATTGAGACTGTCGCGTCTGCGTTTCTGGAGCCGTCATCGTGTTTGCATCATCCATGAGAGTCTCGATTTTCTGTTGTCGACAATCATTCTTTTACAAGCACGAAGCGCAATCGAGTGAGTTAAAGGACACTCGAAATGACACACTCGCTTGCGCTTCGTGCTTGTATTTATGTTTTCAATTACGTTTGCAGGGTGGCACGTCCCAGAACAAGTGATGGGCGTGGCGATTGCAACAACCACGCCCTTCGCTTCATTCAGGGTCGTGCCACCCACCCAACACGGGTCAAAGCCCCGTGGTACTTTGTCAAATTATTTCAATCCACTTCCACACATCAACGATTTCATTTTCCTGATACTCTGCATCACGCGGAGTAAACAGAATCATGCCATTCGCTTCCGATGCTCCTCGCAAATCAGCCGAGCCGACCCAGCGGACCGGGGTCGCCGTTAATTCGTGATCGTTGTGGGTAATTCTGGCGGGATAATAAACCGGACGGTCTCCTTTGACTAGATGAGCTTGCCTCAGACGGGCTTTCCGACTTTCTGCAGGTAGCCCCGGAAGATTTTCGATCCGATTCAAGGCAAATTTGACGAATAATTCACAGCAAACCATGGAACTGACCGGGTTTCCGGGCAAACCAAACACATAGCAGGGACGAGAATTCTCTGCATCAGCTGGTCGGACTCCAAACCAGATTGGCTTCCCGGGTTTCATATGCACTTTATGAAAGACCTGCTGAACCCCGAGTTCGGCCAGCACACTCGGTACCAAATCGAGCACTCCCGCAGAAACTCCGCCGGAAAGTAAGAGGAAATCGGACTGCAGGCCGGTTTTCATGTGGGATCGCAAATCGTCCCGATCATCCCGGGCTATTCCCAGCGGGACTGCTTTTACGCCTGCGTTTTCCACCTGAGCGACCAGCATCGTTTCGTTGGAATTGCGGATTTGTCCAGGTCCCGGCGTCTGATCGATCGGTACGAGTTCATTGCCTGTTGCCAGAACGGCGACACTTGGCTGTGGGATAATCGAGACTTTGCTGCGTCCCAACTCTGCCAGTAAAGCAATTTTCGGAAACGCGAGCCGCTCTCCGCAGGCGACGACGACTTCGCCCATCTGCATACTTTCGCCACGGGACATTACGTTTCGACCTGGGGAAATCGAGTCAATGGTGAAGGAAATTTCGTCTTCCTCAGGCGTGAGGACATCTTCAATTCGGATGACCGCGTCAGTCCCGGCTGGCAACTGAGCCCCCGTCATCACCTGAATGGCGGTTCCTGGTTCGAGAGAACATTGAGGAACTTCACCAGCCGTAATTCGTTCGATGACTTTCAGTCGGACATCATCCTGAATATCCAGCGTGCGGATCGCGAAACCATCCATCAACGCTTTGTTAAATGGAGGCGAATCGCTATCGGAAATCACATCGCAGGCAGAGACTCGCCCTGCTGCCTGAGAAAGAGGGACTTCACAGACGGATGCGGGGAGGATGGTTTGTTCAATGAGTTGGAAAGCTTCGGAAACACTGAGCATGGAAATTTGTCTATAAATTGTAGGTCAGGCTATTGCCTGACATGATTAACATTTGACGTTGAATTTCGTCAGGCACAGCCTGACCTACAGCAATTACACTGGCGAGCCGAGCCAGTTATGGCTCGGGTGGGTTTGGGTCATTAACGGCGAATTATAAAAAAGATCGCACAGGAATCGTGACAACACCCGAGTCATGACTGACTCGGGTCGCCTTTATTATCTCACCGCAACCCGCTTCCCTTCCATACTTAATCGCCCCTGTGAAAACAGGCGGATCGCTTCCGGGTATGCCTCGCATTCCTGCACAAAAACTTTCGCTGCAATGTCGGCTGGCTGATCCTGATGGTCAATTGCGACGGTTCGCTGCAGGATGATCGGGCCGTGGTCGTACTGATTATCTGCAAAATGGACGGTGCAGCCCGAGACTTTCACACCTCGCTCATAAGCCGCTTCGTGCACGCGCGCGCCATGAAACCCCTGTCCACAAAATGCGGGGATCAATGATGGATGAATATTCATCACTCGCCACATAAAGTCGTCCGGGATTTCCAACAGGCTCAGAAAGCCGCCGAGAATGACAAGTTCAACATTCTGCCGACGGCAGGCTTCAAAGACCGACTGACTGAATTCAGCAACGGAATTAAACTCTTTTCGCGGGCGAATTTCCAACGGCAAACCGTGCCGTTTTGCTTTTTCGATGCCGCCACAATCGGGACGCGAAGCGATGACCAGTGAGACCTCTGCTTTCAGTTCTCCCGATTGAATCCTCGTCATGAAATTATCAAGTGTCGTCCCACCGCCGGAGATTAGAACGGCAAGTCGAACAGGATGTGCAATGGGCTCGGAGGGAGGGTAAGTCATCTGCGAATAAAAATCTGATTCAAGTAAATATTGAAGTAAGGAATAAATAATCCTGGGAAAGCAAAATCGTTAAAACTTCGGCGGCTCTTCTTCCAGCAAACTTTGAGCGATGCGTTCCTGTTCGCGTTTCACTAGCCAGCGTTGCTGCAACACCAAGGCGATAAAGAGGCTTAGTCCGAGCAATAGTCCAAAGATGAAAATGATCTGCAGGAGTGAATAGTCGGACGAATTTTTAGCCTGCGGAGGTGTCCATTGAATGTGATTAGCCATCAAAACAGGAGCAAAACGGCCCGTATCGCGAGCTTCGTAAGTATACATGCGATAAATATAGCCTGTGACGGTCACATGATCGATCGCCTGCTCACCAATGGGCATGCCCTCTGGAAAGCTCGTGGAAAGCACGACGGTTGGATTCGATTGAGAGTCGTCCGTGTACAACCAGGCTTCGCAAAGTTGATCGACACCATGTTCATTTTTGCCAGGCTCACTGATGACAGTCCGCTGTAGATGCCCGGACATGGTGACCGGCCGCCCCTGATAGGCTTTTGGATTGAGGTACATATCGACATAAACCGGGAATTGTTCAAAAGGGAGATGACTATACTTGGATTGCTCCCAGCGTTGTTTCAAAAAATCAGTCGCTGCATCCTTAACTTCTTTCGAATTCGCAGAACTGGCGTAACCGAGTACGAGGTAATAGGTTTCATTCTCTTCCGGAAGGAAACCCGTGCGTTTGATTTTCAGAGGAATCTCCGTCAGCCAGGGACTGAGATTCTCAACAGAAACCGCCTGTGTTTCCGAGATCCCAAATGGCGATTCCTGTGCCCATGTCATCTCTACATGAAAAACTACTGCACATATAACCACAAGGGGTAGCAACATTGCATGTGAGAAGAGGAATGAACATTGCCAACCAACCGTCTGGGTGAAACTGGAATGGCTATTAAAGATTGTCATTTTGTTCTTACACTGCATAGTCTGCGAAGTCTGGCAAAAGGTCAAATGAGTAAAACTGGGGGATTCCCGAAAATGTTGACACCACAATCGACGCTTCTATAATAACGCTGTCGAAGGGTGAATTACTGAATCGTTGTCGATTCAATTTACTTTTTATCAAAATACAGTTCAGGAACGCGGGTCCAAGACCGGCACAAGCTGACGAAAATCAAGGATTACGAAAATGGCCGGTGGTAATGTGATTGAGTTTACCGATGACAATTTCTCAACGGAAGTATTGCAGGGAGATCAGGCAGTTCTCGTCGATTTCTGGGCTCCCTGGTGCGGCCCCTGCAAAATGCTGACCCCAACCATCGAAGAGCTCGCCAACGATTACGAAGGCAAAGCACGCGTCGGCAAACTGAATACCGATGATAACCCGAATACCGCTTCAGAACACGGCATCAGCGCGATTCCAACTCTGATGGTCTTCAAAGGTGGCGAACTGGTCGAACGTTTGACGGGAGTCGTTCCGAAAGAACAGCTTGCAGCAACTCTCGATAAACACCTATAATCACGGAAGTTGCAATGAGAACATCAGTTGCGTCATTGTCGTTATCAGTGACGCAGCTGTTTTTCACTTGTTCTCAGGGAGGATCCCTGCAGCAGATGAAAATACAAGCACGAAGCGCAAGCGAGTGTGTCCTTGACGCAGAATGCACACACTCGCTTGCGCTTCGTGCTTGTAACGATTTATTGCAATTATTGCACAGTTCGCACTGCGGACACGAAATGACAGTCTCGTAGGGAAAGGAGTCCCCGTGAGCGATGCATCCTCAGCGGAGGAATCTCAGAAGCCAGTTGCCCCTCGTTTTCCACAGAAAACCGAGGCTCAGTCGATTGGTCACAGACCGCGAGTGGATTTGAAGGAATCGTCCACTGTTCGCCCGCAATTTCCTGCCACAAAACCGGTTGAACCTGCCCCAGATGCCCTGCTTTCCGAAGCGGGCCGCGTGTTCGATCAGTTGAGAATTCGGCTGACTGAGCTCGATCATCGGGAACAGAAGGTCGACGCAAAAGCTCGAGAGCTCGACGAACGTCAGGAGAAATTCACCCGATCGGTCCAGCAAACTCAGCTCGATCTCGATCAGCGTGAAGAAATGGTGACCGAGCGGGAATCAACCGTCGAACGCCGTCAGCAACGCCTCGAAGACGAAGCCCGTCAAATTGAAATTGATCAGGAAGAGTTGATCGCTGCTCAAAAAACCTGGCAAATCGAAAAAGCTCAGCAGGAAGAACGACTCCGCGAAACGGAAGACGAAGTCGAACATTTACGCACCACCCGTCTGGAAGAAATTGCACGTGTTCAGCAGGAAACGGACGAAATGCTCGCCGACAAACGGCAGCAGTTTGAAGAGTTCTGTCAGACACAACTCGAAGACCTCTCTCATCAACAGGCACAGGCGACTCGCCGATTAAAACTCCAGGAAGATCATCTGGAACGCTTGCGCACTCAAGTAGAACAGCAGAAGCGGATCGCCAGGGAGGATTCTCAAAAATCGCTGGCAGCTTTGCAAAAATTCGCCGAGCAAAATCGGATGGTTAAGAAGCAGACCGCTCAAGCACGGCAGATTCTGGAAGTTCGTGTACAGGCTCTCGACCGGGAAGAAAGTGTCGTTCGAGCACAGTTGGAACAGGAGCGCGAAGCCACAAATCGTCAACGTGCCGACCTCGAACGAGATCAGAATGAATGGCATATTCAACGCCAGCAGCTCAATCATCGGCATCAGGAACAGCAAGACCAGTTGCATCGTCAGCAGGCGTTTTTATTGCATCAGCAGGAACGAATTCAACTTGTTCGTACGGAAATCGAAGACAAACATCGCGAGACCTTGCTACTTCGGATGCAAATCGAAGCCTTCCGTTCGGAATTGGCCGTCGCTTCTGGGAAAGACGTCGATGAAAGCCGGATGCAGGAATTGCATGAGCGACTTTCAAGTGACTTTCAAGAGAGTCGTATGCAAGTGGAAACGATCGCGAGTACACTGCGCGACGATTTCAACAAGTTACACGAGTATCTTGAGGAGATCAAAAAACACGAGACGGCTACCCGCCGTTGGATGACCGATGGTTTGATCAAATGGGAACACCAAAAGCAGATTGCCGAGCAGGAACGCAGCCGCCTGATTGCCGCCCGCAAAGATTGGGAAGCCGAACAGCAATCCCGCACAAACGACCGCCGAGAAGCCGAGCAGGTGATTCGCAATTTGCTGGATCAGCTTGAAGAAGCGAATGATTCCCAACCAGCGTTGAGAGAACGAGCAGCGTAGTCCAATGTTTTCGAATTGTGTGCCACTGGTTCTGCCAGTGCCACACTTCACGAATCTGAGAGCTTCGCCACGACCCCAGCCACCCTCTTTTGAAAAAGTTCAGCTGCTTAGCAGTGCAATAATCTTATATTCTCCTTGGGGAGCGGTAGCCGAAGGCCGGATGAGGGGATCCCCTCGGCGTCCTTATTGCATTCGATTCTGGCGTAAAAGTTGAGTGGCACGTCCCCGAACGAAGTAATGGGCGTGGCGATTGCACAAGACCACGCACTTCGCGATGCTCAGGGGCGTACCACCCTATTCTATGAAATCTAATACCTTAAAAGCTATAAGGTGTCATCAACCCATCCATTTTGATGATCTCCAGGTCTTTGACTTTTACCTGCCGCAATGTGCGAAGTTCGTCGTTGTTCCAGCGTTCATCGGGGGAGCCGGAGATGAACCAGTCGCTGCCGTTGTCGGCTAGAATCATGCCGTAAGTTTTCAGGCATTGCAGAATCACCTGCACGTCGGCTGGAAACTTGCTGAGGTCAAAATCCTGCTTCAAGCGGACACGCATCCCCAGTGGTGGCAACAGAGGATGATCGTTACTGCTGGCCCAGTGCGAAGCAGGTGGAACAAAAGCTTGCCGTGTGTTGTCGAGTGTAAAGCGAATCGCGTGGCGGATTTCTTTGAGTTCTCCAACTTCTTCATAGCGGACTAATCCCGGAAAGATCGGTAAACCAGCAGCGTCGGCGCTGGTCCACCCGCGTGGACGTTTGGTATTCTTCTTCAAATCGAAAATCGCTCCACTATCGGCCTGCCAGCTGGCTCCTCCGTTCTGTGGAAACGCGCGATACAACTCGTACAGCACCCAGTTGTCACGATCAATCACAATCGCATGACGATCTCCGCGATCAAACGGCTCACCTTCGACGGGCGTCTCAAATGGCAGGGGAAAAGGCCCGGCATCACTTTCCTCGCCGTAGGCTTCATATTTCACAGAAACGCGAGGCTGCTCTCCCGGCACAACAATATATGGGATACCGATTTTTGCCCCTTCCCAGGTTCCCGAACCAAAATCGGGATGCAATTGCCCGTGCAGACCGATATAAGCCAGCATTTGATCCGACTTTGGGTCGACTTCGGCCTGATCAATCTTCTGATTCCAGGGATCGTCATCTGGAAACGGTCGGAACCCATTTAGCGAGACACCGATTCCGTATTTCTTGTCTTCATGAATCGACTCCGTATTCAAAACGAAGACTTCAGATTCCGTATTCATTGGAACAGAGGATGTCTCTTCCGGCTGGGTAATCTGGCCCTCAGGCTCATACCAGACCGCATCCCCTTCCTGAACGATTTCTGACTGCTCGCAGCCTATCAGACTACAAATTAGTAACAACACTGAAAATATTATTGTATGAAGATAGTGCATTAACGATTTCGTGAGATCAAGAGGTGAAGAATGATTTACAGGAACCTGAAAGTCTGATCTTTATGCGATCCCCTTAATACAATATTAATCTTGAACGAGTATCTACGAAACTTCTTTGTCAGAAGCAATGATTAGATGGAATTGTAGCACAATTCCATACTCTGATATCTTGAAATTGAAGATGAACTCTACGGAAATCGATCAATTTACTACTATTAATTCCACGTTTGGCAAATATCTCCCGCAACTGGATTCACTGCGAGCCATTGCCTGTCTACTCGTATTATTTGCACATTTGAAGACACTCAGCGGACTGGGATGGATTCCTGAGAACCTGGGAGCAGTCGGAGTCGGGATTTTCTTTGCTCTTTCCGGATTCCTGATTACGCGTGGTTTAATCCACAAAGACCAGAACCTGATCCGATTTTACGAGCGTCGAACCGCACGGATTCTTCCACCCTATTTTGCGATGCTTTTTGTCCTGGCAGTTGTCTGGCCCGCTAAAGAACTGATCTGGGCAGCGACGTTTTGCTTCAATTTTCTGTATGTCACAGGAAAAATGGATTATTTTCTTGTCGAGTTTGTGAATGCCCCCATTCCACCTATCACCCATGTGTGGAGTTTATGCGTAGAAGAACATTTTTATCTGATCTGGCCTATAACTTTGTTAGTCTTTCGAATTCGGTTTGCAGCTGTACTTGCAATTGGAATCATTTTGTTGACTCCTGTGTTCTCCTGGGCAACACAGCGAATCTTACAGGAATATGGATTTCAACGACTCGAAATTTATGGTCTGCTCCAGCGAATAACGTTCACCCAACTTACAGCGATTTCCTGGGGTTGTCTGGTCGCAATATTTGAGGATTCCCTGTCGAAAAAAGACTCCGTGAAGACCAAAAAGATATATCAGAGTCTCGTATTCTGGTCTATTGCTTCCATTCTAGTCAGCGGACTCCTTTATTATTTGATGAGTATCTGGTGCGATCTTCAGCTATATACTCAGACAGCTCGGGTTCTGGCTCGTGGTATTGTGAATCCTTCTTGTGTTCATTTATTGAGCGCGGGCCTGTTTGGGCTGGGGCTCTGCTGGAAATCACTGGGGAGAATTCCAGTTCTACGAGAGATTGGGCGGGTCAGTTATGGCCTCTATCTGTATCACTTGCCAGTATACTTCATGTTCGGCTTTACCGATTCCGATATCCAACCCAGATGGACATCAGGGATTGCAGCTGTTGGAGTTTCCCTGATATTGGCGATAGTCTCGTACAAATATTTAGAATTACCCTTATTAAAATTGAGTCACGGCAAAATAAATTTTTCGATTGCCATGATCGTTGGCAACTATCAGAAGTTTGCCGCCATTTTACTAGTGTTACTGCTGATTTCATGCATCGGGGTTGCTGGAGTTTCAGCGAGGAAGAGTAGTCAGGAATTAAATGAAGTCAGCGTTAGCTCAGCACAAGAAGTGCAGGAAGAAGAGATTCCAATCGGCCTGAAGAGATATAATCTACCAGTTATAAAATTCGATGACGAATTCTATAACATATTTTGTTACATGGGGGTTTTGCACATTGTCGATGATCAAGGGTATCGACGTTCTGCTCCAACACCTCCGAAACGCACTGACCGTTTGAGGGTATTAGTAACTGGTGATTCCTATACTTATGGTGCATGCGTGAAAGAAAGTGAAATCTTCACGAATCAAGCGGAGTTGATGTTACATAAAGAAGGTTTTCCAGTTGAATTTATTAATCGGGGATTTTCAGGGGCGTCAGCCGTCGATGTGGAAATGCGTACAGAAGAATTGATCAAGGATTTGAATCCGGAGTATTTCATTTACGCAACCACTTTAAGTGACTTCCTTCCTAGTCAGGGAGCTTGGGAAGGACATTCTCTTGAAGAGTGGGAGCAGTCAGTTACACAGGAACGTTTTTTACTCTCACTAATGTCTATCGAGCAACTTTGCGAATCTGCAGGTATTCAATTTCGCGTTTTTATTTTCTCTGACGCGAACGTTCAACGTGAGCAGTTAAAGTATATAAAAATTATTGAGTCATTATGTAAGAAAGCTAACGTCACCCACTGGACGATAGAAAACTATATTGAAAAATATGAGGGGACTGATTTTCGCGTTTCCGAATTCGACACTCATCCAAACGCATATTGTCATCACATTTATGGTGAGTTTGTCGCTGAGCATCTAATCAAAGAATTTGGTACTCCTGAAGAAGTATCGAAAAAGTATTCATTCAAAAATGCAAAAACAGATTAATTTCTTATTCATGACTATCCCTATCCAAGATGACAGTCATGTTCAAGCATGATCTGAATAACCGCGTACTTCCGCGAGTTCTACTCGGTTCTTAGCAGAATTCCATTTTTGCCTATTCGCTGGACGCTCTTTCCGCAAACTCTACAATGTTTGGATGACCACGAAGCAGAAGAAGGTGGCTGGGGAGGTTTCCATCTCCGGGATTCCTGATCTGGTTCCGTTGTTGGCGTCCGTTCCTGAGGTGGCA
Organism: Rubinisphaera italica; assembly: GCF_007859715.1. Taxonomy (NCBI): domain Bacteria; kingdom Pseudomonadati; phylum Planctomycetota; class Planctomycetia; order Planctomycetales; family Planctomycetaceae; genus Rubinisphaera; species Rubinisphaera italica. The sequence continues at coordinate 3,804,068 of NZ_SJPG01000001.1, forward strand.
AATATAGTCTCTGCGCTGGCGCGGGGAGAGAGCGGAACAATTGACGGTGCTTGGGGTTCTGCGCGCGCCTTGGCAGCTGCCGTTTTTGTGAAAAGCTGTGAGGGAACTCTGACTGTTGTCGCCCCCCGGGCGTCGGATGTCGATGAACTGGCGGTCGATCTGGCTGAGTTTTTAGGGGAAGAACCAGCTGTTTTTCCCGTAATTGATGGCAGCCCGGCCAACTGGCGAATGTCGGATCCGCAATACGGTCAACGGCTCAGCCTCTTAAAGCAGTTGGCAGCGGTTGGTGAAAACGATCAACCAGTTACCTGCATGGTCACTTCTATCGAAGCCCTCATGCAGCCCGTTCCTTCTGCGGAACAACTCCGTCAGTTCTCTCGCCCTTTGAGCGTGGGTGACGAAATTGATCTCGATGAATTCTCCCGCTGGCTCGTGGAAAGAGGCTTTGAACGGACCACTGCGATTGAATTCCCGGGTGAATTTGCGATTCATGGGGGGATAATCGATCTGTTTGCGACGGATGCCTTGCAACCTTATCGCATTGAATTATTTGGGGACGAAGTCGAATCGATTCGGACTTTTGATGTCGGATCTCAGCGAAAAATTGAAACGCTCGATTCCATCGAACTCACACTTTTTCCCTCAGAATCGGCAAAAGGAAAGAAAGCGTTCAATCCCGCCAAAGAGTTTTCTCAGCATCTCACTTCTTACCTGCCCACATCGAGTTGGTTTGTGCTCTCCGAACTGCAGGAACTCAATGATGAAGGCAAGTTGTATCTGGATCGGCTGGAGGATCGAACGGGATTGTTCCATGTCAAAGGGGCGATTGAAGCCTGTACGCAGTTTCCTTCTGTCAGTATTTCAGCCATTTCAATTGGAAGTCTTGAGCAAAGTTGTGAATTGCGGACCGAATCGATCGAGCGATTTGCTGTCGGCGACTCCGATCCCCTACTGGAACTGAAACAGTCGCTTGCTCCCGATGAAATCGTCTTACTTTGCTGTCTCAATGAAGGAGAGCGATCCCGTTTAACCGAGTTGATTCAGGAAAAACATCCCGATTTGATTTCTCGCACGCGGCTTTGTCTGGGACGTTGTTCCAAAGGATTTCGGCTCGTTTCGCAGCGCATTCTCGTTGTCAGCGATCACGAGTTGTATGGACGTCGGGATGTCCGCCCGAATCAGAAAAAGCGGACGCTGCAAACGCGAGCGATTGACAGTTTTCTGGAACTGTCTGAAGGTGATCTGGTTGTGCATGTCAGTCATGGGATTGGCAAATATCGCGGCATGAAGATGGTCGATGCCGAAGAACGGCTCGAAGAAAATCTGGTCATCGAATTCGCCGATAACCTGCGGATTTATGTGCCGGTTTCGCTGATTCATCTCGTGCAGAAGTATGTTGGAGCGAGTAAAGCACTGCCCCGGCTGTCAAAAATCGGTACGAATACCTGGAGTAAGAAGAAGGAAAAGGTTTCGCAGGCGATTGAGGACATGGCAGCCGATATGATTCGTCTGCAAGCCGCCCGTGAAGCGAAAGTCGGGATCACTTATCCAGCCGATTCCCACTGGCAGGAAGAGTTTGAAGCCGCATTTCCTTACAACGAAACGCCCGATCAAAAGTCGGCAATGGATTCGATTCGGGATGATATGCAGCGTCCGCGTCCGATGGATCGGCTCATTTGTGGGGACGTCGGCTACGGCAAAACCGAAGTGGCGATGAGAGCCGCGTTTCGGGCGATGGATGGTGGAAAACAGGTCGCCATGCTGGTTCCGACGACCGTTCTGGCAGAACAACATTATCGCTCTTTCAGCACACGTATGGGCGAATATCCCTTCAATATCGAGATGCTTTCCCGCTTCCGAACGGCGAAACAGCAGAAGGAAATTCTGGATGGACTGGCAGCCGGCTCGGTCGATATGGTGATCGGAACTCATCGAATTGTCTCGCCGGATATCAAGTTTAAAGACCTCGGGCTGATTGTGATCGATGAAGAACAACGCTTTGGCGTGAAGGCGAAAGAGACACTCAAACGCCTGCGTCTGGAAATTGATATTCTCACGCTTTCCGCGACACCAATTCCGAGAACGTTGCACATGTCGCTGCTAGGCATTCGCGATATTTCCAACCTGCAGACACCACCACGCGGACGCCAGGCGATTGAAACAAGAATTGGTCGCTGGGATCAAGAATTGATTCGAAATGCGATTGTTCGCGAATTGAACCGGAATGGGCAGGTCTATTTTGTGCACAATAAAGTGTACGACATAGAAGATTTAACGGACAAATTGCAGCAGATTGTACCTGAGGCGAGTTTTGGGATTGTGCATGGTCAGATGAGCGAACATGAACTCGAATTTCAGATGCTCAACTTCGTGACCGGCAAAACCGATGTGCTGGTCGCGACGACGATCATTGAAAGTGGGCTCGATATTCCGAATGCAAACACGATTTTCATCCATCAGGCCGACCGTTATGGACTGGCCGATATGCATCAGTTACGGGGACGCGTCGGGCGGTATAAACATCGGGCCTATTGCTATCTGGTTGTCGAAGAAGGCAAAGTTCTCTCGACGACTGCGACCCGTCGCTTGAAGGCCATCGAAGAGTACAGCGAACTGGGAGCAGGCTTTAAGATTGCGATGCGAGATCTGGAAATACGTGGAGCAGGGAATATTCTGGGAACCGAACAGAGTGGGCATATCTCGGTGGTCGGATACGAGCTGTATTGCCATTTGCTCGATAATGCGGTGCGGAATCTGAAGAATGAGCCTCCGCGTGAGCATCCTCATGTGAATATCGATTTGCCAATCAATGCGTTTTTGCCGAGCGATTATCTGCCACCGGGACGCCACAAGATCGAAATGTATCGAAAAATCTCCGCTGTCGGAGATGAACAGCAGCTCAATGACGTGCGGGAAGAACTCAGAGATCGCTTCGGGACACCTCCAGAATCCGTAGAAATGTTGTTGGGGCTGAAAGAGTTACAAATTTATTCCCGCCTGATTTCGATCGATCAAATTCGTATTGAAGGCAAGTTTTTTGTGCTTTCTGGGCGAACCCCGCAGAAGATGAGAATCTTTAAAGAGTTATCTAAACACGACTTGCGCCTGGTTGATGCTCATACAATCTATGTTCCCGTCCCGGGCGACTTGCAGGAAAATTCTCCCGGCTATGAACAAAAGATGTTGGAATTCCTGAAATCCGTGTTGCAGGATCGATGAGATTCGAGCTATAAGCCCAATCCCACCTTAAGACCGGTGCTTACTGAAGGCGGAATTCTCAACTTAACGAGTAATCTGCAAGCTGTGAGCCCTTCTGCAAGCCCCGTCCGGGGTGAGCATGTCAACAAAACTCGTCTCCCGTGAAACGCCTGATATGTCAACGGACCCAAAGATTCCGCATGCTGCACGATTCCTCACACGCCCGGCTGCGCGCCGAAAGTGGTCAGGAACATCCTGGGGTATGCTCGGTATTACATCTCTGGTTGCCTGCCTGGGATGCCAATCTTTCAAAGAACATTTTAATCGGGTTCGACCAAACAACCCGGTGGTCGGACCGGCTCCACCGCGTTTGACACTCGATGACAGTCAAAGCGGAAAAGCCGTCTCAGAAATTCAGCAGACAGCCGCTCTTTCGGATGGATCCTCGACGGGTGAAATCGTACGAATTTCTCAAGTTTCTGCCATCACTCCCGATCCTATCGATGACTCGGCTGTCGTGGCCGTCGTGAACAGCAATCAGATTCTGGCCAGCGACATCTTTGCTCCTTATTCGAAGCAAATGCAGATGATGAAGGAAAAGATGCCGGAAGAGCAGTACGTCCAAGCTCAACGGGAACTGCTCAAACGGGATATGCCATCACAAATCGAACGCACACTCCTCTCTCATGCGATGCGCACCAGTCTCAAGCAGGAGCAGGCTGAGAAACTTGATAGTGTCCTCGACCAGGCATTTGAAGAGCACGTCCTTTCACTACTCGAAAAAACACAATCGTCTTCCTCTGTCGAATTGAATGAGAAGCTGGAGAAAGAGGGCACTTCGCTGGCCATGCTGCGTAAAACATTTGGCAAACATCAGTTGGCGATGCAGTATCTTTCTACACAATCAGAAGTGAAAGCGGAAATTGGCCGCGTGGAACTTCTTGAGTATTATAACAATCACCTGGCTGACTACTCGTTCCCGTCCAAAGTGAAGTGGCAGGAAATTCGCGTTTCCTTCAATAAACATGGCGGACGAAATGAAGCTCTGAAAGTTCTGAACGAAGCGGTTCAGGATCTCCAGGCCGGCAAAACCTTCGGCGAAGTTGCCAAGAAATATTCAGATGGCCCAACCGCCTCACTTTCCGGCGAATGGGACTGGACCACAAAAGGGAGCCTCTCAGATACAGAGATCGACGAGCAATTATTCACGATGCCGGTTGGCGGGATCAGTAAAATCATGGAAGCTTCTGATCGATTCCGAGTTGTGAAAGTCGTGGCAAGAGAAGATGCCCACATCACACCGTTTGAGGATCTCCAGTTGGAAATCCGCAAGAAAATCCTTACGGAACTGCAGAAAAACAAAAAACAGGAAGTCGTGGCAAAACTCAAGAAAACAGCCACTATTGAAACCATATTCGATAATGATCCCGAACTGGCAGAAGCGATGCGAGATTTTGGAAAAACGGGACCATAACGTGGCCAGAATATTAGTAGGGTGCGTCAAGACGCACCCTACAGTTTGTGACCTACAGCTGAGAGTTAAGCGGCCAAAGAAGTAATTGACACTCACCACTGGCCTCTCGACACTAGCCAATCGAAAAGACTTTAACGATCAGATAATTTATGACGAGTTCGTCAGAGTGAAGAACGCGATATTTCATTTATTGTTAATTTTTCCTCAATTTACTCAATTGGAATCAACATCCAGGCGAATCGACACGATAACTAAGATACAGACCTCATTATTCCTATCAAATCGCGATGACATTCTGGAATCATCCTGAATCAAGTTTGTCACTCACAAGCATACAAGAATTGAAATTCAATTCGAACGGTCATTCGGCCACACGCCTTTTGTAAAAACACCAAAACATTGATCGAAAATGCTCTGCCGACAAGGCGACTTGACGTCAGGCAAATTGATCGGATACATCACTCGATAGTTCCTATCGAATTAAATCACTTCTCTTTGTCTCGATGTGTTTTCCATCCGGAATTCACGGGCAGACAGAACTATTTTGTTATGCAGTTGGATGAACGTATCCAGCGACAAGTCGTTTGACACACTAACTGCACTCACCCCATCGACCCCACTTCGCAAGAAGATCATCATGAAATCGAATGCTGAGAATTCGACCGGCCTGAAGGAGGATTGGAAATTGACCAGGGTCATTGGACTTATGGCATGTGGAGCACTGGCATCAGCGACATTGTGGCTGTTTAACTTAAGCCAGGCCCAGGACCATCAACAATCTTCGGCACTGCCCCCATGGGCGCAGCAACCAGCCGCAGGTACAAATCCGAACGCGAAGGCTCAGCCTGCTGATCCTTTCGCAGGAGCAACCGACGGCTTCCGTCCTATTGAAGGATCGGAGTCGATTGCTCAGCAAACCGTGATTCGCCAGCGAATCCAGAACGAGTTACGACTCGCGCTGGAATCGAAAGAAAAAGGCGATCAAGCCGAAGCTCTTCGTCGAGCGACTGCGGCTCACGATCTGGCAAAACGCTTTCAGCTCACGTTTACCAAAAACGAGCTGAAACCAAGTGATCTCATTGCTGAACTGAAAGGGATTTCACCTGATTTAGTATCAGAACAGAATCCTGCTTCAGAAGAGCCGAAAGATCGCGATGCGTACGCTCAGTATCTGGTCAAAACAGCTCGTGAGTATTTACAGGCTGGCAATGCCGAAGCAGCCATGCAGAAAGCCGAGGAAGCTCGCGCTTTGCAGGCAACTTTCGGTCCGTTCGATGAACGTCCAGAACATATTCTGGCTGATGTCGCACGCCTGAAAACTTCTCCGGCTCAGCATCAGTTGGCATCCGGCTTCGAGAACAGTCCGTTCATTACCGAACCGAAAACTGTTCCAGTCGCTGAGAACACAACTTCGGCTGCAACTCCTGTTGCAACTACAAATACGACACCAACTGCCACACCAGAGAACTGGCAGACTAAACCGAACAGTCAGGCAAAACAGCAGTCTCAACAACTGTTGACAGCCGCAGAACAGGCTGTTCATGAAGGTCGATTCGATGACGCTCGTAACCTGGCCAAACAAGCCAGCCAGTTGCCAGTTGCCTACGACCTGTTCGACAAAAAGCCTGATCAGATTCTGGCAATGGTTGAACGGGCTTCAAACTCACGCATGATTGCCAGCCAGCCACAACCGAAAACAGAAGCGGTTGTTGCACCTGTGCCAACAGTGACTGCCGACTTGACTTCAACCCGTCAGCGTGAAACGGCAATCAAACTGTTGAATGAAGCCAAGGCTGATCTTGCCCGCGGGAATCTCGCACAGGCTCGTGCCAAAGTGGCTCAGGCCAATCAGTTCGATGTGACTTACAACATCTTCGATGAACGTCCTGAATTGATCATGGCGCAAATCGACTCGGTTGAAAAACAACAGATGCTGGCACAAACGCCAGTGACACCGGTCCCGGAAACTGTCTGGGAAACGGACGTCAATCCAATTGCTGGTGTTGAAGCAACTCCAAAAATGACTGCAACTCCCACTCCATACGAAATTGCTGAAAACTCAGCACCTCCTGTTGAAGTCAACGGTGTCGTGAATGGTCAGGAAGCTTATCGCGAAGGGATTGGTCACCTGCGAAATAATGACCGTCCAGCTGCTCGTGATGCCTTCCTGGTTGCCTTTGAAAATCAAAGCGATTTGACATCTCAACAGAAACAGCAATTGCAGGATCTGTTGCGGGACCTGTCGACGTCTCATAACGAGAAAATCAAGATGGTCAATGGTCAGGTGCTCGATACCGACCTGAATGAGCCATCCGATCGAATCAATATGGTTCGTCAGCAGCAGTCTATCGAATTCGATCGCCTTCGCAGTGAATCTTTCAATGCGATTTATCAAGCCGAACGACTTCGCGAAACCGATTCTCAGAAAGCATTGGATCTGATCGATCAGGCCATGACAACTCTGGCGGCTTCAAGCCTGCCACCACAACAGGCTGATGCCCTGGTTTCCCGATTGCGAAGCTCACGCGGATCGATTGAAAAGTATCGTGAACAACGCGAACCATTGATTTCGATGCAAAAACGTAACGACGAAGTTCGTGGTCAAATTGAACAGGAACGTAAACTGCAGATTCGTGTCGAACAGGATCTGGCCGATATGACGGAAGAGTTCAATCGGCTGATGCGGGAACGACGTTATCCGGAAGCGGAAATCGTCGCCAAGAAAGCCAAAGAACTTTCTCCCGATGAACCTGTGACCGAACTGATGGTCTGGAAAGCGAAATTCGCTCGACGAAACGCCTCCAACGATGATCTCAGAGATCGTAAAGAAGAAAACTTCTGGACTCAACTGGATCAGGTCGATCAGTCTTCGATCAATCCTGTTGCCAAAGATTCGATTGCTTATCCCGATGCCAAAGAGTGGGCTCAGATGTCCAAATTGCGAAAGCAGTTTGGCGGACCGGATAACCGTGAACGATCTCCTGAAGAACTGGAAATTATCGACAGCCTCAGCCAGCCAATCTCGCTGCACTTCGATAACGAACCCCTCTCAGAAGTCTTCCGTCAAATCGCTCAACTGGCCGACATCAACATCTGGACCGACGAACAAGGTCTGGAAGAAGTCGGAGCCAGCAGTAACACTCCAGTTACGATGCATATCGATGGCATCAAACTGCGATCAGCCTTCAATCTGTTGCTCGAACCTTATGGTCTCGACTACAGCATTGATGACGATGTTCTGAAAGTGACAAGCAGCCTGCGATTGCAGGGTGAATTGAAACCAATCGTTTACAACGTCGCCGACCTGGTCGTGCCTCTGCCAGTACTGACTGGACAGTTCGCACCGAACAACGGCGTGATGGGAGCGACTCCACTTGGTGGTTCCAACATGAGCTACCCGAATCAACCATTCGGCAACTCAATGTCGCAAATCAGCGATCCACTGGCGATGGCTGGTGCGGTCAATGGAAATGGATTAACCAGCACGAAAGGTCGTGATCCACGACAGAACGATGCTGATTTCGATGCACTCTCAGAATTGATCACAAGTGTTGTTCGTCCGGAATCGTGGGATCAACTCGGTGGTAACGGAGTTGTTCGTGAGAACGCTTCAACACTCTCCCTGGTTATTCGTCAGACACAGTCTGTCCACGATGAAATTGCGGAATTGCTCAAACAGTTGCGACGTCTGCAAGATTTGCAGGTAACGATTGAAGTTCGCTTCATCACCGTTTCCGATCGATTCTTCGAACGAATCGGAATCGACTTCGACTTCAATGTTCAGGATACCATCGGCGGACCTGAAACCGACTCCAACGGTGTTCCACTGCCTCCATTCGGAACAGTTGACACGACCGGCGGCGGACAAAACGGTGGTGGCGGAAATAATAACAACAACAACAATAATAACAATAATAACCAACAGAATCAGCAGGGACAGCAGGGTCAGCAGGGTCAGACCGGCGGTGGTCTGTTCAGTCAAAGTCCACTGCTCAACCTGGTCAACCGCGATAATTACCAGTCCGGTGGAACGATTGTCGGAATGAACTCTCCTGACTCCTTCAGCCAGGACCTCGACATTCCCTTCCGACAAGGTTCTTTCCAGGTCGGTGTACCAGACTTCGGTAACTTCAATCCTGAAGTTGGTCTCCAGGTTGGATTCGCTGTGCTGTCCGATATTGAAGCCTTCTTCTTCATCCAGGCTGCTCAGTCTGATGAGCGATCGAACATCCTGTTTGCACCAAAAGTGACGTTGTTCAACGGACAACGGGCCACAGTGGCCGACCAGGTCTCTCGACCATTCGTCATCAGTCTGACACCATCGGTCAGTGTGTTCAATGTTGGGTTCCAACCTCAGATTCAGTTCATCAACGAAGGGGTCAACCTGGAAGTTCTAGCTGTTATCTCAGCCGACCGACGTTATGTACGACTTTCTGTGCTCCCAACCTTCACCAACATTACCGACGTCCAAACCTTCACCTTCTCGGGTGGCGGTGGAATCGGTGGTGGCCAGCAAGGTGGCCAGCAGCAAGGTGGATTTGGCGGCCAGGGTGGTCAACAAGGTGGCTTTGGTGGCCAAGGTGGCGGAGGAGGCGGTAACGTCGGCTTCGGCGGCATCGGCGGCTTCGGTGGCCAGGGTGGCGGCCAAGGCGGAATTGGAAACCAAGGCGGAGGCCAACAGCAAGGTCAGCAGGGCCAACAGGGTCAGCAAGGTAACATCGGTGGCGGTTCTATGACCGTGCAGCAGCCGATTCAGGAACAGGTCTTCGTTTCAACAGTCGTGAGTGTTCCAGATGGAGGTACTGTCCTCCTCGGGGGTGTCAAACGATTGCGAGAAGGACGAAACATGGCTGGTGTGCCGATCTTGAACAAGATTCCTTATGTCAGCCGACTGTTTAAGAACTCGGGTGTGGGTCGTGAAACCGAAAGCTTGATGCTGATGGTGACACCACGAATCATTATCCAGGAAGAAGAGGAACAACTCCTCGGAATCGAACTGAACTAAAGCATTCATAATGCTTGAAATCGTCGCTCTCAACTTCCTGCAAACGTCCTGTTTGCAGGAAACCAGCGACAAAGAATATGAAAACTGAACCAGAGCAAATTGCTCACCTGAACAGGACCTCACACTCCTGTTCATCTTTCAGGGTCGGGAATCGTCGTAACGAATGGGCATCGTTGCGGCGATTTCTTTTTTTATGCGCTGAATCTCAAAAACGTTCATCTGTTATCAATGACTGTTCCAGCGACAGGATCTCATTTCAGTATTTAATCGACCGAATGCCAATAAGAGAAAGTTGCTGTAGAATTTCATTCCTGTCTGTGGATAATGAAGTCTTATTGAAAATGAATGTCATATACATCGCCTCATCAGTGGACCTCATTCCGGGATAACCATCATGCTTGCTCGATTCCTGTTTTTCTCATTGATCGTGACTGGATTTCTAGTCGGCCCAGCTCATGCTCAGGTGGAAAAAGTCGGCAGTAAACTGAAAGATAAGCTAGAGCAGCAGAATAAACCCGAGAAGCCTGCTCCAAAAACACAGTCACCTGAATCAATTCCACTCAATCCCAAAGCCGCTCCGGAAGACACACCTCCGGCTCCTCCAAATATGAAATCTCCTGCAAAAGAGAAGTCAGGATCATCAGAAAAACTTGATCGCCAGAATGCCAAAGAAATCGCAGTCGCCTGCCTGAAAGCCTACAAGAAGAAGGAGTTCCAATCACTTTCTGCCCTAAGCACTCCCGGCAATCAGGAAATGTTTGCTGCATTAGCCGAGTTCGGTCAGAAACACCCTCGTTACAATTCGATCACCTCAGGTTGGCGTTGGGAAGCCATTTCCAAGTGGAAACCAACCGAACCACTCACCGTTCGTTATCGCGGATCCAATACCGCAGCCGTCGAATTTGGGGCAACCAGATCGGAATCTTACGTTGTGATGCTCGAATGGGTCGATGAACAATGGTGTTTTGAAGATATCAACAGCCCCGATCGGCAAGACTTCCGCTCACTCCCTAAAGAGAGACCATAAGAGCCCAATAATCATGTGGCACAAGCGAAATGTGCCTGCTGATGACATTCCTCTATCAAATTACGGCCGTGGATATCCCCAATGAGCCGCCAGAGAATCTGCCGCCTGTTCTTCATCCGTAATTTCACCCCAGCCCCCATTTCTTAAAAAGGCATGGGCAAATTCATGGGCAATTACATAACAGGCAAACTCGTGGGATAAATCATCCAGCTTCGGTCGTAACACCACACAACGACTGCCCGAGCCCACCGGACCTGGGGTTTCCATGAAAATGGACCAGCCCTTACCGGGCTCATAATTTTCGAGAGCGATGCGAAAGCGGGAATCCTCAAGAAAGTCGAGTTGGACTTCTTCCGGCAGCGACTTCAGCACCAGCTCGACGCGGTCCCGCAAAGTCTGCAATTGATCGAATTCTGCAAGATAAACTGAAAAAATGATCGGCTCCAGTCTTTTTTTAATCGAGTGAACTCTTCATAAGCATAGCGCATCGGAAGTGATATGAAAAGCACTGAGCCGTTGAAAGCTATTGCATATGAGCGGTTCTGAAAATCGATTTACTGAAGATTCAGTTCAAAATTATCGTAATCTTTGTCGATGTCCATTTTGAAGGCTTTAGTAACTTCTCCATATCTTTCGACAACTTCCTTGAATTCTTCTGGGACTGGAAACAATTCTGTATCTCCATTTGCTGGCGAGAGTGTGATATAGTTTTCCCCTGCGACAACCCCAGTTTGAGTGGACGTGTAATGCATCGTAAATTTTCCGTTCGCGTCTGTCAGTCCAGAACTGGGGCGATTCCCTTCAACGTGCATGACGACATTAAGATCGGGAGCCGGTTTGCCATTGATTGTTAAAGTTCCATTCATTTGATGCAATGTTGGTGCTCCTGAGCCTTGACCGCATCCGGCAAGAATCACCAGACAGCCGCTGCTGACTACGCATGAGACCAACAGTACGTGAAGGGATCGAAAAATGTTTGCTATCAACGTAACGCACTCCTGAACAGTCTAGTGAAGGATGAATCAATTGAATTTTAAGTGGCTTAATTAAAAGAGATCTCCAGAGACTGGCGACTTAGCCTCTGGAGATCTCGTAGACAAGACATCAAATCCGCAAAGACAAATCAAAATTCACCAACGGTTTCCCGAAGTGATCTTGTTGAAATTCTACGAAATGTCGTCAAATCGATATTATCACTGATGAAGCGAACACTCCCATCAACAAGACAAACCTGAATTCCTCCGGGATGTTCGCTGCGAGAGACTCGACCGAAATTGTTATTCAGCTGATTGGGCGGTCGATCAGTACTGGCATAACCTTCCGATTGATGGGTTACCAATAAAAAGTGATTGTGAGCATTGGGATCATTAGGATCTTTGGTATATCGAACCTGCTCCATAATGAGCATCGTATTGGAAGTTCCATCGACAACATCCTTAAACTTGAGGCTGCTGTTCATAAATCCCATCCCATTGTAGGCGGTCGCAGAACTGGACCGCTCTGGACAACACAAAGGCGTTCCCGCATTAATCGCGTAATCTTTGTAACTTCTGGGAGCCCCTGCAGCGATTGCACTCGGGCAGGCAAAAGTTGATGGCATTTGCTGGCAGGGAACTTGATTCGTCGTATTTGGAGTAGGACCATTCTGGCCCCATCCACTATCGTAATCGTGCGGTGTGTAAGGGGGCTGACTGGTGTCAAAGCTATCGTACAGTGCACTGGATTCAATTTGCGGGAGAATAAAATACGGCCATCCCCAGGAGTTATATTGATCATCTGATGGAGCACTCTTGGAATAAGGATGGCTATGCCCTCCCGGTGGATCCACAAAGCGATTCCCCATAGGAAACACGAAATGTGTATCGTGATAATTATGAAAAGCCAACCCAATCTGCTTCAAATTATTTTTGCAGGACGAACGCCTTGCAGCTTCCCTCGCCTGTTGAACAGCTGGTAATAGCAGTGCGACCAGTATGGCAATGATTGCGATCACGACCAGAAGTTCAATTAGTGTGAATGCTCTTCTCTTCGACCTCATTGAAACCTCCCCAAACTAAATAACGAAACAGAATCGCATTATATAATCATGATATGTTCACTTTACCTATGCTTTATGCGATCAGTAACCGAAAATTGACTCTTTTTTTTCATTTCTTGAAAAAATTTAATCTGGCAAGAAATCAATTTCAGCTTAAATTGAGCGAAGTCGCAAGGACTAACCCTCTTAGTTCAGAAGACCATCCGAGTAACATATTTCTTACTCAACCGCGCAAATCAAACATTTCAAATACGAACTCTCCGGGCAGAAGGCACTCACGGGATGATCGGCTGCCTGGCCGCGGGTTTCGAGGATGCGGACGAAGCGGCCGGTTTCTGCGGCGGCATCGCGGATGACTTCGCCGAATTCTTCAAAGGAAACCATACCGGAGCAGCTGCAGGTGACGAGGATTCCCTGCGGTTTCAGGCGGGATATCGCGGCCACATTCCATTTGAAGTAAGCCTTCATCGCCCGTTGAATTCCCTTGCGACCGCGGGCAAATTTGGGGGGATCGAGAATGATGCCATCAAACATACGGTCGGTCGTCGTTAAGAATTTGAGAGCATCGGCATCAACGAATTCGCAGCGATCTTCCAGCTGATTCAACTTTGCATTGTCTTGCGCTAACTGAATCGCTCCACCAGAGGAATCGACTCCAGTCACATGCTTAGCTCGTCCATGCTTAAGGGCATTGAGAGTAAACCCGCCCGAATAGCAGCAGACATCGAGCACATCGCCCTGCAAATATTTTGCGGCTGCCAGACGGTTATCGCGCTGATCGTAATAGAAGCCTGTCTTCTGACCTTCCTGCACATTGATGATGTAATCGAGTTCATTTTCGACGATATACAGCGGCGAGGGCGGCGGATCGCCCCGCAGCAGGCCATCCTGCATCGTCATTCCCTCGGCTTCTTTCATCCCCTTTTCCGTTCGCAGCCAGATGCCGAGCGGACTGAGCAACTCATCGAGTTGATTGATGAGAAATTCGGAACGTGTTGCCAAAGCCTGACTTGTAATCTGCACGGTGAGCCAGTCGCCGAAACGATCGACCGTCAAACCGGAAATGCCGTCGGCTTCACTGAAAATCAATCGGCAGGCACGGATGTCGTTTTCAACAGGAAACATCTGCCGTCGCAGTTCGATGGCGCCGATCAGTCGTTGTCTCCAGAAATCGTCATCGAGGGGCTGGTCGAGATTCCAGGAGTACAGCCGGACCCGAATTTGACTCTCGGGATTGTAAAGACCGCGAGCGATGGCCTTTTTTTCATGGGAATAAAGGACGACTTCATCCCCAACATTCAGTCCCTCAGGAATCTGAGAAATGGCTCCGGCAAAGACCCAAGGATGACCAGTGAAAAACGGCTGAGAACGGCGTGGTTTGAGTATGATACGTGGAAGATCCGACGACATGGAACGTAATTTCTTGTAATACAATAAGAGCTGACTCAAACCGACTGGTTTTGAAGACTTGCCAGCTGCGATATGATAGTGAATTGAAGTAGAATAACATCGAAAACCCGCGGAACATAGGATCATCAGTCTGAATATTCCGTAAATAAATAAACGCCAAATGACTTTCCCGCTTGGGATTGCAGTCATCTGGCGTAATTACTTTCCGCTGGGATTCACTCGGCTACGTTTTTTCGTGTGCCTTTCACGTGGCACACTTTTGAGCAATTATGAATTTAGGTATTCAATAAATTGCTCAACAGACAAACCGGCAAGTGTGATTTGCTTTTTGAGCAATCCAATACCCATGTCTTCATTGCCGTGTACTGGTATATTGAGAGGACTTGGGTGGTCTTCTTTATTCATAATGTGATGACTGCCCTTAGTTCTAACAACTTCAAATCCAGCTTTCTGGAATGCTTTAATCGCTTTTTTTCCAGATATCCTCGGGATCTTAGTCGCCATCAACCAGGATCCATTTCAACTTGCAGTTGTCGGGAATCTGTGATTCGTACTCTTTAGGCATTAACCAAGGAATATCTATGCCGTTTTCATCATAGTATTCAAGCAACCCAAGAACAGATTCCTTAGTTCTTTCAAGTGCTACTTCTTCATTAGGCCCTGAACTACCTGCTCCTGAAAGATTTAATACGATCACTGAAAATAAATCATCCGCATCTTTTTCGATTGCAACATGGCAGCGAAATGCATGGACCGGTTCCCAATCAGTTAATTCGATTGGCCGCTGTTCACGATTAATTAATATTGATCCAGTCATTATTTATTCCCCAGTATTGTCTTTGTAATATGTATTTATCCTACAAGAACCGATAATCTCTCCTTCACTTATCACCTCCATCGCATAGTAGCCTTCTTCCCCAGTTATATAATCGCGCAAGTCAGGGAGCTGAAGAGCCATTTCCACTGTTGCCAAACGATCTTTACATTCGATCTCAACAGGCATTCCGAACAGAGTTCGATTTTTTTTTAAGCATGTAAATTGAAGTTGTATTGAGGTAACGCTGTTAACGTTGGTCAAGCTAACGTAAACCCATGGAGCACCTGCTGAACCGCTTGTTACATATTTGGTTGTATTTCCAGTATCGTCCTCAACAACTTTATGAGCCACATCCTTTACAATCCTCACTGACGTAAAGGTTCCAGCAATAATGTACCCTTCACTGCCTATTTGCCAAATTCTCTCAGCCAACAACAATGCTTGTACATCAGGTTTCACAGCGGTGAGTTCCGTTCTGCCAAAATTTTATTTTTCACCAACATGATTCATTTTTCATACTTTGCATAGCATTGTCAATTAACTGAAGAAATTTCATGCCGCAAATCCCATGCCAACTCGGAATGCGGAACCCATTGCTTTCAAAGCACTTATCGTCAACAAAGGTAGGCATTAAGTAGTAATTAACCGCAATATGTGTCAATCGCACTTAGACACTTAAGACAACAAGCAGTTTCACGCTTAAATAAATTGATTGCAAGGATTTTTAATGAGTGGTTCTCTTCAAATGAGAGAACCCTCCTGGCTATGCAAGTTTCGCTCAAAACTCTGATTGAACATACTTTCAAAGCATCGCAGGGCATAAAATTTTTCCAGGCTCAGAGGATTCGGAATCCCGTTCCCAGCTGCCGTAACCGCTTTTCGGCTCATTGCTTGCACCCACTCAACCGCTTTCTGGTGCGCGAATGTCTCACGAAACTAATTCTTCCCATCCCAGGTGAACGACACTAAACTGAGACTACGTTAAGACCACGCCCCTCAGTAAGTTCTAAGATGTGCCGCCCAAGTTTATTGACATTCAGGAATTAAACAGTTTTGCAACCAGATCGTAGATCATTCGCTGGAAAACGCATCTGTGCCTTGGGGCTGGGGCGTTTCGGAGGACAAGTGGCCGCCATTGAACATCTGCTACAGCACGGTGCTCAGATACGAATTACAGATACTGCTCATCCGGAAACGCTGTCTGACTCCATCGAACGACTCTCTCAATATTCAGATATTGAATTTCAGTTTGGTCCGCAGACGGTAGACTCTTTGAAAAACTGTGATGCCCTCCTCGCTTCACCGGCTATCCGTCCGCAACATTCTTGTATCATCGCTGCGAGACGAGTGGGACTGCCTGTTTTTACGGAAATCGGTTTGTTCCTGAATGCCTGTAAAGGACGAGTTCTTGCGATTTCAGGTACGGTTGGGAAATCGACCACAGCAGCCATGCTTGCGAAAATCCTGCAAGTAACTGGAAACAAAGCTCATCTGGGAGGCAATATCGGGAAGAGTCTGCTTCCGATTGTGGAACAAATACAGCCTGAGGATTTTGTCGTTCTGGAATTGAGCAGCTTTCAACTTGATTACCTCAGACAAGTTCAACCCGATTTCACTGCAGCCGTGCTCACAAATTTGATCCCGCATCATCTCGAATGGCATGGCTCAGCTGAGGCGTATCGGGAGGCGAAAGCGGTGATGTTTCAGGGGCAGAACTCCACACAACTGAGCGTGTTTCCCGAATCTCAACGGAGTGAATCATGGCCAGGAAAAGCAGAGCGGGTTTATTATCGGGTAGAAGACTTAAACGGAGAATTTCCCGATTGGCCTGCTCACGATCAAAATAACGCGGCTGCCACGATGAGAGTTGCTCGATGGTTGGGAATCGAAAAGTCAGTCATTTTCGAGGCTCTGCATCATTATTCGGGATTACCTCACCGGCTTGAAAAGATCCCGAACTCGCTGCATCGCACCATCATCAATGATTCAAAATCGACTTCTCCCATCGCAACTCTGGCAGCCATCGATACTCTCTGTTCACCAACCTGGATAATTATTGGCGGTGCAGACTCTTTGGATGATCCTTCATTGCTCCTTGATCGTTTGACAAAGCATCAAATGATACGTGGAATTACCTGGGTGGGACCTGCAGGAAATCGATTAGCCGGGATATTTGCACAACAAAACACGGAAACACCTCAAACAGTGGAGGACAATCTCAACTCTGCCTGGCGATGGTGCTGGGAGAATTCTCAGAGGGATCACACGATTCTCATGTCCCCCGGCTATCCCAGTTTTAATGAATTTCTGAACTATGAAGCCCGGGGAGAACATCTCGTCAAGCTGGTACGTGAAACTGAAGACCAAACCGATTAACATAGTCTGTTAAAGACTCAAAACGAAATTTCTAAAGCAACATTATCAATATGAAACTCAGGGCCATCACCTGTGAACAATGCAGTGCCCCGCTGGAAGTCCCTGCCAAGGCGACATCAGCCAAGTGTGGCTACTGCAATTCTCTTTTGCATCTGGATCAACCTCAGCCACAGTCATTGAAATCTTCAGAAAATGATTCCAGCAATCTGGACACAATCCGTCTTCAAAACGAACTGGAACGACTCGACCGGGAATGGATGATGAAGCGGGAGTCGTTTATGATCAAAGGCAAAAATGGAGAGATGTCGATTCCCGATACAACCATGTTAGTCGCGTCCGGTTTCGGGATTGTGTTCGCAGGATTCTGGACTTTAATGACTCTGTTTTTCTTTCCTCCATTTGCCCTGTTTGGCGGATTCATGATTATCATGATCATCACTCAGACCGCCAAAGCCAAAAAGAAGATGGAGCAGTATCAATACTCCCACAGTCAATACCGCCGAAAACGTCAGGAGATATTGAGTCAATTGCAACAGGAGGATCCGCCGGGGATCGACAATTATCTTCAGGATCTCTCTTTCAACTAAGTAATAACTCATCTTCCATGCAACTCGATCGACTTCTCATTCAGACTCTGGAATCCTGGCACCGCGCCGGCGTGAGTGAACTTGCGCAGGCCTCAGAGGTACAAGGATTACTGGAAGCGGCTCCGGTTACAACAGATCGGCATGCAGCTCCATCGACTCCTGCACCGACAAGACGGGATGCTCCTTCAACATCCGCACCGACACACTTACAAAGCCCACCCTCAAAACCAAGTCCCTCAGAACAAATCACGAAAACGTCAGCACCACAGGAAACCATTGTGACAAAACCGAGTTTACCACAAACGATGAATCGCGAAGAACGAGTCAGCTGTCTGACCGAGATTGCTGGCCGGGTCTCCAAGTGTACCAAATGCAAAGAACTGGCAGAGACGCGCACGCAAACCGTGTTTGGAGTGGGTGATCCTGAAGCGACGGTCATGTTCATCGGAGAAGCTCCGGGAGCCGATGAGGATAAACAGGGCGAACCGTTTGTCGGTCGGGCCGGAAAACTCCTCGATAAAATCATTGAAGCCTGCGGCTGGACACGTGAAGAACTTTACATCTGCAATATTCTTCGTTGCCGTCCACCCGGAAATCGGAATCCTTCTCCCATTGAAGCCGACAACTGCAGTGAATTTCTGCAGGCTCAAATTGAGACGGTCGATCCCGATTACATCGTCTGCTGGGGAACAATCGCCGCTCAGAATGTCCTGAATACAAAAACGCCGATCGGTCGTATGCGAGGGGAGTTGTTTGAACGAGGACGTGCCCGCGTGCTCTGCACGTATCATCCGTCCTATCTACTGCGAAATCCTCCTGCGAAGAAACTCGTCTGGGAAGACTTAAAAATTCTGCTGGCGGAACTGGGAATCGATCCGGATAAGAAATAATTTGTTAAGACGAGTCCCCTCTCCCCCTGGGATAGGGTTAGGGTGAGGGCATTGGAGTTGGAAACTTATTGAACGTCGAAGTGATCCCCTCATCCGGCCTTCGGCCACCTTCTCCCCAAGGAGAAGGAAAGGATACCACTTCCACCCGAGTCATGACTGGCTCGGCTCGCCTTTCCTGATTCGATAATGTATGTTGATCAATTGATGAACGCATTTTTAACCGCAATAGAAATAACTGACGATGAGTGAACGAGTTTATCTGGGAATCGACCTGGGAGCCGAGAGTGGTCGCGTGATGGCTGGCCGATTTGATGGAACGCGATTGCAGTTGGATGAACTGCATCGCTTTGCCAATGGCCCGACAAACATAGCCGGAACATTACGCTGGAACCTCGTCGGCTTGTGGAAAGAAATTCTGATCGGCCTGACTAAAGCAGCTGAGCGTTATGGCGATTCGATTGTCTCGGTCGGTGTCGATACCTGGGGAGTCGATTATGTCCTGCTCTCCAAAACAAACGAAGTCCTGGGTATCCCCTATAATTATCGCGATACTCGCAACGAAGGCATGATGAATGTTGCCTTTTCTCGCGTTCCCAAAGCCGAGATATTTGCTCAGTCTGGCTTGCAGTTCATGGAAATCAACTCGCTGTATCAGCTTCTCGCGATGCAGAAAGAACATCCGGATGTGCTCGCGATCGTCGACAAATTCCTGATGATTCCCGATTACTTTCACTGGCTCTTATGTGGTAGCCGAGTCGTTGAATTTACAAATGCGACAACCTCCCAATGTTTTCACCCGACGGAAAACAACTGGGCCTACGACATGTTGAATAAATTTGAATTGCCGACTGAGATTTTCCCAGAAGTGGTCACACCGGGAACTCAACTCGGGACTCTTAGAGACTGCATCATGAAGGAGACGGGGCTCGGAAAAATCCCGATTGTTACCCCGCCAACTCACGATACCGCTGCCGCAGTGGCTGCCGTGCCGACCGAACATACAGGCAAAGCGAACTGGGCTTATATCAGTTCGGGAACCTGGTCGCTGATTGGTGTTGAAGTACAGGATGCCATTCTGACCGATGCGGCTCTGAAGATGAACGTCACCAATGAAGGGGGTGTCGACGGAACCTATCGGCTCCTCAAAAATGTGATGGGTCTGTGGCTCGTTCAGGGTTGTAAACGTGCCTATGAAAAACAAGGCCGAGTTTACGACTACGCCGAACTGACGATGCTGGCCGAGGAAGCCGAACCGTTCCGATCGCTGGTTGACCCGAACGATCATCCGTTTCTACATCCCGATGATATGACCGTCGCATTGCAACAGTGGTGTAAAGATCATTCACAACCCGTTCCCGAAACTCCCGGACAACTCGTCCGCTGTGCTCTGGAAAGTCTCGCACTGAAGTATCGCAATGTTCTGGAAGGAATTCAGGAACTGACTGGCGAAACGGTCGAAGTGATTCACATTGTCGGCGGGGGTTCCAATAGCGATCTGCTCAATCAATTCACTGCTAACGCCTGTGGAGTCCCCGTAATTACTGGCCCTGTCGAAGCAACCGTCATGGGGAACCTGCTCATTCAGGCCCGCACGGCTGGCGAAGTTGAATCGCTCAGTGAGATTCGAAAGATTGTCCGCCAATCAACAGAATCCCGACGTTTTGAACCACAGAACTCCTCAGAATGGCAAACCGCTTACGAACGATTTTGCCAGCTGTTGAAATAGCTGTTACATAGTTATTCAAAACCGAAACTGAATGCCAGCAGAGACACCCTGCAGATTCACATTACTGATTCGTTCAAGATTATAGCCGGTGAAGATTTCAAAATGCTTCCAGACGAGACCGACATCTCCACGGAAGTGGACTCGACTTGTATCGCCAATGCGGCCCAAATCCATCGTGCCTCGAAAGACCCAGGGTTTGATCGGGAAGAGGTCGAAACCGTAAGTGAAGTTAAAACCGGTATCGGTGTTTGTGGCAGCATTCAACCAGTTCAGTCCGACGCCGGTATGAAATTGCATCGCTTCATTTTGAGCGAATCGCCATGTAATGTTCGCATCTCCGAGCCACAGTTCATCGGTCGTGGTGCCCAGGTCTTCCTGAAACTGATTCCAGGAAGTTTCAAAGCCGAGGCGGGAGGCGGTATCGACTTCGAACTGACCGCCAATTCGCGTTAAGCCTGAAAAATCCGAGCCGTAGTCGGCAAGAAATCGGAACTGTACATCCTGAGAATCGAGTTGCCCGAAAGGCTCAATATCCATCAGGCCATGATGGCTATTCTCGTAGGGAGTAGAGAGAAATTTGCCGGACTCTGCAGAGTTATCTGCCAAAGCAATTGGTGGTCCCCACCACGGGGAAGTGATCCCTGCGGTAAATAATTGGGAGAAGAAGCCATCGTCATCATCGTCACAGCACTCAGAGCATTCGCAACCATGATGGTGATGATGAGAATGCGGTTTTTCTTTTTTTTGATGATCACCATCCGACTCATCAACCGCAACTCTGACCGAGAAGAGTTTTCCAAAACCGAATGCACGTTGAGGATTCAAGAAACTGGACAAGCTGATGAGCATCAAAAAGCATTTGAAATGTTTCTGACATCGCTTCATCATTTCTCGCAATTCATTCTACTTTGAAATCGATGCAGGCCTGATATTTTTTTGACCTGCATCGACTGATCATTGTGAATGCTTAAGCAGCACGAGCCGGCAAAGTAGCCGGTCCGTTGTTGTGCTGACGGAGGACCTGACGAACGGAATAATGTCGATTCTGCGAATTGCTGTAATACAATCGCGTGCAGATTTCGCCGATAATTCCCAGGCTCAGGAACTGCAGGCTGACCATAATGGAAAGCACTGTCTGTAGCAGCAGAGGATTGCCAGTCATATCGACATTGCCGAAGACTTTCATACCGACGGTCGCCAATCCAGAAAGTACGGCAATTCCAAAGCACCACATCCCGGCTTTCCCGAACAGTTTCATCGGACTATCGAAATATTTGAGCAGAAAGTTGACGGTAATCAAATCGAGCACAACGCGAGTCGTTCGGCCGATGCCGTATTTGGTTTGTCCGAAACGACGAGCGTGATGTTTGGTCACGACTTCAACACACTTGGCTCCGCGACGATGAGCCAGAATCGGAATGAAGCGGTGCATTTCACCATAGAGCTCGAGTTCCTGTGCAATCTCGCGACGAATCGCTTTGAGTGTGCAGCCGAGGTCGTGAATCGGAAAACCGGTTGTTTTTGAGATAATGTGATTGGCGATTTTGGATGGCAATTTTCGATTAATAAACGCATCCTGCCGATTTTTTCGCCAGCCATGCACAAGGTCGTATCCCTCTTCGATTTTCTCAATCATCATGGGGATATCAGTTGGATCGTTCTGCAAATCGCCATCCATTGTGATCACGACATCATTGGACGCGTAATCAATCCCGGCCTGCATCGCAGGAGTTTGTCCATAATTTCGACGAAACTGAACCACAACAACGTGCTCATCTTTCTGCGACAACTCGCTCAACTTCTGTAGACTCGAATCGGTCGAACCATCATCGACAAAGATGAGTTCGTATTCGCGACCGGTCTCACACAGTTCGCCGTGCAACTGCTGATGAAGAATCGGAATGTTTTCTTCTTCATTGTGAATCGGAACAACAACTGAAATGCTAAGCAGCGAGGATTGATTTGCAGACATGATATAGATCGCTTCCCGAGATAAGAAGGGCGTGTTGGCAAGTTGAAATTATGATCAGGCCGCTTGTGCCTGAGGAGAATTTTGAGTTGTAATATTTGAAGTCTTTTTTTGGTTATGATTTTCAAATGCGACGGGAAGTCTCCGTACGGCAACTGATGCGACAGTCCAACCCAGCGCTGCCCCCACAAGAACATCACTTGGGAAATGAGCACTGCACTGAACGCGTCCGTAGCCGACAAACATCGCCAGCCCAATGAAATACATCCGAGCATGGGGATGCAAATGGCAAAAAACAGCCGCTAATGCCCAGGCAACGGTGGTATGCCCCGAAGGAAAACTTTGACTGGTCGTAACACCGTTCAAGTAGGGAAACCAACCGGAAAATGTTTCTGACAGATTCAAGTTTGCCAGATCGAGATCACGCGGGCGCGAGCGACCGATGCCAAACTTAAGTACGTTCGTACACAGGCCGGCTCCCAATGCGATTGCACCAGCATAAACATAGCTTCCAGATCGCTCGCGATGCACAATGGCGCATGTCATCATTAAAATCACAACGCCGATTCCGTGCCCGAACGGTTCCGTATTTTCCACAATTTCACGCAGGAAACCGGGAATCTGACCACTTTGAAAAAAGCGGGACACAGGAATATCATAAGAGAGGCTCAACCAGGCACAGGCCAGCAGGCCCACCGGTAAACACCAGGTGAAATATGTCCAGACACTTCCATTACTGACGTGATTTTCGCCAGCATCCTTATTGGAAATATGGAGTATTTTGGACAACGAACCATCCCTGGTAAACGTTTACACTGACTGATCTCTGCCCATTGTCATTCCCTCCTGGAATGCATCAAGACGTTACCTGGCTGCGATCAGTTCACAACCACCCGGCTATTTAACATATCCCCCGTGAATGAGGCAAGATGATTTCATCTCTGACCGTTTCCTGCAACTTTCTCACAGGAACCAAACTCAAGCTTCCTGCTTTTGTAATTTTTTCAATGAGTTTGGGTTTTTGAGGAAGTGTGGTGCCGGAATTGGTTCTGGTCCATGCAAAATCGGTAAGGCGCGTGTGACATAACAGTTATCTTCAGACATGTTAATAATCACGCTTTTCTCTGAATCCGGCAGCAGTGTCTGACCTTGTTCGTCCTGAATGACTTGCACAACAGGTTCGGTGTAGTGATCGCCATTGGCTCGCAAGACACGTGCCATGCGACCGGTCGACAACATCACCAGACTTCCGACAGGAAACAGAGACTGAGCTCGTAACATCGCCCGGAGCACTGACGGATCAAACAATCCCTGTTTGGCTCCTGCGAACAGCTTGAGCATTGCATCGTAAGGAGCAATTGCATCCTGGTAGGGAAGTTTGGTTGTCATTTCCACATAGTGGTGGGCCAGATTTAAAATCCGGGCAAAGAGATGAATATTGGAACCTCGGCGACCACGCGGATAACCGGTTCCATTCATTTGCTCATGGACCTGATAAGAGACCAGCGCGACCAAAGTTGGCAACCCCTGAACTTTCTGAAGCAAATCGACCGAATACATTACGTGTTTTTGACATTCCAATTTCTCGGAATAGGTCAGCGGCCGTTGAGGATTGCGAATATGTTCCGGAACTTTCAACATTCCCCAGTCGTGGAGTAAACCAGCCACACCAATTCGGCAGACATTTTCTTCGTTAAGCCCCATTTCAATACCGATACTCATGCTCAGGACCGACATTCGATAGCAATGACGAGCCAGACTGGCATCTTCTGATAAATGAAGAGCAGACGCATTGACACAATCAAAATCGTCTCGCAGACTTGATAAGGAAGCTGAGACAGTCCGACTCAATTGAAAACCATCAATACTTTCGGCTGATAGCGAAGAATGCATCAACTGGTCAAGCACCTCGCATTGCTCCTTCCCTTTCGTGTCGATCACCTCTCGAGTCGATTGCTCATAACCAACCTTGCCGTGCCACCGAACAGAATCTCTCGAAGCCGGCCCTTCATTGGTCACAAACTGCAATCCATCATCGATTGTTTTTTGTAGTTGTGAATCAATGCCCTCATGGTGCGAGGAATGCCCTTGGGCACGTGTCAGGTTCTGAACGACATGCGTTGTCGAAATGATATTGGCATCTTCGGTATGCACCTCAATCGTTTTGATATCCCGATCCCGAAGTTTCTGCTTGAAAACTTCAGTGATAATCGCGCCTTCTGAAAGCAGCAACACTCCATGCTGGTCGTGCAAAGGCGATTTGATGGCCCGCCCGACAATCAGCGAATCGACATCAACAGATGCTGTCCGCATTTGCGTAACAGATGGGGCTGAGTTCGTTGATCCTGAGATATCCTCGGCTAACATAACCGACTCCTTCGGCGGCACACATTTTCAATACGGAAACCTGAATGTAACGCCATTAGTGGCGCATTCACTCAGTAAACTCTATGTTGAAAAAAGGCATCATGCAGAAGTGATCCGCAGAGACTGGCATTCTTCAGGTCGGCTTAACCGTAATAATCGATACAGAACCATTTTGAATGCTGAGCAGGTGGCACATCCCAGAACGAAGTGATGGCCGTGGTGTTATGCAAAGAGAAGGAATGAACTCTAAAGTATCATATACTTCGTTATTCTCTTTCACGAAAGCGGCGAGGAAATTTCGAGGAGATCGACCGCTGGGCGATTGTTGCAGAAGATGGTGGCGAGTCGACCGTAAGTCTCTGTGCCCACTTCACAATTGAAGTGTTTTGCCAGAGTTGGGCCGCATTTGACTTTAAGAATTGCTCCCAGGTCGATGTGACGCAGCACATTATGAGTGATCAAAACGCGGCCGAGGGGAATATTCTCATCGATAATTTCCTGCTTCACGTCATCAGTGACGTATTCGAAGTTGAAGCGAACAATGCCGAACTGAACGACTTCATCAGTTCCTTCTTTGAGCAGCAGGATTTTTCGTCCGTAATTGAATTCATCGGGATTACGATCGAGCACCTGTACCTCGACGGTCGATTTGTGATAGTTTTCCATCGTCACCGTCATATGATGATCGTGCACGAGCATACTTTTATACGGTTCGGGAGTGGTCGATCCGGCGACATGCTCTGCAGATTCGAGCAGCGGAGGATTGTCCGGAAATAATTCGAGCAGAGATTGTAATTCCTTGAGTGCATTCACGGCGATTTTTTGAGCAAATAGGGTTCAGGAATGTGGGAATATTTCGTTACAGAAATTAACAGCCCAAGACGTTCCTTCTCCTTGGGCAGCGGTCATCTTCCTTTCTCCTTAGGGAGAAGGCCGAAGGCTGGATGAGGGGATTCCTTCGATGTTCATGTTAAGTTCACCTCGATTCCCCTAACCCTCTCCCAGTGGGAGACGGGACTATTCGGAGATTGAATGTATCAACTCGACCCGATGAGATCACTGAAAAAATCGCGATGATGGACTCATCGATCAGGTTCGAAACAGGTAATTCTGTTGTAACGAACCTGCCGATTATAGCGATTCAAGAGTCTGTTTTAGGTATATCGAATCCGTCGATATTCTTCTTCGAAGTACTCAGGTAGCAAACTGTCAATCTGCAGCAAACCTTTTCGAGTGACCTGGACCTTTGTGCCATGAACTTCCAGATAGCCGGCTTCTTCCTGATTTTTCAAGGCTTCTGCAAACTCGTCGATTGTTTTGACGCCATATTTTTCATCCAGCGAATCCGTTTCGACGACACCTTCTTTGAGCCTTAGAATAAACTCTCGGATCAACTGCTGTTGAGGCGTCGGCACATACGCCCGGTTAATCGGCAGTTCGCCAGATTCCACAATGCTGATGTACTCTTCGAGTTGATCGTTATTCTGATAATGGACGCCCTGGATATGTCCGAACGAAGAAACACCAAGTGGCAAAATATCGTGACCGCGGAACAAGTGATCGCGATACAGGAAGCGATCTTTTTCCGGATCTTTCACAAATTCCTGACCAGATGCAACGTGATAGCCGGCTGCCTGCAGGCGGTCGATTGCTTCACTGACCCAGCGTCGTTTTGTTGGCCAATCCGCAACAGGTGATGTTTTTCCGGTCTCCTTCATTTCCTGTGAAATGATCGTATTAAAAGGAAGTTCCATCTGATAAATCGTAATGTTATCGGCTCCCATTTCGAGAGCCTTGTCGAGATTGCGATGCCAGTTCTCATCGGTCTCGCCAATCATTCCGGCAATCAGATCGATATTCACCTGCGGAAAACCGACATCCTGAATCCAGCCGTAAGCCTTTTCGATCGAATCGGTTAAATGCGCCCGACCGTTTGTTTCCAGGATTTCATCGTTGAAGCTTTCCACGCCGAGAGAAACTCGTGTGATCCCGATTTCTTTGAGTGTTTTGACTTTCTCAAGATTAAGCGTGCCCGGTTCACATTCAAACGTTACTTCCTGAGCCGTCTCCCAGGAGACCGATTGACTGAGACGATCCCGTAGCTGCAGTAGTTGTTTCGAGCTGAGATACGAAGGTGTGCCTCCACCAAAGTAAGCAAATTCAACACGGCGTCCTTTCACAGCGGGAAGCTTTGCAAGCATGCTCAGTTCATCATCGACCGCCTGTACATAACGCTGAATTGTCTTAGCATTCTGCTGAATATAGACCCGGAAATAACAAAACTTGCAGCGTTTGCGGCAGAAGGGAATGTGAGTATAAATTCCAAATGGAACAGAAACATCCGGCTCGCTGTTCAAAGCTTCTTTCGCGCTGGGGATATCCTGCTTGTTCCAGACTGAATAAGCCGGGTAGTTACTGATGAAGTAGCTGCCGACTTCTGTCTGTTTCTTTTCCGTCAGTGGAAGTTCCGTAGCCATGTTCAATTACTCTTTCGTGCCCTGTCTGGGCTTTGTTTTGGGAATCCAATAACTTTAATGCACTTTGTTGTCGTGACTGACCTTGTTGTCGTGACTGACCTTCAATCTGATGAATTCATCCTATGGAGCTTGTCCGAAGGCAAATAATTTACCATTGGTTTCTGCTGAACCAATCACCAGAACCTGTTCCCCGACAGCTGGGGAGCCTGGAACTTTTCGGCCGATGCGTTCTTTCCAGAGTTCTTTTCCTGTATTCAACTCCAGTCCATAAATGTAACCATCATCACTACCGACAAAAACCCGCTCTCCAACAACTACCGGTGAGCTGTCGACTTTTCCGCGTGTTGCAAATGTCCAGACTTCTTCCCCATTTAATCGATTGATGGCATGCACAACCTTGTCGCGCCCGCCGACAACCACGAGTTCTTTCGTGAGTGCCGCTGAGGAGTGATACGGGAATTCGCCCACCGCTGCTCGATACGCCCATTCGGTTGTCAGGTTTTTCCAGTTGACTGCAATCACTTCGCTGGCATACGTGCCAACGTATAACGTGTCGCCCATGATGGCGGGTGAGGCAATTAAATAGGTATTGAGCGGCATAATTTTCACCTGCTCGCCGGTGACCACATCAATCACACGCAGCTGTTCGTCGCAACCTGTTACGAACGTAAAGCCGTTGATGATAGCCGGGGTGCAGTTCACATACCCTTCGGTTTCAAACTTCCAGAGTTCCTCGCCCGTCTCCGCTTTAAGACAATACAGAGAGTTATCGTAAGATCCAAAAATGATGCGGTCATCGATAATGGAAGCCGAGCTGACGATTTCGCCAAACGTTTCATGAGTCCATTTCTTCTTGCCGGTTTTGCGATCCAGACAATGAAAGATGCCTTCTTCATCGCCAATAAAAACGCTTGACTCAGTCACCAGAGGAGCCGCTTTGAAACCAGGAGCAAACGACTTCGGATCGACATCTTCAATCGAACGATACTTCCAGACATCTTCGCCAGTTTTCAGTTTCAGGCAAACGACATAACCATCGAGCAATCCGCAATAAACATGTCCATCGACAATGGCAGGAGTCCCCGGGATGCCATCTTTGGAATCGTAGGTCCAAAGTTGTGTAAGCTTATCGGGTAATGAAGAAGTGGCGACTCCGTGCAGAGAGTTCCCATTACGAAAACTGGCCCAGTCTCCCGTTTGATCGGGGGATTGTGCCAAAGACAAATGGGAAAACATTAAAGTCACAATCACCATACAGGTGAATCTTAACAGTGATTTCAGTTCCACGCGCATTCGTACAACTCCTGTAAATTCTCGGCATCGACGGGGCGAGGATTAAATGTTCCGGTCCATTGCTTTGCGGCTTCAGGAGCCATCACAGCGATCTTGCTCCGTTCGACTCCTGCATCTTTCAAGGTGACAGGCAATCCAGTCAGTTCAACCAGATGCCGCACATATTCGGCAACGCGTTCTCCCGCTTCAGGATCATCTTCGGCACACAGGCCAATCGCTTCGGCCAGCTCCCCATATAACTGAGGGACGACTTCTGCATTGAAGCGAATCACATGAGGAAGCATGACACCAACAGCAATTCCGTGAATGGTATTGAAATGAGCAGTCAAAGGATTCGCCAATGCGTGAGCCGCTCCGAGCATCGATTGTTCAATCGCTGCTCCAGCCCAGTGGGCTCCCAGTAACATTTGCTCCCGAGCCTGCAAATCTGCGGAATTCTTGAACATCACTGGAAAAGCTTGCGTCAATAATTTCCAGCCTTCCAGCGAAAACATCCGGGAAACGAATGTTCGCTTTTTGGTGACATAGGTTTCCACCGCATGACTCAGCGCATCGACAGCGGTCACCGCAGCGACTTTCTTGGGCATCGTCAAAGTGAGGTCGGGATCGAGTATCGCAACTCTGGCTGCTGCTTTTTTGTCGCCGCAAGCCATTTTCATATGTGTCTCAGGATTGGCGATCAATGCGAAGGATTGAGCTTCACTTCCCGTTCCCGCTGTTGTTGGAATGGCAATGAAGGGAAGCATTGGCCTGGTTGCTTTGCCCACACCCCAATAATCTTCCATCCGACCGCCGTTTGTCAGCAGGAAATTGACTCCCTTGGCGCAATCCATACTGCTTCCACCGCCGAGTCCAACAATAAAATCAATCGTCTGACCATTGATCGATTCGATCGCTCGCTGAACATCCTCTGTGGTGGGGTTTGGCGTGACTCCATCGAAAAGCGTCCAGGAAATACCGGCTTCTTTCAGGGATTCCAGTGCCCGTTGTTCATGCCCCGCTGCAGCCAATCCCTGATCTGTAATCAAAAATACATGAGAGCCCTGATAATCCCGGACAAGTCCCCCCAGCTGATTCAAAGATCCCGAGCCAAAAACCACGCGTGTCGGAAACGAAAAATCGAATGCCATGGGCAATTCGGTTGAAAACGATGTTGGTGCAGATGTTGTCACGATATTCAGGCAGGCAGATGGAGGAAAGTTCGGGGGAAGATTCACATGACGCGCTGAAGTGTCCTCTAAGTCCTCTTTGATGGTTAAATTGCTCGTCTTGGCAAGCACCTGTCAGATTCAGACTTTTCATTATTTTACGGGCAAACCGAGTCAGGGCAAACCGTAAAAGCGATTCCCACGCAATTCCATACGAACTTGGACCCAATAATACGACAAGAAGGAAGCAAATGCACACTATTGCGTGCCTGGCCAGATGATTTTCAAGCAGTTCACAAGGTGCCTCTTTGGAACAACGAAAACTCAAACGCTAATGCTCGGCGTTCTTAGTCTTCGTCATCTTCCTCATAGTCATCATCATCTTCTTCATCGTCGTAATCGGGATGCAGGGGATCGTTAGGATCAAAAAAGAAATCGCCCAGTCCCATTGGCAGTGAACTTCCCCCGAGAGCCTGATTCTTTTTATCGGCCAGCGATTGCAAATCGTGGGCATCATCTCCCAGGCAGCGTTCCAGCGATTCTCTCCAGGCGACCTCTTTTGCCAGCGGGTGTTTCGGATCCTGAGCAATTCGCTTGAGAGCATATCGCAACAGATTCAATCCATCGCGGGTGGAGAAATCGAGTTTGAGTTGATGGGATTTTTGCAAGAACTCAACCGTCAGATCGAGGAGTTCGTCATCGGCAAACGGAAGATGATATTTGAGAATCGCCATCTCATCATCTCGATTTGGATACGACAGCTGTAACGTCGGCTGCAGACGACTTAAAATGTAGTCCGGTATTTCAAAGGTTGATTCATCATCGTTCATGGTGACTGCACAGCGGAAATCGGCATGAGCCTCGATTGTAATTCCGGCTACAATCGACTCGACATACCGACGATGATCGAGCAGCGGTGCCAGCGAAGCCCACGACTTCTCGTTCATGCGGTTCCCTTCGTCGAGCACACAAATCCCCCCCGTCAGCATCGCCGTGACCAGTTGCGAGGCATGATACTGAATGGTCCCTTTTTCACCCAGTACTGGAGTGACGAGCAAATCTTCAGGCCGGGTATCCGACGTGCATTGATAAATGTAAACGGACTGCTGACGCTCCCGGGCCGCCGCCATCGCCAATGTCGTTTTTCCTATTCCTGGCGTTCCCACAAGACGTGGTGCTAAAGGCTGGTCCAGCTTGTCGACCACAAGCCAGCAGGCAAGAATTTGCTTGAGAACTTCTCCCTGTCCAATCCACGGACTTTCCGTCGTATCCGGCTGAGAAAGGTGTAAGGTGACTCCTCCAACTTCAACATGTTCAATCATAATGACTTTTAGTTCTAACGCTGCCTGGCAGCTTATTGGATTTATCTCAAATCGGAAGCAAACAGTGCACTACACAAAACGATGTCCCTCCTGGGGACCATTTTTCGTCAGTGTCAAAATTTCCGGTCCTTCTTCGGTCATCAGAATCTGATGTTCAAATTGAGCCGACAACGAATGATCTTTCGTTCGCACCGTCCAGCCATCACTTTCGACAATCGTTTCTGGTTGACCAGTATTGATCATTGGCTCGATCGTAAAACAGCAGCCTGGAACAATGATACTTTTCTTTGTCGATTCATGTGGGAAATGGGGAATGCCCGGTTCCTGATGAAACTTCTGGCCGATCCCATGTCCCTGATAATTCCTGACGACACCATATCCACGCCCCTGTGCATAGCGAGTAATCGCTTTGGCGATATCGTAAACCATGCCATAAGGTTTGATAGCTCGAATGCCCACAAACAAAGAATCAAAAGCAACCTGGGTGACCGCACGTGCTTCGTCGCTCACCTGTCCTACTAAAAATGTTTCCGACTGATCCCCATACCAGCCATCGACAATCGTTGTCATGTCGACATTGATGATATCTCCTTCTTTGAGAACGGTCTCATCAGGAATACCGTGACAGACAACGTCGTTCACGCTTGTGCAAATCGTTTTGGGATATCCTCGGTAGCCCAGGCAGGCCGGCTGATGCCCATGTTCCACGGTGTAACGATGAGCGATTTCATTGAGCTCCGATGTCCGTATTCCCGGTTGAACAAAGGGGCGAATTACATCCATCAACTCGGCATTAAATCGCGATGCGATCCTCAGTTTTTCTGCCTCGACTGGCCCATAGATGGGATATTTCCGCCGATATCGAGGCAGAACCGCTTCTCGCAGATGACTTAATTTCACAACAGCGGTTCCTATGGAATGATGAATGTGCCAGAGATCAAAAATGTATTCTCCCTGATTATTCTGCAGTTTCAAGTCGAATGGAAAATATGGCCACATGACACATTTTATTCATGACCAATCGGTTCCGACCAACATGAGGCACGTTTAGCAGATTTTGTGAACTACTGATAGCCATCAGATCTTATTGATGCGATGAAAAATTCGAGAGGTTCTCACTCTTGCACAACGCAAATGGGGTTTCCGGGGTACAATCAGCTGTCTAATATGAATCAAAACAACCCATTTCTTATTGTGAACTCCATGCATGAACGAAATCCCTGATCAACAATCATCGTATCCTCCTGAATCCATTGCAAACACGGATTCCGAGTCGAAAGCTCAAGTATCACAAAAGCGGAAGTGGTATCGCTCTTCGTTCTTACCGATTTTTGCCACTGTCCTGCTCGGTTTGGGGTTGGTCTGGGCTCAATTCATCTACGATCCCATTCAGGGCGATGCCCTGGTGAACCTGATCTCGTTCTCCATGTCTTCACTTCTAGGATTGATACTCGCATTCTGGTTCAGTTTCCTCTCATTTTTTTCACGACGAACCGTTTTGACAATTATGATCCCCTTGCTTCTGATAGGTTTCGGCTGGGCGGCTTCCATACGTAGAGTCGAATTCGACGGCGATATGAAAATGAATTTCGTCTATCGCTGGGAACCGCCTCCAATACTCCAGCAGGCTCATGCGAGTCCTGTTCAGGAAGAAGTCGGAGTTTATGAAGAATCCCCCACAAATTTCCCCGCCTATCGTGGAAGAAATTTTGATGGCATCCTTGTCAGTCCTCCCTTAAACAAAGACTGGCAGGCGAATCCTCCGCAAGAACTCTGGAGAACCGATGTCGGCGCAGGTTATGCCTCGATGGCTGTTGTTGGCAATTCTGTGATTACTCTCGAACAACGAGAAAATCAGGAAGCGGTGACCTGCTACAACGCGACCACCGGTCAACTCAAGTGGATTCACTCCTACCCTGCTCGATTTTACGAAGCGATGGGAGGACTGGGGCCGCGTACAACACCAACAATTTCCGAAGGACGTGTGTTTATCGCCGGAGCTGCAGGAGAAGCCCTGTGTCTTGATTTTTTCACTGGAAAAGTGATCTGGTCGCGTAATCTGCTCGACGATCTCAATATCCCGAATGTCATCTGGGGACAATCATCCAGTCCACTCGTTCTGGAAAATCATATCATCTTCAACCCAGGTGGACCTGATGGGGACGGCTTAATTGCCCTCGATCCCGAAACAGGAAAAACGATCTGGCAGGCGGCAGGTTTATCCAAATATACCGAGGATAATAAAACCAATCATTGTGGTTATAGTTCTCCCATCATGATGAACATTCACGATGTCGAGCAATTAATTATATTTGAGGGCAAAGGTTTGCGTTCCTGCAATATCGAAACCGGAGAAACCCTCTGGCACTACCCCTTTGAAAACGTAGCTGGCGTGAACTCGGCTCAGCCGGTCCTGCTCGATGATGGACATCACATTTTCATTTCTGCCAGCTACGCGATGGGAAGTGCAGTGGTCGATGTGCAGAAGTCAGTTGATACCAACGCTGAAGGAATTGAGAAGAACTCATGGACCGTCGAAAAGGTCTGGCACGAAGAACGCACTCTCCGCAGTAAATTTACCAGTGTCATTTACCGGGAAGGTTACATTTACGGACTCGATGAAGGCATCATGATGTGCATCGAGCCGTTGACCGGCAAGAAACAATGGAAAGCCGGCCGCTTCGGACACGGTCAACTTGTCTATGCCGACGGTACAATTGTTGTCATGGCCGAGGACGGCAATCTGCATCTGATTGAACCGAACCCAACCGAGTTCCGCGAGCTCACTTCAATGATGGTCCTGCCTGACTCCAGTAAAGTCTGGAACCCTCAGGCATTAGCCGACGGCATCGTCTATGTACGCGATCATCGTCAGATGGCAGCCTTTGATTTAAGACGAGTAACTCCAGAAGGAAATTAACAGTCCCCTCTCCCTCAGGGAGAGGGTTAGGGTGAGGGAGAAATCGAGGTTTATTCAAAAAGAACGTCGAAGTCTTCCCCTCATCCGGCCTTCGGCCACCTTCTCCCCCCAGGAAAAGGAAAGTAAACTGCTCACAATAAATGGGATTTCGTAATGCCAATTGAAGAAAACACACTCCCCTTCTCCGCGACTCTGTCTGCTTCCCGTCTGGAAGATGTGACCGATATGATGCGGGAAATCAGCAAGTATTCCGATCCAGCTGATATTGTTCGGGAATACGTCCAGCGAATTCGACAGTTTTATCCGGTCGACCGAGTCATCGCACTGGCTCGGCCGGATATGAATTCGGATGAGGTTCTTTATGCCAGCATGGGCAACTGGGACAAACCAGTTCTCCCATGGGGAGATTTGGACAGTTTTCAGCCTCTGGGCGACGGTCTGCTGAAAAACCTGTGTCTCAACGGCGAACCAACGATTATCAATAATCTGACTGATGAACTCAATGAAAGCGAACGCGATCTCATTGGGAATATGAACTCACTCCGCGTTATCCCTTTGTTCGACAAAGGGGATGCCACTCAAATGATTGTCGGATTGAAAGAAGAAGGCAGTGGGTTTCAAGAGGAAGATCTTTCCGCACTGGTGTGGCTGGGAAATCTGTTTGGCAAGGCTGTCCAGAACCTCATTAAGGCTCGCGAACTGGAGAGTGCCTATCAGGAAGTTGATCGGGAACTGAAAACCGTTGGCCAAATTCAGCGCGATCTGCTGCCGGAGACTTTGCCAGAAATCCCGAATCTTGAACTGGCCACCTATTATGAACCATCTGCAAGAGCAGGTGGAGACTATTACGATTTCTTCCCGCTCCAAGATGGTCGGCTCGGAATCTTCATTGCCGATGTGAGTGGTCACGGTACACCGGCAGCGGTCGTGATGGCGATTATGCACACGATCGCTCATACCTATACCGGGTCGCAGGAGTTGCCCAGTCAGTTTATGACACATATCAACAAGCATCTCTGCCAGAATTTTACGACCAGAAGTGGCATTTTCGTGACTGCCTTTTACGCCATTTACAATCCGCAGGATAAATCACTGGCATACGCCTCAGCTGGCCACAACCCGCCAATTCATCGACGTTGTGGAGCATCACCAGTTTCCACACTCAATCGAGCAGGCCGAATTCCGCTGGGGATCAGTACAGAGATCACTTACGATGACGCAACCGTAAAACTCTCTTCCGGTGATCGAGTTGTACTTTACACCGATGGAATCATAGAAGCCTTCGGCACCGATGACACTCAGTTCGGTATGGACCGTCTGGGAGCAATCGTCGGCCGATGCGATTTGAATTCGACAACTATTGTCGATGCGGTCGTCAAACAACTCCAGGAATTCACCGGCACAACCAGTCAGACTGATGACTGTACTCTGGTAGTGATGAAGGTTCGTTGATTCCCCATTTCTTGAACAGGGTGGCTGGGGGCGAAACGTAGCGAAGCCCCCAGATTTTTTTATTTCTAGAGCATATTCAATAATTACCTGCAGCTTTCAGTAGGAGCAAACACAGTGTTTTTAGGACATTTGATGTCCATGCGACTGCAGAAACCATTTGAAAATGGCCTAGTCCTGCCGCCAACTATCAAGCGGCATCTTTTTCCGGCATTTTAACCCGGAAGTTACCCTTCTCTTCGATGATCGAATCGGCATCAAATCGGCTGCCGAAGTACAGCCGCTGAGCCAATTCATCGCGGAGCACTGTTTCGGCATCTCCCGAAACGAGCACCCGGCCTGCACAAATGACGTTGCTGCGATCGGTAATCGTGAGCGTTTCACGTTCCCGGTGATCAGTTAGCAAGATAGAAATGCCGCGATCCCGCAGATCGTAAATGATATCCTGAATACCATTAATGGTAACCGGATCGATCCCCGTGAATGGTTCATCAAGTAGAATCAATTCAGGATCGCTGGCCAGACAACGGGCGATTTCCAGACGGCGGCGTTCTCCACCGGACAGGGTGCCTGCGATCTGCTTTTTCTTGTCGAGCAAACCAAACTGATCAAGCAGGTCATCGGTTCGATGTTTTCTCTCGCGATAACTGAGCGGCATGAATTCCAGAATGGCCCGGATATTATCGGCCACCGAAAGTTTTCCGAAGACTGACTCATCCTGCGGCAGATAGCCCATTCCCTGTCGGGCTCGCTTATACATCGGCCAGCGGGTGACATCTTTCCCATTGAGCAGAACCTTGCCTTCGGTTGGTGTGACCAGACCACAGGTCATTTTGAACGTGGTCGATTTCCCGGCTCCATTCGGACCAAGCAGTCCGACGATTTCGCCCCGTTCGATATCAAAACTGACTCCGTCGACGGCTCGTTTTCCGCCCGGGTAGTCCTTCACCAGATCAATACATTCCAGCAGTGGCATCCTTGCCCTCCCTGACTTTCTCTGCAGTGGCATTTTCTGAATGGTAGTCTATCACGAATCCCGTGCAATCAGAAAGATCAGATCAGTAGATAGCCTGATTTCATTCACTGAGATTCCTCAAACACATTAAACCAGGCTTTACAATGCGGACACTTCACATCGCCCGAAGGCGAAACTTCCACTTCACCCCGTGGAGCACCACAGTTTGGGCAAACCTGCCGCAAGGAACCAGTTCTGGTAGTTTTCACATGCTTTGACATCATTGTTTGCATGGAATTTTGCATTTTCTCAACTGAACTTTTGGGGGCAGTTGAAATGCCTGTGAACAGAGTAAACAATCCCGCGCCACCCAAAGCCACGAATGGAAGGGCGATAAATGAGGCAAAAAAGCGAAAGAAAAGAGGTGGGGAATGAAAACTGTGAAATGGCATCGCCCACATGGAAATCAGAACGGTCAAGCCAATTCCACCAAACGTTGCTCCAATAATGCCAGCAACGATACGCTCGTTTATGGAAGCGCGGTTTGACATTCCATCTCCTGTAAAAGTGTATCAACTGAAAGCTTCATGAATTCAAATTAACGAATTCTCTGTCCATCAGGATTAACAATCTTACAGACTTCAGTGACAATAATGCAAAAAGCCCGTCCAGTTGGACAGGCTTTTCATGTTTCATTCAGACAAAACCTCTTTGTGAGGCTTGACGTTACGAACTTTGTCCTGAAGCGACTTTCGCTCCCGCGTCTTTGAGCACTTTTGACAAACGACTTTTTGTGCGAGCAGCGGCATTGCGGTGAATCAGGTGCTTGGCAGCGGCTTGATCAAGTTTTTTTGTAGCGACTTTAAATGCGGCCTGAGCATCTTCCACTTTACCTTCTTCAACCAAAGTACGAACTTTTTTAATAGTCGTACGAAGAGTAGAGCGCTGAGCACGATTGTGCAGACGACGCTTCTGACTTTGACGAAGGGCCTTTTTGGCATTGACTGAATTCGGCATAAACTGTTTCCACGAAATACGTTACGAGCTCGTAACCAATGTTTCAATAACTCTGTTCCAAATGGATCGGTGATTTTAGCGATACTCGACTCAAAGTTCAAATCTAACGACGGAGAATGCAGGGCAATCCCGTTAAATTGACTTCAAAGCACGAAAAATAACGTTTATTGATAAAGTTTTCTCAGTCGGGAGGACCGAATTCATTGAAATATTGTCATAATATTGCCGAATTGGAACAACTGGCCTGTTTCTTGCAATGTTAGACCATTCCTACCGCATTCTGTTTGACGAATAGCCGATAAAATGGTGGATTAGAGAGATCAGTCCGCTCTCACTATGCGCATTCGTCAGCGGAATTCGATCATCATTTTCCGGGCAATGTCAAATTTGATCTGATCGGTCACCATTTTTCATTGTCTGCTGGTGGTTTGCAGAAAGTCCAGTCACGTGATTCAACTTCTAGAGCGTATTTCAATTCGCATTCTGGCAATCCTGCTCTGCAGTCTGCCAGCGACTGACTTATTCGCTCAGGCATGCAAGAACTGCTCGAATGGCGAAGGTTATTGGGTCGTAAGCACATATGCGATGCCTCAAACTCCCGGTGTCTGTCCAAAATCATTCAATTACCGTTGCTACTTTAAACCCGTCAACGGGCCGATGCGTCCGGGTTCGATGAGTGAAATGCAGGCTTCCCTCAACCCGACCGCACCAACTTGCATGTTCGTGCACGGAAGTTTTGTGAACATCGATCACGCTCTCAACGAAGCTCGTTTTACCTACAGCTGGTTGCGAAATTCCAATCGATGCAACCCGCTGAACATGATTTTCTTCATCTGGCCCAGCGATGATATCGATACTTTATTACCGAGCCTGAGTGTGGTTCACAATGGTTTTCGAGCAGACCACAATGGAATCTATCTCGCACATCTCATCGATTGCCTGCCTGCCACCTCTTCCATTTGCCTGATGGGCCATAGTCATGGAACCCGCGTGATTGCCTCCAGCCTGCACTATCGTGGTGGTGGAGCAGTTTTGAATTGTGTCAAACCCCCCTGCTCGGGAGGCTGTCGAACAATTCGTGCGATCTTCGCCGCGGCTGCCATCAATCACGAATGGCTTACTCCTAACGAGAAATTCGGTCGAGCCCTATCACAGGTTCGATGCATGCTGACTCTGGTCAACCGCAAAGACGTCGCATTAATTGTCTATCCGTTAGTCGGTCCGAAATATGGACGAGCATTGTCGACGACAGGGACAACCATGTTTGACCGTAGAAAACTTGGGCCTTATGCCAATAAGGTTCAGGAAATCGATCTGACTTTTGAAGTCGGCTTTCGTCATGCCTGGGCAATGTACTATTCCAATCCCGAATTGGGACGAGAAATCGCCTGTTACATCAATCGGGGGTGTGGACACGGCGGAACGCATGTTTTGAAGGATCAAACTCACGAAGTGTATACCGCTGCTCCTGACGATGCCCCTGCCGATGAATATCACGCTCCCATTGTACTGCCCCTGCCGGGATCCCAGAAAATCTCCATTGAACCAGAAGAACTTCAGCAAGAAGAAAAATCGAGCGACAACAAGCCAACCGTCACCGCTCTATTCGATCTTCAGCTGGAAAAATCACTGGCACCACCTGCTACGCAAAAGTAAAGCAGAAAACCAGCTCGCCTGGGTTTGTCCAATCGCGTAAGAACTGGCAATCACGCAGACTTAATATCTCGCTCGCAGCCCTGGAGAGGAAACGAGTCGATTGAATTCGGCTCCATCCAGCCAGATCCAACCACAACCTGCGCAGGAATCGACCACCACATTTCCAGGACCGAAATAGGGATGGCATTCCATTGTTTGCTGACAGTCTGGGCAATCGCAGCGTTCCGAGAGTTCCTGCGGATTCAGGGGGATCGGTTTCTCTTCAGGCCCTTTGTAGCTGGCTCGACGAGAACGGATCAGGAATCCGAAATCTTCGGTGGAAATCAGAGTTCCCTCGCATCCTGTGCAATGCCTGGCCGGTAATTTATCGATCGTCGCAGCGGAGAGTTGCTCGTGGCAACGGGGACAATTCGACTCTAATGGCAAATCGAGAACCTGAAGTCCCTCTAGAGAACATTCGATCGATTCCCAACGATTTCTCGTTCCACAATGCTGACAAAGTTCATAACCGGCATGATCATTAACTCGGACCGGGCCGCCACATGACTTGCATTTCATCCGCTCATTCCTCTGAGAAAACATCATCGGACACATTCGTCCATAAAGCATAGCTCAGAATATAGAGAGGAGATCCATAGTGTCAGAAGTCGCGTTGGGTGGCTGGGGTCGTAGCGCAGCGAAGCCCCCAGATCGTTAAATTCTGGAGGCTCACTTCCTTCAACCCCAATCACCTCGTTTTTCTTAATGACGAAAATGACGGCGGCCGGTAAAGATCATCGCTATTCCGGCTTTGTTGGCGGCTTCAATGACCTCTTCGTCGTTGCGGGAACCGCCGGGTTGAATTGCGGCGAGTATTCCTGCTTGAGCGGCTTGTTCGATTCCATCGCGGAACGGAAAGAATGCATCGGAGGCAACCACACCACCTAGGCAGCGATCTTCGGATTTTTTTGCAGCAATTTCTGCGGAATCGAGACGACTCATCTGACCTGCACCAACACCTGTCACCATGCCATCTTTAACAAAGACGATCGCGTTCGACTTCACATGCTTGCAAACCGACCAGGCAAATTTCAAATCACGCAGTTCTTTCTCGGTTGGCTCGCGATCAGTCACCACATTCCATTCCCCTTCCTGCTCGGGAAGAGTATCGCGATCCTGCACCAATAATCCGCCAGCGACGCGACGATAATCGAGCAATTGTCGCTGAGAAGGTGTCGGAATTTGGCAGCTCATAAGTCGAACATTCTTGCGCCATTTCGGTTTCGTGGTCAGTAATTCAAAGGCATCTTCAGAATATCCAGGAGCGATAATTGCCTCGATAAACTGCCCCGGCTCACACATTTTCTCTGCGGTTTCCAAATCGACCTCCCGATTCACTCCGACAATCGAGCCAAATGCGGAAACAGGATCACCTGCATAAGCATTCGCAAAAGCATCACTCAATACAGGGGCAATTGCACAGCCGCACGGATTATTATGCTTCATAATCGATACGGCTGGTTCCTCGAATTCGGTCACCAGTCCCCAGGCCGCATCCAGGTCGAGCAGGTTATTGAAGGAAAGTTCTTTTCCATTGAGCTGTTTCGCAGCCGCGATGGTTGAGGCTTCTGCATTCGGCTCGACATAAAACGCGGCTCGCTGATGAGGATTCTCACCATAACGGAGCGAATCCTGCTGTCGGAAAGACAGGTTCAGCATTTCCGGCAAATCCTCACCGGCTTCATCCTGCAAATTCTGAAAGTAGGAATTGATCGCAGCATCGTAAGCAGCAGTTTTACCAAACGCCTGCATCGCCAGCTTTCGCCGAAATTCCTCGTCGAAAACATCGTCCTTCAAGGCTTGGGTGACCTGCTTGTACTGAGAAGGGGAAGTCACAACGCCCAGATATTTATGATTCTTGGCGGCAGAGCGAATCATACTCGGACCGCCGATATCGATATTTTCGATAGCCTCTGCAACGGTCACATCTGGTTTGGCGACAGTGGCTTCAAACGGATAGAGATTACAGACAACCATCTGAAACGGTTGAATGCCGTGTTCGCTCATTGCGGCGGCATCGCTTTCGAGATCTGGTCGCCCGAGCAATCCTCCATGAACGCGTGGGTGGAGAGTCTTGACACGTCCATCCATGATTTCTGGAAATTCGGTGTATTCTGAAATGTCGATCACTGCGACCCCAGCGTCCTGCAGATGCTTGCGGGTGCCGCCCGTCGAGACAACTTCAAAACCGAGTTCCACAAGTTTTTGAACAAAGGGCAAGAGGTCGGTTTTGTCGCTCACGCTGACAAGAACGCGTTTCGGCTGGGTTTGACTGCTCATCGGAAATCCGGTGTCTAAAATGGGGTAGAATTGAGTTCAGCCCCATCTTAAAGAAATCAAACCGGCTTCGCATCCCTCCGTTAAGCATTCTTGCTGACGGTTGATGCTTTTCGCATTAAATCGGTTAGTTTATCGGGATCGACAGGTTTGACGAGATGATGATCAATCCCAGCTTCCCGTGATTTTTGCTTATCGGACTCATCTCCCCAGCCTGTAACCGCGATCATGGTTAATGGAGTCTCACCATACTCCTGTCGCAATCGCCGAGCCAATTCATAACCGTCCATTCCTGGCATGCCGATGTCAAGCAGGATAATACCTGGATGTTGTGTTTCGGCCATCCGCAAGGCTTCAAATCCATCGTGACAAATGGCCGTGTCAAAATTGTAGAAGGACAATAAGCTGGACATCGTCTGGGCGGCATCGACATTATCGTCGACGATCAGCACTTTTTGATCGTAAAATTCGACAGGAGCCTCCTCGGGAGCAGGGAGTTTAGGGAAGAGCCCTGAACTCGAATCCGATTCAATCTTTAGCCCCTTGACCTGCACTTCCTTCACCAAAGGAATTGAAAATTCAAAACGGCTACCTTGATCAGTCCCATTGCTCACAACATTGAGGCGACCTCCATGCATTAAGGCAAATTGACGTGCAATGGGCAATCCTAAACCCAGGCCACCCTGGTCTCGCTGAACGGCAACATCCGAACGGGTGAAGAGTTCGAAAATGTGTTGCTGCATCTCTTTCGAAATACCGATGCCGTTATCAACCACTTTAATTGTGGCGTCATCAGCATTCTTCTCTAGAATGACCTGAATACGACCTTCACGGGGGGTATATTTTGCAGAATTGGTCAGCAGATTCGTAATAATCTGAGTAATTCGATTCCGATCCCCATTGACGATCACCTTGGAAGCAGGCAGTAAAATCTGAACATGATGATGACGTTCTTCCATCGCCGTTTTCGCCTGGCACAAAGCGAATTCGACCAGATCGCGCAGATCGATATGCTTTAATTCCAAACGAATTTTGCCATGCACAAAGCGAGAAACATCAAGCAGGTCATCAACGATATTGACGAGTTGAGTCAGTTGTCGCGACATGGTTTTCACAACGGATTTATGCTCTTTGATGTCCATTTCTTCCTGCTGGAGCAACAGCAATCCGTTACGAATGGGAGCGAGTGGATTACGTAATTCATGGGCCAGCAGAGCCAGAAATTCATCTTTACGTCGATCGGCAATTTTCAACTCAGCTGTCAGAATTTCGATCTGTTCGAGTTGTTTGCAACGAACCCGGTTTTGACGCGTCGTGCTGTAAAACAGCGAGATGGTCGCGGCTCCAACAATCGCATAAATCCCCAGAGCCAGCAAATCGCCTGGAGCGGCAAAGTAGGTTCCCTGTGTTTGTGGCAGGATATAAATTGTGGCTGCCAGAATACCCAGAAACAGACTGGCAATGGCAGGACCTGTGCCAGCAATGGATGCGGTTAGCAGAACCGACAGCAGATAGGTCCCGAAAGGAACACGATCCCCAATCCAGGGATCTAGCTCCATACGCAGGATCGTTGCAATGATTGTGCTAAAAACTGCAACACTATATCGAAGTATCCGTTCTTTGGTTACGGAATCCATTCACGCATCCTTGCAATCAGGCCTGAGTCTGAATGTTCTTTTAGTTGGTGTTTCAATACTTGCAACGCAGTCCATTGACTGTTTCAACAGAACAACGCAAACAAATCAGTGTTAACTCCATACAAGTCAGTGAGCCTGATATCATATCAAGTCAGATTGGTCCTACAAGCACAACTTAAGCATTAAGAATTCATCAACCAGATTGCCGTTATCCTGACAGCTGTCGCCGCAAATACTGAGCCTTTCTCTTC
Organism: Rubinisphaera italica; assembly: GCF_007859715.1. Taxonomy (NCBI): domain Bacteria; kingdom Pseudomonadati; phylum Planctomycetota; class Planctomycetia; order Planctomycetales; family Planctomycetaceae; genus Rubinisphaera; species Rubinisphaera italica. Next base: position 3,847,393 of record NZ_SJPG01000001.1, read on the forward strand.
CAGCCTCGTTGTTGACGGGCAATCGATGTCGGACTGGCCTCGATATCCATTAGCAGAGACTGTATCTGTTCCCGAGCTTCCTGATCCTGATGGTCGTGATGTAGACAAACCGCATATCGATACAAACCTTCCGGCTGCCGCCAGCGGTCCACATGGGTCCGCAAGTGAGATTCGGCTTTCTGCCACTGTTCGAGTTCCATCAACAATCGACCGCGGGCCAGCGACACATCTCCAAATTTATAATCGGGTTGCGTCTGAAAGATCGCTTCCACCTGATCGAGAGCTTCCTCCGGCTGTCCCGTTTTTTCCAGACTGATCGCCAGTCCCCATTTCGCCTGCAGGTTATCACTTTCTTTGGAGAGTGCTTCTCGAAAAGAATTCACCGCATCGGAGTACTTGTGCAACTCCTTTTGCTTCTCCCCCAGTTGGATCCAGTGATACGCATTTCCAATTTGTCGTGAGGCGATTTCCAACTGACGCAGTTCGCGCGTCCGAAATCGAGCCATCCAGCGATGTAACCATCGCATATCTCGACGAGGAAGATAACGAGCAAAAAAGTAAGCGATGAGCCCGAGCGGATGCAATAATAGCATCACCCAGATCCAGATGCCTCGATCCTGTTCCCGTTGAACACAATCGATCAGCATCCAAATCAGAATCGCCATATAGGCGAGGCTACTCAGGCTGTAGAAAGAACCCCACACATTCATTTCCGTTACAAAGTTGCATCGTCCAAAGTATGACGCATCAACAAGACCATTTCCAGAGCCTGAATACGACGTGCATATTTCTCATGATCACTCCCCGGTTCCGACCGACTGCACAAATCGACAAATTGTTCCGGCGACCAGGCTGGTAATTGGAGTGCAGAGTGTTCAGCCAGATCCTCGGCTGCTTTTTTCAAAGTCGGATATAAAGGATGAGAGCCGACATTTCTGAACCAGTATTTCGAATTTGAATAATCCCCTTCTCGACGATGCATAATCGCATGCCAGTAATCACCTGCTTTATGACGGCCCGTGTATTGGACTGATTGGGAGAATTCATGTGACATATGCAGGGCATCGTACCACTGATAAAGCCCAGCCAGCACGGCTTGAAAATCTGGACTTTTCCGATTAAAAAAAGCCGGCAACCAGCCATCTGCCTGCTGTAATACTTGTCTTGTTGCCTCACTCGATATTCGATCTTCTTGTGGCTCAAGGATAGGAAGGAATGTTTGAGAATTCGACCAGTCGATTGCCAGACAGGATAGAGGAGAAACATCTTTCCACCTCAGCTTCACGAGAGCTTCTTGCCAGGATTCGCATTTCTTCAGCACTGATAACCAGGAATCACGAGCCGCGATTATCAAACCTTCATCAGCAAGTGGCAACCAGACCGAGGCCATTTGTCCGCCAAGTTCATGATACACGAAATCCGCAAAGGAATTACTGACCTGTGGCAACCACTGACAATCGGCTTCTCCAGCTGGAAGATCCCGTTTTGTCATCTCCGATGATTTCGTGATTCCTAATAGATCACTGGAACAGTTCTCTATCTGTTGAATCAATCCAGCCTGATCGTTTTCATCCTGTAGGATGATTGTCTCAATTGCTTGAGAATCATTGTGTTGTTGAGATGCGGTCATGAATGGAGTCTCCTCCAGAAACTAGCTGCTGAGTCACTGAGAATTGATTCTCTTCATTCTAAGAAGTCTTTTGTCGAATGAAATGGACATTGTGAATTTCTCATTACATTCAACAATTCAACAGGGCCATATCAATTCACTCGCAGCATCTCTGCTTCCACCAGCTCATCCCGACAGAGAGATTCCAATCCCTTTTCCGCAGTCAGTTGCACAAAGGATGCATGTGCACGACGGCAGGCAACGGTGAGACTTTCCCGCAGGTGATTGAGGCGTTGTTTATAAGTCGCGATTGCCTGCGCGGAAATGACCATATCGGCATGATGATTGTTTTCGACGTCGATCAAACGGCGCCCGCTCATTGGCTTTGGATTGCGTTCCCAGTCAGCCAGTACTTGAATCAGCCACAAGGAACTGGCACGAGAGGAAAGTCTTTTCAGCAACTGATCCGGATCGTGAGGAAACAAAAAATCGCTGATGATGATCCGCACGGACTGAGGTTTGAATGTAAGAGCGTTCTCTGCCATTAACTCAGATAGAGATTGCGTCCCATCAAAATTGATAAGAGATGTTCGCGAAAGCGAATTCAAATCGAGTTTGAGTGGGGGATGGGCAGAATTCAAAGCCCGAATGGAAGGTTGCCCACCGAGCCGGCTGGTCAGCTGAGCAAACAGACTGGTCAACTGCAGCGACACTTTTTCCTTGACATGATTCTGTGTCGTCATCGAGAGCGATGCATCCATCACAATTTCTGTGCGTGGGCTGATCTCCTCCCGGAACAGACGGACCATCAGTGCATCGGTTCTGGCATAAGCATTCCAGTCGACATGCCTGAGGTCATCACCCGGCAGGTACTCTCGATACTCCTGAAATTCAAGCGAACTTCCGGTGCCTCGCCCCAGTAATTCCCCACTCCGTCCCGCAGTCGGCAAGCGTGGCAAACCCAACTGATAGCGAGTCAACGCCTGCTGCACATAAGGATCATGCAGGACATCGCCATCGTATTGATCTGCAGTCGATTCAGGCATGAGACGGAATCACTTATGATAAAAGCATGAAAACGACAAGCACGAAGCGCAAGCGAGTGTGTCACTTGATTGAGGTGTCATTAGACTCACTCGCTTGCGCTTCGTGCTTGTATCATAATGACAATAAAAGTTTTCTGCAGAGATCATCATCAAACGGAAGACCTCTTGTGGACTTCGTCCACCCAGATAGCAAAGCTATCTGGGTCACCCGATTTCATCCAGAATTGAGATCAGATTATTAGTCAATCGTTTTGATACGAATGTTACGCCAAGCAACATCAAACGGGCCGTCACCCTTTTTGATGCCGTGGACCTGCAGGCCGATGAAGCCTTTGGGGTGAGTTTCATAAATAGCTTCGTCAGTCAAATCGGAGACCATTTCACCATTGATCCAGGTCTGGATGTGTGGGCCATTCGCGACGACGCGGAATTTATTCCACTCGCCATCTTTCATTTTTTTGTGAGGAACGAGTTGATCCTGAGGTGTCAACCAGCCACGACCAGTCGCTTCACCATATATATAACCAGCCTCGGCTCCGTTGCTGCCACTGGCTTCGATTTCAACCTGGGGACCATTGACCCGGCCAAAGGTATCTTTTTTGTCGGTTTCTTTGGTCTGTGAACGAATCTGCACGCCGGAATTCAGACTGTTGTGAACTTTCACTTCGAATTCGAGTTCGAAGTTGCCATAGTCTTTCTTTGAGCAGAGGAATGAATTCGGGCTGCCATCGCTGGTGACACCCACAATAGTTCCGTCTTCGACACTATAAGTGGCAGTCCCATTTTTCTGGATCCACCCATCAAGATCTTTCCCGTTAAATAAGGAAACCCACTCACCAGCCATCACTGGTGCAGAAATTAAAGCGACGGCTGCAATAGCCAGCGTCATCATACGAACAGTTTTCATCAAAGTTGCTCCTGAGTTAATTATTAACTGTGAAATTCACGGCGTCTTGTCACAAATTCAGTACAAATTAAAGACCAGTCTTCGGCCTTCGAAGTTTGAACATCAAAGAACTGTTATACGCAGGGTGAACGCCAAAAATCAATGCTGCTGGATGTGACAGGCAATCTTAGAGAACGATTTCAGTCCCAATCCCCTGATTCGAATAAATCTCCAGCATCAGCGAATGCGGAATGCGGGCATCGACCAAGTGGACTTTTTTGACACCCGCCTGCAATGCTTCCAGAGCCGCTTCGACTTTAGGGACCATTCCGGAATCGATCACGCCGCTGGCAATCAGTTCTCGACAGCGAGTCGCGTTCAGGTGGGACTGTAATGTGGTCGGATCATTTCGATCGAGGAAAATGCCGGGGACATCGCTGACGAAAATCAGTTTTTCGGCATGAATGAACTTCGCGACAGCCGCGGCTGCAGTGTCGGCATTGACGTTCAGTTTTCGATTGTCTATGTCGAGAGCGATCGATGGCAGAACCGGAATGGTATCGCTGCGGCAAGTCGCGAGCAGGACATCGCGATGGATGCCGACGACATGTCCGACTTCTCCGAGGTCGATCGGTTCCCCCTCTTCATCCTTCATTTGGAGTTTTTCACCGATCAGGACTGATTGTGTCAGATGGTTTAACGCAATCGCCCGGCCACCCTGGCTCTGAATTTCCCCGACCAGTTGTTCACAAATGTCTCCCGCCAGAACACGAGCGGCGATTTCGAGAGTTCGTTCATCGGTATAACGACGACCACGCACAAACTGCGGGGTAATCCCTTCTTCTTTCACTGCCTGACTGATCGCCTTGCCGCCGCCATGCACCAGGATCGGTCGCATGCCGACTGTTTCCATGAAGATGACATCGGTCAGAAAGCTGCGAACGGACTCTTCTTCTTCCAGGGCACTGCCACCGAGTTTGATCACCACGTGACGATCCCGGAATTCTCGGATCCAACTGAGGGCTTCGATTAAAGTTTTGGCTTTGCGAACGGCTTCGTCGTGACCTAAAGGGAGAGTTTGTTCAGGCAAATTGATCATTAGCAGAGACATCTGGAGAGAAGGATTACCGAAATAATTGAAACAGGCCGCAAAGTCGATGCAGACTACCCAGTTAAACATGAGAGTTTGATCATCGTCTGAAGGACATTGTAACAAGTCCAGCGAAATAACAACAATTTGAGCCATTTCGCGAAGAGGAGAACTCAGGATCGATACCTGTGGCACGTTCCTGATTTATGGCACGATTCGGGGCCTGTCGAGCCTCTCTGAAAAAATTATTGGCGTAAGACCCTCATCCGGTTCGATACTTCTTGCAGGACGCGAGAGATTGTTCTGCAGGCGAAACGCTTCTGTGTGAGAAATGAATTCTCCACCTTCGCCGCGATTGACAGGAGTCATTCGAGGAACAGTTCAAAGCAGGATCGCTTTTGTTGAAGGACCGACGAAGTCATCATGTGGTGATACCACGAATCGACTTTCATCGCAAATGCCCGAAGAGCGGGCGAGGCTCTGCCTTCAAAACACTGGAGCACCCCAGCAGGGCTGGTTTGATAAGCCGCCATTGCTGAAACTGACTCATGAATGTTGCACTTGAATCGACATTAACGAGTGAGTGATTTAATGCAGGGATTGCATGTTCCGGGACGGAATTCTGTAAACATGGACAGCATCAACGATCGACTACCAGACTCAATTTGGACCCGAACAATGCATTCACACACCTCACTTGAAAA